>NZ_AXAS01000116.1 GCF_000472925.1 Bradyrhizobium sp. Ec3.3
GGTCGGGAGAGCGACCGAAATACCGGCTCAACTTCGCTACGGCGTTGAGGTAGGATTGCTGCGTCGCCGGTGACAGATTGCGGACCGTCATGTCCTCGATCATGCGGCGGCGAAGTGGGCTGATCTCAGCCATCGGAAAACCTCCTGTCTGAAGGGTTGGGCTTTGAAAACCCGCAATCCTCTCAGACAGGAGGCAATCCTTGCTATGGCTCCCTACATGCCGCGACAGCGGCTTCGTTCAATCCCAAATCGATTCAACCTAACCCCATCCCGCTTTAGCGATCGGCCAAGAGCGCGATGGAATGGCTGCAATGGTAGTCGGCGCAATAGACCAGGACGCCGCGCGCACCCATCTCGCGCATGTCGCCAAAGGTGATCTTGACCGGGCGGTGTGCGGTTCTCTCTACGCATGCGGCGATCAAAGCGGCGCGCGGGTGAGCTGGCAAAATATCGATCTGTTGGGCGCGGGCAGGGCGGCGAGCTACAGCGAGTCGTAGGTGTGGAAAAGCGCATCTCAAGGAACTGTCTGGGCTGTCGCCAATTGAGTAATCGTCAAACGCGCGCACAAGGGAGTGCGTGTCATGCGCCTTCAGACATTCAGGGACGACCACCACTCCAGACACTTCGACCTGATCGGTGGGAAAAGACACCCCTGGTCAATTGACCTAGTCACGGCAACGGCTGCAGGCATCCTAACTGTAGGCTTCGCATGTGCCCTCGTGGCCCTATGGGGCCGCTAGCGCCGGGTCCCGTGGTTGATGGACGGTTGTTCGAGATCGGCGATCGCGGATCGGTAGTTGCCCGTAAGATCGAGCAGCGCTTCCCGTGCTTCCGATATCTCGTGGTTATCCGCCCGCTCACGCGCGATTCTGCTCAAGTGCTCGCATCTCGTCGGCCCGAGCTCGCACGCTTCCCAGTCGCTTCCCAACGTAGATTTTCTGGAAAGCAAATCCGGGCGATATCGGTATTAAGTCTTTGATTTTGTTGGTGAGCGCGCTGGGGCTCGAACCCAGGACCCCGTGATTAAAAGTCACGTGCTCTACCGGCTGAGCTACGCGCTCCCATGGCCGCTTGATGGCTTCGCTGATCGATCGCCATCGCCTTCGGACATTCGAGAAGCATGTCTTGCCACAACGTAACGCGTCGCGGGGAAAACCGGCAGGCTGTTTCCGGATCATGCTTTCGGCCCGCGCTGTGTAGGGGGAGCGGCCGCTGAGGTCAATAGCGGGCGAGGTTGCCGTAGATCGCGGCAAGGGCGGGGATTTCCGCGCCCATTCCGTGGTTTAGCCCGAAAGTTTCAACCTGCCGACGAACGTCATCCACTTCGAAGAGCAGGTGACGTCCAATCCCGGGGCCGTCGACCCTAGTGCTCCGGCCGCCGTCGGGCTCGCGTCAGTTCGCCTCGCGGCGGACCTCGCTTGCGACCGGCTGCGAGGAACCGGCGGGGCTCGGCAGCGCAACCGGGCGCAGCCCGATCAGTTCGGCGGCGCGCACGGCGCCGTCGCGCCAGAACTGGAACGAGTTGATGCGGCTGAGCTCCAGGATGGCGATCGCGACCGCCGCCAGGAACGGCAGGCTTTGCAGCACCAGGACGCCGGCGAAGATATAGATCTCTGTGATCTGCCGGTAGCTGTTGGAGGCGATCAGGACGCCGGCGCCGATCAGCAGCAGTGCACCGATCACGGCTTCCCAGAACGCCTGGAACTCGATCGACATCCGCGACAGGCCTCCCTTGGAGGTGCGGGCGAAGGCGATGTGCTCGGTGATCAACCCTTGCGCGACCGCGCGCGACACCGTCCACTGCACGCTCATCGCCGCGATCATGGCGCCCAGCATCTGGCCGGGCTTGATCGCGACGCGCAGGCGGTACATCGACAGGAAGTGCGCGAGCGAGACCACGAAGGCGGCGATGATCGGCAGCGTCAGGATCCTGTCGGGGATCGCGATGTCGGCGAAGGCGACGATCGGCACCCAGACGAGGTTGAGGAGGGCGACGACGACGCCGAGGCTTTCCGCACCCAGCCAGTTCAACCAGCCCAGCCCATATTCGCGCTTCTGGTCCTGCGTCAGCCGGCTCGCGCCGGGCAGGAAGCGCCGCCAGTGCTTCTTCACGATCTGCAAGCCGCCATAGGCCCAGCGGTGACGCTGCTTCTTGAAGGCCTCATAGGTGTCGGGCAACAGGCCCTGGCCGTAACGGTGGCGGGTGTAGTGCGTGGTCCAGCCGAGCTCCTGGATCGCAAGGCCGAGGTCACTGTCCTCGCAGATCGTGTCGCTCGACCAGCCGCCGGCCATGTCCATCGCGGCGCGGCGGATCAGGCACATCGTGCCGTGCACGATGACGGCGTTGAACTCGTTGCGCTGGACCATGCCGATGTCGAAGAAGCCGGCATACTCGCCGTTCATGATGTAGTGCATGATCGACAGGTCTTCGTCGCGGTGATCCTGCGGCGCCTGCACGAGGCCGACGCGCGGATCGGAGAACGCCGGCACCAGATCCTTCAGCCAGTCGGGATCGACGACATAGTCGGCATCGAGGATGCCGATGATCTCGGCGTCCGCCGCGGTGCGGTCCATGGCGATACGGAGTGCGCCGGCCTTGAAGCCTTGCACTTTCTCGGCGTTGATGAACTTGAAGCGCTCGCCGAGCGCACGGCAGTGATCCTGGATCGGCTGCCAGAAGGCGGGGTCGGGCGTGTTGTTGATGATGACCACGCATTCGTAGTTCGGATAGTTCAGCCGCGACAGCGCATCGAGCGTCTGCTTGAGCATGTCGACCGGCTCGAAATAAGCGGGGATGTGGATCGACACCTTCGGGCAGTAGTTCTCGGGCACGTCGGCGATCGGCTTGTCCTTGGCAAGCAGCCGCTGCGGCGGCCGGCCGAAGGCGACCGCTGCGATCTCCTCGATGCGCGCCATCGCGATGAGGACAAGGGGAACAAGCAGGATCATGCCGAGCGTCAGCGCGAAGGCCGAGCCGAACAGGAAGTAGTGTCCGTTCCAATAGGCGAACACGATGGCGGCCCAGGCGCCGACGCCGTTGGCGGTGACCGAGAGCAGGAATGCCTGCGGCGCGGTCGGCTGCGACAGGCGCATGATCGGCAGCGACAGGAGAATGCCAACCAGGAGCGCGATCGTCATCAGCTTCCAGTAGTCGGGATTCTCAACCGGGCCGGTCCAGGCGAATTTCGGCTCGCGGCTGGCGTTGAGGATGCCCCAGTAGGGACCGACGCCGCCTTCGAAGAATTTCCAGGGCTGATCGATCGCCTCGACGATGTTGTAATCCATGCCCATGGCTTCGGCGCGGCTGACGAAGTTACGCAGCGTCAGCGCCTGCTGGAACGCACCCGGGTCGGCATGGCGCAAATTGTAGCCCGCGCTCGGCCAGCCGAACTCGGCGATCACGATGCGCTTGCCGGGGAACAGGTTGCGCAACAGGTTGTAGCGATCGACGGCCTGGTCGACCGCCTGGTCCGAGCGGAAGTTTTCCCAATAGGGCAGCACGTGGGCGGCGATGAAATCGACGCTGGAGGCGAGGTCCGGATTGTCGCGCCAGATGTTCCAGATCTCGCCCGTCGTGACGGGAACACGAACCGCGCTCTTGACCTTCTTGATCTTGTCGATGAGGTCCTCGACCTTCTGCTCGCCGCGGAAGACCACCTCGTTGCCGACCACGATGCCGATCACGTTGCTGTTCTTGCGGGCGAGGTCGATGGCGGCCTTGATCTCGCGCTCGTTGCGATCCTCGTCCTTGTCGATCCACGCGCCGACCGTGACCTTGAGGCCGAACTCGGCGGCGATCGGCGGCACCAGTTCGTTACCCTCCGTCGCGGAGTAGGACCTGATGGCGCGCGTGAGGGTGGAGAGCTTTTTCATATCGGCTCGGATCTTCTCCGAGTCGACGGTGGGATCGACGACGTGTCCCGGTTCGAACGGCGTGTACGATAGGCTGGGCAGCAGGCCCTTGAAATCGGGCGCGGGCTCCCTGTCGCGCAAGACTCCCCAGACGCCCGCGTGGAGCACGGACACGAGCAACAGAACGGCGGCGACAACGCGCATCGCGGCTAAACCAAACGGGGCTGAGATGGCAGGGAAGCGGATCCGACCCCGAGATCCGACCGAGTCCGCGGCAAACGGAACATACCTCTGCCACGCCTTTTCACAACTGTCATGACGCCGTGTCGTTTAGCGGCATGGCCTTTTGAGGGCACCGACGATCTGAAAAGCACGAGCAGTGCCAATCGCCGGTATCGCCGATCGTTCCTGAACGGCGGGTGAAGTGATCGCGGCTATTTTGGGGGAGCGGCGGGTGAGGGGCTCGCGGCTGGCGCAGGGCTTGCGGCCGGCTGCGGCGAAGTGCCGGTCGTCGGCGCCGGCGGCTGGGACGCCGCGGCAGCGGCCTGCTGAGGCTGCGCCGCCGGATTGATCCAGCAGGCGTGCACGCGGCTGTCCAGGGTCTCGGCGACCTTCGGATCGATCTGGCCGCCAAAGCGGGTCAGGCAGCGGAATGCCGCCTGGATGTGGCCGCCCGGGCAGCCGAAGCGGTCGTAGAGATCGAGATGGCGGAAGGCGGTATCGAGGTCATCCCGCCACATCAGCCGCACCACGCGGCGGCCGAGCCAGACGCATTCGGGGTTTCCGGCCGGGCCGTTGATGGCCTGCGCCGCCTCGGCGAACTCGTCGGTGCGGCGCTGGTTCTGGTTGGCGTCCTTGGCGGCATCGGCTGGCGTTGTTGCGGCCGCCTTGCCTTGGTCCTGGGGAGCGCCGCTCTGGGCGAGCGCGCTTGAAAGGCCGAGCAGAACGACAAGGGAGGGGACGGCAACATGCCGCAGGACCGCATTCGTTAACTCAAGCACCCGTCGCCGCATAAATTCCCCGATCTCTCTGACGCCCGCGCGAGAACTCCACGGACGCGCGGTGTGATGCCGTCCAAATGGGTCTCCAATGCGGCGGAAAAGTCCCGTTGAATCCCATGACTGGTATTTCGAATTTTGTCCAGCAAAGTCACCATGCTGTGCGGCGGTCGAAGAGCCGCAGGCAAAAGGGGCGGGATGGCAGGTGCAATTGCCGCTTGTCGGTATTGCCCCCTTGGCAGACGGCCTGCAAGCAGGTAATCGACGGACCCTTCGCGGAGGACGGAACCGATTACTCTTCGTACGCCACTGGCGCTCTTGCTCTTATCGTTGGGTGCGATTGCTGCCGTGTGGTGGTGGCTGGCCACGCCGATCACGCTGGCGCGCGCGCCCATCGATCCGAGCTCCAAGCTGCAATGCGTCTCCTACGCGCCGTTCCGCGGCGACCAGACGCCGCTCGACCCCTCGACCCACATCGGGGCCGACCAGCTCGAGCAGGACCTGCGGCAGCTCAAGGAGATCACCGACTGCGTTCGCACCTATTCGATCGAGAACGGGCTCGATCAGGTGCCGGCGATCGCCACCAAGGTCGGCGGGCTGAAGGTGATCCAGGGCATCTGGCTCGGCAGCAACCGCTCCAAGAACTTCTCCCAGGTCGCGACCGCGGTCCGCCTGAGCAAGGAATTCCCCGACACCATCACCTCGCTCGTGGTCGGCAACGAGGTGCTGCTGCGCGGCGAGATGACCACGGCCGATCTCGTGGCCATCATCCGCTCGGTGAAGGCGCAGGTTGCCGTTCCCGTGACCTATGCCGACGTCTGGGAGTATTGGCTGAAGAATCGCGAGGTCTACGACGCCGTCGACTTCGTGACGATCCACATCCTGCCCTATTGGGAGGATTTTCCGGTCCGTGCCAAGTTCGCTGCCGGCCATGTCGAGCAGATCCGTCAGCGCATGGCAGTCGCATTTCCCGGCAAGGAGATCCTGATCGGCGAGACCGGCTGGCCGAGCGAAGGGCGGATGCGCGAAGGCGCGCTGCCCTCGCGCACCAACCAGGCGCGCGTGGTGTCGGAAATCCTGACCCTCGCCAAGGCGCAGGGCTTTCGCGTCAACCTGATCGAGGCCTATGACCAGCCCTGGAAGCGCCAGCTCGAAGGCACCGTCGGTGGCTATTGGGGCTTCATCGATTCCGTCCGCCGCCAGCTCAAATACCCGCCGGGCGAGCCGATCAGCAATTTCCCGTATTGGAAATGGTACATGGGCGGCGGCATGGCCGTCAGCGTGCTGGTGTTCGCAGTCGCAGGCCTGACGCTGCGCCGCCGGCCCTGGACGCCGCGCTTCTCGGCATGGCTCGGCGTCGGCATCTCGGCGACATCAGCCGGCATGCTGTTCGGCATCGCTTTCGACAAGATGTACTACGAGAGCTACGGCTGGGGCGGCTGGCTGCAATGGGGTACGTTGCTTGCTGCCGGCGTGCTGTCGCCGATCTTCTGCGCGCAGGCGCTGGTGTCGGGACGGGGACTGCCGACCTTCCTCGATATCCTCGGTCCCCGCGAGGAGCGCAAATGGTCAAAACTCACTGCGGCGCTTGGGCTAACGCTTGCGGTGACCGCCGTGATTGCAGCCGAGACCGCGCTCGGTTTCGTGTTCGATCCGCGCTACCGCGATTTTCCGTTCGCCTCACTGACCATGGCGGTGGTGCCGTTTGCGCTTCTGATGCTGAACCGCCCGCAGACCGGCATCCGTCCGATCGCGGAGTCGGTCTTTGCCGGCCTCTTGGCGCTGTCGGCGGCCTACGTGCTGATCAACGAGGGTCGCGACAACTGGCAGTCATTGTGGACCTGCGCAATGTACCTGCTGTTCGCGCTCACGCTGTGGCGGGCGCGGGCCGCGCAAAGCCCAGAATAAGCAGCCCGATCGCGATCCCCGACAACACGACGTTGTAGAGCACGATGCCGAGGCCCGCGGCGATCACGCCCAGCGTCAGCAGCACGATCGATGGCCGCATCAGGTTCAGCGTCGCGATCACGAGCGCGACGATGCCGAACACCGAATTCTTGAACAGCACGGTCGCGGTCGCGCGCGCCTTGCAGATCACGGTCTGCAGGCCGGTGTCGCAGGCGAGCGAGACTTGCGAGAACTCGACGGCGAGATAGCGCAGGTAGAGGGCGTAGCCGACGGTGACGAAGCCGACCACGAGCAGGAACTGCACCTGGTAGGGCGTGAGGCGGAACGGTTTCTTCTTCATGGGGCCAATATGGTCGGGAAGGCGGATGCGGGCAACAGGCAAGGCGAAGGCCTTGTGAATTTGCCTCAGAGTCTCACAGTAACGGGCTGAGCTTACTTCAGTTTTTGTTTCGACTGAAGAACGAGGAGATGGTCGAGGCGGCCGTCGTCTCCTGCTTGGGCGGCGCGGGCGCCGGCGGCGGGGGTGGCGGCGGTTCCTCGCGCTTGGTGCGCTTGGAAGAGTAGCTCCGCCGGTGCTGCGGCTTCTCCGGCTTCTCCGGCTTGGCGGTTGCCGGCGGCGTCTCGCCCTGGGGAGAGGCCTGCTGGGGCGCTGCGTCCTGACCGCGCATCGACAGCCGCTGTCCATCGAACACGGTGGTCTCGCAGGCCCGTTCGTTCTCGGTGAGCCCGGCGCAGATCCTGGCAGCGGCGGCCGCATTCACCAGAGGACCGGCGCCGAGGCGGAGCTGCATGCCGGCGCCGGTCTTGCTCTCCTTGATCATGATGATCGGCCGGAGGTTGGCGATCTCCGGGTTGGACTTGATCAGGCCCTGCCACAGCGCGCGCAGGCCACCGATCGAGTTGGCGCTGCCGAGATCCACGGCAAACCGGGTCTGCTGCACCGCTATCGCGGGCGCCGGCGGCTCGCTCTCGGCGGCCTCGGGCTCGGTGTTCGGTGCCGCCGTCGCGACCTCGGTCGGCGATGCTGCGTCGGCCTTTGGCTTGTCGGCCTTGTCCGTTCTGTCGGCCTTGTCGGGCTTGTCAGCCTTCTCCGATTTGTCTGCCGTTTCCGGCTGGACCAGCTTGGATGCGGCGGGATCGGGCGGCGCCATCAGCGATTTGGACGCAACCAGCGGCATGGTCGGCAGCCCGGCAGGCGGTGTTGCGGATTGCGGAACGAGCGAGGCCGAAGCCGCGGTCTGCGGCGTCGGAGCAGCCTGCTGCTTCGCCTGTTCCTTGACCTGATCCTTGCTCTGTTCCTTGGCCGGCTCTTTGGCGGCGTCCGCCCGCGGCTTTTCGCTTGATGCAGGCGTCGAGGCGACCGGCGCGACGTTTGGCGCGGCGGGTGACGGCGAGGGGGTCGGCTGCGCGGTGGCCGCTTGAGTCTCCTGCGCCTTCGCTGCTGGCGTCTGAGGCGCTGCATTCTGCTTTGCGATTGCGCCGGTGACGGAATCGAACCCTTGCTCCAAAACCGTGACGCGCGAATAGAGCCGGTCGCGATCGGTGTTGAGCGTCTCGATCGCGGACGCCAGCCTGCGGGCTTCGCTCTGGCTCTCCCTTGTCAGCATCTGGAGCCGATCGGCCTGGCGCGTGAAATCGGCGGCTGCGACCTGGTCGCGCCGCCAGCCGAGCTGCGCCTGATTGGCCATCACTGCGATCACCACGGCGCCGACGGCCCCGACGCCCCACGAGCCGAGGCGCCACATCATGCGGCGATCGAACTCGTTCTCCTCAGCCAGGAGTCCGGCGAGAAGACCACCGGATTCCCTGGTCTCGAAGACGCCGGCCAGTGGGTCGGAATCCTTTGCCATGATTGTTAAGTGCCCAGCCCTGTCGAGCTTCCCCGAATCAATCAGGGAACATTAACAGGAAAAGCGGGATGCACTTGAATTCCGGGCATTTGCGGGGGTAGCAAAACGCCTCTATGACGACGCGTAATGCAGTTCGCGCCGATCGGAAGCGATTCGGCCGACACTGGAATCACTGGGGATCTCGATGACCGCCCGCTCCAGCCTCACGATCGTACTCGCCGCCGGCGAAGGCACGCGCATGCGATCGAGCCTGCCAAAAGTGCTGCATCCGGTGGCGGGGCAGTCGCTGCTCGCCCATGTGCTCGCGGCAGCGCCGAAGGGAACCGACACGTCGCTTGCGGTGGTGATCGGGCCCGACCATGCCGCCGTTGCGGACGAAGCGCGGCGCATCCGGCCGGACGCGCTCACCTTCGTGCAGGCCGAGCGGCTCGGCACCGCGCATGCGGTGCTGGCGGCGCGCGAGGCGATCGCGCGCGGTGCAGACGATCTGTTGATCGCATTCGGCGACACGCCGCTGATCTCGGCCGAAACGTTCGAGCGGCTGCGCGCGCCGCTCGCGAGCGGCGCGGCGCTTGCCGCGCTCGGCTTTCGTGCCGCCGATCCGACGGGCTACGGCCGGTTCATCGTCGAAGGCGACCGCCTGGTTGCGATCCGCGAGCAGGCGGATGCGAGCGCTGAAGAGCGCAAGATCACTCTGTGCAATGCCGGCGTGATGGCGCTCGACGGGCGCCGCGCGCTGGCGATCCTCGACAAGATCGGCAGTGCCAACTCCAAGGGCGAATATTATCTGACGGATGCGGTCGGCATTATCAGCGACAAGGGATGGGAGGCCGTGGTGATCGAGACCGGCGAGGACGAGGTGCGCGGCATCAACACCAAGGCGCAGCTTGCGGAAGCGGAGAGCGTAATGCAGGCGCGACTGCGACGAGCGGCGATGGACGCCGGCGTCACGCTGATTGCGCCGGAAACCGTCTATCTCGCCGCCGACACGACGTTCGGCAAGGACGTGACGATCGAGCCCTTCGTGGTGATCGGTCCCGGCGTGTCGATCGCCGATGGCGCGGTGATCCACTCCTTCTCGCACATCGTCGAGACGTCGCTCGGCAAGAACGTCTCCATCGGTCCCTATGCGCGCCTGCGGCCCGGCACCTCGCTCGGCGACGGCGCCCGCATCGGCAATTTCGTGGAGACGAAGGCCGCAACGCTGGAAGCCGGCGTCAAGGTCAACCATCTCTCCTACATCGGGGACGCGACCGTCGGCGCCAATTCCAACATCGGCGCCGGCACCATCACCTGCAACTACGACGGCTTCAAGAAGCACAAGACGCTGATCGGGAAGGGCGCCTTCGTCGGCACCAACTCCTCGCTGGTCGCCCCCGTCAAAATCGGCAACGGCGCCTATATCGGCTCGGGCTCTGTCATTACCAAGGACGTGCCTGACGATGCGATGGCGCTGGAACGCAATCAGCAGACCATTCGCGAAGGCGGCGCCGCGCGCTATCGCGAGATGAAGACCGGCGCGAAGAAACCTGAAAGCTGAGCTTCGCTATTCGTCCTCGGCGAATTCCGAGAAGATTGCGCGGGTCAGGCGCCAGCCGCGCGGCTTGGCGCGCTTCACGGGTTCGCCAGCCTGGTGCTTGACGAAGACGGGCTTGCTTTCCTTGCCGCGTTGCGGCGGCGGCCAGTGCGCCAGATGCGTGCCGGCGGTCTCGCTCGCGCGCAAGTAATTGGACGACAGACCCTTGCGGTCGGATGAGCCTCTCATGACCGTATCTCCTGCGCGGGAATCGTTGGCCAAACTTGTTGACAGCAAGTTAATGTGCAGGGTTAAAGGCCAGCCAATTCGCCGCACATTAGGGCTACCGCCATTTGGTGCTGTCGCAATCCGCAATAATTATTGAGTTTCTGGTTCCTTCCGAGTTTCGATAAAAACCGATCGCGTCGTTTTGGCCATTTTTCGACGATTTGGGGGATATTGATCCGCATGTGCGGGATTGTCGGCATTCTCGGGCGCGAACCGGTTGCAGAGCAATTGGTGGATTCGCTCAAGCGGCTCGAATATCGCGGCTACGACTCCGCGGGTGTTGCCACGCTCGAAGGCGATCACCTGGAGCGCCGCCGCGCCGAAGGCAAGCTGAAGAACCTCGAGGCGCGGCTGCGTGACAAGCCGCTGAAGGGGACNANCGGCATCGGNCACACCCGNTGGGCNACCCACGGCAAGCCGACCGAGCACAATGCCCATCCGCACGCCACNGAGCGCCTCGCGGTGGTCCATAACGGCATCATCGAGAATTTCCGCGAGTNGCGCGAGGAGCTCGAAGCGAAGGGGACGNTGTTCCGCACCGAGACCGANACCGAGATCGTTCTGCATCTGGTCGACGATCTGCTCACGCGNGGTAACAAGCCGGTCGANGCGGTNAAGCTCGCCTTGAGCCGGCTGCGCGGCGCGTTCGCGCTCGGCTTCATCTTCGCGGGCGAGGGCGACCTGATGATCGGCGCCCGCAACGGTCCGCCGCTCGCGATCGGCTACGGCGACGGCGAGATGTTCCTCGGCTCGGACGCGATCGCGCTNGGTCCGTTCACNGACACGATCAGCTATCTCGAGGACGGCGACTGGGTCGTGCTGACCCGCAACAGCGTTGCCATCTTCGACAAGGACGGCCGCGCCGTCCAGCGCGACAAGATCAAGCATGCGGCCTCAAGCTCGCTGGTCGACAAGGCCAACTACCGCCACTTCATGGCGAAGGAAATCCACGAGCAGCCCGAGGTCGTCGGCCACACGCTGGCCCGCTATGTCGACATGGCATCCGAGCGCGTGTCGCTGCCGGTGAAGCTGCCGTTCG
>NZ_AXAS01000013.1 GCF_000472925.1 Bradyrhizobium sp. Ec3.3
CATCGCCTTCGGACGACGGGACTGATCCGCCAGTTCCCGATCGCCGGCCTGCCATCGTCTCAGCCACTTGTACCCGACATCAGGACTGATACCGAACCGCCGGCACAACTCCCGGCGGTTCGCCCCCTCCTGCAAGGCAAGTCGCACGAACTCGCGTCGCTGATCCACTACTAACACCTCGTTCCACGGCATGGACGGACCCCGAATCGACCAATCCAGCCAATGTTGATGTGTCAGCTATGTCTCCGAACACCCGTCAGTGATCTGTCCGGTCTAAACACTCGACCGGGCGATCCAGTATTCCAGAGACGGTGACGAATACGGAGAGGCCGCCCCCCGCTTTCGCGGGGAATGACAGCTGTGGGCGGGGAAGCACCGCTCACAACAACACTGAGCGCCGCCGCCGTTCCTAAAACAAACTGCCCTGATCCACCGGCTTTGCCATCCGCTTCGGCGCCGGCTTCGCCTCGCGTGATGCCGCCTTGGGCTGCGCGCGTGCCTCAGGCGCCGGCCGATCCACATCCGCCGTCGCGCCGACCCGTCCATCCGCAAACTCGATCTCGACCCGCGCACCCGGCCCGATCGCATCCGCGGCATGTACGGGATGTCCGGCCTCATCGCGCACCAGCGCAAAGCCGCGTGCGAGCACGCCGCGATAGGACAGCGCGGAGAGCAGTTTTCCGCTGTTCTCGACGCGGGCATCGAGCCGCTGCAGCAGCGTCGTCAGCGCGCGGCTCGCGCGCTCGGAAAGGCGATGGGTGCGCTCGCGCTGGCGGGCGATCGTATTGCGCTGCGCCTGCGCATTGGAGAGCTTTGAGGCGCGTAAGCGAACCTCGAGCCCGGCAAAGCGGTCGCGCCGCCGTCGCAACAAGGATCGCGCGGACAGCCCAAGTCGCTCGCCGCACACCGTGAGGCGATGATCGGCCTGCGCGATCTGGCCGTGCAGCACCCGCAGCGTCAGCCGCGCGCTGGTCGCGGCGAAACGGCGGAAATGCGCATGCGTGTTGGCCTTGAGCCCGCGGGGCAGGGCGGCGCCCGCCGAATCCAGCCGCTGCCGCGGGATCGCCAGGAGATCGCTTGCCGCAGGCAATGCGCGCGCAGCGGCGCGCAGCTCGTTGCGGCGGCTCTCCTGGCCGCGCTGCCAGCAGGCGCGGGTACGCCGCGCGAGATCGGCGACCTCGACGAACAGATCGCTGCGCACCGGCACCGCCATCTCGGCGGCCGCCGTCGGCGTCGGCGCGCGCTTGTCGGCAGCGAAATCGATCAGCGTGATGTCGGTCTCGTGGCCGACTGCCGAGATCAGCGGGATCATGCTCTCGGCCGCTGCCCGCACCACGATCTCCTCGTTGAACGACCAGAGATCCTCCAGCGAACCGCCGCCGCGCGCCACGATCAAGACGTCGGGCCGCGGAATCTTGCCGCCCTCCGGCAGCGCATTGAAGCCGCGGATCGCGGCCGCGATCTGCTCGGCCGAGCCTTCGCCCTGCACCTTGACCGGCCACACCAGCACGCGGCGGGGAAAGCGGTCCTCGAGCCGATGCAGGATGTCGCGGATGACGGCGCCGGTTGGCGATGTCACGACGCCGATCACCTCCGGCAGCCAGGGCAGGATTTGCTTGCGCGCCTCGTCGAACAGGCCTTCGGCGGCAAGCTTCTTCTTGCGCTCCTCCATCAGCGCCATCAGCGCGCCGATGCCGGCCGGCTCCAGCGCCTCGATCACGATCTGGTATTTCGAGGAGCCGGGATAGGTGGTGAGCTTGCCGGTCGCGATGACCTCGAGGCCCTCCTGCGGCTTGAAGCGCATCCGCCCGTGCACGCCCTTCCAGATCACCGCCTCGATCTTGGCGCTCTCGTCCTTGAGCGCGAAATAGCAATGCCCGGAGGAATGGGCGCCGCGAAAGCCGGAGATCTCCCCGCGCACCCGGACATGGCCATAGGTATCCTCGACCGTCCGCTTCAGGGACAATGAGAGCTCGGAAACGGTGAATTCGGGTGTGTTGAGCAGGGGTTCCGCTGATGGCATCGGCAAACGATTCGGCAATTGGGGATCGAAACTCAAACTAGGGATTTTCGCATCCAAGCGCCAATCGGGTAATTGACTCAAAAGAGTACTCTGTACTATAGAGCTCTCTATTGATGATGAGTCTAACGGAGCTTGAGCCATGGCGATCCGGTTGCTGCGAGGTGCTTTGAGCCTGCTGAAATGGGGCCTGTGTGCGGTTGGCGCCGTTGCGCTGCTGCTGACCGCGCTGATCGCGACTCCGCTGGAGCGGCCTGCCGAGATGCGCTCCGTCTCGGATTCCGCCAAGGGCATCGACTGGTCCACGCTTCCGTCGCTCGAGCGCTTCCAGGCCCGCGACGGCACCTGGCTCGGCTACCGGCATTACGCCCCGAAAGGGCAGGCGAGCGGTGGCGGCGTGGTTTTCATCCACGGCTCCTCCGGCTCAAGCGGCACCGTCAATCACGCGCTGACGGCGGCGTTCGCCGCGCGCGGGGTCGAGACCTGGGCGCTCGACATGCGCGGTCACGGCGCCTCCGGCACGCGCGGCGATATCGGCTATGTCGGCCAGCTCGAGGACGATCTCGTCGATTTCGTCGCGCTCGTCCGCAAGACCGCGCCGGACCTGCCGCTCACTTTGATCGGTCATTCAGCCGGCGGCGGCTTCTCGCTGCGTGTTGCCGCGACGCCGATCATGCAGGACATGTTCGTGCGCACCGTGCTGCTCGCGCCCTATCTTGGCTATGACGCACCCACCAACAAGCCGAATTCCGGCGGCTGGGCCAATGCCGACCGGCCGCGCTTCTTCGGCCTCGCGGCATTGCGCAAGCTCGGCATCGATTGCTGCTCGCAGCTTCCAGTCCTCGCCTTCGCCGTGCCACCGAATTACGAGAAGATCCTCGTCTCCACCTATTCCGACCGCTTGATGCGCAACTTCGCCACCCGCGGCTATCGCGTCGATCTGCCCAATGTCACGCGCCCGATAACGATCTTCGGCGCCGCCGACGACGAGATAATGATTTCCGACAAATATGCGGAGGCCGTCCAGGCGGTGAAGCCGTCGGTCGACGTCAAGGTGATCGAAGGCATCAACCACATGGGCATCGTCACCAATCCGAAGGCCGTCTCGGCGATCGCCGAAGACGTTGCAACGCGGGGAGCAGGGCAGTCATGATCGACAGCAAGCAGGCCTCCGAAGCGCTGGCCGAGATCGACGACATCGTCCAGCGCGTGCGGCAATCGCGCATCTACGATCTCGCCAGCCTGATGATGATCCTCTGGGGTGGTCTTGTATTCGCGGCGAACGTCGCAACCTATCTCTGGCCGCGCCAGGGCTATTACATCTGGTTCGCGGTCTATGTTTTCGGCATCGCTGGATCGTTTGCCGTCAGCGCGTCCAATAGAGCCAGGACAGGCGTCCGCACCTTCGATATCAGGGCGTTTATTGCTTTCCTACTGCTCGTTGCCTTCGGCTATTTTTGCGGGCTGGTGCTCGGGCACTTCACGCCGCGCCAACAGGGCGCGTTCTGGACCATCTATTTCATGCTGTTCTACGCGCTGGCGGGCCTCTGGTTCGGCAACGCCTTCGTAGCGATCGGACTCGGCATCACCGCGCTGACGCTGATCGGCTATTTCTACATCGGCGAGGCCTTTCCGCTGTGGATGGCCTTCGTCAATGGCGGCGGGCTGATCCTCGGCGGCCTCTGGATGCGGCGGAGCTAGCGCCATGGCCGAGCTCGACGAGATCATCCACCAGCCGCTGCGCCTGAAGATCATGGCGGCGCTGAACGCGCTGCCGGCGGCGACGGGCCTGGAATTCTCGCGGCTCAAGAAGCTGACCGGCGCTACCGACGGTAATTTAGGCGCGCATATCGAAACGCTGGCCAAAGCTGGCTACGTCTCGGTGGAGAAAGCCTTCGTCGGCAAGAAGCCGCAGACCACCGTCACCGCGACCGCCTCGGGCCGCGGCGCATTCGCGCGGCATGTGGCGACGTTGCAGGAGATCATTGCGGGGAAGCAGGGTTAGCCCATCCCGCCGTCATTCCGGGGCGCGCCCACTTGGGCGCGAGCCCGGAATGACTGCCGGCCCCCTTGAGGCCAGCGCGGATTCGTGCGACCGACGCGTCCAGCACACCCCCGTTTCGAGACTCGCATGCACATTCTCCTGCTCGGTTCCGGCGGCCGCGAACATGCCCTCGCATGGAAGATCGCGGCGTCTCCTCTGGTGACCAAATTCTGGTGCGCACCGGGCAACGCCGGGATCGCCCGCGAAGCTGAATGCATCGCGCTCGACGTCGCCGACCACGTCGCCGTGATCGACTTCTGCAAGACGAATGCGGTCGAGCTTGTCGTGGTCGGCCCGGAAACGCCGCTTGCGGCCGGCATCGTCGATGATCTTGCAGCTGCCGGCATCAAGGCGTTCGGGCCGAGCAAGACGGCTGCCCAGCTGGAAAGCTCCAAGGGCTTTACCAAGGCGCTGTGCACCGAATTCGGCATTCCAACCGGCGCCTACAAGCGCTTCACCAAGCCTGAGGATGCGCTCGCCTATATCCATAGCCAGGGCGCGCCGATCGTGGTCAAGGCCGATGGCCTTGCCGCCGGCAAGGGCGTCGTGGTCGCCAAGACCATTCGCGAGGCCGAAGACGCCATCGCCATGATGTTCGACGGCGCCTTTGGCGAGGCCGGCGCCGAGGTCGTGATTGAGGAATTCCTGCCAGGCCGCGAGATCAGCTTCTTTGCGCTGTGCGACGGCGAGACGGCCATTCCGCTGGCCTCCGCCCAGGACCACAAGCGCGTGTTCGACCATGACGTCGGCCCGAACACCGGCGGCATGGGCGCCTATTCGCCGACGCCGCTGGTTACGCCGGCGATCCATGACGCGATCATGGCAAGGATCATCCTGCCGACGGTCGCCGGCATGAAGCAGCGCGGCACGCCGTTCCGCGGCGTGCTCTATGCCGGGATCATGCTGACGACGCAGGGCCCAAAGCTGTTCGAGTTCAATGTCCGTTTCGGCGATCCCGAGTGCCAGGTGCTGATGCTGCGCATGATGTCGGACATCGTGCCGGCGCTCCTCGCCTCCTGCGACGGAGAGTTGAAGCATTTTGATCTGCGCTGGTATCCGGAATCCGCGCTCACGGTCGTGATGGCGGCGAAGGGTTACCCCGGCGACTACCAGAAGGGCACCCGCATCGACGGGCTCGACGAGGCCGCTGAGATCGACACCGTCGAGATCTTCCACGCCGGCACGGTGGCGAAGGACGGCGCGATCCTCGCCAATGGCGGCCGCGTGCTCAACGTCTGTGCACTCGGCAAGACCGTGACCGAGGCGCAGGCGCGCGCCTACCAGGCCGTCGACCGTATCAGCTGGCCGGACGGCTTTTGCCGCCGTGACATCGGCTGGCAGGCGGTGGAAGCGGAGAAGGCCAAGATCTGACTGTCGTTTTTCCGGCACGCGCGCATCGGACGCGCGCGTGCCGGCAATCGCCGTGCTACTTTGCATGGGGTTGTTTTCGTCATTTTGGTTAGGGGGCGCCGTGGCCGCTCGTTAAAGCGTGCCGGAAAAGACATTTGAGGGAAGGAAACTCATGTCCGATCTCGCCGAGCTCTATCCCGGCTTTGCCTCCGAATGGATCAACACCTCTTCGGGCCGCATCTTTGCCCGCGTCGGCGGCAAGGGGCCGCCGCTCCTGCTGCTGCACGGCTTCTCCGAGACGCATGTGATGTGGCACCGCGTCGCGCCACAGCTTGCCGACCGCTTCACGCTGATCATCGCCGACCTGCCGGGCTATGGTTGGTCGGACATGCCGGGCAGCGATGCGGAGCATACGCCCTACAGCAAGCGCGCGATGGCGAACGCCATGGTCGAGGCGATGGAGCAACTCGGCCACGTGCACTTCGCGCTCGCCGGCCACGACCGCGGCGCGCGCGTGTCCTATCGCCTGGCGCTCGATCATCCCGGCCGGCTGTCGCGTCTTGCCGTGCTCGATATCCTGCCGACCTATGATTACTGGGAGCGCATGAACCGGCAGTATGCGCTGAAGATCTATCATTGGACCTTCCTGGCGCAGCCCGCGCCATTGCCGGAGACGCTGATCGCGAGCAACGGCGAGTTTTTCCTGCGCTTCAAGATGGCCAGCCAGACCAAGTCGAAGACGCTGGCTGCGATCGACAAGCGCGCGCTCGCGCACTACATCGTCCCGTTCCGCGACCCCGCCCGCGTGCATGCGATGTGCGAGGACTATCGTGCCGGTGCCTATTTCGACTACGAGCTCGACAAGGCGGATTTCGAGGCCGGCAAGAAGATCACGATCCCGATGCTCGCGCTCTGGGGCAACGCCGGCATCGCGCAGGCCGCCGCCACGCCGCTCGACACCTGGAAGCAATGGGCAACCAACGTCGAGGGCATGCCGGTGGACTCGGGGCACTTCCTGACTGAGGAAAACCCCGATGTCACCGCAAAGGCGCTGCGCGAGTTTTTCTCGGCTTGAGCCACACTGTCATCGCCCGGCTTGACCGGGCGATCCAGTACTCCGAGACGGTTGTGCTAGAATCGATAGGCCGCAGCGTACTGGATGCCCCGGTCGAGCCGGGGCATGACAGCGGTATGTGTGGCGCCTACCGCCGCTCGCGAAAGAACTCCCGCAGCAGCCGCGCCGCCTCGCTCTCGCCGACGGCCGAATAGACCTCTGGCGTATGGTGGCAGGTCGGGGAGGCGAAGAACCGCACCCCGGACTCGACCGCGCCGCCCTTGGGGTCGGCCGCGCCGTAATAGAGCCGCCTGACCCTTGCAAAGGAGATCGCGCCCGCACACATGGTGCAGGGCTCGAGCGTCACGTAGAGGTCGCAATCGACCAGCCGCTCGCTGCCGATCTTCCTGGCGGCTTCGCGCAGCGCGATGATCTCGGCATGGGCCGTGGGGTCGTGGTCGGTCAGCGTCCGGTTGGCGGCAGTCGCGATGACCTCGTAATTGCGCACCACGACGCATCCGATCGGAACTTCGCCCGATTTTCCGGCATTTTCGGCCGTTTTGAGCGCCAAATCCATGAAAGAAGGGGCTTTCATGCCTCGTATCATTGCCAGAAACCTGCTACTAGCTCCGCCTTCAGCAAGAGTGGATACCGATTTTGCCTGAGCATGCGGCTCGGAACGAGCGCGCACAATGCTTTCTGGCCACCCCCTAAGTGAGATTATTCATGCCCCGCGACAGCGACAAAGACAACGATTCCCGCGGCCGGCGTGATCGAGGCCCGTCCAAGGGCCGCACCGGCAAGCCGCGCGGCCCCGAGAAGAAGTTCGCCAAGCGCGGCTTTGCCGGCAAGGGCGATCGTGACGAGCGCCCCTCCCGCGGCGACCGCGACAGCCGGCCGTTCCGCCGCCGCGAGGATGGCGATGCACCGCGGCGCGACTATGGTGACCGGCCGCGCTTCAAGCGCGACGACCGCGGCCGCGAGGATCGCGGCGAGCGCAGCTTCAAGCCGCGTGGCGACCGTCCGTTCAAGCCGCGCGGAGATCGTCCGCAGTTCGACCGTGACGAGCGCGCGCCGCGCGGCGAGCGGTCCGAGCGGCGGTTCGAGGACCGGAAGTTTTCGCGCGGTGGCTCCGACCGGCCGCGCAAGGACTTTGGCCGCGACCGCGATTTCGAAGGCAAACGCAACTTCGAAGGCGGGGATCGCAAGCGCAGCTTTGGCGATCGCCCGCGCGACCGCGACGATCGTCCGCGCAAGTCTTTTGGCAAGAGTTTTGGCAAGGATTTTGGTGGCCGCGATCGCGGTGAGGAAAAGCCGTGGCGTCAGCGCGACGACCGGCGCGAGGGTGGCCGTGGCGAAGACCGTCCGCGCTTCTCGCGGCGGCGCGAGGAGGGCGGTGAGGATCGTCCGCGTTTCCAGCGCTCACGCGAGGAACGCTTTGGCGAAGACCGTCCCAAGTTTGGCCGGCCGCGCGACAAGCGGCCGGAGGGCCGCATGGACTGGCAGGAGCATCCGCGCAGCGAAGGCCGCTTCCGCGACCGGCCGCGCCGCGACAATGAGGACGACAGCCAGATCTTCACCAAGCGTCCGGCCTTCGGCGGCCGCGGCGCCTATCGCGAGCGCGATCGCGATCGCGATTTCGACCGGCGGCCGCGTCGTGAGGACGAGCCGAAGCCGAAGAAGGCCGGCGAGCGCATCGCCAAGGTGCTGGCGCGCGCTGGCCTGGCCTCGCGGCGCGATGCCGAGGAGATGGTCACGCAGGGCCGCGTCACCGTCAACGGCCGCGTCATCAACTCGCCGGCGCTCGACGTGACGCAGAACGACGTCGTCGCCGTCGACGGCAAGCCTTTGCCGCCGCGCGAGCGCACGCGGCTGTTCCTCTATCACAAGCCGCGCGGGCTGATGACGACGCATGACGACCCCGAGGGGCGTCCGACCGTGTTCGACAACCTGCCGGAAGGCCTGCCGCGGCTGATCAGCGTCGGCCGGCTCGACTTCAACACTGAAGGCCTCTTGCTGCTCACCAACGATGGTGGCCTCGCGCGCACCCTCGAATTGCCGGACACCGGCTGGCTGCGCCGCTACCGCGTCCGCGCCCATGGCGAGATCACGCAAGCGCAGCTCGATCAATTGAAGAACGGCATCGAGGTCGAGGGCGTCAAATACGGCCCGATCGACGCCACGCTCGAGCGCGACCAGGGCGCCAATGTCTGGCTGGTGTTCGCGATCCGCGAAGGCAAGAACCGCGAGGTGCGCAACGTCTGCGCCCATCTCGGGCTCGAGGTGAACCGGCTGATCCGCGTGTCCTACGGTCCGTTCCAGCTCGGCGAGGTTCCTGAAGGCCAGGTCGACGAGATCAAGTCACGCGTGCTGCGCGAACAGCTCGGTGACAAGGTGATCGAGAAGTCGGGCGCGCAGTTCGACGTGCCCTCGAAATCCGCCTCCCGCGACGACGATGCTCCGCGCGAGAAGCCGATGAAGCGCGCCGTGATCAACGACCGCAAGGGCCGCCGCGTGCTGGTGCAGCGCACCGGCAGCGAGGAGGCGCGCGAGCGCAACGAGATGGAAGCGAGCGGCTACGGCCCGCCGCGCCGTCCCAAGCGAGGCTATCACGGCAAGCGCGATCTCAGTCCGAAAGACGAGTAAATGCGCGTCGTCGGCGGACGATTGAAGGGGCGCAATCTCGCCGCGCCGTCCTCGCGCGACATCCGTCCCACGGCGGATCGTTTGCGCGAGTCCGTGTTCAACATCCTCGTGCACGCCTATGACGATCCGATCGAGGACGCGCGCGTGCTCGATCTCTTCGCCGGCACGGGCGCGCTCGGCATCGAGGCGGCCTCGCGCGGCGCGAAATTCACGCTGTTCGTCGACAACGGCGCCGAGGCGCGTGCGCTACTCCGCAACAATGTCGAGGCGCTGGGCCTGGGCGGTGTGACGAAGGTCTATCGTCGCGATGCGACGGACCTTGGGCCTGCGCATCCCGTCGAGCCGTTTTCGCTGGTGTTCCTCGATCCACCCTACGGCAAGGGTTTTGCCGAGCGGGCGCTCGCGAGCTTGCGCGACGGGGGCTGGCTCACGCCGGGGGCGCTGCTGGTGGTCGAAGAAGCGAAGGCCGCGCAGTTCACCGCGCCCGAAGGCTTCGAGGAACTGGAGCGGCGCGCCTATGACGACACGGAGTTCGTGTTTTTGAAGGCTCCGTAGGGTGGGTTAGTAACCCACCCTACAGCAGCGTCGGTTCACCTCCGCCCGAACAGCTTCTCGACATCCGCGAGCTTCAGCTCCACATATGTCGGCCGGCCGTGATTGCACTGGCCGGAGTTCGGCGTCTCCTCCATCTCGCGGAGCAGCGCGTTCATCTCCTCCGGCTTGAGCCGACGGCCTGCGCGCACCGAGCCGTGGCAGGCCATGGTGGCGGCGACGTGCATCAGGCGGCGCTCCAGCGGCAGCGCCTCGTCCCACTCGGCCATGTGCTCGGCGAGATCGCGCAACAATCCACCTGCGTCAGCCTTGCCGAGCAGCGACGGCGTCTCGCGCACTGCAACGGCACCCGGACCGAAGGATTCGATCGCGAGCCCGAACGAAGCCAGCTCGTCGCTTCGCGCTAGCAGCCGTTCCACCGTCGCCTCGTCCATCTCGACGATCTCGGGGATCAGGAGGATTTGCCGCTGCACGCCGTTCTTCGCCAGCGACGCCTTCAGCCGTTCATAGACGATACGCTCATGGGCGGCATGTTGATCGATGATGATGAGGCCGTCGCGGGTCTGCGACACGATGTAGGTCTCGTGGATCTGCGTGCGCGCCGCGCCGAGCGGACGGTCGACCAGATCGCCGACGGGCTGCGTCTCGATTCTCACATCCGCGGTCGGCGCGCCGACGTCGAAGGCGGCCTGCACGCGCTCCGCGAAAGCCGGCGCAGCGGTGCCCTCGAAGGACGGCAGCGGCGCCGTCGGGGCGGATGGCGACTGCCGCCAGTCCCAATTGCCCGGGCGCGGCGCGAACGCGGGGCGGAATGACGACAGCGCGCTGCCGCCGCTATTGGCGGCGGTGCGTCGTCCCTCGCGCGCAAGACCTTCCTTCAATCCGTGTACGATCAGCGCGCGCACGAGCCCGGCATTGCGGAACCGTACCTCGGTCTTGGCCGGGTGCACGTTGGCGTCGACCTCACGCGGGTCGAGCGTGACGAACAGCGCCAGCACCGGATGGCGGTCGCGCGGCAGATAGTCGGAGTAGGCCGCGCGCACCGCCCCCAGGATCAGCTTGTCGCGCACGGGGCGTCCGTTGACGAAGAGATATTGCCCGAGCGCATTCGCCTTTGTCAGAGCGGGGGCAGCCGCGTAACCCGCGACGACGACGCCGTCGCGCTCGGCATGAACCTCGATCGCATGGCTGCGAAACTCCGCGCCCAAGATATCGCCGAGCCGCGTCAGCCGGCCGGCGGCGCCGGGCAGGGCAGCGGCCCAGGTCACCGGCGCGCGCTCCTCGCCGGCGAGCGTGAAGGCAATGTCGGGGCGCGCCATCGCCAACCGCCTGACCACTTCGCGAATGGCTTCCGCCTCGGTGCGGTCGGTCTTCAGGAATTTCAGCCGCGCCGGCGTCGCATAGAAGAGGTCGTTGACCTCGACGCGCGTGCCATGCGCCAGCGCTGCCGGCATGATCTCGGACTTCTCGCCGCCTTCGACCGACAGCGCCCAGGCATGCGGTTCGCTGGCGTGGCGCGTGGTGATCGAGAGCCGTGCAACCGAGCCGATCGAGGGCAGCGCCTCGCCGCGGAACCCGAGCGTGCGGATTTGCAGGAGATCCTCGTCATCGAGCTTGGACGTGGCGTGGCGTTCGACCGCGAGCGACAGGTCCCTCGCCGTCATGCCGCTGCCGTCGTCGGTGATGCCGATCCGCCGCCGGCCGCCGCCATCGGTGAAGACGTCGATGCGGCTCGCGCGGGCATCGATGGCGTTCTCGACCAGTTCCTTGACCACGCTCGCAGGCCGTTCCACCACCTCGCCCGCGGCGATGCGATTAACGATCTGTTCGGGAAGTTGGCGGACGGGCATGGGTTCACTCGGCGAAGAGACCCAGTCTAACGTCGCCCGGACGCAAATGCATGTGGAAGCTTGAGCTTCCCACATACCAAATATAGGACATTTCCAGCTTTGAGCTGCCAACACGAATGCGGCGCGCATTCGTGCGCTGCCGCATATGAGGAGCGCAATTCCGCGAAACGGCCGCGAAATCCCTCAACGATCACCACACCAGACGGTTTGCATCACGGGCGCGCCGTTCGCACTCTTACGCGATGAAATGGTCCAGTTCAGGCGAACGGTGCGTAGAATCACCGGACCGTTCATCGCGACAAAAATCCAGGAGAAGTGGATGAAGTTGGTGAAGACCTCCGTGATCGCATGCGCCCTCTCGGCTCTGATTGCGACACCCGTTCTCGCTCAAGGTGCGTCGACTGACGCCAAGACGCGCGGCACCGTGCAAAGCAAGCCCATGCAGGGCGGCGTGTCAGGCAGCGAAGATGAGGATTTGGGCGCGCAGCAGGGCGCTGCCGGCGACAAGGTAGGCATGAAGTCGACCAAGGGCACGAAGGGCACGGTCGGCGCCACCGGCAGCGCTGCGCATAAGGGGACGGTCGACAATTCCACGTCAGGCGGTGCTGCCGCCGGCAAGCGCTACTAGAGCATGATCCGGACCCGGAGGGCCGCGTTAGCGCAATGTGTGGAGCGGTTTTCCCTCGCGACAAACGCGGAACGCGTTTGCGCGGAGATCATGCTCAAACAACAACCTAAAGCGCGATGACGATTCATCCTAATCTCATCGCGCTTTAGCACCGAGATTCGAGACGGCAAATCTCCGGTCGCCAGCGGCCGGAGATTCTTTTCAACTGTTCAATCGTCGAAGCCGCCGCCGCGCCTGGCCTTGATGTCGCCGCGGCGCTTCTTGCTGTCGAGCCGGCGCTGCTTGGAGGCGAAGGTCGGCCGCGTCGCGCGGCGCGGCGTCGGCCGCACCATGGCCTCGCGCAGGATCTCGAGCAGGCGGTCGATTGCGTCCTGGCGGTTGCGCTCCTGGGTGCGAAAACGCTGCGCCTGGATCACGATGACGCCGTCCTTGGTCATGCGTTGACCGGCAAGGCGCGCAAGGCGCAAGGCAGCGTCCTCCGGCAGGGTCAGCTTGCGCGTGTCGAAGCGCAGCTGCGCCGAGGTCGCGACCTTGTTGACATTCTGTCCGCCCGGGCCGGAGGCGCGGACGAAGCCGATCTCGATGTCGTCTTCGTCGATGACGAGATCGCGGGAAATCCGCAGCATGATGGCACCTTCGTGATGCCTCGACCTATCCCGGGCACCCTCATTTGGCAATGCTGCATCATGGAAAATGCGAATGGCCGGGGCAAGCCCGGCCATTCATTGCGGAGATCGCAACTTCAGTTCGACTTCGGCGCGGGCGCTGCGGCGGGCTGCGCGGCCGCTTGGGGCGCGCGGCCGACGATGACGGTCAGGAGGCCCTGGCCCCATAGCCGCTTCGCGGCCTGCTTGGCGTCGTCCAGCGTCACGGCATCGACGATGGCATTGCGCTTCTCGATATAGTCGATCGGAAGCTTGTCCTGCTGATACTGCAGCAGCGCCTGCGCGAGCTTGGAAGAGGTATCGAGCGCCAGCATCTGCGAGCCCTTGAGATAAGACTTCGCCTCGTCGAGCTCCTTCTGCGTCGGTCCCTCCTCGGCGATGCGGCGCACCTCCCTCTCGACTGCGTCGATGGTGTCGCCGGCGCGGTCCGCCCGCGTGCCGGTGCTGCCGATGAACACGGCCGAATGCTCCATCCACAGCAGCGCTTCAAACACCGAATAGGCGAGCCCTCGCTTCTCGCGCACCTCGCGATAGAGCCGGGACGACAGTCCGCCGCCGCCCAGGATGTGGTTGACGACGTAGGCGGCCATGAAGTTCGGATCGCTGCGCTTCACGCCGGGGCCGCCAAAGGTGATCACGGTCTGCGGCACGTCGAGTGGCACGAAGGCGCGCTGCGGCGGTGCGGCTGGCTGGACGTCGGGGACCTGTGTGAGGTTCGCCTTGGCCGGCAGGCTGCCAAACGTCCTGTCGAGCAGCTTGCCGAGGGTTGCCGGGTCGACGTCGCCGACGACCGCGACCTTCAGCGTGTCCCTGGCCAGCACGCGGCCGACATAATCCTTCATGTCGGCGACCGTGATGGTCGGCACGCTTTCCAGCGTCCCGCTGGTCGGCCGGCCGTAGGGATGATCGCCGAAGGCGATCTCGGAAAGTTTACGGCTGGCGAGCGCGGTCGGATTGGTGGTGTCGCGGCGCAGGCCCGAGATGACCTGGGAACGGATACGCTCGACGTCGGCGGTGTCGAAATGCGGCGAGGTCAGCGCCATCCGCAACAGGTCGAAAGCCTCGTCCTTGTTGTCGCGGAGCATGCGCAGGCTGCCGCGGAAGGTGTCGCGGTTGGCGTTGAAGGAGAGCTCGATGGCGCGGCGGTCGAGCCGCTCGTGGAAGGTCTTGGAATCGAGATCGCCGGAGCCTTCGTCGAGGAGGTCGCCGACGAGATTGGCGACACCAGGCTTGTCCTTGGGGTCCTGCGACGCGCCGCCGGCAAACGAATACTCCATCGCGATCAGTGGCACGGTCGCGTCCTGCACGAACCAGGCTTCGATGCCGCCGGGCGAGGTCAGGTGCTGGATCTTGGCCGCGGCCTGTGACGGAGAGATGGACACCAGAGAGAGCGTCACCGAGGTGACGACGCAGAGCGCGATGCCCCGCACGCGGAGGAAGGAATAGGTCACGAACGCTTCTCCTCGCGCTTGGCGGTGGTGGTGTCCTTGATCAGGTAGCCGGTGACTGAGCGCTTCTTCTCGAGCCACTTTTGCGCGGCGGCGCGCACCTGTTCGGCGGTGACGGCGCGGATGCGATCGGGCCAGCTGCGGATGTCCTCGATGGACAGGCCCGTGGTCAGCGCGCCGCCATACCAGCTCGCCAGCACGGCCTGATTGTCCTGGGCATAGATCGCCTGCGCGATGAGCTGGGTCTTGACCCGCTCGAGATCCTCGGCGCGGATCGGATTTTGCACGATGTCGGCGATCACGCCGTCGATCACCTGCTCGACCTCCGCGAAGCTGACGCCCTGCTTGGGCGAGGCCGCGATCGAGAACTGGCTTGGGTCGAGCGAGGTGCTCGAATAGCTGGCGCTGGCGGAGACCGCGAGCGGCTTGTCGACGACGAGCGCGCGGTAGAGATAGGAGTTGCTGCCGCTGCCCATCAGTTGCGCGAGCACGTCGAGCGCAGCGCTCTCGCCGGCTGCCGCCGTGGTTGCCGACGGCGCGAGGTAATAGCGGCGCAGGCCGGGCTGCTCGACGCGCGGATCGGACAGCGTGACGGTGCGCGGAGCAGCCGGCTCCGGCTCCTGCGGACGGATGCGTTGCGCGGGGATCGCGGGCTGTGCCGGGATCGGGCCGAAATTGCGCTCGACCAGCGGGCGCACGTCGGCGACCTCGACGTCGCCGGCGATCACCAGGATCGCGTTGTTCGGCGCATAGAAGCGCCGGTAGAACGCCAGCGCATCCTCGCGATTGAGCTTCTCGATCTCCTGGTGCCAGCCGATTATCGGCCGGCCGTAGGGATGGTTGAGATAGAGCGCGGCCATGACCTGCTCGTTCAGCCGTGCCTCGGGACTGTTGGCAACGCGCATGTTGTATTCCTCGAGCACGACGTCGCGCTCGGGCAGCACGTTCTCGTCCTTGAGCACGAGTCCCGTCATGCGATCGGCTTCGAACTCCATCATGGTTGGCAGCTGCTCGCGCGGCACGCGCTGATAGTAGTTGGTGTAGTCGACCGAGGTGGAGGCGTTCTCGTTGCCGCCGACGCGCAGCACGGTCTGTGAGAATTCGCCGACCGGATGTTTCTCCGTGCCCTTGAACATCAGGTGCTCGAGGAAATGGGCGAGCCCCGATTTGCCGGGCGTCTCGTCGGCCGAGCCGACCTTGTACCAGATCATCTCCGTGACCACGGGCGTGCGGTGGTCGGGAATCACCACGACCTGGAGTCCGTTACCGAGCGTGAAGCTGCTGGGTGGTGCGGATGTTACCGTTGTCTGGGCAGATGCGCCGCCGGTTGTAAGAGCACAAGTGGAGAGCAACGCGGCGAGGAGGCAGGCAGCCGATCGGTATGAGGACATCACAATCCTTGTGAAAGCCCGGACCCAAATGCCCGGGTGCAAAAGCACGGCATGCTACACCGTGCGACCTAGCGCTTTGCGTCACGAAGCAGAGAACGCCGTCATCGTGAAGTTAAAGATAAGTCATGTGCTGCATCCGGCCTACACCGGACGATTGCGGCAGTTCCTCAATGAGCACGAAAGGCCGGCAGGAGCGCTATTGCTCTTTTTCCTTGCCGCTCTGCACGTCGTAATACGTCTTCTTGGTTTTGTCCGGCCCCCCGGAACCATAGGCGTAATTCGGCGAGGGCGTCTGGTAACCGGGCGGCGGCTCGGTCAGGGATCCCCGCGGCGGTTCAGACTTGAATTCCGCGGCTTCGTTGCTGTCGCCCTTGAAGAGTTTGAACAGGCCGCCGGTGTAGCCGAGCTGGGCCGGACTCAGGGTCGGATTGTTCTGAGTAGGCTGGCCCGGCTCGTTGCTGGTGGTGCGAGTAGGGCCGTTCGTCTTGGCCGCGTTCATCTCGGCTGGCGTCAGCGGCCGGGCGGCTTCCCATGGCTGCTGGAATTTGGTGCCGGATTTCTTTCTTGCGGCAGCAAGCTCCTTGCGGCGCCTTTCGTCGGGGTCCTTCGGCCAGTTTGGCGCGGCCGCCTCGGCAGACGACGCAGGCGGAGGCAGGTCGAGCTTCGGAGGCACTACCAGCGGTGAACGTTCGCGGTATTCGATGCCGGGCTTCTCCAAGCTGCGGCCGCCCTGGGCGCCGAGGCCGGACATCAGATTGTCGATGAGTTTTTCCTCGAAGGTCCGGTCGTCTTCTTCGTCGTCATCGCCGGCGCGGGCCGCGCCGGCCGCCATCACGAGACCGATGCCGAGTGCGACGGAAGTAAGCTTCAGCGAGCGCAACAGCCCGTGCATCGAGCTTCGCATCATCCAACCTTTCGGCTCGCTTTCGCGCATCGCTGTACCTGTTCTGTTTCGTAATCGATCGCCGCGCCCTGCGCGGGCCTGCCCTCGCAAGCAAGGTTCCACCGTCCGGGCCCGTATCGGCCGGGATCAGGGCGCTTTTGCGGCGGGTACCCCCAGGAAGGAATCATACAATAGGGCCGCAACCCCAGCAACGATGGCCACGTCGGCGAGGTTAAACACGTACCAATTGTAGGTATTTCCGGCGATTTCGACGTGAAACAGCGCGAAATCGAACACGGCGCCATAGGCCAGACGGTCGATGGCATTGCCGATGGCGCCGCCGATGATCAGCCCCAGCGCCACCGTTGCCAGCCGGGTCTGCGCGCGGGTCATCCAGACTGCCAGCAGGACCACCGCGACGGCCTTGACCGCCATCAGCGCGATCTGCCCGGCCGCGCCTTCGGTCTGCAGCCAGCCATAGCTGATGCCCTTGTTCCAGGCCGGCATGAGGTCGAAGAAAGACGTCAACCTCAGCCCGCCGCGACGGTTGAGGTCGAACACGTTGAGCAGCCAGAGCTTCGAGGCCTGGTCCAGCACGAGCGAAATCACGGCAGACAGAACGCCGGCGCGGAGAGGGGTCATGGTGCTGCGGCCCCAAACTCCGCCGTCGTCCCGGCGAAGGCCGGGACACATAACCCCAGGCGGAAGTTGGTTGAAAGACTCGTGGTCATCAGCCTTCGCGATCGTGGTTGGCAACTAAGATCAAATGCCCACCCCCAACGCCTTCCACTCGCGCAGCGCCGTGGCATCGCGCGGGGTGACGTCGGGATACTCCGCATCCTCGCCGACAGTCGGCAGGATCTTCCAGGAGCGGGCGCATTTGGTGCCCTGCGCCTTCTCGACCACGACGGCAACGCCGGGAACGGCATCGAGACGGAACGCAGCCGCCGGCGCCTCTCCCTCGCGCACCTCGTAATTCGAGGTGATGCAGACCTCGGCGAGATCGACGTCGAACAGCGTCATCATCGTGTTCCGGTCGGCGATATAGATCACCGGTGATGCCTCGAGCGACGAGCCGATGTTCTTGGCCGCGCGCTCGAGTTCGAGCGCACCGGTGACGACGCGGCGCACGTTGCGGATGATCTCCCATTTCGCGGCGAGCTTGTCGTCGCGCAAGTTTTCGAGACCTTCGGGGAACAGCGTCAGATGCACCGAGGGCTCGGCATCCGGCCGGTACATCCGCCACGCCTCCTCGGCGGTGAAGCTCAGCACCGGCGCCAGCCATTTCAGGATCGCGTTGCAGAGCATATCGATCGTGGTCAGCGCCGCCTTGCGCGTCAGCGAGGACGGCGGATCGCAATAGAGCGTATCCTTGCGGATATCGAAATAGAACGCCGAGAGTTCGCTGTTCAGGAACGCGGACAGGATTGCGACCACGCTCTTGAAGTCGAACGTCTCATAGGCCCTGCGGATCAATTCGGCGCGGAGCGCGAGCTCGTGCAGCATCAGCCGCTCGAGCTCGGGCATCTCGGCGGGCGCGACCGCGTCGGCCGGCTTGTAGTGATGTAGCGTGCCGAGCATCCAGCGCACGGTGTTGCGCAGCTTGCGGTAGGTCTCGACCGTGTTCTTCAGGATCTCGGGCCCGATGCGCTGGTCGTCGGTGTAGTCGCAGGACGCGACCCAGAGCCGGAGGATGTCGGCGCCGGATTCCTTGATAACGGCCTGCGGCTCGATGGTGTTGCCGAGCGACTTCGACATCTTGCGGCCGTCCTCGGCTTGGGTGAAGCCGTGGGTCAGCACGATGTCATAGGGCGCGCGTCCGCGCGTGCCGCAACTTTCCAGCAGCGAGGAATGGAACCAGCCGCGATGCTGGTCCGAGCCCTCCAGATACATCACTGTGTCCGTGCCGCCGTCGACCTTGCGCTTGATGCCGGCGAGGCCGGGGAAATGCACGGGGTCTTCCAGCACGAAGGCGTGGGTCGAGCCTGAATCGAACCAGACGTCGAGGATGTCGTCGACCTTCTTCCAGTCCTCATTGGCGCGGCTTCCGAGGAAGCGCTCGCGGGCGCCGTCCATGTACCAGGCGTCGGCGCCTTCCTTCTCGAAGGCGTCGCCAATGCGCGTGTTGACCGCCTCGTCCTGAAGGATCTCGGCCGAGCCGTCCCCCTTCTCGCGTACGAACACGGCAATCGGCACGCCCCAGGCACGCTGGCGCGAGATCACCCAGTCGGGGCGCGCCTCGATCATGCCGTTGATGCGGTTCTGTCCGGAGGGCGGAACCCATTGCGTCACCGAGATTGCTTTGAGCGCCCTGTTTCGCAGCGTATCCGAGGAAGCAAACCCAGAGTCTGGCCACCATTTGATAGGCGTAGCGGTGATTGACTGGTCCATCGCAATGAACCACTGCGGCGTATTGCGGTAGATCACCGGCTTTTTTGAGCGCCAGGAATGCGGATACTGGTGCTTGAGTCGGCCGCGTGCCAACAACTTGCCTGCCTCGACCAGAGCCTTGATTACCGCCTCGTTGGCGTCACCTTTTTCGCCCTTGTCATTAATTACGCGCTTGCCGGTAAACCCGGGCGCGTGATCGGTAAACGCGCCGTTCTCGTCGACTGTGTAGGGAATTGTAGTATTGATCTTCCCTGCATCGAGCAGTGACTTGTTCTCCATCCAGACGTCGAAGTCCTCACGGCCATGCCCTGGAGCAGTGTGCACGAAACCAGTGCCGGTATCGTCGGTGACATGATCGCCTTCGAGAAGCGGAACAATGAAATCATATCCGCGCCCGCGCAGAGGATGCGCGCAGGTCATTTGACTCAGCATTGCGGCGGACACGTCCGAAACCCGTTCAAATGCCTCAACGCGGGCCTGTTTGAAAACGTCCGGGGCTAGCTTGTCAGAAAGGATGAGAAGATCATCAACTCGCGCCCAATTGTCTGCGGGAGCGTCCGTTACCCGATAAAGGCCGTAAGCGATCTTGTCGGAGTAGCTGATCGCGCGGTTGCCCGGCAGCGTCCATGGCGTGGTCGTCCAGATCACAACCGATGCGCCTTCTGGAAGCATCGGCCTCATCTCCGGGTATTCCTCGTTAGGTTCGAGCCGTTGGCCCTGGGGGCCATAGGGGACTTGCGAAACCGGGAATTTCACCCAGACCATGTCCGAGGTGTAGTCCTCATATTCGACCTCGGCTTCGGCAAGCGCGGTCTTCTCGACCACGCTCCACATCACCGGCTTGGAGCCGCGATAGAGCGTGCCGTTGGCGGCGAACTTCATCAGTTCACGCGCGATCTGGGCTTCCGCCGGATAGCTCATGGTGGCGTAGGGATGGGCCCAGTCGCCGATCACGCCGAGACGCTTGAACTCCTCGCGCTGCACGTTGAGCCAGTGCGTCGCATAGGCGCGGCACTCCCGGCGGAAGTCGACCATCGCCGCAGAGTCGCGGAAATCGGGCTTCTGCTTGCCCTTCTTGCGGTAGTGCTCCTCCTCGACCTTCCACTCGATCGGCAGGCCGTGGCAGTCCCAGCCGGGCACATAGTTTGAATCGAAGCCGAGCATCTGCTGGCTCTTGGTGACGAGATCCTTGAGGATCTTGTTCAGCGCCGTGCCGATGTGGATGTTGCCGTTGGCGTAGGGCGGGCCGTCATGCAGCACGAATTTGTCGCGGCCCTTGGCGCTCTCGCGCAGCTTCTCGTAGAGGCCGATCTCGTACCAGCGCTTGAGGATCTCCGGCTCGCGCTGCGGCAGGCCGGCGCGCATCGGGAATTCCGTCTGCGGCAGGAACAGGGTTTTGGAATAGTCTTTGGCTTCGGACTTTTGCGGCTTTTCGGACATGAATGATCTGGCTCGGAAGGGCGCGGAAGGAATGCGATCACGATCGCGGGGCGAAACGCGGAAATCCCGGTCTTGCGCCGAGCCAAAGCTCAGACGGAAGCCGGGCCGCTAATCCTTATGATGCGCCGCGCAAACATGGGCTCTCCTTAGCAGCCGGGCGGCCAAATCGCAAAGGGCCGGGGGGGGGCGTTTTGGGGCCTCAGTCGACGCTTCCCAGCTTCGGGAAGGCGTTAGGGGCGGCTGCCAGCAGGACCCTCGCGCGGGCGGAATCCTCGTCCATCTGGCGGATCAGCGGCTCGATGCCGTCGAACTTCAGTTCCTCGCGAATGAAGCCGATGAACGCGCAATCGAGTTCTTGCCCGTAGAGGTCGCCCTTGAAGTCGAACAGGAAGATTTCGAGCAGCGGCGCGCCATTATCGAATGTCGGGCGCCGGCCGAAGCTTGCAACCCCCTCCAGCCGCTCCGCCCCGCGGCCGACCCGGACCGCGTAGATGCCGTGCTTGAGGGCGCAATTGGCGTCGAGGCGGATATTGGCGGTGGGATAGCCGAGGTCGCGGCCGCGCTTCTCGCCGTGGATGACGTCGCCGGTCACGAACCAGGGCGCGCCCAGCATGGTCGTGGCCTCAATGAGCTGGCCTTCGGCGAGCGCGGTGCGGATCGCGCTGGAGGAGACCGGCCGCTCGTCGATATCGACATGCGGCTGGACGTCGACCTCGATACCCAGCCGGGGCGCCTCATTGACGAGCAGGCTCGGCGAGCCGACCCGACCCTTGCCGAAATGAAAGTCGTAGCCGACCGCGATCCCGCTGACCCCGAGCCGGCCGATCAGGTCATGGTGAATGAAATCTTGTGCTGATGTCCCGGCGCGGGTCTTGTCGAAGGTCATGACCACGGCTCCGGCAAGCCCGGTGCCGGCCAGAAGCCGCAGCTTGGCCCGCTCATCCGTGAGGCGGAATTGCGGGGTATTGGGGCTGAAAAACCGCCGCGGATGCGGCTCGAAAGTGAGCGCAAAAGCAGGCCGGTTATGCGTCCGGCCCATCTCCAGTGCAGCCGCAATCACCGCCCGATGGCCGAGATGAACACCGTCGAAATTGCCCATGGCGACCACGGCACCCCTCGGGATCGCGTGAGCCGGCGTGGAATCGCGGATAACGATAAAATGCGGAGCCATCAGGGGAATTCTCTGGGGGGCGGGTCGGCCCGAAACCGTGACGTGACGCGCCAGGCGAAGTCAAGCGGGGGATGTGGCCGCATTGTCCGGCATTTCCGGGCTTTCCGGCCAGAGCCAATTAACGCGCTGTTTAACGCCTTGGTGCTAGTCCTTTGACATGGAACTGCGGGGCGTCGGGCCCGGCAGTTCGATCGTTAATATTTCCTGTTGCGTTTGGGGGAGTCGAGATGGCGGTTGATTTGTCGATGTCGGTTCTGGTGGTTGATGACTACAGCACCATGATCCGTATCATTCGGAATCTGCTGAAGCAGCTTGGCTTCGATAATATCGACGACGCCAGCGACGGCTCGGCGGCGCTGAACAAGATGCGCGGCAAGAAGTACGGGCTCGTGATTTCCGACTGGAACATGGAGCCGATGACGGGCTACGACCTCCTGCGCGAAGTGCGGGCCGATCCCAACCTCGCGACCACGCCCTTCATCATGATCACGGCGGAATCCAAGACCGAGAACGTGATCGCGGCCAAGAAGGCCGGCGTGAACAACTATATCGTCAAGCCGTTCAACGCGGCGACGCTGAAGACCAAGATCGAGGCGGTCTTCCCGGACATGGCGAGCGCGTAAGCGCTCCATCTCCCATCACGGAGAGATTTGGATGCCCGGGCTCGTCCCGGGCATTTATTTTTTGTCGTCATTCCGGGGGCCCGAAGGGCGAACCCGGAATCTCGAGATTCCGGGTTCGGTGCTGGCGCACTGCCCCGGAATGACGGTCATGCATTTACCACTTCAATTCGCGCATCAGCGCCTTCGGCGGGTGGCCGAACAGCTCCAGCACCGAGGCCGGATCGAGTTGGTCGAGGCCCTCGAACTCCTCGGAATGGATACCGCGGGTGACGAACAGGCAGTCGATGCCGAACTCGCGCGCGCCGGTTAAGTCGGTGCGCACGGAATCGCCGATCGCCAGCACCTTCCTGCGATCGATCTGGTGGCCCTGACGCTCGCCGGCGAGGGCCATCGCGCGCTCGTAGATCGGCCGGTGCGGCTTGCCGTAGAAGATCACCTCGCCGCCGAGCTCGCGGTAGAGCTCGGCGATGGCGCCGGCGCAATAGATCAGCCGGTCGCCGCGCTCGACCACGATATCGGGGTTGGCGCAGACCAGCGTGAGCTTGCGCTCGCGCGCCTTTAGCATCATGCCGCGATAATCTTCCGCCGACTCGGTCTCGTCGTCATAGAGGCCGGTGCAGACGATGTAGTCGGCCTCCTCCAGCGGCGCGAGCACCGCGTCGAGCCCGCGATGGATCGAGCCGTCGCGCTCGGGGCCGAGCCAGAACATCTTGCGGCCGGGATGATCGGCGACATAGAGCCGCGTCAGATCGCCCGAGGAGACGATGGCGTCATAGGTCTCGTCGGCAACGCCAAGCTTGCGCAATTGCCGCTGGACCGAATCCGCCGGTCGCGGCGCGTTGGTGATCAGGACGACCGTACCGCCCTGCTGCCGGAAATTGTGCAGCGCCTCGCAGGCTTCGGGGAAGGACTCGAGGCCGTTATGGACCACGCCCCAGATGTCGCTGAGCACGACGTCCACGCCCGCGACCAGCTCACGCAGGCTCTCGACGAAATGCAGCGTGGTCATGGCACGGACGGCCGGTCAGATGCGGCGCGCGAGCGCTGCATTGCCGGTGATGCGCTGTGGCGGCGGCGCGGAAGCCGTTTCGCCTGAGCTGGACGGGACGGAGCCATTGGATACCTGTTGCTGCGCCTGGTCCGGCGCGGCTCCGGCGGTAGCAGATGCACCTTCCGGCCGCAATGGCCGGGGTGGGGCGAACAGGAACCCCTGGCCGAACCGCACATCGTAGTCGAGCAAGTCGACCACCGCGCGCTCGCCCTCGATCCGCTCGGCGATGAGGTCGATGCCGAAGCGGCCGAGCAGGTCGGACAGGTCGGACGGATGGATGTCAGAGGTCGAGGCCTGTTTGGGATCGAGCAGCAGCGCAGCCGGCACCTTGATGAAGCGCACGCCGCGGTCGGCGAGCTCGCGCGGTTCGATGCGCAGGTCCGTGACGTGGTCGATCGAGAAGCGGAAGCCGCGCTGGGCGAGCGCCGCCAGATTCTCGGTCTCGGCGGGGCCGAGATTGCGGAACGTCGACTGCTTGAATTCGAGCACCAGCGAGGGCGCGAGCGCCCGGTTGGCCTCGAGGAAGTCGAGGCATTGCGCAAAGGTGGTGGAATTGCCGAGCGTGGAGGCCGCAACGTTGCAGAACACGCCGACGTCCTTGTTGCGCACCATCAACCGGCGCAGCACTTGCACACAACGCAGCATCACAATGTTGTCGATGCGCCCGATGAGCCCCGAGGCCTCTGCGATGCTGATGAACTCCTCGGCGGCGATGAGCTGGTCGCGCCCGTCGCGCACCCGGGTCACCGCCTCGTAGAAGCGGACCTTGCGCTGCGGCAGCGTCACCATCGGCTGGAGAAAGATGTCGATGCGGTTCTCGTCGATCGCGCTGCGCAGCGTCGCGAGCAGTTGCGCCTGGTTGCGGGCACCGGCGGTGGCGACGGGAGCGCTCGGGGGTGCCGGCGGAACCGGCGGCGGCGCGGCCGGCCGGGGCTCCGGTGCTGCCAAAAGTTCATGCGCCGTCTCGGCTTCCGGCTGCGCAGCGGGCGCTGGCGCGTCCGTCGCCAGCAGGTCCTCATGCGTCGCCAGGGTGGCGGCGAGCTCCTTGACCAGGCCGCCGAGCTCGTTGATCTCGCCGACCACCGACTGGATGCGGTCCGCGTTGGTGGAATTGGCCGACGCGACGCGTCCCTCGACCGCTGCGAGCCGGCGGCCGAATTCGGCGACCTGGCGGGCGAGATCGGCGGTGCCGCGCGACAGATCGGCGATCTGGTTGCCGACGTCGCTGCGGTCGCGCAGGCGCATCGAGACCGCGTTGTACAGGATCAGGAAGGTCAGCGCCGTCAATGCCACGATCGCGGATTCGGTTCCGCTGATGCCGGCCACCGAATGAAGGACGAGGCCGAGCGAGGCTGCGACCAGCACCATGCAGATGGCGATGAAGATCGTCGAGATGCGAATCATGCCGCGCGCTACGCCCTCTAGTGCTGACTGCCCCACCCGGGAAAACACGGGCACGTCTCTGGCACGCTCTTGTTAAACGCCCCCGAGCGAGGGTGACCTTAACATCATTGTTGATTCGCGGGGATAGGGCGTCGTCGCGCGCTAGGTGAGACCGGCGCGGCGAAAGCCTTCCAGGTAGCGGTCGCGGTCGGTCGCGAGCTTGATCGGCATGAACTCGGCGATCCAGGCGAGCGAGACGTTCGGCTGGGCCCGGCGCAGCTCCTGCAAAGCGGAGCGGGCAAGGTCCGCACGGCCGGCCATGCCGGCCGCCGAGGTCAGCACCCTGTGCGCGCCGACGAAATCGCTGCGCTGTCGCAAGGCCTCGTGCGCGAGCCGGATCGCCTCCTCATAATCGCCGCCGAGGAAGCGGGCATAGGCCTTGATGCCGAAATAGACCGGCGCATAGGGGTCGCGCGGGCTGAGACGGATGGCACGGCGCGCCGCCTCGTCAGCATCCTGCCAGCGGCCGCAATAGCTGAGCGCCAGCCCATAATAGCCCTGCGCCAGCGCGTAGCTCGGATTGAGCCGCAGCGCAGTCTCGAATTCGGCGAGCGAATCCTCGAAATGGCGCGCGAACAGATGGACGTGGCCGAGCGCATTATGGGCCCAGGGATCCTCGTCGTCGGCCCGGATCGCGGCGAGCGCGGCGCGCTCGGCGATCGGCATTGCGGCGGCCATGTCCATCCAGCCCATATGAGCGGTGAACATGTAGCTGGTTCCAAGCAGGCCCAGCGCCTTGCCGTAATTCGGGTCGAGCGCGATGGCCTTCTCCAGCAAGGCCTGCGCGACCACATGGTCCTGTCGCGTCACGCGCCAGTAATGGGCGAGCGCCCGCATCACCAGGTCCCACGCATCCATGCTGTCGGGCGGCTTGCGCTGGGCGCGAAAATTTTCTGCCGCATAGAGCTGCGGCTCGATCGCGGCGACGATGGCTTCGGTGATCTCGTCCTGTACCGCGAACACGTCGGCGAGCTCGCGATCGTAACGTTCCGCCCAGAGATGGCTGCCGGTCGCGACGTCGTTGAGCTGCGCGGTGATGCGTACGCGGTCGCCGCCCTTGCGCACGCTTCCTTCGACGACGTAGCGGACGCCGAGTTCGTCTGCGACCTCCCGCAGATGAACCGTCCGCCCCTTGTAGATGAATGAGGAGTTGCGCGCGATCACGAAGAACCAACGCAGCTTCGACAGCGCCGTGATGATGTCTTCGCTGATGCCGTCGGAAAAATACTCCTGCTCCGCATCGCCGCTCATGTTGGTGAAGGGCAGCACGGCGATTGCCGGCCGGTCGGGCAGCGGCTGGGCGGACGGTTGCTTCCGCGCGTCCGGCGTTGCCGACGGGTCAGCTTTGCTCGTTTCGACGACGTCGCCGACGAAGCGCACGCCCTTGCGCGCCACGGTGCGGATCAGCCGTTGTTCCTCGCCGGTGTCGTTGATCGCGCGCCGTGCTGCGTTGATGCGGCTTGCGAGCGTGGAGTCCGAGACGACGCGCCCGTTCCACACCGCATCGAGCAGATTGTCGCGCGTCACCACGCGGTCGCGGTTGCGGATCAAATGGATCAACAGATCGAATACCTGCGGCTCGAGCGCGACGAGGTGATCTGCGCGCCGCAATTCGCGGCGCTCGGGATCCAGCGAAAAATCCTCGAACTGGAACGCCACGCCCGGCTCCCGCTCAGAAATCAAGGCGCTCTCAACGTAAAATAACGGCGCTCTCAAAGCCAGTCACGGGCCTGCGCTCTATCGTCCCGGCATCTTCAACCGGAGGAAATTTTCATGTCGACTTCCGCAGCACTCAGCAAGCCCGCCGACGCCCAGCCGGACCTCGCCGCGCTCAAGCAGCGCCAGCACGGCGCCTGGTCGTCCGGCGACTATGCCGTGGTCGGCACGACCTTGCAGATCGTCGGCGAGCAGATTTGCGAGGCGCTCGACCTGCGTGCCGGCAGCAAGGTGCTCGACGTCGCCGCCGGCAACGGCAATGCCACGCTCGCTGCGGCGCGGCGCTGGTGCGATGTGACCTCGACCGACTACGTGCCGGCGTTGCTCGAACGCGGCCGCGAGCGCGCAGCGGCCGAGCACCTCACCATCTCGTTCCGTGAGGCGGACGCCGAGGCGCTGCCGTTCCCGGACGCCTCCTTCGACGTGGTGATTTCGACCTTTGGCGTGATGTTCACGCCCAATCAGGACAAGGCGGCCTCCGAGCTTGCGCGAGTGTGCAGGGCCGGCGGCAAGGTCGGGCTCGCCAACTGGACGCCGCAGGGCTTTATCGGGCAGCTCTTCAAGACACTCGGCAAGCACCTGCCGCCGCCGGCCGGGGTGAAATCGCCGGCTCTGTGGGGCACAAAGGCCCGGCTCGAGGAGATGTTCGGCGGCCAGGCATCGGAGATTGTCGCCGAGCCCCGAATGTTCGTGTTCCGTTACCGCTCGCCCGAGCACTGGCTCGACGTTTTCAAGTCGTTCTACGGTCCGATGCTGAAAGCCTTTGCCGCCCTCGACGATAATGGCCAAGCGGAACTGCGCCGCGATCTCTTGAGCCTCGTCGGCGAGTTCAACCATGCCGATGACGGCACGGTGGTCGTGCACAGCGAGTATCTGGAGGCGGTGATCACGAAGCGCTAAGCGCGGAAAAGATTGGATCAGGCCGGAGCATATCCGGCCTGATCACGCGATCGGACTAAAGCGCGATGAGATCAGGATGAATCGTCATCGCGCTTTAGGTTGTTGTTTGCGCATGATCTTTCCGGAAAACCGCTTCGCACTTTTCCGGATCATGCTTTAGGATGGCGCGGCTGCGCCGACCGTATCGGCCGAGACGGCTTCCCTGCTGCCGAGCGGCCTGGGCTTGCCCGTGGTGGTGTCCCGCAAGGTCTGCCGCTCGATCTCCGAGTTCAGCTCGGCCCCGAACATGACGACGATGGCGGACATCCACATCCACATCATCAAACCGATCGCTGCTCCCAGCGAGCCGTAGGTGGCGCTGTAATTGCCGAATTCCGAGAGATACCAGGAGAGCAGCGCCGAGCCGGCGATCCACAGGACGGAGGCAGTCACCGCGCCGATGCTGAGCCATTCCCAGCGCGCGGCGTCGCGGCTGGGCGCGAAGCGGTAGAGGATGGCGAGCGCGACCAGCAGGATGCCGAACAGCAGCGGCCATCGCGCCAGCGCGACGATCAGCTTGCTCTCCGGGGCGAGCCCGAGATGGTTCAGCGCGAGCGGGAAGGCGACGACTGTGCCGACCATCAGCAGGAGCGCGGCGATGCCGCCGACGGTGAAAGCCAGCGACACCAGATTGAGCCGGATGAAGCTGCGCTTCTCGCGCTCCTCATAGGCGACGTTGAGCGCGTCGATGATGGATTTGACGCCGGCATTGGCGCTCCAGATCGCCAGCACGAGACCGAACAGGAAGGTGGCGCCAAGCGCCGTGTTGCCCTTCGACACCACCCGCCCGATCTGGTCCTCGATGATCTGGAACGTACCCTCGGGCAGCATCATCGCGAGCGTCTGGAGGTTGGCGCTGATCGTCGAGGGGTTGGCGAACAGGCCGTAAGACGAGACGAGCGCAGTGACGGCGGGAAAAATCGCAAGCAGTCCGAAGAAGACCACGCCGCCCGCGGTTGCGAGCAGTCGATCCTCGTCGATGCGCTGGTAGGTGCGCCAGAGAATGTCCTTCCAGCCGGCGAAGGGAATCCTGAAAGGGCTTCCGGACCGGCGGCCATGGCCGCCCTGCAAGGCGGCACGAGAGGGACTGGTTTCGGGCGAGTTGCCTTCCGCGTTGCGGCGGTCCTCGACGTTGGCTGATCGCGGCGAGATGTAGCCCTGAAAGTAGCGTTCCGCCGTCAGCACCAACACCGTCGTGGCGGCGACGAGCAGCCAATCGTCGAGCTGCTCGCGCCGCGGTGTCATCATGCGTCCAATCGACGGTTGTGGCGCCTCCGGCGCGCCGCGGTTAAACCCAACAGCCCGATGGCTGCGAGCATCAGGCCAAGCTGCACCGAGCGGTTGCCCCGGGCCGGCGAACCGCCGTTGCGATGCCCCTTTTCGCCCGGCGCGAGCGGCACCAGCGGGATCGTGGTCGCGACCTCCTTCACGGCCTCCTTGACCGTTCCACGCGGAATCCGGGGCGTGGCGATCGCAACCCGCAGCCGGCTGGCGAGCGGCACGACCGCTTTGGGCCGGCGTTTCACCTGGGCCATTGCGACGGCGGCACAGATCGCCGCCAGCACCAGAAGCACGGCGCCGGCGGCGCCGAAGGCCCAGAACATTCCATAGGTGAGCTCGACCCAGCGGAACAGCGCCATCAGTCCGACGAAAAAGGCGGCGATGACGAACAGGCCCGCGACGGCGAACAGCCCGGCGGCGACCGCATACGACGTCGCCTTGCCGGTGGCCTGGCTGGTGCGGTCGCGCACATACGACCGGGCGGCGCGCCTGAGGTGGTGGAGCTTGAGCGCCATTCCGACGCGCAGCAATTCGCCCGATGGCGCAAGCATGCGAACAATCCTCCAGTGGCCGAGGCTTACGGCATTATCGTGATGAACGTGGAGGCGTTTGACTTGTTCCGGAGGATGCGAATTCAGCCGAGATCCGCGGCCGCGATCCAGAACACCTCGCCCTCGGAATCCTCGGTGTCGAGCCAGAGCAGCGGCAGTTCGGGGAACGCCTCATCGATCCGCTCGCGGCCGCGGCCGATCTCGCACAGCAGTCCGCCCTCGGGCGTGAGGTAGCGAGGTGCGTCTTGCAGGATGCGGCGCACGACATCGAGCCCGTCGGCGCCGCCATCGAAGGCGAGCTTCGGTTCTGCGCGGCATTCCGGCGGCAGTGACGCCATCCCTTCGGCATCGACATAAGGCGGGTTGGAGATGATCAGGTCGTAGCGCGCGTTGCCGAGCACCGCGAACAGGTCGCCGCGATGGAGCGTGACGCGGTCTTCGAGACCGTAGTCGGCGACATTACGCGCGGCAACCTCGATCGCGCCTTTGGAGATGTCGACAGCATCCACCTCGGCATTCGGGAAATGCAGTGCGGCGAGGATCGCAAGGCAGCCGGAGCCCGTGCAGAGATCGAGCACGCGCTCGACGGCAATCGGATCGTCGATCAGCGAGCCGGCCTCGCCGTCACCGCCGAAATGCGAATCCAGGAGCTCGCCGATGAAGGAACGCGGCACAATCACGCGCTCGTCGACGTAGAAGGGCAGGCCGCGCATGTAGATCTTGTTGACGAGATAGGCGGCCGGCTTGCGTGTGGTGACGCGCGCGTTGATCAGCGCAAGGAGGGTCTTGCCTTCCGCCGCGGTGACGCGGGCATTGGCAAAGGGTTCGAACTGCTCGGGATTGAGATGCAGCGCCTCGCAGACAAGGAAGGCAGCTTCCGCCACCGGATCGGTGGTGCCATGCGCGAAGGCAAGCCTGGTTTCGACGAACCGGCTCACCGCATAGCGGACGAAATCGAGCAGCGTCACGAGCTCGCCGGCTGCGACCTTCGCAAGCTTTGGTGCGGCGCGGCCGCGCGTGGTCTTCTTGGACGCTTTTGCCATCAGGATCTGGTCCAGCGTGCGGCGGCCTGGTCGTCGCGGGTATTAGCCTCGACCCAGCCGGTGCCGGCTGCGCTCTCTTCCTTCTTCCAGAACGGCGCGCTGGTTTTCAGGTAGTCCATCAGGAATTCGGCGGCCTGGAACGCCGCCTGGCGATGCTGCGAGGCAGTCACCACCAGCACGATGTTTTCGCCGGGCGTGATCCGGCCGACGCGATGGATCACAGTGACGCCGTCGAGCGGCCAGCGCGAGATGGCCTCGTCGACGTGGCGTTTGATCTCCTCTTCGGCCATGCCCGGATAGTGTTCGAGCTTCAGCGCCGAAATCTTCGCGCTGTCCTCGTCGCCGCGGCAGATCCCGGAGAAGCTTACGACCGCGCCGATGTCGGTGCGACCGTTCGTCAGCGCAGCGATCTCGCGCGCGACGTCGAAATCGTCTTGCTGGATGCGGATGGTGACAGGGCCGGTCATGCGCGCGACGCTAGCCGCCGGTCATCGGCGGGAAGAACGCGATCTCGCGGGCGCCGGCGATCGCCGCATTCGGCTTGACGTGGGCGTGGTCGATCGCGGCACGGATCACCTTCGGCTTCTCGAACGCATAGGCGTAGGCCTCGCTCCGGCCGGACAGCCAGGCGATCAGCTCCTCGATCGTCCGCACGCTCGCCGGCGGCTCGATCGTCTCCTCCGCCTTGCCGATGCGCTCGCGCACCCAGGCGAAATATTTCACCTTCATCCCTCATCCTCCTTGATGAGGTGATGGATGCCGGCGCGGAAATAGTCATAGCCGGTGTACATGGTGAGCAGCGCCGACGCCCACAGCAAGAGCAGGCCGATCTGGGTCACCACCGGCACCACCTGGTCGCCGGCCTCGCCCGCGAGCAGGAAGCCGATCGCAACGAGCTGGACCGTCGTCTTCCACTTCGCAAGCTTGGTCACGGGCACGCTGACGCGCAGCGCCGCCAGATATTCGCGCAGGCCCGACACCAGGATCTCGCGGCACAGGATCACGATGGCAGCCCACAGCGACCAGCCGTGGATGATGCCGTCGGCCGCCAGCATCAGAAGGCACGAGGCGACCAGGAGCTTGTCGGCGATCGGGTCGAGCATCCGGCCGAAGGCTGACTGCTGGTTCCAGATCCGCGCATAATAGCCGTCGAGGTAATCCGTCACCCCCGCCGCGATGAAGATGGCAACCGCCACCCAGCGCAGCCACAGCGGCCCGTCCAGGATCGACTGGGCGTAGATGCATCCGACCACGACCGGGATCGCGGCGATCCGGCCATAGGTCAGGATGTTCGGGAGGGACATCGCGCGGCTGTTCGTCCCTCGTGTCGTGGCGATGTTCATCCGTTCTACCAATACCGCTGCAGCCTGAAGGTCAACCGTCCCACTCCCCAAATGGGGTGCGGGATGCGACGCCCATATGACCACGGCCCCCTTTAGTTCATCCCGGCTGGGGATGGAAATATTCGAAAATCTTGCGGGCGCTTTCCGCGCTCACCCCCGGAACCTTGCCGAGATCGGCGATCGACGCCCGCTCGATCTCCTTCAAGGTTCCGAAATGATGCAGCAAGGCACGTTTGCGTGACGGGCCGATGCCCGGGATCTCCTGCAAACCGGCCTCGCGGATGTCCTTCTTGCGCAGCTTGCGGTGCGAGCCGATGACGAACCGGTGGGCCTCGTCCCGCAACCTCTGAATGAAATAAAGCACGGGATCGCGCGGTTCGAGCTTGATCGCCTCGCGGTCCGGCATGAACAGGGTCTCGCGCCCGGCGTCGCGGTCCGGCCCCTTGGCGACCGACATCAGCGACACCTGGGTCAGCCCGAGGCTCTCGAAAATCTCCCTGATAGCGTTGAGCTGGCCGCGGCCGCCGTCGATGATCACGAGGTCGGGCCATTGTGGGAAGTCGTCGTCCCTGGCCTTCGCAGTCTCCTCGGGCGGACTGAGCAGCCGCTTGAAGCGGCGCTGCAAGACTTCCCGCATCATCGCATAGTCGTCCCCGGGCGTGAGCCCTTCCGACTTGATGTTGAATTTGCGGTACTGGTTCTTCACGAAGCCGTCGGGCCCCGCGACGATCATGGCGCCGACCGCATTGGTGCCCTGGATATGGCTGTTGTCGTAGACCTCGATGCGCTTCGGCGGATGGGGCAGGGTAAGGGTCGCGGCCATCGCTTCCAGCAGGCGGCCCTGCGTCGCGGTGTCCGCGAGCTTCCGTCCCAGCGCTTCCCGCGCGTTGGTCAGGGCATGGGTGACGAGCTCCTTCTTCTCGCCGCGCTTCGGCGTGGAAACCTCGACCTTGTGGCCGGCCTTGATTGACAGCGCGTTGGCAAGCAGCTCGCTTTCCTCGATCTCATGCGAGAGCAGGATGATCTTCGGCGGTGGCTTGTCGTCGTAGAACTGGGCGAGGAACGAGCCCAGCACCTCTTCCGGCGTGAACGTCTTCTCTGCCCGCGGAAAATAGGCGCGGTTGCCCCAGTTCTGCCCGGTGCGGAAGAAGAACACCTCGACGCAGGAGAAACCGCCCTCCTGGTGGATCGCAAACACGTCGGCTTCTTCCACGGTGCGCGGATTGATGCCCTGTTGCGACTGGATCGCCGACAGTGCGGCGAGACGGTCGCGATAGAGCGCGGCGCGCTCGAATTCGAGCTCGCCCGAGGCCTTCTCCATCTCGCCCGCAAGCTCCTGCTTCACGGCGTGGCTCTTGCCGGAGAGGAAGTCGGTCGCTTCCCGCACCAGCGTCGCATAGCCCGGGAAGTCGATCTCGCGGGTGCAGGGGCCGGCACAGCGGCGGATCTGGTGCAACAGGCAGGGCCGCGTGCGGCTCTCGAAAAACGAATCGGTGCAGGAGCGGATCAAGAAGGCGCGCTGCAAGGCAGTGATGGTGCGGTTGACGGCGCCGGCGGAAGCGAACGGGCCGAAATAGCGCCCGGGCCGGGTCTGCGCGCCGCGATGCTTGAGGATCTGCGGCGCCCAATGGTCGCCGGTGATCAGGATGTAGGGAAACGACTTGTCGTCGCGCAGCTGCACGTTAAAGCGCGGCCGGAGCTGCTTGATGAGGTTGGCCTCGAGCAGCAGCGCCTCGGTCTCGGTCGTGGTCGAGACGATCTCGACCGAGACCGTCGCCGCGATCATGCGCAGGATGCGCGCCGGCTGCTGCGCGCCCACGCGCGCGTAGTTGGAGAGGCGCTTTTTGACGTTCTTGGCCTTGCCGACATAGAGCACGTCGTTGTTCGCATTGAGCATGCGGTAGACGCCCGCCGAAGTGGGGGCGAGCCGTACCGCGCGCTCGATCGCGTCATGTCCGGTCGCAAGCGGACCTTCGCCGACCGCGCCAGTCTCTTCCAGGATATCCGGGAGCCGCGCCTCATCCTCGTCATCGCTGCCATTCGTCACGGGATCGACGTCGGGCGGCGTCAGCTCCTGCGGCGGGGCGTCCGGCGCTGCGCCGCGCCGCACCTTTCGCGCGCGTGCAGTGTCCGGGGTGTCGGAGGAATCGTGATCCATAGTGCGAATTTAGGCGCTGGGCGTGCCGATTTGAAGTTTCACCGGGCTGGCTGAGCGGACCGCGCGCGGTGTTCCCGGTAACGCTTCCTTAAGACTGTTAAGCGGGCGGTAACCGCGCTTAACAACCCTTTAACTTAAAACTCTCGATAAATCCTACGCGAAAAGTTCTTGGTTCCGTAACCATGCGGCTTTGCCTTGCGCGACTGCGCATGCAGACCGCGATGGCCTTGCGGCAGTTGCGTTGGAGTGTGTGATGAAGGGGCTCGTTATGGGCGCTGCGGCTCTGGTTGCCGCCGGCTGGAGCGCTTCGGCAGAGGCCGCCGATCTCAATTACGGACGGCAAGCAGCCTATACCGTCAACCAGCCGCTCAATGCCTATAGCTGGGCCGGTCCCTATCTCGGCGCCAATCTCGGCTATGAATGGGGCTCGGTGAGCAACAATCCCGCCAATCCGGCCGGCTTCGTCGGCGGCATCCAGGCCGGCTACAACTTCCAGAACGGCCCGTGGGTGTTCGGCGTGGAAGGCGATATCCAGGCGGCCGGCGCCGACGATACGTTCGCGCCGTGGAAGTTTTCCAATCCCTGGTTCGGAACGTTGCGCGGTCGCGCCGGCTACGCCTTCAACAACATCCTGTTCTACGGCACCGCCGGTCTTGCATTCGGCGAGTTGCGTGCGGAGACTTTTGGCTGGACGGAGTCGCACACCACGGTGGGCTGGACTGCAGGTGTCGGCGCCGAGTTCGGCATCGCGCAGAACTGGAGCGCCAAGATCGAATATCTCTTCCTCGATCTGTCTTCGAGCCAGTTCGCGATCACCGGCGTGTCGAACGGCTATAGCGCCAGCGTGGTGCGTGCAGGCGTGAACTATCACTTCTGATAGCTAAAGAAGAAAATACCGGACCTAAACCTCCCGGCCTCGCGGCCGGGACTTTTTTGCGTCAGGCTTCGCCTAAGAGAGGATCACCAGGTTGACCGCCTTGGGTCCCTTGCCCTTCTTGTCCGGCTCGACTTCGAAAGTGATACGCTGTCCTTCGGTGAGGTCCTTCAGTCCCGCCCGCTCCACCGCCGTGATGTGAACGAAGACGTCGCGACCGCCATCGTCCGGCTTGATGAAGCCGTAACCGCGCTCGCCGTTGAAAAATTTAACCGTGCCCGTCATGGCCATCGGGACTCCTCCCCCGCATTGCTCCTCCGCCGTGATGCAGACTCGCACCTCGGCATGACCGGACATACGAGCCCGGGAGCTGGCCACCCTTGGACGGACGTGTCAGTCCGCCTGGATCCTTCTGAGGCCTTCACTCCGCCGCAACCATTCGCGGAAGCGGAACGCAAAGCCAGTCACGGGACACAGCATAATACGGTTCTTTGCAGATTGACTACCGTTCATGCATAGTTTTCCCAATAGGTGTACTACTTTAGGGCTTCGGTACCTCCAGGCGGAAACGGGCCGCGCCGCCCTGGCCGAGCGGCTTTTCGAGCTCCGGCAGGATGGTCTTGAGCTCGCCCTGCAGCGTAAAGGGTGGGTTGACGATCAAAAGCCCCGTCGTGACGAGTGGTGCGTCGGTACTTTGCGGTGCGACGCTGAATTCGAGCCGTAGGCATTTCCCCTGAGGCTTGGCTGCGGCTGCAGCCCGCGCCACAGCTTGCGCGAGCGCGTCGGTGGCGCGCCTGGATTTGACGGGATACCAGATCACATAGATGCCGGTCGGCCACTTGGCGTACGCTTCGGAGAAGGCCTCACCGAGACGCTCGAACTCGTCCTTGGCCTCGAAGGGCGGGTCGATCAGCACCAGACCGCGCCGCTCCTTCGGCGGCACGAAAGCCGGCAGCGCAACCCAGCCGTCAAGATCGACCACGCGCGCCTGCGTGTCGCGACGCAGCACATCGATCAGCGCCTTGCGCGCCTTCGGCTCGAGCTCGCAGGCGACGAGGCGGTCCTGCGGCCGCAACAGGCCACGCGCGATCAGCGGCGATCCGGGATAGGCCTTCAATTCGCCGCGCGGATTGAAGGCGCGGACGATGTCGAGATAGGGCTTTGTGAGTGCGGCGACCTCGTTGGACAGACGTGCCTGCATGACGCGGGCGATGCCGGTCAGCCACTCGCCGCCGCGCCGCGCCTCGTCGCCTTCGAGATCGTAGAGGCCGGCGCCGGCATGAGTGTCGATGACGCGGAATGCGGCTGGCTTGTCCTGGAGATAGGTCAGGATGCGCGCCAGCACGATGTGCTTGATGACATCGGCGAAGTTGCCGGCGTGAAAGGCGTGGCGGTAGTTCATGTCGGACAGTTACGACATCGCGCGATGAAAGTAACGGTTGTCATTCCGGGACGATGCGACGGGACCGCAAGCGCGGCCCGGAGCATCGAACTATGGTGCGCAATTGCGCACCTGAGAATCCCGAGATTCCGGGTCTGGTGCTGACGCTCCATCCCGGAATGACGGAGAGAGTGTGCGGCTGAGGCTAACCGCCGCGGATCGGCGGCATCGTCACCTGGTCGCGGCGGCAGGCGCGGCGGTCGAGCTCCTCGCAGGAGCGGAATTGCAGGTCCTTGTTCAGGCAGATGCGCACCTCCGACAGCCGCGTCCGGTTGCACGTCACTGAAACGGCCGAGCTGCTCAGCCCCGGATTGGCCTTGATGAAGGCCTCCTCGACATCGGCGGGCGCCACGGTCTTGGCCTGCGACAGATCGAGATATTCGGCCGGAATCTTGATGACGGCGCGCGCTTTCCGGATGGTCTCGAAATAATTGCGGTCCGACAGGCCCGAGCAGGTGCCGTGCTTGTCCCATTCGTTGAAGATCAGCCCCGGCGCCGGCATCAGGTCGAGCATGGAAGAGACGATGTTGCGGTTCAGCCGCGGCGCCGGCCGCTGGCAGTATTCCGGAAAGCCGTTCTCATATTGCGGCCACAGCCCGTGCACCACGAAGGCGTAGGGCCGTCCGCCGCACTGGATCTGGGAGCGGCCGCCGCGCTCGGCTGCCTCCTCGCAGAACGACGGCGACCAGGACAGCGACAGCACATAGAAATCGAATTCGCCGGGCGCATTCTGCCGCCTGTCCTGCGCCATTGCACTGCCGGCCAGCGCGACAAGGCCGGCGGTGAGCGCGAGGGAGATCAGAAAACGGGACAGGGAATGCAATCTGGAATGAAACATGACGACGCCCTTCAACTAGACTGTGCAAGAGAGCCTAGCAGGCGACGAGAACATTTCAAGAACAAAATGGACGACGCCCGCCTTGGCGCGACGATTCGCCCGAATCAGGGTTTTGCCGCCCGGCAGGCGGGATTGTACGCCCAGTTGCGGTCGAGACCGACCACGCACCATTCGACGCCCTGGCCGAAGCCGGCAAAGCCGCCGTCCTCGAGGATCGAGAAATGCACCCTGCGCACCTTGCCGTCGCTGAGCATGGCCTCGCCCGTGCAGTAGCGGCGCGGAATGTTGTCGGACTGCCAGGGCCGGAAGGCGGTCTCGTGGACCCCCGCGAAGCCCGTGATCTTCAACGACGAATTCCAGAACGAGCTTTCTTTCTCCCAGAACTGGGTGGCGATCGTCGGCAGTGCCTTGTCGCAATCCGCGACGCGGCCGTCATAGCGGGGGCCATCGAGCCAGAAGTTCAGCTCCAGCGGATTGGCGGCCTTGGCCTCGGTCAGCGACAGCGCCCCCAGGACGAGGCCGAATACCGCGGCAAAGCGGAGCGATTTCAGGGAGGTGACGAGGTCGCGCATGGGCAATCCAGGAGGCATGGTTGCAAGCAACGGACCGTGCCGCGAAGGTGGGGAGAGGTCAAGTGCAGCCGGGCAACACTCGCTGACGAGTTGCACGCAACGTCGCGCTTGGCAGGCCTTCCGTTCTTTTCAGCACGTCCGCGGCGCCGTAGACTGGCGCCAGCCAAAGGGAGTGACGGGAATGCGAATCATTGCGGCCGCGAGCCTTCTTGCCAGCCTGGTTGTCTCGGGACTGCTGGCGGGTGCGCCGGCGCGCGCCGACATCCTTCCGGTGCCGCCCGTCAAGGGCAACGACACCGGCGGCATCATCGCCTATTCAATGGCGACGCAGGTCGATGCGCGGCAGATCGCAGTCGACCACTGCGCCCGTTACGGCAAGGTGGTGAAATTCCTCGCCGTGCAGCCCTATGACGGCGGCTACATCTCGTTCTCCTGCCGCTGGGTGCCGTATGGCGCGGCCGAGCAGCCGCTGCGCACGCTGTACTGATCCCCTTCAGACCGCAAGCTGTGACCGGGAGTTGGGCGCATGACGCGACGGCCTGTTGTTTTCTGCGCTAGCCTGCTTGTGCTCGCGATGTCGGCGACGACGGCTGCGCATGCGGTGGATCTGCCGGTGCGCAAGGCCGGCCTCTGGGAGATGAAGATGCTTCGCTCCGGCGGGCCGATGCCGGAGATGACCATGCAGCACTGCACCGACGAGAACGTCGACAAGGAGATGAACAACAACGTCTCCCCGATGGCGAAGCAGATCTGCACCAAGCAGGACATCCAGAAGACCGCGACCGGTTACGTCAGCGATTCCGTCTGCAACGTTGCCGGCACCACCACGACCTCGCATGCCGAGATCACCGGCGACTTCAACACAGCCTATACGGTGAAGAGCACCGCGCACATCCAGGGCGGCGTTGCCGGAGCTGCGGGGCACGACGCGACCACGACGATCGAGGCCAAGTGGCTCGGTCCGTGCAAGGCGGACCAGAAGCCCGGCGACATCGTGATGCCCGGCGGCTTCAAGATGAACGTCAAGGACGCGGCGAAGCTGAAGGATCTGCTGCCGAAGTAGGGTGGTAGCCGCACGGGTGGTGCACTCTCTCTCCCCGCAAGCGGGGCGAGGTAGGAAATGCTACACCGGAATCCGCACCGATGCCCGCAGGCCGCCCATCGGGCTGTCGCCGAGCGTGATGTCGCCGCCATGCGAGCGCGCGATATCGCGGGCGATCGCAAGGCCGAGGCCGGTGCCGCCTTCGTCCTGGTTGCGGGCGTCGTCCAGCCGCAGGAATGGCTTGAACACTTCCTCGCGCAGATGCGTGGGGATGCCGGGCCCGTCGTCGTCGATGGTGACCGTGAGGTAGCGGTGATCGCGCTGGCCGGTGATGGCGATCGTCTTGCCGTAGCGTGCCGCGTTGGTGACGAGGTTGGCGAGACAGCGTTTGAACGAGGCCGGCTTCACCGTCACTACGGGCAGGCCGTTGAACGCGACAGTCGCGGTGTGGCCGTGACGTTCGGCGTCGCTGCGTAGCTCCTCGAGCGCCTGCGCCATGTCGGTCGGCTGCGACTGCTCGCCGGAATCGCCGCGCGCGAAGGCGAGGTAGTCCTCGAGCATCATCGACATCTCGTCGACGTCCTTGCGCATGCCCTCGAGCTCGGGATTGTCGCCGATCAGCGCCAGCTCGAGCTTGAAGCGGGTCAGGATGGTGCGCAGATCGTGGCTGACGCCGGCCAGCATCGCGGTGCGCTGCTCGATCGAGCGCTCGACGCGCGACTTCATCTCCAGGAACGCCATTGCGGCGCGCCGGACCTCGCGTGCACCGCGCGGGCGGAAGTTGGGCGCATCGCGGCCTTTGCCAAAACTTTCGGCGGCGTCCGCGAGCTTCAGGATCGGCTTGATCTGGTTGCGCAGGAACAGCACTGCGACAATCAGCAGGATCGAGGAGGTGCCGACCATCCAGAACAGGAAGATCTCCGAGTTCGAGGCATAGGCCGCGCTGCGCTGCGCAAACACGCGCATGATGGCGTCGTCGAGCTGGATGCGGATCTCGACCACGTTGGAGCGGCCGACCGTGTCGATCCAGAACGGGCGTCCGATCTGGCGGCCGAGCTGCACCGAGAGCGTCTGGTCGAGCAGCGAGAAGAACGGCTTCGGCCCTGGCTGCGGCATGTCGCCGGCGGGCAGGAAGTCGACCACCAGGCCAAGGCGCTGCTGCGCGATGCGCCTGATCTGGTCGCGGTCCTTGTCTTGCGGATAACCCTTGTAGACGTCGATCAGCGCGGCGATGTCCTGCACCACCGCAGCCGAAAGACGCCGCGTCACCGTGTTCCAGTGCCGCTCCATGAACACGAAGGCGACGACCGATTGCAGCACCACCATCGGCACGATCATGATCAACAGCGCGCGGGCATAGAGGCCGGTCGGCATCCAGCCTTTGAACGCATTGCCCATCCAGCCATTGACGGCGGAGACGCGGTCGGCGGCGCTCCTCAGCAGCGTCAGGCCGGTGTCGATCGTACTCATCGCGCCCGCTTCATCCGGTCTATGGCGAGGCCACCAGCCGGTAGCCGATGCCGCGTACCGCCTGGAGGAACAGGGGATTGGCGGGGTCGTTCTCGATCTTGCGCCGCAGGCGGTTGATCTGCACGTCGACTGCGCGCTCGTTGACGCTGCCGTTGCCGGTCAGCGCGGCGCGCGGCACGGTCTCGCCCTGGCTGTCTGCGAGGATGCGCAGCATCTCGCGCTCGCGGTCGGTCAGGTGGATGACCTCCTCGCCCTGGCGCAACTCGCCGCGATCGAGATGGAAGACGTAAGGACCGAACGCGATCTTCTCGATCGTGGTGACTTGAGGCGGGGCGGTACGCTTGAGAATGTTGTTGATACGCAGCGCAAGCTCGCGCGGCTCGAACGGCTTTGCCACATAGTCGTCGGCGCCGATCTGCAGACCCTCGATGCGGGCTTCCGCCTCGTGGCGCGCCGTCAGCATCACGATCGGCACCGAGGAGGATGTCCGGATGAAGCGGGCGAGGTCGAAGCCGGTCTCGCCGGGCATCATGACGTCGAGGATCAACAGATCGAAATGCAGGCCCATGAGCTTGGCGCGGGCATCGCTCGCGCTGGCGGCGGTCGAAACGCGATAGCCTTCGGCGGCGAGAAAGCGCGACAGGAGATCGCGGATGCGGCGGTCGTCGTCGACGAGGAGGATGTGTGGGGCGTCGTCGGCGGGCTCCACCGGCGGACGGGCGAGCGTGGCAGCGAGTGGCACGGTCACTCCTTTGTGGCTTGGTTGACGTTGGCGAAGATCGTCTCCAGCACCTTGTCGGGATCCTGGCGGTCGATCATGGCGCGCAGGAAGCGTTTCACGGTCTCGGCGTCCTGCGGGCCGATCTCGGCGAGCGCCCGGTTGATTCGCGTGGTCTGGAGCCCGGCGAGCTTCTGCACCAGCGCCTCGCCCTTCGGTGTCGCATAGAGCAGGCGCTGGCGGCGGTCGTTATCGCCGGTCTTCTGCACGATATAGCCCTCATCGAGCAACTGCTTGAGCACGCGCCCGAGCGACTGCTTGGTGATGCGCAGGACGTCCAGGAGGTCGGCGACCTTGAGGCCGGGATAGCGGTAGACGAAATGCATGACGCGGTGATGGGCCCGGCCGAAGCCGAACGCCTCCAGTTCCTGGTCGGGATCGCCTACGAAATCGCGATAGGCGAAGAACAGGAGCTCGATGATATCCCAGCGCAAATTGCCCACGTCGCTGGCTGCCGGCTTGGTCTCGGCGGCGTCGGGGGAGGGGTTTGCGAAATTTATGTCAGGCATATTGACGTATCTTGGGTTCAATGTTACAAAACGATCAACCCGGACGAAATTTTAGATCGCTTCGTTCGGGAATGATGTTGTCCAAAGCGGCCGGGGAAGTGCCGGACAGGCAGCGCCGGCCGGACCAGATCTACCGTGCGATTGTCGAGCGGCATATCGGCAAAACATACTGGACTTCCGCCCTCCGCAAAAGCATGTCCTGTCGCGACATGCTGGCCACGGGAAACCGGCCGTAACAAGGCTGGTCACGGTCGGGGGCCAGACCTGGTTAAGTTATCAAGCCCGAAAGAGGCAGGCCGGCGCGTTTCCGCGCGCCGATTGCGACAGCGGGAGGCAAGGGAAAAATGAGTCTGAAATTCGAAATCCAGCCTGCCACCAATCCGACCTCCGAGACGGAGCGCACGGCAAAGCTTGAAAACCCTGGCTTCGGCCGGGTCTTCACCGATCACATGGCCGTGGTCCGCTACAGCCAGGCCAAGGGCGGTTGGCATGACGCGCATGTTGAAGCCCGCGCCAATTTCCAGCTCGATCCGGCCGGCGCCGTGCTGCATTACGCCCAGGAGATCTTCGAGGGCCTGAAGGCCTACAAGCGCGACGACGGCGGCGTGAACCTGTTCCGCCCCGACGCCAATGCGCGGCGCTTCAAGAGTTCCGCCGAGCGCATGGCGATGGCGCCACTGTCCGAGGACGTCTTCATCGAGGCGGTCGAACAGCTCGTGCGGATCGACCGCGCCTGGATGCCGGGCGGCGAGGGCAGTCTTTACCTGCGGCCCTTCATGATCGCCAACGAGGTCTTCCTCGGCGTGAAGCCGTCGGCGGAATACATCTTTGCCGTCATCGCGTCGCCGGTCGGCTCATATTTCAAGGGCGGCCCTGCACCTGTCTCGATCTGGGTGTCGGAGAACTACACGCGCGCGGCGGTCGGCGGCACCGGCGCCGTCAAGTGCGGCGGCAATTACGCTGCGAGCCTGCGCGCGCAGGCCGAGGCCATCGAGCACGGCTGCGACCAGGTCGTGTTCCTCGATGCGGTCGAGCGACGCTATGTCGAGGAGCTCGGCGGCATGAACATCTTCTTCGTGTTCGACGACGGCTCGCTGGTCACCCCGCCGCTCGGCACCATCTTGCCGGGCATCACCCGCGATTCCATCATCGCGCTGGCCAAGGATGCTGGCTCGGTGGTGCGCGAGGAGCCCTACTCGATCGACCAGTGGCGCAAGGATGCGGCCAGCGGCAAGCTTAAGGAAGCTTTCGCCTGCGGCACTGCCGCTGTCATCTCGCCGATCGGCAAGGTGTGCTCGGCGAGCGGCGACTTCCTCATCAGCGGCGGCGCAGCAGGCCCGGTCGCCATGGGGCTGCGCAAGCAGCTTGTCGACATCCAGTACGGCCGGACCAACGACCCGCACGACTGGATCAGAAAGGTGTTTTGACCTGCGGCGGCCTCGGGCCATCGCTTTCTCATCGTCTCCCTGATCGAGCACCGTCAGCACGCGTTCCGCCGGGACGCGTGCACGGGCGCGTGTGCGATGAACTCAACGCCAGCGGGAGAAAATCATGGGAGTTTCATTCGATGAGATCGACGGCGTCATCTGGTATGACGGCAGGTTGGTGCCGTGGAAGGATGCCAACGTCCATCTGCTGACCCATGGCCTGCATTATGCGAGCTGCGTGTTCGAGGGCGAGCGCGCCTATGGCGGCAGGGTGTTCAGGAGCACGGCGCATTCCGAGCGGCTGAAGGCGTCAGCCAACATCCTCGATTTCGAGATCCCGTTCTCGGTCGCGGAGATCGATGCAGCCAAACAGCTTGTCATCGACACGAACAATCTGCCGGATGCCTATCTGCGCCCGATCGCCTGGCGCGGCTCGGAGATGATGGGCGTCTCCGCCCCGAACAACACCATTCACCTCGCAATCGCCGCCTGGCAATGGCCGAGCTATTTCGATCGCGCCGCGAGGCTGAAGGGGATCCGCGTCGATCTCGCCGAGTATCGAAGGCCAGATCCGCGCACGATTCCGGCGCTCGCCAAGGCCAGTGGCCTCTACATGATCTGCACCATCTCAAAGCACAAGGCCGAGCGCAAAGGCTATGCGGATGCGATGATGCTGGATTGGGAGGGCCGCGTTGCCGAATGCACCGGCGCCAATATCTTCTTCGTCCGCGACGGCAAGCTTCACACCCCCATCGCCGACTGCTTCCTCGCCGGCATCACGCGCGCCACCGTGATCGACCTCGCGGGGCGCCGCGGTATCGAGGTGATCGAGCGGCGGATCATGCCGGAGGAGCTCGACGGCTTTGCCGAGTGCTTCATCACCGGCACCGCCGCCGAGGTGACGGCGGTCTCCGAGATCGCGGAGCGGAGGTTTGCGCCCGGCGCGATCTCGGAGCAGTTGATACGGGACTACGCGGCGGAAGTGCAACCCAAGGGCAAGCTTGCGGCGGCGTAAGGGGCTCTGGTGTCCCGGACGCGGCGCGGCACGGAGTGACGCGACGCTGAGCCGGGACCCATCGGAGCCGGATGGGCCCCGGATCAGCAGCGCACCACGCCGCAAGCGCGGCGCGCTGCGCTGCATCTGGGGAACGCCGGCGTCATGAACGCACCCGCGCGATCGCGCGACAAAGCCGGAGACATCAAGGCATTTGGACGCGCGATCATGGCTCCCACGCTCCCCCAATCCCTGAAATGGGCAGTGCTCGCTGCCATCACCGGCATCACGGTCTTCGGCATTCTGACGATCGGCCCCACGCCGCAGGTCGGGGCCCAGGACCGCTCGCCGGTCATCGACGTCCGCACCGGCAATCCCGAGATGAACGCCGCGATCGCCCGCGCGCGTGGCACGCTGCCGACGTTCTGGGCCTCCTACGATGCGCCGAAAGCGACGGAGACCGGGCACTCCCTGAAGGTGCGCTTCCCGACAGGCGGCGACAGCGCCGAGCACATCTGGATGGCCGACGTGAAGAAGCTTCCCAACGGCACCTATTCCGGGCGCTTCGCCAACCGCCCGCGCGACCTGCCGGGCAAGCGGGAAGGCGACCTCGTCGAGTTTGGGGATGCCGACATTTCGGACTGGATGTTCATGCGCAACGACAAGATCGTCGGCGGCGAGACCATCAAGCCGCTCCTGAAATCCATGCCGAAGGCCGACGCCGACGCGCTGCGGGCGCGGATGGAGCAGCCGTAGGGCGCGACGCGGAGCACGCTCTCTCTTCCCCTCGCCCCGCCTGCGGGGAGAGGGTGGGGTGAGGGGGAGTCTCCACGGGGGCGGTGGCAGTGAGATTCGCGGAGAGTCCCCCTCACCCGAAATTCCCGCTTGCAGCGTGAATTTCGACCTCTCCTCGCAAGCGGGGCGAGGTGAAGAACACGCCAGTTGCCGCATCGCGCGTCGGCTGGTAAACGCCGCGCATGGCCGAAAAACCCAAAAAACCCCAGAAACTGAAGGCGCGCCTGCCGCGCGGGCTGGAGGATCGCGATCCCGCCGCGATCAAGGCCACGCGCCAGATGGTCGAGAAGATCCGGGCCGTCTACGAGCTCTACGGATTCGAGCCGGTGGAAACGCCGGCCATGGAGTATACGGACGCGCTCGGAAAATTCCTGCCCGACCAGGACCGCCCGAACGAGGGCGTGTTCTCGTTCCAGGACGATGACGAGCAGTGGATCTCCTTGCGCTACGACCTGACCGCGCCGCTCGCGCGTTACGTCGCCGAGAATTTCGATACGCTGCCAAAACCCTATCGCAGCTACCGCGCCGGCTACGTCTTCCGCAACGAGAAGCCCGGCCCCGGCCGCTTCCGCCAGTTCATGCAGTTCGATGCCGACACGGTCGGCTCGGCGACGCCGGCGGCGGACGCCGAGATTTGCATGATGGCCGCGGACACGATGGAGGCGCTCGGCATCGCGCGTGGCTCCTACGTGGTGAAAGTGAACAACCGGAAAGTTCTCGATGGCGTGCGCGATGCGCTCGGCATCGCCGACGACGCCCAATGGCTCACCGTCATGCGCGCGATCGACAAGCTCGACAGGCTTGGTCTTGCCGGTGTGCGACAACTCCTCGGCGAGGGTCGCAAGGACGAGTCCGGCGACTTCACCAAGGGCGCAGGCCTGAAGGAGGACGACATCGCGCTTGTCATCTCCGCTATCGAACAGAATAACGGACCGCTTGACTCGCGACTGGCGGCCAGTGCCATCGGACAGCAGGGACGCGATGAACTCGACCAGATCGGCAAGCTCGTGTCGGCTGCCGGCTACGGCGAAGATCGCATCAAGATCGATCCTTCCGTCGTCCGCGGCCTCGAATACTACACCGGCCCCGTCTACGAGGTTGAACTCCTGCTCGACACCAAGGACGAGAAGGGCCGCCCGGTTCGCTTCGGCTCGGTCGGCGGCGGCGGGCGTTATGACGGCCTCGTCTCGCGCTTCCGCGGTGAGCCGGTGCCGGCGACAGGTTTTTCGATCGGCGTGTCGCGCTTGCAGGCCGCGCTGACGCTGCTCGGCAAGCTCGACACGCGGCCCGAATTCGGGCCCGTCGTCGTCACCGTGTTCGATCGCGACCGCGTCGCCGACTACCAGAAAATGGTCAGCGCCTTGCGCAGCGCGGGCATCCGCGCCGAGCTCTATCTTGGTAACCCCAAGAACATGGGCAACCAGCTCAAATATGCCGATCGCCGTAATTCGCCTTGCGTGATCATCCAGGGCTCGGATGAGAAGGCGCGCGGCGAGGTCCAGATCAAGGATCTGATCGAAGGCGCCAAGGCCGCGGCCGCGATCGCCTCCAACCAGGAATGGCGCGAGACGCGCCCGGCACAATTCTCGTGCGGCGAGGCCGATCTGGTCGCGAAGGTGCGCGAGGTGCTCGCGCGCCATGACGTGAGCTGGGGTTAGCTATTCGCGATAGCCGTCATGCCCGGGCTTGTCCCGGGCATCTGCGTCCTGTTTGATGCGAACGACCATGAATGGCCGGGATGTGCCCGGTCATCGCGAAAGCCGCAGGGAGAAGACGATGCCTGAGATCACCATCAGCATGGCCGAAGGCCGCACCGACGAACAGAAGGCCGGCATGATGCGCGACATCACGCAGGCGCTGGTGAAGAATCTCGGCGTCGACGCGGAAGCCGTCGTCATCCAGATCAACGAAGCTCCGCTTCGTCACAAGATGAAGGGCGGCAAGACCTTCGTGGAACGCGCGGCCGCGGCGAAGAAGTGACGCGTGAGCGTCATTCCGGGGCAGCCCGCAGGGCTGAACCCCAATGCGCAATTGCGCATTGGGGAATCTCGATCCCCAACCTCTGGATTCCGGGTCCGCGCTTCGCGCGTCCCGGAATGACGAACAAGGCATCATGGACGCACGCGAGTTCATCACGATCGGCATGAGCGCTTAGCGCACGCTGGTGGTGCCGGCGGAGCGCACGGTTGGGCATTTCGTGCCCGGCATGCCGATGGTCTATGCGACGCCGATGATGATCCTGGAGATGGAGATGACTGCGGGGGATGCTATCCGCGGTGCACTTCAGCCGGGCTGGGTCACGGTCGGCACCGAGGTCGACATCCGCCATCTCGCAGCAAGCCTCGTCGGCGCGACGGTGCGGACCACCGCGAAGGTGATCGCGGTCGAGCGCCGCGTGATCCGCTTCGAGGTCGAGGCGTTCGAGGGTGCGCGCAAGCTCGGCGAAGGCCGCCACGCCCGCGGCCTCGTCAATGTCGAGACGTTCAACAAGCGGTTGGGCGCAACGTAGAAGAAGCCGTAAAGCGGGGATGCCGTAGGGTGAGCAAAGGCGCTCTTGCGCCGTGCCATCTCTCCACGTGTGCGACAGAAGTGGTGGGCACGCTTCCGCTTTGCCCACCCTACGGCATCGAATTACTTGGCGAGCTCTTTCGATCGCTTCGTCGCCGCCGCGATCGCGCGGATCATCAGGTCACGCAGGCCCACTTCGCCCATCAGCACCTCGAGCGCCGCGGCGGTGGTGCCGCCGGGCGAGGTGACGTTCTGGCGCAGCGTGCTCGATGCGAGCTCCGAGCGGTGCAACAATTCGCCGGCCCCTGATACGGTCTCGCGCGCGAGTTTGGTTGCGAGCGCTTCCGGCAGACCTGCCTCCACGCCGGCGCGCGCGAGCTCTTCGGCGAGCAGGAAGACATAAGCGGGGCCGGAGCCGGACACGGCGGTGACAGCATCCATCAGGCCTTCATCCTCGACCCATTCGACCGAGCCGGTGGTGCGGAGCAGCGCGTCGGCGACTGCGCGCTGCTTGTCGCTGACATTGTTCGCGGCCACGGCAACCGTGATGCCGCGGCCGATCGCGGCCGGCGTGTTCGGCATCGCGCGCACGACGGCGCCGCCGCAGACTTCTTGCAGCGAGGCGATCGTGGTTCCCGCCATGATCGAGACCACCGAGGTGCCTGCAGACACATAGGGCTTCAGCTTCGCGCCGGCCTCGCGGAAGGATTGCGGCTTGACCGCGACGACAAGCGTCTCGACGCTGCCGGCGCTGGTCACATCCGGATTGAGCGCAACGCCTTTCGCAGCAAGCGCGCTGATCTCCGGCGACAGGTGCGGCTCGATCACCGCGACGCGGCGTGGATCGAGACCTTGCGCCAGCCAGCCGGTCAGCATCGCCCCGCCCATCTTGCCCGCGCCGGCGAGGAGGACTGTGCCGGTGATGTTCTTCAAGGTGCTGTCGTTCGCCATCGCTGGTGCCGCTCACTCGGTGTCGTCCTGGCGAAAGCCAGGACCCATTACCCCGAGTGGTTCTAGTGGATGGGGATGTCGGCAACAAGCACCGCGCGATGCGGTCAGACCTCGCGGTATGGGTCCTGGATCGCGCTCGCTCCGCTCGCATGTCCAGGACGACGAGGGGAGAGGCCTTACGCCTCACCGGCCGTGTCGAACATCGCCGCGTCCATCGCCTCGGTGGTCGACTTGCCCGCCCACACCACGAACTGGAACGCAGGGAAATAGCGCTCGCAGCCGTGGATGGCACCGGCGAGCATGGCCTCGCATTGCGCGGTCGAGGCGGTCAGTCCACCCGGCAGCACCAGGGCCTGGCGGTGCATGATCATGCCAGTGTGGGTCCACAGATCGAAGTGGCCGACCCACAACTGCTCGTTGATGGCGGCGACCAGCCGCTGCACCTCGGAGCGGCGTGCGACCGGAACCTTCATGTCGAACGCGCAGGCCAGATGCAGCGCCTCGATCTCGCCCATCCAGGTGAAGGAGAGCTGATAGTCGGTCCACTGTCCCTTCGAGACGATGGTGATCTCGTCGTCGCCGGAACGTTCGAACGCCCAATTGTTGCTGGCGGCGATGTCCTCCACCACCGAGAGCGGGTGGCTGCGGGAATCGATATTGCTTTCGAGCAGGGACATGCCGTCTCGACCTCTTGCCTTTTTGTTATCTTGATACGCACGCGGTTGGCCCGGCGCGCGCTCCCTTAACGTCGCTGACGGCGATCCCCTCGGATCGCGCGGGCCTTTCGGGGATCAACTGATGTGATTTGCGGAATCTGCGCAACTCCGTCGCGAGTCCGTCCACAAGGTCCGACAGGCTCGTCCACAGCTCATCTCGGTCACAATTATTAATTTGAGAACAAATCGGAATCGGATTGAGCAACTGGTGCGGCAATCGTTAATGCCGTCCCAAAATTCCGTTCCATGGGGCGCCGGACCGCCCCGGCAGCATGGGACCATGCGGTTTGGCGATGCCGAAGGCGCTTGCTGCGGCCGCCCGCCGGCGTCATATTTCATCCAGGTTGTTCATTCCGAGCAGCCGATGTTCTCAGGGCGGGGTGAAAGTCCCCACCGGCGGTAAAGGGCCGTAAGGTCCAAGCCCGCGAGCGCCTTCCTCCGCAAAGGGGAAGGGTCAGCAGATTCGGTGCAACTCCGAAGCCGACGGTTAAAGTCCGGATGAAAGAGAACGGTCGGTGGCGGTCCGCATCGCGAGGATGCGGCCGTTTGTCGTTCCGTATGCCCTGATTCTGGTCCTTAAGAAGGAAAGCCATGAATCAGATGTTGCAAGACCCGCAAGTCGAAGCATCCCAGCTTCACCCCTCCCAAGAAATCAAACCTCCGCCGGTTCCACCCGAGCCGCCGGCGCACGAGCATCCCCGCTTCGCAAAGCCGCAGCGGGTCGCCTTCGTCGAGGCCTGCTGGCATCACGACGTCGTGCAGGAGGCGCGCTTTGCCTTCCTGAAGGAGGCCGAGGCGCGGCATCTCACCCACGTCGACGTGTTCCAGGTGCCGGGCTCGTTCGAGATCCCGCTGCACGCACAGATCCTCGCCAAGACGCGGCGCTACACCGCGATTGTCGCGGCCGGCCTCGTCGTCGACGGTGGCATCTACCGCCATGAGTTCGTCGCCGACACCGTGATCAAGGCGCTGATGGACGTGCAGCTGCGCACCGAGGTGCCGGTGTTCTCCGCCGTGCTGACGCCGCAGCAATTCCACGAGACCGAGGTGCACTACGATTTCTTCCGCAAGCACTTTGCGATCAAGGGCGTCGAGGTTGCCGAGGCCTGCGCCAACACGCTGCACGGACTGGAGCGGCTGCGCGGCCAGGTCGCGGCGGGGATCGTATAACCTTCGTCTCACAGGCCGCCGATTGTCTTTCCCGCCGCTGCGTTGATAAACTCGGCGGCGGGAGGGGACCGGTCCGTGGAGACGGACTGGCCGGCAAGATCATGTTCGAAGGACACGATCCCTATCTGGTCGCGCTCTCGGTGGCGATCGCGAGCCTGGGCGGCTATACCGGCTTTGCGCTTGCGGCGCGCATCCGCAACACGCCGGGCGTCAGCAACCGCGTGCTGCTGGCGGGCGCTGCGGCATTTCTGGCCGTCGGCATCTGGACCATGCATTTCGTCGGCATGCTGGCGGCGCCGCTCCCGCCGGACACCGTCTATCTCGTGCTGCCCACCATCATCTCATTCCTGATCTGCGCGCTGGTCGTCGGCATCTCCCTGTTCTTCGTATCGATCGGCGAGCCATCGCTGAAGCGGGTGGTGTCCTCGGCCGTGCTGCTCGGCGTCGGTATCAGCAGCATGCATTACGTCGGCATCCACGGCCTTTCCGGGCCGTTCACCATTGCGCATGACGAACCTATCGTGCTGCTTTCGGTCGTGGTGGCGATCGGCACCGCCTATGGCGGCTTGCGCGCCTTCCTCGCGCAGCAGGAGGGCTTTCGTCTGATCGTGAGCGCGATCGCCTTCGGCGTCGCGGTGTCAGGGATGCACTACACCGCGATGCACGGCATGCATTTCATGCCGCTGACCGGTGAAGCGCATCAGCATCTCGGCGGCAGCCTTGCGGCGTCGCAGCAAATACTCTCCATCGTGGTGGCCGTGCTGTGCTTCGTGATCGCCGCCGGTTTCCTGCTGTCGCTGGTGCCGGATCCGCGCCGGCAGACGCTGGTGCCGGCGATGGCTGACGACCAGACCGCGCCGGCCGTGGAGGCAGTTGCGCCGGCTCTGGCTGCGGCCTCACCGCGGCCGGTGTCGGCACCGCTCGGCGGCGTTGGTCAGCCGCCGCGCGCGGCGCCCGTCCCGCGCCTGCCGGTGGAAGGCGCCGACGGCACACATTTCATCGATACCGCCGATGTCCGCAGCGTGCGTGCGGATGCCCACTACACGCGGGTGCATGACGGCACCCGCGAGCGCATGTGTCCGTGGTCGATCTCGGAGGCCGAGGCGCAGCTAGACCCCAGTCTCTTTCTCCGGGTGCACCGCAGCCACATCGTCTGCATCCCCCACGTCGCCCTCGTTCGCAGGGAGGGCGACGGCGCCGTGCTCGAGCTCGATGGCCCGTCCCCGCACCGTGTGCCCGTGAGCCGCAGCAAGATCGCGGAGGTCAAGGCAAGGCTGGGGCTGGCGTCGCGGCGGCATGCGTAGACGTTAGCCGAGAGGATGGTGCGCTCCCTCTGCCGCTTGCGGGGGAGGGCTGGGGTGCGGGTGCTTCCGCAATCGAGATTCCCAATGTGGAGCGAGTTCCCACCCGCCGCGCTACGCGCGCCGACCTCCCCCGCAAGCGGGAGAGGTGCAGCGGAGGTCAGGTCCATAGGTCGCCCTCTCTGACGCAATTCGTGGGTTCCAGTCCGCATTTCGTGCGAAATTCCCCTCTTTGTGCCCCAACCATTGCAGCCCGCTCCGCTCAGGAAGACGGTCCCGCCCAACGTCCGCGCCACCGTGCGCAAGGACGATTGGGAGGAGACGATGATCCCCGGCGCATTCAGCTATCACCGGCCGGCAAGCGTTGCCGACGCCGTCAAACTGCTATCCGACCTCGGCGAGGACGCGCGGCCGCTGGCCGGCGGGCACAGCCTTGTGCCGATGATGAAGCTTCGGCTGGCGAGCCCCGCGCATCTGGTCGACCTCCACGGCATCGCCGGCCTCAAGGGCATCCGCCGCGACGGCGATAACCTCGTCATCGGCGCGATGACCACCCAGCATGATCTGCTCGCCTCAGAGGATGTCGCAAGATCAGTGCCGATCCTCCATGAGGCCGCGCTTTTGATCGCCGATCCGCAGGTGCGCTACCGCGGCACGATCGGCGGCAATGTCGCCAATGGCGATCCCGGCAACGACATGCCGGCGCTGATGCTGACGCTGGGCGCGACCTATCGCCTGGAAGGCGCGAATGGCGCCCGCGAGGTCCAGGCGGCCGATTTCTACCAGGGCGCCTATTTCACCGCGCTCGAGCCCGGCGAGATCCTCACCGCTGTCTCGGTTCCATTGCCCGCCGCGGGCCACGGCTACGCCTACGAAAAACTCAAGCGCAAGGTCGGCGATTACGCGACCGCCGCTGCAGCCGTCGTGCTCACCCTGGCGGGCGGCAAGGTCGCAAGCTGCGCGATCGGGCTCACCAATGTCCACGAGACGCCGCTGCTCGCGGCTGACGCCGCGAAAGCGGTGATCGGCACGAGCCTCGATGCGGCTGCGCTGAAGAACGCCGCGGCTGCGGCGCAAGCGATCATGTCGCCGGCGGCGGACGCTCGGGGGCCGGTCGAGTATCGCAAGCATGTCGGCGGCATCATGGTGGCGCGGGCGCTGCAACGCGCCGCGAGCCGCGCGCGCTAGGGGAGGGACGAATGGCAAAAACACATGTGGCAATGAAGGTGAACGGTGCCGAGGTCGAAGGCCTCGTCGAGCCGCGGACGCTGCTCGTGCATTTCATCCGCGAGAACCTCGGGATGACCGGCACCCATATCGGCTGCGAGACCACCCATTGCGGTGCCTGCACCATCGATATCGACGGCATGTCGGTGAAGTCCTGCACCATGTTCGCGGTGCAAGCGCAGGGAAGCGACATCACGACGGTCGAAGGCATGGCCAATGCCGACGGCTCGCTGTCGGCCTTGCAGGAAGGCTTTCGCATGATGCACGGCCTGCAATGCGGTTTCTGCACGCCCGGCATGATCGTGCGGGCGCATCGCTTGCTGAAGGAGAATCCTGCGCCATCCGAAGAGGAAATCCGCATCGGCATCTCCGGCAACATCTGCCGCTGCACCGGCTACCAGAACATCGTTAGGGCGATTCAATACGCCGCTGCCAAGCTCAACGGAATCGAATTCAAGGAGGCCGCGGAATGAACGACTTAACTCCCACGCGGGAACAACGCACGGCCGCACTCGAAGGCATGGGCTGCAAGCGCAAGCGCGTCGAGGACATCCGCTTCACCCAAGGCAAGGGCAACTATGTCGACGACGTCAAGCTGCCGGGCATGCTGCACGGCGACTTCGTCCGCTCGCCACACGCGCATGCGCGCGTCAAGTCGATCAACAGCGAGGAGGCGCTGAAGGTCCCCGGCGTGCTCGCGGTCATCACCGCCGAGACGCTGAAGACGGTCAACCTCGCCTGGATGCCGACGCTCGCCGGCGACGTGCAGATGGTTTTGGCCGACGGCAAGGTGCTGTTCCAGAACCAGGAGGTCGCCTTCGTGGTTGCGACCGACCGCTATGCCGCCGACGACGGTGTCAACAAGGTGGTTGTCGAGTATGAGCCGCTGCCGCCGCTGGTCGATCCCTTCAAGTCGATGGCGCCTGATGCGCCCGTCCTGCGCGAGGATCTCGCAGGCAAGACATCTGGCGCGCACGGCCCGCGCAAGCACCACAACCACATTTTCGAGTGGACGGTCGGTGACAAGGAATTGACCGACGCCGCCTTCAAGAAGGCGGAGGTCACGATCAAGGAGATGATCTCCTATCACCGCACCCATCCGTCGCCGCTGGAGACCTGCCAGTGCGTCTGCTCCTTTGACAAGATCAAGGGCGAATTGACGATCTGGGGCACCTTCCAGGCGCCACACGTGATCCGCACCGTGGTGTCGCTGATCGCGAAGCTCCCGGAGCAGAAGATCCACGTGATCTCGCCCGATATCGGCGGCGGCTTCGGCAACAAGGTCGGCGCCTACCCCGGTTATATATGCGCGGCGGTGGCCTCCATCGTCACCGGCAAGCCGGTGAAATGGGTCGAGGACCGCATCGAGAACCTGACCGCGACCTCGTTTGCGCGCGACTATCACATGACGACCGAGATTGCCGCAAACAAGGACGGCAAGGTCACCGGCCTTCGCGTCCACGTGCTCGCCGATCACGGTGCGTTCGACGCCTGCGCCGATCCGTCGAAATGGCCGGCCGGCTTTTTCAACATCGTCACAGGATCCTACGATTTCCCGACCGCGCATCTCGCGGTCGACGGCGTCTACACCAACAAGGCGCCGGGCGGCGTCGCCTATCGCTGCTCGTTCCGCGTCACGGAAGCCGCCTACTGCATCGAGCGCGCAATGGACATCCTGGCGCAGAAGCTTGGCATGGACCCGGCCGAGCTACGGCTGAAGAACTTTATCAAGCCGGAGCAGTTTCCGTATCACTCGGCCCTGGGCTGGGAATACGACTCCGGTGACTACCATACCGCCATGCGCAAGATGATGGAGACGACCGGCTACGCCGCGCTCCGGAAGGAGCAGGCGGACAAGCGCGCGGCCTTCACGCGCGGCGAGACCCGCGAGATCATGGGCTTAGGCGTCTCCTTCTTCACCGAGATCGTCGGCGCCGGCCCGTCGAAGAACTGCGACATCCTCGGCATCGCGATGTTCGACTCCTGCGAGATCCGCATGCATCCGACCGGTGCCGGCATCGCGCGCATGGGAACGAAGAGCCAGGGCCAGGGCCACGAGACCACCTGGGCCCAGATCATCGCGACCGAGATCGGCATTCCCGCCGACAACATCCAGGTCGAGGAGGGCAACACCGACACCGCGCCTTATGGGCTCGGCACCTACGGATCGCGCTCGACGCCGGTGGCGGGTGCCGCGATCGCCATGGCGGCGCGCAAGATCAAGGCCAAGGCGCAGATGATCGCGGCCTACAAGCTCGAGGTCCACGAGGACGACCTCGAATGGGACATCGACGGCTTCCGGGTGAAGGGCCTGCCGGAAAAATTCATGTCGATGAAGGATATCTGCTGGGCGGCGTACAACTCGGTGCCGCCGGGCATGGAGCCGGGACTGGAGGCGGTCTCCTATTACGATCCGCCCAACATGACTTATCCCTTCGGTGCCTATCTCTGCGTGATGGACATCGACGTCGATACCGGCGTGTACAAGGTCCGGCGTTTCTATGCGCTCGACGATTGCGGCACCCGCATCAACCCGATGATCATCGAGGGCCAGGTGCATGGCGGCCTCACGGAGGCCTTCGCGATCGCGATGGGGCAGGAGATCCGCTACGACGACACCGGCAACGTCGTCACCGGCTCGTTCATGGACTTCTTCATGCCGACGGCAGTCGAGACGCCGCATTGGGAGACCGACTTCACCGTGACCCCGTCGCCGCATCACCCCATAGGCGCCAAGGGCGTCGGCGAGAGCCCGAATGTGGGCGGCGTGCCGGCGTTCTCCAATGCCGTCAATGACGCGTTCTCGTTCTTGGGGAGCACGCACATCCAGATGCCGCACGACTTCTGGCGCAACTGGACAGCGGCGAAGCAGCTGGGAGCGGTGGCATAGTGGAGTTGATCTCGTCATTCCGGGGCGCCCGAAGGGCGAGCCCGGAATCTCGAGATTCCGGGTTCGGCTCTTCGAGCCGCCCCGGAATGACGGAGGTAACATGAAAGGCCGTGACGAGATCGCGCAAGCGCTGGCTGCGTCGGGCTACATCGCCGACGCGGAGCTCGCGACCGCGATCTCGCTGATGCAATTATTGCGGCGTCCGCTGCTGCTGGAAGGCGAGGCGGGCGTCGGCAAGACGGAGGTGGCGAAGGCGCTTGCCAAAGTGCATGCGACCGAGCTGATCCGCCTGCAATGCTATGAGGGTCTCGACCAGTCCTCCGCACTCTATGAATGGAACTACCAGCGCCAACTGCTGGCAATCCAGGCGCATCGTGGCACTGACAGCATCGAGGACCAGATCTTCTCGGAAAAATACCTGCTGGAGCGCCCGTTGCTCGCTGCGATCCGCCGCGCGCAGGCTCCGGTGCTGCTGATCGACGAGATCGACCGCGCCGACGACGAGTTCGAGGCGTTTTTGCTGGAGCTGCTGTCCGACTTCCAGGTCTCGATCCCCGAGCTCGGCACCATTCCCGCGATCACCATCCCGCAGGTGGTGCTGACTTCGAACGGCACGCGCGAACTCTCCGACGCGCTGCGCCGGCGCTGCCTCTATCACTATGTCGACTATCCCGACGTCGATCGCGAGACGCGCATCATCCTGGCGCGGATCGCGGGCGCAAGCCCGTCCCTGTCGCTCCAGATCGCGCACATGGTCGAGGGCGTCCGCAAGGAGGAATTGCGGAAAGTGCCTGGTGTCGCGGAGACGCTGGACTGGGCGGCCGCGCTCGTCGGCCTCGACATAGGCGATCTCCACGATGCGCCCGAGACCGTGCACGAGACGCTGATCTGCCTGTTGAAGACGCATGAGGACCGCGCGCGCGTCACGCGTGAGGTGACGCAGCGCCTGCTCGGGAGGGTCGCATGAGCTGCTGCGGCGCGAGCCCCGAATTCGACGATCTCAACGAGGTCTCCCGACTTGTCTCCGCAAGGCTCGCGGCTTTCCTGCGCACATTGCGTGACGCCGGCTTCCGCGTCGGGCTCGCCGAGGGGCTGGATGCGGCGGCGCTGATGTCTGCGGGCTATGTCGCGCGTCCCGGCCTCCTGCGCTCGGCGTTTAAACATCTGTTTTCGGCGCGCAAGTCCGACTGGGACAAGTTCGACGGCCTGTTCGACGCATTCTGGCTCGGCAAGCGCTCGCGCTCGCGGACGGTCGGCTCGGCGCAAGGCGCGAACAGCCCGTCGCTCAAGAGCTTGCAGGAAGGGGCTATGGAGCAGGGCGGCAAGCAATCGCTCACCGACCAGATCCCGTCATCCGAAGATGCACCGGATGGGCGCGGCGGCGAGGGACGGATGGAAGGCGCCTCGCGCGCCGAGAATCTCGCCGAGGTCGATTTTCGCAAGCTCAGCGATCCCGACCAGATCGCACAGGCCCACGAAGCCGCGGCGCAGCTCGCAAAAGTGATGCGCACGCGGCTGACGCGGCGTGATCTCGCGCGAAGGCGCGGATACCGGCTCGATCTCCGCCGCACCATCCACCGCAACATCAGCCATGGCGGCGTGCCGATCAGCCTGGTGAAGCGGCAGCGCAAGGACAGGCCGCTGCGGCTTATCGTTCTGCTCGACGCGTCGGGCTCGATGAGCGCCTACACATCCGTGTTCCTGCGCTTCATCCACGGCGTGCTCGACGAATTCCACGAGGCCGAGGCGTTCCTGTTCCACACGCGCCTCGCCTACGTTTCCGATGCGCTGAAGGAGAAGGATGCCGGCCGCGCGCTCGACCGGCTCTCGATCATGGCGCAGGGCACCGGTGGCGGCACGAAGATCGGCGAGAGCCTGCAAAGCTTCAACCGTTGGCACGCGCAGCGCGTGATCCATTCGCGCAGTTGCGTGATGATCGTGTCCGACGGCTACGAGACCGGCGACGCCGTATTGCTCGGGCGGGAGATGGCGGCGCTGTCGCGGCGTTGCCGGCGCATCGTCTGGCTCAATCCGATGATGGCGTGGGCGGGCTACGCGCCGGAGGCGAGGGGCATCAAGGCTGTGCTGCCTCATGTCGATCTCTACGCGCCCGCCAATACGCTGCAAAGCCTGCACGCGCTCGAACCCTATCTGGCGAAGCTCTGACGGAGGCGCCAATGACAGCGAATGTCGAAGTGCTGGATCTGGTGGCGCAGCTGAAGGCCGCCGAGCGTGCCTTCGTGCTCGCCACCGTTGTGCGCACCGTGTCGGTCACAGCGGCCAAAGCTGGCGCAAAGGCGATCATCGCGGCCGACGGGCGCATCGTCGCGGGCTGGATTGGCGGCGGCTGCGCCCGGGGTGCGGTGCTGAAGGCGGCGCGCGAGGCGCTCGCCGATGGCGTGCCGCGCATGGTGTCGGTGCAGCCGGAGAATCTGCTCGCCGAGCTCGGCGTCAGCCCGGGTGAGAGCCGCGACGGCATCCGCTTTGCCAGCAACATGTGCCCGAGCAAGGGAACCATGGACATTTTCGTCGAGCCGGTGCTGCCGCATCCTTCGGTCGTCATTCTCGGCGCGAGCCCGGTTGCGCTGTCGCTCGCAGCCCAAGCCCGCACGCTAGGCTTTCACGTCACGCTGGCGGCGCCATCGGCCGATCTCGCCTCGCAGCCCGACGCCGACACGCTCATCGACGGCTACCGGTTGGGCGAATTGACTGAGGCAAAACGCTTCGTCGTGGTCTCGACGCAAGGCAAGGGTGACGAGGCCGCGCTGCGTGCCGCGGTCGCAACCGAAGCCGCCTATCACGCCTTCGTCGGCAGCCGCCGCAAGATGGCGGCGCTGCGCGCCAAGCTGATCGCGGAGGGCGTGGATGCCGTTGCGATCGATCGCGTCAAGGCGCCGGCCGGGCTCGATCTCGGCGCCATCACGCCGGAGGAGATCGCGATGTCGATCCTCGCCGAGATCACGCAAGCGCGCCGCCGCGGCCAGCGCGCCGCCACCTCGCTCACGGACAAGGAGAAGACCGACCATGCAGATGACCGACAGCCAGCGCATTCCCGCATCCCGTGACAAGGTCTGGGCAGCGCTCAACGATCCCGATGTGCTCAAGCAGTGCATCCCGGGCTGTCAGTCGCTCGAGGTCACCGGCCCGAACGAAATGACCGCGACCGTCGTCTTCAGGGTCGGCCCGGTGAAGGCAACCTTCGGCGGCAAGGTGACGCTCTCCGATCTTCAGCCACCGAACAGCTATCGCATTTCGGGTGAAGGCTCGGGCGGCGTCGCCGGCTTCGCCAAAGGCGGCGCAATGGTGCGGCTGGAGTCGGACGGTGCCGACAGCACCGTGCTGCACTATGATGTCGACGCGCAGATCGGCGGCAAGCTGGCCCAGCTCGGGGCGCGGTTGATCAACTCCACGGCAACGAAGCTCGCCGGAGAGTTCTTTGCGTCATTTGCCGAGGTTGTCAGCGCCAGGGCGGTGGCGGACACCTGACTCACGCGATCGGCTGCTCCGGCTTGAGCAGCCGGTAATGCAGCCGCGCGTAGCCGCCGAGCCACCTGACGGCAGCATTGAGTCCAAGCAGCAGCAATGCACCGAAACCTACGCCTGTCGTCACCAGCGTGATGCCCGCCAAAGCGCGCAAAATGAGCGCGACGATCCGTCCGTCACCTACATGCTTGTAGAGGCTGAGCAGCAATCCGATTCCGACGATCCCGAGGACGAGCATCACGAAGGCTATCACGAGCAGGATCAGCACGACCACCAGCAGCAACGGCAGCAGCAGGATGATATCGACCACGGCGAGGCCGCCGAGTGCCAGCAGCGCGGCCGTGGAGTTTTGCAGGGAATGATGATTTTCCCACCGGCGAAGCCCGGTCTCGGCGCGCAGCTCGCGCGCCAGTCGCCGCGGGTCGCCGAGCGCTTCCGCGACCTGCTCCTCGGGCCGGCCGGAGGCGCGGGCTTCATCGAAGTGGGCGGCGTAGTCGGCGAGGATGTCGTCGACATCGTCTCTGGGAAGTCCGGCGAGCCCGTCACCGAGGATGTGGAGGAAGTCGGCACGCTTCATCTGGTGTCTCCGAGCAACTCGTTGACGGCGTCCGCGAATGTGCGCCACTCGCGCTTCTGCGCGGTGAAGGCCGCGCGGCCCGCCGGCGTGAGCCGGTAGTATTTTCGCGGCGGCCCGCTGCTGGATTCGGCGAGGCGGGTGTCGACGAGTCCGTCATCCTGCATGCGTCGCATCAGTGGATAGATCGTGCCTTCGCCCATGCCGACGCTGGCCGCCAGTGTCGAGGCGATCTCATAGGCATAGCTCTCGCGGCGCGCGAGCAGAGCGAGCACGCAGAGTTCGAGCGCGCCCTTCTTGAGCTGAATTTGATTCGCGGAATCTGCCATTCCTCCACTTGACTACACTGCCTTGAAGTGAACTTATATAGCAAGGTACTGTGTATTACAAGGTACCTGTTAATATGCACCTCCAGGTGCGCGCTTTTATGGGAGACGCAGCCATGAGCCTTCTTGATCGTCGCCGCCTTCTCGCTGTCCTTGGCGCCGGCCTCGCTGCGCCGCGTACATTGCTTGCAGCCGCACCATCCGAAGCGATCGCGCAGCGGCTTGCGGACGCCGAACGCAACGGCAAGGTGTTCGGTCTACATGCGCTGCTCGTGAGCCAGGGCGGCAAGTTCGTGTTCGAGCATTACGGGCAGGGCGTGGACGTGGCCTGGGACCGGCTGCTCGATAATGTCGTGTTCGGGCCGGACGTAGCGCACGATCTGCGCTCGGTCTCCAAGAGCGTGGTCGGGCTCGCCTATGGTGTTGCGCTTGCGGCAGGCAAGGTCCCGCCGCCGGATGCCAAGCTCTACGGCCAGTTTCCGGAGTACGCCGATCTCGCCAGGCAGCCGGGCCGCGACAAGATCACGATCCATCACGTGCTCTCGATGACGCTCGGCTTCGACTGGGACGAGCTGACGATCCCCTATGGCGATCCGCGCAACAGCGAGATGGCAATGGAAGCCGCCGCCGACCGCTATCGCTTCATCCTCGAGCGTCCGATCGTTGGTGAGCGCGGCGTGAAGTGGACCTATTGTGGCGGCGCCACCGCGCTGCTCGGCCGCCTCATCGCCAAGGGCACTGGGGAAGCGTTGCCGGCCTATTGCCGCCGCGTGTTGTTCGATCCCATGGGCTTTGGTCCGTCCGACTGGAGCGTCGGCCGCGACGGCGAGCCGCGCGCCGCGTCGGGCCTGCGGCTCCTCCCGCGCGACCTCTTGAAGATCGGCCGGCTCATGCTCGCTGGCGGCACCTGGAACGGAACACCCATCGTTCCCGCCGACTGGGTCAAACGCGTCACGACGCCTGTGGTCCCGACCAGCAACATCCGCAGCTACGGCTATCACTGGTACATGGGCGATTATGCCCCCGGCACAACTCCACAGCCATTGCACTGGTTCGGCGGTGTCGGCTGGGGCGGCCAGTATCTCTTCGTCATTCCCGCGCGTGATCTCGTCATCGTGATCCATTGCGGGAATTACCGGCGGACCGGCGCCGAGCAGACCGCGGTCATGCGCACGCTCATGACCGAGATCGTGTTGCCGAACTTCGTGTAATTGCGAACGCGCAGAGTCAGACAGAAGGGGCTCTCATGCACCGGTTTTTATGCGTCCTCATGGCGATGGTCGTATTTGGAACAGCGGCTGCACATTGTCAGGCACCACAGGCCGGAACGACCACGATCACGTTTCAATCGTCTACCTACAGCGACTTTCGTCAGCTTCTGACGCGAGAGGCTCCGACCGGAACGGTTACTATCCGTGCGAATCTGGGCTTTCCGGATGAAGCCAGGGATCACTATCCCGCAATCATCGTCGTTCATACGATCAGCGGCTATCGCGATGCCAATGAAGGCTATGTCGTTGCTGAACTACGCAAGTCAGGTTTCGCCACCTTGACCTACGACAGCTTTGCCGCGCGCGGGACAACGGGGGCGGTTCTGTCGGGGACGCCGGCCTATCTGCCCGCCGGTGTGGCGGACGCTTACGCGGCGCTGCGGCGGCTGGCGAGCGAGCCCAGGATTGACGCCGATCGAATTGCCATTATGGGTTTCTCATATGGCGGTGAGATGGCTCATCTGACGGCCTTTGAGCGGCTTCGTTCGGCGCTGGATCCCGGACAAGGTCGCTTCGCCGCGCATGTTGCTTTCTATCCCGCCGGAAATTTCGGCGTAATCGCCGAAAGCGGTGCCTATACCGGGTCGCCGGTGCTGATGCTGCTTGGCGAGAAAGACGACAATCTTCCGGTGGCAAAGATCGAAAGCTATCTGGCCTACGCCCGGGCTGCCGGGAATCCGGCGCCGATTGAAACCGTCATCTACCGGGGAGCCTACCACGCATGGACCGTTCCCAGCCTGGTGACGTTGCACTTCTATCCTGACTACGTCAGCACAAAAAAATGTCCGCTCATCCTGCTCGGATCAAACGGACCTGCGTTCCTCATCGATGGTCAAGCAAAGGCGTTCGACCCGGGCTTCTTCGCGGCTTGCATGGGCGAGGCGCCCGGCTATTCGATGGTTTTCGATGCCGCTGTTCGGGAGCGATCGATCAGCGATGCAGTGCAGTTTCTTCGGCGAAAGCTCCAACCCTAGCGCGTGGGACGGTTGGCTGGGCAACGCGAACGATTCCGGACTCGCCCCGCAAGGATCAACCCAGGGATACGCCTGCCTTGGCACGACTTATCCCGAGAGTCAGGATGCGCTCCAGGAGATCCGGATATTTGAGCCCGTCGTGCTGAGCTGCCGTGGCGAACTCTTGGCTCTTCGCGATTTCGGGATTTGGGTTTGCTTCGATGAAATACGGCGTGCCGTCGGCGGAGAGACGAAAATCGATGCGCGCGTATCCGTCGAGTCCAAGCGCCCGATAGACGCGTTTCGCAGTTCGCTGAATGCGTGCGGTGACCTCGGGCGCCAGGTCTTTCGCTGGCCCGTCGACGATTCCGACGCGCTCCTGATAATCTGGATCGTGCTTGGCCTTCTCGGTGGCGATGTGCCGTGACCTGTGACCGCCCATGCTGCCGAATTTCAATTCCCAAACCGGTAAAACGCGCAGGCGGTTGTTGCCGAGCACGCCGACATAGAGCTCCCGTCCCTCGATAAACTGCTCGGCGATGGCGGCGGTCTCGCTCCGATCGTGGATGAAGGCGACCCGCTCGGCGAGCTTCTCGTCGGTATCGACGATCGATGCCTGAGAGATCCCGAAGGATCCATCCAGGTTGAGGCTCTTGACGATCAGCGGCAGCGCGAGGCGCGGTGGCCGTTTGACCTTGCGGCGCATCGGGAAAACGGCGAAGGCCGGCACCGCGATCCGGCGATGGTGCACCAGCGTCTTGGAAAGGTCCTTACCGCGCGCCAGGATCAGGCCGCGCGGGTTGCATCCGGTATAGGCGACCTTCATCAGCTCGAGATAGCTCGCGATGTGCTGGTCATATGCGACGTTGTAGTGGAACTCCTCCAGCAAGGTGAAAACCACGTGCGGCTTGAAGTCCTCGATCGCGTCGCGCACCGGCTTGATTTCCTCCTGCGCGCCGAGTGGACGAACGTCATGACCGGCCGCGCGCAGGGTGCTCACGACGTCGTATTCTGTTTTCCATTCATTGATCTGCTGCGCGGTGTATCCGTCGGTCGAGTCCGGAGGCACGAAATCCGGATGCATGAGCACGAGAATACGGAGGCGTCTCATAGCGCGATCCATTTGCGTCGTGATGGGCCGAACAGCGCGTGCATGGTCTTGGCGGTGACGAGCACGGTGAAGTCGAGAACGAGCTTCTGTTCAGGGCCAACGGCACGCAGATCTAGCTCGCGGCAGCGGGAGATCATGTCGTCAAGCACGGCGTCGAGCGTAAGCTGGTTCTCGCCGGTCCATCGCGCTACCAATTGCCTGATTTTTGCGCGGTGCCGCCTGATCAGGACCGAAGCCGGCTTTGACCGTTGATGCCGTGAGGCGGCGGAAAAGAGCCTTCGGAGGTCGCGGTCGTAGGTCTTCGGCGGCGTGAAGGCGTAGAACGCCTGCTTCTTCTTGTAGTGGTCCTCGAGCGTCTGGCTGAGCTGACTCAATGGATCGACGCGCTCCCGCGTCGTGATCGCCGGTCGCTGTCCCGCGATCTCGCCCATCAGCTCGTCGACATATTCGAGCTTCTTCAACGCCGGCCAACCGGCATATCGCGTCCGCCAGTTCGAACGCGGCCGCAGCCACACCGCAAAAGTTTCGGCGAAATCCTCGTCCGGATGGCTCTGCGCGTACCAGAGCCTAAGATGCTGGACGTAACGCCGGCTGGCGGGATTGGGTCGGTAGTAGCGCGGGTAGTGTTTCGATGAGGGACCGAACAGCTGCTGCCAACGCCGGCGCCGCTGCAGCTGGTAGCCGTGCTGCACGGCATGGCCGGCCTCGTGTCGGAGGATGGCCATGCATTCGCGCCAGGTTCCGCCCTCGACGTCGAACATCATTTTCTTCTCGAGCTTCATCAGCCGCGGATGTGCGAGATAGAACGGGACGGCGATGCCTGGCACATCTGCCGGGCTAAACCATTCGCTTGATATCCATGTGTGTGGCCGCAGCCGGATGCCCCGCTCTTCGAGTTCCTCGTGAAGCGTGCTGACACAATCCTCGAGCCAGGTGCCTTCGACCGTCACCCTCAAACTGCTCAGGCGTAGTTCGAGCAACTGCTCATCCGACAGCTTTTCCCAAGCAAATTTCCGGCGTGGCATCAGGCATCCAGAAGGCAGCGATGACTCGGTATCTGGATGATGTCACGGGCCGCTGCCCGCAACAACCCGCAGAGCTGCGAGGCGTGCTGCAGCGCGTCAGAGCGCGCCGATCATAGGGTGGGCAAAGCGAAGCGTGCCCACCGTTTGCGCCGCAAAGAAAAAGGTGGGCACGGCGCGTCGCGCCTTTACCCACCCTAGGGCACCGGGAATTTAAATCAGTCGAACAGGCTCGACACCGATTCTTCCGACGCCGTGCGCGCGATCGCATCCGAGATCAGGCTGGCGATCGGCAGCGCGCGGATGTTCGGCGCCTTGATCACCGCATCGGTCGGCAGGATCGAGTCGGTGATGACGAGCTCTTTCAGCCTCGAATTGGTGATACGGGCGGCGGCGCCGCCTGACAGGACGCCGTGAGTGATATAGGCATAGACGTCCTTGGCGCCCTTGGCGATCAGCGCATCGGCGGCGTTCACGAGCGTGCCGCCGGAATCGACGATGTCGTCGACCAGGATGCAGGTGTAGCCGGCAACGTCGCCGATCACGTTCATGACCTCGGACTCGCCGGGACGCTCGCGCCGCTTGTCGACGATCGCTAGCGGGGTGTTGATGCGCTTCGCAAGCCCACGCGCGCGCGCCACGCCGCCGACGTCGGGGGAGATCACCATCACCTTGGAGAGGTCGAACTTCTCCTTGATGTCGCGCACCATCAGCGGCGCAGCGTAGAGATTGTCAGTCGGAATGTCGAAGAAGCCCTGGATCTGGCCGGCATGCAGGTCGAGCGTCATGACGCGGTCGACGCCGGCCTGCGTGATCAGGTTGGCGACGAGCTTTGCAGAGATCGGAGTGCGCGATCCCGATTTACGATCCTGCCGCGCGTAGCCGAAATAGGGCAGCACCGCGGTGATGCGGCGCGCCGACGACCGGCGCAGCGCGTCGGTGATGATCAGGAGTTCCATCAGATGGTCGTTCGCGGGGAACGAGGTCGATTGGATGATGAAGGCGTCCGAGCCGCGGACGTTCTCCTGGATCTCGACGAAGATCTCCATGTCGGCGAAGCGCCGCACGACCGCTTTCGTCAGCGGCAGGTCCAGACCTTGCGCGATCGCTTGCGCGAGCGCCGGATTGGAATTGCCGGCAACCAGCTTGATTGAGCCGTTTTTGGCCGACATGGTCGCTTCCTCCCGCGCCTTGCTGGACACGACGTTCAACATCTCGGATACCCATGGAGCACGGTTTCGACGGGCGAGCAAATATCAGGCCCAAGGCCGCACTGGCAACCCGGGATGCTACGTTTTCCCTGCGAAAATCCTGAGTCGGGCCAACAGTTTGGCTGGGTATTGGGGCTGTGGTTTAGCGCTGGTTATCGCTCGGCATAGCCGAGTGCCGCAGCCGGCATGTCGGGCGCGGGCGAGCCGGGCATCACGCTTGCCACTGCCGGTCCCCGCAAGCCGGGAACGGAGCTCGGCGCATCCGGCGTTGCGTTGATCATGTTGGAAAGTCCGCTGAATCCGGCCTGCGCGATCTTCCGGAGGACCATGTCGTCGGCGGCCGACCAGGGGTCGCGGCCGCCCTTTCCGCCAGGTTCCTCACCGGACAGGCGCAGCGCCCGCTGCTGGTTGGCGTCATAGACGTCCCAGACCCAGGCGATCATGGTCTTGCCGCGGACGACCTGAGCCGAGAGATAGCTGCGCACACGGTAGGCAGCGGTGCCCTCGCGCGAGACCACCGTCAGGCTGCGCAGCTTCGATTCGCTGTCGAGCACGCCGACCATGCGGTCGAACACCTGCGGCGGCGGCCCATCGATCGATTCGAAGGCCACCGTCGTCCCGCTGCCGCCGCTCGGCGGCGCCATCGCATAGGAGTTGCTCGCCGCCCCGCCGCCGGCGCAGCCGCCAAGTGCGCACGATGCCGCCAGCAGCATGGCCACCAGCACGCGCGTGCCCGCGCGGCGCAAGAATGATGACGCTTCCCTCATTATGGAGGGCAGCGATATCGTTAAAATGCGTTAAGGTCTAGGGCAGGGGAGCCACAGTCCCAAATGCAGTCATTCCGGGGCTCGCGTAGCGAGAGCCCGGAATCTGGAGGTTGTGGCGCGAGATTCGTGGTTCGGCTCTTCGAGCCGCCCCGGAATGACGGAAATCAAAGTCTTGCTGTTGTGTTCACGCTTCGAGCGCGATCGCGTGGATGTGGCGGCCGTAGTCCGGCTCCTTGCGGTGCACGGAGCGGCGGTAGCTGAAGAAGCGCTCGTCGGCATAAGTGTCGAGGCCGAGGTCGTCGATCATCAGGATGCCGGCGGCCTCCAGTCGCATGCGGATGAAGCCGGCGAGATCGAACATCGCATGGCCCTCGCGCACGGATGGAATGAAGAACACCGCGTTATTCGCGTCCGCCTCGATGAAGCGCGCGACGAACTCGTTGCCGACCTCGTAGCTTTCCTGGCGGATCAGAGGGCCGATCGCGGCGATGATGCGGCCGCGCTCGGCGCCTAACTTTTCCATCGCCGAGATCGTGGACTCCAGCACACCCGTCAGCGCGCCCTTCCAGCCGGCATGTGCCCCGCCGATCACCCGCGCGTTCGGGTCGACGAACAGCACCGGCCCGCAATCCGCTGTGGAGACGCCGAGCGCAAGGCCGGGCGTGCGGGTGACGAGCGCATCGCCCTTCGGCCGCGGACCGCTTGGCCAGGCGCCGTCGGCGACGAGCACGTCGGGCGAGTGGATCTGGTGCAGGCTGATGAAACGCTCAGGCCGAACGCCAACATGCTCGGCCATGCGGCGGCGGTTTTCCGCGACGAGTGCCGGATCGTCATTGGAGCCGAGCCCGCCGTTGAGCGCGGCATAGATCCCGCTGGAGACGCCGCCCTCGCGGGTGAAGAAGGCGTGGCGCAGGCCGGGTACGGCCGAGAGCAGCGAGGAGCCGAGAGTCATGACGCGTCGTCGCCTTCTTCAACATGGTCGCTCAGGGCCGCGAGCGAGGTGAGCCGCGGCTCGGAGATGGCGAGCACCTTGAACATCGAGCCCATGCCGCCGCGGCCCGTATCGGTCAGTCGCTTCAGCGCTGTGGCGATGTCGGTGGCGACTTCTGGCGTCGCCTTCTGCATCAGTGCTGCCGCGCGAGTGTCGACGCCGAGGCGCTTCAAGAACTCGCCCTGCGTCACCGGTCCATGGACGCGGGCGCCAACGTCCTCGGCGGCACGCGACAGCGCCTGGAAGTCGACATGGGCGGTGACGTCGGCCTGGCCCGGCGCCTTCAGGGGATCGGCAAAGGTGTGGCGCGCGATCGCCTGGAAGGTATCGCCGGCATCGCTGCGCAAGTGGCCGTAATCGATGATCAGCGCCGCGCCGTCCTGGTCGCGCACGCGGCTTGCGAGCTTCATGATCTCGGCATCCGGCCGCCATTCGAACACCGCACCAACCGGCGCCGCCCGCACCAAAGGCGGCAGCAGCACGTCGAAACGCGGGGTCGGATCAGCGGCGGCGCCGAACTGGAGCTTGCCGTTCGCATCAATGTCGACGACGCGCTCGTGCCAGCCGTTTTCGCGCTTCACCATCTGGTGGATCGGCAGCACGTCGAAATACTCGTTGGTGAGAATGATCGAGGGGCCTTCGGGCACGTCGTCGATCGTGTCGTGCCAGCTGATGTTGCGCACACCCGACAGTGTCGCCTTCTGCCGCTCGCGCAGCACCGGATTGATTTCGACCATGTGGACCTGGAGTGCCTGGTAGAGCGGCGGCAGCACCCGCAGCGCGCGTAGCGCGTCCGCCATCATCGTGCCGCGGCCGGGGCCGAGCTCGATCAGCCGCAACAGCTGCGGCGAGCCCATCTGCTTCCACACCGATGCCGTCCACAGCCCCAGGAGCTCGCCGAACATCTGGCTGACTTCCGGCGCGGTGGTGAAGTCGCCTTCACGCCCGAGCGGATCGCGCGAGATGTAGTAGCCGTGACGCGGATGCATCAGGCACAGCTCCATGTACCTCCACACCGGCATGGGGCCGGAGGATTTGATCAGGGCCTTGATCTCGTTCAGCAGCGGCGAGTCGGTCACAGCCTGTCTTCTCGAAATGAATTAACGAATGGCCTCGAGCGGTTCGGGCGCACCGCGCCGCACTGCAAATACAATAAGTATGGCGCCGACGATAAGCATGGGGATCGACAACAGCATGCCCATGGTTAACCCGCCCCACAAAAATCCGAGTTGCGCGTCCGGCTCGCGAAAATGCTCGCCGATGATCCGGGTCAGGCCGTAGATCAGGATGAAGCTGCCGAGGATCATTCCCGGCCGCTTCAAGGCGCCGAAGCGGATCATCACGGCGAGCACGGTGAACAGCAGAATGCCTTCCATGCCGGCTTCATAGAGCTGGCTCGGATGGCGCGGGACGTTGCCGCCGGTCGGAAAGATCATTGCCCAGGGCAGGCTCGGATCGGCGGCGCGGCCCCACAGCTCGCCATTGATGAAATTGGCGAGCCGCCCCAGGAACAGGCCGATCGGCCCCACGGCGGTCGTGATGTCGCCGAGCGACAGGATCGAAATGCCGTTCCGGCGCGCAAACCACATCACCGCAACGACGCAGCCCAGGAAGCCGCCGTGGAAGGACATGCCGCCTTCCCACAATTTGAGAATCTCCGAGGGGTGCTCGATGAAGAAAGGCAGGTTGTAGAACAGCACGTAGCCGGTGCGGCCGCCTAGGATGATCCCGAGCGTAACCCAGAGGATGAAATCGTCGAGCTGGACCAGCGAGATCGGCGCGGGCCCGCTCCACAGCCTGTCGGTCTTGACCAGCGCGCGGGCGTAGATCCAGCCGATCACGATCCCGCCGATATAGGCGAGCGCATACCAGCGGATGGCGAACGGCCCGATTGCAATCGCGATCGGGTCGAAGGAGGGGAAGTTGATCAGAAGAAGCGGCATCGCGCCAAGGTTCTAGACAAGATTGCGGCGATAGAGCGCCAACAGGCGTTCCCAGTGCCGCTCGGCGGCGTCGCGGTGATAGACCGGGCGCTTGGGGAAGGCGAAGCCGTGATGGGTGCCGGGATAGATCTCGACCTCGGCCTTGGCGCCTTCCATGGCTGCCTTTACTTTGTCGATGATCTCCTGCGGCGCGTAGATGTCGGTCTCGGCGCAGGCGAAATAGAGCTCGGCTTTGGTCTTGCTCGCCGCGAGATGCGGGCTATTGGATTCCTCCGTCGCCAGATGCGTGCCGTAGATCGAGGCCGCAGCCTTCACACGATCGGCAAAATGCGTGGCGGCGTTGATGGCGTAACGGCCGCTCATGCAATAGCCGACGGTGCCGACCAGCCTGGTGTTGGCGGCCGCCTGGCCCTCGGCATAGGCGAGCAGGGCGCGCGTATCGTCCATGATCAGGGGAATGTTGATCGAGTTCATCAGCTCGTACATGCGCTTGCGCTCCGGCGCATTCGGGTCCGGTGGCACCGGTCCGATCTCCATCACGCCGGAGCGGTAATAGAGGTTCGGCAGCATCACGTAGTAGCCGGACGTACCGAGCCGGCGCGCCATGTCGCGCAGCTCCTCGCGGATCGCCGGCGCATCCATGTAGAAGATGATGACGGGAAACGGGCCGCCGCGCTCGGGATGGGTGATGAAGGTGGTGGTCGAGCCGTCCTTGGTCGGGATCTCGATCTGCTGGTCGATCATGGTCTCGTGCTTCGCTTTCTGATTCTTGTTATGCCCGGCCGATCAATACGATTGCAAGGAAACCAGGGCATGACAAGGACGGCTCAGGCGCGTATGGGCCCTTGATCGGCCCGGTCCGGATTGCCATTGTCTTCCCAAGCTCAAGGTTCGCGCAAAGGCATCCGGAGATCGCCATGACACAGACCACCAACCGGTTTTTCGACGAGATCGGACGCCTCATGAATGACGCCGCCGGTGCCGCCCAGGGCGTCAAGCGCGAGTTCGATACGGTGATGCGCACCCAGGCCGAGAAATTCCTGCGCGACATGGACCTCGTGAAGCGCGAGGAGTTCGAGGCGGTCAAGGATATGGCCCGCCTCGCCCGCGAGGAGAACGAGGCGCTGAAGGCCCGGATCGCGGCTCTGGAAACCAGGCTAGGCGGAACGCCGCCGTCCTCCTAGCAGGCGTCATTCCGGGTTCGCCCGCTGGCGCGATCGCCCGGAATGACGGCAAAACCGGTTCTGGCCGGATGCCCATTCTCCTTGTCATTTCCGCGGCTTCCGGCTAAAAGCCCGCCACGTCCGCGGCCCCCGCACCCCTGGAGGCTTGCTGCGGCGAAAACCATGGGCCGCGTTGCGGCCCATTAACTTTTGCAAAAACAAGGACTTAACGTTATGGCGACCGTCAAGGAATTGAAGGCGACCGCACGTCCGAAGAGCGGCAAGGGGGCCGCCCGGGCTGAGCGTCGCGCCGGGAGAGTGCCCGGAGTGATCTATGGCAACAACCAGCCCCCGCTCCCGATCTCGGTTGACGATCGCGAACTGCGCCAGCGCATCCTGGCCGGCCGGTTCCTCACCACCCTTGTCGACATCGACCTCGAGGGCAAGAAGCACCGCGTGATTCCGCGCGACTTCCACCTCGACCCGGTCAAGGATTTCCCGATCCATGTCGACTTCATGCGTCTCGGCGAAGGCGCCACCATCCGCATCAGCGTGCCACTGCATGTCGTGAAGGCGGAAGGCTCGCCCGGCGTGAAGCGCGGCGGCACGGTGAACATCGTCGCTCATGCGATCGAGCTCGAATGCGGTGTCGAGAACATCCCGCAGTTCATCGAGGCCGACGTCGGCTCGCTCGAGATCGGTCACTCCTTGCATCTGTCCGACGTCAAGCTGCCGACCGGCGTGAAGGCGCTGACGCGTGAGGACGCAACCCTCGTGACCATCGTGCCGCCCTCCGGCTACGCCGAAGAGCAGAAGGCGGCGGCTGCGGCTGCAGCCGGTGCTGCGGCTCCGGGTGCTGCGGCTGCGGCGGCTCCGGCGGCTGGCGCGGCAGCTCCCGCAGCGGGTGCTGCTCCGGCAGCGGCTGCCAAGGCTCCGGCCGGCGGCGACAAGAAGAAGTAATCTCTCACGGCGCTGGCGCGCGGTTTCTGACCGCGCGCCAGGCGAGGGGCGCGCCGCGTCATGCGACTCTTTGTTGGGCTCGGCAATCCCGGCGCGAGATACGCACGCAACCGGCACAATATCGGCTTCATGGCCGTCGACGAGATCGCGCGGCGTCATGCCTTTGCACCATGGCGCCGCAGATTTCAGGGCGAGACCTCCGAGGGCACGTTGGGGACCGAGCGCGTCATTCTGCTCAAGCCCACGACCTACATGAACGAGTCGGGCCGCAGCGTTCAGGAAACCTCCAGCTTCTTCAAGATCGCGCCCGGCGACGTCACAGTGTTCCAGGACGAGCTCGAGCTGCCGCCGGGCAAGGTGCGGGTGAAGATCGGCGGCGGCATCGCCGGCCATAATGGTCTGCGCTCGATCTCCGCGCATATCGGCAACGAGTATCGCCGGGTGCGGCTCGGCATCGGTCATCCCGGCGTCAAGGCGATGGTCCACAGCTATGTGCTGGCGGACTTCGCCAAGGCCGACGACGAATGGGTGACGACGCTCTGCGACGCCGTTGCCGAGCACGCTGCTCTGCTCGCCAAAGGCGCGGACGCGACCTTCGCCAACAAGGTGCATCTCGCCATGCAGGCGAAGGGATTTTTGACCAAGGACGACAACGGCAAAGAGTAGGGTGGGTTAGCCCCGCGGCTGCGCGAAGCGCAGTCCGCTCGGCGCAACCCACCATGTCACGGCAAAATGTTGGTGGGTTACGCTTCGCTAATCCACCCTACGCACTGCGTTAGAGGACACGATGGGATTCAAATGCGGGATTGTCGGGTTGCCCAATGTCGGCAAGTCGACCTTGTTCAATGCGCTGACGGAGACTGCTGCGGCGCAAGCGGCGAACTATCCGTTCTGCACCATCGAGCCGAATGTCGGTGAGGTCGCGGTGCCGGATCCGCGGCTGGAGAAGCTCGCCGCGATTGCCAAGTCAGGGCAGATCATCCCGACGCGATTGACCTTCGTCGATATCGCAGGGCTCGTGCGCGGCGCTTCCAAAGGCGAAGGCCTCGGCAACCAGTTTTTGGCCAACATCCGCGAGGTCGATGCGATCGCGCATGTCGTGCGCTGCTTTGAAGATTCCGACATTACCCATGTCGAGGGCAAGATCGCCCCGCTCGCCGACATCGAGACCATCGAGACCGAGTTGATGCTCGCCGACCTCGACAGCCTCGAGAAGCGCGTCGACAACCTCACCAAGAAGGCCAAGGGCAACGACAAGGACGCCAAGGAGCAGCTCGACCTCGTCAACCGCACGCTCGTGCTGCTGCGCGACGGCAAGCCCGCGCGCCTCGTCGAGCGCAAGGCTGAGGAAGAGCGCGCCTTCTCGATGCTCGGCCTCTTGTCGTCGAAGCCCGTGCTCTATGTCTGCAACGTCGAGGAAGGCTCGGCCGCCACCGGCAACGCTTTCTCCAAGGCAGTCGAGGAGCAGGCCGCGAAGGAGGACGCTGTCGCCGTCGTCATCTCCGCCAAAATCGAGTCCGAGATCGCGACGCTGTCAAGAGAAGAGCGCGTCGATTTCCTGGAGACGCTGGGGCTGGAAGAAGCCGGCCTCGATCGCCTGATCCGCGCCGGCTACCGGCTGCTCGATCTCATCACCTATTTCACGGTGGGACCGAAGGAGGCGCGCGCCTGGACCATCCATCGCGGCACCAAGGCGCCCGCGGCGGCCGGCGTCATCCACACCGATTTCGAGAAGGGTTTCATCCGCGCCGAGACCATCGCCTATGACGATTATGTCGCGCTGGGCGGCGAAGCCGGCGCCCGCGATGCCGGCAAGCTGCGCCTCGAGGGCAAGGACTACACCGTCGCCGACGGCGACGTGATGCATTTCAGGTTTAATACGTAAATTCTGTGGGACTCGTAGGGCGGGTTAGCGAAGCGTAACCCACCACTTCTCCCGCGGTGATGAAAGCGGTGGGTTACGCCTTCGGCTAACCCACCCTACGCATCTGCGCTTGCCTCAGCGCATCCCGCCCTGGTCGCGGATGGCGCCGAGATGCTCGTTGATGCGGAACACGATCAGGATGAACTCCGCGACAATGCGCGAGAACACGATGCCGACGATGACGCTCGCAATCGACGAGAGCACCACGAGAAAGCCGCCGAACGGGCTGATCGCCATCGCTGCGAGCCCAGAAAAGATGCCGGAGATGCCGAACAGGCAGATCAGCGCCATCACCAGCCAGTAGAAGGTCTTGATGATGGTCGGCGTGATGAAGCGGTCCCACTGAAACAGGTCGCTGAATGTGAACATCTCTCTCCCCCGGCAAATCGGGCCTGACCCGCGTCCATCCGACTCAGGGCAGGCAAGCCCTGCCGCATCGAATGTAGCACGAGCCATGCGGGCGGGCGGGTTGAGATTGCCGCAAAGTGCGGCCACAATCTGTCATCCCCGCTGATCTCACCAAGATGACCCTGACCTTCGAAGACTTTCCCACCGGCCGTTTCGGCACGTTCGGCCCGCGCCATGTCAGCCGCGACGAGATTTTGGCCTTTGCCGCTGAGTTCGATCCGCAGCCGATGCACCTCGACGAGGAAGCTGCCAGCAAGAGCATGCTCAAGGGCCTGTCCGGCTCGGGCTGGCATCTCTGCTCGCTGATGATGCGAATGATGGCCGACGGCTTCATCACCCGCGCAGCCTCGCTCGGCTCGCCCGGCGTCGACGAGGTGCGCTGGCTCTCTCCTTTAAGGCCCGGCGATGAACTGACTCTCGACGTCGACGTGTTGGAGGCGCGCGCCTCGAAGAGCCGGCCCGAACTCGGCATCGTCAAGTTCAAATGCACCGCCCGCAATTCGCGCGGCGAAGCGCTGTGCGAGATGACCTCCCCGATCCTGATCAAGCGGCGCGAAGGGCTCAAGTGATGCGGTTCTTCGAAGACATACCGATCGGCCTGCGCCGCGAGATCGGCTCCTACACGTTCACCGCAGAAGCCATCAAGACCTTCGCCGCGAAATTCGATCCGCAGCGTTTTCACCTCGACGAGGAAGAGGGCAAGAACTCGCTGTTCGGCGGGCTCGCCGCGTCCGGCTGGCATGTCGGCTCCGCCTGCATGAGCCTGCTCGTCGCTGATGGCCAGCGCCTTGCGAGGGAAGCTGCCGCACGTGGCGAGAAGATTGCGGTGTGGGGGCCGTCACCAGGGTTTCGCGACCTGCGCTGGATCAAGCCGGTGCTCGCAGGTGATGTGGTGAGCTTCGTCAGCGAAGTCACCGACAAGCGCGTCTCCGCCTCGCGCCCCGGCTGGGGCATCCTGCAAGGCATCACGACCGGTACCAACCAGCGCGGCGAACAGGTGTACGCGATCACCACGACCGCCTTTGTGCCGATGCGCGGGCAGGGCGGTTAGACCAGTTCCAATCTGAACGGCCAAAATGCGCGGCAAGTGTTGCCCGCGCGCTATGGACGGAATTGGCGCTCGCTGCCATAAGCCTCGCCATGCGGTTCGTCGCGAAGCATTTCGCGGAACCATTGATTTGCTAACCAATTGTGAACCTGTCGCTGTCTATTTGAACCAACGGGATAGGACAGGGAACGAGGACCATGGCAGACCGCGGCGCACTCAAGCTGGTCGGATTCATCTTCGCCACCGCGACGCTCGCGGTGATGCTGATTGCCGGCATGGTGGTGCGGGGCTATGCCGATGGCGGCTATACGCTCGAAGCCTCGACCGTCGCGGCGGATCGCTAACGGTTCATTAACCCATCATTCGCCGGCGCGAGGCGAGCCGTTTCATCGGCTGTAGACCAGCGCCAGAATCACAATCGCGACCACCAGCAGCCCGACAAAGCGGATCATGATCGTGCCGAACTGCGTCGGCGCAGGGCGCAGCGGGATGGGGTCCGTGGTCTCGGGCCGAATGCTTTCCATCTGAAACTGTCCCCTGCCAAGGCCCGAAAAAAAGGGGCCCGTGAATGCGGCGCTAGGCTTTGGTCGCGGCGGGACTGTGGAAAGTTCAAATCAAGATTTCGCGGGTGGGAGCTGCAAAGCTTGCCACATTCTCGGTCGTCATGCCCCGCGAAGGAGGGGCATCCAGTACGCCGAGGCCCATCCATATTCGTCGCCGCCTCTGGAATATTGGATCACCCGCCTTCGCGGGTGATGACGCCTGCAATGGGGACGCGCATCTCCCAAAATAAAACCGCCGCGCTCCCTTGGGAACGCGGCGGTCAAAGCGTTGTGGACTGCGATCAGCTGTTGCGCAGGCCGTCGGCGGCGCGCTTCCACTGCGCGACGTTGTCGGAGATCATGCGGGTCGACTTCATCGCGGCCTGGCTGAGCTGGGCGTAGCCGGATATCTCGCGCTGGACGCGCTGGCCTTCGGCATGCAGGAGATCGCGCAGGCTCTCGAGCTCGGAGATCAGGTTCTCGATTTCGGCGAGCGAAGTGCCGGCGACGCGCTGGATCAGCGAGTTGACGTTGGTGACGGTCGCTTCCGCCGACGCATCGAGCGCCGGCTCGCTGCCCGCGGCCGGACGGCGCAGATAGGCGATGTCGTTGCGCACGAAGTCGCGGATGCCGGCCTCGACTTCCGTGACCGCGGCGAGGTTGCTGTCGGCGACCTCGGTCTCAGTTGATTCAATCTTTTCCGAACGAATGGCGTTCATCGTTGTTCCCCTGTTCGCGTTGAGCGCAGCGCGAGTGTCCCCCGCACGACGACGTCTGTAAGGCGAAGGGCATCAGGGCGTCCGATTTTGACCGCATATGGGCGTAGATGCGGCAAGGATCGACCATTCGGCGGCTTTGCCGTGGCGGTGTTGTCGACCTCTCCCCGTTCTTACGGGGAGAGGGTTGGGGTGAGGGGCTGCTTCCGCAGATTCGGCGACAGTCGGACGCGCTCCGCGCGCATTCCGGCCTCTCCCCGCAGGCGGGGAGAGGCGAAGACCTCACCAGCTCTTCTTGAACCCGGCCGTCAGGCTCTTGTTCGTGGTGCCCTGCGCGGTCTCGCCGACGGAGCCGGAGACGGTGACGTTGTCGAACAGCTTCTGCTCGGCGCCGACCTTGCGCAGCCATTTGTCATCGGTGGTCGACATGGTCTGGCCGGCAACGAGGCTCGTTCCGGTCTCGCCGAAGGTGACCTTGGCGGACTGGTCGGTCTCGTAGTTGCGCGTGGTGCGGCCGGCAATGCCCGGGATCGGCGTCGTGCCTTGCTGGTTGACGCTGTACCCGTTCTGCAGCGTCAGGGAATGCTCGTCCGACAGCGGCACCGATTTGCTGAGCGAGGCGCCGAGCTTGCTGCTTTCGGCGCCGGGATCGACACGGGCTTCCACCGCGGTCTTGTCCCAGATCGAGCCCGCACCCGGCGCGGTCACCGTCGCCCAGGCGCTGCCGGAGGATTGCGGCACGCTGCCGCCATTGGCGGCCTTCTCCGCCAAAAGCTCGGACATCGTGGTGGGCTCGCGCGTCACCGTCATGTCGGCGCCGACCTGGGTGTCCCAGAACGGGGTGACCGATTGCTTCACCGTTACCGCCGATGTGCCGTTGGCGCGCCGGTCGTTCGACCAGTTCGGCCCGCCATTGGCGGTCGCCTGCGCGCGCTTCTTCGCCGCCATCAACTCGTTGAGCGTGGCGGCGTCGATATTGAGCTGGCTCCAGTCGAGCTTGTCGACGTCGATGCCCTTGAGCACGTCGGGATCGTTGACGTCGGCCGCTTCCTCGGCCTCCTCGGGCGCGGCTGCGGCCTGGTCGGGCTGCATCGGTACGATCTGCGCCGGTGCCACCGTCATGGACGCCAACACGAACACGGCCGCCAGCAGCGGCAGCCTGGTCCAGCTCAACCCTGTCGAGAATTCCATCGTCCTGCCCGCAAGCCCGGCGCATGATCGGGAAAACTGTGCGGGTTTTCCGGCTCGATCATGCGTTTCATTCCGCGTCCACGATGCGGAGATATCGTCGCAAAATTGTGGCGGCAAGGGGCGGGCGAAACGTCACATCACAGCGAAGACCAACGGGCCGCGCGCGCTAAGCGCGCGCCCGGCGACATGGGAAGCGACCCGGCGGGGCTGGCGGCCAGGTGCTCACGCGCACGTCATCGGGCCCGGGAATGACGGGACCCGTTGGTGCCCTCACCCCACCCGGCTCATCTTCGGCAGATGAATGGGACGGCCGAGCGCCTGCTCGACGAGATCAAAGGTGTCGATCAGCACGCGCATGTTGAGCAGCCTGCCGGCCTTGAACTGCGCGAACTGCGCCACCCGCAGCGAGATCGGCTTGTCCGAATCGAGCGCCGTGAGCGAATAGCGCAGCATGGACGAGGCGGAATCCACGCCCAGCATGATGGTCTCGCGGTCGAAGCGGCGGACGCGGAAATTGTCCGCGATCTGGCGGATGACGTCGAGCACGGCGTCCTTGCCCTGGCGGGCGCCGAGAAACGGAAACATGTCGATCGGGCCGTAGACCGCCCAGTCGACGTCCTCGTCGATCAGGGTCTCGAGATCCTCAAACTGCCGGTCGTTGATCGCGCCATGCAACGCGCGCGAGAAACGCCAGAGACTATGCTCTGTCATTTGGGTCGTTCCTGAAACTGGCTAGCAAAAAACGAAAACAACCCCATGCACAGTAGGCGTCGCGGGGTTGCTGAATTCGTTCGTACGCAAACAAATAAGCCTGGCACGCGAAAACGCAATTCACGTTTTCGCCATGCACAATTGAGTGCGCTTTGTGAAATTTACAATAGAACCCCGTAATTTACCGGTCGGTCCGGGGCACGGGTTCCCGCTGGACGGCGATCGCGTCGTCGCGCATCGCCAGCAGGCCGAACAGCACGCCGCCGGCGATCCCGCCGATCCCGGCCCCCAGGGGCATGAAGGTGAAGAACACCAGCATGCCGCTATAGCCCTCGAAATTCGTGGTCTTGAAGATTTCGACCCAGGCGAGCCCGGCTCCGATGCCCAGCGCAGCCCCGCCAAGCGACCCCAGAAACAGCCCCAAAAAGGCAAGCAACGCGATCTTCATAGGCCCGGACTCAAGTTGGCCGGCGTCCACAACGCCCCGAGGTGGGTCGGGGGAGGGAAGAGCGAGGTTCAATTCTAACTCTCGCTTGCGGGAGGGTTGGGTGTTTTCATGAGCATGGGCCTCGGTGATCGAGCGACACTTCATCCACAGCGTCATTGCGAGCGAAGCGAAGCAATCCAGACTGTCTCCGCGGAGGGAGTCTGGATTGCGCAAGAGCTCCTCGCAATGACAAGGTGATAGAAGCCTCGCTACCCTCCCACCGGCTCCCCCACGATCAGCGGGCCGATCTCGCGCTCGAGCACCTGCTGCACCAGGTCGTAGGAATCGATGATCTCGCGGATCTCCGATACGAGCCCGTCGCGCAGCGAATAGAACACGGCCATGTCGACCTGCACGATGCGCTCGTTGGTCCGCTTCCTGAAGAAGGTGCGCAAGTACGTCGCGACCTGATCGCCCTCGGCGACGACGCGCTCCGGCTCGTGGCGGATCTCGGAATAGCGCGACCACACCGTCTGCCAGAGTTTTCGCAGCTCGGCCTTGCCGTGCCGCGGCACCATGTGCGGCAGCACGTCGATCGGTGCGTGAGTGAGGAAGTCGACGTCGTCGGTGCAGCATGCCAGCGCGGCATCGAGATCGCCGCGCGCAAAAGTCTCGAGGAGATGCAGCACGCGCTGCCTGTTCAAGCTCTCAACCGTCATGCTCCGCCGCCCCTCATTTGCCCGCGCATAGCAAACGCTATCGCGGCCTGCCCGATCCCAGCAATCCGCAAAAACACCGAGGATTGCAGAGGTTTTGACGCGGCGGTGCAATACCAGGTTCATGGTGTGCAATTGTACATTGTGTGACTATTTTCCTGCGCGGGTTCGTGTGCGATAGGGCCATGGGGCAATGGCGCAGCAGGCTTGTCGATGGCGCGCGACGCCGGGCACGTGAGCCAGCTCACATCAGGCGACGCCGGCTGGGGTTAGTGTCATACGCGTGTCATCAGGGAAACACGTATGGCTGTGACCGCCGCTGCCCGGAAATCCCGCCTGCAAAACCTGCTCGAAGGTTTTGCGTTGACCGCGATTCTGCAAAGCTTTCCGACCTTTGCGGCCGCCGCGCTGATGCTCAAGCTCGTCGGCAACAAGGACCTCGTCGGCGACGCCGGCGTCGCCGTCTTCGTCGTCGGCGCATCGCTGGTCCGCGCGCTGCTCGCGGTGTCGCTGGGGCCGAAGCTGCCGACCCTGTTCCGGATGATCTACGAGCCGAAATTCTTCGACGGCCATTTGTCGCTGTCGGACAAGATCACGGAGTGGCGCACGCAGCCCGCGGCCTCGCTGCAACTGCTGACGATCATGTTGATGCTGTCGGTGCTGGCCGTGGTGGTAGCGAGCGTCGGGTAGGGTACGATGCGATTGGATGCGGCCGCAAACAGCGTTGCAGGCGCGCTCCCTCTCCCACTTGCGGGAGAGGGCGGGGGAGAGGGTTTTTCCGCAATCAGGATTCTCTGAGTGGAGAGAGCCCCGCGCCGCTTTGCGCCGCGACCTCCCCCGCAAGCGGGAGAGGTAAGGCGAGTCCGTGGCTCAATCAGACCACGACGGTGGTTGGCGTCCGCAGCCATGCTTCGTGGGTGATCGCCACCATCGACGGCACGTCGATGATGCCGATGCTGCCCCAGGTGAACATGGCATAGCCGGGCTTGGTGCCGTCCACGCCCGATGGCACGGAGGCGTCGAGCTGATGCGCCAGCCAACTGATGGTGCCGTAGCCGCACAGGCTCACGCAATGATCCTCGTTGTTGTCCTGTGTGTAGCCGGTGGCGAACCAGCCGGTCTTGAAATTGTGCGCGCGGCAGGTGGTCTCGAGCTGGTCGGCGGCGACGCCGATCTTGACCGGCCCGTGATACAGCGCACTCTTCAGCACCGCCGGGTTGGTCCAGTCGACCGTGCTCGCGTGGCCGTCATCATAGGAGTGATCGCTCTGGCTGAAGCCTTCCTTCTGCATGGCCTTCAGCACGTTGATGAGCACCGCGCCCTCGTAGACGCCGTGGGCCTTGGCCCATTTCTCCACCTCGGCATCGCTGATGAAGATCTCCGGCTTGTGGCAGGCCTTGGCGAAGGCTTCTTCGGCGGTCACGCAGTCGCCATGGACGTCGTTGTGCCAGATCGAAAGTTTCTTGGGGAAGAACAGGTGATGGGTCGGGACGTGAGCCAGCGCCACATGCGGCATCGCCGCTGCCAGTTCGTGTCGCGGGCTCGGAATCGCACCACGTTTCACCGCCATTGCCATGTCTATCACTCCTCTAAAATGTCCACCCCGGCAATTCGTAATTGAAACGTGGAAATCGTCAGGTGAAGTAGGTCACACCGGCAAGCCGACTGGTCACACTCTGGCTTCACAAGCGTGTGTGCAAGCAGCGCATGCAAAGTGGAGACGATGTGTCGTTATCGGCTTGGCGCGGCAATGCGTGCGGGGAGGCGGCAATCTCTCGTCTTCATTCCGGGGCGCCGCAAAGCGGCGAGCCCGGAATCCATCGCGTCTCTTGCTTCTTGGGTAGAATGCGAGCGCCCAACCTACCTCTTCTTCCACCCACCCCTTCGCCCCGGCGCTCCTCCCGTCGACTTCGGCGCTGGCCCGAACTCCGGGCCCGACTGCCGCGAGTCGGTGGGCTGGATGATCCGGCTCGTGCTGCCGAACGGCTTTGACGGCAGCGCGCGGCTCTCGCGATAAGGCAGCGACTCCGGGCCGTGCATCTCGTCGAGATGCGGCTTGTGGACCTTTGAGCCGCTGCTGCCGCTGGCCTTGAGCGCGGAGCCCACCGTCCTCTTCTTCATGGCGCCGACCGGGAGGTTGGCGGCGTCGCCATATTTCCTGGTGCCGGCATAGGCGCCGGCCTTGCCCTGCACTGTGCGCTGCTTCGCGGTGGGATCGTCGACCACCGCAAGCTCGGTGGCGCGCAGGCGCTTGACCTCGTCGCGCAGGCGCGCGGCCTCCTCGAAGTTCAGGTCGGCGGCGGCCTCGCGCATGCGGGTTTCGAGGTCAGCGAGCACGGCTTCAAAGTTGTGGCCGATTGAGATGACGTCGTCGGTCATGTCGTGGCCGCCGACCTCGACCAGCACGTGGTCGCGCTCATAGACGGAGTTGAGGATGTCGCCGATCTGTTTCTTCACGCTCTCCGGCGTGATGCCGTTGGCGTTGTTGTACTCGACCTGCTTTTCGCGGCGGCGGTTGGTCTCGGCGATGGCGCGCTCCATCGAGCCGGTCATCTGGTCGGCATAGAGGATCACCTTGCCGTCGACGTTGCGCGCGGCGCGGCCGATGGTCTGGATCAGCGAGGTCTCGCTGCGCAGAAAACCTTCCTTGTCGGCGTCGAGGATCGCAACCAGCGCGCATTCGGGAATGTCGAGGCCCTCGCGCAAGAGGTTGATGCCGACCAGCGCGTCGAAGGCGCCGAGTCGCAAATCGCGGATGATCTCGATGCGCTCGATGGTATCGATATCCGAGTGCATGTAGCGCACGCGAATGCCCTGCTCGTGCAAATATTCGGTGAGGTCCTCCGCCATGCGTTTTGTGAGCACCGTGATCAGTGAGCGATAGCCGGCCTGCGCGGTGGCGCGGACCTCGCCGACGAGGTCGTCGACCTGCGTGCGCGCCGGGCGGATGTCGACGGGCGGATCGATCAAGCCGGTGGGACGGATCACCTGCTCGACGAATACGCCGCCGCTCTCGTTCAGCTCCCAGCCCGAGGGCGTCGCCGAGACTGCGACCGTTTGCGGCCGCATCATGTCCCACTCCTCGAACCGCAAGGGGCGGTTGTCCATGCAGGAGGGCAGACGGAAGCCGTATTCGGCGAGCGTTGCCTTGCGGCGGAAGTCGCCGCGGAACATGGCGCCGATCTGCGGGATGGTGACGTGGCTCTCGTCGGCGAAGATCAGCGCGTTGTCGGGCACGTATTCGAACAGCGTCGGCGGCGGCTCGCCGGGACGGCGGCCGGTCAGGTAGCGCGAATAGTTCTCGATGCCGGCGCAGCTTCCCGTCGCCTCCATCATCTCGAGATCGAAGGTGGTGCGCTGCTCCAGCCGCTGCGCTTCTAACAGGCGCCCCTGGTCGTGGAGCTGGTCGAGCCGCTGCTTCAGCTCGAACTTGATCGACTTGATTGCCTGCACCAGCGTCGGGCGCGGCGTCACATAATGCGAGTTGGCGTACATCTTGATGAATTCGAGCTCGTCCTGCTTGTGGCCGGTGAGCGGGTCGAACTCTTCGATGTTCTCGATGGTGTCGCCGAACAGATTCACGCGCCAGGCGCGGTCCTCATAGTGCGCCGGGAAGATGTCGATCACATCACCTCGAACACGAAAAGTGCCGCGGGTGAAGTCGGCCTGCGTGCGCTTGTATTGCAGCGCGACGAGGTCGGCGATGAGCTGGCGCTGGTCGATGCGCTCGCCCTTCTTCAGCGCGAAGGTCATCGCGGTATAGGTCTCGACCGAACCGATACCGTAGATGCAGGACACCGAGGCGACGATGATGACGTCGTCGCGTTCGAGCAGCGCGCGCGTCGCCGAATGGCGCATGCGATCGATCTGCTCGTTGATCGACGAATCCTTCTCGATATAGGTGTCGGTGCGCGGGACGTAGGCTTCGGGCTGGTAATAGTCGTAATACGAGACGAAATATTCGACCGCGTTGTCGGGGAAGAAATTCTTGAACTCGCCATAGAGCTGGGCGGCGAGCGTCTTGTTCGGCGCCAGTATCAGGGCAGGGCGCTGCGTCGCCTCGATCACCTTTGCCATCGTGTAGGTCTTGCCCGAGCCGGTGACGCCGAGCAGCACCTGCGAGCGATCGTTGCGCTCGACGCCTTCGACGAGCTCGGCGATCGCGGTCGGCTGATCGCCCTTGGGCTGGTATTCCGACTTGATCTCGAAGCGCACGCCGCCTTCGGACTTTTCCGGGCGCGGCGGCCGGTGCGGCGTCCACACCTTCGTGGAGCCGTCGTCCTTGCGGAACTCCGGTCGTCCCTCGCGGATCAGCGTCTCCAGCGCGTCCGCGGTGGCCTTGACGCCAAGCGCCTCCATCTTGCTGCGCGGGGGACGCGCCAGGGCTTCCGCGTCATCCTCCTCCGTGGGCAGTCCGAGCTGACGGGCCAGTTCCGGATCGAGGAACGGCACGGTCGCGGCGGTGCCATAATTAGCCTGCGGCGCTTCCTCCAACCCCGCGGGGCGATCGGCCGGAAAATCCTTCGGCGTCGACGCTCGTGCGCGATGTGCGGCGGCCTCGCCGCCGGCGCGGCGGTCGCGCGAATTGTCCGGCGGCGGCTGCAGCCCCGTGGACGAGCCGATGCCGCTCTCGCCGCGATTGATCGCGGGATTGAGCAGTTCGGCCAGTGCCGGCGCGATCGGCTGCACGTCGGGCCGATGTGCTTTGGATTTCGGGGTTTTGACGGATTTTTCGGGGGGAGCAGGTTTCTTCGCCATCCTCCGAATATGGGACGAGTCCGCCGCACAGGAAAGGGCGAATGCCCCTGCTCGGGTCAGCCTGCTGACAGCAGGTTGGCAGCAGGCTCACGCCGCCGGCAGCGAGCCGCCGTCTTCGCTCAGCGCTTGCGGTGGGACGATGTCGAGATGGATCCCGCCACAATGGGTGCAGCGCATGGTCCAGTACTCGCAGTCGGCGCGGCCGCTGATCACCCGGAGCACGGCGAGCTCGCCGGCGCATTCCGGGCAGCTCGACAGCACGGATCGGTGACAGGATTGGGCCAGCGGTTGCGTCTCTTCGAACTCGATCTGCGACATGACTTCAGTCCTCGTTTCGCCAGCGCGCTGTGTCAAAAATATCCCGGTCAAAATCCCTCGTCGTCGTGCTCCGTCCGCCGGCGGAAGCGGTCGATATGGTGCTTGGCATCGGCGATCGCGGCTTCCGGATCGGGCCAGGCGAAACCGACCTCCATTGCCGGAAACAGCACGCCGTCGATGGCGAGAAGGCTTAAGTCGGCTCGCCGGATGCGGGCATGCCACAGGCCCTTGCCAGCCTCGAACGATTCGATGTCAAAGCCGTCGTAAAGCGTCGTCATTCGTAGTCCCCAATTTCTCGTTGGAGGGTTAGGAGACCACGTCCGCGCGAAAGCGCGTGTGAAGCCGTTCACACGGAGGCGGCTTTTTCGCCTCAGGCGCGCGCGGCGAGGCGCGCGCCCTTGCGTGGGCGCACGGCAGGTTCCGCGGCGGTGCGCATGATCCAGCGGCGGAACGCGGCAAAGTCGCGCTGCTCGGTCTGGAAGCTGCGATACACCAGATACCAGCGCATGCCCTTGGGCACCGAGAGGTCGAACGGTGCCACCAGCCGGCCGGCGGCGAGATCGTCGTCGATATAGGGGCGGATGCCCATCGCGATGCCGAGCCCGTCGACGGCGGCCTGCAAGGCCTGGCCGTAGAACTCGAACTCGGGCCCGCGCGCGGTGACGCGGCTGACATTCGCCGCCTTCAGCCAAAGCGGCCAGTCCTCCGGCGAATGCGCGACGCGGATCAGGCTCGGGCCCTTGAGGTCGGCCGGCCGCTTCAGGGATGTGGCCAGGCGAGGTACGCAGACCGGCGTGAGGTCGCCGGCGAACAGCGGCTCGGCGACCAGTCCCGGCCAGTCACCGGTGCCGAGCTTGATGCCGCAGCTCCAGTCCTCGCCGAACGGCACCGCCGCGCCGCCGGTGGTGAAGCGCACCTCGATATCCGGCTCCTCGCTGCGGAACTCGGAAAGACGCGGGATCAGCCAGCGCATTGCAAAGGTGTGGCCGACGCCGATGGTGAGCACGCGCACGCTGGAGGGTGCCGTCACCTGCGCAGTGAGGCTTGCCAGCGCATCGAAGATCGGTGTCAGCCCGCTCTGATAGGCGCGGCCCGCTTGCGTCGGCACGAGCTTGTTGGCCTTGCGCTCGAACAGCGCGACGCCGAGGCGCTCCTCGAGCAGGTGCACCATGCGGCTGACCGCGGCGGCGGAGACGCTCAGCTCGACGCCTGCCGCGGCAAAGCTGCCGGTCCGCGCCGTTGCCTCGAATGCCTTGATGCCGTTGAGAAAGAGCAGCCGTCGCAAGCGCCGTACCCTCAGGAAAGCTGATGCCAGGCCAAGATAACTCAGTTTGCGTGAGTTCCACAAGCGAGGCACAAGAATTGAAGGCGATTTTCGCGACGCGTGCTGCACTTCACCTCGCCCCGTTCTTACGGGGAGAGGTCGATCGCGAAGCGATCGGGTGAGGGGAGTCTCCGCGAGTCCTTCTCGCGCCGAATTCGCGGAAGCAGCCCCTCACCCCACCCTCTCCTCGCGACAGCGGGGCAAGGGAGAACTAGCAATTTGCGTCCCTTACTCGCAGAGCCCAACGCTGGAGATTTTCTCGTGACGCCCATCATGATCGCTGCCCTCGGATTACTGATGGTCGCCACGGCGTTCCTGTCGGGGCTGTTCGGCATGGCGGGCGGGCTGATCCTGATCGGCGTGCTGCTGGCGCTGATGCCGCTGCCGACCGCGATGGTGCTGCATGCGATCACGCAGATGGCCTCGAACGGCTGGCGCGCATTCCTGTGGCGGGCGCATATCCGCTGGCGGCCGGTGTTCGTCTATCTGATCGGCTGCGCGCTGGCCTTGGCGCTCTGGTCGATCACGCGCTACGTGCCGGACAAGCCGGTCGCGCTGCTGCTGCTCGGCGTGACGCCGTTCATGGCGCGGATGATGCCGGCAGGCATCAAGCCCAACCCCGACAGCATCTGGCAGGGCACGTTCTACGGCTCGATCTGCATGGGCCTGATGCTGATGACCGGCGTTTCGGGTCCATTGATGGACACCTTCTTCCTCGGCGGCAAGTTCGGCCGGCGCGAGATCGTGGCGACGAAAGCGACCTGCCAGGTCGCGAGCCATTTCACGAAGCTGCTTTATTTCGGCGGCATCATCGATCAGGCGGCGACGCTCGATCCGGTGCTCGCGGGGGTCGCGATCGCGGCCTCGATGCTCGGCACCTCGCTGGCGCGGCGCCTCCTGGAGGCGATGACCGACCAGCAATACCGCGTCTGGGCGACGCGGCTGATCACCACGATCGCCTGCTACTACATCGCCTATGGAAGCTGGCTGCTGGTCCGTACGCCCGTGATGGCGGCCTTTGAGAACGGAGGTGTGCAATGACTGACGGCGCAGACCCGCTGGTGCTCGATTTCGTCGAATGGATCGCGCGCGAGCCGCGCGCCTATGCCGAGGTGATTTCGACCTGGAAGACCTCCTGCCCGCGCCTGACGATCTGGGAAGACGCCGCCGACCGCGGCTATGTCGCGCGGGAGACGCTGCCCGGCATGGGCCTGATCATCGCAGTGACGGAGGACGGCGAGAAGTTGCTGCGCGCGAACGGACGGTAATTGAACCCATTCCCTCCACACCACCACCAAGGGCTGGAGGGACGCATGATACACCCGCAGTTTGACACCATCCGCCGTGCCGGGACGTTCGCCGCCGCGTTCGCCGCCCTCGCACTTCACACCGCCTGCGCCGCAGAGCCGCCCGAGCGTCCCTTCGATCCGCCGGTCGGCAGCCGCTGGATCATCGAAACCGAAACCAGCACCGACGAGGCCAGGGCGGAGGGCGGCACGCGGAATTCGCTGCTCAAGTCGCGTGCCGAGATGACCTTCGATGCGAAGGTCGCCGACGGTTTTCGCATCACCTATGTCCATCGCGGCACCACGGCGGAGGGCAACGATCCGACGCTGCCGCTGGTGCGTTCCGTCGCGAAGGCGCTCGACGATGTCCCGATCAAGGTCACCACCGATGTGCACGGCAGGCCGGTGCGTGTCGACAATCTCGATGAGGCCAAGGCCGCCGTGCGCAGGATGGCCGGCAGCCTCACTGAGCCGTACAAGGACAAGCCGCAGCTTGTCGCCCTGCTCAACCAGATCATGGCGGGCTTCGTTGAAGTTGACGCCGACAAGGCCGCGACCAGCTACGTCGAAGATTTGCCGCAACTGGCAAAAGCGCAGGTGACCGGCATGAAGCGGGGCGAGGTCAGGCGCTCGACCGATACGGTCGATAGTCCGCTCGGCGGCGGTGCGATGAAATCCAACGCCAGCTTCGAGCTGACCGAGGCGGATGCTGCCACCGGCAAGCGCACCTATGTCAACACCACCTCTTACGACGCCGCAGCGTTGAAGGAGTTCACGCAGTCGCTGATGAAGAAGCTGATGGCCGCCGCCGGCAACAGCGCGACGCCGCAGCAGATCGACGACATCGTCAAGCAGATGGTGCTCTCGCTCGACGAGCGCGCTGTGCTCGAGGTCGAGGACGGCATGACGCGCAAGATCACCGACAAGTCCGTGACCTCGGCGCGCGCGCTCGGCCGGAGCATGCAGAAGACCGAAGTCAGAACCATCACAGTGACGCCGGCGCAGTGAGTAAAGCGAAGCAAGAATTTCGCTGCCGCGGCAATCTGGATTGCTACTTCACTTGCGCTCCTTGCGGTGACGGTTACTCTCTCCGCTAATCACAGCAGCGGGGCCACTCATGTCACTCAAACTCTTCGAACTCGTCGGCACCGACGCCGGGCGGCCCTTCAGTCCGTATTGCTGGCGCACGCGCATGGCGCTTGCGCATAAGGGTCTCGCCGCCGACACGCTGCCCTGGCGCTTCACCGAGAAAGCCGCGATCACGGCGCACGGCTCGGAAAGGGTTCCGGTGCTGCTGCACGACGACAGGCCGGTCGTCGATTCCTGGACCATTGCCAACTATCTCGAAGACACCTTTCCCGATCGTCCGTCGCTGTTCGGCGGGGAGGGCGGCCGCGCCATGGCGCGGATGCTGAACGGATGGGGCGACATCGCGATCGTCGGCGGCATCTTTCCGTTGATCATCGCCGACATTTCGAAGAACCTGGCACAGGTCGATGCGGATTATTTCCGCCGGACGCGTGAAGCGCGCTTCGGCAAGCCGCTGGAGGAGATCATGGCGAGCCGCGACACCGCCGTCGTTGCCTTCCGCAAATCGCTCGACATCATGCGTCTCACCCTGAAGACGCAAGCCTTCCTCGGCGGCAGCGCGCCGAACTATGCCGACTACATCGTGTTCGGCGGATTCCAATGGGCGCGCGTGGTGAGCCCGTTCAAGCTGCTGGAGATTGACGATCCCGTCTACGCCTGGCGCGAAAAGCTGCTCGACGCGTTCGACGGCATGGCGCGCAACTCGCCGGGCCACCCGGTGTAGAACCCGCGCCGGTCACCCCGCGCAGGCTTTCGCGATCACGCGCTCGTTCCTGACGACAGCTTCGACCATCTTGCGTGCGACGTTGTTCAGGTCCGACAGCTTCAGATAGCCTTGCGCATAGGCTTCCTGGGTCAGTCGATCGATGCGCTGGTCCTCTCCCGTCGACCATTGCCTGGCGATGTAGTCAGCGCCGGGCTTGCCGAATGTTTCGGGATAGCGCTCCATCTGGTTCTGGCGCTGATAGTAGTATTCGTTGAGGCCGCCGATGAACTGCTTGCGGCCGTCGTCTGTGCAGCGAGCCCCATAGGGACGTTCCAGCGCAGCGATTGCGTCGGCACGCTGGCTCACTCTGGCGTCAACCGAATATTTCTCGCTGCTGCCATACCCTGGACCGTCGCTTGCGGGTGCTTGCGGGGCCTTCGGCTCCGGCGCAAACGCCCACGCCGCGACCTGCACAACGACGATCGCCCAGACGACGAACCAGATGCGGCTCATCTGGGGCTCGCTGTCATGCGCTGCCGCGGCAGGCATACGGGCGAGGGATCAGACCACAGGCCGGGGCCGGCGAATGCCAGTACAGCAAAACGGATGTCCTCCGGGAAATCCTCCTCGACCACGCCCTTCTGCTCGAAGGCTTCCGCGAGCGCCGCCTTGACGCGCACGTCGAGCGGCGTCGAATACGCCGCGTTGGCCTGGTCGCGCTTCTGTTCGCTACAGAACATACCCATGGCCGGGTTCGGGCAGTCGTAGATCTTCATGTAGCCGCGCGCATAGGCCGACGTGGCCGCGATCAAATTGGCCTTCATCGTCCTGTCGCAAGGCGACATGGCGTAGGCGGTGCCGGCCTGCAAGGCGTCCATGCGCAGCGCGTCGAGCTTCGGGTCCTTGTCGCTCATTGCGGTGTGCTCCGCCTCCCACGCCTTGCGCTCATACGCTTTCGCGCTCTCGTCGCCGAATGTTGCGGTGAGCGTCGGCTTCAACTCGCCGATCGGCGAATAGGAGGTGGTGGGAAATCCACGCAATGCCCAGGAGACGCCGACGAAGGCGGTGACGAAGGCCATGCAGGTGAACAGGATGAAACGACTCATGCGGCGTACTCGAATTGACGTCGCACAACCTAGCCGTGTCTGGTTAAGAGATGCATGAAGCTGCGGGTTCCAGCCGGCGAAGGTAAAGGGAGTTCTAAGGCGGCCACATCAGTTTTCGCGACCAGAATCCTTCGCCGTCTCACTGACTGCCTTGCGCAGACAATCGCGGCACAGGCAATCTTCGGCGTCGGTCGGCATCGGCAGCCGCGCCGTCTCCTCGGCGCACCAGCAAGAGCCCGAGAGTGCGCATGAAAACGCCGTGCCGCAGCGGGAACACACGATTTGACGCAAAGGTGCGGCGGGGGCGGTGAGGATTTCTTTCCGATTTGTCATCGTTGGCGCCGAAGCTTCGCTGACATTTTCATGCCGGGTTCATCATTGTCGGCGGTATAGTAGTCGGCGCGCATGCCGCAAGGAAGTGCAAGGACAGAACAATGGCCCGCGATTCGCAAGCCGCACTCGTTGCACTCAACCGGTTCGGTTTCGGCGCGCGCGGCGGTGCATCCGGCGATTTCATCAATGCGGCCTCCGACCCGCGCGGTTTCGTGAAGTCGGAGCTGGGCCGGCCGAATGGCGTGCGGCTGGAAGCGCCGGGCCTGCAATCGACGCCGCAACTCGGCCAGGCCGTGTTCGAATATCAGGCGCAGGTGAAAGCGGCGCGCGAGGCCGCCGCCAAGTCCGGCACGCCAGGTGAATCGAAACCAGGTGAATCGAAACCTGGCGAAGCGAAACCAGGTGAAGGGCCGCCGCCGCAAACCCAGGGCGCGCCGCCGACGCCAGCCGATCAGAAGCCCGCAGCGCGCCGCAACCTGTCGCTCAACGCGGTTGCGATGGATATCGCCGGCCAGTCGCCGCAGATGAAGGCGTCTGATGCGGCGGCAAAACCCGCTGATGCCATGCAGCCCAATGCGGCGCCGCCCGCCGCAAAGCCTGCGCCGCAGCCGCTGAATGTGATCCAGAAGACGTTTCGCGCCGAGGCCTTGGCGCGGCTGCAACGCGCCACGCTCGCCGATTGCGGCTTCACCGAGCGCCTGGTTGCGTTCTGGTCCAACCATTTCTGCATCTCGGCAGCCAAGGGCGAGCTGGCGCGGATCTGGGCCGGCTCGTTCGAGCGCGAGGCGATCCGCCCCCATGTGCTCGGCCGTTTCGCCGACATGCTGAAGGCTGTCGAACAGCATCCGGCGATGCTGTTCTTCCTCGACAACCAGCAATCGCTGGGGCCGGATTCACGCGCGGGCCAGAATCGCAAGCGCGGGCTCAACGAAAATCTCGCGCGCGAGATCATGGAGCTGCATACGCTCGGCGTGAATGGCGGCTACACGCAGGAGGACGTCACCTCGCTCGCGCGCATCATCACGGGGTGGACTTTTGCGGGCCGGCAGGGCCGGTTGGGCGAGCCCGGCAATTTCGTGTTCAACGCCAATGCCCATCAGCCGGGACCGCAGGGGCTGCTCGGCAAGACCTATGACGCGGCGGGGCTCGCGCAGGGCGAAGCGGCGCTCGCCGATATCGCGCGCCATCCCTCGACCGCGAACTTCATCGCCACGAAGTTCGCCCGGCACTTCGTTGCGGACGATCCGCCGCCCGCGCTCGTGGCGCGCCTGCGCGACGTATTCACGAAGACCGACGGCGACCTCAAGGCGCTTGCGACGGCGCTCGTCGATTCCAACGAGGCGTGGACTGCGCCGCTGACCAAGATGCGCAGCCCTTACGAATTCCTGGTCGCCAGCGGCAGGCTGCTCGCGCGCGTGCCGGAAGATCCCGGACAATATCTCAATAGCCTCAATCTGCTCGGACAGCCGCTGTGGTCGCCGGCCGGGCCGAACGGATTTCCCGACACCAACGCCGCCTGGGCTGCGCCCGAGGGCATGAAGCTCCGCCTCGACATCGCCGTCCAGATCGGCTCGCGGCTCAGCAACAACATGGACCCGCTCGATCTGCTGGAATTTGCCGCGGCGGATGCGGCTTCGACCGAGACGCGGCGGACCATCGAGCGCGCGGAATCGCGCCAGCAGGCACTGGCGCTGCTCCTGATGTCGCCGGAACTGCAGAGGAGATGACGATGGATTGTGCCGAGAACCGGCTCCTCCCCTCGCGCCGCGCGCTACTGCTTGGCGGCGCCTCCTTCGCCGCCTGGGCCTACTTGCCGAAATTCGCGCGCGCGGCCGACGGTCGCGATCCCCGCCTGATCGTAGTGATCCTGCGCGGCGCGCTCGACGGCCTTGCGACCGTCGCGCCGGTCGGCGATCCCGATTATGCCGGCCTGCACGGCTCGATCGCGCTGACTCGCGACGGCGAGCACCCTGCACTCCTGCTGGATTCGTTCTTCGCGCTGCATCCGTCGATGCCGGAATTCGCGCGCATGTATCGCGACAAGCATGCCGCGGTCATCCACGCAGTGTCGACGCCCTACCGCGAGCGCTCGCATTTCGACGGCCAGGACGTGCTCGAAAGCGGCTATGCGGGGCCCGGCCGCGTGCAGTCCGGCTGGCTCAATCGCGCGCTGGAAGCGCTGCCGCGCGGCGAGCGCGTCTCCAGCGGGCTCGCGGTTGGACCGACCACGCCGCTGGTGCTGCGCGGGGCTGCGCCAACCGTCGGCTGGGCGCCGGTCGCGCTGCCGCAGGCCGATGACGACACCGCGATGCGGCTCGTCGATCTCTATCGTCACCGCGATCCTGCGCTTGCATCCGTGCTGTCGCAAGGCTTGCAGCTCGAGAAGGCCGCAAGCGGCGACGACATGAAGCCGAAGGGAGGCAACGCGGTCGCGCAAATGCGCCTGGTCGCGAAGGGCGCCGCAAAATTGATGGCGGCCGATGATGGCCCGCGCATCGCCGCACTCGCGTTCGACGGCTGGGATACGCACGCCAACGAAGGCGGTGCGGTTGGGCGGCTCGCATTCCTGCTCGGCGGCCTCGACGGCGCGCTCGCCGAGTTCGAAAGCGGCCTGGGGGATCGCTGGCGCGACACGGTCGTGGTGGTCGCAACCGAATTCGGCCGTACCGCCCGCATCAACGGCACCGACGGCACCGACCACGGCACCGGCACCATCGCGCTGCTCGCCGGCGGCGCCGTGAAAGGCGGCCGTGTGATCTCCGACTGGCCGGGACTGAAGCTCGCCAACCTCTATGAGGGCCGCGACCTCAAGCCGACGACCGACCTGCGCGCCGTGATCAAGGGCGTGCTGCAAGACCAGTTCGGCCTGAACGATCGCGTGCTCGCCGAGACCGTGTTCCCGGACAGCGCCAGCGCAAGACCGATGAGGGGGCTGGTTTCTTAACCTCTCCCCGCTCTTTCGCGGGGAGAGGTCGGATCGCGCAGCGATCCGGGTGAGGGGCAAGGCAATGCGTAGCAACGATCAGAAGTCCATCCGACTCGCACGTCGACTACGCGTCGATCAGACCGACGCAGAGACAGTCCTCTGGAATCGTATCCGCAGCCGCCGCATCGACGGCAACAAGTTTGTGCGGCAAGAGCCGATCATCGGCTTCATCTGCGACTTCGTCTGCCGCGAGAAGCGGCTCATCATCGAAGTGGACGGCGGGCAGCACAATGAATCTGCAGCAGATGCCGTCCGAGATGAACGGCTGAGAGAGAAGGGCTACAAGATTCTTCGCTTCTGGAACAACGACGTCCTCGGCAATATCGACGGCGTTCTGCGTACAATTCAGACCGAACTTGCGGATGCAGCCCCTCACCCCACCCTCTCCCCGTAAGAACGGGGAGAGGGAGTGAGAGAGCCGAATTCCGCTTACGTCAGGAGAAATCAAAAAATGTACATCGCCATGAATCGCTTCCGTGTCGCCAAGGGGTCGGAAAAGGCCTTCGAGCAGGTGTGGCTGTCACGCGACACGCATCTGGACAAGGTGCCGGGCTTCATCGAGTTTCATCTGCTGAGAGGGCCGGAAGCCGAGGATCACACGCTCTATGCCTCGCATACCGTGTGGGCGAATTATGCGGCGTTCGAGGCCTGGACCAAGTCGGAGGCGTTTCGCGCCGCGCATCACAAAGCCGGCGACAACAAGCCGCTCTATCTCGGCCATCCCCAGTTCGAAGGCTTTGAGGTAATGCAGACCGTGGGGCGCGGCGCGAAATAGAACATAATCCGGAGAAGTGTGGAGCGGTTTTCCCTCGCGACAAACGCGGTACGCGTTTGCGCGGAGATCAACGCTCAAACAACAATCTAAAGCGCGATGACGATTCAACCTAATCTCATCGCGCTTTAGCGCGCCGCGGTGCCAAGCGTCAGCGTTTGGTGATCCCGTCGATCTCGGCGAGCTCGTCCGTGCTAAGCTTCCAGGTGATCGCCTTGACGTTCTCCTCGACCTGCTCGACGCGGGTAGCGCCTGCGATCACGCTGGCCACCTGCGGACGCGCCGCCAGCCAGGAGAAGGCGAGCTCGACCATGGTATGGCCGCGCGCCTTGGCGAAGGCCTGGAGTTTCTCGACGATATCCTCGTTGCGCGGCGTGACGTAGCGGTCGCGCAACGCCGGCGCCTTGGCAAAGCGCGTATCGGCAGGCGCCGCCGCGCCGCGCTGGTATTTTCCGGTCAGAAGACCGCTCGCCAGCGGGAAGAACGGCAGGAGGCCAAGCTTGTACTCCTGCGCGGCCGGCAGCAGGTCCTTCTCGATGTCGCGCACCACGAGGCTGTATTCGTCCTGGCAAGAGATGAAGCGGCCGACGTTCATCGCACGCGCGGTGAACTCAGCCTCTGCGATACGCCAGGCCGGGAAGTTCGAATTGCCGATATAGCGGACCTTGCCTTGGCGCACGAGATCGTCGAGCGCGCGCAGCGTCTCCTCCAGCGGCGTCAGCGGGTCGTAATCATGCTGCTGGTAGAGGTCGATATAGTCGGTCTTCAGCCGCTTCAGGCTCGCCTCGACGGCGCTCATGATGTAGCGGCGCGAGGCACCCTGCTTGGTGCCGTCGCTCGCCATGGGCTTGGAAAACTTGGTCGCAAGCACGATGTTCTTGCGGCGGTCGCCGAGCACGTTGCCCAAGACCGTCTCCGAGCCGCCCATGCCGGCATAGATGTCGGCGGTGTCGAACAGGGTGATGCCGAGATCGAGCGCGCGGTGGATCACCTTGCGCGAGGTCTCCAGATCGGTGCGCTGGCCGAAATTGTTGCAGCCGATGCCGACGGCGGAGACGCGCAGGCCGGAGGCGCCGAGATTGCGGATTTCCATGAGAGGTCCTGTCAGAGGAACGTGCGGGCGAGGCCCCATTCTGACGGCCGTGCGCTCGACCAGCAAGGCGACGGCCGCGGTGCTGCCATGCGCACAAAAAAATGCGGCCCCGGTCAGACGCGGCGACTGACGGGGACCGCTTGGGCGCTTGATCGGTGACGGGGGGCCTGATCAGGCGCAAGCGGGAGCCTAGTCCCGCAATGTTACGTGCGGGTGACAGCCTCACTTATCCACAGGTTGCAAAATTCCCGGGTCAGAAGATCTTGCGATAGACGATGAAACCGGAGCGCTCCGCCACCTTGTCGTAGAGGCGCTGCGCGGTGAGGTTGGTCTCATGCGTCTGCCAGTAGACGCGGGGCGAGCCCGCGGCCTTCGCGCGCTCGTACACGGCGTAGATCAGCGCCGAGGCGACGCCCTGGCCGCGCGCGGCTTCCGCCGTGAACAGGTCCTGGAGATAGCAGGACGGCTCGATCGCCGTCGTGCTGCGGTGAAACAAATAATGCGTGAGGCCGAGCAACTGTCCGTCCTTGTCGGCGACCAGCGCATGCACGGGCTCATAGGCATCGAAGAAGCGCGCCCACGTCATGCGCGTGATCTCGCCCGCGAGCGCGGTCGTACCCGAGCGGCCGTAGAACGCGTTGTAACCGTCCCACAGCGGCAGCCATTGATCGTAATCTTGCTGGGTGACGGCCCGAATGGTGAGGGACATGAGAAAATTCCGCGATCGAGGAATGCGAGGCGAAAAGCCAGTACCTTCATTCATACGGGATGTTCGCCGCGCTGATCAATCGCGCTATTCAGCGACGCGCAAATAACGGATCAGGTTGCGGCCGGTGGGATCGCGCAGCGAGCGATAGTAATCGGCGCGCGATGGCGTATCGGTGTGGCGGACGAGGTCGGTCACCGGCGTGTAGCTCAGCATGCGCCCGCCATCGGGCAGCGCGGCGCAGACGAAGCGCAGCACCTCGCCATTGCGGAGCTTGATATTGATGGGCGTGGCGTCGCCGATCCTGACCATCTCCATGCGCTCGGCGATGAAGGCGCTCAGTTCGTCTTCCGGTAGCTCGAAGGCGCCCGTATCGCGGCCGTGATACATCAGCGCGATGAAGGGCGGCCGGCTCTCGGCCTTCTCGTCGGGCAGCGAGAAATAGTCGCGGAAGGCGCGGTTGATGAACTCGGCGCGGGTTTCTGCATCGAGCAAAACAATGCCGATATCGACCTGGTCGAGCGCCGCCGACAGGCGCGCCGCCGTGGCGTAGTGCCGGCGCTCCAGCGCAAAGGCGTCGAGCAGGCGCTCGCGCATCAGCCCGGTAATCCCTGCGGTGGCGGCTACCGTGATTGCCAGCAGGCCGAGCCGGACGAGATCGGTCGTGGTGTAGCCCGGCACGCCACCGTGATTGAGCAAGAACAGCGCCGTGCCTATCACCGCAACAGTCGCACTGACCATGGCGGAGGCGAAGCCGGAGAGCGAGCCGGCAAAGGCAACGATGCAGACGAACAGGGGTGCGGGTGCGGGGACGGGAAGATAACGATCGAGCAGGAGCGCCAGCAGCGCCGTCGCTGCCGTCAGCGCCGGACCGGGTATCGTACGCCATCCGAACCGCATGGCCCTGTCTTGCTCCCTGACGAGCTAACGTGCGGAGATTGGCCGATCGTTGCATCGTTGCGGTGTGATTTCGCTTGCGATGCTTAAGGCGTAGCTGCGGCGGCGCGCAGAGCTTTCTGCGGATTTTAAGCCAAGTCGCCGCGTGTTTGACCAAGCGCTACGCTGGCGTGCGCGCCTCACGCCACCACCTGACCGTGCACGGCCGGAATGTTCAGCGTCGAGGAGCCCGTGTTCTTGCGCGTGCCGGCGAAAATCAACAGCGATGCCGCGACCAGGATGGCCGCGGTCAGGGTCGCTGCAACGATGATCACCGGTGACTTCATCAATGTCCTGTCGCGGTGCCGGTCTGCGCAGGCCGGCAACGAAAGTGCCGAGTGGTGGCCCGGGATGGAACGAGGGTCAGCCCGCAAGCCCCATCGCCATGGTCGCCCGGGTCGTCATTACCGTCAGGGCGACGATCACGCACAGCGACAGCGCCGCGATCGCGAGTGATGCCGCGACGGCACCTGTCAGCCGGGAAGAGACGACGGGGGCAGGTCGGCCCTGAAAGCCGACCATGCCGGACGCCCGAGCCATGGTCTAAATCCTTCAACGCGCGAGCGAATCACCCGCGACGCAAACCAATGTCACAATTTCAACCGGCAACATTTGGGCAGCGATCGCGCCGAACATGGCGAGATCGTGGCAAAAGTTAACGTTGTGCCCGGTATTCTAAAGTCCGCTCAGGCGCTCGCGGCGATGCTCGCGGGATCGTCGACATCGGCCGGCCGCCAGTCCATCGACACGAAGCCGGGCGCCTGCTCGACCCGCTTCAGCCAGGCCCGGATCGCCGGGAAGGTCGAGAGGTCGAAGTCGCAGCGGTCGGCAAGATGGGTGTAGCCGTAGAGCGCGATGTCGGCGACGGTGAGCTGACGCGCAGCAAAATACTCGGCGGTCTTGAGGTGGTTTTCCATCACCTGGAGCGCGCCATAGCCACGCTCCATCCAGTCCTCCAGCGCGTGGGTCTGGAGGTCGCGGCCGCCCTTGACCAGCGACAACCAGAAATAGGCTGCGCCGATGTTGGGCTCGAGCGCGTGCTGCTCGAAGAACATCCATTGCAGCGCCTCGGCGCGGTCGATGCGTTGCTCGGGCGCGAGCGGCGTGCCGCCGGCCACGTACCAGAGGATGGCGTTGGACTCGGCGAGGTAGCGGTCGTCGCCGACCTCGAGCAGCGGCACCTGGCCGGAAGGATTCTTTGCAAGAAAATCCGGCGTGCGGCTCTCTCCGCGCAGAATGTCGATCTCGATTGCCTGGTAGGGCACGTTCAACAGCGCCAATGCAAGGCGGACCTTGTAGCTGTTGCCGGAGCGTTGCATCGAATAGAGCTTGTACATTCGAGAGGTTCTGATCCGGTGACGGGAAGATGCGCCGCTTGTTGCCCTGCAGCGCGGCTAAACAATGATGCCGTTGCGAATCCGCCGCAAGGGCCGCGTGCTAGAAAAACTTGAAATCGCTACTGCACTGCAACGCCGCAAAAAATCATTTCAACACGACAGAACAATTCGCATCACGCTTGCGTCAGACCGCGATCGCTGCGCGCCGGCGATGACATGCCGGGATCGAATGGTTGCGTTATCAGCCGCGCAATCGATCCGGGATGCCTCGCATCGTCAAGTTGCACGGCCTTGCCGAAATGGCAGCTTGCAGTTCGGCAAAGAGCAAAATTGCTCGGAGGACAATTCTTGCCGGATATAAGCGATTCCGGCAGCAAAGTTTAGGAATATTGCCCAAATTCGGGGCCTCTCCGGCTCGGATCCGTAAACTTTTGCCGGATTGGGCCGAAGTTTCTTGCGGTGCAGCGGCACCCGTCCTAGGGTACATCCATTCCCACAATCAGAGTCGTGACGCCCAAGAGCTCACGACGCTCGCCAGGAGATGATGATGTCCTTCCTTGCCGCTGCGCTCGACCGTGTGAAGCCGTCCGCGACCATCGCGGTCACGGATAAAGCACGCGCGCTGAAAGCGGCGGGCCGCAACGTCATCGGCCTCGGCGCCGGCGAGCCCGACTTCGATACGCCCGCCAACATCAAGTTGGCCGCGATCCGCGCCATCGAAGCCGGCAAGACCAAGTACACCGCGGTCGACGGCATCCCCGAGCTGAAGGAAGCGATCATCGCGAAATTTCAGCGCGAGAACGGCGTCAGCTACAAGCCGAACCAGGTGATCGTCGGCACCGGCGGCAAGCAGGTGCTCTACAACGCGCTGATGGCGACCATCAATCCGGGCGACGAGGTGATCATCCCGGCGCCCTATTGGGTCAGCTATCCCGAGATGGTCGCGCTCGCCGGCGGCGAGCCGGTGCCGGTGGTCTGCACCGCCGCGGCCGGCTTCAAGCTCCAGGCCGAAGCGCTCGAGCGTGCGATCACGCCGAAGACCAAATGGGTCATCCTGTGCTCGCCGTCGAACCCGACCGGCGCGGCCTACACCAAGGCCGAGCTGAAGGCGCTCACCGACGTGCTGGTGAGGCATCCGCATGTCTGGGTGATGACCGACGACATGTACGAGCACCTCGTCTATGACGACTTCCAGTTCACCACCGTCGCGCAGGTCGAGCCGAAGCTCTACGAGCGCACGCTCACCGTGAACGGCGTCTCGAAAGCCTACTGCATGACCGGCTGGCGCATCGGCTATGCCGGCGGTCCGGCGCAGCTCATCAAGGCGATGTCGACCATCCAGTCGCAGTCGACCTCGAACCCGTGCTCGATTGCGCAGTGGGCCTCGGTGGAAGCGTTGAACGGTCCGCAGGATTTCATCCCCGCGAACAACAAGGTGTTCAAGGAGCGCCGCGACCTCGTCGTCTCCATGCTCAACCAGGCGAACGGCATCGAGTGCCCGCGCCCCGAGGGTGCGTTCTACGTCTATCCGTCCTGCGCCGGCACGATCGGCAAGACCGCACCGTCGGGCAAGGTGATCGGAAACGACGAGGCGTTCGTCACTGAGCTCCTCGAGAGCGAAGGCGTCGCGGTCGTGCAGGGCTCGGCCTTCGGCCTCGGTCCGGCCTTCCGCATCTCCTACGCGACCAAGACCTCCGATCTCGAAGACGCCTGCAAACGCATCCAGCGCTTCTGCGGCAACCTGCGCTAAGCCTATCGCGACAAGAATAGAAAAGGCCCGCTTCGGCGGGCCTTTTTATGTGCTTCGAACGATAGGGCGAATGCTCGCATGCGAGTCGGATGGATCCTTGCTTGGGTCAGCATTGCGCCTTGCCCCTCACCCGGATTGCTTCGCAATCCGACCTCTCCCCGCTGAAGGGCGGGGAGAGATTAAGTCGCGCCCGATGGCGCGTTCTACTTATTCTCCACCGTAAGGGGCGCACGGTTCTCTCGCTCCCTCGCCCCGTTCTTACGGGGAGAGGGTGGGGTGAGGGGCTCCCTCCGCGAATTCGGTTTTAGATGTGTCCGATCTGGAACCACCAAGATTATTGTGGCATAGACGCTTCGCGCGCCGCGGGTGCGGCGCCTTCTCTGCTCGCATCACATCATAGCCGGAGACCTTTCATGCGCCGTTCACTCCTCCTCGCCGGGCTTGCCGCGCTTGGCCTCGTCGCGTCTGTCACAGGTGCGAGCGCGCAGCAGCGGATGGTACGGGTCGGCGTGCTCGAATGCCGCGGCGGCGCCAGCATCGGCTTCGTGGTTGGATCAGTGACCAATCTCGGCTGCGTGCTGCGGGCCGAGGGCTTGCCCGAGGATCGCTACGTCGCGACCATTCGCAAAGTCGGTCTCGACCTCGGCATCACCCAGGAGACGGCGCTGGCGTGGGGTGTGTTCGCGCCGGTCGACCGCCTCGGGCCTGGCGACCTCTCGGGCAACTATGCCGGCGCGCAAGGCAGCGCGTCGGTCGGCGTCGGCTTAGGAGGCAACGTACTGGTCGGCGGCTCCAACAATTCGATCGCGCTTCAGCCGCTCAGCGTGCAGGGCCAGGTCGGACTCAACATCGCCGCGGGCCTCGAAAGCCTGGAACTGCGGCCGGGTCGCTAACAGTCAGACACGTTTCAGCGACGACGCACCGCAGCGACGTTTCGCGCTTGCCAAAACGAAGGGACCGGCAGAGCATCGACCTTTGCCGACCCAATCACGGGCCGAGCTCCACATGAAGGAGGCGGCGAATGGGACAAGACGTCAGAAGTCCCCGAGGTCCACGGTGCATTGCGCTTGTGGGCCCTTTCCAAAGCGGTAAAACCACTCTTCTCGAAGCGATTTTGGCACGAACGGGCGCGGTCCCGCGTGCCGGCAGCGTCGACGCCGGTACTTCGGTGGGCGACGCCACGCCAGAGGCCCGCCATCACAAGATGACTGTGGGCCTGACGGCTGCCACCACGAGTTTCATGGGGGACAGCTACACTTTCCTCGATTGTCCGGGTTCCGTTGAGTTCGCCCACGACATGCGCGCGGCGCTTCCCGCGGTCGACGCTGCGGTCGTGGTCTGCGAGGCTGACGAGAAGAAGCTGCCGCAGCTTCAGATCATCCTGCGCGAGCTGGAGGAGATGAAGATCCCGCGCTTCCTGTTTCTCAACAAGATCGATCGCGCCAACAAGCGCATCCGCGAGACGCTCGAGACATTGCAGCCGGCCTCCCGCGTGCCGCTGGTGCTGCGCCAGATTCCGATCTGGAATGGCGAGCTGATCGAGGGCTTCGTCGATCTCGCGCTCGAGCGCGCCTTCGTCTATCGCGAGCATAAGGCCTCAGAGGTCATCGCGCTCGAAGGTGGCAATCTCGACCGCGAGAAGGAAGCCCGCTTCTCGATGCTGGAGAAGCTCGCCGATCACGACGACGCGCTGATGGAGCAATTGCTCGAAGACATCCAGCCGCCGCGCGATTCCGTGTTCGACGATCTCTCTCGCGAGCTGCGCGAGGGCCTGATCTGCCCGGTGCTGCTCGGCGCCGCCGCACGCGAGAACGGCGTGCTCCGGCTGATGAAGGCGCTGCGCCATGAGGCGCCCGGCATCGCCGAGACCGCCAAGCGGCTTGGCGCGGCCGACAGCAAGGATGCGCTCGGCTACGTCTTCAAGACGCTGCATTCGCAGCATGGCGGAAAGCTGTCGCTGACGCGGCTGCTCGCCGGCCATCTCGACGACGGCGCCACGCTGCAATCTGCCTCGGGCGGCGCGGGGCGCATCTCCGGCATTCTTGCCGTCAACGGTGCCTATGATACCAAGCGCCCGTCGGCGGAGATCGGCGACACGATCGCGCTCGGCAAGCTCGATCCGATCAAGACCGGCGACACGATCTCGACCGGTAAGACCCAGCCGTCTCAGCTGATCGCGGTCGAGCCGACGCCGCCGGTGCTTGCGATATCGGTCGCGGCCACCGACCGCAAGGATGACGTCAAGCTCGGCCAGGCGCTCGCCCGGCTGCACGAGGAAGACCCCTCGCTCGTCATTGTGATGAACGCCCAGACCCACGATACCGTGCTGTGGGGGCAGGGCGAGATGCACTTGCGCGTTGCCAGCGAGCGGCTGCGTGACCGCTTCGGCGTCAACGTCAAGTCTCATCCGCCGGCGATCGGTTACCAGGAGACCATCCGCAAGCCGATCGTCCAGCGCGGCCGGCACAAGAAGCAGTCCGGCGGCCACGGCCAGTTCGGCGACGTGGTGCTCGACATCAAGCCGCTCGCGCGTGGAGAAGGGTTCAAGTTCGCCGAGAAGGTGGTCGGCGGCGCTGTGCCGCGCAACTACATCCCGGCGGTGGAGGAGGGCGTCGTCGACGGCCTGACGCGCGGCCCGCTCGGCTTCCCCGTCACCGACGTCGCGGTGACGCTGACCGACGGCTCCTATCACAGCGTCGATTCCTCCGATCTCGCGTTCCGCACGGCGGCGCGGATCGGGCTCAACGAGGGCCTGCCGCAATGCCAGCCGGTGCTGCTGGAGCCGATCCATGTCGTCGAGATCGTCTGCCCGACGGATGCGACCGCCAAGATCAACGCGATCTTATCGGCGCGGCGCGGCCAGATCCTCGGCTTCGACACCCGCGACGGCTGGAGCGGCTGGGACTGCGTGCGCGCCATGATGCCGGAGGCCGAGATCGGCGAGCTGATCGTCGAACTGCGCTCCGCAACCGCCGGCTCCGGCAGCTTCACCCGCCAGTTCGACCACATGGCCGAGGTGACGGGGCGCGCCGCCGACCAGATCATCGCCGCACATCGCGACGCGGCGTGATGGTGGCACTCACTTGACGGCCGGCCTCGAGGCCGGCCGTCAGCGTTCCTCTTTGCAAATCATTGGACTTGGTGCCCCCCTTCCTGGGCGCAAGTTTGCCGCAGGCGCCGCGCTGGCGCCCGCGCGCGACGCTCGCGTGCTTGACAGCGCGGGCCGGACGCGAAATGGATCGCCGGGAAACTCCCGGGAGGGACCGTTGCGAACCTGCGCCTTCGAGGAAAACCGTGTCTAAGACGCCCGTAGCCTGCCTGATCGGATGGCCGGCGGCGCATTCGCGCTCACCGCTGATCCATCGCTACTGGCTGCGCACGCTCGGCATCGAGGGCGGCTATGTGATCGAGGCGGTGCCGCCGGAGGATCTGCGCGACTTCGTGCTGCGGCTGTCGTTGCACGGTTTCGTTGGCGCCAACGTCACGATCCCGCACAAGGAAGACGTGCTCGCGCTCTCGACGCCGGATGCGCGCGCCAAGGCGATCGGTGCCGCCAACACGCTGTGGCTTGCGGGAAGTGAGCTGCGTTCGACCAACACCGACGTCGAAGGCTTCATCAACAATCTCGACGCCAGCGCACCGGGGTGGGACGCAGCCGAGGAGGCTCTGGTGCTCGGTGCCGGCGGCTCGTCGCGCGCGGTCGTGTTCGGCCTGCTCGAACGCGGCGTCAGTCGCGTCCATCTCGCCAACCGCACCATTGCGCGTGCCGAGGTGCTTGCAACGGCGTTCGGTTCGCGCGTGCAGCCCCTGGCCTGGGACGCAATCGGTGACGTGCTGCCGCGGGCAAGGCTGCTCGTCAACACGACCTCCCTCGGCATGCGCGGCCAGCCGGCGCTCGAACTCGACATCGCGCGCCTGCCGCAACAGGCGGTCGTTGCCGACCTCGTCTATGTTCCGCTGATCACGCCACTGCTTGCGGCCGCGCAGGCGCGCGGGCTGAAGACCGCCGACGGGCTCGGCATGCTCTTGCACCAAGCGGTGCGCGGGTTCGAGCTGTGGTTCGGCAAGCGGCCGCAGGTGACGGCGGAGTTGCGCGCGCTGGTCGAAACCGATCTCACAAAATCTTGAGAGAATAGGGCGCGGCCTCCGGGGTCCTGTCCTCGTGGGACAATTTGGAGACTGTCATGCCTGTTCAACGTGCAACTTTCACACGTCCGCTTGTCGCTGTCGCGATGGTGGGCCTATCCACGCTCTATGCCGTCGCGCAGCAGGCGCCTGTTCCGACGCGGGTGCGTGGAACGATCGAAAAAGTCGACGGCGATCTGCTGTCAGTGAAGTCGCGCAGCGGTGAGGACGTCAAGCTGCGTGTTGCTTCCGATCTTCGTGTAGCGGGGATCACCAAGATCGCACTCTCTGACATCAAGGTCGGCTCCTTCGTCGGCGCGACCACGGTGCCGGGACCGGACGGCGGCCAGAACGCCGTCGAAGTCCATGTCTTTCCGGAAAGCATGCGCGGCACCGGCGAAGGCTCGCGCCCCTGGGACCTAAAGCCGAACTCCAGCATGACCAATGCGACGGTCGCCGAGAGCGTGGTCGGCAATGACGGTCACACGCTGCTGGTCAAATACAAGGACGGCGAGAAGAAGGTGTTCGTCTCCTCGGAGACGCCGGTCGTCACCTACGTGCCCGGTGAGAAATCGGATCTGAAAGAGGGCGCCAAGATCATCGCCTTCGTCAAGCAGCTTGCGGACGGATCGTTCGAGACCAGCCGCGTCAGCGTCGGCCGCGATGGCCTGACGCCGCCGATGTGAGGCGCCCCCAATGCGCGCGTCGATTTTCGTGATCGCAACAAAGCGCAGGACAGCGGAATAGGGATCCAGCTCCGGGGTTGCGATGATTGACCGGCGCAACCGCCCTGGAGGGACAGGCCATGCAGGAACTGAACGCCTGGAGGCCACGCGTGCTCGTGGCCTCGCTCGCTACCATTGCCATTGTGTCTTCTATCATTCTGTCGTCTGCGATTCTGTCTTCGGTCGCGTCGGCGCAGCAGGCGCCGACGGTCCGTATCCGCGGGACCATCGAGACCGTCGATGGCAACATGCTCGGCATCAAGACCCGCGAAGGCAGCGACGTAGAGGTGCGCATGACCGACAACGTCGCCGTGTTCGCCGTCGTGAAGACCGCGCTGTCGGAGATCAGGGAGGGCTCCTATATCGGCGTCACCGGCATGCCCGAGCCCGACGGGTCGCAGCGGGCGATTGCCGTGCACATCTTCCCGGAGAACCAGCGCGGCGCGGCCGAAGGTTTCCGTCCCTGGGATGCGCGCGCCAATTCGACCATGACGAATGCGACAGTGGCCGAGACGGTCAAGGGCACCGACGGCCAGAACATCCTGCTCAAGTACAAGGACGGCGAGAAGAAGATCGTGGTGCCGCCGGACACGCCGATCGTCACCTTCGTCGCCAGCGATAAATCCGAGGTGAAGCCGGGCGCCAGGCTCATCATCTTCGGCGCGGCGAAGAAGGAGGACGGTTCGCTCGAAGCTGGCCGCGTCAACGTCGGCCGCGACGGGGTGACGCCGCCGATGTGACTGCCGGCGTCAATTTCCGGGGCGGCACGGCTCGTGTCCGGGTTCGGGCATCCGCGAGCCGTCTAAGCCGAACCACGCCCGGGTCGCCCGCAAGGCCGCGGGCGCGCCGGCAGCCTTGCGCGCTGCCCGGCCGGTCCATTTTGGCCCAAAGCGACCCTTCCGCCCGCGCGGGCCGTCGTATATCAGAGATTTGCCATCGAAGCTGCCGATAATGCTCGGGAGCCAATTGCGATGGCGACAGTTATTTAATCCGAAGATCGCAATCTGGCCTTAAGTCGACGCTGAGGGCAGGCGCCTGTTTCAACCGGGGTACGGCATGGCAAATCGATTGACGACGGCGCAATCCACTGTGGCGATGCGGCGTTGGCGGCCTGCCGGCCTTGTAACGATCGCGGCGATGGCCGCGCTGACGGCGCTGACCACCGACGCCGCCGCGGCGAAGCAGGCGCGCCCTGCTGCCGAAGCGGTTGCGCCGCGCGCGGCAGGCGAGCCGATCATGGCGATCGTGTCGATCAAGAGCCAGCAGGTCACTTTCTACGACGCTGACGGCTGGATCCTGCGCGCGCCGGTGTCGACCGGCACCACGGGACGCGAGACGCCGGCCGGCGTCTTTGCCGTCATCGAGAAGGACAAGGACCATCACTCGACCATGTATGACGATGCCTGGATGCCGAACATGCAGCGCATCACCTGGAACGGCATCGCGCTGCATGGCGGGCCGCTGCCCGGCTATGCGGCCTCGCACGGCTGCGTGCGGATGCCGTACGGCTTTGCGGAGGACCTGTTCGACAAGACGAACATCGGGATGCGGGTGATCATCTCGCCGAACGACGCCACCCCGGTCGATTTCTCTCATCCGGCCCTGTTCGTGCCGAAGAAGGAGGCGATTGCGGCGGCCCCGGCGCGGGCCGATACGCTCTCCCGCGAAGCCGAGGAGGCTATAAGGGTGGCCGACGAGACAAAGAAAATTGCCACGTCGACGGCACGCGAGGCCGCGTCGCTCCCGGCGTCGCTGCGCAATCTGGAACGGCTCAAGAAGAGCGCCGATGCCGAGCTCGCTTACGCCGACAAGGTGCTCGCCGCCGCCAAGACGGATCAGGCCAAGGCGAAGGCCGAGGATTTGAAGCAAAAAGCCGCCACCAAGGCCGCTGACGCGGCAACGCAGCTCGACACCGCCAAGGCGAACGCGCAGCCGAAGCGCGACGCCGCCGCTGCCGCCAAGGATGCCGCCAAGGCGGCGGCGACCAAAAAGGCCGACGCCGTCAAGGCGGCGACCGAGGCGAAACTCGCGCTCGAGCCGGTCTCGGTCTATATCAGCCGGTCGACGCAGAAGCTCTACGTGCGGCGCAATACGCATAAGCCCGCGCCGGACGGCGGCGGCGAGGTGTTCGATACGAGCATCGAGGTTCCCGTCTCGATCCGCAATCCTGAGCGGCCGATCGGCACTCATATTTTCACGGCGATGGCGAAGAGCGATTCAGGCCTGCGCTGGAGCGTCGTCACGATCGACAACGGCGACGACGCCAAGGACGCGCTCGACCGCATCACCATCCCGCAGGACGTGCTCGACCGTGTCGCGCCGACCGCAGTGCCGCGATCCTCGATCATCATCTCGGACGAGCCGCTGAGCAGCGAGACCAACTACCGCACCGAGTTCGTCGCGGTGCTGAACAACCAGCCACAGGGCGGGTTTATTACGCGCAAGCCGACGGCCCCCATGGCCGTTGCGAGTGGTGATGGTTGGGACAACAACGGCGGCTTCGGTTTCTTCTTCCAGCCGCGTGACCCGAACCCGCAACCCGTCAATCCGCGCCGGCGCGGCGGCGGCCAGTTCTGGCAGCCGCAACAGGGCTGGTGGTAAGACGCGGTACGTCAGGCGCGGGTGGTCCTAGACCGCGATGATGTGATCGTCGATCTCGTCGACCCTGTTGACGCCGCACAGACCCATCGTCGTCAGCAGCTCCTTCTGGATGATGTCGATCGCCTTGGCGACGCCGGCCTGGCCGCCGGCACCCAGCCCATAGGCATAGGCGCGGCCGATCATGCAGGATTTTGCGCCGAGCGCGAGCGCGCGCATCACGTCCTGGCCGGAGCGGATGCCGCCGTCGAACATGATCTCCATCTTGTCGCCGACCGCATCCGCGATCTCGGGAAGCACCTCGATCGACGACGGCGCGCCGTCGAGCTGCCGGCCGCCATGGTTGGAGACGACCAGGGCTTGCGCGCCGGTCTTTGCGGCCTCCTCGGCATCCTCGACGTCGAGGATGCCCTTGATGATGAGCTTGCCCGGCCAGATGCCGCGGACCCACTCGACGTCCTTCCAGTTCAGCGATGTGTCGAACTGCGAGGCGGTCCATTCCGCCAGGCGATTGAGATCCTCGGTGTTCTTCACGTGGCCGGCGATATTGCCGAAGGTGCGGCGCTTGCCGCGCAGCACGCCGGAGACCCAGGTCGGCTTGGTCGCGAAATCGATCAGCTTCGACAGCGACCACTCGGGCGGCACCGTCATGCCGTTCTTGATGTCGGCATGGCGCTGCCCGATCACCTGGAGATCGACGGTGAGCACCAGCGCGCTGCACTTGGCGGCAATCGCGCGCTGGATCAGATCCTTGATGAAGCCGCGATCCTTCATCACGTAGAGCTGGAACCAGAACGGCTTCTCGACATTGGCGGCGATATCCTCGATCGAGCAGATCGACATCGTCGACTGCGTGAACGGGATGCCCGCAGCCTGTGCGGCGCGGCAGGCGTGGATCTCGCCATCGCCGTGCTGCATGCCGAGCAGCCCGACCGGCGCGAGGATCAGGGGCATGGTCGAGGGTTCGCCGAGGATCGTGGTCGAGGTGTCTCGCTTGGAGACGTCGACCAGGATGCGCTGACGAAACTTGATCTGCTGGAGATCGTCGCGATTGGCGCGCAGCGTTTCCTCGGCATAGGAGCCGCGGTCGCAATAGTCGAAGAACGCTTTCGGCACGCGCTGTTTGTGCAGCGCACGTAGATCTTCGATGCAGGTGATATGCTTCATGACGTTCCCCGGCCCGTCCTTGCGTCAACGGAATTCGGGGTCATCTAGCATGGATGGGTGCACAGCCAAATCGTTTGCGAAGAGGCCGCCATGACCAGACCGCGATCCGCGCCGAAATCCACCAAGGCCGATGAGAAGCATCGCCTCGACGAGGCGCTCGAGGAAGGATTGGAGGAGACTTTTCCTGCCTCCGATCCCGTCAACGTCACTCAGCCCCCTCCGTCCCGCGGCGACCAGCACGTGAAGCGTTCCGATTAGGGGCAGGTTCCAGCCTCTCGAGGCCTCTCGGGCAAGAGTTCCAGTGTTAACAACAGGTTGTTAGGCCGGCGGCGGGCCGGGTTCCGTAACGATTAATTATATTTCTTGAAGCCATCTTAGCTGTGATGGCATTATAAGAACGCCAGCGAAATCAGGAATGGCGGAGCCGTGCACGGCATCCGGTAGTTGTTTTGGGGAATCCTGGTTGCCGCGTGGGGGACTCATTATGAGCCGCAAATATTTCGGGACCGATGGGATTCGAGGTCGTGCCAACGGACTGATCACACCGGAGCTCGCGCTCAAGGTCGGCCAGGCTGCCGGCCTTGCGTTTCAGCGCGGTGAGCATCGCCACCGGGTCGTGATCGGCAAGGACACGCGCCTGTCCGGCTACATGATCGAATATGCGATGGTCGCGGGCTTCACTTCTGTCGGCATGGACGTGCTGCTGGTCGGCCCGATGCCGACGCCGGCGGTCGCGATGCTGACCAAGTCGATGCGCGCCGATCTCGGCGTCATGATCTCGGCCTCGCACAATCTGTTCGAGGACAACGGCATCAAGCTGTTCGGCCCGCAGGGCTTCAAGCTGTCCGACGACGTCGAGAGGCAGATCGAGCAGCTGCTCGACGAGTCCCTCGACAAGAAGCTCGCACAAAGTGCGAGCCTGGGCCGCGCCCGCCGCATCGACGGCGTGCATGACCGCTACATCGAATTCGCCAAGCGCACGCTGCCGCGCGATCTGTCGCTCGACGGGCTGCGCGTCGTGGTCGATTGCGCCAATGGCGCCGCCTACAAGGTGGTGCCGGAAGCGCTGTGGGAGTTGGGCGCCGACGTCGTGCCGATCGGCGTCGAGCCAGACGGCTTCAACATCAACAAGGAATGCGGCTCGACCTCGCCGGAAGCGCTGTCGAAGAAGGTGCGCGAGATGCGCGCCGACATCGGCATTGCGCTCGACGGTGACGCCGACCGCGTCATCCTGGTCGATGAGCGCGGCCATATCGTCGATGGCGACCAGCTGCTCGCGGTGATCGCTCAGAGCTGGAAGGAAGACGGACGGCTGGCGCGGCCCGGCATCGTCGCGACCGTGATGTCCAATCTCGGGCTCGAACGTTTCCTGAAAGGGCAGGGGCTCGATCTCGTGCGCACGCCGGTCGGCGACCGATACGTGCTCGAGCAGATGCTGAGTGGCGGCTACAATCTTGGCGGCGAGCAGTCCGGTCACATCATCCTGTCCGACTACGCCACCACCGGCGACGGCTTCGTTGCAGCATTGCAGGTGCTGGCGGTGGTGCAGAAGCTGCGCCGTCCGGTCTCCGAAGTCTGCCATCGCTTCGATCCGCTGCCGCAGATCCTGAAGAACGTCCGCTACAAGAGCGGCAAGCCGCTCGACGACAGCGACGTGAAGTCGGCGATCTCCGACGGTGAGAAGCGGCTCAACGGCCATGGTCGGCTCCTGATCCGCTCCTCCGGCACCGAGCCCGTGATCCGCGTGATGGGCGAGGGCGAGGACCGCATCCTGGTCGAGGAAGTCGTCGACACCATCGTCTCCGCGCTCGGACAGGCTGCGGCCTGAGCTCAACGCCATTGGCGCACGCCCCCACCTCTCCCGATGGGAGAGGTGACCGAGTGCAGCCCAGCCATCGGCGATTGACAGTGGTCACCGCATCCCTGCCATCGTAGGGATCGGGTGCGGCGGTTCGCCGCGCCTGCCGGGAATCGATCCCTTGAACAAGCCTGTCGTCGCACCTGAGGAAACGCTGACCGAGCCCGTCGTCGTGGCCGAATTGGCGGCTGCGGCGCGCAAGCCCAGCGCAGGCCCGGCCTATGTCGTGCTTGCCGGCATCAGCTTCTCGCATTTCCTCAACGACACCATGCAGTCGTTGATCGCCTCGGTCTATCCGATCCTGAAGGACACCTACGCGCTCGACTTCGCGCAGATCGGCATGATCACGCTGGCCTTCCAGTTCACGGCCTCGCTGCTCCAGCCGGTGGTCGGGCACTACACCGACAAGAAGGCGCAGCCTTACTCGCTGTCGATCGGCATGGCCTCGACGTTCTTTGGCCTGCTGCTGCTCAGCGCCGCGCATCAGTACCTCATCATCCTGGTTGCGGCCGCGCTGGTTGGCCTCGGCTCGGCGGTGTTTCACCCGGAGTCGGCGCGCATCGCGCGGCTGGCCTCTGGCGGGCGCTACGGCTTTGCGCAATCGGTGTTTCAGCTCGGGGGCAGTTTCGGCACGTCGATGGGCCCGGTGCTGGCGGCGCTGATCGTGGTGCCGTTCGGGCAGGGCAGCATCGCCTGGTTCTCCTTGATCGCGTTCCTTGCGATTCTCATCCTCTGGCGCATCGGCCGTTGGTACGCGCCGCAAATCACGACGAAGAAGGAGAAGCCGATCCATGCGCAACCCGACGGGCCGAGCTCGCGGCGCGTCGCGATCGCGCTTCTGGTGCTGGTGGCGCTCCTATTCTCCAAGCAGCTCTACGTCTCGAGCCTGTCGAGCTACTACATCTTCTACCTGATCGACCGCTTCGGCGTGTCGACGCAGGCAGCGCAAATCTACCTCTTCATCTTCCTCGCAGCGAATGCGGTCGGGGCATTCCTCGGCGGACCGCTCGGCGATCGCTTCGGCCGCAAGATCGTGATCTGGATCTCGATCGTCGGCGCGCTGCCGTTCACGCTGGCGCTGCCCTATGCCGGACTCTATGCGAGCGCCGTGCTCACAGTGTTCATCGGGTTGATCATCTCCTCGACGACGTCCTCGATCATCGTGTTCGCGCAGGAGCTGGTGCCGCACCGCTTCGGAATGATCTCTGGCGTGTTCTTCGGCGTGGCCTTCGGCATCGGTGGCCTTGGCGCGGCCGTGCTCGGCAAGCTTGCCGACCACACCTCGATCGAGTTCGTCTATCAGATCTGCGCCTATCTGCCGGCGATCGGTCTGCTGGCCGTGTTCCTGCCAAAACTGCCGCAGCACGCGCGTTAACTCATCTCTTTCGCTGCGCCGCGCCTTCATACATCGTTAGCAATTGAGGTGCGCATGCGCCGCATTTTTGCAACGCTCTCGCCGCATGCGCGTGCATGGTGGGAAAAAATCAACCTTAAAAATTAGGGTTAAGTGGCGCTTAAGCATTTAGTGCCATCGTCCCCGCGTGAGTTTCCAGAAAGTGAGGCGTCCGTATTTTGCCTCACCGGCCAAAAGGACGAAGCCAATGCGTAGCGTTAAGTCTTTCCTTGCCGCGGGTGCGGTGACTTTTATCTCGTCGATGGCGTTTGCCGCCGATATGCCGATCGCAGCGCCCCCCATGTACGCGCCGGCACCGCCCGCCGACTTCGGAGGCTGGTATCTGCGCGGCGATATCGGCTTCAGCAACCAGCGCGTTGACCGGCTGAACAATGTGCTCGATGCCAACAATACTTCATCGGTGCAGAACCTCAGCTTCAACAACGCTGGAATCTTCGGGCTAGGCGCCGGCTACCGGTTCAACAACTGGTTCCGTGCGGACGTGACCGGTGAGTACCGGGGCAATTCGCAATTCTACGGCACCGACCGCATCACTTATCCGGGCGGCGTCGGTACCGACACCTATCACGCGACCAAGAACGAATGGGTCGTTATGGCCAACGCCTATGTCGATCTCGGTACCTGGTGGTGCATCACGCCGTTCGTCGGCGCCGGCATCGGCACAGCGCGGGTTGCGATCAATGGCTTTACCGATACGAGCATCGCCAATAATGGCGCTGGTGCGCTGCCCGGTCTGGCATTTGGCGATAACGTCGCGAAGTGGAACTTTGCCTGGGCGGCGCATGCCGGTCTGGCCTACAAGGTTTCTCCGGCTTTCACGGTTGAGCTTGCCTATCGTTACCTCGATATGGGCGATGGCCTGACTGGCGACCTCAAGACATTCGATGGCACCAACAGCGTCTTCAATCCGACGACGTTCAAGCACATCACCTCGCAGGATTTGAAGCTCGGCGTGCGCTGGAATCTCGACAGCCCGCCGGTCTACGCGCCGCCGCCGCTGGTCACCAAGGGCTGATCGCAGCCCTAATCGGTTAAGACGGGTTAACGGCGCGGGATCATCCCGCGCCGTTTTGCTTTGCGTAAAATTCATGGCCTGATCGTGCCGAAATCGCGCAACGCAACCATTGGTTAAGGTTAACGGGCCATGATCATCAGCGACAAGTTCGAGTTCGATGGAGCGTTGCGATGCGTAGGCTTTTGTGGGCGGCGGCGATGTGGGGCGTGGTGTCCGCCGCGCAGGCAGCCGATATGCCGGATCTCCCGATCCTGCGCGGCAGCTTGAGCGATGGCCTCAGCCGGACGAGCGTCAACTGGCAGGGCTTCTACATCGGCGGCCAGGGCGGCTACGGCTCGTCCGACGAGAATTTCAGCGGCTCGAACTCCACCATGCTCGCCGCGCTGCTCGACCACAACGTGATCCAGGAGATGGACGTCGCCAACTGGAATCTCGGGCTCGGCAAGAACTCGAGTCGCTCCGGCGGCTACGGGGTCTTTTTCGGATACAACGGACAATGGGAAGACGTCGTTCTGGGTCTTGAGGTCAGCTACCTGCACGGCTCGTTCGGCGGCTCGTCCAGCGCGTTCAAGGAGCTCGTCAGCGGCAGCGCGCTCTCCGACGGCAATTTCCACGACGTCGCCGTGGCGTCGTCCGCCTCGATCTCGATCAAGGACATGGCGACGTTCCGTGGCCGCGCCGCCTATGCCTGGGGCTGTTTCCTGCCCTACATGTTCGGCGGCTTCGCGCTCGGTAATGCCGACATCACGCGCTCGGTCACCGTCAATGACGCGATTGCCTCGTCACAGTTGGGGCCATTCACCGCACTCACGCCGCTGAGCGCGACGGACGCCGTGCACAACCACCTGATCTACGGCTATACGGGCGGCCTTGGCGTGGACATGACCCTCACGGGCGGTCTCTTCTTGCGCGCAGAGTGGGAATATATCCGCTTCACTTCCCAGGTCGATACCAGCATCAACACCGTCCGCGCCGGTCTCGGCTACAAGTTCTGACCGCAGCGCATGGCGCCGGTTGACAGGACCGCGCCGCCCTGATGCTTTTGTCGCTGCGATGGGAGCAGCGGCGATGAAGATCTACGGCGATACGAACTCCGGCAATTGCCTGAAGGTGAAGTGGGTCTGCGACAAGCTCGCGCTGCCCTATCGCTGGATCGAAATCAACACAAGCAAGGGCGAAACGCGCACGCCGCAATTCCTGGCGATGAACGGCGCCGGCCAGGTGCCGACCATTGCATTCGACGACGGCCGCACGCTGGCGCAGTCCAATGCGATCATCCGCTATCTTGCCCGAGATAGCGACCTCATTCCGCGCGATGGCTTTGCAGCGGCCAAGATGGATGAATGGCTGTTCTGGGAGCAGTACAGCCACGAGCCCTATGTCGCGGTGTGCCGCTTCCAGATGGTCTATCTCGGCAAGGACGCTTCCGAGCTCGACCCGGAGAAGGTCAAGCGCGGCTATGCGGCGCTCGACCGCATGGAGCAGCATCTGGCCACCAGCCGCTGCTTCGTCGGCGAGGCGATCTCGCTCGCCGACGTCTCGCTGCTGGCCTATACCCGCCTCGCCCATGAAGGCGGTTTTGATCTCGGCCGCCTTGTTGCGATCCGCCGGTGGATTGCCGAGACCGAGAGCTATCTTGGTCTTCCGCCGGCGCGCTGAGCTCGGAGCCCGTCATGACCGCCGACATCATTTCGATCCGCCGTGCCCGCCGCGAGGACGTTGCCGCGATCATCGCGATGCTCGCCGACGATCATCTCGGCCGCGCGCGTGAGCGCCTGGAGGAGCCGTTGCCGGAGTCCTATTTCAGGGCGTTCGATGCGGTCGACAAAAATCCCGGTCTGACGCTCGTGGTCGCGGTGGACGGCACGGGCAGGGTGGTCGGCAGCCTGCAACTCGCCATCCTGCCGGGCCTGAGCTCGCAAGGCGGTTCGCGTGGTCTCCTGGAGGACGTGCGCGTCGCCTCCGACTGCCGCAGCCGCGGCATCGGCGAGCAGCTCGTGCAATGGGCCGTCGCGGAGGCTCGCGCGAAGGGCTGTAACTTGGTCGAGCTGCTGACGCATCAGAGCCGCGTCGATGCGCAGCGCTTCTACAAACGGCTCGGATTCACCGCGAGCCATGTCGGCATGACTGTCCGCTTTTGACGCACCTTCCGCGCGGCCGTTGCATCGTCTGCAAAATCCGCCTGCGCATCCGTTTCGGTTAAGGGCTGATAAACTACCGGGCGTTCGTTCATGTTCGCCAGGGAACGATCGGTGCTAGGTTGCGTCTGGACACCGGGCTCGGTCGGTTCGGGGATTTCGATGACAAGCTATTCGTTCATCAAGGTCGGCAACGACTACGTCGTGCAGGCCGACGACAAATGCATTTTGAAGGTCGCCAGCCGGCGCCGGGCCGCGCAGCTGATCAGCGAGGCGACGGGCTTGCTGAATGCGGTGGAAGCTCCTGAGAAGGCGGCGGAAACGGCATCACTCCACCGTGAGACGCCCAAACTTCCTTGACGATTCTGCCCGTTTCCCGTATTAGCCGCCGCGGGACACCTCCCCCCAACGGGAGGCTTACTATCTGGAAGGGTAGATCATGACTGCAGCGAAGCCCGCTTCGCGGCCCCTCGTGCCGCATTTCTCCTCCGGCCCCTGTGCCAAGCGCCCCGGCTGGACCGCCCAAAATCTCAAAGACGCAGCTCTCGGCCGTTCGCATCGTGCGAAGATCGGCAAGACCAAGCTCAAGCTCGCGATCGATCTGACGCGCGAAGTGCTTGAAGTGCCGGCCGACTACCGCATCGGCATCGTTCCGGCCTCCGACACCGGCGCGGTCGAGATGGCGCTGTGGTCGCTGCTTGGCGCACGCCCCGTCACCACGCTCGCGTGGGAATCCTTCGGCGAAGGCTGGGTCAGCGACATCGTCAAGGAATTGAAGCTCAAGGATGTCACCAAGCTCAACGCGGCTTACGGTGAAATCCCGGATCTCTCCAAGGTCGATCAGAAGAGCGACGTCGTCTTCACCTGGAACGGCACCACCTCCGGTGTGCGCGTGCCGAACGCCGACTGGATCAGCGCGACCCGCGAAGGCCTGACCATTTGCGACGCCACCTCGGCAGCGTTCGCCCAAGCTCTCGATTGGCCCAAGCTCGACGTCGTCACCTTCTCCTGGCAGAAGGCGCTCGGCGGCGAGGCCGCGCACGGCATGCTGATCCTCTCGCCCCGCGCGGTGGAGCGTCTCGAGACCTACAAGCCGGCGTGGCCGTTGCCGAAGATTTTCCGCATGACCAAGGGCGGCAAGATCAACGAAGGCATTTTCGTCGGCGAGACCATCAACACGCCGTCGATGCTCTGCGTCGAGGACTATCTCGACGCGCTGAACTGGGCGAAGTCGATCGGCGGCCTGAAGGCGCTGATCGCGCGCGCCGACGCCAACACCAAGGTGCTCGCCGACTGGAAGGCGAAGACGCCGTGGATCGACTTCCTGGCAAAGGATGCTGCAATCCGCTCCAACACTTCGGTGTGCCTGAAGTTCACTGATCCTGCGATCACCTCGCTCTCGTCCGACGCGCAGGCCGAGTTCTGCAAGAAGCTGGTCGCGCAGGTCGAGAAGGAAGGCGCGGGCTTCGACTTCGCGTATTATCGCGACGCGCCCGTGGGTCTGCGCATCTGGTGCGGTGCCACGGTGGAAGCGAAGGATGTCGAGCTTCTGACCCAGTGGATCGACTGGGCCTTCGCCGAGACCAAGGCCGCGCTGCCGAAGGCGGCGTAAGATTCTTTCTTGGCCTCTCCCCGTCCCTACGGGGAGAGGCCGGATCGCGCAGCGATCCGGGTGAGGGGTTCTCTCCGCGAGCACCTCGCCTGTGGCGCCCCTCACCCCACCCTCTCCCCGTAAGAACGGGGAGAGGGAGAGTACGCAATCTCCGAGACGCTCTACCCATTCCGGCTCTCGCAGGCCGATCCTCCCTTAGCGACGGTGAAGGAAGCATTCCAATGTCCAAACCCAAAGTTCTCATTTCCGACGCGCTCTCTCCCGCCGCCGTGCAGATCTTTAGGGATCGCGGCGTCGAGGTCGACTTCCAGCCCAACCTCGGCAAGGACAAGGACAAGCTTGCCGAGATCATCGGCAATTATGACGGCCTTGCGATCCGTTCGGCGACGAAGGCGACCGCCAAGATCATCGAGAAGGCGACCAACCTCAAGGTGATCGGCCGCGCCGGCATCGGCGTCGACAACGTCGAGATCCCGGCGGCCACTGCCAAGGGCATCATCGTGATGAACACGCCGTTCGGCAATTCGATCACGACCGCCGAGCACGCCATCACCCTGATGCTGGCGCTGGCGCGCGAAATTCCGCAGGCCGACGCCTCCACCCAGTCCGGCAAGTGGGAGAAGAACCGCTTCATGGGCGTCGAGATCACCGGCAAGGTGTTAGGGGTGATCGGCTGCGGCAATATCGGCTCGATCGTCTGCGACCGCGCGCTTGGCCTGCGCATGAAGGTCGTCGCCTTCGATCCCTTCCTGTCGCCGGAGCGCGCCAAGGACATCGGCGTCGAGAAGGTCGATCTCGATGACCTGCTCAAGCGCGCCGACTTCATCACCCTGCACACCCCGCTCACCGAGAAGACCAAGAACATCATCGACACGGCCGCGATCGCCAAGATGAAGAAAGGCGTGCGCCTGATCAACTGCGCCCGCGGCGGCCTGGTCGATGAGCAGGCGGTGGTGGAAGCGCTGAACGCCAAGCACATTGCCGGCGCTGCCTTCGACGTATTCATCGAGGAGCCCGCGACCTCGAACGTGCTGTTCGGCCATCCCAACGTGATCTGCACGCCGCACCTCGGCGCCTCCACCACCGAGGCGCAGGAGAACGTCGCCCTGCAGGTCGCCGAGCAGATGTCGGACTATCTGTTGTCCGGCGCGATCTCCAACGCCATCAACTTCCCCTCGATCACCGCCGAAGAAGCGCCGAAGCTGAAGCCCTTCATCGCGCTCGCCGAGAAGCTCGGCTCGTTCGCCGGCCAGCTCACCGAGACCGGCATCTCGAAGGTCACGATCACCTATGAGGGTCATGTCGCCGAGATGAAGATCAAGGCGCTGACCTCCGCCGTGCTGTCGGGCCTGCTGCGGCCGATGCTGGGCGAGGTCAACGTCGTGTCCGCGCCTGTGGTCGCCAAGGAGCGCGGCATGGTGGTGGACGAAGTGACCCGCGCTGCGCAGAGCGACTATGAAAGCCTCATCACCGTGACGGTCGCAACCGAACGCCAGGAGCGCTCGGTCTCCGGCACCGTCTATCACGACGGCAAGCCGCGGCTGGTCGACATCAAGGGCATCCGCGTCGATGCCGAGTTCGGCAAGTCGATGATCTACGTCACCAACGAGGACAAGCCGGGCTTCATCGGCAAGTTCGCAAGCCTCCTCGGCGATGCCAAGATCAACATCGCGACCTTCCATCTCGGCCGCGTCGAGCAGGGCGGCGATGCCATTGCGCTCGTCGAGGTCGACGGTGCGGTGCCGGCGGATCTGCTCGCCAAGGTGCAGGCGCTGCCGCAGGTCAAGCAGGCGAAGGCGCTGACGTTCTGATTAAGGATCTTGTCATTCCGGGGCGATGCGAAGCATCGAACCCGGAATCTCGAGATTCCGGGTTCGCGCTCACGCGCGCCCCAGAATGACGGGTATCATATATTCCGACCCGCGGAACAAGCGCCGCCTCCGTCTCCGGAGGCGGCGTTTTTCTTATGCCCGCGCCGCCCTTTATCTTTCCTGCGACCGCCAAGTTTGTGTACCAATGGCGCAATAACGAGCATTCCAAGTCGTCCGAACAGGGAGAAAACAATGCGTGAAGCCGTCATCGTTTCCTATGCGCGCACGGGGCTGGCGAAGTCCGCTCGCGGCGGGTTCAACATCACCCCTCCGATGTCTCTCGCGGCCCACGCCATCCATCACGCGGTCGATCGCGCCGGCGTCGAGAAGGACTATGTCGAGGATTGCTATCTCGGCAATTGCGCCCACGGTGCGCCGAATATCGGCCGTCAGTCCGCGCTTCTCGCCGGTCTGCCCAAGTCGACGGCCGGCGTATCGGTGAACCGATTCTGCTCCTCGGGGCTCCAGACCATCGCGATGGCGGCCAACTCGATCCGCTCCGATGGCGCCGATTGCATCGTCGCCGGCGGTGTCGAGAGCATCTCGATTCCCGGCGGCGGCTCGCCGAAGGAATCGATCGATCCGGAACTGCTGAAGGTCGCGCCCGATATCTTCATGGCGATGATCGACACCGCCGATATCGTCGCCGAGCGCTACAAGCTCAGTCGCGAATATCAGGACGAGTTCTCGCTGGAATCGCAGCGGCGCATGGCGGCTGCCCAGCAGGCGAACAAGTTCAAGGACGAGATCGTCCCGATGAAGACCAGGATGAAGGTGGTCGACAAGCAGACCAAGGCCGAGTCGATCGTCGACTACGTCGTCGACCGCGACGAGTGCAACCGGCCGGAGACCACGATGGAAGGTCTCGCCAAGCTCGAGCCGGTCAAGGGGCCCGGCAAGTTCGTTACCGCCGGCAACGCCAGCCAGCTCTCCGATGGCGCTGCTGCCGTCGTGCTGATGGAAGCCAAGGACGCGGAGAAGCGTGGCCTTCAGCCGCTGGGCCGCTTCGTCGCCTGGGCGACCGCCGGCTGCGAGCCGGACGAGATGGGCATCGGTCCGGTCTTCGCGATCCCGAAGCTGTTGAAGCGTACCGGCCTGAAGATCGACGACATCGATCTCTGGGAGCTCAACGAAGCCTTCGCCAGCCAGTGCCTGTATTGCCGCGACAAGCTCGGCATCGACCCCACCAAGTACAACGTCAACGGCGGCTCGATCGCGATCGGCCATCCCTTCGGCATGACCGGCGCGCGTCTCACCGGTCACCTCTTGCAGGAAGGTCACCGCCGCAAGGCGAAGTGGGGCGTGGTGACGATGTGCATCGGCGGCGGCCAGGGCGGCGCAGGCCTGTTCGAGATCTACTAGCTAAGCCGACACCGCGGCACGCGACGACGAAGGCATGGCGCTCCCAAGCGCCATGCCTTTTTCCTGCGCCATCGCTGGCCGCTTGCCCTTGCGCCAGTCGGTGATGGTGCAGCCGAAGTGATGACGGAACCAGCGCGCCATGGCGCTTTGCGCGGAAAAGCCGAGCTGCTCGGCGATCGCCGAGAGCGGCCGGCCGGGTTCTTCGATCAGCCGGGTCACGAGCTCGACGCGCTGTGCGTCGAGGATCTCGGAAAAAGTGGTGCCGCATTCGGCAAGGTGCCGATGGATGGTGCGGCGGGTGCAGGCCAGATGCTCGGCCACGCGCTCGACCGTGCACTCGCCGCCTGGGAGCAGCGAGTGCACGACTTCGTCGACCTTCTCGTCCCAGCTCGCAGGCCGTGTATCGAGAGCCTCGATACGCTTGCGCAGATAGCTCGCGACCAGGGGATGCGCGCTCGGGATCCGGCGATCCATGTCATGGGCTGACAGCAGAAGCGCGTTGCTCGCGGCGCTGAAGGTCACCGGGCAGCCGAAGAACTCGCGATAGCGCTTGCGGTCGCGGGGCGGCGGATAGTGAAGGTGAACCTCCTGCGGCCGCCAGTCGCTGCCGAACAGCGAGTGGATGATGCGGTGGATGCTGCCGAGCGCCATGTCGATGGACTGGCGCGGCGCACGTGGGCGCCGTCCACGCAGATGCATCGTGATGGTCACGATCTTCTTGTCGCGCGTGACGTCGAGCCGCATGCCCTCGTGATGGATATGGATGAAGCGCGACAGCGCCGCGATCGCATCGCCAATGGTGGCCTGCTCGCGAACGATCAGTCCGACCGGCCCGAGATTAGTCAGGCCGCCGAGCTCGGCGAGGCGCAAGCCGAAATCTTCGGCACCTGAAGCTTCTGCCGAGATTTCGAGCAGGCGGCGAAGACCGGCGACGGCGATACGAATGTCGGGCTTTTCAAGGCAGGTCAGCGGAAGCCTGACCTTGCGCATCATCTGCTTCGGATCGAGCCCGACCGACCGGGCGACCTCCGGATAGTAGGCAAGGCCTGCGCTGCGAATGAGATCGGTCATGCGAACCGCTCCTGCCAGCCATTCCTGCAGTTGTCCCGAAATGTAAAATTTCTGTCCCAATCAGTCAAATCCCGGAACCGGGCTGAACATACATATCGAAAACCGAAGCACCGGCGCGGATGCCGGTTCACGACGGCGCGGCAGGGCGATGCAGCCCCGACGCCGTCTCGGCCCATTTGACCAAGACATTGCTGAGCAGGATGATGCCGGGAAACACGCTTTCCAAGGGTGAGGTATTCGTCATCGATACTGACGCGTCCTCCCGCGAACAACTTTCTATGGCGCTCGAGCAGAAGGCCTATGAGGTCATCTGCTTCGCCGATGGTGCGTCTCTCTTGTCGGAGGCGAAGGTGCGCATGCCGGCCTGTGTCCTGCTCGAGATGCAGGCGCCGGATCAATCCGGCTTCGACGTGCTGAAGCGGCTGCGCGAGGAAAATTGCATGGCGCCGATCGTGGTGACGTCGGCTAATGGCAGCATTGCCATGGCGGTCGATGCCATCAAGTGCGGTGCGTCCGATTTCATCGAGAAGCCGTTCCAGAGCCATGAGATTGTCGACCGGATCGACGCCGCGATCGACGAATTCGCTCAGCCGGATTCGAACCGGCGGCGCTGGCTCGCCGGTTGCGAGCCACTCACTGGGCGCGAAGGCGAGGTCCTGGAGCACCTCGCGGCCGGCTACACCAATAAGGAGATCGCCCGGGTGATGCGCCTGAGCGCGCGGACGGTTGAAGGCTACCGCGCGAGCATCCTGAAAAAGGCCGGCGCGAAGAACGTCACGGATATGCTTCGCCGCATTTACGGCCAGGGTGAATCAAGGCTGAACCAAGGCTGAAGCGACGGCGCGGCCAGATGACGCGTTCCGCGGTCACCGGGCCGCCGCGCTGCCGCCGCACGGAAACCCCAATCGAACCGGTTCCTTCCCTGCCGCGTCTCACCACTTTGGCGAGGCGTTTATCGCCGCATCCGGCTGGCGGTGCGGCGCCATTGGCAGGAGGGAAATTCATGCGGACTATCGCGAAGAGTCTGGCGACGACGAGTCTGGTCCTGGTCACGGCGGCGATTGCGCTGCCGTCATGGGCGGCCGATCTGGATGCGACGTCGGCCATCGACGCCGTCACGGTCTATCCGGATGGCGCGAGCGTCACCCGCGTCATCACGCTGGACCTGCCGTCGGGTGACTCGACGCTGGTCGCAAAAGATTTTCCGCTCGGCCTCGACACCTCCTCCTTGCGGGTTGAGGGCGAGGCGGGTGCAAAGCTCACCATCGGCACCATCGACGCGCGGCCACCGCGCCAAGCGGCTCGCGTCAATCTGCCGGAGCTTGACAAGCGCATCGAGACCTTGAAGGACCAGCGCGCGGATTTGCAGGGCGCGATCGAGGCCGCCAACGCCCGGCGCAAGTTTGCCGAACGCTTTGCCGAGGCGTCCCCGGCCGGTATCGGCGAGAAGGGCGAGGCCCGGCCGGTTGCCGAGTGGCGCGCGGCCTTCTCTGCGGTAGCCGAGGAGATCGCCTCCGCCGACACCGCGATCCGCGATGCCATGCGAAAGCAGCGCGAGATCGATCGCCAGATCGCCCAGCTCGAAGCCGATCGCGCGGCCAAGCCGCCGAGCAAGCTGGAGGTGCGCGTCGACGTGGCCTCTGCGGCCGCGACCAAAGCGACGCTGCGGGTGACCTACAATGTGCGCAATGCGCGCTGGGCGCCGCTTTACGATGCCCGCCTCGACACCGGCACCCGGGATCACAAGCCGCAGCTCGAACTGGTGCGTCGCGCGGAAATCACACAGTCGACCGGCGAGGACTGGTCGAATGTCAGCCTCGGCGTCTCCACCGTTCGTGTCAGTCGCGGCGGCAGTGCGCCGGAGCTGAATTCGCTGGTCGTCCGCTATCCTCAGCCTGCGAAGCCGCTGGCGCTGGGGACGTCCGCGGATTTTTCGCGGTCCGCGTCCACGACCGCCTTCCAAGATAAATTGGAACAGCCTGCGCCAATGTCCAAAGTCGCTGAGCCGCTCGAACCGCGCCAGCGCGCCGAAGAGCAGCAGGCCAATGCCGAGATCGGCGATTTCCAGGCCGTCTATCAGATCGCAGGCCGCGTCAGCTTAGGGGCCAATGAAGGCGCCAAGAGCCTGCTGATCTCCAGCATGACGGTGACGCCGGACCTCGCGATCCGGGCCGCGCCGGTGGTGGATCCGACCGCCTATCTAGAAGCCTCGTTCAAGCTCTCCGACGACACCAACCTCTTGCCCGGCAAGGTCGCGATCTTCCGCGACGGCGTGTTCGTCGGCCGCAGCAAGTTCTCCACCGCCGCGCGGACTGAGGCGATCCGCCTCGGCTTCGGCGCCGACGACAAGATCAAGATCGAGCGTTCGGTGATCCGGCAGAACGAGGGCACGGCGGGCGTGATCTCTTCGTCAAAGACTGATACGCGCTCGTTCCGGACCACGGTACGCAATGGTCACGATTTCCCGATCCGGATCGCGATCGAGGATCAGCTTCCGATCAGCGAGAACGAGGACATCGCGGTCGAGATGCTGTCCGCGACCACGCCGCCCACGTCGACCAACCTGCGCGACAAGCGCGGCGTGCTGGAATGGGCGTTCGACGCCAAGCCCGGCGAAGTCAAGGAGATCAAGTTCGGCTGGCGCGTACGCTGGCCCAAGGACAAGGGCATCGTCATGACGCCGGCGGGCTGAGCTGGCTCGCTGCGTGCCCCGCGAAGGCGGGGCACGCGTCTTGCTACTCCTTGACCGCGCCGGTCAGCGAGGAGACGTAGTAATCCACAAATAGCGAGTAGAAGATCGCGACCGGCAGCGAGCCGAGCAGCGAGCCCGCCATCAGCGCTCCCCATTGATAGACGTCGCCGGTGACGAGCTCGGTCAGGATCGCGACCGGCACCGTCTTGTTGGCGCCGCTCTGGATAAACGCGAGCGCATAGATGAACTCGTTCCAGGACAGCGTGAAGGAGAAGATGCCGGCCGAGATCAGGCCCGGCACGGCGAGCGGCAGCGTGATCCGCCGCAGGATCTGCAGCCGCGTCGCGCCGTCGACCAGCGCGCATTCCTCGAGCTCATAGGGGATCGACTTGAAATAGCCGATCAGGAGCCAGGTGCAGAACGGGACCAGGAAGGTCGGATAGACCAGGATCAGCGCCAGCGGGCTGTCGAACAGGCCGAACTGCACCACCACGGTCGCGAGCGGAATGAACAGGATCGACGGTGGCACCAGATAGGCGAGATAGATGCCGAGGCCGACATAGGGGCTGCCGCGGAAGCGCAGGCGTTCGATTGCATAGGCCGCCAGCGTGCTCGCGAACAGCGACAGCGTGGTCGCGCCGATCGCGACGAACATCGTCGTCTTCAGCCAGCGCGGATACGCCGTGTCGATCAGGAGGTGCTTGATGTGCGCCAGCGTCGGTGAGGTGATCCAGAACGGATTGTGCGCCTTGTAGTTCAACAGCTCGGCGTTCGGCTTGAACGCCGTGACCGCCATCCAGTAGAACGGAAACAGCAGGATCAGCACGAAGCAGCTGAGCGGCAGATAGATCATCATCACCCGCCGCGCGCGGGAATCCCAGGCCATGGTGTCGGGCGCTGCGTTGGCAACGGCGGCAGGTTGGGCGACAGCGTCAGTCATTGGCTTCTCCCTGCTGCCATTTGCGCCGCGCCAGGCCAAAATAGGAAAACAGCGTCGCGAACACCAGGAACGGGATCATCGAAACCGCGATCGCCGCGCCTTCGCCGAGCTCGCCGCCGGCGATACCGCGCTGGAAAGCCAGCGTCGCAAGCAGATGCGTCGAGTTCACGGGGCCGCCGCGGGTGATGGCATAGACGAGCTGGAAATCGGTGAAGGTGAAGATGATCGAGAAGGTCATGACGATGGCGAGGATCGGCATCATCATCGGGAAGGTGATGTAGCGGAAGCGCTGCCAGGCGCTGGCGCCGTCGAGCATCGCGGCCTCATAGAGCGAGGGCGAGATGGTCTGGAGGCCCGCAAGCAGCGAGATCGCGACGAAGGGAATGCCGCGCCAGATGTTCGCCGCGATCAGCGAGAACCGCGCCGGCCAGGGTGTGCCGAGGAAATCGATGTTGGTGGTGCGCCAATGCAGTACGTCGACGAGGAGATAGGAGATGATCGAGAATTGCGGATCGTAGATCCACCAGAATGCCAGCGCCGAGAGCACCGTCGGGACGATCCATGGCAACAGCACGATCGCGCGCAGCAGGCTCTTGAACGGGAAGTGGTTGTTAAGCAGCAGCGCCAGCCAGAAGCCCAGCGCGAACTTTCCGAACGTCGCGACGGCCGTGTAGAAGATGCTGTAGAACACGGCGCCCCACCACAGGGGATCGGTGAGCAGATACTGGAAGTTCTCGAGCCCGACGAAGATGCCGCGCCGGCCGATCGTCGTATCGGTGAAGGCGAGCCAGATGCCCAGGCCCAGCGGATAGGTGAGGAAGACCGCCAGCAGGCCGATCGCGGGTGCAAGGCACATCACGATCAGGAACGGCCTGTAGTCGAACAGGCGCACGAGCCATGATTGCTGCCGCTGGGCGAGCGCGGGGGAGGGCAGTGTGGTCACGGACATCGGCTGGCTGTCCTATCTCGAACTGTCACCACACCGTCATTGCGAGCGAAGCGAAGCAATCCAGTCTGGCTCCGCGGATACAGTCTGGATTGCTTCGTGGCTTCGCTCCTCGCAATGACAGTACTTGCTACCTGCGGAAATATCGCTTCGCCCGGCGCTCGGCTTCCGCGGCCGCCTGCTCCGGCGTTGCGGCATCGGTCGCGACCGAGGCGAACATCTGCACCAGCACGTAATCGGCACGGATGGCGCCGGTCGCAGTCGAGATCGGGCCCTGGTAACCGTCCCAGTAGCGGTTCGACATCGTGTCCTTGAAGATGCGGAGCTTCGGATCGCCCGACCACACTGCGGACTCCGCGTAATTGGCGAGCGGCTGCGCCCAGTAGCCGCTGTTGGCGATCAGCCAGGGATCGTACTGCTCCTTCTCCATCATGAATTGTAGGAACGCCTTCGCCGCATTCGGATAGGGGCTGTGTTTGAACACCATCGCGTTCAGCGTCAGGCCGCCCATGGGCGATGACTTGGCGACCCCCTTCGGCAAGAACTGATGTTCCGTGTCCTCGGCGATCTTCGCGGTCGCCGTGTCGTTCTTCAGCGAGAAGTACAGTGAAATGCCGTTCGCCGTCAGCGAGATTTCCTCGGACGAATAGGCGCGGTTGTTGCTGACGTCGTTCCAAGACGTCGTGCCAGCAATGAACATCGGATAGAGCTGCTTCACATATTTCAGCGCTTCCACGGTCTCCTTGCTGTTGATCGTGAGATTGCCGTCGACGTCGAGCAGCGATCCACCAAACGACCACAGCATCCAGCTCGCGAAACCGTTGCCGTCGCCTACGGCATTGCCGAGCGCGAACCCCGCCGGCTTTCCCGCCTTCTGGAGTTTCTGGCAGAGATCGAGGAAGCCGGCGTGATCGTCCGGCACCTTGTCGAAGCCGGCGGCCTGGATGATCGACTTGCGATAGACCAGGGGGCCGCCGGTCGCGCCGAACGGCAGGCCGATCCAGTTGTTGCTCTTGGCGCGCTTGCCGTATTTCTCCGCCAGGAACAGCCAGCCGCCATAGCGCTTGCCGAGATATTCGGCGACGTCCGACAGCTCGATGAGCTTGTCGACATAGATGTGCGGAGCATCGGAAAAGCCGATGATGATGTCGGGACCGGCGCCGGAATTCGCGGTCACCGCGGTCTGCTGGTTGATGTCCTCCCAGCCGACGAAATCCACTTTCACCTCGATGCCGGTCTTGTCGGTGAAGCGCTTTGCATTGGACCGGAACACATCCTCGTCCGGCTGGACGAAGCGCACCGGCCGCAGCATGCGCAAGCTTGCCCCCTTCTCGATTGGCAGCGACGGCGCTGCGACGTCGGCGGCTTTGATGTTGGATGGCGTTTGCGCTGCAGCGCCGGTGGCTGCAAAGGCCGCAACGGACAGCCCAAGCCCGATTGCATCACGACGGGTGATGTCGTTCCTCATCAGTTCCTCCCTTTTTGTCCCTTCCCGGCGTTGATCGCCGGTGAAGGGTCTTCTATCTGGCTTATTCTTTCACGCGAACCGATCTCCAATTCATCCGAAGGCGCATCACAGGCTTAGCTGTTCGGACCGCGATCCATGCTGACGGGCTGCCAGCGTCGCAGCGCCGTGTTTTGCAGCACTGACGGATTGACGCAGCTTACCGGCCACATCCCCTGAAGCACCAGTGACAATTCGTAGCCCACGCGCCGCTTGCGCGCTTCGTCAAAGCGTGCCGAGGCCGAGGCGACATGGGCGGTCAGGGTCACGTTCTCCATGCCGAGCAGGGGATTGTTGTGCGAGGGCGGTTCCTTCTCCAGTACGTCGAGCGCGGCATGCGCGATCCAGCCTTCTTGCAAGGCCTTGATGAGACTTTCCTCGTCCACGGTGGCGCCGCGCCCGGTGTTGATGAAGACCGAGCCCTTCTTCATCTGTCGGAAATGCTTCTCGGTCAGCATGTGATGCACCTCGGGCCGGGCGGGCGCGTGCATCGAGACGAAGTCCGATTGCGACAGCACCTCGTTCAGCGTGGCCGGCATCACGCCGTGATCGTACATCAGCGTTTCCTGGATGAAGGGATCGTAGGCCATCATCCGCAGGCCGAAGGGTGCGGCGCGCTTGGCGACCGCGCGCGCGACACGGCCGAAGGAGATGAAGCCGAGCGTCTGTCCCATCAGTCGCGGAATCTTCAGAAGTGCCGGCCGGCCCTCGGCCCAGCGCCCGCTGCGCACCATCCGGTCCTGCTCGACCAGGCGGCGGAAGCCCGCAAGCAGCAACATCATGGCGTGGTCGGCAACCTCCTCGATGAAGGTATCGGGGATGTTGGTCACGGGAATGCCGCGGGCAGTTGCCGCCTTTACATCGACGCTGTCGACTCCGACGGAGCCGAGCGTGATCGCCTTGCAGTTTTCCAGCGCGTCGATGATGGTCTTGGTGATCGGGATGCCCTTGGCGTAGATCGCATCGGCCGTCCGGGCCGCGGCAATGAACTCTGTCTCGTTGGCCGGCGCTTCGACGATCTCCGCGTCGATCGGGTCGAGCGCCTCCCGCTCGAAGGAATAATCGCTTCCCGCCACCGTGAAGCTCGCGCCCTTCGGCGTCACCACCCTGAATTTCGGCATTTCCTGCTCCGATTTGGTTTGTCGGTTCTTGTTGTATGACCCTGCTTTTGCGCCGGATCGTTTCGTCTTTTACGCGAAATCGAGCGTGACGCGTACAATCGTCGGTTGTCGCAGATTGCGGTGTTGGCGGGTTTTTGCCTCCTCTGCGGGCTTCTACGGAGCCATCGTAACAAGTTGCTAATGGGTCCCACACTAAAAATTGATTCAAATTCGATCGACCCACCCGCGTGCCGTTTCCCCTTATCTGCCGGAGCCGCCTCGTGAAGTTGAGCAACCTGAAGATCGCCCCCAAGCTTGGCATCCTTGTCGGCGTCACCTTGTTCGGCCTCTGCATCTCCGGGGTTCTGGCCGGATATCTGATGAAGCGCGAGATGGTGAATGCGCGCATCGATCAGACCAAGGCGATCGTCGATTTGGCCCGCAACTATGCGACCACTTTGATGAAGCGGGTCAACGTCGGCGAGATGACGAAGGAGGCCGCGCTGGCCGAACTTCGCCGCTACGGCAACGCCATGACCTATGACAGGGGTTCCGGCTATCTGTTCGGCACGACCTATGACGGCATCACGCAGCTCGCGCCCGATCCGAAGCAGATCGGCATGAACCGCATGGACGTGGAGACGAACGGCCGCAAGCTGTCCAGGGAGCTGATGGACGGTGTCAAAGCCAACGGCGAGATCCTGCTGTTCTATGAATATGTGAAGCCCGGTCAGGAGAAGCCGATCCGCAAGCTCGGCTATGCCGTCGCGGTTCCCGGTTTCGACATGTATCTCGGCACCGGAGCCTATCTCGAGGATATCGACGAGAAGATGGGCCCGGTCTACTGGCTCCTCGGCCTGTCCATGCTCGGCATTGTCATCGTTGCAGGCAGCGTTGCCTGGCTGCTCGGCCGCAGCATCAGCCTGCCGCTGAACAGGCTCGGCACGCGCATGAACGAGCTCGCCGACGGCAAGCTCGAGGGCGACATCCCCGGCGTCGGTCGTGGCGACGAGGTCGGTGCGATGGCCTCGACCGTGCAGATATTCAAGGACAATGCGATCCGCATCCGGGATCTCGAAAAGACCGAGGCAGTTGCCAAGGAACGCGCCGTGGCGGAGCGCCGCAGCGCGATGGAAGGCATCGCCAGCGACTTCGAGCGCAGCGTGAACGGCATCGTGCGCTCGGTCTCCTCGGCTGCCGCCGGCATGCAGACCACGGCGCAGTCGATGACCGCGACCGCGAGCGATGCCAGCGCGCGGGCGGCCACCGTCGGTGCCGCCTCGCAAAAGGCGTCCGGCAATGTCGGCACGGTTGCGGCCGCCGCCGAAGAGCTGTCGAGCTCGGTCGCTGAAATCTCCCGCCAAGTGACGCGCTCCACGGAAGTGGCCAGCAAGGCGGTCAGCGACGCCGAGCGCACCAACACCACCGTGCAGGTGCTGTCCTCCGGCGCCGAGAAGATCGGCGAGGTCGTCAAGCTCATCCACTCGATCGCGGCGCAGACCAACCTGCTCGCGCTCAACGCCACCATCGAAGCGGCGCGCGCCGGCGAATCCGGTCGCGGCTTCGCGGTCGTCGCCTCCGAGGTCAAAGCGCTCGCCAACCAGACCGCGAAGGCCACCGAGGAAATCTCCGCCCAGGTCGCAGCGATGCAGACCTCGACCAGCGACGCGGTCGCCGCCATTGCTGGCATTACCCAGACGATCGCCGAGATGAGCGAGATTACCGCGGGCATCTCTGCGTCGATCGAGCAGCAGGGCGAGGCGACGCGCGAGATCGCCCGCAACATCCAGTCGGTCGCAGCCGGCTCCAGCGAGATCAACGCCCATATCGGCAGCGTGACCTCGGCGGCCAAGGCGACGGGTACGGCAGCCTCCGACGTCCTGTCGAACGCACGCGAGCTCGACAATCAGTCCGGCGCACTGCGAAGCGCCGTCGACGGCTTCCTCGCCAAGGTGCGGGCCGCGTGATATCCGCGATGATTTCGTAGGGTGGGCAAAGACGCGCAAGCGTCGTGCCCACCGCTTCTTTCGAGGCCTTGGATGCTTGATGGTGGGTACGCTTCGCTCTGCCCACCCTACGAGAGCATCACAACTGGCCGTGATCCCTCAGCGCGGAATTATTTCGACGCCGAGCCCTGCCGCGATGCGATCACGACGCCGGCGAGCACCAGCGCGTAGCCGACGAGATGGAAGAGTTGCAGCCTTTCGCCGAGCAGGAGGATCGCCATCGCCGAGCCGAACACCGGCACCAGATGAAAGAACGGTGCGGCACGGTTCGGTCCGATCAGCGCCACGCCGCGATTGAAGAAGAGATAGGCGAGCGTCGAGGGGAAGATCAGGATGTAGGCGAATGTCGCCAACGTCGTCGCATCCAGCTTCAAGACGTTGCCCGCGGAGAACTCCCACACCGCGGCCGGCAGCAGCATCATCGCCCCGCAGCAGGTGGTGAAGGACAGGAAGGAGAGCTGATGGATTTTTGGCCGGCGCGGGATGAAGGCGGAATAGAGCCCGAACGCCACCAGCGAGGAGGCGAACATGATGTCGCCCCGGTTGAAGCTGATGCCGGCTAGCGCCGCGAGATCGCCGCGCAGGATGATGATGAGGACGCCGAGCAGCGAGATCGCGATGCCGGCGAGCTGTGCGGCCGTCAGGCGGACGCCGAACAGCACCAGCGACCACAGCGCCACGAACAAGGGTCCGGCCGACTGGATCAGCAGCGCATTCAGCGCCTCCGTATATTGCAGGGCCCAGAACGAGATCGCGTTGTTGAAGGCGAAGCCGACCAGCGACAGGAACAGCATCAGCGGCAGATGCGCGCGCAATGCCTTCCAGTCGCGCCTCAGATGCGGCCACGAAAATGGCAGCAGGATGAGGAAGACGCCGAACCAGCGGATCGTGGTCAATGTGAGCGGCGGTACATGCGCGCCGACATGGCGCGCGAGCACGATGTTGCCGGCCCAGAACAGCGAGCTCAGGCTCAGCAGCAGATAGGGCTGGTTGTTGAGCCAGCCGGCCGGATTCGAGGCCGATGGCGCGGGCGAAGCGATCGTCATTGGTTTTCGTGAGGAACTTGCGCCGGATTACAGCCGCACCACAAGTCCCATCGCCGCAATGCTACAATGCAGTGGAGATCACGGAGGTGGCTTTGGCGGTTAATATGTTGAACATCGGCGCTTGATCTCACCCTCTCCTCTTGTGGGAGAGGGTGGCTCGCCGCGCAGCGGCGAGACGGGCGAGGGGTCTCTATCCGCCTGCGAATCTTTCGCGATTGAACTCGCGGAAGCAACCCCTCATCCGGCGCGATAGCCGAAGCTGCACTTCGGCGTTCTCTTAAGAACGGCGGCCGAAGGCCGCCTATGCCACCTTCTCACAAGGGGAGAAGGAAGAAAGAAAAGTCGAACTCAGCTCGCCTGCTTGCGCGAGGCCACGAATACGCCCGACAGTACCAGCGCAAAGCCGATGAAATGGAAGGCCTGCGGCAGTTCACCCAGGAAGATTATCGCCATGATCGAGCCGAACACCGGCACCACGTGGAAGAACGGCGCGGCGCGGTTGGCGCCGATCAGCGCAACGCCTCGGTTGAAGCAGAGATAGGCGAGCGTCGAGGGAAACACCGCGACATAAACCAGTGTCAGAATGTTCGGCAGATCGAGCTTCATCACGGGACGGGCCGACAACTCCCATATCTCCAGCGGCATAAGGCACGCCGCGCCGCAGCCGAAGGTGAAGGCAAGAAATGACAGGCCGTGGATCGCGGGCCGCTTCAACGTCAGCACCGAATAGAGCGCGAAGATCACCAGGGCGACCATGAAGATCAGGTCGCCCTTGTTGAACTCGATGTTGGAGAGTGTGGTGAGATCGCCATGCAAGAGGATGGTCAGCACGCCGCACAGCGAGAGCAAAACGCCCAAGGCCTGCATCGCCGTGAGCCGGACGCCCAGGATGATCAGCGACCACAGCGCCACGACCAGCGGGGCGGCCGATTGCAGCAGCAGCGTGTTCAGCGCCTGCGTATGCTCCAGCGCCCAATATTGCAGCGTGTTGAAGGCGCCGATGCCGGTGATCGACAGCACGATCATCAGGCCGAGCTTGCGGCGGATCGCCGGCCAGTCCTTGACCAGATGCGTCCAGGCAAACGGCAGCACCAAAAGGAAGGCGAAGAGCCAGCGCAGGAAGGACAGCGTCACGGGCGGGATGTGGCCGGCGGCAAGCCGACCGACAATGGCATTGCCGGCCCAGCACAGCGCGGTGATGCTGAGCAGGAGATAAGGCTGGTTGGCGATCCAGTGCCGGTCGGGTGCGGCAAGGCGCGTGGTCTGGTCGGCGGCGGACATTGTGATTGTTATGGCCCCGGTTCATGCGCCGGGGCGTCCGGCCCGGTGGTGCGCCCCGGGCCGGGTCATTCCCGGCCCGCTCACAGACACGGAAATCGACCTGATATCAATGGGGCCCGGCGCATCGCGTCCATGCGCGGCTTCGATGCGCGGGGAACCCTCGCTTCAACTCTTCCGCCCGGTGCGGATCCAAAGGTCAGGAAATCGAACACCGACGACAGGGGGCCCATGATCGCGGCGAAGCGCACCAGGCGCGACATGCTCCACACCTGCGGCTGCGCGGTTGCCTGCGCCGAGACGCGGTCAAAGGGAATGCCGAGCTCGGAGAGATCGTAGAGCAGGTTGTTGAGCAGGTGGCATCGTCGATCGTGCAGAGTTCGAGCACTGCCTCCGGCGCGCCCTTGACGATCAGCAGCGCGCCTTCGGGACCGCTCGCCAGCACCGATCCCAATCGCCGGGAGAAATCGAACACCTGGCGGCCCGCGAGTGTCCAGCCTTGCGCGGCGCCCACGCAGCCGGCGACCAGCGCCGCATCGAGCGAGCCGCGGTCGCCGCCGAGCGAAGCCGCAATGGCACCGAGCTTTACAGCGCGCGCATCCTCCTTGCCGTAGGCGTCGAGACTCTGCGCAAGCGTGATCTCGGCCGAGGTCAGCGTGCCCGTCTTGTCCGTGCACAGCACCGTCATGGCGCCGAGGTCGTGGATCGCCGCGAGGCGCTTGACGATCACCTTGCGGCGGGCCATGCGCCGCGCGACAAGGTCACCGTGGTGATCATCGGCAGCAGCTCCGGCGTCAGCCCGACCGCAAGTGCAACGGCAAACAGCAACGCCGTGCCGTCGATGATCAGCGCGTCCGCCGGGATGATGTCGCCGGCACGGATGCGCAGGATGTCGCCGGGCACGACCTGCTCGACGTCGATCTGGCAGAACGCGCCGTCGCGCTTGACCTCGGCCTTCAGCGCCACCGAGCGGCGGAGGATTTCGGCGGCCCGGACTGCATGTCCTTCCTGGATGGTGTCGAGCCCGATCGACAGCGTCAGGATCAGCACGATGATCAGCCCGCCGATGTCGTCGCCGGTCAGCATCGAGATGATGCCGGCGACCAGCAGGATCAGCGACAAGGGCTCGAAGAGCCGTCGCACGATCGCGCGCATCGCGGCCTCGATGCGCGGCGGCGCGTCGCTGTTCGGGCCGAAGCGGCTGAGTCGTTCGGCGGCATCATGCGTGGCCAGCCCCTGCAAGCCGCAGCCGAGCTGCCGGGCGAGCGCGTCGGCTGAAAGGCGCCAGAACTGGCTGGCCTGGTTTCCCGATGGTTCCGTCACGGCATGTCCGAAAGAGGCGTTATGGCCTGCAAAAGGTAAGGGGTGGAGGTGACAGCCATCCCTTAGGCAACCGGCGAACGGAGCGGTTGATGCGTATCAATTCAGCGGTTCCCGAGCTTGCCGGCGCGGTCCCGAACCTTTCCGGATTTTAAGGGGATATCAAAGGCTTGGATCGCGCTTTAGGCCTCGAAAAGGCCCCGTTCTTGCTTGCCTAGAGAGGCTGCTTCCGATATCCGGTTGGCTGCCTCGCATGCGAGCGGCCCCCGGCCGTGGATTGGGCTGGGCGCATCTAAATCTTGCATAGGGAATACCCGCGAATGGCCAATGTTGTCGTCGTCGGCGCCCAGTGGGGCGACGAGGGAAAAGGCAAGATCGTCGACTGGTTGTCGGAGCAGGCCGACATCGTCGCGCGTTTCCAGGGCGGCCATAACGCCGGCCATACGCTGGTCATCAACGGCGAGACCTACAAGCTCGCGCTCCTGCCCTCCGGTGTGCTGCGATCGTCGAAACTGTCGGTGATAGGTAACGGCGTGGTGTTCGATCCGCAGGCCTTCCTCGACGAGGTTGCCAAGCTGCGCGGTCAGGGCGTCGCGGTCGGCCCGGAGAATTTGCGCGTGGCAGAGAACGTCACCCTGATCCTGCCATTGCATCGCGAACTCGACGCACTTCGCGAGAGTTCCAATTCGGCGACCGCGATTGGCACCACGCGCCGCGGCATCGGCCCCGCCTATGAGGACAAGGTCGGCCGTCGCGCGATCCGGCTGATGGACCTCGCCGACCTCGACACGCTCCCGCACAAGATCGACCGTCTGCTGGCGCATCACAACGCGCTGCGCCGCGGCCTCAATCTGGAGGAGTTCGACGCGGCCGCCATCCTGCGCGATCTGACCGCGCTGGCGCCGCAGCTCCTGCCCTATGCCGAGACGGTGTGGCGGCTGCTCGACATCAAGCGCCGCGAAGGCAAGCGTATCCTGTTCGAAGGTGCACAGGGCGCCCTCCTCGACGTCGACCATGGCACCTATCCTTACGTCACCTCGTCGAACACGGTGGCGGCGCAGGCCGCGACCGGAACCGGCCTCGGTCCGAACGGCGTCGGCTATGTGCTCGGCATCTGCAAGGCCTATACGACCCGGGTCGGCCAGGGGCCGTTTCCGACCGAGCTCACGAACGAGATCGGCGAGGAGATCGGCCGCCGTGGCCGCGAGTTCGGGGTCAATACCGGGCGCAAGCGCCGCTGCGGTTGGTTCGACGCCGTGTTGGTTCGCCAGACCGTGCGGACCTGCGGCATCAACGGGCTGGCGCTGACCAAGCTCGACATTCTCGACGGCTTCGAGTCGATCGAGGTCTGCACCGGCTATCGGCTGGACGGCAAGGAGATCGACCACCTGCCGGCCGGCGAGGGCGCGCAGGCCCGGGTCGAGCCGATCTACGAGACCATCGAAGGCTGGAAGGAGCCGACCGCAAATGCCCGCTCCTGGGCGGATCTGCCGGCCCAGGCGATCAAATATGTGCGCCGGATCGAGGAACTGGTGGGCTGCCCGGTCGCACTTCTTTCCACGAGCCCCGAACGTGAAGATACTATTCTGGTACAAAACCCGTTTGAGGCTTAACGATATCTTACCGGGACAGGCGCATAGTTGAGTTGAAATGGCTGATTACTATCCGCTAATCGCCCGTGCTATTGCCGCCCTGGACCCCAATGCTCCCGGCGAAAGCCGCCGCGCGCTCTATGAACGGGCGCGCACGGCGCTGATCGCGCAGCTCCGCAGCGTGCAGCCACCGCTCTCCGAATCCGAGATCACGCGCGAGCGCCTGTCGCTGGAAGAGGCCGTCCGCAAGGTCGAATCGGAAGCCGCCCAGCGCGCCCGCGAGGCCTCGCGCCCGGGCGGCGGCCCCCGCACCGGCGGCGGCAGTGGTGATGCCTTCCGTCGGGCCAGTGCCCGCGCCGCCGAGGGCGCTCTGCCCGTTGCGCCGCCTTCGGCCTCATCGCCCGCACCGCGCCCCCCGCGTCCCGCGGCGCCGCCGCCGTCGCGCAACGAGCGTCCCCCGCTTGGCGGGGACGATCTCGGAGACCGCGACGCCCAGCGCCAGTCGCGTCCTCCGCGCCCGCAGGCTCCGCCCCCGATGCCCGAGCCGCCGCCGGCGCCGCCTGCGGCGCGCGATCGCTCCACCTCGCGCCGTCCCCCGGAGGGCGCACCACCGCAGGCGCCGGGCGTTCGCGGCTTTCGCGACATCACCGCGGATGCCGACGATCTCGGCCGGGCCGCAGCGCAAGCCAACCGCGCCGCGCGCCGCACCTACGCCAACGTGCCGTCGCCCTCGCCGGAGTTCGACCGGCTCGAGCCGAATCTGGAGAACCGCGGCGGGGAGCCGCCGGACGTTCCGTATTCCTATGACGAGTCGATCGAGGAAGCCGAGCGCTACGCGCCCCGGCCGTCCGCGCCGCGCCCGCACATCCCGGTCCTCGACCGCGACACCAAGAAGCGCCGCTCCGGCTCCACCTTCCCGTTCAAGAGCGCGATCGCCGTCGGCATCGTGCTAATCCTGGTCGGTGCCGGCATCCTCTGGGGCAAGCAGGCGGTGCAGACCGTGAGCGGCCTGTTCAAGCCATCACAGACGCAGGTCGTCGAGGCGCCGAAGGATACGTCGCAGCCGGCGCCGAAGCCGAAGATCCCGGATCGCGTCGGCCAGCCCTCGTCGACCGAGCAGCCGGCCGCGCCGGTGGCGCAGAAGGTCGTGCTCTATGACGAGGATCCGTCCGATCCCAAGGGCAAGCAATATGTCGGCACCGTGGTCTGGCGGACCGAGCCGATCAAGGCCTCGGGCAATCAGAAGGCCGACGTCGCCGTGCGCGCCGACATCGACATCCCCGACCGCAAGTTCAAGATGACGATGTCGTTCCGTCGCAACACGGATTCATCGCTGCCGGCGAGCCACACCGCAGAGCTGACCTTCATCCTGCCGCCGGACTTCCCCGGTGGCGGCGTCGCCAACGTGCCTGGCATCCTGATGAAGTCGAACGAGCAGGCGCGCGGCACGCCGCTCGCGGGCCTCGCAGTCAAGGTCACCGACGGCTTCTTCCTGGTCGGCCTCTCCAACGTCGATGCCGATCGCGCGCGCAACGTCCAGCTCCTGAAGGAGCGCTCCTGGTTCGACGTGCCGTTGGTCTACGCCAACCAGCGTCGCGCCATCATCGCCATCGAGAAGGGTGCCCCCGGCGAGCGCGCCTTCAACGACGCGTTCGCGGCGTGGGGGGAGTAGGGAACACTTCAACCGCTTTCGTCATTCCGGGTTCACGCTTCGCGCGCCCTCGAATGACCGCAGAACCTAGTGCCCCGTCCCGCCGATCTCCACCACGCCCACCTTGTTGACGAGGCTGTTGGCCAGCACCGGGTTGCCGTTGCGGTCGACGTCCATGTTGCGGACGATGTCACCGCCGCCGGGGATCGCCCAGCTCTGGAATTTCTCGCTTGCGGGATCGAAGCGGACGATGGTGTTGGGTTTTGCGGCGGACTCGCTGTACCAGACTGCGCCCTTGGTGAAGACGATGCCGTAAGGCTGCGACTTCGGCCCGCTCGGTGAAGCCCATTCCTTCACCATGCCCGTTGTGGGATCGAGCCGGCCGAGAAAGCCGCGAGCGAAATCGACATACCAGATCGCATCGTCGGGGCCGACAGCGAGCCGGCGCGGGCGGGCGGCCGCATCCGGCAACAGGTACTCGCGGATCTCCATCGTCTTCGAATCGATGGTTGCGATCTTCGGTGCGCCGAACTCGACGAACCAGACGGCGTTCTTCGCATTCACCACGATGCCGTAGGGCCGCGCGTTCGCCGTCGGCGGCGTGACGAGCCTGATCTCGCCGCTCGTTGGATCAAGGCGCCCGACCTTGTTGCCGCCTTGCACGGTGAACCAGATGATGCCGTCATGGTCGAAGACGAGCGTATGCGGGTCCTTGGCCGATGCATCCGGCAGCCGGTACTCCCTGACGTCGCCGGTCTTCGGATCGAGCCTGCCGATCAGCCCGGCGAAATTGCCGGTGAACCAGATGTTGCCGTCCTTGTCCTCCTTCAGCCCGTGCGGACCGGTCTGTGGATTGAGCTTGTATTCGCGGATCGCGCCGCTGGCGGGATCGAGGCGGCCGAGCACGTTGGCGAGCTGGCCCGAGTACCACAGCGATCCGTCACGAGCGGCGAGCGGATCGTGCGGCCGCGAGCCCTCGGTGGCGACCGGCCACTCCTTGATGTCGATCTGCGTGTCGCCGGCGATCAGCGCTGCCGCCGGCCGTGGCCGTTCCGGAAAGCTCTTGATGAGATAGTCGGTGATCCCGGCGACCTCCTCCGGCGGGATCGGCGCGCCAAAATTCTGCATCATGCGGATGACGGTGTGCCAGCCTTCGGGCGAGTAGCCCGCCGTGAGCCGGCCGATGTCGTGGCAGGAGCCGCAGATGCCGACGACGGTGTTCTTGCCGGGGCCATCCGGAAAGTTGACGCCGGCCTGCTGGGCGGGCGCCGCGCAAGGCGCCAGTGCCAGCAAGGCGGCTGTGCTCGCCGGGATAAGGAATTGCCGCCAGCCGCCCGCGATCAGGATCCTCGCCCAAATCTTCGCCATGTCTGTTGCTCCAGCTCTCTTGGCCGGGCCTCAGCATAGCGTCGATCGCGACAGGACGCCGCTCAACTTGCAGTGCGCGCGAGGGATCAGTTCGCGGCAGCTTCCCGCTTGCGCGCGGCGGCGGCCTCGCGGTCCATCACGGCGCGGCAGCCCGGGCTGACATGGTGCTTGTTGCGGACCATGCAGGCAGTGACCCGGGAGATGTAGGGGATTTCGCTGGCGCACAGCCGCATGGCGTCGCTGGTGCACATCTGTTGCGCCTCGGACGAGAAGGCGAGGCCGGGTGCGGCGTGAAGCACGGTGGCAGTTGCGGCAATGGCGGCGAAAGTGGCGATCTTCCCGATCCGGTAACTAGACATGTGAGATGCATCCCCAAGATTTTGGCGGTGTTGGCCGCTTGTGCATTGGAGGCGCCGCACGCGGCTTGCGCTGCCGCACGTCAGGTCCGACACGCGGGGAGATGCCCCCGGTGTGGTTGCTCGATTACGCTTGAGATTTCGAATCGAAAGTGCTGCGCCGCCCCGATTCGATTATGCGCGAATGCTGCGAAGCTTCAATGGTTCGTGTGAACGATTTCACGATTGTTGCGCGTTCGTCACGGCAACGCTTGCCTCACGCACGCGCCGAGGGCGCGTCAGCGAGAGCCGCGGCATGCTCCTCGATCGCCGTGACGCCTTTGGACGTCAGCTCGAACAGGTCTCCGTCCTTCATGACATAGCCTTCGATGATGAGCTCCTCGATCTCGCCATGGCGGTCGTCGGCGAAGGCGATGGACTGGCTAATGTCCCTGAGGATCGCGAGCTGTTCGTCGCGCAGCATCGTGGCATCTCCGTCTTAAGGCGCGATGAGGTCAGGATGAATCGTCATCGCGCTTAGGGCGCCGCAAGCGCCTTACATGCCGTGGCTCTCGAACACCTTGCGGCAGGAGCGCGAGAGCCTGGCCCGGTTCGCCTGGAGGCAGGACTGGACCGCCCCGTCATTGCCGAGATCCTTGCGGCACAGGCGCTCGGCGTCGCGCGAGCAGGCCTGCTGCTCTCCTGGGGTTCCAGCATGACCTTGCGCGAATGCCGGCGGGCTTGTGAGGCCGGATGCGGTGAGCGTAATCGTTGCCAGGAACAGGGTCATCCAACGCATGGCCAAATCCAATCTCCTGAAAGGGCAGACATGTGGTGCGTTCACAGAACCCGGCGGCCTGCCACTTGTTCCCCGGCCGCCCCGACCCGGCTATCCAAGCTTCTCAGGGCGCTGCTATAACGGGGCGGGTCTTGAGGTGAGGGGTAATTGATGAAACGGTATCTGGTTTTTGCGCTGGTGGGCCCGTTTGTCGGTGGTTTCCTGCTGCTGCTGACGACGACCTACCAGTCCGGCTATTGGGCCCAGACCAATTTGGGCGAGGTCGGCAAGCTGTTCGTGGTGTTCTTCAAGACCCTGCAATACAGCTATTTGTTCGGCTTCCTTCCCTCGCTGATGATCGGCGCGGTCGACGACATCCTGGTCCACATCAAGCGGATCGGGCCGGTGCTGCGGATGCTGCTGGTTGGCCTGTTCGCGTTCGTGCTCGCCGCTATCACCTATGGCTCGCGCGGGGCGGATACCGGCGCGGTGCAATGGATCCTCTATGGCCTCGTCGGTTTCGTGCCGAGCGTGATTTCGTCATGGCTCGTGCATAAATATGTCGAGGAGTCGCAACCGGCTCCGGCGCCAACCTGAGGGCAGGGGCGGCGATTGGGCGCGGCGCAGCAACCGAAGCGGCGCATGCGCGTTTGCCCAAGCGATGACGCTCAACGAATGACGATGTCTGACGACGATATTCTTGCAACGCGCCGTCCCCGCTCGGGGAGGACCTCGCGCGCGGCCTTCTCGGGCGATGAGGCGCGTGGGCCGATCATCGATCAGGACGGCCGCGAGATCCGTCCCGAGACGCTCGGAGAGGGCTTTCGCGAATTCGGCCAAGAGTTCGGCCAAGAATTTGGCCAAACCAATCCGTTCGGCAATCTGACGCGCGAGCAGCGGCTGGCGCGGCTCGAGGCGATCGCAAAGCTGCTCGACGTCGCCTTCATCCTGCCCGGCACCAATATCCGCTACGGCATCGACGGCCTGATCGGCTTGATCCCTGTCATCGGCGACATCATCACAACAGCGATCTCGCTGTGGCTGGTGCGCGAGGCCCGCGCGCTGGGCGCGCCCTGGTACATCACGGCGCGGATGCTCGGCAATGTCGCGGTCGACGGCGTGGTCGGCATGGTGCCGTTCGCAGGCGATGCCTTCGACGTCATGTTCCGCGCCAACATGCGCAACGTCCGCCTGTTGCGCCGCTGGCTGGACAAGCAGCCGCGCTAGAGCATGATCCGGACCGGAGCGCCGCGTTAGCGCAAAGTGTGGAGCGGTTTTCCCTCGCGACAAACGCGGTACGCGTTTGCGCGGAGATCATGCTCAAACAACAGCCTAAAGCGCGATGACGATTCATCCTGATCTCATTGCGCTTTAGACGCGAAAAGCGCGGTAACCTTTCGGCTACCGCGCTCATTGCGCATCGGAGGATGAGAAAAGCTTACGCCGCGTCGGCGTCGGTGTTCGCGGCCGGCTTGCGGCGGCGCGGCAGCGGGAACGCCTCGCTCTCATAGAGCGAGCGGATGCCATTCTGGTCGAAGCGAGCTTCTTCGACCTGGAGGTACGCGCCGTTCAGTGAGTCCGTCGGCAATTCCTCGATCGCAAAGCGCACGGCTTCGGCCGCGGTGCCGAACCGCCGATAGGTGAAGCCCGCACGCTTCTTCTTGCGGATCGCGGCGGGGAAAAGCTCGGCGGAGGTATTGAAGTTGAACGGACGCAGTGGACGCATGGTCAAAGACCTCGTGATCTTCTTCGGTTACAGGCGCGTGTGGGGTTTGTTGAGCGCGGGCCGCAATCGGGCGGCCATGGCATTTTCGCCCTCTAATATAGGCCGATTTGACGGAAATGCGACCCCTGCGAACGGAGATGATGAATCCACGCATGGCAGCCACGCAAAGGAAATAAGTTTAATAAATTCAATAGCTTGGATGGTTTACAGCTTGCCAAGAAGCAGCAGCACGATCAGCACCACCAGGACCACGCCGCCAATCCCCATGCCGGAATGGCCCATGCCATAGCCATAGCCGCCAAATCGGCCGGACATGCCGCCCAGGAGGTAGATAATCACCAGGATGATCAGGATGGTTCCGAGGGTCATGGCGTCCTCCCTGACGGTCCGCCGGAATGCGCCTCCGGCCGCACCGTCAGAAGAGAAAAGCACATCCGGCCGCCGGGTTCCATGCCGGAACCCGGCTCTTGCCATTATCTCGGCTTGAGCTTCAGCGCCGCCGAATTGATGCAGTAGCGCAGGCCCGTGGGCGCCGGGCCGTCGGCGAAGACATGGCCGAGATGGCCGCTGCAATTGGAGCACAGCACCTCGGTGCGGATCATGCCGTGGCTTGAGTCCGTTTCCTCGTCGATATGGCTCTCGACCGCCGGCTGGGTGAAGCTCGGCCAGCCGCAGCCGGAATCGAATTTGGCGTCGGACTCGAACAGCACGTTGCCGCAGCCGGCGCAAACGTAGGTGCCGGCGCGGTGGTCGTGCTCGTACTCGCCCGAGAAGGGACGCTCGGTCGCCTTTTCGCGGAGTACCGCATACTGCATCGGCGTGAGCTCGCGCCGCCACTGCTCCTCGCTCTTGGCGACCTTGGTTTCGTTCGTGGGTGTCTTGGTGTCGGGCATGGATCTCCCGTTCGTCAGTTGGTGGCCTTGCTGGCGCTGACCAGCGTCGGCTTCTCGATATAGTTATCCGCGAACAGCTTTTTCAGGTTCTCGACCTTCGGGATGTCGTTGTAGGCGATGTAGGGCTGGTTCGGATGCAACGTCAGATAATCCTGGTGATAGGCCTCCGCCGGATAGAACGCCTCCAGCGCGCCGACCTTGGTCACGATCGGCTTACTGAAGACCCTGGCGGCATTGAGCTGCGCGATGTAGCCGTCCGCGATCTTCTTCTGCTCGTCGGAGGTGGTGAAGATCGCCGAGCGATATTGCGTGCCTGTGTCGGGGCCCTGGCGGTTGAGCTGGGTCGGATCGTGCACGACGGAGAAGAAGATCTGGAGGATCTTGCCGTAGGAGATCTTCTTCGGATCGTATTTGATCTCGACGGACTCTGCGTGGCCAGTCGTGCCCGACGAGACCGTGTGATAGTCGGCGCTCGCCTTGGTGCCGCCGGCATAGCCGGAGACCGCGTTGACGACGCCGGCGGTGTGCTGGAACACGCCCTGAACGCCCCAGAAGCAGCCGCCGGCCACGACCGCGGTCTGGATACCGCTTGTGGGCGCAGCGTCGACGGCGGGGGCAGGGATCACCACCGCATCTTCCGCAGCCCGCGAAGGCGCGGCGAAGGCCAGCGCCAGCGCGGCGGTGGCGGCGAGCAGAGGGAGGGAATGGAAGGCGGGTCGGCTCATGGCGGATCCTCGTTCGGTCGGTAGCGACAGTCTAGGGTGGTTGGGGCCGGGCGAACAGCCCGGCAGGCCGCCGCTTTCGGGCCTGCCCAAGATACGGACGCGCGGGCCGGATGTTACGCGCTGGCAGACACGAGCCCGTGAAGAAGCCATGCTAGCGTCGCCGGAACGCGGAAAATCGGGCCGGGATGAACCCCTCTCTTGGATGACCGACATAGAATGAGTGGCGGTGGAGCTTGTTCGACGAAAATGTTGCGCGTCGTTTCCCTGATCCTTCTCATCCTGCTGTCATCTGCGCCGGCCGTCCTGGCCGACCCCCAGCTTGGCGATGATCTCGAGACCTGCCGCGAGCGCAAGATCGACCTGCCGACGCGGTTCACAGCCTGCGAAAACCTGCTCGGCTCGGACCGCGTGACCGGGAAGGACAAGTCCATCGCGCTGACCGTGCGGGGCTTCACGCTTCTGAACAAGCGCGACTTCGACCACGCCCTCGAAGCCTTCGCCGCGGCGCGCGACGCCGATCCCGACAACATGGTCGCGCTCGACGGCCAGGCCCAGGCCCATCAGCGCAAGGGCCAGGATGATCTGGCGATGGCCGACTACAACCTCGCCCTTCAGAAGCGCCCCAACTATGGCGGCGCCTATAATGACCGCGGCACGCTGTACTTGCGCAAGGGCGCGCTCCAGAGCGCGCTCGACGATTTCAATCTCGCCATCAAATACACGCCCAATCTGCTGGTCGGTCACACCAACCGCGCGCGGACGCGGACCTTCATGAAGAATTACGACGGCGCGCTCGCCGACTTTGCTGACGCGCAGAAGATCGATCCGAATGCGCTGCAAATTCCCAACCATCGCTGCGTCACCTTTGCCGCGATGCGGCGCTTCGACGAGGCGCTCGCCGATTGCAACAACGTCCTGGGGAAGCAGCCGAAGAACCAGTATGCGCTCGCCAACCGCGCTGATGCCTACCTCGCCAAGGGCGACCTCGATTCCGCGCTGAACGACTACAACGCCATCCTCGAGATGAATCCGAACAACGTCCGCGCCCATGCCGGCCGCGGCCAGGTGTTCGAGCGCAAGCAGGATCTCGCGCAGGCGCGCGCCGACTACCGCGCCGCCGCCTTTGCGCTCACCCCGTTCGACGAGATCGACGTCGCGATGGCGCGTACCGGCGCGCGGAGCCGCCTGGCCGGGCTCGAGCCCAAGACGCCTTCGACGCGCTCGACCCTGCGCCGTGTGGCGCTGGTGATCGGCAACGGCGCCTACCGCAACGTTCATGCGCTCTCCAATCCGCCGCGCGACGCCAAGCTGATCGCCAGCGCGCTACGCGACGTCGGCTTCCAGACCGTCACGATCTCGACTGATCTTTCCCGGGACCAGTTCTTCGAGACGCTTCGCAGCTTTGCGGCGGATGCGGAGAAGGCCGATTGGGCGGTGGTCTATTATGCCGGCCATGGCTTCGAGATCGGCGGCGTGAACTATCTGGTGCCGGTCGATGCAAGGCTCGCGGTCGACAAGGACGCGGAGACCGAAGCCGTGGCGCTGGAGCAGGTGATCGCGGCGGTCGGCGGCGCGCACAAGCTGCGACTCGTGATCCTCGATGCCTGTCGCGACAATCCCTTCGCGCCGACCATGCAGCACACGCTGGCGCTCAAGCTGGTCGACAAGGGTTTTTCCAACATCGAGCCCAGTGTGGGTTTCATGGTGGTCTACGCCGCCAAGCACGGTGAGACCGCGATGGATGGCGACGGCAACGACAGCCCGTTCGCGCTCGCGCTCGCGCGTGACGTGCGGCAGCCGAATGTGGAGGTCCGCAAGCTCTTCGACATCGTCCGTGACGACGTCTGGCTCCAGACCAAGCACGTGCAGCAACCCTTCACCTACGGCTCGCCGCCCGGCAGCGAGGATTTTTACTTCGTGGCGGGCAAATGAGGGATTTCGTAGGGTGGGCAAAGCGAAGCGTGCCCACCATTTCTCCGCGCATTTGGATGGATGGTGGGCACGGCGCTTCGCGCCTTTGCCCACCCTACAGCATCACACCACCACGCTGAGCCGCTTGGCCGCCCTTGTGATGCCGGTGTAGAGCCACCTGGCGCGGCTGTCCTGGAACGCAAAGCTCTCGTCGAACAGCACGACATCGTCCCATTGCGAGCCCTGCGACTTGTGCACGGTCAGCACGTAGCCGTAGTCGAACTCGTCATAGGGCTTGCGCTGCTCCCAGGCGATCTGCTCGATGCCGCCCTCGAAGCAATCCGCGCGCACCGAGACCTTCGTGACCTTGTGACCGAAGTCCTCGTCCGGCGACAGCCGCATGCTGAGGATCCGCGACTTCGAGCGCGAGGTGTTGCGCGACTTCACGCGCCACAGGCCGCCATTGAACAGGCCCTTCTTGCGGTTGTTGCGCAGGCACACCAGCTTGTCGCCGGCGACCGGAAACTGGTCTTCGATATTCTGGCGCTGGCGCACGCGCATGTTGTAGGCGCGGCGGGTGTTGTTGCGGCCGACCAGGATCTGGTCGGCGCTCATGACGCGGTCAGGATCGAGCTCCTTGCGCGAGACCACCTCGCTCTCGCCATAGCGGCCGATTTCGAGCTCCCGACCCTCGCGGATGTCCATCGACATCCGCACGATCGGATCGTCCTGCGCCTGGCGATGCACCTCGGTCAGCATCGCGTCGGGCTCGGTATTGGTGAAGAAGCCGCCGCCCTGGATCGGCGGCAACTGTGCGGGGTCTCCGAGCACGAGCAGCGGGCAGTCGAACGACATCAGGTCGCGGCCGAGTTCGGCATCGACCATCGAGCATTCGTCGATCACGATTAGCTTCGCCTTCGAGGCCGGCGCATCGTCCCACAGTTCGAAGCTCGGCTGCTCCTCGCCGGATTCACGGGCGCGGTAGATCAGCGAATGGATGGTGGAGGCGTTGTCGCAACCCTTGTTGCGCATGACGAGCGCCGCCTTGCCGGTGAAGGCGGCAAACTTCACCTCGCCGTCGACGCCGTCGGCGATATGCCGCGCCAGCGTCGTCTTGCCGGTTCCGGCAAAGCCGAACAGCCGGAAGATCGGCGGCGTGCCGTTACGGCCGGGCTTTGCCTTGAGCCAGTCGGCAACGGCGTTGAGGGCGGCATCCTGATGCGGGGTAAATGTCGGCATTTTCGTCTTGAGGGAGGGCGAAAATGATCGATTCGCCAGTCCCCAAAACTAACCATTCCCCCCGCCGGTTCAAGCCGCGGCGCATGATCCGGAAAAGTGCGCAGCGGTTTTCCGAAAAGATCATGCTCAAACAACAACTAAAGCGCGATGACATCGCGCTTTGCCCTATTGCCAGCCGGGAACGCCGCGCATGTCGGGCAGGTGGTGGGCGATGCCCTTATGGCAGTCGATGCAGGTTTTCTCGCCCGTGAACAGGAAGCGCTGATGCGCGACGGACGCCCGCGGCGACTGCTTGGTGATGTCCATGGAATCGGCACTGTGGCAGTTGCGGCATTCCAGCGAGTCATTGGCCTTGAAGCGCGCCCATTCATGCGCCGCGAGCTCGAGCCGGTGGTCGACGAATTTCTCGCGGGTGTCGATCGTGCCGAAAATCTTGCCCCAGACTTCCTTGGAGGCCTGCATCTTGCGCGCGATCTTGTCGGTCCAGTTGTGCGGGACGTGGCAGTCCGGGCAGGTCGCGCGCACGCCGGAGCGGTTGCTGAAGTGGATGGTCGACTTCAGCTCGGCGTAGACGTTGTCCTTCATCTCATGGCAGCCGGTACAGAACTTTTCCGTATTGGTCAGCTCCAGCGCGGTGTTGAAGCCGCCCCAGAAGATGACGCCGGCCACGAAGCCCGCGAGCACCAGCGTACCCAATGCGAATACCGTGCTCGGCCGCGTCAGCACGCCCCAGAGCTCGAGCGCGAAATCCCAGGTTCGGGCGAGAAAGCCGCGCCTGGTCTTCGGATCTGCATTGGGGTCTACATTCGGGTCTCCGGCGGTCGTCGTCATCGGCGGCCACCGGGGCTTGAACGCGAGAGCAGCGTGTCGATGTCGGTGAAGTCGTTGCTGACAGGCGGCGTGGCGGTGTTCTGCGGCACGTGGCATTCCGTGCAGAAGAAGCGCCGCGGCGAGATCGAGGCCAGGAACTGGCCGTCACGGTCCATGAAATGCGTGATCGAGACCATCGGCGCCTGTGATTCCGCCGTGCGCGAGCGCGCATGGCAGGACAGGCACTTGTTGCTGTTGAGGTCGATCTGGTAGCCGTCGATCGAATGCGGGATCACCGGCGGCTGCTCCGGATAGTTGCGCGACTCCCTTTCGGAGGTGTTGCGGTTCGGCAGCATCGGCGGAGCCGGCCCTTCGTCGTTGAGCGGGGTCGGCCCGCGCAGGCCCGAGGTCACCGTCTGCGCGGTCAGCGAACTCGCGCCCGCGGCAATAGCGAGCGCCAGAAGGACGATTCCGGATCGTTTCATCATGGTCACACCCGCTCGATGCGCACGGCGCATTTCTTGAAGTCGGTTTGCAGCGAGATCGGGTCGGTGGCGTCCAGCGTCACCTTGTTGATCAGCTTGGACTCGTCGAACCAGGGCACGAACACCAGCCCGCGCGGCGGCCGGTCGCGGCCCCGCGTCTCGACGCGAGCGCGGATGTAGCCGCGGCGGGACACGACCTTCACCTCGTCGCCGCGGCGCAGTTTTGCGTCCTGCGCGTCGTCGGGATGCATGAAGCAGACGGCCTCGGGGAACGCCTTGTAGAGCTCGGGCACGCGGCGCGTCATGGTGCCGGAATGCCAGTGCTCCAGCACGCGGCCGGTCGAGAGCCAGTACGGATAGTCATTGTCCGGCGATTCCGCCGCCGGCTCGAAAGGCAGCGCGAAGATGCGCGCCTTGCCGTCGGGGTAGCCGTAGAACTGCACGTCCGTGCCCTGCTTCACATAGGGATCGCTGCCTTCGCGGAAACGCCATTTGGTCTCCTGGCCGTTGACGACGGGCCAGCGCAGGCCACGCTCGCGGTGATAGCTTTCGAACGGCGCAAGGTCGTGACCATGGCCGCGGCCGAAGGCGGCATACTCCTCGAACAACCCCTTCTGCACGTAGAAGCCGAACGCCTTGGACTCGTCGTTGGCGTAGCCCTCCTCGATCTCCGAGGTCGGGAATTTGTCGACCTGCCCGTTCTTGTACAGCACGTCGAACAGCGTCTTGCCGCGATATTCCGGCTTCTTGGCGATCAGCTCTTCGGGCCAGACCTCCTCGATCTTGAAGCGTTTTGAAAACTCCATGAGCTGCCAGAGATCGGATTTGGATTCGCCGGGAGCCGAGACGAGCTGATGCCAGAATTGCGTGCGTCGCTCGGCGTTGCCATAGGCGCCTTCCTTCTCAACCCACATCGCCGTCGGCAGGATGAGGTCGGCCGCGAGCGCCGTCACGGTCGGGTAGGCATCCGAGACCACGATGAAATTGTCGGGGTTGCGGAAGCCCGGATAGGTTTCCTCGTTGATGTTGGGTCCCGCTTGCAGGTTGTTGTTGACCTGCACCCAATAGGCGTTGAGCAGGCCGTCTTTCAGCATCCGGCTCTGCAGCACGGCGTGATAGCCGGGCTTGTCGGGGATGGTGCCCTCGGGCAAGAGCCAGATGTGCTCTGTCTTGTCGCGATGCTCCTTGTTGGTGACGACCATGTCGGCCGGCAGGCGATGCGAGAAGGTGCCGACCTCGCGCGCGGTGCCGCAGGCTGATGGCTGGCCAGTCAGCGAGAACGGGCTGTTGCCCGGCGAGGCGATCTTTCCGGTCAAGAGATGGATGTTGTAGACGAGGTTGTTGCACCAGACACCGCGGGTGTGCTGGTTGAAGCCCATGGTCCAGAACGAGACCACCTTGGTCTTGGGATCGGCGTAGAGCTCGGCCAGCGCCTCCAGCCGGTTGAGCGGCACGCCGGACATTTTTGCCGCCTTCTCCAGCGTGTAGTCCGACACGAACTTTACGTATTCGTCGTAGGTCATGTCGGTGGAGTCGTTGGCCTTGGCCGCGCCGGTTGCCTTCTTCTGAAGCGGATGTTCGGGCCGCAGGCCGTAGCCGATGTCGGTCTGGCCGCGCTTGAACACGGTATGCGCTGCGACGAAATCCTTGCTGACGCGGCCGGTCTTGATGATGTGGTTGGCGATCGCGTTGAGGATGTAGAGGTCGGTCTGCGGCACGAACACCATGCCGATATCGGCAAGATCGAACGAGCGGTGCTCGAAGGTCGAGAGCACGGCGACGCGGACATGGGGTGCCGAGAGGCGGCGGTCGGTCAGCCGCGTCCACAGGATGGGGTGCATCTCCGCCATGTTGGAGCCCCACAGCACGAAGGCATCGGTGGCCTCGATGTCGTCATAGCAGCCGGCCGGTTCGTCGATGCCGAAGGTGCGCATCATGCCGGCGACCGCCGAGGCCATGCAGTGGCGCGCATTGGGATCGATATTGTTGGTGCGGAAGCCGGCCTTGAACAGCTTTGAGGCGGCATAGCCTTCCCAGATCGTCCACTGGCCGGAGCCGAACATGCCGACGCCGCTGGGCCCACGCTTCTTCAGCGCGTCCTTCCATTTCTCGGCCATGATGTCGAAGGCTTCGTCCCACGACACCGGCGTGAACTCGCCGTTCTTGTCATATTTGCCGCCTGTCTTGCGCAGCATCGGTTGCGTCAGGCGATCATGGCCGTACATGATCTTGGAGAGGAAGTAGCCCTTGACACAGTTGAGGCCGCGATTGACCTCGGCCTTGATGTCGCCGTGGGTAGCGACCACGCGGTTGTCCTTGGTCGCGACCATGACGGAGCAGCCGGTGCCGCAGAAGCGGCAGGCGGCCTTGTCCCATTTCAATTCGCTGCCGTCACGTTCGGTGACGAGGTTGGCGGCGAGCGCCGGTGCCGGCATGCCCGCGGCGGCGGCTGCGATCGCAGCGGCCTCCAGCTTCAGCATCTGGCGGCGGTCGATCTTCGGTGCGGTCATAACGGTTCTCCCGGCGTCAGCGACGCGGTCTCAAGCAGTTTCGATGGCGTGAAAGACCAGCGCCGCGGAATAGACGTGCGGCATGGACTGGATGTCGTTGAGCATGGTGCCGAGGCTGCCGGCATCCGGCGCCTCCACCACGACGACGAGCTTGCCGCGCGCATCGCGGCCGTGGATTTCGCAGCCGGGCAATGCCGTGATGTCGGCCTCGACCTCGGCGAGGCGCTCGGGGCGCGCCTGCACCAGAATGCTGGCGATCTCGCCTCCGGGCGGAGGCACGACGCGGTCGGCGCTGAGCACCCGGCCGGTGATCAATGCGCGGCGGTTGAGTTTGGCTAGGGCCATGATCTCGGTCTCTCGCTGCGGGGATTCAATGTGGGGGAGGCGGGCCGGGAGGGCCTGCGAACATCTGGTAGATCCACACGGCGAGCCCGTAGCTGCCGACCGTTCCGACCGCGAGTGCGGGCATCACAACCGCGGTCAGGAACAGGAATGCAAAGATCTCCATGCGCTTGCGGCGCACGCGCCCAGTCGTGTCGTCAGGGGCCGACATATTCGGTCTCTCTGAAATTTGGGAATTGGACGGCTTCCGGGCCGTTGCCTCGACGAACCATAGGTATCGGGCGGCAGATTGCCTTGATCTGAATCAACGGTTTGCGTCTGCGGGCACTTCGCCGCACGTCTGCGACGAGCGGGCCGGGAAGCTATCGGCTACTTTGCATCGGGTTGTTTTCGATATTTTGCGCTTTCGTGGGTCTTCTGCCTTCGCCTGCGTACGCTCAACAACGTCCCGTCCGGCGGAATTGGGCCGCCATGGACAGGGCCGCCTCGCTCAATAAAATGCCCGCAACAAAAACAATCTCGGGAGAGGCGTCATGAAGTTCGGCATCTTCTATGAGCTGCAATTGCCGCGTCCGTGGGGGGCGGGCGACGAGCTCCGGCTCTACCAGAATGCCCTGACGCAGATGGAACTCGCCGACCGACTCGACTACGACCACGCCTGGGTGGTCGAGCATCATTTCCTGGAGGAATATTCACACTCGCCATCGCCGGAATCCTTCCTCGCCGCCGCAAGCCAGCGCACCCAACGGATCCGGCTCGGCCACGGCATCCTCCAGCTCACCACCAACCATCCCGCGCGCGTCGCCGAGCGTGTCGCGGTGCTCGATCTGCTTTCGAACGGCCGCTGCGAGTTCGGCATGGGCGAGAGCGCCTCGATCACCGAGCTCGAGCCGTTCGGCCGCGACATGGAGACGAAGAAGGAGATCTTCGAGGAGGCGGTGCGCGCGATCTTCCCGATGTTTAGAGACGGCGGCAGCGAGCATCACGGCAAATATTTCGACATGCCCCTGCGCAATGTCGTGCCGAAGCCGGTGCAGAAGCCTCATCCGCCGCTCTGGATGGCCTGCTCGCAGCTTCCGACCATCGAGCGCGCCGGCCGCCACGGCTTTGGCGCGCTCGGCTTCCAGTTCGTCAGCGCGGACGCCGCGCACGCCTGGGTGCACGCCTATTACAACGCGATGACCAAGCGGCTGCACAAATTGGCAGACTACGAGATCAACCCCAACATGGCGCTGGTGTCGTTCTTCATGTGCGCGAAGACGGATGAGGAGGCACGCGCGCGGGCCGATGGCGCAACCTTCTTCCAGTTCGCCTTGCGCTTCTACGGCGCGTCGCAAAACCGCCAGCGGCCGGCGCCCGGCACCGTCAACATGTGGGACGAGTACAACAAATGGAAGCGAGATAATCCGGAAGCGCAGGAGGCCGCGCTGCGCGGCGGCCTGATCGGCTCGCCGGAAACCATCCGCAAAAAGCTGCGGCGTTTCCGCACCTCCCACATCGACCAGGTGATCCTGCTCAACCAGGCCGGCAAGAACAGCCACGAGCACATCTGCGAGTCGCTGGACCTCTTCGCGCGCGAGGTGATGCCGGAGTTCCAGAACGATCCGAAGCAGGAGGCCTGGAAGAAGGGCGTGATGAGCGGCGAGATCGAGCTCGAAGAAATCGACACGCAGGCCTTCACTGACCGCTACGGCAAGCTCGCCATCAACGTGCCGCCGGCGAAGGCGGTGGCGGTGTAGTAAGGTCGCCGCGCGCTGTTCGGCATGGGCCCCGGCTCAGCAGCACACCGCCGAAGTGACGCTGCGCTGCGTCCGGGGCACGAGACTATCCACGGACTCGCTACTTTCGTGTCCCGGACGCGGCGCAATGCGTAGCGTTGCGACGCAGAGCCGGGACCCATGAGGCAGCGGATGGCGGCGCCTTCCGGCGCGCCGCCGTTGCTGATAACCTCCGCCAAAAGATACTTGGCGGAGGAAAGCAATGCGGCCTCAGGCGATGCCCGCAAATCTTGCGGCTGGCGATGTCACGTCCGCGGTGCTCGCGATCGGCCGGCCCGATTTCCCTGATGTGCTGATCGACACCTTGCGCGGCCAGGCCGGCGTCGGCCATTGCATGGTGTTTGCGCTGACCCGAAGCGGCGGCGCATGCTGCCTGCTCGACGCCGGCAACATCCCGATCGGCGGCGATCTCGGCGCCGCCTATGCCGGGCAGTTCCACGAATCCGATCCGAACCGAGATGCATTGTTTGAGGGGCAGGAGAGGGCGGGGCCGATCATGCTGCCGGCCTTCGCACCGCGGATGTACGATGCGCGCTACCGAAAGATCTTCTTCCAGGACTCCGGCATCGTCGACAAGGTTGCGACCGCAATCTGGGTCGACGACACCTGTTTCTACGTCAACTTCTATCGCATCGCTGCGCAAGGCCGCTTCACCGACACTCAGCTCGACCGCTTGCAACACATTGCGCCGGCGATCGGCGCGAGCGTCGCGCGGCATTTCCAGCAAGCCACGACATCGACGCTGGAGCAGAATCTCGCCGCGTTGTTCGCAACCCGCGCGCCGCTCGCCGACCTCACCCGCCGTGAGCAGGAGGTCTGTCGCCGCATCCTGCTTGGTTTGAGCTCCGAGGCCATCTCGCAGGCGCTCGGCATCAGCCTGCATTCGACGCTGACCTATCGCAAGCGTGCCTATGAGAGGCTCGGCATCTCCTCGCAGAACGAGCTGTTCGCTATCGTGCTGCGGCTCCTCGCCGGCCCGCGCAGCCTGAACTGACGCCTGTCCCAATCGCTGGGGACAGACGCTGGCTCCGGACGGGGCTAGCTTGCACGCTGAGGAAACAAAGGCCTAAAGGAGCCAGGCTTGAGCACCGCGCCACGCATCGACATCGACCCGGTCTCGTTCTGGCAGGATCCTTATCCGATGCTTGCGAAGATGCGGAAGGAGGCGCCGATCGCCTTCGTGCCGCAACTCGGCTCGACGCTGCTCGCGAGCCGCGACGACATCTCGATCTCCGAGAAGCAGATCGACGTGTTCTCCTCGCACCAGCCCGAGGGGCTCATGAACAAGCTGATGGGCCACAACATGATGCGCAAGGACGGCGAGGCGCATCAGGTCGAGCGCCGCGCGCTGTTTCCCGCGGTTTCGCCCAGAACGGTGAAGGCGCACTGGACCGCGCAGTTCCAAGCTCATGCCGATCGCATCATCAATGGCATCGAGCCGGGCGCGCGGATCGATTTCATGCGCGATTTCGCGCTGCCGTTTTCGGGCGAATGCCTGAAGTCGATCACGGGCCTCACCAATATTGGCTTTGCGGAGATGGATGCCTGGTCGCAAGGAATGATCGACGGCATCGCGAACTATGCCGGTGATCCCGCCGTGGAAGCGCGCTGCCATGCGGCCACCGCCGGCATCGACGTCGCGATTGACGACATGCTGCCTGTCATGCAGAAAAATCCAGACCAGAGCCTGCTCGGCGTGATGCTGGCATCCGGCATGCCGATGCAGAGTGTGCGCGCCAACGTCAAGCTGGCGATCTCCGGTGGCCAGAACGAGCCGCGCAAGGCCATCGCCGGTACTGTCTGGGCGCTCCTCACCCATCCGGACCAGTTCGAGCTTGTCCGGCGCGGCGACGTGTCCTGGCTCCAGGCGTTCGAGGAATATGCGCGCTGGATTTCGCCGATCGGCATGTCGCCGCGGCGAATTGCAAAGCCGTGGGCCATCCGCGACGTCTCGTTCGAGACCAATGAGCGCGTGTTCCTGATGTTCGGCTCGGCCAATCGCGACGAGAGGCATTTTGACCGTGCCGATGAATTCGACGTGCGGCGCGACGTGTCGAAGAGCGTCGCCTTCGGTGCCGGCCCGCATTTCTGCGCCGGCGCCTGGGCCTCGCGCGCCATGATCGCCGACGTCGCCCTGCCGACGGTGTTCGCGAGGGCAAAGAACTTGCAGATCGCCGACGACGAGCCAGTGCGGATCGGCGGCTGGGCGTTCCGCGGCTTGCTCAATCTGCCGGTGAGGTGGGATGCTTGAACCGCAGGGTTGCTCGGCGACACAAACGACGTGTCCTATGAGTGCTCCACCAAATTGCTGCGGCAAACGGCTCTTCTGACCGGCGCCTTGGCGCTGCTTGCATCGTCGCTCGTTGTTCCTGCGCGCGCCGCGCGTCTGCCCTGGATTTCCGGCTGCTGGACCCAGACCTCGCCTTGGCCGAGGGCGCAAACGCCGCCAGGAAAGGAGTGGGGCACGCGCACCTGGTGCTTCAAGCGGCATGGCGTAATGGAGCGTTTTCATACCGCGTGCGACCGCGGCGGCTGCGACGGTTGGCAACAGGATGGGCGCTACCACTGGCGCCGGCCGATCATATCGTTCTCCGACGTCGATACGTTCGATGACGGCAAGCGCCGGGCGTCACCATGGCGCCGTTGTCCCGCCAAATTCCTCGCGCCGAACCGCATGGTGCTCGAGAATTGCTATGGCCCCTCCACTCCCTGGTCGCGCGGGCCTTACCTGGGCAGTAAACGCAGCGCTGAGTAGATGATTGCCCATCCGGGACTGCTTTGCCCGCAGCTTCACGTTCGCGTGCGGAAAATTTCTCTCTGCATTCGCTTTGGCAATTGAAAGATTAATCACGCGCATTGCCGCAAGCGCAGTGCGCGCGTCGCTATTTTTCCGGGCGTCTCGACAGCTTCCGTAAGGCGCACCATCATTCCCGCATCGCAATGAAATGCACGGCCGCGCGCGGTCGGGAGTTGGGAATGCAGCGTCGGGACTTCCTGAAATTCTCTCTTGGAACGGCAGCGCTGGCTGCGTTGTCCTCGCGTGCAAGCGCGCAAGGCACCGTGAAGGAAATTCGTGTCGGCTACCAGAAGAACGGCGTGCTCGTCATCACGCGCCAGCAGGCCGCGCTGGAAAAACATTTCGCGTCCCAGGGCATCGAGGTGAAATGGGTCGAGTTCTCGTCCGGCCCGCCGATGATGGAGGCGATGAATGTCGGCAGCGTCGACTACGGCGCGGTCGGCGATTCCCCGCCGGTGTTTGCCCAGGCCGCGGGCGCCGCGATCGTTTATGCGGCAGGCCAGCCCATCACCAACGGGCAGGGCATTTTGGTGCCCAAGGATTCACCAATCCAATCGATCGCGGAGCTGAAGGGCAAGCGCATTGGCTTCACCAAGGGTTCCAGCGCGCACAACATCGTGGTGCAGACGCTGGAGAAGGCTGGCCTCACCTATGCCGACATCACGCCGGTCTATCTGACGCCGCCGGACGCCGGCCCTGCCTTTGCCAATGGCAGCATCGATGCATGGGCGATCTGGGATCCGTATTTTGCGATCGGCGAGACCAAGCAGAACGGCCGCATCCTGATCAATGCGTGCGAGGTCACCAAGAGCAACTCCTTCTTTATCGCCAACCGCGATTTCGCGAAGAACCATGGCCCGATCCTCCAGCAGATCGTCGACGTGTCGACAGCGACGGCGCGCTGGGCCGAGCAGCACCGCGATGAGGTCGCCAAATCGCTGGCCGCGGTGACGGGCATTCCCCTCGACATCCAGACCATTGCGGCCAATCGCTCGGCCTTCGTCGTCGGTCCCGTCACCGAGGACATCATCGCGACCCAGCAGGGCGTCGCCGACCGCTTTCACAAGCTCGGCCTGATCCCGAAGCCCATCGTTATCAGGGATATCGTCTGGCGCAGCGCGGCGACCTGATCGTGCCGACCAGCCTTCCCACTTCAAAAGGTTTGAACATGAGGCGTATCATTCAGCGCGTGATCGCGGCCATCGTCCTGTCGCTTGGCATCGTGGCGGCCGCGGTTGGCACATCCTACGGCCAGGACAAGGTCGTTCGCATTGGCTACCAGAAATACGGCAGGCTGGTGCTGCTCAAGAGCAAGGGCACGCTGGAGCCGAAGCTTGCGGCGGAAGGCTACAAGGTGGTGTGGACGGAATTCCCCTCCGGTCCGCCGCTGCTCGAAGCGCTCAATGTCGGCGCGATCGATTTCGGCAACACTGGCGAGGCCCCACCGATCTTCGCGCAGGCTGCCGGCGCGCCGATCCAGTATGTTGCCTATGAGCTGCCGGCGCCGAAGGGCGAGGCGATCCTGGTGCCGAAGGATAGCCTGCTGAAGTCGGTCGCCGATCTCAGGGGCAAGAAGGTCGCACTGAACAAGGGCTCCAACGTCCACTATCTCCTGGTCAAGGCGCTGGAGAAGGCCGGCGTGAAATACTCCGAGATCGAGCCGGTGTTCCTGGCGCCGGCGGATGCCCGCGCCGCCTTCGAGCGCGGCTCGGTGGATGCCTGGGTAATCTGGGATCCGTTCCAGTCGGCCGCGGAGGCCGCGACCGGTGCGAGGACGCTGGCGGATGGCGCCGGTATCGTCGCGAACTACCAGTTCTATTTCTCCTCGAAGAAGTTCATCGAGGCCAATCCAAAGATCGTCGACGCCGTGCTGGCCGAGCTGAGCGCCGTCGATGACTGGGCCAAGGGCGACATCCATGCGGTGGCCGAGCAACTGGCGCCGTCGATCGGATTGTCGGTCCCCGTGGTCGAGGTGGCGCTGAAGCGGCAGTCCTACGGCATCAAGCCGATCACCGAATCTGTGATCGCCGATCAGCAGCAGGTTGCGGACGCGTTTTTCGCGCTCAACCTGATTCCCAAAGCAATCAAGATTTCCGACGTAGCGCGGAGGCCAGGAACATGAGCAAGCAAGGTAACGCCAACATACTATGGTTCCTGCCGACCCACGGCGACGGCCGCTATCTCGGCACCGGCATCGGCGGCCGCGAGGTGAATTTCAACTACCTGCGCCAGATCGCGCAGGCGGCTGACCGGCTCGGCTATTACGGCGTGCTACTACCGACGGGACGGAGCTGCGAGGATTCCTGGATCGTGGCTTCCGCGGTTGCGCCCTTCACCGAGCGGCTGCGCTATCTCGTGGCTGTCAGGCCCGGCCTGCAATCGCCAAGCGTCGCCGCGCGCATGACGGCCACGCTCGACCGCGTCACCAACGGCCGGTTGCTGGTGAACGTCGTCACCGGGGGCGACCCCGTCGAGAACAAGGGTGACGGCATATTCCTCGCCCATGATGAGCGCTACGAGGTTACCCGCGAGTTCCTCAACGTCTATAGCGACCTGCTTGCCGGCAAGACCGTGAATGTCGAGGGCAAGCACATCCGCATCGAAGACGGCAAGCTGCTGTTCCATCCAGTGCAGTCGCCGCGTCCGCCGCTCTATTTCGGCGGCTCGTCGGATGCCGGCATCGACGTCGCCGTCGATGCCGTCGACAAGTATCTCACCTGGGGCGAGCCGCCGGCGCAGGTCGCCGAGAAGATCGCCAAGGTGAAGGCGGTCGCGGCTCAGCGCGGGCGCAAGCTGTCCTTCGGCATCCGCCTGCATGTCATCGTCCGCGAGACAAATGAAGAGGCCTGGCAGGCTGCCAACGAGCTGATCAAGCATGTCAGCGACGAGACCATCGCGCTCGCGCAGAAGAACTTTGCGCGCATGGACTCGATCGGCCAGCAGCGCATGGCGCAGCTTCATGGCGGTCGCCGCGACAAGCTCGAGATCAGCCCGAACCTCTGGGCCGGTGTCGGCCTCGTGCGCGGCGGCGCGGGCACCGCGCTGGTCGGCGATCCTCAGACCGTCGCCGCGCGCATCAAGGAGTATCAGGACCTAGGCATCGATACCTTCATCCTGTCGGGCTATCCGCATCTCGAGGAAGCCTATCGATTCGCCGAGCTGGTCTTCCCGCTGCTCTCGCTCGAGCTGCCGAGCAACGTGACGAAGCTTCACTTCAACGGCGGGCCGTTCGGCGAGACCGTCGGCAGCGATTTCCGTCCGCAGAAGCAGGTCTCGCAGTCATGAGCCTTATCGACAGCATTCCCCTTCGGCGCAGCTTCGGCCTGCCGCGCGCCGACGGCCTGATCCAGTGGATCGTGCCGCTCGTCATCATCGTGATCTGGCAGATCGCCAGCGTCATCGGTCTCGTGCCGACGCGCGTCTTGCCGGCACCGAGCGACGTCGCGCTCGCGGGCTGGAAGCTGCTGCTCTCCGGTGAGCTCGTCCGCAACATCTGGGTCAGCTTCTGGCGCGCCTCGATCGGCTTCCTCATCGGCGGCAGCATCGGCTTCGCCTTTGGTCTGGCCAACGGCCTCTCGCAGCTCTCCGCAAAGCTGACCGATACGACGCTTCAGATGGTGCGCAACGTGCCGCACCTGGCTCTGATCCCGCTTGTCATCCTCTGGTTCGGCATCGACGAGAGCGCAAAGCTGTTCTTGGTGGCGCTCGGCGTGTTCTTCCCGATCTATCTCAACACGCTGCACGGCATTCGCACAGTGGACCCGCAGCTCATCGAGATGGGCCGCATCTACGGCATGAGCGACGGCGAATTGTTCCGCCGGGTGATCTTTCCCGGCGCGCTGCCATCGATCTTCGTCGGCATCCGCTTCGCGCTCGGCATCATGTGGCTGACGCTGATCGTCGCCGAGACCATCGCGGCGTCCTCCGGCCTCGGCTACATGGCGATGCAGGCGCGCGAGTTCATGCTGATCGACGTCGTCGTGCTGTCGATCCTGATCTACGCCCTGCTCGGCAAGCTCGCCGACACCGCCTCGCACCTGCTTGAGCGCCTGACGCTTGCCTGGCACCCCGCCTTCCAGAAACGTTGAGACAAAAATGCAGACAGCTCTCCTCCTTCCAGAAACCGAACGCAACGAGCGGGCTCGCATCACGCCGCAGGCCCGGCGCCGGCGCGAGGACCGGCCGGCACTTGGCTTGCCGCTCACGATCCGCAACTTGCGCAAGTCCTTCGGCGACAACGAGGTGCTGCGCGGCATCGACCTGCACATCCCCGCCGGCCAGTTCGTGGCGATCGTCGGTAAAAGTGGTTGTGGCAAGAGCACGCTGCTGCGGCTGATCGCCGGCCTCGACAAAATCGATGCCGGGGCCATCAGCTTTGGTGAGGCGGCGCGGCCCGAGGATATCAGGGTGATGTTCCAGGAGCCGCGGCTGTTGCCATGGGCGCGGGTGCTCTCGAATGTCGAGGTCGGTTTGGGGCGCGATCGCGCCTCACAGGATGCGCATCCGCGCGCCGAGCACGCGCTGACCGAGGTCGGGCTCGCCGACAAGCGCGACCAATGGCCCTCGGTGTTGTCGGGCGGCCAGAAGCAGCGCGTGGCACTGGCGCGCGCGCTCGTCAGCCAGCCCCGCGTGCTGGCCTTCGACGAGCCGCTGGGCGCGCTCGATGCCTTGACCCGCATCTCGATGCAGCGGCTGCTGGAGCGCGTCTGGCGCGACCAGGGGTTTACGGCGATCCTGGTGACGCACGACGTCGCGGAAGCCGTTGCGCTGGCCGATCGCGTGCTCGTGATCGAGGAAGGCCGCATCGCGCATGACGCCACGGTCAATGCCCCGCGGCCGCGCGAGCGCGGCTCGGTGGAGCTTGCGGGCCTCGAAGGCTCCATCCTGCGCCATCTTCTCTCGGCGGACGATCGTACCTAGATAATAGAGGCCCTGATTTCAGGGAGCATGCCATGAACGTGATTGCCCGCCATATCATGACCGACACCACGATCTCCGCCGCCGATTTCCGCGGCGCCATGCGCCATCTCACCGGCGGTGTCAGCGTCATCACGGCCGGGCGCGGCAGGGACATCACCGGCATGACGGTGACTTCGGTGACGTCGCTGTCGGTCGATCCGCCGACACTGCTCGTCAGCATCAACCGCGACGCCTCGTCTTTCCCGCTGATCAAGCGCCATGGTGCCTTCGGCGTGAACATCCTCAACGCCGACCAGCTCGACATCGCCGAGCGCTTCGCCGGCAAGGGCGGGCTGAAGGGCGCCGACCGTTTCGCCGGCAGTGACTGGGTGACTGCCGTCTCCGGCGTCCCGCTGCTTGCCGGCGCGCTGGCCGCGCTCGATTGCGAGGTCGAGGAGATCGTCGAGCGCCACTCGCATGGCATCGTCATTGGACGCGCGCGTGACATCCGGAGCTCGACCCGCAGCGCGGCGCTTGCCTATTGGCACGGACAGTACGTCGCGGTCGATCAGGATGAGGATGCGGCGAGGCTCGCCGAGGTCAGTGTTCCCGCGCGGGGCCGGCGCGTCATTTGACCGCCGGATGGCCTTCCGGGCTGGCCTTTTCGTTTCCCTCGATCTAGAAGCCCTGCCAGAGCCTCCCGGAGGAGGCGATGGAGCCGGCATGAAACGCGTTGCGACCTGGGCCTTCTACGCCGTCGGCGCGCTCGCGATTGCCTATCTCGCGCTCTACGCCTATGCGATGTTCACCGGCCGGCACATCGTGCCCGGCGACCCCATCCACATCTTCCGCAATCCCGACGCGCCGAGCTATTCTTGAGCAGGCGTAGGGTGGGTTAGCGAAGCGTAACCCACCACTTGCTTTCCGCGCGAAGAGAGAAGTGGTGGGTTACGCCTTCGGCTAACCCACCCTACGAGAGCGTTCAACTCCGCAAGATCGCCAGCGCCAGCGCCTGCGCGCGGGGGACGATGCTGTCGAGCTCGAGATATTCCTCCGGCGTGTGCGCAAGCCCGCCGACCGGGCCGACGCCGCAGATCGTCGGCGTGCCGACGGCGGCGGTGAAGCCTGAATCGGCGCAGCCGCCGGAGAACTCGCCGGTGAGCGTGGTCAGCCCGACGTCGCGGGCGGCGCCCTGGTAACCCCAAAACAGCGTCTTCGACGCCTCGCTCTGAACCGCCGGCACGAACTCGCCCTTGATCGTCAGCGTGGCGCTCGTGCCGGGCACGTAAGAGGTGGCGACGATCTTCTCGATCGCGGCCATCACCGCCTCGCGATCCGCAGGCTCGACGTAACGCAGATCGATCTGGCCCTCGGCATGGGGCGCCGTCGTATTCACGGACTGTCCGCCCGCGATCAGCCCGACGTTCAGGGTGATCCCCTTGGACAGATCGGTCAGCGCGTGGATGTGGACGATCTTGTGCGCGAGCTCGCCGATCGCGCTCACGCCGGCCGCAAAATTCGCGCCGGAATGCGCGGCCTTGCCGGTGACGGCAAGGTGCATGAAGATGCCGCCCTTGCGGCTCGTGACCACGTTCCCGGTCGGCCGCCCCGGCTCGGAATTGTAGACGGCGCGCGCGGAACGTCCCTCGCGCTCGATCACCGGGCGCGAGGAGGGCGAGGCGATCTCCTCATCCGAGGTGATCAGGACCTTGATAGGGTGAGGGCTGCCGCCGAATTTGTGGAAGGCCGCGGCCACGAACACGTTCATCACGAGGCCGGCCTTCATGTCCGCGACCCCCGGGCCATAGGCGCGGCCGTCCAGAATCGTGAAGGGGCGTCGTTCGGCCTCGCCTTTGCCGAACACCGTGTCGCGATGTCCCATCAGCAGGATCGGCTTTTCGTTGCTGCCGGGCTTGGCCACGGTCGCATGAAGCGCGTCGCCATAGGTGCCGTTCGGCTCACGCCAGCTCGAAATGCCGTGCTCGGCAAAATGCCGCTCGAAGCGCGCGCCGACGGCGTCGACGCCTTCCTTGTCGTAGGATCCGGAATCGATGTTCACGACGTCGCGCAGCAGGTCGATCATCGCCTGCTTCTGCGACGCCAGCCAATCGGTGATTTTAGTCTCTGCCATTTGCGCTCCGCGAGTTTGTCTCGCGGCGCTTATACGGCGTATCGCATCCGCGACCTAGTCCCCGAACGGAGCCCGGCCTTGCAAGTCGGCCATGCCCCGCAAGCCAGAGCGCGAAGCTATTCCATCGACGGAGGAACAATCCTTTCCATGCGTGCCGAAGGTCGACCGGGGTTGGGCGCGGTCCAGCGAAATGCGTGAAACGCTGCATCGTCGGCCACGCTTCTTCCCACAATGGTCGTACCGTCAGCGCTAATTCCAGAGGCGTACGATTCCGCTCCTCCGGGGGTGTCGAGGTCGAGCATGCCGGCTTCGGCGGTCCAGCGAAAGGCATGCGCTTTCCCATCGGCGATCTCGGCATATCCCACCACCACCGAGCCATCCGCGCTCACCGCAAGCGCATTGGATTCCCTCCCGCCGAGCGTGCCCAGATCGACCATGCCTGTGCTGCGTGTCCAGCGAAAGGCGTGATAGCCGTCCCAGGGCGAGGTCATACTATTTCCAACGACCACCGATCCGTCTGCGCTTGTGTCGTGGGCGCTGGAAGTGGGGCCTCCGAGCGTTCCCAGATCGATCATGCCGGTATCGCTGGTCCAGCGAAAGGCGTGTTCATCCTGCTCGGGAGTGTGGCTCGACCCCACTACCACCGCGCCGTCGGCGCTTACACCGCGCGCGCTGGATTTGTGTCCTCCGAGCGTGCCGAGATCGACCATGCCGGTGCTGCTGGTCCAGCGGAATGCGTGGGAGATGTGGGACCTATCGTCGGAGGTATCGGGGATCTGGGCGGACCCGACCACGACCGAACCGTCCGCGCTGACACCAGTGGCGCTGGACGAAGGTCCTCCCAGGGTGCCGAGATCGGTCGTGCCGCCGCCACTGGCCCAGCGAAGGGCGTGAGAGGCTTTACGATCCGCCGCAACTTTCCCACTGCCAACGATCACCGAGCCGTCGCCATTCACGGCATTGGCTGACGTCAGCTCGTCGAAGCCGGTCAAGCCGGTAGCGCTGGTCCAGCGGAACGGGCGATGGCGAACGGTCCCCAACACGACCGAGCCGTCAGCGCTCACCGCATCGGCACTTGATTTCGTCGGACAAGGCTGGGCTTGCGTGCACGCGACATCAGCGCTGATATAGATGGCAGAGCCGATCGCAGCGACGACGGCTCCCCCCGCCGTCGCGATCAGCCATTTCCGAGATTTGACGATCACGTCTATTCGGCAAACGGTATCGTCTCGCTGCGCATGCGCGTTCCGGGCGGGTAGCCCTCATGGTCCTCGGTTGCCCAATAGGGCCCCAAGGCATAGCCCATATAGTCCCAGAACCGGTCCCACATCGGCGAGCGCACGCCGGCGCGATAGCCGTCCTGCTCGCTGAGGGCCTTGTCGCGCCAGCGCTGCGCGATCTCTCGTTTCACCAGCGCGAAAAACATCGTGTCGCCGTCGGTCGCATCGATGGAAAGCAGGACCCGGCCGCGGGAGCCGATGTGTTGCTCGAGCTCCTCGGTCGCTTGAGCATAGAGAGACCACACGGTCCTGCGATACGCGGAAGTCGTGTCCTCGTCAGAAAGGTCCGGGACCTCATCCTGCGTGATGAACGGCCCGAAGACGGCCTTGACTGCGGGCCGAAGAGCCGTGGGATCGATGACCCCGTCGTCACGCCAGCGGCCGAATATCTCGATGAGGTATTTGTCCTCGGCCGAAGAGATTTTATCCTGGTTGCGGAGCAGGACGACCGTTGCCAGAAAGCTTCGCGTGGTTGGCTCGTAGTCATCCCCTCCATAAAAGCCGACCGTCTCCTGGTCTTCCGGCGGATTGGCGATCCAGGCCTCCACTTGAGCCATGATCGCGGCATCATCTCCCGAGAAATCCCGGGCGAAGGAGAGAATGGGATTTTCGCGATTCATAAACCCTCGCATTGATAGTCGGTGTAGTCGATCTCAGCGGTGCAGCGGCTATCGCATGCTTGTATAGTCGCTGCTTCGACATCCGAGGTTCGGCATGGCAACCGTTGAGGATTACGGATCAGCATTCTCCCGAACGGTGCGCGAGCGCTGACCGTGCGGCGCACGTCGGTTCGAGACTGCCCGACGCGTCAAATCTTGCGGAGGCGCGAGGCGTTCGCTGCCGGCCATCGGCTACTTTGCATGGGGTTGTTTTCGATATTTTGCGTGGGGGCCTATGGCGAATGTGTTCGCCCGCAAAGAAAACGCTCGGGGGCAAGCCCCGGGCACTCCTGACCTCAGCACTTGTGCGGGGCTAAGCCCCCATCGCCGGCATGCGGGGATATTCGCCGGGCGTGCCGGCGGGCGGGATCGGGATGCCGCCGTCGGCATATTCGTTGAGCTTGTTGCGCAGCGTGCGGATCGAGATGCCGAGGATGTTGGCGGCGTGGGTCCGGTTGCCGAGGCAATGCTTCAGCGTCTCGAGGATCAAATCGCGCTCGACGTCGGCGACGGTGCGCCCCACCAGCGCCCGCGTCACCTGCTCCGCTGCCATCGTGGCGTGCGCTACCGCCGGCGCGGTCCTTGCGACGTCGAGGCGGTCGCCGTCCGGCGTGATGATGGCGTCAGCGCCGATCTCGTCGCCCTGCGCCATCAGCACCGCGCGGTGCATGGTGTTCTCGAGCTCGCGGACGTTGCCCTGCCAGCGGTTGGTCGAGAGCACTCGGCGCGCTTCCGCGGAAATGGGGCGCAGCGGGACGCCGTTGGCATCGGCATATTTCTTGACGAAATGCTGGGCGAGTTCGAGGATGTCGGCGGGACGCTCGCGCAGCGGCGGGATCTTCAGGTTCACGACGTTGAGGCGGAACAAGAGATCCTCGCGGAACGTGCCTTCGCGCACGGCTTCCGCCAGGTTGCGGTTCGAGGTCGCGATGATGCGGATGTCGACGGGGACGGGCTTGGTGCCGCCGACGCGGTCGATCACGCGCTCCTGGATCGCGCGGAGCAGTTTTGACTGCAGGCGGACGTCCATCTCGGAGATTTCGTCGAGCAGCAGCGTGCCGCCGGTCGCCTCCTCGAACTTGCCGATACGGCGGGCGACCGCGCCGGTGAACGCGCCCTTCTCGTGGCCGAACAGCTCGGATTCCAGGAGATGCTCGGGGATCGCGGCGCAATTGATGGAGATGAAGGGGCGTTTGGCGCGGGCCGAGCGTGTATGGACGTAGCGTGCCAGCACCTCCTTGCCGGTACCGGATTCGCCGGTGACCATCACCGAAGCGTCCGAGCCGGCGATCTGCTGGGCGAGCTTGACCACGCGCGCCATGGCGTCGTCGCGATAGATGAGTTCGCGGGAATCGTTGGCCACGGCGGCGAGCACCGCGGCGATCAGCTCCGGCTCCGGCGGCAGCGGGATGTATTCCTTGGCGCCGGCGTGGATCGCGGCGACCGCGGCGCGGGCGTCGTTGGTGATGCCGCAGGCGACGATCGGAGCGTGGATGTGCTCGGCTTCCAGCCGCATCACGAGATCGCGGATGTCGAGGGCGACGTCGACCAGCAGCAGGTCGGCGCCCTTGCCGCCGCGCAGCACGCGCATTGCCTGCTCGTGGTCCTCGGCGTGGGTCACGGTGGCGCCGTTCTCCATCGCGATCTTGGTGGCGGTGGTGAGCTGGCCCTTCAGTGTGCCAACGATGAGAAGCCGCATGTCAGTCTCCTGTCCGTCTGTTCGCGCTGCTGCGCGTCATTCCTTGCGCTAAAGCATGATCCGGAAAAGTGTGTAGCGGTTTTCCGAAGAGATCATGCTCAAAACAAATCAACTGCGTTCGGTCCTGATGATTTCGGTCATGGTCACGCCGAGCTTGTCCTCGACCAGCACCACCTCGCCGCGAGCGACGAGGCGGTTGTTGACGTAGATGTCGATGGCCTCGCCGACGCGCCGGTCGAGCTCGAGCACGGTGCCGGGACCGAGCTTCAACAGCTCGCCGACGTCCATCTTGGAGCGGCCGAGCACGGCGGAAACCTGCACCGGCACGTCGAACACCGCCTCGAGGTCGGCGGCGACGCGGGCCGCGTATTCGTCCTCGTTGTAGCCGACATCGGTGCCCGTCGGCGCCATCGGGCCGTTGAGATCGGGAAGCGGGACCTGCCCGTCGGTGTCGCTCATGGCTTAATTCCCCTTGCGGGACGCGAGATAGCGTCCGACGAGTTCGTCGATCTTGCCGAGAATGGCGCCGCGCTCGAGCACGACGCCGCCATCGGCCCATTCGATCCGGCAGTCGCCGGTTGCAATCTCCGGCTCGGCCAGGATCACCAGCCGGCCCTCGAACCCGCTCTGCTTGGCGAGCCGCTCGATCCGCTCGCGCGCGCTCTCGTAGAGCGCGTCGTTGATGCGGACGACCAGGTGCGGCGTCGCGACCAGGTGCGAGAAGCAGTCCTTGACCAGCGCGACGATCTCGCCGAGCGGCTCGGCGGCGATCAGGTCGGCGCACAGCTTGCGCGCCACCGCGACCGCGACGTCGACCGCCTCGGTCTCCATCCTGGCCTCGATATTGCCGATGCCCGACGCGATGCCCCTGACCGAGATGTTGATCTCCTCCATGGCGAGCGCGACCCGGCGGTCGCTCTCGGCCTTGGCCTCGCGCTGTCCGGCGTCGAAGCCGGCCTGGTAGGCGCGCGCCTCGGCGGCCGCGATCTTCTGCGCGACCTCGGCTGCACTCGCAGCCTTCTCGCGCGTCCGGTCGGGTGCGGAGAAGTCGTTGTCGAACAGGAATTTCGCGGGTGCCGCCATCAGTACACCAATTCGTCGTCAGCGCGGTTCTTGGTCAGCATGATCTCGCCCTTGGCGGCGAGGTCCTTGGCGAGGTTGACCAGCAGCGCCTGCGCCTCGTCGACATCGCGCAACCGGACCGGTCCCATCGCCGCCATATCGTCCTGCAGCATCTTGGCGGCGCGCGAAGACATGTTGCCGAAGAAGAAGTTGCGGACGTCCTCGTTCGCGCTCTTCAGCGCGACGGCGAGCTTGTCCTTGTCGACGTTGCGCATCAACGTCTGCGCGGAGCCGGAGTCCAGCTTGACGAGGTCGTCGAAGGTGAACATCAGGGCCTTGATGCGCTCGGCCGATTCCCGGTTCTCCTCTTCCAGCGAGGTGATGAAGCGGGTTTCGGTCTGGCGGTCGAAATTGTTGAAGATTTCCGCCATCACCTCGTGGGCATCGCGGCGGCGGGTCTGCGACAGGTTCGACATGAATTCGACGCGAAGCGTCTTCTCCACGCTCTCGATGACCTCCTTCTGCACCGCCTCCATCTTCAGCATGCGGTTGACGACGTCGAGCGCCAGCTCCTCGGGCAGGATGCCGAGGACGCGCGCGGCGTGCTCCGGCTTGAGCTTGGACAGCACCACCGCGATGGTCTGCGGGTACTCGTTCTTCAGATAGTTGGCGAGCACCTCTTCCTGCACGTTGGAGAGCTTCTCCCACATGTTGCGCCCCGCGGGGCCGCGGATCTCGTCCATGATGCCGTTGACGCGCTCGGGCGCCAGGTATTGCTGCAACAGTCGCTCGGTGGCGTCGAAATTACCCATCAGCGCGCCGGAAGCCGACATGCGCGAGACGAATTCGAGCAGCATGTCCTCGACCGTGTCGACCTCGACCGTGCCGAGGGTGGACATCTCCAGCGAGAGCTGGCGCACCTCCTCGTCGTCGAGCATCGACCAGATCTTGCCGCCATATTGTTCGCCGAGCGCCAGCATCAGGATTGCGGCGCGCTTCGGTCCTGCCAGCGGCTCGGACTTGCCGTCCTTGGCCCGGTTGCCGGCGCGCTGCCCGAGGGTCGAGATCACACTGGTGATGTCGTGCGAGTTGGCGTTTTGCAAGGAGGCGGCCATGTCAGTTCACTTCTCGATCATTTCGCGGGTTCGCTCAGCCATTGGCGGATGATGGCGACGGTTTCATTGGGGTTGCGCTCGGCGAGCTCACCGACGCGATGAACGGACTGGGCGTGGACCTGACCCTGGACGGTGGCGACGTCGATCGCGCTCGCCGTGGCGTTGCCGCTCGTGACCAGCGCGTGGCCGCCGCCCGAGGCGGAAGCGGATTCGTCGGTCAGCGCGGGCGCGCTCAGCGCGCTGGTCAAGGCCGCGACCTCGTCGGAGGCAAGGATTCGCTTCACCAGCGGCCGGATCACTATGAACATCACGACGAGGCCGAGCAGCATCATCACGCCGAGCTCGACGAAGTACATCACGTCGTCCTTGGTGAACTGGAGCATGCCGAGGAAGCCCGATGGTTCGGCGATCGGGGCGGTCGACGGCGCGTCGGCAAAGCGCAGGTTGACGACCTCGACCTGGTCGCCGCGCTTCTGGTCGAAGCCGATCGCCGAACGCACCAGCGTGGCGATGCGGTCGAGCTGCTCCTTGGTGCGGTCCTGATAGACCAGATCGCCCTTGTCGTTCTTGGAGTAGATGCCGTCGACCAGGACCGCGACCGAGATGCGGTTGACGCGGCCGGCCTCGGTCACCTCGGTCTTGGTGGTGCGGGAGATCTCGTAATTGTTGGTTTCTTCGGTCTTCTTGCTCTGGTCGCGGGCCGCGACCGCGGTGCCGCCCGATGAATTACCCGGTAGCTCGTTGTTGACGGTGACCTGGCCGTTGTTGTCGGCGGTGAGGCTGCTCTCTTCCCGGGTCTGGCTCGAGCGCAGCACGCGGCCTTCGGGATCGAATTTGTCGGAGGTCTGGGTGATCTTGTTGAAGTCGAAATCGGCGGAGAGCTGCACCCGGGCGCGGCCCGAGCCGACCACCGAGGAGACGATGTCCTCGACCTGCTTGCGCATCCGCTTCTCGAACGCGGTGCGGCGCTCGTCGCCGACGGCCTGCTCGGGATCGCTCGCCGCGCCATCGGCGAGCAACTGACCGGATTCGTCGACGATCGAGACGCGCTGCGGCTTCAACCCGTTGACGGCGGAGGCGACGAGATGGCGGATGGCGCGGATCTGCTGCGCCTCCAGCGAGCCGCGGACCCGCACCACGATCGAGGCCGATGGCTCGGGCGCCTCGCGCGAGAACAGCGGGCGCTCCGGCAGGACGAGGTGGACGCGGGCGGCCTGGATGCGGTCGATCGCGCGGATGGTGCGGGCGAGCTCGCCCTCCAGCGCGCGCAGATGATTGATGTTCTGGACGAAGCTGGTGGTGCCGAGCGCGTCCGACTTGTCGAACACCTCGTAGCCGATGCCGCCACCCTTGGGCATGCCGCCTTCGGCAAGCTTCATGCGCAGTCGCGTGACCTTGTCCTTGGGCACCATGATGATGCTGCCTTCATTGCGCAGCTCGAACTGGATGCCCTGACGTTCCAGGTCTTTGATAATGCTGGAGGAATCTTCGACGTTGAGGTCGGTGAACAGCGTCGTCATCTGCGGCGTGGTCACGCGCATGATGACAAAGGCAAAGAAGCCGATGAGTGCGGCGGTGACCGCGATCATCGCCCCGAACCGGGCGGCGCCGATACCTTTCAGGAAGTCCAACAGACCTTGCAAGCAATCGCCCCGCCAGATTCGGCCTGCAACCGGCAAGCCGACTGGGCAATTATTGCCTAGGTGATGGTTTCGATATGGTTAACGAAGATTAAGAGGTGGGACAAAAGTCGCGACATGAAAAAAATCGGCCTCGCAGAGCGAGGCCGATTTGCGTCAAACTTGGCGAATTTCCAGATCGCTTACTGGCGATACTGCTGGATGCGCGTGGTGCGCAGTCCGGCCAGACCATGCTGGTCAATGGAAAACTGCCAGGAGAGGAATTCGTCGACCGTCAGGGTGTAACGGCTGCAGGCTTCCTCGAGGGAGAGGAGGCCTCCTCGGACCGCGGCAACGACTTCAGCCTTGCGTCGGATGACCCAGCGTTTGGTCCCCGGTGCAGGCAGATCCGCGATCGTCAAAGGGCTGCCGTCCGGCCCGATGACGTATTTCACCCTCGGGCGATGGGGTTCTGTCATGGCGTACTCACAAACTCTCAACCACTGAACTCACGCCATAACCCTACGCCGGTCGGCTTAAAAATTGGCTAAGCCTAAGGCTTCAATACAATTCTCGTTGAAAATGGCTGGAACACGAGCGGCCCGGCGGGCGAGACGGGGGTCTCCAACCGGCCAAGCGGGGTAGAAGGTAAATACTTTACTAACTGGCGAGGCCTGCACGCGATGTCGCAAAGCCCCTCGACGTCGTCCTGGCGAAAGCCAGGACCCATTACCCCAGGGAGTAGTTCCTGCGAAGACTCGGGGTTACGCCTTCGCGTCAAAACGACTTTCGGTGGCTATGGGTCCTGGCTTTCGCCAGGACGACACTGAATTTGCTCCGGCAGCGCGCCGCTTTAATTGCTGCTGCTGACGATGCTCTTGACCTGGCTGACCGTGTAGGTGCTCCCGTCGATCGTCAGCAGGGGCGGCGACTGCGTCAGGTCGACTGAAGACACCGTGCCCTGAACCTGCGCGGCGACACCGACCGAATTCCCCGAGGCGTCCTTGCCGGTTGCGCTGATCGTGTATTTGCCGTCGGGCCACTGCGTGCCGTCATTGCCCTGGCCGTTCCAGGTGAACGGAATGTCGGAGCCGGCGCCGGCGGTGTACTTGCCGGTGAACACGGTCTGGCCGCTGGAGTTGGCGATCGAGATGTCGACTGTTGCGTTGGAGGGGACATTGAGGTGCCAGGTCGCCGACGAACTGGTCATCGTCGCGGTCGTGCCGTCGACCACCGCGGTCTTGCCGACGAAATTCAGCGCCTGGGTCGCCTGCGCGGTCTGCTGCATCGTCACCAGCGTGGAGAGCTCGGTGTTGGTCTTGAGCTGTTGCTCGACGCCGGCAAACTGCACGAGCTGCTGGGTGAACTGGTTGGTGTCGAGCGGATCGAGCGGGTTCTGGTTCTGGAGCTGCGTCGTGAGCAGCGTCAGGAAGGTCTGGAAATTACCCGCCAGCGTCGAGCCGGTGGTCGAGCTCAGGCTGGAGCTCGACGAGGACGACGAGGATGACGTCTGGGTCGTGCCCGAAACGACTGAAGGGGCAGTGGCGGCATTCGTGGTGGTCATGTCGAATACTCCTCACACTCTGATATCGACGCCGCTGCTCGATCCGAGCATGCGGCCGTAGCCGCGTCCCACGGGCGCGGCGGGAGCTGCGTCTTCGTCGCTGATGACCAGACGGCGGGAATTGCTGCCGTTGTCGTTGCCGTTGCTCGAGTTCTGCCCGGATGAATTCTGGTCGCGCAGGCTGAACGACAGGCCGTTGCTGCCTGTCTTGAGGCCCGCATCGTCGAGCGCGCGCTGCAACTGCGGCGCGTCCTGTCGCAGCATCGACAGCGTCTCCGGCTTCTCGACGGTGAGATGCGAGGTGACCTGGCCGTTGCGGTCGACGTTGATGCGCACGTCGATGCGACCGAGCTCGGCCGGATCGAGGCTGATGTCGAACCGGGTCTTGCCGGCGCGCGCGGCCGCGGCGATCTCGACCGGCACCCCGCTGATCGGCACGGCGGTGGCGGTCGCCGCGGTCGCGGTCAGCGTCGCCGTCGATGCGCCGGCGACCGAGGTCGTCGTGGTCTGCGGAGCCTGCACTGCGGCAGCGGCCTGGGCGCTGGTGTCCGTCGTGCTCGTCAGCGTCTGAGTTGCTGCCGTGTGGTCGTGCGTCGATACCGCGGCGGGCGCGGCCGGAGCGGTCTTGTCCGATACATCGGCCTTGGCCTCGGTCGTGTTGCCCTCGACCTGCGGCCTGGCGGCCTGCGGATGCACGGCCGCGTTCGGATTCGTGGCCATCGCCGCCTGGTTGGGCGTCGTGCCGGTCGTGCTCGTCTTGCTCGGATCCTGCCCGACGTTGGAAACGTCGGTGTTCTGTTGTGCCGTGGCGGCCGCCTTGAACGAGGTCTTGGGCGTCGCCTGGGCAACAGTGGCGGTCAGAGCGCCCTGGGCTTGTGGATCGGTTGGCGACGCGTCGGTTGTCGCGGCGGCGGCCGCATCCGTCAGCGCGGCTTTCGCGGCGGTGCCGGCATCGGCGGTCGCGGCGGTCTTGTCGCCGGTCGCGTCGGTCTTGACGGCCGGCGTAGCGATCTGCGCCGCGGTCGAGGCACTCGCGGCGATGCCGGCGGCTGCGATTGTCAGCGGTGAACTTGAATTGCTGGCAGCCTGGCTGGCGGCCGCGTTCGGATCGACCGGTACGACCGGGGCCGCGACGACGATGGCATTCGGATCGGGCGTTGCAGTCGGTGCGGTGGTTGCCTGCGTGGGATCGGCCTGAATGGCGGTGGCCGGGCCGTCCGTGTCCTCGGTCTTGTCGCCCTTGCTGTCGTCGGATTTTTCGGCCGATTTCGTGCCGGAGGCGTCTGACTTGCCTTTGGTCTTGTCGGTCGCCTTGGTGGGGGCGGCCGGTGTATCGCTGGCGGCAGACGTCGAACTGTCGGTCGTATCGGTCGATTTGCTCTGCGACGACGAATCGGTCGAGGAGGTGTCACGCGTGCTCTTGTCGGTGGAGGACGACGATGACGTGCTGTCGGTGCGGCGCGGTGCCGGGTCCGAGGTCGTGCTCGGCGTGCTGCTGGCAGCCGCCGTGTTGCTGTCGACGAGCGCGCCGAACGGGTCGTTCGTCGTCGACCCCTGCGAGCGGGCAGGTTTCGGCGGCGCGGTCTGGACCGACACGCTTGCGGCTACATCTGACGTCACGCTGACCACGGACACGCCCCTTGAAATGAACTCGAGACAAGGGGTTAGCAAGGAGTGGGCCAGCCCGGCTAAGAGTGGCTTTATATAATAAAATCAAATGCTTGACGCATTCCGCGTGCCACGGTGAAGACCTCGGAAACACGGCCCATTTCTGCCTCCCGGCAAGAATTGCCCTAAGCGCGTGGCGAAAGTCTCCCCTGCGATTGCTTCACGGGAATACGGCCTATATTAAAGGGTAGCTCTCAGCCGCTTTCGACCGGGCAAGCCGACCTCGTGGAACTATTTCCGTTCCCTGAGACCGCCCCTTTCCCGACCGATCAACGCGGGGCCAGCGGAACACTTCTGCAGCAAGTCGCATTCAACAGCCGGAACCATGCGCAACAGTCTGGATCTCGAAGGCCGTCCGCAGGACACCAGGGTCGTCGTCGCCATGTCGGGCGGCGTGGACTCCTCGACGACGGCTGCGCTGCTGAAGGCCGAAGGTTACGACGTCGTCGGCATCACGCTGCAGCTCTATGACCACGGTGCGGCGACCCATCGCAAGGGTGCCTGCTGCGCCGGCCAGGACATCCACGACGCGCGCGACGTTGCCGCCAAGCTCGGCATTCCCCATTACGTACTCGACTACGAGGACCGCTTTCGCGAGTCCGTCATCGACAATTTTGCCGATAGCTACGCGCTCGGCGAGACGCCGGTGCCATGCATCGAGTGCAACCGCTCCGTCAAGTTCCGCGATCTCCTGAAGACCGCGCGCGAGCTCGGTGCGGTCGCGCTTGCCACCGGCCACTATGTCGCCTCGCGTGGCCTCGCCGACGGCTCCCGCGCGCTGGTCTGCGCTGCAGATAGCGAGCGCGACCAGAGCTATTTCCTGTTCGCGACCACGCGCGAGCAGCTCGACTACTTGCGCTTTCCCCTCGGCGACATGACCAAGCCCGAAACGCGCGAGCTCGCCCGCCGCTTTGGCCTCAACGTTGCGGACAAGCACGACAGCCAGGACATCTGCTTCGTGCCCACCGGGCGCTACACTGACATCATCACCCGGCTGCGTCCCAATGCGATGGAGCCCGGCGACATCGTCGACCTCGACGGCCGCGTCATCGGCCAGCATCACGGCATCGCCAATTTCACCGTCGGCCAGCGTCGCGGGCTCGGCATCGCCTCCGGCTCACCGCTCTACGTGGTGCGGCTCGAGGCCGCGACCCGCCGCGTCGTGGTCGGGCCGCGCGATGCGCTGAAGATGCACCGCATCGTGCTGCGCGACGTCAACTGGATCGGCAACGGCGATATCGATCGCGCCATCGGCGGCGGCCTCGAGATGTTCGTGCGCGTGCGCTCGACCCGCGCGCCGCAGCCGGCGTGGCTGCGCGGCGGCAACGGCCATTACGAGGTCGAACTCGTCGCCGGCGAAGAGGGCGTCTCGCCGGGACAGGCCTGCGTGTTCTACGATGCGCCCTCGGGGCAGGCGCGCGTGCTCGGCGGCGGCTTTATCCAGAGCGCGGCCGCGAAGGTCGCAAGCGATGCGGCGCGGCCGTTCGCGGAAGCGCTGCGCGGCTAGCGCATGATCCGGAAAAGTGTGCAGCGGTTTTCCCTCGCGACAAACGCGGAACGCGTTTGCGCGGAGATCATGCGCAACATAAGAATCTAATTACAGGGCAGGGGGCATGGCAGCAGATATCTCGCGTGCCGGGGTCGAGAAGGCCTATGGCCGCTGGGCGCCGGTTTACGATCTCGTGTTCGGCAAGGTGTTCGATGCGGGGCGCCAATCGACCATTGCGGAGGCCGACAAGATCGGCGGCCGCATTCTCGACGTCGGTGTCGGCACCGGCCTGTCGCTGTCGGATTATTCGCGCTCGACGAAAATCTGTGGCGTCGACATTTCCGAGCCGATGCTGCGCAAGGCGCAAGCGCGCGTGCGTGCGGAAAAGCTCGGCAATGTCGAGGTGCTCAGCGTGATGGATGCGAAGAACCTTGCATTCCACGACGGCTTCTTCGATGCGGTGGTCGCGCAATATGTCATCACCGCGGTGCCCGATCCCGAAGGTACGCTCGACGAGTTCGTGCGTGTGCTGAAACCGGGCGGCGAGCTGATCCTCGTCAATCACATCGGCGCCGAGAGCGGACCGCGAAAACTGTTCGAACTCGCTTTTGCACCGCTCGCGCGCAGGCTCGGCTGGCGCCCGGAGTTTCCCTGGGACCGCCTCGTCGACTGGCAGAAGCGCCACGGCGGCATCACGCTCGCCGAGCGGCGGCCGATGCCGCCGATGGGGCACTTCTCGCTGATCCGCTACCGCAAATCGTAATGTTCAGAGGCGGAACACGCGGCGCGGCCCGCGCGTTTTCCGTCCATGCGCACGAGATCGAAACTCATTCTCGCAAGCCTTTTGATCGCAGCCTCCGGGCCTGCGATCGCACAGGCTCCGCCCAGCCCGGCGACGCCGCCGCAGGCGACCGCGCCGCCGCCCCCGCAGCGCGCCAGCGACTGCACGCCGACCCAGACGGATCGCCCTCGCGGCACCGTGAAGCCCGATGGCCAGACCACCGGCCAGGCGAGGGAACCACTGGGCGACAAGCTCGCGCAATCCGACGGCGTCCTCTGCCCGCCCACAGGCGTCGACCCCGAAATGCGCGCGCCTGCGCCGGATGTCGGCAAGACCCCGATCATCCCGCCCCCCGGCAGCCCGGGCGGCGATCCCAATGTGAGGCCGAAGTAGGGCTCGTTTCTTCGCCTTTCCTCGCGCGCGAATTTCGGATGAGGGCGTCACCGTCCACCCGAAAGGGCCATGGCAAGGCTTCCAGGTCGAGGTCGGAGACAAGCTTGCCGCGCTAATCGGCGGGGGCCCTCTGCGCAGGCCCACCACAATCAATATTGGGTCATACGTGGTAGCGGGGGAGGGACTCGAACCCCCGACCCCAGGATTATGATTCCCGTGCTCTAACCAGCTGAGCTACCCCGCCACAGGGCTCGCGCGGCCGAAGCGGCCATCTCGCGAACGCGCGGCATATAAGGAAGGGGGCGGCGGGCTGTCAAGCAAAGCGGGTGCGTTGGTGGGGTGATTTCGTGACGGAATCCGGCCCCTTTGGCTCCGAACTCGTCTGCTCCTGGGCACTCCGAGGAGAGCACTATGCACAGGGTCCGAAAATCGCCAATCGGGGAACCGCGATCGTCCTCTGCTCCCGAATGGCCGGCCATTGTCCCATCGCCGGCTTCGCGGTGGACGTTTTCTCCGTTGAGATCGTGTGCGATTTCCCGGGCGTTCGTCCTGCGCCGTGTGCCGTAAGCGCGGGCTCTTAACTAGCTTTGCGCACTGTCTGCAAGAATTCCGCTTAACCTTTTGCGGCGGGCGGCCGTGATGCATGGGGGGTGCAGTGATCAGGACGTTGGTGATCTGCGCCGGACTGTGATCCGACGGGCTGGCCGAATTCGAGCCTGGTGTCGTGAGCGCCTAATTCTTCGAGCGGCCTGAGAGGCCCAATTCCCCGGCGATCCATTTCGTGAACGTGCGGACCGATTGTCTGTGCTTCGCCTGCGGGGGGCAGACCAGATAGTGGCCCACATACGTCACATCTCGAGCATGGCCGGCAAGGGGGGCGACCAATTGGCCGTTCGCGAGTTCGCGCTCGGCAAGCCGGGTGGATTCCAGGGTCACGCCAAGACCGTCGGTCGCTGCAGCTATAGCCATAAAGCTTCGGTCAAAACGAAATCCACCAGGGCTTGGTGCAGAAAGGCCGTTTGCGGCGAACCAGGCGTTCCAGCGGACGCGTTTCTGCTCGCTTTCGATAAGCGCCAGTTTCAAAAGATCCGCAGGCTCGCGGATCGTGCCCGCGAGGGAAGGCGCGCACATCGGGCGCACGGTCTCCTCGCCAAGCGGCAGCACCGACAATCCCTCTTGCCGCGGCGGCCCGTAGCAAATGTCGACATCGAACTCATCGTTGCGAAAATGCGGATAGTCGACGCCGGCGGCCAGCCGTACCTCCAGTTCAGGATGTTCCTCTATCAACCTTCGCAACCGCGGCATGAGCCACTGCGCCGCCATGCTCGGCGCACAGTGAAGCCGCAACAAGTTGGATGAGCGCGCGCTCGCGACCTCGAGGCCATGTCTTAGCTCGTCGAATCCACAGGAGACCCGGCGCAAGAGCGCATCGCCCGCCGGACTCAGCCGGACATTGCGTCCTTCCCGCTCAAAAAGCGTCGTTCCGATCTGATCTTCGAAGGTTCGGATCGCGTGGCTGACTGCACTCGGCGTCAGTGCCAATTCGGTCGCGGCCGCGCGAAATGATCCGGTGCGTGCAGCAGCCTCGAAAACTCTCAACGCTCCGAGAGGAAGCTTGGACATGCCACAGGTGAGCACAGTTCACCTATTAGTGCAAATTTCGCCTATTTTCGCGTCACACCGCCCCGACCATAGTCCGCCCCCAACAAACAAGCTCTCTCGGAGGAAACAAGTATGCTTCTTGCAGGCAAGACTGCGATCATTTCTGGCGCCGCTGGGGCGCGCGGCATCGGCTTCGCTACCGCAAAAACGTTCGCGCAAAATGGTGCGCGCGTTGCGATCCTCGACATCGACGGCAAGAGCGCGGCCGGCGCCGCAGCCGAGCTCGGCACGAACCATGTCGGCGTTGCCTGCGATGTGACCAACAAGGCCGACTGTGAGCGCGCCGTTGCCGACGTTCTCAAAGCGTTCGGCCAAATCGACATTCTGATCAACAATGCCGGCATCACCCAACCGGTCAAAGTGTGGGACATTTCGTCGGAGGATTGGAACCGCATTCAAGACGTCAATCTGCGCGGTGTGCTTTTTCTTTCGCAGGCGGTGATGCCGCATATGCGGAACCGCAAGTCCGGCGCGATTGCCTGCATGTCCTCCGTCTCCGCCCAGCGCGGTGGCGGCATTCTCGGCGGCGCGCATTATTCGGCAGCCAAGGCCGGCGTGCTCGGCCTTGCCAAGGCGATGGCGCGCGAGCTCGGCCCCGATGGAATCCGCGTCAATTGTGTTACGCCAGGTCTGATCCAGACCGACATCAACGCGGGCAAGATCTCCGACGAAAAGCGCAAGGAGATTATCGACGGCATCCCGCTTGGCAGGCTCGGCGTGCCGCAGGATGTTGCCAACATCTATCTCTTCCTGGCCTCCGATCTCTCCGCCTACACGACGGGCGCGGTGATCGACGTCAACGGCGGCATGCTCATCCACTAGGGCAGGGGAGGGAACTCATGGAAGATGCCGCTTCGCGCATCAACGAGCCCAGCCTTGCAGAGCGCGCGTATCGAATCCGCCGCAACGCGGTGCGGATGGGTGAAGTGCAGGGCCAAGGCTACATCGCGCAGGCCCTCGACATCGCCGACGTGCTGGCAGTGGCCTATTTCCACGCCATGCGCTACCGGCCCGAGGATCCTGCCTGGGAAAAGCGCGACCGTTTCCTGCTCTCGAATGGCCACTACGCCATCGCGCTCTACGCCGCACTGATCGAGGCCGGGATCGTTCCGGAAGCCGAGCTCGAGACCTACGGCTTCGACGACAGCCGGCTGCCGATGTCCGGCATGGCGAGCTACACGCCCGGCATGGAAATGTCGGGTGGCTCGCTCGGCCTCGGCTTGAGCATTGCCGTCGGCATGTGCCTGGGTCTGAAGCGAAAGGGCTCCGACAGCCGCGTCTACACGCTGTTTTCCGACGGCGAACTCGACGAGGGCTCCAAGTGGGAGGCGATGATGTCCGCCGCTCACTACAATCTCGACAATCTCATTGCGATCGTCGACGTGAACAACCAGCAGGCCGATGGGCCGTCCAAGCAGATGATGGGCTTTGAGCCGCTCGCGGACAAGATGCGTGCGTTCGGCTGGTTCGTGCAGCGCGTCGATGGCAACGATCTCAACGCGGTGGTTGCCGCGTTCGATGCGGCCAGGACGCACGAGGGCGCAAGGCCGCGCATGATCATCGCGGATACCCTGATGGGGAAGGGCATTCCATTCCTTGAGGCGCGCGAACGCAATCACTTTATGCGTGTGGATGCACACGAATGGAAGCTGGCGCTGGAAGCTCTCGACGAAGGGAGGCGTGCGTGAAGCCGGTCTCGAATACGACAAGTTCTACTGCTGCCAAACCGCGGCTGACCACCTCGGCGATGATCGCCTCGATCGCTGCCGAAGGGCAGCGGACAAAGCCGGCGCCGTTCGGCCATGCGCTGATCGAGGTCGCACGGCAGCGTCCCGACATCGTCGGGATGACCGCGGATCTCGGCAAATATACCGACCTTCACATCTTTGCGAAGGAATTTCCCGACCGCTACTATCAAATGGGCATGGCCGAACAGCTCCTGTTCGGAGCTGCATCAGGCCTCGCAGCAGAAGGCTTCACGCCGTTCGTTACGACCTACGCGGTGTTCGCGTCTCGCCGGGCCTACGACTTTATTCATCAGACGATCGCGGAGGAAGACCGCAACGTCAAGATCGCCTGCGCGCTTCCTGGTCTCACCTCCGGCTACGGACCGAGCCACCAGGCCGCCGAGGATCTCGCGCTGCTTCGCGCGATGCCCAACATGACCGTGATCGATCCTTGCGACGCCCACGAGATCGAGCAGGCGGTGCCGGTGATCGCTGCCCATCAGGGGCCGGTTTATATGCGGCTGTTACGCGGACAGGTGCCGCTCGTGCTCGACGAGTACGGTTACAAGTTCGAGCTCGGCAAGGCAAAGCAGCTCCGTGATGGCGCCGACGTCCTCTTCATCTCCTCGGGCCTGCTCACGATGCGCGCGCTGGAAGCTGCAAAGCAGCTTGAGGCCGACCGCATCAGCGCCGCCGTGTTGCATGTCCCAACCATCAAGCCGCTCGATGTCGAAACGATCGTGGAGACCTGCCGCAAGCCGGGCCGGCTCGTTGTCGTTGCCGAAAATCACACCGTCATTGGCGGTTTGGGTGAGGCGGTCGCGGCAGCCCTGATGCGAGCTCGCGTCCATCCTGCGTTCCATCATATCGGATTGCCGGACGAATTCCTCGCTGCGGGCGCGCTGCCGACGCTGCATGACCGTTATGGCATCTCGACGGAGGCGATCTGCGCGTCAGTCAAAAAATGGCGATGAAGGACCAACCTTCCGCAATACACATCACAAGACAACATTAGGGAGAACGAAATGACCAAGGAAACGAAGAAGGGCTTGACTCGCCGTGCGGTGTTGGCCGCCGGTGCCTCCATTCCGCTGGTGTCGATCCTGTCAAAGCGCGGTGATGCCGCGGAGTTCACTCTCAAATTCGCAACCGGACAGGACCCGTCCCACCCGGTCAACAAGCGTGCGCTCGAGGCCATCGATCGGATCAAGCAGGCGACCGGCGGGCGCGTTGAAATCAATCTGTTTCCCGCCAATCAGCTCGGCTCCGACATCGACCTTCTCGGTCAGATCCGCAATGGTGCCGTAGACTTCCTCAACATCGGTGCCTCGGTTCTCGCCACGCGGATTCCGACCGTCGGCATCGTCAACACGGGGTTTGCCTTCGCCTCTTACGACGATGTCTGGAAGGCGATGGACGGCGATCTCGGAAAGTTCGTCAAAGCCGAGATCGAGAACACCGGCACGCTTCAGGTGTGCAAATCCTGGGACAACGGGTTCCGCCAGCTCACATCCTCGACCCGCGAGATCAAGACACCCGATGACCTCAAAGGGTTCAAGATGCGGGTTCCGCCTGCTCCGATTCTCACCAACCTGTTCCAGGCGCTTGGTGCCGGCCCGACGCCGATCAACTTCAACGAAGTCTATTCCGCGTTGCAGACCAAGATCGTCGAAGGCCAGGAGAACCCTCTCGCGATCATCGCCACCGCCAAGCTCTACGAGGTGCAGAAGTATTGCAGCCTCACCAGCCACGTGTGGGACGCCTACATCGTTCTCGGTAATCCCCGGACGTTCTCACGCTTTTCGACCGATGTGCAGGAGATCGTCACACGCGAGCTGAACAAGGCGGGAGAAGACGAGCGAGCCGATATCGCGGCGCTTTCCAAGTCGTTGCGGTCGGACCTGACGGCCAAGGGTCTCAATTTTGTCGAGGTCGACCAAGCGGTGTTCCGGTCCGCACTTGCCAAGACCAAATTCTATTCGGACTGGCACGCAAAGTTCGGTGAGAAGGGGTGGACGATTCTCGAGCAGGCGGTTGGCAAGCTCGGATGAGTATCGCCCACGCCAAAAGCGCAGCGGTCGTCGCCACGGGACCGGCGCTGGCGTCCATACTGGACCGATGGCTTACGCTGATCACCGAGCCGCTGGCCGCTTTCGCAGTCACGGCCGAGATCGTTATCCTGCTCACAGGCGTCGTGTCGCGTTTCGTCTTTAACAATCCGCTGACATGGTCGGATGAGCTGGCGTCGATCACGTTCCTGTGGCTTGCAATGTTGGGCTCCGCCATTGCGCTCCGGCGTGGCCAGCATATGCGCATGACGGCACTGGTTGAGCGGACTTCGGGTGCGACACAGGAATTGCTCGAAGCAATGGCGACGGCTGCGCCCGCGCTCTTTCTCCTTCTGATCCTCGCGCCTTCGATCGATTTCGCAGAGGATCAGAGCTTCGCATGGACGCCCGCGCTCGGACTGAACGACAGCGTTCGCGCGGCGGCTGTGCCGACGGGCGTGGTGCTGATGCTGGCTGCCAGTCTCGTGCGCTGCATGCGGCTCGGAGTTCGCGAACTGTTGCTGGCAATTGCGGTTCTGGCGGCTCTGGCACTCTGTCTTTACTGCCTCGGTCCCTGGATCGTTGCGATCGGCAACTGGAATCTGTTGCTGTTCTTTGCACTGCTTCTGGGCGGAGGCGTTCTTGCGGGAGTGCCCATTGCCTACTGCTTCGGCCTTGCGACCGTCGCCTATCTCATGGTCGCGACCACGACGCCGCTGCAGGTGATCCCGGGGCGTATCGACGAAGGCGTGAGCTCGCTCATCCTGCTCGCGGTGCCGCTGTTCGTCCTGCTCGGCTATCTCATCGTGATGACGAAGATGGCGGCGGCCATGGTGAACTTTCTCGCCGCACTAGTCGGCCACGTGGAAGGCGGGCTCGCCTATGTGCTGCTCGGGGCCATGCTGCTGGTCTCGGGAATTTCCGGTGCCAAAACCGCTGATATGGCGGCCGTCGCACCCGTGCTCTTCCCAGGCATGAAGCGGCGGGGCATTCATGAGGGCGAACTGGTCTCACTGCTGGCGGCCTCCGGCGCCATGGCGGAAACAATCCCGCCGTCGATCGTGCTGATCATCATCGGTTCTGTGACCGGTGTGTCGATTGCCGCGCTCTTCACCGGTGGCATTCTGCCCGGCATCGTGCTCGCTCTTGCACTCGCCCTGGTCGCGCGGCGTCGGATGTCCGAAGGCGCCGGCACCGACCGCGGTGTGACATCATTGCGCGAGATTGGTCGCAGTTTCGTTATCGCAGCGCCCGCTTTGGCCCTGCCGATCGTCATCCGCGCTGCCGTGACGGAGGGCGTTGCGACAGCGACCGAAGTTGCCACGATCGGCATCGCCTACACTATCATCGTCGGAATCATCGTCTACCGCTCGTTCAACCTGCGTGAACTCTATCCCGCGCTGGTTGGAACGGCGGCACTGTCCGGCACCATTCTGTTCATCATTGGCACTGCGACCTGCATGTCCTGGGCGCTGACGCAGTCGAACTTCTCGCATACGCTGGCGACGGCGCTCGCGCATGCTCCCGGCGGATATTATGGCTTCCTCGTCGGTTCGATTGCGCTGTTCATCGTGCTCGGCAGCGTGCTCGAGGGCATCCCCGCCATGGTGCTGTTCGGGCCTCTGCTGTTTCCGGTCGCCAAGCAGCTTGGCGTGCACGAAGTGCATTATGCGATGGTTGTGATCCTGGCGATGGGGATTGGCCTTTTCGCACCGCCTTTCGGCCTTGGCTATTACGCAGCCTGCTCGATCGGGCAGGTCGATCCGAATGCCGGCCTCAAGCGCATCTGGAGCTATCTTGCTGCGCTGGTGGTTGGCCTCCTGGTCGTCGCTTTCGTTCCCTGGATTTCGACTGGATTCCTCCCGTGACGCGCCGGACGCGCGTTTGACCCGGCAGCCTCCGTTCGGCGGAGGCTGCGCCGAACTGGTATTTTTCCGATGTCCGTTCACTCTTCCGTTGCTTCACCTGTCGCGCAAGCGTCGGCCGATCTGGACACGCGGATGGCTGATGCCATTCGTTTCCTGTCGCTCGACGCCATCGAAAGGGCGTCCGACGGTCATCCCGGTGCGCCGCTCGGCTGCGCCGAGATTGCGACCGCGCTGTTCACGCAGCATATCAAGTGCAATCCGCTCGATCCGCTCTGGCCGGATCGCGACAGGTTCGTCCTGTCGAACGGTCACGGCTCGATGCTGATCTATGCGCTGCTGCATCTGTCGGGCTATGCCGCCTTTCCGATCGAAGAGATCAAGCGTTTCCGCGAGCTGGGCTCGCACACGCATGGCCACCCCGAACGAGCGCCCGAGCTCGGCATCGAGGTCACGACCGGTCCGCTCGGGCAGGGCATCGCCAATGCGGTCGGCATGGCAGTCGCGGAAGCCTGGCTCAATGCAACGTTTGGCGATGGAATCGCCAACCATCGCACCTACGCGATCGTCGGCGATGGCTGTCTCCAGGAAGGGATCGCCCACGAGGTGATTTCGCTGGCGGGCCATTTACGCCTTGGCAAGCTCTGCTTCCTTTGGGACGATAATCGGATGACCGATGACGGTCACACGGATTTCTCGATCTCGGAAGATGTCCGCGCGCGTTTCCGCATCGCCGGTTGGCATGTCATCGATGCAAACGGACACGATATCGACTCGGTTTCCGCGGCGTTGCTGCTCGCCAAGGAAGACCCGCGCCCGACGATGATCGCTTGCCGCACCACCATCGGCAAGGGCTTGCCGCGTCTGGAAGGCCAGCGCGGAGCCCACGGCGGTCGTGTGTTCGCGAGGGATCTGGAGGAAGCGCGTGTGGCCGCTGGTTGGACCGCCGGACCATTCGAGGTTCCAGGCGATGTTGCGGATGGCTGGAAGGCTGGCGTACTCGATCGCAACTTGCCGACATACGAGGCGTGGCGCGCGCGCGTCGCAGCGATGTCGCCGGAGAAGCGAACCCTCTTTGAGCGTGTGATGGCCGGCGATCTGCCAAGCGGCTGGATCGATACTCTCGCCGCATGGCGCCGCAAGGTCGCGGTCGAACGACCGAACCGCTCCACGAACGAGGCAACCGCCGACATCGTGGCGCAGCTCGCCGAAGCGATCCCCGAACTGATCGCAGGCGCACCGGATCTCGAAGGACCGACCGGCTGCAAGCGTTCGCTTCACGCTTTCACACCGGAGAATCCCGCCGGTCGATATGTCCACTATGGTATCCGCGAGCACGCCATGGGGGCCATGATGAACGGCATGGCCGCGCATGGCGGCGTGCTGCCGCTTGGCGCAACCTATCTGGTGTTCTCCGACTATATGCGGCCGGCGCTGCGAATAGCGGCGCTCATGGAATTGCCGGTCGTGACCATTTACAGCCACGACTCCATCGGCATCGGCAAGAACGGTCCGACTCATCAGCCGGTAGAGTATCTGGCGGCGCTGCGCGCAATGCCGAATATGGCGGTCTTTCGGCCGGCCGATCATGTCGAGGCCGCCGAATGCTGGGAACTCGCGCTGCAGCGCAAGCGCGGGCCGTCCTCAATGATCTGCTCCCGGCAGGCCTTGCCGCCGGTGCGTGACGACGATGGTTCGGTGAACCGCTCGGCACGCGGGGCCTATCTACTCGCTGAAGCAGAGGGCGCGCGGCGCGTTACTCTTCTCGCGACGGGCTCGGAGGTCCAGATCGCGCTGGCGGCGCGAACCATCTTGCAGGCAAAGGGAATGCCGACCTCGGTCGTTTCCATGCCGTGTTGGGAATTGTTCGAGGAGCAGGATGAAGCTTATCGCGAGAGCGTCCTCGGCAAGGGCATCCGGGTCGCGATTGAAGCAGCGGTGCGCTTGGGCTGGGACCGTTGGATTGGGGAGCGTGGCGGTTTCATCGGAATGTCGAGTTTCGGGGCGTCGGGCCCAGGCGACGAGCTCTTCGCCCATTTTGGCATCACGGCCGAGAAGGCAGCTGAATTGGCATTGAGGTTGCTTCGCTAACCGCCAGCCGGCGCGGGAGCACGTAATCTCCGCGCGCAAGGCCGGCACATTCGACAACTGACCGTGAGACCAAGATGACCATATCGGAACCAGTGCGCGTTGTTTTTCTTGACCGGGACACGATGCCACCAGACGTTCACCTGCGGGAGCCGTTCTTTCCGCATGAATTGCGGGAGTATGGCGCGACTGCACCCAAGGACGTCGCCGCACGGATCGCGGACGCCCATATCGTGATCACCAACAAGGCGCCGGTGCGACGTGCCGAGCTGGAAGCGGCGCCGAACCTGCGCTTCATCGCCATTGCAGCGACCGGCTCGGATGTCGTCGACATCCGCGCGTGCGAAGATCGTGGCGTCGCCGTTTCCAATATTCGCGGCTATGCGGTGAACACGGTTCCGGAGCACACCTTCGCATTGATCTTCGCACTACGTCGCAGCCTGACCGCCTATCGCGATTCCGTTCGCAATGGCCGTTGGCATGAATCCGGCCAGTTCTGCTATTTCGACTTTCCCATCCGCGACCTGGCCGGATCGACGCTTGGCATCATCGGAGATGGGACGCTGGGCCGCTCCGTTGCTGACATAGGCCGCGCACTTGGAATGCGCGTGTTGTTCTCCACGTACAAAGGCGTGGAGGGCATGGGTCCGCTCTATACCCCGTTCGAAGAGGTCTTGCGGACATCCGACGTCATCACGTTGCACGCGCCGCTGATGCCGGCAACGCGCAACATGATCGCGGCATCCGAATTCGCGATGATGGAACGCCGTCCACTCCTGATCAACACCGCGCGCGGCGGCCTCGTCGACGAGGTCGCGCTTGGCGATGCACTCCGCTCCGGTCAGGTTTCCGGAGCGGGATTCGACGTCGCTACCGTCGAACCGCCCTCAAGCGATCATCCGCTGATGCAGTTGGTAGGAATGCCAAACTTCATCCTGACGCCGCACGTCGCATGGGCAAGCCGCGAGGCCGTACAGGCGCTTGCCGACCAGCTCGTGGACAATATCGAGGCCTTCTGGGGCGGCAAGCCGCGCAATCTCGTCACCGTGGTTCCGTCGAAATGATTCCGCGCTGCGCGGCGCCCGGCGTCGAAGTCGCGCACGCGATGGTGCACGGCGGACCGTTTCCGGCGACGTCGGATTCGCGCACGACATCGGTCGGGACGCTCGCCATCCGCCGGTTCCTGCGGCCGGTCTGCTATCAGGATCTGCCCGTGGACCCTTTGCCTCCGGCGTTGCAAGACGGCAATCCGCTTCATGTCCCGCGACTGATCGATGGACGTTTGACGCTGGAGTGATCTGGTCAGGGCATTGGTCCTGCGGGGAAGCTCACTGTAACGGCCAGGCCGCAGCCGTCGACGTTGTCCGTCAGTTCGATCGCGCCGCGCCCCTGTCGCAGCAAGGTCCGGACGATGGACAGCCCGAGCCCGGAACCAGCCGGACGATCGGCTGCCGGAACACGATAAAAGCGATCGAATACCCTTTCCCGATGCTCGGCAGCGATGCCGGGTCCGTTGTCGGCGATCCTCACTGCATATCCGTCGCTGAGTGCGAGCACGCTGACGACGACTGACCCGCCTTCTCGGTTGTACCGGATCGCGTTGTCGATCAGGTTGGTCAGTATGTCGTGCAGTGTCGAGGAATCTACGCTGACGAGCGCGCATTCCACGGCGGTATCAAATGCCAGATCGACGTTCTTGGCTGCCGCAAATGGCGCCATCATTCCAACTGCCTCGCTCGCGCTCGCAACGAGATTGGTCTGCGTGACATGAAAGCTGGGTTCGGTGACTGTGGCCTGTTCTGCGCGGGCCATCGCGATAAGCTGGGCGACCAGCCGATCGAGATGTTTGGTAGATCGTTCGATCTCGGCAATCGTATCGATGTTGTCGGGCAAGTGTCCCGCATCACGTTGCAGCAGCGCCAAATGAACTCGCAGTGACGCAAGCGGCGTCTTCATCTGGTGCGACGCGTCGGCTATGAAATCACGGATCAGCTGGATCGCTGCCTCGAGCCGCGCGAAGAGCTCATTCATCGCCCGAACGGGCGGATGCGCCTCATAGGGAATGTTCTCGAGCTCGAGCCGACGGAGGCCCGTTCCGGTGCCGAATTGCCGGGCGTCGATCTCACGTCCGAGATCCACAAGCGGCGCAAGTCCGCGACGGACCGCGAACCAGCCCAGCGCGGCGGCGGTGGCGATGATGCCGATTTCCAGCGCGGCGAGAGCGAGGAGAAGCTCGCGCTTCGCCGCGGTTCGTGCTTTCGTCGTCTCCGCAACCTGAACCAGGACGGGCAGAGGCTTGCCATAGGTGGCCTGAGTCGTGGCCGCAATGCGCACCGACATATCCTTGTAGCGAGCGTCGAAATGCTTGATGGTGCCGAGCGGAATGGCGGTCGGATCCGCGCGCGGCAAGTCCTGGTAGCCCGTGACTGGCGTCTGCTCGTAAGAAACGCTGTAGTAGACGCTGTCGTTGGCCCGCGTTTCGAGCATTCCAAGAGCGACTTGTGGAAGATCGACGGAGATCTCCCCGTCTTCCACGGCGATCCGCTCGGCGATCGCTTTCACCGAGCCATCGAGTACACGGTCGTAGGCCGTTTCGATGGTCTGGTTGATGAGCACCAGGCCGGCAAGGCCAAGGGCCGCAGCCAACGCGCTAGTTGGAATGAGCAGGTTGAGCAGGAGTGCGCGGCGCAGCGACGGTGCGCGTTTCGGTGTCACCTATCCTCCATGAGATAGCCGAGACCTCGGACCGTCTTGATCATGGGGCCGTCGGGAGCGAGCTTCTGCCGCAACCGAGCGATGTAGAGTTCGATCGCGTTCGGAGCTACGGGCTCGTCGAAGCCGAAAACCTCGGAAATCAGCCGCTCCTTTCGCACGAGCCGACCCGCATGCGACATAAGGATCTCGAGCACGGTGACTTCGCGCCGGCGCAGAATCAATGGCTTGCCGGCCAGTGTCGCCGTCGCAGAAGAGGTCTCGAACATCAAGGCCCCGCATTTCAGGACCGGATCGAGACGACCCTTGCCGCGCCGCACCAATGCCTTGACCCGCGCCTCGAACTCGTCAAGGTCGAACGGCTTCGTGAGATAGTCGTCGGCCCCGAGGTTGAAGCATCTCACCTTGTCTTTGACCTCCCCAAGTGCGGTGAGAATCAGAATCGGCACTTCGCAGCCATTGTTGCGCAGCCTGCGAAGCACTTCCTGACCCGGCAAATCCGGCAGGCCCAGGTCGAGTATGATGAGCGAATACGCCTCGGATGGGGCAATCTCGATGGCTGCCGTACCGCTCGCTTCGTGATCGACGGCGACGCCGGCGTGTGTCAGGGCCTTCTTGAGGCCCTTTACCAGCGACAAGTCATCCTCGACGATCAGGATACGCAAGACGACGGACCTCAAGCAGGGTGGGGCGTTGCCAAGTGCGACAATGTAAGTTCAGATGTATCCCGAGGTCAAAGGTTGCGCACTATCCATGAGAACCCGCCAACACGCGTCGCCGCTCGACCGTCTGCTTGTCGGCCTCTGCGCGTCTGCGGTGTGCTTCCTGTTGTGCGCCGCAGCTTTCGCCGAGAATGCCGACTCGGACGGAAAGGCTGGCGCCGGCGACACGCGAACTCGTCTGGTGGTCAAGGCGACCACGGATATCGCAGAGGCGACCGAGCTGGTTGCCGAGTTCATGAAGCTCAATCCCGAAGTTCGCGTTCAGTACTCCAAGATCTCGTCCACCGAGCTGTACGACGAGATCGCGAAGCCCTTTGGGCAGGCTGCCGCGGTCGATGTCGCCTGGAGCTCGGCCATGGATCTCCAGATCAAGCTCGCCAATGATGGGTACGCATCCGAATATCGCTCGACGGAGCTCGAGGGCATCCCCGATTGGGCCCGGTGGAAGGATCGCGCCTACGGCATTACGGCCGAGCCGGTGGTGATCGTCTTCAACAAGCGATTGCTTCGAGGCAGCCTGGTGCCGAAGGACCGCGCCGAACTGTTGCGCGTGCTGACGAATCATCCGGCGGTATTCCACGGGAAGATCGCGACCTACGATCCCGAGCTCAGCGGAACGGGCCTCCTGTTCTTGAGTCAGGATGTGCGCGTCACCGCCGACACATGGAAGCTGGTCGCAGCAATGGGGCAGTCGGGGGTCAAACTCTACACCTCGTCTGCAGCGATGATCGATCGGGTGAGCACCGGCGATCTCGTTCTGGCCTATAACGTTCTCGGCTCATACGCGCTGGAGCGCGCCAAGCACGAACCGGACCTTGGCGTCATATTTCCTGGCGACTACACGCTGCTGCTGTCGCGAATTGCGCTCATCCCGCGGTCTGCCGAGCAGCCGGAATTGGCCAGGCGCTTTGTCGACTTCCTGCTGTCTCGCACCGGACAGACCTTGCTGGCTCGACATTCCCTTGGATCGGTTCGTGACGACATGAAGCCGGCGATTCCGGGATTCGTGGGTGCCGAAAAAGCTCTTCGGCCGATAGCGTTGAGCATCGACCTGCTGACGTACCTGGACCAGGCAAAGCGTCGGCGCTTCCTCAGGGACTGGAAAGACGCGCTGCGCGAGCATTGAGCCCGCGGCCCTGTCGGCGTGACAGGTTGCTGACAGGTTCGGCGGCGTATCCTGCGCCCAACAAGAAGACACGGAAGACATTCGCGCCGCGCCCACGATTGTGGAGCGCGGGCCGACGTCTACTCCTTGCGAACATAAAAAACATTGGGAGGAATACGAGCATGTCAGCGCAGGACGCGGACGGTATCGTCCCGCATCGTGGGAGTATCACAGGGTCGGAAGATCGGAACTCGGCGAATGCCGGACGCCGATTCTGGCCGGAAGGTTGGTGGCGGCTGACGGACGTCCGGATTGGAATCATCCCGATCCCGATCTATCTTCTGCTCATCATTCTCATCGGGGCGCTGGTCTATACCGGCGAGATCAAGTCGGACGGACCGACCATGATCGCCGTGCTCGTGCTCGGCGGCTTCACCTGTGCGGAGATCGGCAAGCGGTTGCCGGTGCTGCGCAGCATCGGGGCCGGCGCGATCTTCGCGACCTTCATTCCCTCCGCGCTGGCGTTCTACCATGTGATCCCGGCGCAGGTCGAAAAATCCATCATCGACTTCACCAAGTCGACCAACTTTCTCTATCTCTTCATCGCCTCGATCATCGTCGGCAGCATTTTTGCGATGGACCGCGAGGTGCTGATCCGCGGCTTCCTGAAGATCTTCGTGCCGCTCGTTATAGGCTCGATTGCGGCCGCGATCGTCGGCACCCTCGTCGGGACGGCGTTGGGGCTCGGTGCAAAACACACCTTTTTCTACGTCGTGGTGCCGATCATGGCGGGCGGCGTCGGCGAGGGCGCCATTCCACTATCGATCGGATATGCCGCGTTGACCGGCGTGCCGCAGGGCGAGGTGTTCGCGCAGGTGCTGCCACCGGTGATGCTGGGCAGCCTGACCGCTATCCTGCTGTCCGGCGCGCTCAATTTCGTCGGCAAGAAATATCCGCATCTCACCGGCGAGGGCCGGTTGCAGCCGCATGGCGAGGATGACTTCGACGTCCATGCCGTGCACGAGGAAGGCGGCAAGGAGCAGGGCGTCGGCCATGTCGGCGTCAGCACGATCGCAGCCGCCGGACTGACCGCGATCACGCTCTATCTCCTCGGCGTGCTCTGCCATCACCTGTTCGGATTGCCGGCGCCGGTGGCGATGCTGTTCCTGGCGGTGCTCGCCAAGCTCAGCCGCGCCGTGTCGCCGGAGCTGCAGCAGGGCGGCATGGTGGTCTACGAATTCGTCCGCACCAACATGACCTATCCCTTGCTGTTCGCGATCGGCGTCGCGCTGACGCCCTGGGACAAGCTGGTCGCGGCATTTCATTTCGCCAACATCATCACCATCATGTCGACGGTGGTCACGATCATGGCGACCGGCTTCGCGGTCGGCAAGTTCATGAACATGTACCCGATCGAAACTGCGATCGTGAATGCCTGCCACAGCGGCCAGGGCGGCACAGGAGACGTCGCGATCCTCACCGCCGCCAACCGCATGCAGTTGATGCCGTTCGCGCAGATCGCGACCCGCATCGGCGGCGCGGTCACCGTCACCTTGGTGCTGATCATCATGGGCTATCTCAAGTGATGCATCCGGAGACCAAGACGATGCTCGCCCAAAACCATCCGCGTGAGAGGATTGTTTGCCCATGAGCAGTCTCGACAGCTTCAAATGCCGCAAGACGTTGACCGTCGGCGGGCAGACCTACACTTACGTCTCGCTGCCCGACGCCGAGAAGAACGGCCTTGCCGGCATCTCCCGCCTGCCGTTCTCGCTGAAAGTGCTGCTGGAGAACCTGCTGCGGTTCGAGGACGGCCGGTCGGTGACGCGCGCCAACATCGAGGCGCTGGCGCGCTGGACCGACGATCGCGGATCAGCCGGGGCCGAGATCGGCTTCCGTCCTGCCCGCGTGCTGATGCAGGATTTCACGGGCGTGCCTGCCGTGGTCGACCTCGCGGCGATGCGCGATGGCATGGCGAAGCTCGGCGGCGACCCGGCGCGGATCAATCCGTTGGTGCCGGTCGATCTCGTGATCGACCATTCCGTCGTGGTCGATCATTTCGGCAATTCACAAGCCCTTCACGACAATGTCGCCCGCGAATACGAGCAGAACGGCGAGCGCTACAATTTCCTGAAATGGGGGCAGGGTGCGTTTGCCAATTTCCGCGTAGTGCCCCCAGGTACTGGCATCTGCCACCAGGTCAATCTCGAATATCTGGCTCAGACGGTCTGGACCTCCGAGCGCGACGGCAAGACCTTCGCCTACCCGGACACGCTGGTCGGCACCGATAGCCACACCACCATGGCCAATGGCCTTGCCGTGCTCGGCTGGGGTGTCGGCGGCATCGAGGCCGAGGCCGCGATGCTCGGCCAGCCGCTGTCGATGCTGGTGCCGCAGGTAATAGGCTTCATGCTGTCAGGCAAGCTGCGCGAGGGTGTGCTGGCAACCGATCTCGTGCTCACCGTCACCCAGATGCTGCGCAAGAAGGGCGTGGTCGGTAAGTTCGTGGAGTTCTACGGCCCCGGCCTCGACCACATGACGCTGGCCGACCGCGCCACCATCAGCAACATGGCGCCGGAATATGGCGCGACCTGCGGCTTCTTCCCGGTCGACCAGGAGACGCTGAACTATCTCAATCTTTCCGGCCGCTCCAGCGATCGCATCGCGCTCGTGGAAGCCTATGCCAAGGCGCAGGGCCTGTTTCGGACGAAGGGCATGCCGGATCCGATCTTTACCGATACGCTGGAGCTCACGCTCGATGACGTCGTGCCCTCGCTCGCCGGACCGAAGCGGCCCGAGGGCCGGCTTGGCCTGTCCGTCGCCAAGGCGAACTTCCTCACCGCGCTCGAGGGCGAGTATGGCAAGCTGGGCCAAGCCGAAAAGCAGTTCGCCGTCGAAGGCAAGGATTTCAAGCTCGGCCACGGCCATGTCGTCATCGCGGCGATCACCTCCTGCACCAATACCTCGAACCCGTCGGTGCTGATCGGCGCCGGGCTCTTGGCGCGCAATGCGATGCGCAAGGGCCTCACCGTGAAGCCCTGGGTCAAGACCTCGCTTGCGCCGGGCTCGCAGGTGGTGGCGGAATATCTTGCGAAGTCCGGGCTGCAGGCGGACCTGGACGCGCTCGGCTTCTATCTCGTGGGCTTCGGCTGCACGACCTGTATCGGCAATTCCGGGCCGCTGCCGAAAGAGATTTCCAAATCGATCAACGACAATGGCGTGATCGGCGCCGCGGTGCTGTCTGGAAACCGCAATTTCGAAGGCCGAGTCTCGCCTGACGTGCAGGCGAACTATCTGGCCTCGCCGCCGCTCGTGGTGGCCTACGCGCTCGCAGGCTCCCTCCAGGTCGATCTCGTCAATGAGCCCCTGGGCAAGAGCCCGGACGGCGTGCCCGTTTACCTCGAGGACATCTGGCCGTCGAATGCCGAGATCGAGAAGTTCATCCGCGACAATGTCACGCGTGCGATGTTCGAGACCAAATACGCCGACGTGTTCGAGGGCGACGCCAACTGGAAGGCGGTCAAGGTCGCGACGGGCCTGACGTATCGCTGGAACATGTCGTCGACCTATGTGCAGAACCCGCCCTATTTCGAGGGTATCACCATGAAGCCCGCGCCGACCGGCGACATCGTCGGTGCGCGCATCCTCGGCCTGTTCGGCGACAAGATCACCACCGACCACATCTCGCCGGCGGGCTCGATCAAGGCCTCGTCGCCGGCAGGAGAATTCCTGCGCGGTCGCCAGGTCCGGCAGGAGGACTTCAATCAATACGGTACGCGGCGCGGCAACCACGAGGTGATGGTGCGCGGCACCTTCGCCAACATCCGGATCAAGAACTTTGCGGTGCAGGGTGAGGGGGGCGCCACGCCGGAAGGCGGCTGGGCCGTGCATCAGCCGTCCGGCGAGCGGATGTCGATCTTCGATGCGGCGATGCGCTACGAGCGTGAAAAGGTCCCGCTGGTCGTGTTCGCCGGTGTCGAATATGGCAATGGCTCCTCGCGCGACTGGGCAGCGAAGGGCACCAAGCTGCTTGGCGTCCGCGCCGTGATCGCGCAGAGCTTCGAGCGCATCCATCGCTCCAACCTGGTGGGCATGGGCATCCTGCCGTTCGTCTTTGATGAAGGCACGTCATGGAAGAGCCTCGGCCTGACCGGCGGCGAGCAGGTCTCGATCAACGGACTCACCGACATCACACCGGGCCAGCGCATCACCATCAACATCACGATGGCGGACGGCACGGTGAAGCAGGTCCCCCTGACCTGCCGCATCGATACGCTCGACGAGCTCAACTACTACAAGCACGGCGGCATTCTGCCCTATGTGCTGCGCCAGCTTGCGGCGTGACGTCGCCGATCTCTCAAGGCATGACTAAGACAGGGGAAACAAGATGTCAGGCAGAATTCCGGCGACGTTGATACCCGGTGACGGGATCGGTCCCGAGATCACGGCAGCGGTGACACGCATTCTCGATGCGCTGGGTTCGCCGTTCGAATGGGATGTGCAGCAGGGCGGCATGGCCGGGATCGAGAGCGCAGGCGATCCGCTGCCGGGAGCTCTGGTCGACAGCATCCGCCGCACCAAGCTTGCATTGAAGGGGCCGTTGACGACGCCGGTCGGTGGCGGCTTCCGTTCGGTCAACGTCCGCCTGCGCGAAGAGTTCGGGCTGTACGCCAATCTGCGTCCTGTGAAGACCATGGTGCCCGGCGGTCGCTACGAGGACATCGACCTCGTCCTGATCCGTGAGAATATCGAAGGCCTCTATGTGGCGTTCGAGCACTTCATCGCCGTCGGTGACGATCCGCACGCGGTCGCGATCTCCTCGGGCGTCAACACGCACGCTGAAGCGCGGCGCATCGTCCGCTTCGCATTCGAATATGCCATCGCCCACGGCCGCAAGAAGGTTACCGTGGTGCACAAGGCGAACGTATTGAAGGCGCTGACCGGGCTGTTCCTGCAGGCTGGTCGCGAGATCGCCAAGGAGTATGAGGGGCGGATCGCGATGGACGATCGCATCGTCGATGCCTGCGCCATGCAGCTCGTGATGAACCCGTGGCAGTTCGACGTCATCGTGACAACCAATCTGTTCGGCGACATCCTGTCCGACCAGATGTCCGGCCTCGTCGGCGGCCTCGGCATGGCGCCGGGCGCCAATATCGGCGAGAAGGCGGCTATCTTCGAGGCGGTGCACGGCTCGGCGCCCGACATCGCCGGCAAGGGGATTGCCAATCCGCTGGCGCTGCTGCTCGCGGCCGGGTTGATGCTCAAGCACGTCGGCAAGGACGATCTGACGACGCGGTTGCGGACGGCGATCGAGCAGACCCTGCAGGTCGACAATGTTCGCACTGCCGATCTCGGCGGCAAGGTTTCGACAGCGGATTTCGCGGGCGCGGTGATCAAGCGCCTGGCAACGTGATTCTGCAAAGGCTGGGAATGGAATGTGGTGAAGCACTCTGAGCTATTGATCGCGGCACGGGCGCATGAGGCGGCCGTTCGGATCGTTGGTGTGCCAGACAAGCACATTTCTGATCGGGTCATCAGGCGAAGTCAGGATTCCGGCCCGGCAGTCTCGCTATCTGAGACGGAAAGCCTTCGAGCTTCATGGCAGTCCACCTTGCAATTGGCAGGACCGTCGTCCCGCATCGTATAGTTCGGCAGGAAACAGGAACTGAAGCCGATGGAAGAGAAGCCTGGTGCGTTACGTGGTGCACCGCGGTGGTCGGCAACAAGGAGAGGAAGATGGTGAAGGGCTCTGACCTGTTGGTCGCAGCATTGGAACATGAGGGCGTCGACCGGATCTTCGGGGTGCCGGGCGAGGAAAATCTCGACGTCGTCGAGTCGCTCCGGAATTCGAGGATCCAGCTGATATTGACCCGCCACGAGCAGGCGGCGGCGTTCATGGCGGCGACGCATGGCCGGCTCACCGGCCGGCCCGGCGTTTGTATCTCGACGCTCGGTCCGGGCGCGCTGAACTTCTCGACCGGCGCGGCCTATGCCCATCTCGGCGCGATGCCGATGGTGTTGATCACCGGCCAGAAGGCGATCATGAGCAGCCGGCAGGCGCGCTTCCAGATCGTCGATGTGATCGCGTCGATGAAGCCGCTGACCAAGCTGTCGCGCCAGATCGTCAGCGCGTCCAGCATCCCGACGCTGGTGCGCGATGCCTTCCGCGTCGCGATGGAGGAGCGGCCGGGCCCGGTCCTGCTCGAACTGCCCGAGGATATCGCTGGCGACGAGGTCGAGCCGGTGTCGATGGTGCCGATCCACCCGATCGAAATTCCGGTGGCGCATCGCGCAGCCCTCGATCGTGCCGCCGAGATGATCCTGGCGGCGAAGAAGCCGCTGATCATGCTTGCTGCGGCCGCCAGCCGGCCACGTTCGACCTTCGGCATCGCCGGCTTCGTGCGGCGGACCGGGATTCCCTTCTTCACGACCCAGATGGGCAAGGGCACCGTGCCCGGCGGCACCAGCCTTTACATGGGCACGGCCGCGCTGTCCGAACGCGACTATGTGCATGAGGCTATCGACCAGGCCGATCTGATCATCGCCATCGGCCACGACACCGTGGAGAAGCCGCCCTTCATCATGGGCCCGAAGGGGCCGCAGGTGATCCATGTCAGCTATACGCCGGCGACAGTGGAGCAAGTCTATTTCCCGCATGCCGAGGTCGTCGGCGACGTCGGCCCGAGCCTCGAACTGCTGGCCGACCGGCTCGAAGGCCGGCTGCCGAACGCCAAGGCGCTGCTGCCGCTGCGCGAGGGCATCCTCGGCCGCATCGCCGATCGCGCCACGGAGAGCCGCTGGCCGGTGACGCCGCAGCGGCTGGTGCACGACATCCGTCAGGTCATTCCGGAGAACGGCATCGTCGCGCTCGACAACGGCATGTACAAGATCTGGTTCGCGCGCAACTACCGGACCTACGTCGCCAACACGCTGCTGCTCGACAATGCGCTCGCCACCATGGGCGCGGGCCTGCCGTCGGCGATGATGGCGGCGATGCTCTATCCGGACCGCCGCGTGATGGCGATCTGCGGCGACGGCGGCTTCATGATGAACAGCCAGGAGCTGGAGACCGCGGTGCGGCTCAAGCTCAATCTGGTGGTGCTGATCCTCAATGACGGCGCCTATGGCATGATCCGCTGGAAGCAGGCGGTCGATAGTTTCCCGGATTTCGGACTCACCTTCGGCAATCCGGACTTCGTCCGTTATGCGGAGTCCTACGGCGCCAAGGGCTCGCGCGTCACCTCGGTGGACGCGCTGCTGCCGACGCTGGAAGCGGCCTTCAAGGGCGGCGGCGTCCACCTCGTCGATGTTGCCATCGACTATTCCGAAAACACGCGCGTGCTGGTCGAGGAGCTGCGCAACCGCAAGCTCGGCGTCGAGCCGTCCTGACGAGAGAACGATGCTACAGGTAGTGCAGGCGTTCGACCGGGCCCCGTTCGCCGAGGTCCCGGTCGACGATGTCGATGCAATGGAAGCAAAGCTTGGGGCCGCGCTGCGTGTCCTCGGCGATCGTGACGGCTGGTTGGCGACGCATGCGCGCATCGCGGTGCTGCGGCGGGCTGCCGGTCTTCTGGACGGACGGCGGGACCATTTCGCGCGCCAGATCGCGCGCGAAGGCGGCAAGCCGCTCACGGATGCGATCATCGAGGTGACGCGCGCGATCGACGGCCTGCATTGCGCCGCCGACGAGCTCAGGACCTTTGCCGGCCGCGAAATTCCGATGGGGCTGACGGCGGCCTCCAGCCGGCGCTGGGCCTTCACGACGCGCGAGCCGATCGGCGTCGTGTTCGCGATCTCCGCGTTCAACCATCCGCTCAATTTGATCGTGCATCAGGTGGCGCCGGCGATCGCGGTCGGCTGTCCCGTCATCGCCAAGCCCGCGAGCGCGACGCCGCTGAGCTGCCGTGATTTCGTCGCGCTACTGCATGAGGCCGGCCTGCCGGAAGCCTGGTGCCAGACCTTCATCCCGCGCAGCTCGGCGCTCGCCGAGCAGCTGGCTTGCGATCCCCGCATCAGCTTCCTGAGCTTCATCGGCTCGGCCAGTGTCGGCTGGCGGCTGCACAGCAAGCTCGCGCACGGCACCCGTTCGGCGCTCGAGCATGGCGGCGTCGCACCCGCGATCGTCGATCGCAGCGCCGATCTCGATCGTATCATCGAGCCCTTGGTCAAGGGCGGCTTCTACCATGCCGGCCAGGTCTGCGTGTCGACCCAGCGCATCTTCGTGCACGAAGCCATCTTCAACGCCTTTACCGAGCGCCTGGTCGCCCGCGTTGCAAAGCTCCGCACGGGCGATCCGACCCTGCTGGAGACCGAGGTCGGGCCGTTGATCAATCCCAAGGAGGTCGACCGCATTACCGACTGGATCGGTGAGGCGGTCGCGGCCGGCGCGCAGCGGGTGATCGGCGGCGAGCGTCTGTCGGCCACCACGATGCAGCCGACGGTTCTGCTCGAGCCTCCGGCCGACGCAAGGGTGTCGCGTGAGGAGGTGTTCGGTCCGGCGGTCTGCGTCTATCGTTATGCGCAGCTGGACCAGGCGATCGCGCAGGCGAATTCGCTGCGCGTGCCGTTCCAGGCTTGCGTATTCAGCGAGGACATCGACGTCGCGCTGCGCGCCAGCGAGCGGCTCGATGCGTCGGCGGTCATGATCAACGACCCCACGACGTTTCGGACCGACTGGATGCCGTTCGCCGGACGGCGCGACGCCGGCTACGGCGTCGGCGGCATCCCGTACACCATGCGCGACATGACACAGGAAAAGATGGTGGTGCTGCATCGGCGGGCGTGAGGCCGGGCACCATTGAGAAGAAGAGGAGAGGGAACATGATCGGAAAATTCACCTTTCAATCGCCGTCGAACATTCTGTTCGAGCCGGGCGCCTCGCGGAAGATCGACGAACTGGTGGCCAGCTACGCCGCCAAGCGCGTCATGCTGGTGACCGACAAGGGCGTTCGCGGCGCGGGCCTGACCCGGGGCGCCGAAGCTTCGCTGGCCGAAGCCGGGATCGAGGTCAGCGTCTTCGACGACGTCGTCGCCGACCCGCCCTCGCATGTCGTTGAAGCGGCGGTCGCGGCCTGTCAGACCAACAAGATCGAACTCGTGCTGTCGATCGGCGGCGGCAGCGCGCTCGATACGGCCAAGCTTGTCGCCTATCTTGCCAAGACGCCGGATCGTCTCGATGACATCTATGGCGTCGGCCTTGCCAAGGGAAAGCGCCTGCCGCTGCTCCTGGTGCCGACCACGGCCGGCACCGGCTCCGAGGTGACGCCGATCGCCATCGTCACCACGCCGACCACCGAGAAGAAGGGCGTGGTCTCGCCGGTGCTGATTCCGGACTGGGCGATCCTCGATCCCGAATTGACGCTGGGCCTTCCGGCTGCCGTGACTGCTGCGACCGGCATCGACGCCATGGTGCATGCGATCGAGGCCTATACCAGCAAGGTCAAGAAGAACCCGATGTCCGACCAGCTCGCGCGCCAGGCGCTGGCGCTGTTGTCGGCGAATGTCCGGCGCGTCTGCGAGAATGGCAAAGACCTCGAGGCCCGCTCGGAGATGCTGCTGGGCTCGATGCTCGCTGGCATGGCCTTTGCCAATGCGCCGGTTGCGGCCGTCCACGCGCTCGCCTATCCGATCGGCGCGATCTTCCATGTGCCGCATGGCTTGTCGAATGCGCTCGTGCTGCGGCATGTGCTTGAGTTCAACCTGGCAGCGGCCGAGCCGCTCTATGCGGAGCTGGCCGAGATCGTGAGGCCGGGCCTGCGCGGCAGCCAGGCGGAGAAGGCGCAGGCCTTCATCGACGAGATGACCTCGATCGGTCGCGACTGCCGGGTGCCGGCGTCACTCGCCGACGTCGGGATTGGCCGCGACGATCTGAAGAAGCTCGCCGAGGATGCGATGAAGCAGACGCGCCTCCTGGTCAACAATCCCAGGGAGCTGACGCTGGACGATGCCTATGCGATCTACAGCGCCGCCTACGGCGACGGCAGCAACCGCTCCGTGCAGGCGTCCCATGGCTGAGGAGAGCCAGGCCAATCCGTTTGGGCCGATCGTCGCGCAATGGATGGAGTCCTGGCGCGCGATGGCCGGCGCCACCGCCGGGATCGGCGAGACCTGGTCGAACTCGATGCTGCCCTTCATCGTGAAGCGCGCCGCCGAGAGCGGCTTCGGCATGACTGCCGGCAATGACCTGGCTGAGGCCATCGAGCGGATGGCCAAAGGGCCGCGACTTGCCGACGTGCTGGATTTCGACCGCAAGCTCGCGCATCTGACGGCGGCCTGGAGCGACCTGCAAGGCAAGCTCGCGGCCTATCAGGTGGTGGCCGCAAAACCGTGGATGCGCGCGGCCCAGCAGTTCAGCGCAAGGCAACCGGATGGAAAGGCCAAGGACGCCGGCTGGCGCGAGCATCTCGGGGCCTGGAACGAGCTTGCCAATGAGGAACTGATCGCCAACCAGCGCACCGAGGAGTTTCTGGTCGCACAAAAGCAGCTGCTGCAGGCGGCGACCGAATACCGAGCGCGGCAATCCGAGATCGCCGACACTATCGCTGCCGTCCTGGGCATCCCGACCCAGCGCGACTTCGACGAGGTGACGCGCCAGCTCACCGAGCTCAGGCGTGAGGTGCGGGCGCTGGAGCGGCGCTTAGGTGAAGCGGGATCGCGGGGAGACGCATGAGCAGCGACCAGCCGAACGGGACCGGCCCGTTCGCCGAAATGACCGACAAGATGCTCAAGGCCGGTAAGCTCTTGTCGACCATCAGGGACGACGACGTCGATGTCGGCGCGACGCCGAAGACGCTCATCATGCGCCGCGACAAGGTCGAGCTGTTTCGCTACGCGCCCATCACCGAGCAGAAGGTCAGGACACCGGTGCTGCTGGCCTATGGCCTGATCGGCCGCTACACCATGGCGGACCTGCAGGAGGACCGCTCGCTGGTGCGCAGCTTGCTGGCGCAGGGGCTGGATCTCTGGCTGGTCGATTGGGGCCAGCCCAACCGTACCGAGCGCTGGCTGACGATTGACGATTACGTCGACGACTACATCCACGCTGCGGTGGAGCGGGTTTGCCGCGAGACCGGCCATGACCGCATCACGCTGCTCGGCATCTGCGAAGGCGGCGTGTTCACGACCTGCTATACCGCGCTGCATCCGGACAAGGTCAAGGGCCTGGTGCTGACGATCACGCCGATCGATTTCCACGCCGACCGCGACGATCCAGACACCCATCACGGCTTCCTCAACCTCTGGACCCGCAGTCTCGAAAGATCGGACATCGACAAGCTCGTCGATACCTATGGCGGACTGCCCGGCGAGTTCATGAGCTCGGTGTTCTCCCTGATGACGCCGATGCGCTCGCTGACCAAGTACAATGTCGACCTGATCGACGTCGTCGACGACGAAGCCAAGCTGATGAACTTCTTGCGGATGGAGAAATGGCTTGCCGACCGGCCCGCCCATCCGGGCGAGGCCGCCAAGCAGTGGCTAAAGGACCTCTATCAGGACAACAAGCTGGTGAAGGGCGAGTTCGTCCTGTCGGGACGGCGCGTCGATCTTTCGAAGCTCACCGCGCCGGTGCTCAACGTGTTCGCGCTGAACGACCACATCATCCCGCCCACCTGTTCGCGCGCGCTCGGTGAGCATGTCGGCACGAAGGATTATTCGGAGATCGAGCTGCCCGGCGGCCATGTCGGCCTGTTCGTGTCGAGCAAGTCGCAGGGATCACTGAGCAAGGGCATTTCGGAGTGGCTGGCGGCGAGGGACTAGTGCGATGACCAAGGACAAGATCGTCTCTGCCGACGAGGCAGTCGCCATCATCCGCGATCGCGATACGGTCTGCACATCCGGCTTCGTCGGCATTGGGACGCCAGACGAGCTCTTGATCGCGCTGGAGAAGCGCTTTCGCGAGACCCGCCATCCGTCGGACCTGACGCTGATGTTTGCGGCCGCGCCCGGTGATGCTGCCGACCGCGGCCTCAATCGTCTTGCTCATGACGGTCTTCTCAAGCGCGTGGTCGGCGGCCATTGGGCGCTGGTGCCGAAGCTCGGCGAGCTCGCGCTGGCCAACCGGATCGAGGCCTACAATCTGCCGCTCGGCTGCATCTCCCATCTCTATCGCAACATCGCCGCGCGCGGTCCCGGCGTGATCTCCAAGGTCGGCCTGAGAACCTTCGTCGATCCGCGGCTGCAAGGCGGCAAGCTCAACGAGAACACCACCGAGGATCTCGTCGAGCTGATGCGTATCAATGACGAGGAGTGGCTGCGCTACAAATCCTTTCCGATCAACGTGGCGCTGTTGCGCGGCACCACGGCCGATCCGGCCGGGAATATCACCATGGAGCGCGAGGCGCTGACGCTGGACAACCTCGCGATGGCGATGGCCGCGAAGAATTCGCGCGGCTTCGTCATCGTGCAGGTCGAACGCATCGCGGCGAGCAACTCGCTCAACCCGCGCGAGGTGCAGATTCCCGGCATCCTGGTCGACTGCGTCGTCGTCGCCGACCCGACCAATCACGTCCAGACCTACGGCGCGACCTACAGCCACGCCTTCTCCGGCCGGCAGCGGGTGCCGATGGACCGCGTCAAGCCGCTCGAGCTCGACGAGCGCAAGATCATCGCCCGGCGCTGCGCCTTCGAGCTGCCACCCGGCGGCGTGGTCAATCTCGGTATCGGTATGCCCGAGGGCGTCGCCGCCGTTGCTGCCGAAGAGCACATGCTGAAATTCCTGACGCTGACCGCCGAGCCCGGCATCATCGGCGGCATGCCGCAGGGAGGGCTCAATTTCGGCACCGCGCTCAATCCGGACGCGGTGATCCACCAGAACCAGCAGTTCGACTTCTATGACGGCGGCGGGCTGGATCTGGCCTGTCTCGGCATGGCGCAGGTGGATGGTGCCGGCAACGTCAATGTCAGCCGCTTCGGCAAGCGCCTCGCCGGCGCCGGCGGCTTCATCAATATCTCGCAGAGCTCGAAGAAGCTGGTATTCGCTGGCACCTTCACCAGCGGTGGCCTGAAGGTCGCGGTCGAGGACGGCGCGCTGCACATCCTGCGCGAAGGCTCCGCGAAGAAGTTCATTGCCGCGGTCGAGCAGATCACCTTCAGCGGCGATCATGCTGCCGAGACCGGCCAGCCGGTGTTCTACGTCACCGAGCGCTGTGTGTTGCAGCGGACGCCGGTCGGTGTCGAACTGATCGAGGTGGCGCCCGGCATCGACATCGACCGCGATATTCTCGGCCAGATGGATTTCAAGCCGTTGGTCCGCAACGTGCGCCCGATGGACCCGAGGATCTTCCGTGAGGGGCCGATGGGGCTCGTCCACATGTTGCTCGGCCGGGGTCTCGCCGACCGCATCAGCTACGATTCCGAGCGCAACACGCTGTTCGTCAATTTCGAGGGGTTTGACGTCCGCACCGTCGAGGATGTCGATCTGGTCCGCCGCGAGGTCGAGCACGCCTGCCGCGCCGTCGGCAAGCCGGTGGCGCTGGTCGCAAACTACGACGGCTTCCATCTGGAGCCCACCGTCAGCGACACCTATTTCTCCATGATCGCCTATCTCGAGCAGCGCTATTACAGCTCGGCCTCGCGCTACACCACGAGCGCCTTCATGCGCCTGAAATTGGGCGAAGGGCTCGCTGAGCGTCACGTCGCCCCGCATATCTTCGAGACGCAGGCCGAGGCACAGCGCTTTGCACGTTCTCAAGCATCGATCGATCCATCGAACAGGTAGAATCTTCAAGGAGGGATGTATGACGACAGACGCCGACAAGATCGCCCAGGCCGTGAAAGAGCAGATGGAGAAACTCTCACAGACGTTCAAACTGCCCGATGTCGATGTTACGGCCTTGATTGAAAAGCAGCGAAACACGATCGATGCCCTTTCCAAGGCTGCCCAGCTATCGAACGAAACAGCGGCCGAGGTGTCGCGCCATCAGCTGGAGATTCTTCGGTCGGCATCGGAACACGTGACCTCGATGATGCGTGACATGAAGCTTTCCGGCGAGCAGGGGCGCGAGTTGGCGGCCAAGTCGTTCGAGGCGGCTCTAACCAGCGCTCGTGAGTTCGCCGAGATGACGGCGAAGTCCAACGCCGAAGTGTTCAACTTGATCAAACAGCGCATGACGGACAATTTCGAAGAGATGCGCAAGAATTGGAAATCGTAAAGGGAGGTCCTGACGAAGCGCAGATGTTGCTTACAGGTTGGCGGGGCAGTGCACGGCACGCGTTCGTGTCGTGGCTTGCCAGGAGAGGCAGGATGTTTGACGGATCGGAGGAGATGGCGTTGAGGGTTCGAGGGGACAGGCTGAAGCACCTTCAGCCTGATCGCGAGGACGTCGTGCAAGGCCTCTCGCCATCCGGCTTCCACCAGCTCGCCTACACCGATTGGGGCCCGCTCGACGACAAGCGGCCGATCATTTGCGTCCACGGGCTGACGCGGCAGGGGCGGGACTTCGACCATCTTGCGGAGCGGCTGGTCGCAGCCGGTCGGCGCGTGATCTGTCCGGACCTGCCGGGCCGCGGACGCAGCGGTTGGATCGGCAATCCCGACCACTATACGCTGCCGCAATACTGTGCCGATATGAACGCGTTGATCGCGCGTCTCGGTGTGTCCGAGGTGGATTGGGTCGGCACGTCGCTTGGCGGCTTGATCGGCATGATCATGGCCGGCTTCTCCGGCAGCATGGTACGCCGGCTCGTGATCAACGACATCGGCCCCTTCGTGTCTTCGACCGGGTTGCAACGGATCGGCCAGTACATCGGCAACATGCCGGCTCTGTTCAAGACGATCGAGGAGGCCGAGACGTATTTCCGAACGGTGCTGGCGCCTTACGGCAAGCTCGCGGATGAGCATTGGCGTCACCTGACCGAACATAGCGTTCGCTGGGATGACGGCCGGCAGCGCTATGCGCTGCTCTGCGATCCCGCTATCGCGAAGGGCTTCCGATTGCCATGGTTCGCGGCGTTGAACCTCTGGGACTATTGGGAGGCCATCAAGGTGCCCGTGCTGGTGCTACGCGGCAAACATTCGGACCTGCCGTCGTTCGATCTCGCGGCCGAGATGCGCAAGCGCAACCGGATGGCCAACGTCTTTCATTTTGACGATTGTGGACACGTCCCGCCATTGATGGCGTTCGAGCAGATCGACGTGGTGACGAAGTTTCTGCTCAGCAACACGATTTCCGGTTGGGGAGAGCGAAATGGATAGCAGCAAGCAGGGCGCATCGACCGGCGAGAAGATCTACGACGTGCCGGCAGAGTGGGCGAAGCGCGCCTGGGTCGACCAGGCCAAGTACAAGGACATGTACGCCCGCTCGATCTCGGACCCGAACGGCTTTTGGGCCGAGCAGGCCAAGCGCGTCGACTGGATGAAGGCGCCGACCAGAATCGAGAACGTCTCGTTCGCACCCGGCAACGTCTCCATCAAATGGTTCGAGGACGGCGTCCTCAACGTCGCCTGGAACTGCATCGACCGGCACCTCGCCAAGCGCGCCAACCAGACCGCGATCATCTGGGAGGGCGACGATCCCTCGCAGTCGAAGCACATCACCTACAAGGAGCTGCACGACGAGGTCTGCCGGATGGCCAACATCCTGCGCACCCGCAATGTCAAGAAAGGCGACCGCGTCACCATCTACCTGCCGATGATCCCCGAGGCCGCCTACGCGATGCTGGCCTGCGCGCGGATCGGCGCGATCCACTCGGTGGTGTTCGCCGGCTTCTCGCCCGACAGCCTCGCCCAGCGCATCAGCGACTGCAAATCCAAGGTGATCATCACCGCCGATGAAGGCCTGCGCGGCGGCAGGAAGGTGCCGCTGAAGGCCAATGTCGATGCGGCGCTCGCCAAGACCGAAGGCGTCGACTGGGTCGTCGTCGTCAAGCGCACCGGCGGCAAGGTCGACATGTCCCCGTCGCGTGACCTCTGGTACCACGACGCGGCCAAGATGGTGACGACGGACTGCCCGGCCGAGCACATGCATGCCGAGGATCCGCTGTTCATCCTCTACACCTCGGGCTCGACCGGCACGCCGAAGGGCGTGCTGCATACCTCGGGCGGCTATCTCGTCTATGCCGCGATGACGCA
>NZ_AXAS01000117.1 GCF_000472925.1 Bradyrhizobium sp. Ec3.3
GTAAATGAGGAGCGGCCCCGGCGCTTGGGGCTGGCAGAAACGCCAGGGCCGTCCACATGCACGGCCGCCGCCGTTCGCACCGAAATCACTATGTCGGGAAAGATAGGCAGGAACGAGATGTCTTAATCTGCTTCTGCGGATTTAAGCAACACCGCATGCAGGCGAGCGAGAGTTGACACGATTTGTTCTTTTACAACCGACAAAGCACATTCAGGTTGTGTGCGCTGAGAACCAAAGAAGATCGAGCGGGGGCTTGTTATCGGTTGGCTGGTTCTGTCTTCAAGAGCCGCACATGGGTCCCGCTCTCGTGCACCTCCGAGCCAACCGCGCTCGACCGCGTGCTTGATGCCGGCACCAAATTCCGGTCCGCTAGCCTTTAGCGTGAAGGGGCGCGTTGATCTTCTCGATATGTATGCGGCCGTCCTGGACGGCTTCGATGCCGGCGGCGAGCTCGACGAGCTTGCGCGCTGCGGCTTCCGGGTCCGCGAAGGGACGTTCGGCGGTGAGCTTCAAGCGGGGGCCTGACCACGCGCAACGACCTTGAGGGCATCATCTTGCAGTGGGCGCTGCAGCGCCTTGGCTTCGTCCCGCGGCGCGCGCATCCAGACGTCGCGCTCCTCGTCGGTCGTGAGGATCACAGGCATGGCCTTCGGATGGATCGGCTCGACCACGGCATGGGCGCGGTCGTCAGGGGGCCGTAGACTTGGTGCGGCCCTGGCTTTTCGACTTGGTGCCGCGATCCCCGTTGAACCGCGTGGGTCGCGGCAAGCAGCCATCACCGGGAAAATTATGCAAATCGTCGTCCCTGGTCGATCGATTTGACCGCTAAATTCTGATTTTGGATGGGCGGCGGCAGGTAGCCAGAACCGGGAAAACTATGCAACTTCGGCCAATCGGCAGGAACTATACGTGAACGAGGCATGAACTTTATGCAGTTTCGGCTGATACGGTCGTTATGGACAGCGGCGAAACTCTTGGCGGGGACCAGGCACCTGTTCTCTGGCTTGAGCCATCCCCGCCAGTGCGGCGATGACGTGTTGTGGATGTTGGTGACCGGCGGCCAACCTGTGAGCAGCGGTGATGGCATGCCCCAGCATCTCGGTCCCAGCCTCCGTTTGCGGATCACGGGCGGGATAGTCAGGGAAGACGCCGGGTATTGGCGCGAGGTTGCCGACGTAGCGGTTGATCACGCGGAACAGGGCGATGATCGCGGCTTGGTTGGTGGTGACGCTGTAGAGAACACCGGCCGCCGACCTGTTCGACCTAGATCGTGCGCCCCTTGGTGGCCCGCAAGCTGCGGACGTAATAGCCGTGTCTCTGAACGGCTGACTTGATCTCGTCGCTGACTTTGAAAACTCTTTTTCTGCTCTTCCGCCACTTATGTCTGGAGCTGAGCATCGGTATCGCAGAGCCTTTGCTTAGAACGAGCAACTCGCGCTTATCATTGCGATAGACATCAAACACTTTTCGCCCCCGCTGATTATATTGAAATAGACATGAAATAAGACCGACCAGCTTAATATCTCGAAGGGCTGCGTGGGTTGTAAATCTGCAACGCTCGCCGCTTTCTGCGTTACCGGCGTTCCGGATCGGGAACGAGCTGATACGCTTCCGGACAGATTGGTCGGCCTAGGCGATGCCGTTGAACGGCACGAGGCAGCGGATGTCGGTGACTGGCGGGACGCCCGTGCGCGGCGGCGGCGGCATGCCCCAGCTCATCACGGTGTCGCGGATCACGGGCGCCGGATAATCTTGAAAAACGCCCGTCATCGGCGGCAGGTTGCCGGCATAGCCCACGGAGCCGGACCCGTAAATCGACGAAGCATATCGGCTGTGGGCACCCAAGCGGCCGAGCAAGTAAGCAATCTACATCATGCTTCCCGGCATGAAGCAGCGGATCGAGACGCTATAGCCGAGAACCCAGAGCGGCTAGACGTTCGTTCGCCTCGCCCGGCTCAGCTCGGTGACGACTGCCTCGTCGGGCACATCGACCCACACCAGCTCGCTGTCATCGGCATCGCTGCGGGCACGCGGACGCGATAGTGACCGCCGCTGCTGATCCAGTCGGCGTCGGCGATCGTTCGGCCGTCGGCGACCGAGCAGCACGACCCCTTGCCACTGCTCAGGCGGTTGAACCACGCGCGCAACTCCGGAGATGAGCCAGTATACTGGCCACGATCACGGGCGAGGCTCGGCGTTGCGAGCAGCGCGACCATGACGACGATCGCCGCGACGAAGATCAGCGCTTGCACGTTCGACATGTGCCACATCGCGCACCGCCTTGACCGGGGTGTCAGTCCTGCTTATCGAGCGGCGGCTCGTTAATCTCGTCCGCCTTGGCAAGACAGGCTGCCGCGATTTCGCGGCGGACCTGATCCACGACCGCGTCAATGTTGCGCCTGACCGCCAGGTCGCGCGAGCAGCGCGCCGTCATGCCGGACAGATGCGTCAGGACGGTGCCCGCGATCTGGTCGATCAGTTCGTCGGCCGCGTCACGCCGAACCAAAATGCTCTTCTTCTCCTCGATCTTGATCTGCAGCAGTTCGGTCTTGGCCTTGACGTGATCAGCGTCCGCTTCCGTGCGGGGCGACCGCCGATGCTCGCGCCGCAGGAAGCGCAGGTAGGCAACGCGGCTATGGTCGAGCGGAAAGCCGTCACCTTGCCGCTGGATCACACCTTCGGCTTTGCCGATGTAGGCCCGGCTGCAATCGAGGTGCGACGCCAGTATCATCGAGCTGACCGTCTCAGTCACGGTGTTCGCTCCTGTTACGTCGCGGCAGGATAGCTCACTTCCGCTTTCGGCGGCATAGCGGGCTAAGCCCGGACTTGGGGCTGGCGCGACCCCGGTCGCAAATGACCCCCATGCAGACATCGATCGCCCCGCGACGCGAAGTCATCCACGGCAATATCCTATGTTAATCCTGATCCTATGTTAATCCAGCACTCGTTCCGCATCGAAAGCGCTATCTTTTGCATCCGCGCTCGTGGCTTTTTGGGCCGCATATTTCGTTATCACCGCGCGGTTCGTATCCTCAGGTGATGAGAACGCCGCGCTCGCGCCTCAAACAGGGAGCTACGCCATGCAAAAGCGGCGATGTTTCAAACAAACAATGTCTCTCGAAGATCGTCTAGCGGCAGAGGCCATTCGCCTGCGAGACGAAGCGAAGGATGTCCCCCCGGGTATCGAGCGGGAGCACTTGCTGCGGAGAGCTCGGCAAGCCGAGACCGGTTCGCATATGAGCGGGTGGCTGCGCTCACCCGGATTACGATCGCCAGAGTAAGGCTAGCCTCAGTCGGCGGCCTCTTGCATATCAGGCAAAGCAGGCTTGCGTAATTTCGTGGCGATGCGGAATTTGGTCGCTATCGGAGCATCGCGAATATATTGAGTAGGACTTGCCCGCAACCGCAACCACCGATTTTCTCATAGCAAATATCCTTAAGGGTCGACGTCTCGCGTACCCCGCGTTTTCCGCGCGCCCCAGAGGACCCGGAGCCCGTGCTGGGAGGCTCCGCGTCTGCTAAGCCCCCAATAGCGGCGCGAGATCAGACAATTGGGGACCGCTGCTTTGGGCCAGAAGGCGATCTCATAACCCGCACTCATACTGAGCGCGTGAGCCCACGACACATCCAAGGCAAGTCGCCAGTGCAAGCGCCAGCAATGGCGAGCCGTACGCCGCCGCTGCTAGGTCGCAACAACATCCGGGAATGGAGCGGGCAGCAAGCCGGAACTATCTCCGCCGTAGGGGTAAAGAGATCGGGAACGAAATGCCTTGGCGCGACTTGGACGCATGAGGCCGTCGCTCGCCGTCAACTACACGGCGCATGCCGCGGATAGCCAAAGGTCCTACAGGACCCGCTGTTCTCAAATACAAGCGCTCGCGCAGATAGCCAAAAGTGGCGGTCTCCAGTTCCATTGAATGGGCAGCCGCGCTCGCGGCGGAAAGCCAGCGGGAGGGGCAGGCGTTTCTTCTCGGTGCCGAGGGAGACTTCGCTATGCCCCGCCCGAGCAATTATTAGAGTGATTGGTCAGCAGCTGCGCGCGTTGCTGAAGCCCGAGCCGGAACAACCGGAGAGGCTCAGAGCGCAAATCGAGCGGCTTCGGGAATTGGAGGAGCGCTCACCATTAATCGTTCCCGCTGACGAGCATGGGCAATACCTGGAGCTAGCCGAGCACTACCGGAGCGCAAAACTCGATACCAAGGACCGGACTGAGCACTACCTGCTTGAGACACTTGAACACAGCTATAGGGTGCTTGCGCAAAGCACAGTCGTGCTGCGCCGTTCGAGCGAGGTGCAGAAAACACTTGCAAAGTTCCACAAGTAAGGCTGCCTCATTGGCGGCCTCTTTCATTTGAAAACGTCCTCTTCTTCGTCCGGGTCCGCCAAGTGACGCTCAAGCAGACGCAACGGAAGCGGGCGGCGCGAGGCGTTAGGCCGTAGGAAGGCCGTACAGCGCGCCGGGACACCAGGCCTACGTTATGCCTCTGTGGGTCCTCCAGCTAGCCAGTCGCTCGGCTGCATCCGCGATCTCGTCCGGCGCGCTGATCTTCAGCTTTTCAGGTAGGCGGACACGCTGTTCTGCGACTTGCTCTGCGGTACCACCAATATGCCGGGCGATCTGAGCATCCGTTTCCCGGCGGCAAAGCGCCTTAAGAGCTGCTTCTCGCGTGGACTGAGCGGCAGGTTGGTCATCTGTCTGGGTTCGGCAGCCTTGCGGATTTGTGCCGTGCACTGGCCGAGTGCCAATTCATGGTTGCGAGCGAGGGCTCGCTCGGCCAACGCGCGCTCGTGCGGGGATAGCTGGCTAAGCAAGAACTCGCGCTCCTCAGGGATTTCGGTGATAGGGGCGGCGGGGCCTAAAGCTGCCCGTCCGATGCCCAGCATCCGAATGGCCTGTGCCGCCGTTACGGCTTGCTCCTGCATAACCTGCTGAACAAGGGCGCGATCTTCGGGCGAAAGCTGCCCGAGCAGAAATTCACGTTCGACCTGCGTTTCGAAGATCGGTCTGTTCATAGGCACACCCGCCTGCGGGCGAGCAGCGAGGATCATAACGCCAATTGGTGAGGACCGATTAATACAGTTTCCGCGCGAGCCAGTTGCGCTGCGTCAAATGCGCCCGACACGCCAGCATCGAGCCCGGCGCTATCGCCACGACAACGACAGGCGTCAGGCGTCAGGGGCAGGGCGATAGGAAGGCCGTACAGTGCCGCCGGAAGCGCAGTGCGCCAGCGCGAACAGGCTAGCTCTTAGGTGATAGTCCGCTACATGTTCAGCGAAGACGGACCTTCCTCAAGCGGTCACCCGGGCAGGCCATCAATCGCAACGATTCGAAATTTGGCGCCGCTCTGTCGAACTTTTGCGGCCGATTGGTTTTCGGGTGACTCGTACCAGCTGCGCACCGCATCCAGGTTTGGGAATTGCAAAATGGCCATACAACATGGCGCGGAGCCTGCTCCCTCCAGAAGGAGATTGTTCTGGCTTCGCGCCAGATAGCGCCCGCCGTATCTCGGCAAGATTTCCCGCGCGAGCTTTGCGTACTCGTTCTGGATCGTTTCGCTTGCAGTGGTCTCAGTTCGCTCAATAATGACAAAGGCCGAATGCTGCTGCTCTGCATTCGACATGGTCCCAAGGAAAGCTAACCCGAGGACAAGCAGAAATCCGATCCACCGCATGGAACTTGCTCCGAAGATTTCGAGCGACCCGTGCGTTGCTTATCTGTCGGTCTGGGTTGCGATGCGCCGGTAGCGTCGCAACTGCGCTAACGAAGTCGTGACCAGGATCAGGATGACGGCAAGTAATTGCACTGATCGGCAAGGAACCACCCATCGTTCCCGCTCGGAGCGCCAATCAAGGTCGTTCCGACAGCGCGAGATTGTGTCAGCGGTCGCTACGGTGAGGCAACCGGAGAATTCCAGGACCGGCTCATCGCCAAGTTGGGCGAACTCACGGGTGTTGCGATTTCTTAGGCTAAGTGGATCACAGGTCGGTTTGGTCTGCCAGCCGCCGGGCACTCCGCCGCCAGCGTCTCCGATGCATTATTCCAGGGCCGCGGCGAGCGAAGCGCAAATCAGTGGCGCGAGAGATACGATCCGAGCGACCCGCCACAGCAACAGCCTCGAAAGCTTCCGACAGCGCGAAATTGTCGTTTGAAAACCATGGAGCCGTTTGGCTGCGATTTGTCGGAAGTGCGCTTAGAAAACCTTGCAAAAGCATCTGACTTCCAAGCTGAATACGAGGGTTCGATTCCCTTCACCCGCTCCATCCCCCTGAGATTATCCCCAGCAAACGCAGCTATTTATTGAAATTTCGAGCGAAATCCGTATTTTCGCCTGAAAGAACGTCCAACATTTCGTCCAACAAAACGTCCAACACGCCCGCGCTCCTATGCCCGACTTTTTGACGAGACGAAACGGCGTCGCGTCCCGACCGAGTTTGCGCATCTCGACCGTCGCGGCGTTGTGAGGCATTCAACCAAGATTCGAATTGCTTCAGACCGCGCCGCGGTTCGTGCATCACGGGTGGCTGAAAAGTTCAACAGCAGCCTCGAGCAACACTGGCGGGCACTCGCGGACAGCGACTCAAAAGAGAGCGTGGATAGTTACAACGCAGCGAGAGGGCGAGCGCGCCAACTCGGCTTCGATTACATCGAGAACGCGCAACTCGTCGCCGCACCAGCAGCCGAACGGTTAGAGCGTCTTGATACGCTCGTCGCCAAGGATCTCGTGAATGACGGGGGCGCCAGAGAGGCAGTTCTCGGCTTGAAAAGGAAGCCAGTGTTTAAGGTCTCGAAGATCTTCGAAGAGTATGAGGCGGAGACCAGAGACCAGGTTCTAGATCTCTCGCCCGATCAACTCAGGATTTGGGGCAACGCCCGAAAACGAGTGGTCAAGAGCTTCGAGAGTGTCGTTGGGGACAAGCTCATAACGGAGCTTACAGTTGATGACGCTATCGACTTCCGCAACTTTTGGCGGGATCGCGTCGTGCAGGAAGGAGTAGCTGCAAAAAGCGCCAATCGAGAGATTGGGCAACTGAGTGGCATGATCAAGGAATTGAATATTCTGCGCCGCTTAGGCCTACCTGATCTGTTCAAAGGCCTGCGCCTGAAGGGTGAGGTCGACAAGGAGCCGACTCCTTACGAGACCAATTTCATCCAAAATCGTCTTTTGGCCGACGGCGCGCTGGATGGGCTGAACGAGGACGCGCGCTACATCATTTATGTTATCGCGGATACGGGGCTCCGGCCGTCCGAGGTTGTGAACCTCAACAGCAAGACGATCCACCTAAAGGCTACGATCCCATACGTGAGCGTGCTCCCTGATGGTCGACGACTTAAGACAGACGACAGCTTGCGCGAAGTTCCGCTCGTTGGTGCGGCGCTGGCGGCCCTGAAAGCGAAGCCAGAGGGCTTCCCCCGATATCGTGATAATTCCTCTACGTTCTCTGCGACTGCCAACAAATTTCTGCTCGAAAACGGATTGCGTCCAACGGAGGACCATACCGTCTACTCGCTCAGGCACAGCTTCAAGGACCGGCTTATTGCAGCCGAAGCCCAGGACAGTTTAATCGATAGTCTGATGGGGCACGACACTCACAAGCCGAAATACGGCAAGGGACCTTCTCTCGAGTTGAAGCGTAAGTACCTTCAGCGAATTGCTTTCAAGCCACCACCTTCGTTGAGGTAGCACTCCAAACGCTTCCGCGCCCGACATTTGATAGCTTCTTTTGTTTTCAATTCGGCGAGTTCGGCCTCGAATTTCACGTACATCGGCACGTGCACGTCGCCATCCAGCTCGATGAAATAAGCAAGTAGCACAAGCGCTCTTTCCAGCCGCTCGATTGTGACCGGGAGCCGGTCCGCCGGGTTCGCCATCGCCGCTGCAGTTTTGTGGTCAAATCTAAGACCGCCAAACAATCCGTTCGGGCGATGAAGTTCATTTTCGTTGCGAGTTGAAGGTCTCAAAAGATGACGTCGAAGAATTGGATAGAATGTCGCAAGCTGGGCATATTATTGCCGTGTCCAGCCAGCAGAGCGGCCAGCTCCAACTGTAATGATCGACTGCCAGCAGACAGTTCGGGCCCCGCAAAACTCGAACCTGCAACCAAACCGTTATGAGCGGCAGACTCGCGCTCGTTGCGGTTCGTTCACGCTGTTACTGGTGCGGTTATAGGCTGCTATCTCCGAAATATTTTCAGGATGATCATCGAGCGGATCGACTTGGCCCTCTCAAGGCTGAAACAGGGGTTCGATTCCCCTAGGGAGCGCCAGCGATTTCAACAGGTTAGATCATTTTCAGACTTATTCTCTCAGCCCTTCTCCAACTTTTCTCCAACGGCGTTTTCACCAATCGAGATCCGACCTCGCAAAGCGCGAGTTAGTGGCTTGGTCCAATTCTTCCAACGCACGCAGTGCAGCCCTCGTCGAAGAGCAACAAGGCGTTGCGCCGTGTGCGCCGCGCCTTGCATGCACGCAGCGCAGTTCTGGAGCGAGCGTGTCGAGATGATGCAGGCTTGGGCCGACTACCTCGATCAGCTTCGGTACGGTTCGCCAGTCGAAGGGCGCATCAAGCCGTTCGTGGTCTCTCAAGGCTAGCCTCGCTCGCCTCGAGGCCAGCACTTCGCGCGCCTGGGCACAGGGGGCTTTTTTGTCGGAGGCCCAGCGGACCGGCCCACCTCGCTGAACGCCCCAGGTAGATGGGGGGACCCCTTTTCTAATCTGAAAGCATGCTTTTGCACGGGTGGCGCTGTCGCGGGAATTGTAGAAATCGAAAGACAGGGGCTGGTTATAGAAAAAATCGAGCCATGCTCCGCCTTGGCCTGCTTGTGCTTCGAAAGCCAATTACAGCGGCATTCGCGTCCGAAGGACTTGCGTCATCGTGCCCGAAGGAGGCGAGGGCGGCAACTATCAGAATTTCGTATCCGCATTTTTGTTTCTAGCGCGCGGAAGCGATCCGAATTCGAGCGCCGCGCGGCTGTTTTTTTCGACCCCGCGGGAGGCGGTGGTTCGGCGTACGCTTACACGAAACTTACAAGCTTGTAAGTTTGGTCATTGCGTGTAGCGGGATTGGCGCAGGGGCAGCACAGCCTTTGACGTAGATCAACAAATGGCAATTCTCTTTATCTACTTGGACTCCGTCGAGGACATAACGACGTAATGCAGATGCATTCGTTCCCGGGAACCGGGAGAGTCCCTTTGGGTGAGCCCACTTCCATTTTGCGGGCTTTGGAATCCGCTCGATCCGTGCAGAGCATTAAGGCTCGACATGTCCACGGTCGATCCGTCCATTCACCCGATGCTGCACGGAGGAAAAATCATGAGAATATCGGCACTGATGCTCTCCGCTGTCATGTCGGCCATGCTCACGATTGCGCCGACGTTGGCGCAACAAACCACCGGCACGCCGGGCTCGCCCGATGCAACGACGACGATTGATGGCAAGTACGTTCCACCGCCGCCGCAGAAGTTTGGCGGGCAAATCGGCCTGCAGGCCAGCCAGTCAAAGCCATATTGGCCCGCGCGCGTTGTTCCACCGCAAGGCGCACCCAACATTCTGCTGATCATGACCGACGATCAGGGCTATGGGGTCTCGGGCACATTCAAGCTCGCGCCGGTGCAGCTCACCAGCGAGGAACATCGGGTCATCCGGCACGCCCGGGCCGACGCGAATAACTAACTCTCAAAAGAGCCCCGCAGACCCACGGCTTCGGGGCTCTCGCAACCGCGATGAGGACCAGAATGATGGTTCAATGACGCGCGGACGGTGGAGCAACGCACAGTAAGCACAGGAGGACGTAATGCCCAGCCGTCAGCCTTTGCTGCGAAAGACCCATATCACGACTGAGCGCCCGCCGTTCGAGCGGATCGCATTGGTGCTGCAAGGCGGCGGTGCCCTTGGGGCCTATCAGGGCGGCGTTTATCAGGCCCTGGCGGAGGCCAATCTGCATCCGGACTGGGTAGCGGGCATTTCGATCGGAGCTATTAACTCGGCGCTTATTGCCGGCAATCCGCCGGAGAAGCGTGTCGAGAGGTTACGGGAATTCTGGGAGACCGTCAGCAACTCTCCTGTGGGAATACCTTATTTGCATGAGCTTAAGCTCGAAGACGAGTTCGCCCACAGAATCGTCAACCAGCTCCGCTCATTCTCCATCCTGCTCTTCGGCGCGCCCGGTTTCTTCAAACTCCGTCAGCCGCCGCCCTACGTTTATCCGTCCATGAGCCCCGCGGCTATGAGCTACTACGATATTGCTCCACTCAAAGCTACGCTCGAGCGCCTGGTGGATTTCGACCTGATAAATGCCGGAGCAACTCGCTTCAGTGTAGGCACTGTGAACGTCCGCAACGGCAACTTCGTCTACTTCGATAACGCCACCGACCAGATTGGCCCACAACATGTGATGGCCAGCGGCTCTTTGCCTGCCGGCTTTCCGGCCACGGAAATCGAGGGAGAATTCTACTGGGACGGCGGCCTCGTCTCAAACACGCCGTTGCAATGGTTGCTCGACAGCAGCCCCAGGCAAGACACCCTCGTTTTTCAGCTCGATCTGTGGAGCGCGCGCGGCGAACTACCGCGCAACTTGACCGAGGTTGAATTACGTCAGAAGGACATCCGCTTCTCCAGCCGCACACGCAGCGCGACCGATCAATTCAAGAAAATGCAGATGGCTCGCCGGACAGCCGCAAAACTGCTCAAGAAGCTACCCAAGGACCTGCTGCAGTCGCCGGAGGCGGAAAGGCTGGCGGAGCTTGCAGATGAGAAAGTCTACAATCTTATACAGCTGATCTACCGCGCCAAGAATTATGAAGGTAGCTCCAAGGATTATGAGTTCTCCCGCCGCACGATGGAGGAACACTGGAAGACCGGCTACAACGATGCGGTTCGGACGCTACGTCATCCTGAGGTGTTGCAACGCCCAGACGACGCGGATGGCGTGTTTACCTTCGATCTCGCCAAACAAGGTCGCGGAGCGGTTGGATAATTGGATCCAATACATTTCGGCAACAGTCAGGAGTCCGATTTATGAAGCTCGCCGATGTTCGTGCCAAGGCTTTCGCCATGCCACTCAACGACCCCGCCTATCCCAAGGGGCCGTACAAATTCTACAATCGCGAATTTGTTGTCATCAGCTACCGTACCGATGTGGATGCGCTGCGGGAAGTCGTGCCGGAACCACTGGAAGTGACCGGTGACACGGTCTCATACGAGTTCATCCGCATGCCGGACTCCACCGGTTTTGGCGACTACACTGAAACCGGTCAAGTCATTCCTGTGCGGTTTCGTGCCGCTGACGGGGTGGTGCAGGAGGGCGGCTATGTGCACGCCATGTATCTCGACGATCATGCGCCGATCGCCGGCGGACGCGAGATCTGGGGTTTCCCAAAAAAGCTTGCTGCTCCGAAAATCACGCATGAGAGCGAAAC
>NZ_AXAS01000118.1 GCF_000472925.1 Bradyrhizobium sp. Ec3.3
GTCGCCATCGGCTGAATGCTCTTGCGGTCTCCTGGACCAATCAGCCCCGCGATATAGGCTGGACACATCCGCGCCCTCGTCTTGTGCCGTAGTGCCGCGACAAACGGCGCTAGCCAGCGATCGAGATCAGCCCGCCAGTCCACGTTCATTGATCGGCCCTCCATGAGCCGACCTCTTATGAATCACGCAAGCACTCTCTTGAGAATCCCAAAAATCTCGCCACCACTAAAAATCTGCCAGAGTAGTGCTAGCTAGGTCAGTGTGATACCTTCAACTTCGAGAGCCTCGACGGCGGCATCGTCAACAACAACCCGTTCGACTACGCACAGTTCGCATTGATCGGGGGATCGTCGCGCGCTCCGACAGATGGCACGACGGTCGAACGGACGAACATAATGGTGGCGCCGTTTCCCGAGCCGCCGAATTTCCTGCCTGAAGGCTCGCCTTCTCCCGCGCTCACCGCGATCGTCCGCGCGCTGTTGCCGGCGCTGCTCAACCAGGCGCGCTTTCGCGCTTCTGATCTCGCTCCCGCCGTCGACGGACGCGACTTCAGCCGTTTCCTGATTGCGCCGCTGCGCCGCGTTCCCCGGATCGAGGCGCCGGCCACGGTGGAAGCGCGGGTTCCGCTCGAACGCTACGCGATCGCTTGCGGCTTGCTCGGCGGCCTCGGCGGATTTCTCGACGAAAGATTCCGCGCGCACGATTTCCAACTCGGCCGACGGAACTGCCAGCAATTCCTCAGCAAAAGATTCGCCGTGGCGGCGGACAACGTCGTCGTCGGTCGACCAGGCGGAGTCGGCTCGGAGCCCGTTATTCCGCTGCTCGGCGCGGCGGCTAATCCGATCCCGCTACGGCGTTGGCCACAGATGGGTGTGCAGGATTTCGAGGTCCTGTGCCGACGGATGACGGCGCGGATCGATGCGCTGGCTCCGCCGCCGACCGTCGGCTGCACGCTTCGCTCCCTCACTCACCACCTCGCTCTGTTGCCGTCGATCGCCAATGTAACTACGCATTGGCATATCGCCGACGAACTCGGCCGGGAGTCCGAACATCATGCCTTCAACCTCTTGCTCGTGCCGTTTCCCTATTCCGTTCCTACAGCGAGTGTCGATGCCACCCTGCAGCAAGACCACCACGTCAGACAGACGCCTGTCCGCACTGCTGTCGTGTTGAGGCATGTTCATGTCGCACCGAGAGCGCGCGGTCTCAGGTTCGATGAAGTAGGCTTGATGGTTTCCGTGTGCGCCAATGTTCAGCGTCGTACTTTTCTACCGGCAATTGCAACGTTTTGGCCCTTTCGTCGCGGTCGTTCTTTCGAAACTCGCGCTCGCGGCGCTCGAACTTGGCTAGCTCGTCGTTCGCGGCTCGCATGAACTCAGCGTGCGAGGTGCCGGCGCTTTGGGTGCGGGCGGGCATACTCATCTCCTGACAATCTGGTCAAAAACGTAACCGAAACGCCGGCGAGTGGGCCCTCAAGGTTACATCATCTTCAGAGCGCCGCGAAATGGCAACGTATTGGGTGAACCACCGTGAAACGTAGGGCAAACACCTAACAAGGCAAAACATATCAACGGCTTAGTCTGACCGAGTGTACGCCGGGAGGCCGGCAAGGAATAGATGGTGAGAGTCCATTACGACCAAGGAGTAGCGCCTCACATCGGCCCCGAGCCGTGCGGCAGCGTCCGTGAGGGCGCTGGCGAAGCGTCGGCAGGGGAACATGCAGGCCAGCCATTGAGCGTGTGCTGCAGCAGCATAGGAAAGGAGAGTTCGAGATGAACGCCAACCCGACGCTGCGCTATCTGAACCGACGCCTCGCGCGTTGGGCGATGGCTAAATACAAGCGCCTCAAGCGACAGCGCGGGCGGGCAGAGGATTGGATCCGCAGGACCTCTTTGCGCGATCCAACGCTCTTCGCTCATTGGCCTATGCTAGCCTAGCAAATCGGCCCGCGTTCGTGAGAAGCCGAACCCCCGCGCTTTCATCCGGCGGCGGAGGCAGATGCCGCGTCACTCGAAAAGAAGACAGCCGGCGGCCCGCAATCGAGACTTGGAAGAGGCGAAACACAAGATCGCCGATGCAGGTCTCACCGTGATCCGCGCGCAGATTGAATCCTCGATCTCGGCGCGCCGCTGCCGAACGCGTGATTTGCACCTCCAGCGCGCAATAGGTCTCGTACAGCTCAATTATGGCCATGGCTGCCTCCGGACCAGACAGATGCAAGTGGCCGCGCCGTCAGCTTCTCGTCAGGTGGATGCGGCATACGCGACATACTGATGCTCGTGGAAGAGGCGACCAGTATCGGCGGGCTGGTCGCCCGCGCACTGGCACGAGCTTCGGCGGCACGCGGTGCACGTTCCACGGCGACGCACCGCGTGCCGATTTTTCCACCGTTGTGACGGCATAGCCTCTCGAATTGCAGGACGGTCGCACCGCTGGCGTTATAGCGCGAGCGCCGCTTATCGAGCGGCGAAAATCAGCAAGGCAAAGAACCTCACGCGCTCGCGGCCGGCCGAAGCGTTGCGTCTCGCGGTGCGTGCGCCACGCGGCTGCCTCGCTCTCACCGACCTCGTCTTGGATCCGGCGCATCTCGTCTTGGATGAGCGCCGGACGCCGCCGGGCTGTGGCTTTTTGTTCGGTCAGTTCTTCGGCCTCGATCAGGACGAGACTCGACCTGCTCGTGCGTGATCCGGGCGAGGCGCCGAGCCTCTTCTTTGAGATCGAGGAGCAATGCTGGTTGCATCCGTCTCCGAGCAAGATGGTGCCGTGAGATCGACGAGATGCTGATGGATGGTGGAAAGCACTTACAAATTTCAGGCCGTTCCATTCTAGAGCTTGTGATCTATTACGCCGAACGCAAAGTCAACGATCCACTTGTGTTTCGATCAACCGACGCGTATGGCACGCGTTTCGTCGCGTTACTCGAAGAAGATGTCCTCTTGCAGGGTTCTGAACGAGGGGGCGAAGGGCCAGCCGTCGATACTTTCAAGTAAATTAAGCCGAGCGACGTTGATCGGCGCGCCTACTGGGTCTTTCCCGACCTTCGACGCGTTGCTTTCGTGTTCAGCGTCAATGTCTCAGATAGGAACAGCGGCTAGGTCACGTTGACTGGAGGCAAGGGCGCGGTCGAGCGCGGCACAAAAACATCCTGGCGCGGCCCATGTGCGGCCATCATGATTGAAAGCGCCGCGAAGAGAAGTAGAAGTATTCTCATTCGAAAAGTGACTCCAGAAACCGTGCCTCAACCATAAGGCGGTTCAACGACGTCTGATTGCGCTTCGATAACCTCCAAGGCCTCTCGAGTATTCAGTTTCGTTCACGAAACGGGGAGCGCTTCTGCTCGGGTTTCCGAGTTTTCAAAGCGCGTCGTTTCATTGTTGCTGTCAGCTTCTTAGCTCTTGATCGTTTGGGTGTCGTAGAGGGTGCCCCACCGGCTCTAAAATCAAATCTATCATCGCTCTCTCGTCTCTTCATGAAACACCCCAACGAACAGGTTTGCAGGTCTTCGCTCTAGGAGAAATACATGAACAATGCTGACTACTTCGGACGGGCGCGTTAGTGGGGTTGCACCAGAGCTTACAGCGACATACGAACGGGTCTATCGGCGAGCAATCCTCTGACAACGGGGGATCGGTTGCAACCACCAACATCTATCGGCTTGTGCTCGAGCTGAGATCTGACGGACGTGTCGAGCCACAATGCTGTAGGGCTCAGCCTTTTAGGCATGGAAGATCGTCTAAGCGATGAGGATCAAATGGTGGTAACTCCCGGAATACGATCCCCTTGGTTGGAGAAGTCAGCATCGGCTTGATCGACGGATTTCCCGCAAAGCCGAGAGTGAGAGGAGAACTTGAGGCGACAGTCCAAGGTTAGGTAAGGCAAATTCTGACAACGGTCGGGGAGAATTGGACGGCCATCGAATTCAATACGGATCTCTGCCGCGCATCGCGCCACATCCCGTTTTGCTATCCCCGTGAGGACATCTTCCCCAGCCGACAAGGTGGCGCTCGTGGCTCGGCCGAAGTCAGCGGTCTCGCTCAGTCCTTGTTGAGGTTGTCGGACGGGTCGCGTCCACAGCCATTACGTGCGATGCGTTAGGAAGACCCGAATGTCGTTTTGCTTACGTGACAGGCCCAACGTTGCCGTGTATGGCGCGCCACCAATGGTGAAATTCGTCTGCTGCCGGTCCTCGTTCGGCAACACGCCCATGTAGTGCATGCCTCGCATGAGCTCCACAGGCGCACGTCGGTCGGGTGGTAACGAAAGCTGAGATGCTAGTCGGTCGTTACTCATCGTCAGCTTTTCGACAGGTACTACGGGTAGAGTCCCTGCGAGTTGGATGCGCGCGATATGAACGTGCCGGGGAGCTCGGATGAGAGAGGTAGGGTCGCCTCATCTCATCAAGGCTGGTGTCGTTGGCAACGAGAAACATGGTGCGCCCGCCACGGACGGGCGAACGGTGCTTTCGGAAGATTTCGTGAGTAATGTGCCCGGTTGATTATGCGCGTGGCACTCGCAGTCTGCCGCTTACTTCAATGCAAAAGGACTTCAATGCAACAGGAGTGAATTACAATGGTGTATCTTCCCGTGACCGGTCTTCCCGTGGTCGGCGCTTTCGATGCGGCGACGAGTAATTTGGTGCCGGAAGGCGCGGCCGCCAATACCACGTTCAATACGTTGTTGGAGCGGTATGCCGGCGGTGTTCCGGCGGGCACCTACCAGTACCAGAGCCAGCCGCCTTTGCCGGATCCGGTGTGGACGCATGAGGTCAAGGATGGCAAGGCCACGATCAACCTTGGCGACAAGTACACGATCACAGCCAAGGAGAAGGACGGCACCTGGATGGTTCGTAACAACGAGACCGGCCATGTCACGAAGATCCACGGCGATCCTCACGTCGATGCCAATGGCGACGGCAGGGACGATTTCGATTTCAAGAAAGACATGACCCTGCAGCTCGATGACGGCACAAAGATCACCGTGAACACCGTCGATTACGGTAACGGCAAAACCATCTCCTCGAAGCTTACTATTACGAACGGCGACAACGCCATGGTTATCGAGGGGCTCGGTGACGACAAGGATGGCAAAGACAATCTGAAGGTGACGCAGTCCAACGCCGGGCGGACTCTCGATCAGTTGACGCCCGATGGCTCGCAGACAATCCATGAGGAAAATCAGGGGTGGGTCGACGGCTGCGGACGCAAGGTGAACCAGGCAATTATCCACCACAATGAGAACCCTGACCCACCGCCAGATCTCAAGACGCTGATGCTTGATATGAGGATCGAGAGCATGATCGGTCGCCATGGGCGGTTGGCCTGAGGTTCGATCCAAGTCCGTTCGATAGTCATGGAAGCGGGGCGCTTGCGCCCGCCTTTTTCATCCTCCGCGCAAGAGTTGGTGGATGAAGGCAGGGTGCGGCGGCGTATCTATCCATTATCGCCGCTATCACATCGTTGATGATCTCGGCTGTCAGTGCTCTAGGAGCCTGTCCGAGTAGTCCCTGTTCAATTGGGCGGGAGACCGACACATCCGCGAGCCAATCGCCCTAGACGACCCATGCATGCCCGTCCCAATCAAGGTTCGACTCCGAGAACAGCTCTTTGCCATCGAACCTCCTTGTCTTCGCCGAAGATGCGTTTGTCGCCAGTGTAAAGCGAACGGGCCACGACGCCTCTCGAGCGCCAGTGAATACAACGCGCTCATCAGGACGCACTGGCCGGCATTTCGCCGGCATCAACTGTGCCGAAGTGCCCCAGTTGTGCCCCGGCTTTTCTGGGGCACACATCCAGGGAATTAATTCATTAAGTGGTTGATGATAAAGGTCTAATGGTGGGCGCACAAGGGATCGAACCTTGGACCTCTCCCGTGTGAAGGGAACGCTCTCCCGCTGAGCTATGCGCCCGGGACCAATGTGCCGGTCAGGCGGTTGGCCGACCGGCATGTCAGAGCCCGCGATTTAGAAGTGCGGGCCAAAGGTGTCAAGTTTTCAGGCGGCATCCAGCCGGAAAACTGTCCGTAGACTTCGCAATCCCTGCGAAAATCGTCTTTTGGCCGCTTACGCGCCCTGTTGGCGGGCGCGGGAGGCGTGGGCCTGGAGGGCGCGGATGCGCTCGGCGAGCGTGCCGCCGCCCTCGGGCAGGCCGGCCGCGGCCGCGCCGTTCGTCGTGGCGCCATTGGCCGGGCGAGGGGCGGGCTTCGGCGCCTGGCCTGCTTCGGTCGCGAGCAGCGCCTCGATCGGCGAGTTCGGGCCTTCGAGCTGTATCGCGAGCTTGGCCACCTCGGCGGCGATGTCGTTGATGCGCTCGCGCAGCAGCGCGTTCTCCATGCGCTCGGTCGCCCAGGAGCTCTCGGCCTGCTGCTGGATCGCGTTGATGTCGCGCTGGAGCTTGCCGCGCTCGTCGCGCGCGGCTTTGAGCTGCTCCTCGAGCGCGGCCTTCTCGCTGCGCAGCGCCTCCAGCGCCGGCGACTTGTTGCCGGCGCTGAGGCCGGCGATCTCGGTGCGTAGTTCCTTGATGGTGCGCTCGGCCGTCTCCTGGCCCTGGCGGAGCTGGTTGTTCTCGTAGTCGCGCTCGGCGAGCAGCTTGCCCTGGGTTGCGAGCCGGCCCTCGAGATCGGCGACGCGGCCGGACAGCATCTCGGCCTCCTTGACCTGCACGATGAGCTGGCGGTCAAGCTCGGTGACGCGCTGGCTCAGATTCTCGACACGCCCGCGCGCGTCGGTGAGCTCGCGCGAGGCGGTTTCGGAGTCCGAACGCTCCTGCGTCAGGCGCGCCTGCGTCGAGGCAAACTCCTTCTCGGCATCGCCGACGCGATTTTTCAGCTGCTCGATCTGCGCACGCACTGTGACCAGCTCGACCTGGCGGCTTTCCGCCATCATCGAACGGTCGGAGAGCTCGTGGTTGATCCTGGCGAGTTCGCCCTGCTTGTCTGTCAGCGCCTGCTCGGCGGTGCGCAAGCTTTCGGTCTTGGCGCTGAACTCCTCCTCGGTGGCGCGGAGCTGCTCCTTCACCGCCTTCTCGCGCGCCTCAAGCGCGAAGATCGTGGCGTTCTTCTCGCCAAGCTCGATCTTCATGCGGTTGATGGCGTCGCTCTTCTTGCCGAGCTCGGCAAGCTGGCTCGTGGTCTTGTTCTTGAGCTGATCGACGCTCATTTCGAGCCTTCGCGCGGACATCGCGAATTCGGCGCGGAGCTGGTCCTTGTCGGCCTGGATCTCCGCCATCGACAGCGGCGTTGCCGCCTCGAGCCGACGCGTGGTCAGGCGCACCGCGCGGTTATGCACCAGCGGCACGATCGCGAGCCCGCACAGCATCGAGAGCAGGAAACCGATCGCAAGGTACATGATCGGTTCGACCATGAGCCAGAACTCCCAAAGACAAGGAAAAATTTACCAAAGACCATGCCATGGCGGGCCGGCAAAAAGCCAGCCCCGGCCCGTCGTTAACGTGAATCTGTAACCGAAAAAGTAGGGGAGCCTCAGGACGTGACGGCTCCCGCTAGCGGAAAGGCAGCTCCGCAACGGCTCCATCCATCCCGCGCGCCGCGATGATGCAGCTGATTTGCCCGACGGTTCCGCACGATGCGCAAGGCATCGCGCCGGTGGTCATCGGCTACTTTGCATGGGGTTGTTTTCGACCTTTTTGTCGAAGACCCCGGGCGAGTTCTCTAGAACGGGTTCCAGGTCGCGCGCGGCGTGTATTTCAGATAGCCGATATTGGCCCCGAGCCGCAGACCGATGCCGGACCGGATCGGCACCAGCACGATGTTGTTGGCGGTCAGCGCCGTCATGCCGAAGCCGCCGATGATGTAGGCGGAGCCGTCGATGCCGGCGAAGCGCTGGTAGATCGCGTTGGTGGCGGGCAGGTTGTAGACCAGCGTCATGGTGCGCGCGCCGTCGCCGCCCCAGTCGAAGCCGAGCGAGGGCCCCTGCCAGAAGACCCTGAGGTCGCCAGCGTTCTTGGTGTAGAGCGTGCCTTCGCCATAGCGCAGGCCTGCGACGAAGGCGCCGGACCCTTCCTCGCCCAGGATGTAGCCGTTCGGCAGGCCCCATTGGCTGACCGCCTTCTCGATGATCGAGGCGAGCCCGCGCGAGACGTTGCCGAAGAAGCGGTGGCCGGCGCCGACGAGCTCGTCCGGCCCATAGGTGTTCGGCGTCGGGGTCCGCTGCGGCGGCGGCAGGTTGGGCGGCGGCGCCTGCTGTGCGGAGGCCGGCACGACCCAGCCCACCAGCGCGGCAAGTGCGACCGCGGCGAGGCGTGATGCGAAAGTCATAAAAGAACCCCTGGTATCGAATCCGGACGCACCTTTAACCTGACGCCAACAGGCGAGGGCTAGGTTGCGCTGGATGTCCCCTCGACTCGGATGTTATCCGCAGCAACTATGACGGCACAACGGCAGGAAGATAGCCCTTTGCGCCCCGGAATTGCCTTGATCGGCCCCTGGATCGCGCTTTTGGCCGGCCTTTGGCTTGTCTTTTACGGCCCGGCGGTCGAGGCCGCCACCACCGAGCGGATCGTGGTCAACCGCTTTTCCGGGGTGGCCATCGAGGGGTTCGATCCCGTGGCCTATTTCGTCGATGGCGGGCCTGTCCAGGGCACCGCCGAGTTCGAGGCAAGCCTGTGGGGTGCAGTCTGGCGGTTCCGCAACGAGGGCAACCGGGCCGAGTTCCTGGCCCATCCCGAGGTCTATGGACCGCAGTTCGGCGGTTACGATCCCACCGACATCGCCCGCGGCGTCGTCATTGCGGGCAATCCCCGCTTCTTCGTGATCTCGGCCCAGCGGCTCTATCTGTTTAGCCGGGAGGACAGTCGCGACGCCTTTGCCGCCAATCCCGAGCGTTTCCTCTACGAAGTCGGCAAGCGCTGGCCCGCGCTGCAGGAGCAGCTCAGCCAGTAGGGCCGAACTCGCCTTGCGGGTCGCCCCAGGCGATGAACTCCCGGACGATGAAGTCGTCGCGTTTCTCGCCGAACCGGATCTCGCCGCCCTTGCCGTCCGTGACCTTGCCGCCGGCGGCGGTGACCACGGCACAGCCGGCTCCGACGTCCCATTCCGAGGTCGGGCCGAGGCGGGGATAGATGTCGGCAGTGCCTTCGGCGATGCGGCCGAATTTGACGGCCGAGCCCGCCGTCTGCCTGACCGCGCCGGGCCGGCTGGCAAGGAAGGCTTCGCTCCTGGCATCGCCATGCGAGCGGCTGACCACGGCGACCCAGGGCTCGCCCGGCTTCGGCAGCTTTCGGGTCCGGATCGGCTCGGCGGCGGTGATGATAGCGCCATCAAACTTCACGCGCTCCGCGCCGCGCCCGACGATGCCGCGCCAGAGCAGGCCGAGCGCGGGCGCGCTGACAATGCCGAGCAGCGGCACGCCATCGGTGATGATGGCGAGATTGACGGTGAACTCGTCGCGGCCCGCGACGAATTCCTTGGTGCCATCAAGGGGATCGACCAGGAAGAAGCTGCCCTGAAACGGCGGCGTCGCAAGCTGAGCCCGCTCTTCCGACAACGTCGGCACGTCGGGCGCGAGCTGCAAAAGCCCCTCGCCGATGATGCGGTCGGCGGCGAGGTCGGCTTCGGTGACCGGCGAGCCGTCCTGCTTGCCGTCGACCCGCATCGCGGCCCGATTGACAGCGAGAATCGCTTCGCCCGCCTTCAGCACCAGCGCAGTCAACGGCTCCATCAGGCCAAGGGCAGTCGGCCCCTCAATGCGCCCCTTCACCTGCATGCCTCATTCATCGGCAACCTCTTTCGCCTCAAGTTGATTCGCGTCCCTTATGGCCGCTTCGAGCCTATCGCAAGCGCTAGCTGCGACGGGGGTGCGAATGTTAGAACCCGAGCCAATTCTAGGGCACGCGTGATTCGCCGCCTTCTGGCCGTGCAATTCCAGGAACCATCGATGTCTGGCACCTCGTCACCCGGTACCGCTACTGCTCCCGATATGCTTGAACTCGCGGCGCTTCTGTGCTCGCGGGTCTGTCACGACCTCATCAGCCCTGTCGGCGCCATCGTCAATGGCCTCGAGGTGCTCGATGACGATCCCAAGCCCGAGGATCGTGAATTCGCGCTGGATCTGATCCGCAAGAGCGCCAAGACGGCATCGGCGCGGCTGCAATTCTGCCGGCTCGCCTTCGGCGCGGCCGGATCGTCCGGCGCGCAGATCGATCTCGGTGACGCGCAAAACATGGCGCGCGGCCACATCGAGGACGGCAAGTGCACGATCACCTGGAATCTGCCGCGGCTGCTGTTGCCGAAGAACCGCGTCAAGTTGCTGCTCAACATGCTCGTGATCGCGCAGCATACGATCCCGCGCGGCGGCATGCTGAAGGTCGATCCGATCGGCGACGGCGAGACCATGAGCTTTTGCGTCACCGCCACCGGACACAATGCGCGCCTGCCGCAGAACATCGCCGAGCTCTTGAGCGGCGAGCGCGGACCCGCCGCGGACGCGCATGCGATCCAGCCTTATTATACGCGCCTGCTGGCGCAGGCCTGCGGGCTCACCGTGAAGCTCGCGCCCGAGGGCGAGGCGATAACTGTTACGGCTTCGTAAACGGCTACCGCACGGCACTCGTTAATCAAAGCTTTACAAGGCGCTTCGAAACCTTCGGAGCGCCTTATCTCTTTGTTGGTTCCGTTCTTTTGCACTTACTCAACCAATATTAAACGCTTTGCGGAGAAGCTGGCCCCATTCTGAAAGGCGCACATGTGCGCCCTCCCTTATGAAGGCCTGTTTTCATGGATGATCTGTTGCGGGAGTTTTTGACGGAGACCAGCGAGAGCCTGGACACCGTCGACAATCAGCTGGTGAAGTTCGAGCAGGAGCCGAACAACGCCAAGATCCTGGATAACATCTTCCGCCTCGTCCACACCATCAAGGGTACCTGCGGCTTTCTGGGGCTGCCGCGGCTCGAAGCGCTGGCGCATGCCGGCGAGACGCTGATGGGCAAATTCCGCGACGGCATGCCGGTCACCGCTGAGGCGGTGACGGTGATCCTGTCGTCGATCGACCGCATCAAGGAGATTCTGGCCGGGCTCGAGGCNACCGAAGCCGAGCCCGAGGGCACCGACCGCGACCTCATCGACAAGCTGGAAGCGATGGTCGAGCAGGGCATGGCCGCAATGGCTGCTGGCGGAGCCGCACC
>NZ_AXAS01000119.1 GCF_000472925.1 Bradyrhizobium sp. Ec3.3
GGAAGGCCGCGACTACCTCTCGCTCAAGCTCGATGACCCCTCGTTCAACGCGCCGATCTACGCCAACCTGTTCGACGATGAAGACGGCGAAGGCTGTACGCTCCTCTGGTCGCGGCCGCGCAAGACCGGCGAGTAAGCCTCGCATCACCCGCCCCGCCCGATCTAATCGGGCGGGGCGCTCTTTTGGGTAGGCGCACCCAAGTCACGTGCGAGGAGGGCTTTTGGCCAAGAATAAGGTTGCCATCGGCGAGCATCGGCTGGCCGGTACTACGTCTTGTGCCCGAAGGCGAACGGGGCAAGCGGACCACCAAAGGGCGGCCGAAAACGATCAACGAGGCCAAAGGCACGTTTCGTCTCTCAAGAACCGGAACAATCTAACGGCGACTGAGATGTCCCGCCATTCAGGCGTTAGGCATCAGGTCGCCCGCTCCGCTCTCTGGACTTGGTTTCCGGTTCTTGGAGACCCAAGGAGACGACATCAGCTCTCGGCTCACAAATTCTGCGAGCTTTATCGCGCGAGAATTCGATTGACGCATCAATGTGGAAACTTGCCAGAACGTCACCATCAGCATGATGGGGCAGGCTTCGCCCTCGCGTACGCCTGTGGTTGCAGCAGTTGCAATCACGCGCATTCGACTCTCATTTATGAATGGTGACGGACCCTCGATGACGGAGAACACGTGTAAGTCTAAGCCCGTGAGGCGCCTATGAATGCATTCGCAATGTAAATGATATCCATCAAAACAATCGATTTCTTTCGCCGTCCTAACGAGGAATACGAAGGCATCGGGCAGCGATGTAGGGGTGAATCCTAAGGAGCATTTGCGATGGAAAGGTTTATCTGGGGTAGCTCGGGTGACAATAGCCTCTTCGGCAGCAGCGGCGACGATCTGATGATGGATCCCCGCGGCAATGACTGGATCGACGGGGGGCCTGGCAACGACTCCATCTCGGCCGGCGAGGGCAATGACCGCGTCTTCGGTGCTGCCGGTAATGACCAGGTCTTCGGCGAAGAGGGCAACGACTATCTCTACGGCGGCGACTACGGCGGCAATAACCGCGACCAACCGCGCATCATCGGTGTAGACAATGACAAGCTCTACGGCGGCCCCGGCGATGATGTGCTCTTTGCCGGTGACGGCAGGGATTTTCTGAGCGGTGGCTCCGGCCACGACACCTTTGTCTTCCAGTTCCACAACCCGATCCCCGGGCTCGACCCGAAATACGGGCCGGATCCGGACAATACCAGCATCTGGGATTTCGATCCGGCGCAGGACACTCTCGCCTTTGATGCCGTGGGTCTCTATAACGACGGTTCCAGGGCGAACTTCGTCAACCACGCCAGTGAACAGCCGGGCTATCCGGTTGACACCTTTTACAGCGGCCCGGCCTCCGGTGCCAATGGCGAACACGTGGTGGTGATCACTGATCGGTCTTTCGCCTCCGGTACTCAGGCGGCGAGTGCGATCTCCGGCGAGAACGCCGGCGACATCATCGTCTACCACGACTACCAGACCCAAACCGCGAATTTGGCCTTTGTCACGTCCGCGAACCACGTGGACGAATTCGCCCATCTGGGCAGTTTTCAAGGTGTGGCCGATCTGGCCCACCTGCACCTGACCGCGTCAGACTTTACCTTCGTCTGATAGAGCCACGTCCCGCCATCTCGGCGGGACGCTTTGTGCCATCAACCCTCTGGCGCAACAAGGATGCGGCCGCACCTCGACGAAGATGATTTCCAATTTCAATGTTGCGCGCCACGATCTGTCTCGAAAGCACCAGATACCTAAGATCGGAGCGTAGCTCGCTCAACAGCTACAGCATCATACCGAATCTACGCGGACGTCTGCGTCATGGATCAATCATCGAGCCCGGGCTGGCTGAACGCACCAGAAAGGAAATCCAACGAGGTGCTCACACTTCGCGGTCGGGCGGCTAGAGGTCTATATCCGTACCTTCATCGACCTGCAGCCACAAAGCCGTAGCCCATCAAACGGGCCCTTGCGAAGCGACGGTGGCAAGAAAGCATGGTTCAACGGGAAGAGGCCGGGCGACGCTTCCCGACGATGATGCCGAGATCGCGCCGAAAGCCGAGCGCGACAACCAACTTCGCCATGACAAACATGGGTCCGACCAACAGATGGGTCGGATTGTCGACCATTGCCGGCCGCCGGCGCTCGAACACCAAGTGCCCAATGATCAGCAATGCAACACCGAGCCCACTTATGGTGGCAGCAAGCGACCACATCCCGACGGTCGTCACATGGTTGAGGATCACGGCGGCGGCTGCAAGCAATGCGATCACAGCGGCAAGGATCGCGGCGCCAAGCTCGAAATCGAGCACGAGCCAAAAGATCAGCACAGGCGTGAGCGCGATGCTCGCCACGCTGATCTGGATCTCGAATAGTGTGATGACCCAAAGACTGAGCGGAAGACTGGCAGCCAGTAACAAGAGCAGGATGCCGAACACGTGCATCGCGCAATTGTGGGGATCGCGATGATACTCCACGTAATCGGCGAGCAGCCGACGGAAAGAGGAGTTCATCCGCGCTCGCCTTGCTCGTTGTGTCCGCGGCCACGGCGCAATTCATCGTTTGCCAAGCGCATATGCTGGCCCACTGTCAAAAACATCTCCTGCTTAAGCGCAGCAAAGCCTCACGTCAAATCTCCCAAAAACCTCATACTTGGTAGACTCGTATAACCTGCTCTCTCGATTGTTTGAACGTGTTTGATGACGAAGTCGGCGAAAGCCAAACGTGCGTTTCGTGGTGGCCGGGCAAGACCGAGGAGTAAGTGTGGTGCGCCCCTTCGATCCGCACGGAAGCAGCGCTCTTTGAAGCGGGCAGCAAGGCACCGGGAACGTCGGTTTTTCTCGTTTCGATCCACGCGGGCGTAACGACCAGAACTCGTCCCATTGGAACTCACGAGGCCGATCGAGCTGCCGGGAACTGTTCGCCGTGCAAGGGCCGTCGGCACGTCGGCGGCTTCGTGAGAATAGAGGAGGGGGGAACGAAAATTCGAAAGCAGCGGAGAGACCGACGTGCCGGCGGGCAGGCAATTCAAGTTCTCGCATCGGCGCTGCCGCGGTTGCGCCCGGACGGTGCGGCGAGAGCGGCCTTGTATGGCAGAGCGCCGGCAATTCGAGCCATGAGTTGCCTCAGCCACCGGTGGGCGGCGGAATGGTGCGTCCGGGACGTCCAGGTCATCCCGATCTGAAACAGCTCGGGGAAAGGACACGACGTGGCCACGACGGATTTGGCGATGTTCGAAGCGATGCGGCTTGGCACCGTCGAAATCAGATCCGTGCCGGGGAGAATGTGGGTGAGATCGGAAATGCTCGGCACCGTGACCACCTGGTTGAGCGAGAGGCCGCGTTCATCCAATCCTCTGAGATAACCTGATCGCCAGGTGCCGCCATAAGTGACGACGGCGTGGCTCGCCTTGACATAGTCGTCGACACGCAGCCTCCTGCCGGCGAGCAGATGGCTGCGGTGCATCACGCACATATAGTGGTCATCCAGCAGATGGCGATGATAGAGGCTATCCTCATGCACGTCGTAGGGGCCGAGGAGAAGATCGGCTTCGCCGCGTTTGAGATACGCAATACCTTTGGCGCGCGCGGTCTTGATCTCCAGCACCAGGCGCGGCGCCCGGCGCCTGATCTCGGCGATGGTGCGCGGCAGAATGATCGAGCGTTCGTAATAGTTGCAGGCGATGGTCACCCGCCCGGACGCGCTTGCGGGATCGAAATCCGTCGGCTGCATCAAGCCCTCAAAACCTTCGAGCAGGCGGCTGGCACATTCGACGATTTCGACGCAGCGGGGCGTTGGTGCGATGCCGCCGCGCTGGCGCACGAACAGCTTGTCGCGGAACGCCGCGCGTAGCCGATCCATGGTGTAGCTGATCGTCGATTGATTGGTGCCAAGTGCTTCGGCTGCCTTCGAAAACGAACCCAGTTCCGACACCAGGCGCAAGGTACGGATCGCGGCAAAATCAATCGCGAATGGATCCCAATCCTTTGCCATCTCCTCAAGACTCTCCCGGCGAAAAAACGATGCGATATCGAAAGAGTAGATAAGGAATATCAACTCTGTCCGATTGTCCGACCACCATTGCCAACGCAATCTGCTCGAAAGTGGGAGTTAAGACGGCAAGCCCGCGACCATCGACCGAACCATGGAGATAGCTGCCCGATGAACGCACCCAAAGCCTTTCCGCTCAATGCCTGGTACGCGGCTGCTTGGTGTCACGAGATCGCCCGCGAGCTTTCCGCCCGCACCATCTGCGGCAAGAACGTCGTGCTCTACCGCCGCACGGATGGCGCCATCACAGCGCTGGAGGATGCCTGCTGGCACCGGCTGCTGCCGTTGTCGCTCGGACATCTCAAGGGCGATGACGTCATGTGCGGCTATCACGGGCTGGTCTTCAATTCGGCCGGCCGCTGTTCCTACATGCCTGCACAGAAGACGATCAATCCGTCAGCCTGCGTGCGTGCCTATCCGGTCGCTGAGCGACATCGCCTCGTCTGGCTCTGGCCCGGCGATCCAGCGCTTGCGGACGCTGACAAAATTCCGGATTTTCACTGGAACGGTGGCACACAATGGGTTGGCGAGGGGGGCACGTTCTATCAGTTGAAATGCGACTATCGCCTGGTGGTCGACAACCTCATGGACCTCACGCACGAGACCTATGTGCACGCCGGCAGCATCGGCGACGAGGCGATCACGGCTGCGCCCTTCGAGGTGACCCACACGGACAACACGGCGACGATGACGCGCTGGATGATCGACATCGAGCCGCCCCCGTTCTGGGGGCGTCAGCTCGGACGGCCGGGCCGCGTCGATCGCTGGCAGATCGTGACGTTTCAGGCACCGTCGGTCGTGGTCGGCGACGTCGGCGTTGCCCTGACAAATACGGGCGCGCCGCAAGGCGATCGCTCGCACGGCGTCAGCGGCGCGTTCTTGGCGGCGATCACGCCCGAAACCGAGACGACCTGCCACTATTTCTGGAATTTTGTCCGAAATTATCGGAAGGATGATGTGGAACTGACGAGAGAGCTCCAGCTCGCCCACGTCAATGGCGAGGCAGGCGTCTACGATCAGGATCACAGGATCTTGGAGGCGCAGCAGGCGGCTATCGACAAGAACCCGCGCTCGCCGTTTTACGATCTCAACATCGATGCGGGCGCGCTCTGGGCACGGCGGCTGATCGACCGGATGATGGCCGGCGAACAGGACGGCGTGATCGAAGACGTTGCAGCTGAATAAGCGAAAAGTCATGGCCAAGCCGATGGAACGGATGAGTGCACGTCTTCGCGCCACGCGCGATCTCACGCCCGACGTCCGTCTTTTCGAGATCGAGCCGGATCGGCCGTTGATCAGGATAACACCTGGCAGTCACATCGACGTCGTCGTGCCGATTGACGGGCGTCCGCAGCTTCGTAGCTATTCGCTGGTGGGGCCTTGCGGGGACGGGCTCTATCGCATCGCCGTCAAGCGGCTCGCTTCCAGCCGGGGCGGGTCTGTCGGCATGTGGCACCTCAAGACGGGCGAACGGCTCACGATCTCCGAGCCGAGGAACAGCTTTGAGTTGAGCTATGGCCGGCCCGAATATTTGCTGCTGGCCGGCGGCATCGGCATTACGCCGATCTACACAATGGCGCTGGCGCTGAAGCAAGCGGGCGCGAAGTTTCGCCTGCTTTATGCAGCGCGCAGCCGTCTCGACCTGGCGTTCGCGGAAGAACTTGCCCGCTACATCGGCGAACGGCTCCAGATCTTTGTCAGTGAAGAGGGACAGCGCATCGATATCGCCGGCGAGATGGCCAAGCTGGACCCGCGCGGCGAGCTCTATGTGTGTGGCCCGTTCGGGATGTTGGAGGCGGCAAAGCGCTTGTGGCGCGAAGCGGGCAGGCCCGCGCCGCACCTCCGCTATGAGACGTTTGGCAATGCCGGCAACATTGCGGATGCGCCGTTTAAGATCAGGATTCCCAGGTTGGGTCTAGAAATCGACGTCCCTGCCAATCGCTCGATGCTGGAGGCGCTTGAAGATGCTGGCGTCGAGATGATCTTCGGTTGCCGGCGCGGAGAATGCGGCCTCTGCGTCCTGCCGATCTTGGAGCCGTCGGTCCAAGTCGATCATCGTGACGTCTTCTTCAGCAGTGAAGAGCGGGCGATAAACAGCAAGCTCTGCACCTGTGTCTCGCGCGCGGCCAGCGGTAGCTTGACCGTCGATACGCCCGATCGAACGCAGATCCGGCGTCATGGCTCTGACGCCAGCGTGGTCTAGGACGCGGCGCCGCAAGACCGCCATGCTCTGTTTGACCTTCTCACACTTCAAGGCGTGGCGGCAGAACTATCCGGGGTAGCTGGAGCATGATTCGGAAAAGTGTGAAGCGGCTTTCCGAAAAGATCATGCGCTCAACCAATAACCTAAAGCGCGATGATGATTCATCCTAATCTTATCGCGCTTTAGAACTCAATAGATTCCGCCTCTGTCCATCGATTCCCTTACGTGGACATCTTGTTGGCGAGGGCAACGATCACGAGAATGGGCGGTCTGCGATTCAGCATGCGCATGAGCCACACATTTGGCGAGCCTTTGCCCATTGCCCAACGCAACCGCCCCGCTCGCTGCGATGGTCAGCAGTCTGCGCAGGGTCCGCTCATCCATGCGAGGCGTCTCGCCGAGCTTTCTGCTTTCCACCCGTGGTGCGCAGCAGTGGTGTGTGAGTCCGAGCCACTCTGCAAAGTTGCAGCCTTCCAAAGCCTGAGCTGTCGGCGCCAGTGCAGCAAGTGCGAGGAGCCGTGATCGGCCCAATTCCCGGCCGTCATCAGCCGCTTGGCTTCGGCAACATGGGCTTTGGAACTGCTTTTCGGAGCTATCACCGCGAGAGCTGGCCGTGCGTTCGGCGGCGAGCGACAGGACTTCGTCTCGGAAGCTTTCGGTCTACCGGCTGCTGAAGGACAGCGACCTGATCGCGGCTTCCTGGCTCCGGAGCCCGAGGTCTTACTGATGGTGTCATCACGAGGCGCTCTACCGTGAGACGCCCCAACTACAAATGTCGAGCGGCCTGCGTCGACCAGTGCTCCGCCTCAGCAAACGGATAGCCTGGGTGGTCGCTAAGCGCCGTGGTCAACAAGGACTTACAGAACGCAGGCGTGAGCTTGCCGCGGTGGACCACGACGCTCTCATGACCCGTCGCTGCCTGGGCGTTCTGCCACTGCCGGTTGTAGCCGCGCTGCTCATTGGACTTGACGTGGCAAGCGGCGAAGTCGGCGTCATCAAGCGTCGCCAACTGCCGCGCGTGCACCGGCCGCTTCGTATGGATGTGCACCCACATCGGATTCGGAATTGCACCATTGCGCAGCGCCCTGGGTTGCAGCTTGAACTCAAACAGCGCCCCTGGCTCACCCTTTAACGCGCGCGGTACATCCGCAGGCGCCAATTCCTCGGCCGCCCGCAAGTGTTCAAGGTACTTCTGCGACGGAAAGGCGTAGGTCTTCATGCAGTCAATCCTCGTCGTGGCCTTTCGCTCGTTCAAAGCCTTGGCCAGCCCCTGCGTCTCGGACCCCATCACTTTGAGCCGGACTATTTTGTCGTGCACTTCGCGCAACTGCACAGGCGTGAGTAGACCGCGCCGGCGAGGCTCCTCCAACGCGGCCACACAGGCTTGCATCTCCGTGGCCTGGGTCTGCAGGCGCTTGACCACGGTGTCCACGACGTGGTCGGCGTCCTCGGGTTTCATCTGGCGCACTTGCGAGGCGGTCCTTTGCTGACCAGCCAGATCGAATTGCAAAAGTTCGTCCAAACGCTTGAGGAGTGGCGTCAGTGCCTCCATCGAGGGCGGGGCCTGCCAAATTGCCAAGTGCGTCGCCGACGATGATGTCCTCGCATGCGCCTCCTCTGCGCTCACGAGCTTCTTCGTTCCTAGATCCGAGAGCACGAGAACCTTGGCTGCCGGCGCCGTCTCGGACGTAGCGACCTGCGGCTGCGTCCGCCCGGCCGCCGAACTCCCGGCGCCAGCGGCCGGCGTGCGCTTGCCTTTCCCCTTCCTGCGCGCCGTCGTGCCCTCCGCCACTGCAGCATCGCCGGTCGTGTTGGTCGGTATCGCAGCCCGAGCGTCGGCCGGCGGTGCAATGATGGCTGCGGTCTTCGGCTGCAGTGCCAGGAAGCGCATCGCCTCGTCCGCAGTGACCCACGCGCCTTCCACGATCTTACCCAAGAGTTCCAGTGGGAGATCGGCACCTGTTCCGACATCGCTTAGCTTGGCACCGATGTCATGCAACGCCGACGCAAACTCCGAAAGCCGCTCCATGACTCCTTCCAGAACGGCACAGTGCTCTGCATCGAGTACGCGTCCTTTGCTGTTTAGAACGGCATCGGCCGTCGAGACGAATGCAGGAAAAACATCCTCGATGAAGGTTCCCAGCAGACGCACCCGCCCGTTCTCACCCATAAGGATTTCCCTCAAGGCTGGTTCGAACGTGCTCGCCTGCGGCTCAATCAAGACCTGCGCGAGAGCGATCCGCGATTGCAGATGCATGCACTTCGTATTGAGTGCCCAGCCGGTGTGCAGCCGCAGTGCCGCCTCTTCGGCCTGCCGCATCTCGGCCGTTGTACCTGGTAAGTTGGCAGTGGCGGCGCAGACGGACTGCATCCGTTCCGAGCGCAATGCCTTCTTTCCCCACCACTTCATGCAGGCCGCATAGCGGTCCGCCACACTAAAAACCGCTCGGCTCAGCTGGTTGGAGGGAGCGTTGGATTGGCGCATCCGGTCGAGCACGGTGGCCGCACTCTTCCTGCTCTGCTCCAAGGTGTAGATAGTCTGGGTGGCCAGTGTGTTGCATTGGTCCGCCGCATGGAGCACCTCGTCGCGGAGTCGGCGAGCCCGATCATCGGACAGAACCCTACGCGCCACATGCGGGGGCAGGCTCGCGCGGTAGTCCAGAACTTTTGCGCCTGCCTTGACGAGCTGGTCGATCCGCTCTTGCGCCTCCGACGAGTTCCGCAACACTAGCGTGGCCGCATTACGGCAAGTGTCAAGTTCCTCAAGCAGGCCGTCCATTTGTCGCTTTGCTGCCTCGATCTCGTCGCCTGTCGCGGAAATGGGGACCTCCGTACCCGAAGTTCGCGGCTGGCTGAGGACCGACGCCGTCCTGTCTTGAGGCCCAGAGCGCATCCGCTCCACGACGGAATCGAACGATTGGCTACCTTCCCCAGCGGCAAGATCTGATTCCGAGCGCGAACTGCTCGAACCCGACGTGCTGTCCGCTCTAGCAGCCTCAACCTGCGACTTGAAAGGCCGCAGCCGGCCAATGCCCGTCATATCCACCTCCGATCCCAGGCGATAATGCGAAGCCTATCGAGATAGACCGCCTGGCTGACCATTAGCTGACGAAAAGCATTCTCGCGGATGCACAAAAAAATCCGAATCATCGTGGGCTCCAATTCCATGGAAGATCCCGTGGTCTTGAGTCTTCTGCCCGGCAGACACCGCGTCCTGATCGCAAGCAGGCCATCAGCTCGCGGCGCAACACTGCCGGCGCTGAACGAAGAGGGCCTGGTGTAGCCCCCGGCAGGTACTGGACGTGCGTACGGCGGAGTGCCTGTGGTGCCATCGCGCTCCAGTTGGCCGCGCGGCGTCCCCGTTCAGGAGGATGTTCGATCGAAGACCTGGCGGTTCAGCGCCGCCCTTTCACAGCCGCTGCCCGGATGCGAACCGGTTCGTGATAGGTTGAGGCAATGATTACAGCGGCAAATAGGTCATCCAGTTAAGCTGTGGTCGGTCAGCCCTCATCTAAATCGGGACCGTGCGCGATGTGCGTTCGCAGGTATCTGGAATATATGCCAACTGCACCTTCGAGCAGTCGGGGCCTGGCGAGCCCCCTTCAGCCGCATCGTTGAAGATCTGCCGCGCCTCGTCCAATTGGGTGACTGCTCTTGCACCCACATCAAATAGATTCGGCCCGATTGATGGAGGTCGATCCTCGAGGATGGCTTGGTCGAAATCTGGCAGCAAGCTGATGAGCGCTCGATGTGCGGCCGCTTGCGCAGTTTTCCGAATTTGCGACAGCGGCAAGAGCTTCGCGTAACCGCCGTACCGCCTTGATGGCTCTCTCTTCAAGACAGAGATCGTCGCTCAATGGCTGATTCCCGCTACTTCGCAGCGATAGATCAGACCGACGACTCCACTCGGTCCTCCCTGAGCGGTCGACGGTAGATCGCAACCGCTGCCAACGGCAATGTCGTGTCGCCTTTTCCCGCACGCGCTTTCTTTCTCTGCGCCGAAACCTGCCGCCTTCTTGTGTTGCAAAGCGAGGTCTGCCACGTCTGTTCCCGCTTAAGTCTGTGTTCAGCGCTCGGACGCACCTCGCCTCGTTGGCTTGATCTGGCCGAAGACCGGCTGCGCCTCGATCGTCCGAGACGCAACGCCGCCGGGTGAGACTTTCTTCCCCTGGGCTACGCCCATTCCTCGCGAGGCAAGAAAGTCTCCCCGCCGGCATCCTCCGCTTAACGCTCCGGCCCGCGGGAAGACGCGGGTGCGTCGCCGATCGTCTTCGGCCGTCAGATCGCCATCGAGGCCGCGGTGGTCGCGGGGCTCGAAACAAACCAAGGAGAAGTCACATGGCTACCATCGGTTCTTTCAAGAAGGTCGGCTCCGATTTCCAGGGCGAGATCGTCACGCTGAGCCTGCAGGCGAGGGGCGTCCGCATCGTCGCCGAGGCCAACCGCTCAAACGAGAACGCTCCCAGCCACCGCGTCTATGTGGGCCGGGCAGAAATCGGGGCGGCATGGTCCAAGCGCTCCGAGGAAGGCCGCGACTACCTCTCGCTCAAGCTCGATGACCCCTCGTTCAACGCGCCGATCTACGCCAACCTGTTCGACGATGAAGACGGCGA
>NZ_AXAS01000120.1 GCF_000472925.1 Bradyrhizobium sp. Ec3.3
AGCTTGGCCTCGACCACTTCGAAGGGAGATCCTGGACGGGCTTACACCGACACGCCTTGATGACCATGATCGCCTACGCCTTCCTCCAATCCCGCCGCCTTAAAGCAGCGGGACGAAAAAAAAAGAATCGCGGGACCACCGCCACAGCCGAGCATGCCGGCCGTCAGGCAAGCCATCCTCGAGCTCTTCGCTCAGCCTCCACCCCGGCGATGCCCGCACTGTGAGAAACTCCTCGTCGACCCAGGCAAAACTAAACTGCCAGAGTAGTGCTAGCGTCTCGAAGCGGCCGCGGAAGTAACCGGCGAGCAGGCCGAGCCCGCCGCCGACGGCGAGGCCGATCATCGGCGCAAACAGCCCGACCGTCAGCGATACGCGCGCGCCGAAGACCAGGCGCGCGAGCTCGTCGCGGCCGAGGCCATCGGTGCCGAACCAGTGCTCGGCCGAGAACGCGGCTCTGCGCTCCAGCATGTCCATGTCGGTCGGGCTTTGCAGCGGCAGCAGCGGCGCCAGAATCGCGAGCGCAAATACCACGGCGAGCCAGGCGATCGCCATCCAGAACAACAGGCCGAGCCGGCGCCTGCGGCGCACCGGCTCCGGCGCCGCCTCTTCCTGAAGCGAGAGCTCAAGCGTGGCCATGGCGGATCCTGGGATCGAGGACGGCATAGAGCATGTCGACGATGAAGTTCACGATGACGAAACCGGACGCGACCAGCAGCACCACGCCCTGGAGGATGATGAGATCGCGGGTATAGATCGCGCCGACCAGGAGCCGGCCGAGGCCCGGCAGCGCAAAGATCGATTCCACGATCAGCGTGCCGCCGATCAGGCGGCCGATATTGATGCCGGTCACGGTCACCAGCGTCAACGACGAGGGTTTCAGCGCATGCACGAACAGGATGCGCGAGGGCTTCAGGCCTTTGGCCTTGGCTAGCGCGATGTAGTCCTCCTGCAAGGTGGCGATCATGTCGGAGCGCAGCACGCGCATGATGCCCGGCCATTCCGCGAGCGCCAGCGTCAGCGCCGGCAGGACGAAGAAGCGCAGATTGGCGACCGGGTCCTCGGTGAACGGCACGTAGCCGGTCGCCGGCAGCCAGTGCAGCTCCACCGCGAACAGGTAGATCAGGAGGATGGCCGACAGGAATGACGGCACCGACAGCATGGCGAACGCGCCGCCGGTCATGAAGCGATCGAACGGACCGCCGGCGCGCGCGGCGCAAGCGATCGCGAGCGGCACGCCGATCAACAGCCCCAGGAATTCGGCGAGCAGCATCAGCTCGATCGACACCGGCACCCGCTCGGCGACCGCCTGCAACACCGTCTGCCCGGTGCGGAAGGAGCGGCCAAGATCGCCCTGGAGCACGTGGCCGAGCCAGCTCAGGTATCGCCACCACAGTGGCTGATCGAGCCCCATGTCGTGGCGGAGTGCTGCGACCTTCTCCGGCGTCGCCTGGTCACCGAGGATGACGTAAGCGAGATCGCCAGGCAGAAGCGAGGCGATCAGGAAGGTGAGCAGCGAGACGGCAGCCAGCACCGGCAGGAGATGAACGAGGCGCCGAATGACGAAGGCGAGCATTTGCGCTCAGTCCAGCCAGGTGTCGGAGACGTCGATCACTCCATGGTAGATCTTGGGCAGGCCTTTCAGCTTCGCCGTCGATACGGCGTAATAGGTGTTCTGGAACGTCCAGAACCAGATCGCTTCCTTGTTGATCAGACGGGTGATCGCGCAATAGTCCTCGGTACGCTCGGCGACATCGGCGGTCACGCGCGCATGCTCCAGGAGCTTATCGAGCTCCGGGTTTGAATAGTTGGCGAGCGCGACCGGACTGCCGGTGTGGAAATTGGCGAACATCTGCGGGTCGGGATCGGCGAGGTCGATGATGCGCCACGGCGTCAGCTGGAATTGGCGCTGGAACCCACGCGGCGCGATCGTCGCCTGATCGACCTGCTCAAGCTCCATGTTGGCGCCGACATTCTTCCAGAATTGCTGGAGGACTTGGCCGATCGTTCGCCCGCGCGGCGTCGCCGTGACGATCGTCTTGAATTCGACGGGCTTGCCGTAGTCCTGGAGCAACGCCTTGGCCTTCGCAGGGTCGAGCGGCAACGCACCATCGTCCTTGCACTTGACCCATGAGCCTTCGCCGTAGGGATTGGACGCGGGCTTGGCGAGCCCATTGGTGATCGCCTGCGACATCTTCTTGCGGTCGATCGCCATCACGAGGGCCTGCCGCACGCGGACGTCGTCGAATGGCGGCGTCTTGGTGTTGAAGGCATAGACCTGTGCGCCGGAGCCGGTGTAGGCGTGCACGGCGAGCTTCGGGTCCTTCTGCGCCTTCTGGATGTTGTCCGGATCGTACTCGTCATCCCATATGATGTCGGCCTCGCCCGATTGCAGGCTGGCAAAGCGCGACTGCGCATCCGGCAACGGCTTTAAGGTGATGCGGTCGAGATAGGGATGGCCCTTGTTCCAGTAGTCGGGATTCTTCTCCAGCACCATGCGATCGCCGGCGGTCCATGACTTCAGGATGTAGGGGCCGGTGCCGACGGGATTGCGGCTGTAATCGTCGCCCTTGGTTTTCCAGGCGGTCGGCGAATGCACGACATTGTTCGAGCTCTGGACCGCCATCAGCGCCGGCTGATTCACCTGCGGATCGTTGAGATGATAGACGACGGTATATTCGTCCACCGCCTGCACGTCATGGACATAGGCAATGTAGAACGCACACCGGCACTTGTTGGCGGGATCCTTCTGCCGATCGAAATTGGCCTTCACCGCTTCGGCGTTGAACGGCGTGCCATCTTGGAACTTCACACCTTCGCGCAATTTGAAGGTCCACGTCTTGTAGTCGTCGGAATGCGTCCAGGACAATGCGAGCTTCGGCGCCGCCTGCCCCTTGTCGTCGAGAGTAATCAGCGTGTCGAAGATCGCGGCCGCGGCGGTTTCGGCGGAGGTGTCGTAGACACCGACCTTGAGCGGATCGAAGCCGGGAATATCGAGCTCCTGGCCGACGGTGATGCTGCCTCCGGATTTTTGCGCCTGCGCGGGCTGCACCAGCGGAACAATGGCAAATGCCGTGACAAGGAAAATCGGCGCAAGCCTGCGCGCCGCGGCAACTGCGTGCGTCATTGTTCTCTCCCAAAACCTCTCGTCCGGTATGTTCCGGATCCTTGATGACTTCAGGCGAGATTGGCGAGAATCGCTCGCCACGGCAAGAGGAACGCGCGCGAGATCAAACGCCGCAGTGCTTATTGTTGCGCAGCCGTTTTGCCTGACGGAATTAGCGCGTCATCGCCGAGGCCCGCTTCCGCGCAAAGCTCACGCGTGTGCTCGCCGAGCGCTGCGATGCGCTTGCCGGGCGTCGTGTCCGCGCCCGACATCCGGAACGGCAGATTGAGCACCTGGAAGGAGCCACCTTCGTCTTCCACGTCCGACAGCGCCTGGCGGTGCGTGAGCTGCGGATCGCACAATGCCTCGGCGACGGTGCGATAGGCCGAAGCCGGCACGCCCTCGGCACCGAGCTCTGCGAGACATTGCTCCGTCGTGATCTGCCGCGACCAGGCTTCGACGCCGTCCATCAGGTCAGCCCAGTTGTTGCGTCGCACGCCATAGGCGCAGAAGCGCGGGTCGGAGATCCAGTCAGGCCGGTCGATCACCTTCATCAGACTCTGAAAGGTCTTCTCGCTCGCGATGGTGATCATGACGTAGCCGTCGGCGGTCTCGGTCGGACCGAACATCGGACGCGGCGGCGGCTTCACCTCGAATTGCGAGTTCTGCAGCTCTATCACCGTGAGCGTCAGCATCGACTCCAGCATGGAGACGTCGATGTGCTGGCCGAGGCCCGTGACGGTGCGCTGGTACAGCGCCGACGCAACCGCTCCGAAACCATAGGTGCCGGTGACGACGTCGGCATGATAGATGCCGCAATAATCGGGACGGTTGCGGCCGGGCTGGTAGGCAAGATGCGCCATGTCGTAGCCGGAGGCCGCGTGGATCACCGGCGCGTAGGCCGGCAACTCCGCTGACGGGCCGGTCTGGCCGTAGCCCGAGATGGAGCAGTAGATCAGCCTCGGATTGAATGGGCGCAGCGTGTCGTAATCGAGCCGCAGGCGGCGCATCACGCCGGGACGGAAATTCTCGACCAGGATGTCGGCGGTGGCGACGAGGCGCCGCACCGCCTCCTTGCCCTCCTCCGACTTCAGGTCGAGCACCATGCTCTTCTTGCCGACATTGAGCTGGCCGAACACGGTGCTGCAGCCGTTGCGCACCGGCGGGCGCGTCCGCATCGTCTCGCCGCCTTCGGTCTCGATCTTGATCACCTCGGCGCCCATGTCAGCGAGCATCCGCGCGCAATGGGGACCGGCGATGGTGGTCGAAAAATCCAGCACCCGCAGACCGGCGAAGGCCTTTGTCGTCGTCCTCTCATGCTTATCTGCCAGCTGCATTCCCGGAGTCTCCCCTTAGGAACCACGCGCGCTCTTGCTTGTTTGATGCGCCGACCCTAGATGGCGGCGGCCTGGTAGGAAAGTCTTTACCGAACGGCAGCTTCCAGGGGCGGGCTTGGAATTCCGAGGACAATTGGACCCGATCTTGCATAGCAGCAAACGGGCTCGGAAGAGGGCAGCTGTTCTTGAGGGTCTTGTTCGTCACGACAGAGATGGACGACTTTGTCCGCGTCGGCGGACTTGGCGCCGTTTCTGCTGCGCTCCCGAGAGCGCTCCGCCCCTTCGCCGATATCCGGATCATGTTGCCCGGCTATCGCGATATCATCGAACAACTCACGCATATTCAGATCGTTGGCCGCTGTCCGGCGTTTGCGGAGATGCCGGCCTGCACGCTCGGCCGGGCCGCGACGCGCGACGGCCTGCCGGTCTATGTGCTGCTGTGCTCGCAGCTCTACGACCGTCCCGGCAATCCCTATGGCGATGATGCCGGGCGCGACTGGCCCGACAACGACATCCGCTTCGCGCGCTTGGCATCGGCAGCCGCTGAACTTGCGACGGGCAACCTGGACAAGAATTGGGCAGCCGACCTGATCCATGCCAACGACTGGCAGGCCTCGCTCGTGCCGGCCTACCTCGCCTGGCGCGGCTCGAAGGTGCCATCGATCCTGACCATCCATAACCTCGCCTATCAGGGCCTCTTCCCGAAAGAGGCGCTGCGGCGGATCGGCGCACCCGAGAGCTCCTTCCACATCGACGGCGTCGAGTTCTACGATCAATTGTCCTTCCTGAAGGCGGGCCTGGTCTACGCCTCGCATCTGACGACCGTGAGTGCGACCTATGCGCGCGAGATCACCACGTCGGAATTCGGTTGCGGCCTGGAGGGTCTGTTGCGCGCCCGCTCGGAGGCGGCCGAGCTCACCGGCATCCTGAACGGGATCGACGAGAGCTGGGACCCCCGCTATTGCGCGCAGCTCGCCCAGCAATTCGGCGCCGGCGACTGGGCCGGCAAGCGGGCCAACGCGGACTATGTGCGCAAGCAATTCGGGCTCGCGGTGTCGCGCGGGCCGATGTTCGGCATCGTGGCGCGGCTCGTGCATCAGAAAGGCATCGACCTCGTGCTGTCGGCGGCCGACGAGATCATCGATGCCGGCGGGCAGATCGTCGTCACCGGCTCCGGCGAGCCGGCGCTCGAGCAGGCCCTGATCAACGCCCATCGCAGGCGGCCCGACGCGATCGGCGTCGCCATCGGCTTCAACGACGCGCAGGCACGGCGCATCTTTGCCGGCAGCGATTTCACCCTGATGCCCTCGCGCTTCGAGCCCTGCGGACTCAGCCAGATGTACGCCCAGCGCTTCGGCTCGCTGCCGATCGGCCACCAGACCGGTGGCCTTGCGGAAACCATCACCGACGGTGAGACCGGCTTCCTGTTCACGCAGCCGTCCTACGAATCCTTCCTCGGTGGCGTTCGTCGGGCCTTCACGACCTTCATGGCCCAGGAGCGTCTCGACTCCATGCGCCGCACCGCCATGTCGCGGTCGTTCAGCTGGAATATTTCCGCCGCCTGCTACAGCGCGCTGTATCGCAAGATCGCGTCGGCTTGAGGCGGCTTCGCATGTCACGACGGGTCATCCGATCGAAGACCTTCCGATCCAGGCCCTGTTGAGACATCGCGTCATCCAGCCGGGCTGTGGCGTCCCGCGCAGTCGCGCTTGAGCTTCCTGATACGGACCGACATAGCGCAGGCGCGCGGGCAGCCGGGGGTAGATGCGTCGTATCCACTTGAGCGCGCGGTCCGCCGCCCTGCCATCGGCTTCATCACAAGCCAACCCAAAACCCGCGCCCAGTTGCTCCGGCAACATGCGAGCCGTCAGCGCCTGGTACCATTTGGGGGGCCGTAACCAGGGTCTTCCGACGCCCCCGAGAATTTGTCCGGCCACCTCGCGCGCTGCGGTGCCGACGGTCAAAACCTCCGAGCGGGCCATGGCTTCAGTGTAGGCAAGAAAGGATTGCCAATCCGCCGGCAGGTCGCCCGGGGTCAGCCCGAACATCGCTGCGAAAAGCCGGCATTCGGCCCAGTATCGCTCGCGCTCGTCGGCCGAGAGCGGCGGAAAGACGAGATCGTGCGCCATGACCGCGCTCTCGACGAGAGTGGCATGAACCCAACGCAGCGCCGAGACTTCATTGGCACAGTAGTGCGAATTCGCTTCAAACGACCCGATGGCATCTGGCAAGCGGCCGACGATCGCGGCGTGACGCCGATGCAGCTTCCGGGAAGCCGTCAGCGCCTGATCGAGCGAGCCGAATACCATCGTAAACATGACATCGAAGGTTCGGTGGAAGCGACCGATCGGATCGGCGAGCGTCGTGGAGTGCTCGGCGATGGCGGCAGCAACCCATGGGTGCGCCAGTTGAAGCAGCAGCGCACGGCCGGCTCCGAGAAAAATCACGGCCTCTCGGTCAATTCGCCAGGTCAGTGAGGCCGGTCCAAAAATGCCCGCCGTCGATCCAGCTGCCTTGCTCTTGATATGATCGAGCGCAAACTCCAGGTCGTTCTCGGAAATCACTTTGCAACATCCGCTTGGGGCCAATTGCGAAGCTCACGCGGATGAGCCGATGTTGGACTCCGCCGCGCTACTCCGCCGCGACCGGCAGGATATCAGGATTATCGTGCAACACCACGCCCGAGAGCGGATCGAACTCGCCGATCCACGGCGCGCGCGCCAGCACCGATCGCGTATGGAGATAACCTGCGTCCCAGCGCCGCACGATGCCGGACGGGCTGAAGTCGATGTCCTTGGTGTGGGTCTCGCGGTCGAGCTGCGGGGCGAGCAGCCGCACCACATGCATCCGCGTCGGACAGCCATAGCTCGTCAGTTCGCGCACCGCAGGATCGCTGCGATCGCTCTCGGGCAACCGCGCGGCAAGCTGGTTGATGACGTGGCGCAGCCGGTGCGCCTGCTGCTGCCGCGCGATGTGGCTTGCGATCCGGCTGGAATATTGCACGTCCTTGTGACGGTTCAGCACCTCCGCCATCGTGGTCGGTTCGGCGCCGACCGGATTCCACAGATGCACGGCGAAGATCAGCGAGTCCTTGCGCGGATTGTCGTCGAACACGGCTTCCGTCGGCGTATTCGAGAGGATGCCGCCATCCCAGTAGAGCTCGCCGTCGATGCGCACGGCCGGAAAGGCTGGCGGCAGCGCACCCGAGGCCATGACGTGCTTCACCGTCAGATCACCGTCGCGGCTGTCAAAGTAGCGCATCTGGCTGGTGCGGACATGCGCGGCACCGACGGTGAGGCGCGGCGTGCAGCGATTGACGAGGTTAAAGTCGACGAGCTCGCAGAGCGTTCTTTCCAGCGGCGCGGTCGAATAGAAGCCGGCGTGATCGGCGCCCAGCGGGAAGGAGTCGCCGGCATGCGCCAGCGGATTGGGCCGGAAGAAGCCGGGTATACCGTTGGTGATAGTCGACCAGTAGGCGAGCTTCTCGTTGAAGCCCGGAAACGCCGTGCGCAGGTTCCAGACCGGATTCTGCTCCATCCGCTTCCAGAACTCCATCAGCCGCGACAACCGCTCCCGCGGCGCATTACCGGCAATCAGGCTGGCGTTGATCGCCCCGATCGAGGTGCCGATGATCCAGTCCGGCTCGATGCCGGCCTCGTGCAGCGCCTGGTAGACGCCGGCCTGGTAGGAGCCGAGCGCGCCGCCGCCCTGGAGCACAAGCACGACCTGACCGGGCAGGTCTCTCGACTTGATGCGCTGCGTCATATCTTGCATGTGTCGCCTCCCATCGTGCTGGCACTGCTCGAATATTCGTCAGGCACGGCGCGATTGTTACGCCATGCCCTTGTGACCAATTGCCGAACACAACGGAAATGCCGGTTGGCTTCCGAAACCATACGCTCGCGCTATCGCCGGCAGGATGTCATTCCCCGCCCTGATCGGCTAGATTCCTGCTCGATCTTGCCGGGGAGCCGATCCATGGAAATGCACCAGGTCCGCTATTTCCTCGCGGTGGCGCAGCTTTTGAATTTCACGCGCGCGGCCGAGGAGTGCAACGTGACGCAGCCCTCGCTGACCCGCGCCATCAAGCAGCTCGAAGCCGAGCTCGGCGGAGATCTGTTCCGGCGCGAACGGCCGGCGGCGCAATTGACCGAGCTCGGCCAGCGCATGCATCCGCTGCTCAAACAGTGCTACGAGGCCGCGGCCGGCGCGCGCTCGCTCGCTTCATCCTTCAAGAGCGGCGAGATCGGCGCTCTGCGCATCGCGCTGACGCATTCGATCGATCTCGCGCTGCTCATTCCGCATCTCAACCAGATCAAGCGGCAGTTCAACCGGCTCGAATTCCGCTTCCTGCGCGGCTCGAGCCGCGAGGTCGGCGAATTCCTCAAGAAGGGCGAGGCCGAGCTCGGCATCGCCGCCGAGATCGACGAAGCCTGGGAGCGGCTCGACGTCTGGCCGCTATTTACCGAAAAATTCGAGCTCGTGATCGGCAAGGGTCACCCGCTCGCCGAGCGCAGCACGATCGAGTTCGACGATCTGCGCTCCGAGCAGCTGCTCAGCCGAAGCTACTGCGAGCACGTCACGCGTATCTCGGCAAGCCTGCGCGAGCATGGCGTCGACGTCGATCACAGCCACGAGATTTCGAGCGAGCGCGATCTGATCGAGCTGGTCGAGGCCGATATCGGCCTCGCCATGGTGCCGCACACCTCGCCGGTGCCGGAGAGCCTCAAGCGCACGTCGGTGGCCGGGCTCGATGCACGCCGCACCGTCAACCTCTACGGCGTCGCCGGCCGCCAGCGAACCGCGGTGGCCTCCGCCGTCATGCGCATGCTACGCGGCGCGGATTGGCGGGAGATTGCGGGGTAGCGAATGCATCTCGCGCTCTTACCCTCTCCACTTGTTGTGGAGGGTGGCTCGCCGCGCATGCTCCGCTAGCGCCTTAGGGCCGCAAGGTTTTTTGCGGCCCTTTGCTTTTCCACCAGTGAAGTTACGCGGGCGCCTGCTGCTCGCCCTCGGCTGGTGGCGGCTCGGCCACGGGCTCGGCCGGGGCCTCGACCGGCTCCGAAGAAACGGCGGTCTTCTGCTCGGGCGTGGCCTCGACGGCCGGGCTGGGCATCGGCTCTGGGGTTGGCTCCGCGCTCGGGGTGGTCTGATCGGGCTCGTCTGGTGCCATGGGTATTTACCTCCCTTGGTAGGTGAGCTTTGTTGGACAGTGTTGTGGATTTGGACTTCTCGATTAGTGACGCGCCGCCCAAACGGGTGGCGCGGAAGTGGTCGCGTGCCCACGGAGCAGGCAAGTCCTCAATGTGTCAGCTAAAGCACAATGCGACCCTGCCCGCATTATCGTACGTTTAGCCGCGCTGCGATTTTCGGGGCTCAACGTGAATGCGACTGTCCTGCATCGGCCTTGTGCAACAGTCCGAAGTAGTCGTGGTTACACGTCCGCACATGGTCCATCGCGTACCAAGGTTTCTTAGGAACCTTGCTTGTGGCCTTTTGTTAGCCAGAATGAAGAGACCCCGAGAATATCTCAAGCGGGCTAAGCGCTGCAGAGAGCTAAAAGACCAAGCACAAGACAACGTGTCTCGCAACCAGCTTGCGACCCTTGAATATAGTTACCTTACGTTGGCCGAAAGCTCCCAAGTGCTTCGCCGCGCGATAAGGCTGCAGAAGGCATTAGAAAGGCACCACCGCAGGTAAGGCCGTCTCAGTTGGCGACCTCTTTCGTTTCGGAACGTCACCTGTCGGCCCAGCACGTCATTTCGCCGCGATGCGGAAGTTGGTCGCTATCGGGACAGAGCGGACTTTGCGGCGCGCTCGTCCCCGCAACTGCAACCACGAATTTTCTCGCGGCAGATTTCCTCGAAGGGCGCGGTCGCGCGTACCCCACTTTTCTCACGCGCCCCAGAGGACCCGGAGCTCATGCGGGGTCCTCCGTCGCGTCCAGCTAGCCTTTGTCTTCCATGTGGTTTTCGTGCGGCTCGTGGTATCGTTCTCGGTACGGACACCTCCACGTGCGGGGGGCAGCCATGGTCGAATATCCTGCCAAACGCATCGACTACCGCGAGCAAGGATCGGGGCCGACCATTCTTTTCGTGCCCGGCTCATGGAGTACGGGAGCGCTGTGGCGTGGTGTGATCGCTCTCTTAGGAGATAGCTTTCGGGCGGTGACAACGAGCCTGCTCGGTTATGGCGACACCGAAGAGCGCCGCAGCCCGGACGACATTTCTATCGAACGGGAGATCGACATCGTCGAGGCCGTCATCCAGCGCACCAACAGCGCTGTCCACCTCGTTGGGCATTCGTGGGGTGCCACGGT
>NZ_AXAS01000121.1 GCF_000472925.1 Bradyrhizobium sp. Ec3.3
CTTCGAGGAACTCCTTGGACCAGCCATAGTACATTGAGGCGGCAATGCCCTCGCGCCGGCAGAGCTCGGAGATATTCTCCTCGCCCCGCAGTCCTTCCAGCACGATACGGATCTTCTCTTCCGCCGAATATTGCCGGCGTGTCTGGCGCCGAATGTCCTTGAGCACTTGTTCTGCCGGCGCTTTGCCCGGTCCGGATTTCTGCTTCATCTTCGCTCCTGGTGGCTACGATGAACCAGAAATCCTCCCTCCGCAAAACCCTTCAATGTGTCTCACAAGCCCTGACGGCGAACAATTGACCAGCAACGCCATCCTGACATGGGCCGATCAGAGCCGCGTCGCCTGGCATTACATCGCACCCGGCAAGCCGACGCAGAATGCCTTCATCGAAAGCTTCAATGGCCGCCTCCGAGACGAATTGAACGAGACGCTGTTCACTTCGCTGGCCCAGGCCCGGGTCGAACTCGGACATTGGCGGGCCGACTACAACGATACGCGACCTCACTCGCAACTCGGATGAAAAACACCATCGGAGTTCGCCTTCACCTGCAACCCGCGACGGGATCTGGCGCTGCGCTATGCCGATGGCTGCGCACCAGCTCCCGTCGCTACCACCGCCCATCCGGGTAAATCCACCAGCCAGAGCGAACTCAGGACTGGATAAAACTTGGGGGCAAGGTCACAGCGCGAGCACAGTGGACGAAGTCTCAAGTTTGCGTCGAAGCTGACCAAATCTTGATCGACGAGACCTGGACCAGGACTGACGTGCTCCCTTACTCGGAAGTGCCCCGCGCGGGATTCACCGCCAAAATTCCTCACAAACGGAGGCTATTGCCTGAATGCCGACACCTTCTGTCCGGTCGGCTACACAAGTTTGTTTGGCTAATCACTCACTTTGCCTCGCAGATTAAATAGCTGAAAGCAATCACAAATACTTCTTTCTTCGGCTTCGATCAGCCGAGTTGGCACAAGTTTTGATTTCTGATGTGCGAAGCGGTGGAAGCTGCCAACCAAGGTTCATGTCGCGTGCGCTGCACTAACAAATCATCAAGATGATGGAGAAGAAGATGCAAGTTGCCAAGAGGCCGTCCTTTGGAAGCTTTTCCGAAGTGGCAGAGTTTTATCCGACGTTCCCACCCTATTCACGACGACTGCTTCAGATGCTTGTTGACCAGGTAAAGCACCTGACCAAGAGCCCGGTCTTCGGGGATATCGGAGCGGGTACGGGCTCGATTTCCTATGCCCTAGCTGACATGGGGCTTTCAGGCTATGCAGTCGAGCCTGATAGTCAGATGATTGAGGTGGGGCAGAGGCTCGGCCGAACTTATCCAGCCGTATCTTGGATTAATGCGCCGGGAGAATGCACGGGCCTCGCCGACGATTCGCTAGATTGGGTTTGCTACAGCACGTCCTTCCATTTGACGAACGCGAGCGAAGCGCTTCGCGAAAGCATGCGACTTTTACGGCCTCGCGGGTCCTTCACAATTGCAACCCTCCTTCCAGATCTTCAGACTGATCCCTTTCAACTCGAAATCGAAAATCGGATACGCGACATGGCACCGGCTTTACGACGGCGGGATACTCCACTCGTCGGTCAGATGGGAACCTACGAGGCGCTCCTCAACCAATATCCCGGTTTGGGCAACTGCATTTCAATCGATGCCACAGAAGCGATATCCATGAGCGAGGAGCGGTATGTCAACTTTTGGTCCGGGAGACAGGATATCCCGAGTCAGGTTTCCCCCGAGGTTTGGGATTCCATCCTACAGATGATCGCGCAGACGTTCCGAAGGTGGCAGCCGGCCGGCCTGCGATTTCGCACTAGGGCATGGCATGCTCAACGCGTATGAGGTCGACCGCGCGCATGGTGGCGTAGGATGACCAAGCTCGCTTGCTTTTTTGAGCAACGCAAGGGCATGGGCGATCGCATCTTGATCCAGCCGCCGAATGCCTCCTCGATGCGCTTGCGGATGCGCTGGCTGACGTCATAGCCGCCGTGCCGGATCGTTCGCCGGTCGACCGCAGAACTGCGGCCGCTGGTGTTCTGCGCGACATGCGGCGCAACGCTCATTGAGCGCAGCTCGTTGACGAAGTCTTCTGCATCATAGGCTTTGCCGGCCACAAGCTGCTCGCTATCGGCCGGTCGGCGCACGGCTCGATCATGTGCAGCGCGGCCACCGGTTCGGCATGCCCGTCCGCCAGAGCCAGGCGAGGCCGTGGCGGTTCTCCATCGGCCCATGCCCGATAAAGCACAGCTTGGTCTCTTTTCCTTTACCCTGCGATAGAGCCTGGCGTCGGGGTCGGTGGTCGACGTATGGATGTGGTTCGAAACGTTTCTGGCCATGGAAATCCGCTTCGGCATTGCGGTCGCCTGGCGCCGGCGGCTCGCCAGAACCGACCTTCGGCTTGACGCTCTTCATTGATGCAAGTGCCGATGACCATGCCTACCTCGCCCGACACGAACTTTGCCACTAAGGACTTCCAGATGAGGCTTCTGCACATGTGTAACAATGTTCCCGCAGCGAGATCGCTCAATTGCGCCTGAAGGACCATTAAACGGAATTGTCGGTCTTTAACGACTGTTAATAAATAGTTGACTAAGGAATTTCTTGGTGCGGGCATGCTCTGGATGGCGGAAGAATTGCGCGGGCGATGCTTGCTCGATGACTTCGCCGCCATCCATAAAAACTACTCGGTCGGCGACCTCGCGTGCAAACCCCATTTCGTGCGTGACGCAAATCATCGTCATGCCTTCATTTGCAAGACTAGTCATCACATCGAGCACTTCTTTCACCATCTCCGGATCAAGTGCCGATGTTGGTTCGTCGAATAGCATGATCTTCGGTTTCATACACAGCGCACGAGCGATCGCGACACGCTGTTGTTGCCCGCCAGACAATTGAGCTGGATATTTTCTCGCCTGCTCGGGTATGCGGACCCGTTCGAGATTCTCCATCGCGATCTTCTCGGCCGCATCGCGGGCCATCTTGCGCGCACGGATCAGAGCGAGGGTGCAGTTATCGATGACTGCCAAATGAGGAAAGAGATTGAATTGCTGGAAAACCATCCCAACATCACGCCGCACCTCCTCCAACCCTCTCATGCCGGGGCGCAGTTCGGTGCCGTTTACGACAATCCTGCCTTTTTGATGCGTTTCAAGCTGATTGATGCACCGGATCAAAGTGGATTTGCCAGAACCTGATGGACCACATACCACAATCCGTTCTCTAACGCGCACGTCAAGTGTGACGTCGCGTAGAACTTGAAAGGTCCCGTACCATTTCGAAACGCCTTCGATCAGCACTGCAACGGGAGTCGCCATCCTCTGCAGTTCGCTACCGCCCGTGTTCCGTTCCGCTGCTCCAGATTTCATTGCTCCTCCCGCGCCTCCTTTGTAGTCGGCTCTATATTTCATTCGCGACTATTTTCGTAATCAGTTCTAATGAAACGGCGTGCTGAGTCCGAGGTGCCGCTCCAGCCCTGTAACAAGAGCGACCGCGATCAGGGCCAGGATAAGAAACAGAACCTCGGTAACGAACATCGGCTCGGCATAACGATAAGTTTCCGCCGCCACATCGAACGCGCTTCCCTGCATCTCCGGAACCGCAATCACCGCGAGTAACGGCGTGGACTTGAGGATGGAAATCAAATAGGAGCCAAGTGGCGCTGCAATGTTGCGCAACATCTGCGGCATGATCACAAATACCACCGTGTCACGCGAATTAAGTCCAAGGCTTTGCGCTGCTTCACTCTGTCCCACCGGCACGGCGTCGATGCCAGCTTTGAAGACTTCGGAAATGTATCCGGAGTAGTAAATACTTAGTCCGAAAACGCCTACGAACAATGCAGGCAAGGTTACACCATAGTAGGGCAGCACGAAGAACAGGAAATAAATTTGAACCAGTAGGGGCGTTGAGCGAATCGCGTCAATAATGAACTGGGTGATTGGGCGCATAAGCCAATAAGACCGCCTCAACATCTCCCAGAAGAAACCAATTATTGTTGCAGCAAAGAAAGAGAGTAGCGCAACTAGAATTGTGTGCCCAACCCCCTCTAACACCAAAGGCGCAATCCGTATTGCAAACGCAACGTCAAAATTCACGAGCGCCCCCATCTTTTCGGGCAGATCTCTCCAGATGCCGCCCCAAAATGGTCACTGGGTAGCAAATCATCAGATAAGCAAGCAGGAGACCTGAATATATGCCAACTGGATTGTAGCTCCTTTCGGAAATTAGCTTTGCATGGAACGTCATATCCGCGAGTGTGATCAGAGAAACCAGTGATGTTCCTTTAATCAGTTGGATCGCTTGGTTGATGAATGTCGGAATCATCGCCGCGATTGCCTGAGGCAATTCAATAAAGCGAAGAACATCAAAGCGACTCAACCCCAAAGCCAGCCCAGCCTGACACTGCCCACGATCAAGTGCTTGCAATGCCGCACGGACTGACTGGCTGCCATACCCTCCGATGTTTAGCCCGAGCACCATCGCGCCGACGGCAATCCCGGAGAGATAGACGCCAAAGGCAGGCAACGAGTAGTAGAAAGCATAGAGAAGAACGATCGCGGGAGAGCTGCGCCAGAACTCGATTACCGCAGTAATCCCAAGGCGGTAAATACCGATCGAATAGTGCTGGAGCACACCCGCGAGCAGAGCGAATGGTATTGCATATAGGACTCCGAGGATTGTGACGACCGCAGTGACACCAAATCCTTGGTAGATTCCGTGCATGATTTCCAAAAAACTCATCCGCTCTGCTAGCTCCCATCTAGCGGTAGTTGTCAGGGCATAGCTGTTTGGCCGTCAGACCGTCCGGATTGGTGTCCGCGTCGGTAAAACCATATTCTGCCGCTATCTTTCTCAGCGTTCCTTCCGCTTTCCGTTTTGCCAAGCTCTCATCATAGATATCGCGCAACCTCGAATCTTCCTGCCGGAATACGATCGCCGGGTAGCCACCGGCTACTTCTTGGCCATTTTCAACCAATCCAACAAAGGGAGACGCGCGCTCAAGCTTTCCCTTCAGTTCGGGATCTTTGAGGAGTTCGGCCACAGACGCTGTTGGTAATAGAATTCCATTGATCCTATCAGACAATAACGCGCTAACCAGTGAGCTGTAATCGGGGAGCAATAGCATGCGATCTTTTGGAACGCCGGCCTTAGCGGCGATATCAGCATCAGTTGCGCCTCGGATCACACCGATGCGAATAGCCGTGCTGTTCGCCACATCGGCAAGGCTGTGAATGTTGAGCGGATTGCCCGGCAGCACCGCCAATGTTAGCTTGATAACAATATCGGGATTAGTGAAAATCACCTGATCACAGCGCACCCGTGTGATGCCCATACCGGACGCGATAGCGTCAATTCGCTTGGACATTAGTGCGGGAATAAGGGCGGAAAAGTCTGTAATAACGAAGTCGACTTCCTTGACCCCAAGTGGACCGAGGACCGCCTTGACCATATCCGGATGAAAGCCGGTGGCACTACCGTCGCCAGCCCTGAACCCCCAAGGCGACCGATTATGGATGCCGATCGTGATCTTACCTTCTTTGAGAACACGATCGGTAATCGACTCCGCACAAACAGCAGAAACGCCAGCGCTGAGCATCACCAGAGCGGCACTTCCGACCAACGCGGTTCGCCTGCTGAATTCTAGTCCCGCCATCTTTACCTCCTAGTCGATTGGCTCACCCGCAATGGATTAGTGAGTTTCGCCGGAGTCTAGAGGGCGGTTCGAGCGAAATTCCGGCAAACAGCGCAGAATTTCGGCATACAATAGCCCTAAGTCAAGGAATTCCGGCTCTGGTGCGGTAGGAATCCAGGCCAGTGCGGCGGAATAAAAGCAGGCTCTTGACTGGGGGCCGCTCGCGAGTGCTTTCGAGTTGCGCTGTAGAGAGCGTGGCGGCTTTGGAAGTAGCCTCGTGAGACGCAGCGGTGACCTGATTTTGCTCCGCCGATTGGAGGCAGCGGTCCTGCGACTAGGCTCGCGATGCATAGTATGGCGCGCAGCTCGATCACTACATCGCGCAGAGGGCCATAAGACTGAGCCCTCCTACTAGGAATAACCGAGCCAAAATGGTTGATCCTAATGGCATTGCCGAATTCGACGAAGGTCGCAATAAACTGCGACTCAATCCCGCCTTTATGAAAGTGTCGTTCTGCTCACGAACTCGCGGCAGCCGGGCCCCTCCGATCGCGAGTGAGGCCCTCAGGCACATCGCCGCATTCTATGCGATCGAGAAGGAGATCCGCGGCCACAGCGCGGAGGAGCGCCGTCTCGTGCGGGCCGCTCGCAGATGCCTTTGAGGCCTGGCTACGCGCCAAGCAGGCTCTCACCAGCCAAAAGATCAAGCCCGCCGACGCCATCCGCCACGCACTCTCGCGCTGGCAGGGGCGGACGCGCTTCATCGATATGGCCGCATCGAACTCAACAACAACACGGTCGAACGATCAATCCGCAGCATCAAGCTCAGTCGCAAGAACGCGCCGTTTGCCGGATCGGTCAGCGGTGCCAAACACGCCGGTAGCTCCGGGGTCCGCACGTGCGGGAATTACCGTCCGGTTCCGCCAAACCGCTTGCCGAGTTTTTGATGTGTGAGCGTTCACGCTGTAACGCGCCGTACGTTGAGAAGCCGCCCGGGCGAACAGCGTCGCGGAGACACTTGCGACCAGCGGTCGCAATGCAACTCCCGCGGCACCTCATGGCTAGAGCCCATGATTAACGTCACGGGCTGGTGCAGATTATGCGCGCGAGATCGAGAATGCGCTCGCGCCCGGTCGAGGCCGGGCCCCCCCCGGCCTGCTCCATCATGAAGGGGATCGAATCCGCCTCGTAAGTGGGCACCCGTCGTGGTCTGGCCGCTCGTCGGAAGGATAGGTGAACACACCGTAGTGGACGAGGGATGCGATAGGCCTCCGCGACCAAAGAGCCGATCCAGCGCGTGTTGAAATTGCGGTTCGAAGGACCATCGACGCCGGCCAGGCACTCGTCGATGAAGGCGCCCACCCGCGGATCTCAGTACCGCAGCGTTGATCGCGAACTCTTCCGCCGTTTCGAAAACTGTACACTACCTCGCGAGCGGTTGCGCTCTGCCAGTGCGGCACGGGCCGCGGCCCCGACGTCGAGATCCTTGTGCAGATCGCCGTGCGGGCGTCCGGCCTTCTTGCGTTGCATATCCGACGATAGCGGCAACTTTGGCCAGCGGTCCAAAGAACTGGCCGAACTGTTTCAGAATGAGCATTAGGTTGCTCGGCTCTCCGAGGCCCCGGGATCGAGGCAGCGTCCGCCGCAGCCTTGGCGTTCTACTCCCTTTCGAGGCCGAAGCCTGATCCTTCTGCGTCAGTAAATGGCAATTGAACTTGACATCAGCGGTGGTTGTTCACGAACACCTGCCCCGGCTCGGCTACATCTGGTTGACGCCCCGCTCGCGGTTGCCGCGCTCCGTAGCAGCGCCGGCTCAGGTACTTTAACTAACGTGGCCAGCGGAGACATGCACACCTCGATACGGAGCACGATTCTTTTCCAGCTGAAAGCGGAGCGGTTTGCACGATCATATGATTCCCGCACTCAGGAATTCAAGAGATCGAGCATGTATCTAACGGCAAGCTCCGCGGTCGGGCCGTTGTTCCTGTTGGTGAAGGCCTCACGCCCGGCGGTGTCGTGGACTACTTGCTGGAAGCGCCTCACCATTTCGAGCATCGTTGACCACCGCCGGCTCGCCGGTGCGGATGACGCATTCGGCTTGACCGCGGTGCATCGCGGCGGCAGCTTCGGCTACTTCGCGCACGCGCTGGGTGAGCAACACCCGGCGCTCTGGGCTGCGGCTCCTGATCGTGCCCTGCATGATGCCCGACGGGCAAATTATGTTGGCCGCTTCGCCCCTATGGATGGCCCCAACTGTGACAACCGCGCCGTCGTCGACCGGGGTTTCGCGCGAGACCACCGGCGGCCAACACCGCCGGCGTCATCGCACTACCTCGGGCACCGGTCTATTGGAAGCGTTTTCGGCGGACGCAGTCTGCATCGGCCGGATCTCCGCGAAACTTGCAAACGCGCTACCCGACATTTGCGGGAGGCTGTTTGATGAACTTGACACGCGCCACACTGCACCGGCCGTCGACGCTGACGGGCACCTCGCCCTCGATCATTGCGCGACGAACGACACGAGGCTGATCGCCGTAATCCTTGGCCGCATAATGCATCGTGGCACGGTTGTCCCAGATAGCGACATCACCCTGCCGCCAGTTCCAGCGCACAGTGTTTTCCGGCGCGGTGATATGAGACTCAAAGAGATCGAATAGCCTCTGGCCGTCATATTTCGAGACGTCCACAAAACGTTCCACATAAGAGCCTAGCACCAGCGTGCGTTCTCCGGTCTCCGGATGGACACGTACAACGGGATGCTCGGTCTCAAACCACGCTCTGGTAAGGGCTTGGTCATAAGGGTTCATATCGGCTTCGGTAGGGCGGGCAACTACTGGGAAGCTGTGAACAGCCCAGAGGTCGTCGGCAAGCCGTCGCAGCGGCGGCGGCAAGTCTAGATATGCGGTCGCGGTGTTTGACCACACTGTGTCGCCGCCGACAGGTGGGATCACAACGGCTCGCAGCACCGAAATCTTGGGATAGGCATCCAAGCAGGACCAGTCCATGTGCCAAAGGTCAGTCCGGAAAGGTGGCCGTGCGGAATCAATGTCGATGATCGACATCGTTCCCTTGGTAGCACCGAACGTCGGATTTGGCGCAAGCTTTCCAAAACGCAGAGCAAAGCGCTCCTGCTCAACGTCGTCGAGATGACCCTGGTCGCGGAAGAAGATGACCTTGTGCTCAAGCAGCAGGGTGTTTATCGCACCGATGGTGTGGTCCGGTAAATCGCTCGACAGCTCGATATTCTTGATTTCAGCGCCGATGCGCGCCGTGCGTTTGACCACGTCGGTACGTGGAATGACTTTATCGATCAAGACCATTTCACTCATCTTGACATTCTCCAAATTCCCGCTTTTTTCGCCAGATAAAGCTGTTCAGCTGTGACACGAAGGGCATTGACGCAGCCGGGCATCAAGGTTAGCGAGCCTCTCGCTGGCTCGTCATGGCTTCCTTCATATCGCCTCCTGCTCGCTGGCGGCTAACGTTACATATCTCCATTGCCACCGAACCTACCTATCCTAGTGGGCTGTTCTCACCCGATCGAGGTCGGCCGACGTCACAGCCGGCTGGCGTTGCTCTCGGACCAAATCGGTGAATAGGTTATTATGGCGGGTTCAGCCGTTTGGCGCTGTTCTCTCTGGTCGATTACGTTAATCAGAAGCCGAAGGCGCGTGGATCATGCGAAAGTACAAGCGCTTCCGGCTCCACAAAACCGGTGCTTCGCTCTTCGAAAGCTGGCTCGGGACAATGTGGGGCTGTTCGCACACTGGTTTGGAACACCACGTTCACCTGATGGGAGCGGTGTGAACCGAGAGGCTGCGGACCATTCTGCGAGAGGCCGATGGTGAAAATCCCCCGGCCTACCCACCCCTGGAGCAAAACCAAGATGGCCCCACTGCGGGTGGACGACACATGGCCAGAGACTTACGGCCAAGGTTCCGCATGGCCGCTGGAGAACCAAGATCTTTTTGGCTGCACTGCGTCATGACCACATTGACGCGCCACGTTTTATCGAGGGGCCGATCGAAGGCGCAAGTTTTGCGGCGCACTTGGCGAAGACCTGCTCACTCGGGTTCAAGTCGGGCGAGTATTTTGGCAGGCTCCTGTGCCGCGGATGTGCTGCCGCCGGCTTTCGGCGATCATATCGGCGCGGAACGCGTTGCCCAGATCGGGCTCGTCGCGACGCGCACTCTGGTCGGCTTTACGGATCAAATCGCCTGAGAGCTCCGGATGATCCAATTGCTCGGCGACGCGATGCACGATTGAGTTCTCGAGCCGGTCATGGTGCAGAACCACTGAATAGATGAAGGTGGAGAGACCCGGTTCACGCCGGACGATTTCTTCGGCTTCCCGCCGGACATGCGCCCAAATCGGGTCGAGCTTGCTCAGAGCGGATTGAGGATCGAGCAGGGTTTTCTGTATGGTGTCGTCAGGGCGTTTGAAGTCGATCATACCACATAGTGCGCTAAAGCGTGATGGCATTAAATTCGATAGCCTGAATTTTTGAGGTAGTTGGCGCATTCCTGGGAGGTGAAGGCATCGAGTGCGTGGCCGATTGCGGCGCAGACCACGTCGACGGTTCGCGCGGCAGCTTTGCGGAGCAGGTGCTTGAGCTTGGCAAAGACCTGTTCGATCGGGTTCAGGTCGGGCGTGCCGCGCGGCAATTTGGGTGGAAGCGCGTAGCGTCAATCAGGGGTTCTTCCGCACATTTGGTGCAGGCTGCGGGATTCACGGACAGTGCGAATAAGGGCATAAGGTCAGGATCGCAGTCGACGCCCGTGATTCGCCTTGCTTCAAGCCTTCCGCTCACTGGTTTCCCCCGAGCTTTCGATTGTCCAGATCCTCCCCCACACCGACAGGGTGGTGCTCGTGGCTCGGCCGAAGTCAGCGGTCTCATTCTGTCCTTGTTGCGCCTGCCAGACGGGTCGCG
>NZ_AXAS01000122.1 GCF_000472925.1 Bradyrhizobium sp. Ec3.3
CATCGCCTTCGGACGACGGGACTGATCCGCCAGTTCCCGATCGCCGGCCTGCCATCGTCTCAGCCACTTGTACCCGACATCAGGACTGATACCGAACCGCCGGCACAACTCCCGGCGGTTCGCCCCCTCCTGCAAGGCAAGTCGCACGAACTCGCGTCGCTGATCCACTACTGACACCTCGTTCCACGGCATGGACGGACCCCGAATCGACCAATCCAGCCAATGTTGATGTGTCAGCTATGTCTCCGAACACCCGTCAGTGATCTGTCCGGTCTAAACACTTGACCGGGCGATCCAGTAACGCAGAGGCGGCGCGGATAGAACCGAGAAGCCGCAGCGTACTGGATTCCCCGCTTTCGCGGGGAATGACAGCTTCCGTGCGTCAGATCAACCCGCCCGCATCCGCGACGCGGCGCTGGTGATACTCGGTGTCGCCAAACGTGTTCTCGATCATGGTCAGGCGCTTGAAGTAGTGGCCGATCTTCGCCTCCATGGTCATGCCGATGCCGCCGTGGAGCTGGATCGACTGCTGGCCGACGAACTTCAGCGACTTCCCGATCTGCACCTTGGCGGCTGCGATCGCGTTGGAGCGCTCCTTGGCGTCCTCGAAATCGTTCGCCATGGTCGCGAACATCGACATCGAGCGGGCCTGCTCGGCGGCGACGAACATGTCGGAGGCGCGGTGCTGAAGCGACTGGAACGAGCCGATCGCGACACCGAACTGCTTGCGCGTCTTGATGTACTCGACGGTGGTCTTCAGCGATTCATCCATCAGGCCGACCGCTTCGGCGCAAAGCGCAACGCGGGCCTCGTCGACGACGCGCTCGATCAACGCGAGCGAATCCTCAGGATTGCCGATCGCCGCATCGGCGCCGACCTCGGCACCGGTCAAGGCGATGTCGGCAGCGTGCAGGCCGTCCTGCGTCGGATACGACTTCCTGGTGACACCCTTGGCGTTCGCCGGCACTAGAAACACGCCGATGCCGCTTCTCTCGCGGCGATCACCCTTGGTGCGGGCGGTGACGATGAGCGTGTCGGCGTTCTCGCCGTTCAGCACGACGAACTTCTCGCCGTCGATGACCCAGCCGCTACCCTTCTTCTTCGCTGACGTGGCGACGTCGAAGAGGTCGTAGCGCGAGTTCTTCTCGAGCTGCGCAAAGGCAAGCGTCTGGCTGCCGTCGATGATGCCGGGCAGGTGCGCGGCCTTCTGCGCATCCGAGCCGCCATGGCGCAGGAAGCCGCCGCCGATCACCACGGTTGCGAGATACGGCTCGAGCACGAGCGCCTTGCCGAGCGCTTCCATCACGATCATGGTCTCGACGCCGCCGCCGCCGAAACCGCCATCGGCTTCCGCGAAGGGCAGGCCCAGGAGGCCCTGCTCGGCGAGCCTGCCCCAGACGGCTTTGCTCCAGCCGCCCTTCTCCTGCATGTACTTCTTGCGGCTCTCGAAATCGTAGGAGTCGGTCAAGAGACCGTCGACACTGTCCTTGAGAAGCCGCTGCTCCTCGGTCAAATCAAAATCCATCTGTCTCTCCAAAATCGACGCAGGGTTCTGTTCGCCTGCCGTCGCCTCACCCTCAGACGTCATCCCCGCGAAGGCGGGGATCCAGTAAACGCAACCGCATGCCGTAATCACGACCGCCGCGGCGTACTGGGTCCCCCGCCTTCGCGGGGGACGACACCGTTTGTTGCGTCTCTCACAGCCCCAGCACCGCCTTGGCGATGATGTTGCGCTGGATCTCGTTGGAGCCGCCGTAGATCGAGACCTTGCGGTTGTTGAAATAGCTCGGCGCGATCTGCGCGGTCCAGTCCATGGCTTCGTTCGAGCCGTCGTCGCCGTGGATGTCGTAGGGCGCGGCGAACGGGCCGATGACTTCCATGAGCAGTTCGGTCGTGGTCTGCTGGATCTCGGAACCCTTGATCTTCAGCACCGAGGATGCCGGATTGGGCTTGCCCTTGCCGTGCTTGCCCTCATCCGCAACGACGCGAAGCTGCGTGAGCTCCAGCGCCTTCAGCTCGATCTCGCAAGCCGCAAGCTTCTCGCGGAAGGCAGCATCCTGGATGATCGGCTTGCCGCCGGACTCGACCTTGGACGCCAGCTCCTTGATGCGGCGGATGCGCTCCTTGGAGACGCCGACGCGCGCGATGCCGGTGCGCTCGTTGCCGAGCAGGAATTTTGCGTAGTCCCAGCCCTTGTTCTCCTCGCCGATCAGGTTCTCAATGGGCACCTCGACGTCGTCGAAGAAGACTTCGTTGACCTCGACGCCGCCGTCGATGGTCTGGATCGGGCGCACGGTCACGCCCTTCGACTTCATGCTGAAGACGATGAAGGAGATGCCCATCTGCTTCTTGGCCGACGGATCGGTGCGGCAGAGGCAGAAGATCATGTCGGCGTGCTGGGCGAGCGTGGTCCAGGTCTTCTGGCCGTTGATGATCCACTTGTCGCCCTTGCGCTCGGCCTTGGTCTTCAGCGACGCGAGGTCCGAACCGGAGCCAGGCTCCGAGAAGCCCTGGCACCACCAGTCATCGACATTGGCAATGCGCGGCAGGTACTGCTTCTTCTGCTCCTCATTGCCAAAGGTGTAGATGACCGGACCGACCATGCTGACGCCGAAGGCGAGCGGCTGCGGCGCCGGATAGGACTGCAGCTCCTCGTTGAAGATGTAGTGCTGCACGGATGTCCAGCCGGTGCCACCATATTGCTTCGGCCAGTGGCTGACGCCCCAGCCCTTCTTGTTGAGGATGCGCCACCACGTCACCATCTCGTCCTTCGAGAGATGGCGGCCTTCGACCAGCTTGCGGCGCGTGTCCGGCGGCACGTTGTCGCGGAAGAACTGCCGCACTTCCTCGCGAAACGCCTGCTCTTCTTTCGTGAATGCGAGATCCATCGGATCCTCCTGTGAGCTTTGTTCCCTATTCGTCATTCCGGGGCGCGCGAAGCGCGAGCCCGGAATCCAGAAGTTGTGGAGCGAGGTTCCACAATGCGCAATTGCGCATTGGGGTTCATTCGCGTGACCGCGAATGCCCCGGAACGACGGTGAACTACTGCAACACCTCAAAAAGTCCCGCCGCGCCCATGCCGCCGCCGACGCACATGGTGACGACCGCGTATTTGGCCTTGCGGCGGCGGCCTTCGATCAGGGCGTGACCGGTCAGCCGCGCGCCCGACATGCCGTAGGGATGGCCGACCGAGATCGCGCCGCCATCGACGTTGATCTTGTCGGGGTCGATGCCGAGCTTGTCGCGGCAGTAGAGCACCTGCACCGCGAACGCCTCGTTCAATTCCCACAGACCGATGTCGTCGACCTTGAGCCCGTGGCGCTTGAGCAGGCGCGGCACGGCGAAGACCGGGCCGATGCCCATCTCGTCGGGCTCGCAGCCGGCAGAGACGAAGCCGCGGAAGATGCCGAGCGGCTGCAGGCCACGCTTGGCCGCTTCCTTGTCGCTCATGATCACCGACGCGCTGGCGCCGTCCGAAAGCTGGCTGGCATTGCCGGCGGTGACGGTGAAGCCTTCGCCACGCACGGGCTTCAGGCCGGCGAGGCCTTCGGCGGTGGTTTCGGGGCGCGGACCTTCGTCCTGAGAGAGCGTCACGTCCTTGAAGGAGACTTCGCCGGTCGCCTTGTCGGTCACGGCCATCTTGGTGGTGATCGGCGCGAGCTCGTCCTTGAACTTTCCGCCCTGCTGCGCGGCCGCGGTGCGGCGCTGACTCTCCAGCGAATACTCATCCTGCTTCTCGCGCGAGATGCCATAGCGCTTCGCCACGATTTCAGCCGTGTCGATCATGGGCATGTAGACCTCGCCCTTGATCTTGAGCAGCGCCGGATCCTGGGCGTGGAAGCCGTTCATCTTGTCGTTCTGCACCAGCGAGATCGACTCGCCGCCGCCACCGACCGCGATCTCGACACCGTCGAAGATCACGGAGCGCGCGGCAAGCGCGATCGCCTGGAGGCCCGAGGCGCACTGACGATCGATCGTGGTGCCGGCGACGGTGACGGGCAGGCCGGCACGCAGCAGCGCCTTGCGCGCGATGTTGCCGCCGGTCGAGCCCTGCTGGAGGGCGGCGCCCATCACGACGTCCTCAACCTCCTTCGGATCGATCTTCGCGCGCGCAACGGCCTCGCCGATGGCATGACCGAGCAGCGTCGCGCCCTCGGTGTTGTTGAGCGCGCCGCGATAGGCCTTGCCGATCGGCGTGCGGGCGGTGGAAACGATGACGGCGTCGGTCACGAGCGGACTCCTGTAGCGCTTTGTTGGGTGGATTGGGATGGTTTCTGCTGCTGGCGCAATTCATGGCGCGACAGCTTGCCGACCGGCGTGCGCGGCAGCTCATCGACAAATTCGAGGGCGGCCGGCAATTCATGCTTGCCGACCTTGCCGGTGAGGAAGGCGCGCAGATCGTCGATCGAGAACGACGTGGCATCCGGCTTGAGCTTGACGAACGCCTTGGCCGCCTCGCCGCGATATTGGTCGGGAATGCCGATGACGATGACCTCGTGCACGCCCGGGTGCGTATAGATCGCCTGCTCGATCATCTGCGGATAGACGTTGAATCCGCCGGAGATGATCATGTCCTTCTTGCGGTCGACCAGGAAGAAATAGCCGTCCGCGTCGCGATAGCCGATGTCGCCGGTGAGGAAGCGGCCATCGGCAAAGGATTCCGCGCTCTCCTTTGGCTTGTTCCAGTAGCCCTTGGTGACGTTCGGGCCCTTGATGCGGATCTCGCCCACTTCGCCCGGCGGCAGCACCTTCGTGGGATCATCGAGCGACACCACATCGAGTTCGATGCCGGGCAGCATCAACCCGATCGAGCCCGGCTTTTCCGGACCGGCGGGCGGATGGCCGGTGCCTGGCGAGCAGGTCTCGGTCATGCCCCAGCCGCTCTTGAGCTTCTTGCCGACCTTGCGCTCGAAGAAATTCGCCACCTCCACCGGCAGCGGCGCGCCGCCGGAGCCGATCAGGGAGAGCGAAGAGAAATCGCGCTTGTCGAGATCGGGGAGCGCCGCGATCGCGATCCACATCGTCGGCACGCCCGGAAAGTAGGTCGCGCGCTTGACCTCGATGTCGTGCATGACAGCCTCGACGTCGAAGCGCTGGTGCAGCGAGATCAGGTTGCCGCGGCGGAGCGAGGACAAGAGAACGACGGTCAGCGCGTAGATGTGGAACAGTGGCAGCACGCAGATCACGCGCTCGATGACGTTGCCGCGCGCGGCGCGGGCCGGCTTGCCCCAGACGTCGTAGATCGACACGGCCGAGGTGAGATTGCCATGCGTGAGCATCGCGCCTTTCGGCAGGCCGGTGGTGCCGCCGGTATATTGCAGCAGCGCGACGTCATCGGCGGTGACGACAGGCCACTGCGCCGGCTTGGTCGCGCCGTCGACGAAGGTCTTGAAGGTGACGATCCTGGGATCGGCGGGGATCGCGGCTTGCGGCGTGCCGACCTTGCCCCAATGATCGTCCTCGCAGACGACCAGGCGGTCGATCAGGCCTTTTTCCAGAAACTTCAGCGCGGTCGGCAGCAGCGCTGCCAGGTTCGAGGTGACGAGCACCCGCGCGCCGGAGTCGCGGACCTTGTGCGAGAGCGCGATCTCGCCGTCGAGCGGAGAGAGATGCGCGACGCGCGCGCCGGCCTTCAGCGCACCGAAGAAATTGACGGGATGATCCGGCGTGTTACCGAGGAACAGCGCAACGGAAGAGCCCTTGCTGCAGTCGGCGCGCAGGAAGGCAGCGGCGGCCGATTCCGCCATCGCCTCCAGCTCGGTGTAGCTGATCGGGCGATCGCGGAATTCGAGCGCGGCACGCGCGCCGAAGTCGGCGGCTGCCTTCGAGAGGAGATCAGGCAACGTGCCCTGGACGATCGTGTCGTCCCAATGCACGCCTTCGGGATAAAACTGTTCGCCGGGATGGGTCATTGAGGTTCGTTACTCTGCATGGCCTGCAGCGATTTTGCGTGAGGTGGGCACACTGCCCGAGCTCCCTTCCCCCTTGCGGGGAAGGGTTGGGGAACGGGGTGCCACGAGCGCTGACCTCGCCCGGGGCTACCCCCCTCCCTGGCCCTCCCCCGCAAGGGGGGAGGGAACGGAGAGAGAGTCCCCTGGAACGTGAAATTCACGCGGCCAGCGCGATCCAATTGCATCACGCCGCTTTCGACTCGGCTGCGAGCGAGGCGAAGGTCTTGCCTTCGGCCGCGAGCTTCTTCAGCAGCGGCGCGGGCTCGAGGCTCGGGTCGTTGGTCTCCTTGGCGTAGACCGACAAACGATCGGCGATGTGCTTGAGGCCAACCGTGTCAGCCCAGTACATCGGGCCACCGCGATAGATCGGCCAGCCGTAGCCATAGAGCCAGACCACATCGATATCCGACGGACGCGCGGCGATGCCTTCTTCGAGGATCTTCGCGCCCTCGTTGATCATCGGGTACATCATACGCTCGAGGATCTCCTCGTCGCTGACGACGCGCTTCTTGCGACCGAGCCGCAGCAAGGTCTCGTCGATCAGCTTCTCGACCTCGGGATCGGGCAGCGGCGCGCGGGAGCCGGCTTCATACTTGTAATAGCCCTTGCCGGTCTTCTGGCCGAAGCGGCCGGCTTCGCACAGCGCGTCCGCGATCTCCGACTTGATGCCGCGGTCCTTGCGCGAGCGCCAGCCAATGTCGAGGCCGGCGAGATCGCCCATCGCGAACGGACCCATCGGCATGCCGAACTTGGTCACGACAGCGTCGACCTGCTGCGGCAGCGCGCCTTCGAACAGCAGCTTTTCCGCCTGCTTGCCGCGCTGCGCCAGCATGCGGTTGCCGACAAAGCCGTCGCAGACGCCGACCACGGCCGGCACCTTCGCGATCTTGCGCGCGATGGTGACGGCGGTCACCAGCGCATCCGGCGAGGTCTTGTCGGCGCGCACGATCTCGCACAGCTTCATGACGTTGGCCGGCGAGAAGAAATGCATGCCCAAAACGTCCTGCGGACGCTTGGTTGACTTCGCGATCTCGTCGATGTTGAGATACGAGGTGTTGGAGGCGAGCACGGCGCCCGGCTTGACGTATTGGTCGAGCTTGCCGAACACTTCCTTCTTCACCGCCATGGTCTCGAACACGGCCTCGATGACGAGGTCGGCATTGCCGACATTCTCGATGCCGACAACACCGTTGATCAGCGCCATGCGCTTGGCGGGCGCGTCCGCCGGGATGCCACCGCGCGCCGCGGTCGCTTCCCAGTTCTTCTGCATGATGCCCATGCCACGCTTGAGCTGCTCCTCGCCGGTCTCGATCAGGGTCACGGGGATGCCGGCATTGGCAAAGGACATCGCGATGCCGCCGCCCATGGTGCCCGCGCCGAGGATGGCGACGCGCTCGACGGGACGCGACTTGGTGCCCTCGGGCACGCCGGCGATCTTGTTGGCCTCGCGCTCGGCGAAGAAGGCGTAGCGCTGCGCCTTGGACTGGTCGCTGGTGAGGAGCTTGAGGAAGCCTTCGCGCTCCTTCTTCAGGCCCTCGTCGAACGGCAGGTCGATGGCATAGCCAACGGCGTCCGCGGCGGCGAACGGCGCTTCCAGGCCGCGCGACTTCTTAGTCATCGCGGCGACCGCGTTGGTGAAGATCGAGCGATCGGCCCTGGCAGCCGCGATCTTGCTGTCGTCGTCGCGCAGGCGCCGCAAGGGACGCTTCTCGGCGAGCAGCTTGCGGGTGAAGGCTACGCCGCCGGCCGCCGGACCTTCGACGATCTCCTCGATCAAGCCGTTCTTCAGCGCTTCCGCCGCGCCGATCGGATCACCGCCGACGATCATCTTGACCGCGAGCTCCGGGCCGACCGCTCGCGGCAGACGCTGGGTGCCACCGGCGCCGGGCAGGAGACCGAGCTTCACCTCGGGCAGGCCGAGCTTTGCCTCTTTCGTCGCCACGCGGAAATGACAGGCAAGCGCAACCTCGAGACCGCCGCCGAGCGCGGTGCCATGGATCGCGGCGACGACGGGCTTGGGCGAATTCTCGATCTCCGAGAGCACGTCATTGAGCGCGGGCGGCTTCGGCGGCTTGCCGAACTCGGTGATATCGGCGCCGGCGATGAAGGTGCGGCCGGCGCAGGTCAGCACGATGCCCTTGATGGCGGGATCGGCGACCGCCTGCTTGACGCATTCCAGGATTCCGCCGCGGACGGCCGCACTGAGCGCATTTACCGGAGGGCTATTGACCGTGACGACCCCGATCTCGTCATGACGCTCAAGCTTGACCACTTCGCTCACGGCATACCCTCCAGTTAAGGATTTACTTTTGTTTCAATTTCGCAGTGCGGAATTTAATTCCGCATCTTGACGGCAGGGTTATTTTGAAGCACGAGCCTTGTCAACGACTCCGCGCAAGAAGCAGATCAGGGATGAAGCGTACAGGAAAGAAACCAGCGACCGATCGGAACTTCGTCGTCGCGCTTTCCCGCGGGCTCGATGTATTGCGCGCATTCCAACCCAACGACGGGCTTCTCGGCAATCAGGAGATCGCGTTCCGCACGAATTTGCCCAAGCCAACCGTGTCGCGGCTGACTTATACGTTGACGAAACTCGGTTATCTTACACCGGTTCCCCGCTTCGAAAAGTACCAGCTCGCGCCCGCCGCCTTGGCGCTCGGTTACGCGGCGCTGGCCAATCTCGGCATTCGACACCTGTCCGAGCCGTTTCGCGAGGAAGTGATGCGCGCCACGGGCGGCGCGGTCGCGGTCGGCGGTCGCGACCGCCAGAGCATGATCTATTTCGGGCAGAGCCGGGGCAGCGAAACGGTCGGCGTTCAACTTGACGTCGGCTCCCGCGTGCCGATTGCAACCAGCGCGATGGGCCGCGCCTATTTCTGGGCGCTCGACGAAGAGGAGCGCGCTTCGCTCCTGCGCGACCTGCGCGAACACTACGGCAGCCGCTGGCCGAAATTGCGCGACGGGTTGGAGCGTTCCGGCGAGACGGTCGCGAAATACGGCTTTGCGATTTCAGTCGGCGACTGGCACGACGACATCGGCGCCGCGGGCGTCGCACTCAGGCTGAACGACGGAACCGGACCCTACGCGTTCAATTGCGGCGCGCCCGCATTCCGTTTCACGGAAGAGCGTTTGATCACCGACATTGGACCACGTCTCTTGGCGATGGTAAGGAACATCGAAGCGGCGCTCGGCGGAATAGCGCCGCAATTCAAAAAAGAAGCCGGCAAGAAGCTAAAATCAGGAGGAAAAGTTGCACGTGTGGCCGAGGGGATCAGATAGCCGTCGTCGTTGCAGAGGGCGCTTCGTGTCGCCCTCCGGCCCACTCAACGGTGTAGGCGAGACGAGATGACGCAGGTACAGCTCGCGCAGGGGAATTCTCCTCTGCTCGCGGTTCGCGACGTCAGCGTCGTGTTCGGCGGCATCGTCGCGCTCAACGGCGTGTCTTTTGACATGCACAAGGGCCAGATCCTCGGATTGATCGGCCCCAACGGTGCCGGCAAGACCACGCTGTTCAATTGCCTCTCGCGGCTCTACCAGCCCTCGTCCGGCGACATCCTGATGGAAGGCGCGAGCATTTTGACGCGCCCGCCGCACCGGATCGCCGAGATCGGCATCGGCCGCACCTTCCAGAACGTGGCGCTGTTCCCCAA
>NZ_AXAS01000123.1 GCF_000472925.1 Bradyrhizobium sp. Ec3.3
TCATGCTTACGGGTAAGACGACGCCAACGGCGTGTGAAGATGAAGATCGTGAACTTCGCCGCCAGGCCATTCTTGGAATGGCGCATTATCGCTCGGCACGCGCTTTCGCCGTCAATCCCGCGCGCCAAAAGGCGTGCCCCTTGCGGGCTGCGGGGATTGACCGCTCAGCGCGGCCAAGCAAAGGGGGCCCTTCATGCCGAGAATGGAAGGAAGCGCCTTGCTGACACCCAAGCAACCGGAGGGACTCGACAAGTGGATAGAGAGCAGCGTGTGAGGAAGTTTACCCTTGACAAGGAAAGCCCCATACAAGGTAAAGAACCGCAGCCATTCGGCGATGGAGCGCGAGCTATAGAGTTGGCTTTCAAGCCTCCTCACATCGACTCAGGCTCTCATCGCAGGCAAGAGGTACCTCCTAAGAGGCGCGGCTAATCTCTTCACACTCGCGGGAAAACCCGGAAACTGAGGCCGTGCAATCTGTAGTGGGGGAAAACCGATGCTCGCACCAATTGAAACGGGGCACTACAAGGTAGATCTCGACCCATCGCCGATCGAGCCATCCTGGATCATCGAAGGCAATCCAGAAGCCCGTTCCCGCCTGCTGTCGTCGAGCGCGTGCCACACTGCCCACACCATGATCTGGTCGTGCACCGAAGGCAAATTCAACTGGTACTACGATCACGACGAGACCATCCTGATCCTCGAAGGATCAATCGTGCTCGAAAACGACGGCATGCCGCCGAAGCGCTACGGCGTTGGTGACGTGATACTTTTTCGCAGCGGTGCGCACGCCAAATGGCACGTCAAGGGCTATGTGAAGAAGGTCGCCTTCCTCCACCTGACCTATCCGTTCCCGTTTGGCATCGCGATCCGAGCCGTCAACAAGCTCAGGTCGCTGATCGCGCGGAACGCGCCCCGCGGCTTGCTTGCGGAGTAAGACAACACTTCCGCTATTGCTCCTTCGACAAAGCTCGAGCCGTGGTCAGAAGGCGTACACTTGGATGGCTGCGATTTTGACCTTGATCCAGAACTTTCGCCGGCCGCCGGGGCCTTCCAGATCCGGACAGGCGAATAATTCATCGGCCATCGATTTGCGTAGGGTCGGCTCGAGCGCGCGAATTCGGACATGAAGGGAAAGATCACCTCTGACAAGCAGCGACCGGCCTGACATTTTTTTCACATTCTAACCTACCGCGCAGCGCTAGAGTGACACGCGGGTTCGAGCGCCGCTGGGCAAGAGACTCCAAGCTACTAATCATCAGCCATCCACCTGCCGCCGCCACGCGTCTCTCCTATTGGCGGCGGCTCAGTTTCGATGTCCCAAGAGGTCCAATATGCTGGCAACATATCGAACCCTTCGGTGGCTGGGTTTTTCACGCTGGGGGCCACGCGAACACTTCTGAAAATCTACTATGTGACTTTCAAATCGCGACTGTTCTAGACAATACAGCGGCGCGGCCGGCTGAGTGGAACGCCTCTCTGATCTCGATTCACAAGCATCTGGGAGACGATGCGCTTAAGACATCATCCAATTGCCAACGGTCAATGTTGTTTTTGCAAGAGCATAGAGCCAAGCAATCTCGGCTAGAGCCAAGGCAGTAAGATACACTATCTCGGTGATCATCTTGCCCCCGAACTTAGGAAGGCCCCACCAATCTCCTCAGCCACTGTTGGAGGATCTAACACCGGACTCGGGTCAGACTAAACTCACTATTTTAAACGAAATATTTCGATCGTGGAGATCACTGATGAATCAGGATCGCACATTCCCGCGTTCACTTGCCTTTCGACAATTCGGCCGTGCAGGCTGCTCGGAGGTGATTTCGCGTCACAGCCTTGATCTTGCCGGCATCGAGATCGGCCTGGAGCCGCGCGGCCACTGCGGTCTGTAGAGTGGTGACTTGCGAGCCATTCAGATTGCCGGCAGCATGGCGGATCATCTGTTTGTCGGCATCACTTAAGCTATAACTCATGTCGCTTCGTCCTCTGTGACTTCCATTGCGCGTACATCCGGCGTCAAGGAAACTGGTTAAACCTAAGCGGCGCTGCGCTTGGCAATGAACTCGTCGTGGGTTGCAGCCTCGATACCCGTGGCCAACTCGTCAGCAGTCGCCTCGCGCTCGACGTGGCGATCGAGATCAACTACTCGCATCTCCGCACCGCGGCGCCGCAGCCACGCCACACTCTGATGCTGCTCGATCGGCTTCGCGGCAGCGTCAAATTGCTCCTTGGACAAGCCGGTATCGACGCGTGCGCTATCGCGACCAGCCTCGACCGCAGACGCGGCGATGTCGACTGCGCTAGATAGCTCCGCGATTTCATCCATCAGAGGGCCGTGCAACTCGCGGAGAGCCTTCTCCTTCATCAGACCAATGTGGATTTCAGAAATGCCCGTCATCACCGAGGGCGACTCGAGGATTGCAGAACGGATCTGCGGATCGATGTTCTCGGCCCTCGTGATTTTGTCGCGCTCGGCTTGTGGCAAACTACGAAGCCACGTCCGAATTTCCATCCGCGCAATCGCTCCGGCGGCGTCGGTCGGATCAGCCTTCGGCAGTTGGACGCGATTGCGCATATCCTCCAGTTCGCGCCTGGCATTGGAAATCACGCGGCGCCCCTCGTGAAATACCGGCACCGCTTGATGCAGAACATGATTCTTGAACTGATCTTGCCGGCCCTGGTCGGTATATCGGGAATCCGCGGCAAGCTGCGTGCCGATGCTCTCGGCAAGATCAACGGCACCCAAGGCGCCGAGGTAGGCTTTCTCCAACCGCTCGATGGTCGAGCTGGGTTTAGATTTGAGATCCCATATTCGGATCTCGCTATTGGCTCGCCCGGGAACGTCTTTCGGCAGAATTTTGCGTCGACCTTTAACGACCATTCAACTTCTCCTATCTCGAAACAGCGAAGCCGCCCTTGAGGTCGCCCTCAAGGATTGGCCCGTCAAAACTGCCCTGTGGTGTTTGACTGGAAATGCGGATGCCATGACTGGAGTAGGCTCCGAACATCGCCTGCGGTGTGCGGCCGCGCTCTGACGAACAGTAAACCAGCGCACCGGCCGCAGCGTTTATGATGTCATCGTGTTGTCCGGGCGGATGATCGATGCTGTCGCGACCGCCGCGCGCCGTGCGCCGCTCAAGGCTCAGCAACTGCGTAATGAGGCGCGAGTTGTCGAGGAGATCGATCTCTCCGCTGTTCAATCTGGGCAAAAGATCGCGGTAAATCTCTGACTTGCTGAGGTCGCTCGGACGATATTCGAGGCCAACTTTGCGGAAGGCCTCGCGAACCCATTCAGCACCGTACCGATCGCCCCTGATCATTCGAATGCCATAACGGCGAAGTAGTTCGGCAAACTCGCTCACCGCGCTCTCAGGGCTGAACGGCGGCCTGATTTCGCGAACTAGGTCGAGGACTGCGATTGATCGCGATCGATCGCTCTTGTTCGCCTCCGAGTGACCGATAGCAAGCGTCATCGAGTCGCTACTGCCGCCGCTCGGATCAGTGAACGCATGGTAGGTGACGCCCTGCACAGGCGCACGCTCGAGCACATCCGGCGACACGCAGGCGTCAACGGCTTCGCGTGTGACGAATGCGCTGATGTCGTCGCGGAACATGGCTAGCCACTCGGCCGAAGCCGCGGCGGAATCCTCCGCCATCGCGTCGTCGACAACTTGCTGCGAGATTGTCGGGTTCAGAACCCGCGTTGGAGCCTTGATGACGAGCGTCTTGCTGTCCTTGCCGAAATGATCACGGAATTTCGAATAGAGTAGGCCGGCTTTGCGGTATGGCGAGCTGATGCCGATCACCAGCGAATTGGGAATGCTCGCCAAGCCCGGCTTGATCGCATTGAACACCTCCTGATCGGGATTGGCGCTGCTCTCATCCCTCCAAAAAGCCGTTTCGTCGAGAATTGCGCACAGGATTGGGCGACCGCGAACGCTGCGGAAGTTGTTCGTTGCAACAGCGATATCCACGCCGTTGCTCAGCTCGAATCCCGTCTGTGTCTCGCGTTCGATCATGCCATCGAAGAGAGAGATCTGCTCAAAATAGCCCTTGCAGTAGCTCAAGACGATCTTGGCCTGATCGCGGTCGCAAGCCAGACACATCACTAGCGGGCGCTCACCAGGCCGCAGTCTGTCATGGTCTGAAAAAGTGGCCGCCACGTAGGAGGCAATGAAGCTTGCAACGCTGTCTTTGCCCGCGCGCCTGCCACAGATCCACCAGCTTTCGCGGCATGGCTCTGTTGGCGGATCTCGGTCGCTGACGGAGCGGAAGAAAACTCGTTCGTCGTCGGACATTGGCAGCGCGAAAGCGCCCTTGAGCACGGTTCGCCAGCCGTTCCAACTCTCGCCGTGGAACCACGGCGCGAACATCTCCGCGTCGTTCATGGCCTCGATAATGTTGGGAGTCGTGCTCAATCAACGACCTCGGCGCGCCCCGCGGCGCGCTGCTGGAGCCGATCGCGCAACGTCGGGGCAGGTTGCTTGCGCTTGGCGACCTTCGCTCGTAGGGCCCCAAGACTGCGGCGTGCCTCGCTCGTGAGCCGCACCAGCAAATCACGGTCGACGGTCACGCCCCTGATTGCATCGGCCTGAAGGCGTTCGGATTCGAGTTGCAAGACGACGTGTTGACGTAGCAACGCCTGCTCAGCCTCGCCGAGGTCTCCGCCCAGCTCGAGTTCGTAACTGGCCATCAGGTATCGGAAGCGACGCCCGACGGCCGAGCGCAAATCGACGCCCGGCATCAAACGGGTCCCGTTACTCAGCTTGTCACGCAGCCTCGTGCATGATTGGCGTGGCTGGCGCGTAGATCGTGCGGTGATTTGCGTATTCATGCATTAAGTATGCACGAAACGAAAACAAAATGCAAGATTTAGTATGTGCCTCCGGCTTGATTGCTACATCTTGCATCGTCCCAGTGTGAGCCCGATCACTGAACGTCGCCTCGTTTCAAGATTGGCTACCGCTAACGCCCGCACAATCGCCAAAGGAGCAATGCCATGACGGATGTGAGGAAGCCGACCAATTCAGAGCGAAAAGTCCGGTTCGAAGGCCGCGTCTTGACGAGCGATCAGCTGGACGCAGTTTCCGGCGGTCTCAGCAGCATGGTGTCAGAGGTCCTCAAGAACTTCGGCTCAGCCGTAAATACGTCAGCGCGCGGTTCATAAGCGCGCCTAGTCCCACCGCTGGCTCGGGCGTGTGCTGGTCGCCAAGCTCATTGTGCCACCACGAGGAACGCGGACTTTTCCGGTAGGATAAGCTGCATTTAAGCGCTCGCTATCAGCACGTTGCGGATTGTTGCAGCTTGGGTCTGGCCCGCCGGCGAGCTGCTGCGATAGATACCGCTCTTCCAATAGTACGTTGCACCGGGCGATCCGACCTGACCCGAGTAGTTCACGATCTGCACACCGTCTCGCCAGACCCTGACCAAGCCGTTAGTGCCAACCGAGTCCATTTTCATCTGAAGGTCGAGCTTGTAAGTTCGTCCGCGAGTGATCGGGTTGGCGTCCTGATAGGCCAGAATGAAGTTGTTGCTTGGAGATTGCAGGGTGATCTGCATTTTATCAGTGTTCTGTTGCAGCACGATTTGCACCGGGGACGGGGCAGATCCAGCAGTTGAGTCCAAGTGGCCGAGGTCGCAGAATGAACTATCGACGATCGGCCCAGTTAGCACAGTCAACTCATATGTAACGTAGATCTGCGTACCGTCTGAATATCTCGGGGCGAACTCGAATTCCGAGCGGTTAGCCCCGGCATCATTGGTCAGATCACTCCAGCCCGTAGTGCTCCAATAATCGCTGGCACGAACTTCATATCGAAGCGTATGCGTATCGGGATTGGTTACGCACCATGTCTTCCCCGCGGTCGGATCGTGCTGGGGCTGAACATCCTCTCCGTCAACTCCTGTCCAGTGGACGTTAGCGGTCGCATCAAAATTCGTAATATTGGGAGCTATCGTAAAATTAAATGTCGGCGAAACGCCGCTACCGTTCGCAGCATAGACCGCATGAGAACCGTCCGCGAGCACGCCCATGTCATAGACCCAATTACCCGAGGCGTCTGACGTGGTGGTTCCTGACAATGCGCCGTCGACATAAATCGAGAACGTGACGCCGGCATTGGCCGTGCCGAACACGTTGAGATGGCTCGAAGCAGTCGTGCCGCCTGCGGCAGTGTTGAACACGGTATTTTGCGAGGACGCAGTACGTACTGTGGTAATAGCAGTCGGGGGGGCAACATAATCAATCAACAGATTCCGATATTCGACAATCTGATTGAGCGGCCAGGCCGTTGCCGCTCCAACAAGGCGGATGAAATCGCGCCGTTGCATGCGTCCCTCCCTGCATCCTGCACGGCGCTGTAGGACGCGCCCCGGCGGCCAGTCTAGCCTACTTATGCCGCTTCCTTGGTTTCGGGTTGAAGCGCCCTCCAGATCGTGCCTATGCCGCAGCCATATTCCTCGGCAAGTTGGGGGATCGTCTTTCCGGCAGCGTAGAACTCAGCGATCTTACGCTTCTGGCCGTCATCAAGGCGCCCGGGCCGGCCAATCTTCTTGCCCTGCCTCCTGGCGCGCGCGATGCCCTCATCCGTGCGCTGGCGGATCAGTCCCCGCTCGAACTCGGCAATGCCGCCCATGATGGTCAGCATCAGCCGGCCGACATCGGTAGTCGTGTCGCACCAAGCCTCCCCAAGCGATACGAAGCCGCAGGAGAGCTCTTTCATCTCGTGCAGGATGTTGTGCAGGTCGCGGCTCGAGCGCGCCAGGCGGTCTAGCTTGGTCACCACGACGGTATCGCCGGGCAAGAGAGCCTTCAGCAGCTTGGCGAACTCAGGGCGGCCATTAGTCGACTTGCCCGACGCCTTCTCGCTGAAGATCGGCTCGCAGCCGGCCGCTTTAAGGGCTTCGACCTGAGCCGCATAGTCCTGAGCCTTCGAGCTCACCCTTGCATATCCGTATTTCATCTCCGAAACCCCATTTGTGGAAAGCTGACTTTCGGAAAGTTATTTGACTTGCGTATTCAACGTCAATCGAATTCTTTCCAAATATGCTGAGTTGTGGAAACGGCCGAACCGGCTTTAGCGATCGATGCCGCCTCGCCGACGAATACGACGCGGGGGAACGCCAAGGCCACGCAGGTGTTGCTAGTTTGCGAGCGGGTGTCCTGAATCCCCGAGACCCGTTCGCGGTCGCCGGGCGCGGCGGGCCAAGACTGTTCCGCGGCCAAGGCCAGGCAGCACCCGGCACCGCCTGAGGGCCGGGGCACACATCGCGCGGGGCGACGCAGGGGTGCAGGAATTTTTTCTCACAGCCGTCTGTGCGTTACGGAGTTCAATGGCCCGCTCGCCAAGACGCCGGCCGCGCGACACCAGAACCGCCCCGACGGGGCGGCCCGATGCCGCGTGACCTTGGTTGGGTAGTTAGTGCAAAGGCCTCGCGAGGAAGTCGGCCTGCTGCTGAGATGATGCCGACAATGCCGTCGCCGTCTGCGCGAAATGCGACTCGCGGCCGAAATCGCCCGCCATCATCTGATTGAGGAGGGCGTAGGCCTTCGCGACGGCGCCTGCGGCGGGATCGGTCGTCGTCATGGTGGGAGTGGACGCGACGTTCGATGCTCCGGTGTCGCTGAGCGTTGTCGCCGCCCGTGCGAAGTCGGGATGATGGTTGAACGACTGAGATGCGTAGTGGTGCGATTGCCCCCAAGACCTGCCATCCCCTGAGGTCGTCGTCGTGGAGGTGTCCGAACTCGTCACCGACGTCGTCGTCGACGTGCTCGAGCTCGTGGTGGTCGCCGGTGGATCGACCACCGTGATCGTCTGCGCCGAGCTGGTGATCGGCGTCCCGGTGTTGTCAGTCGCGGTGACTGTCAGTGTCGCACGCGGTCGACCGTTGCCTTGGTAGGAGGAGCTCAGCGAAAGACCGCTGTTGACCTCGGCCGCGGTCAGCGTGACCGAGCTGCCGCTGAAGGTCTTATGGTCCAGATTGTCGGTGATGGTCTCGTATTTTGGTAACCCGCTGATGGTGACGGTAACGTTATCGCCCGCATTGGGCACGCTCACTGAGAGGCCCAGCGGGATGCTGCCGCCCGGGCTGACATATAGCGAATTACTGGCGACTGTGACTGTCGGCGCAACCGGAGTCGTTGACGCCGTCGTGCTGGTGATCGTCACCGCGTCGGCTGCCGAGGCGGCGCTGGTGTTGCCGGCGATGTCGGTGGCGGTGGCGGTGAAGCTGTGGCTGCCAAGGGCAATCGTGCCGGTATCGAAGCTCCAGGCCCCGCTGCTGCCCGTGGTGGCCGTCCCGATCTGAGTGGTACCGTCATCGACCTTTATCGTGCTGCCGGCTTCCGCGGTCCCCTTCAGGACAATGTCGGTGAGAGTCGTGCTACCGCCGACTGCAGAACCTGCCTGCGAATAGGCCGCCAGCGTGGGCGTGGCCGGCGCCTGGGTGTCAACCTTGAAGGCGAGCGGGGCGCTTGCTGCACTGGTGCCTGCCGCATCAGTCGCTGTCGCGGTCAAGCTATGGCTACCGTCGGCGAGATGGCCCAGCGTATAGCTCCAGCTGCCGTTGCTTGCGGCGGTCGCCGTGCCGAGCTTGGAGGTTCCGTCGTAGACGCTGACCGCGCTGCCGGCTTCCGCCGAGCCCGTCAGCTGCTGCGTCGTCGTGTCCCGTGCTGCATTGACATAGCCGTTGACGATTGCCGCATCGGCAAGCCCAGTCGGGGCCGCAGGCGGTGTGGTGCTGCCCGATGATGTCGTGCCAGTTGTGGTCCCGGTGGTGCTGCCAGATGTCGTGCCGGACGAGGAGGTGCTGCTCGACGGCGGTGTGCCACCCAGCGTCTCCTGGGGGAGTGCGGGCGGGACCGGCGCCGGCCCAGTCGTTATCTGGGTGTTGCTGAAATCCAAGGTTTGGGTTTGGGTTGAGGGACCGCGGTAAATGCCTTCATGCCAGGAGTACTGCGCACCCGCCGATCCGATCGCGCCGTGATAGCTAGCGATCTCGACGCCATCGCGCCAGACGTTGACGAAGCCGGTGTTGCCGCTCGGGTCCATCTCCATCTGCAGATTCATCTGGTAGGTCTGACCACGCACGATCGGATTAGGGTCTTGGTAGAGCAAGACCCAATT
>NZ_AXAS01000124.1 GCF_000472925.1 Bradyrhizobium sp. Ec3.3
TTCGCGTTCCTCACTGATCCGGAGAAGATCCTCCGGTGGATGGGAACGGAGGCGCAGGTCGATCCTCAGCCCGGCGGGCTCTATCTCGTCAACGTCACCGGCGCTCGCTTTGCCCGTGGGTCCTTCCGCGAGGTGGTGCCAGTGCACCGCCTAGCCTATAGCTTCGGCTGGAACGGCAGCGAGGTGGTACCGCCGGCGTCAAGCCTGGTCGAGATCGACCTGATGGAGCAACCGGACGGAACGCTGCTGCGCCTGACCCATACGGGCCTGCCCAGTGCCGAGCAATGCGCCGGCCACGCAGAAGGTTGGGCCCATTACCTCGACCGGCTGGCCGAGGTCGCAGCGGGACGCGACCCGGGCCCGGACCCCTGGCACGGCCGTACTGGTAACGATTGAACGCGGTCGCACCTCAGCCGATGCGACGCGATCATCGCCGCCTGCGCCGCATGGCCCGTCTTGATGATTAGCGGCTGGCGCAGAAGCTGCCACCTCTGCCCTCCGGCGCGGCGTTGCATCTGGGCGAGATACTGTGGGGCGAAACGGCGAGGTCGGAAGCTTTCCGTCCCGAGCGCTGGATGAGCAATCTTGTTTCTTGGGTAGCTCTGTTCGCTGATGCAGGCCTAACGCAATTTGTCCCCCTTGTAGTGAGGGCTCCGGGTCGCGGACAATGATTTCTAAAGATCCCCGCCCCCAAGACTTTCTTGCCCGCTGCAGCCTGGGACATCACATCCCTGCAGAGATCGCTCACCTCTGCCATGTGCGATTTTATGCAGGCTCTGATACTGCCGGCGCTGATCGAATCGATCGCCAACGAAACGGGCGGCGATAGTGCGACAAAGAAGGCGCTGGCGGAGCTGACAAAGACGATCGGAGATCAAGTGCTGGTCGAGCGCAAGCCCCTCTCGGCTGTCGTGGAAACGCAGACACTGGCGCCTTTCCGCGCGCCCAGCCAGCTGCCGACGACCCTCGCCGGAAACCGAGCTCTCCGCTCACTACATCGTGCTGGAGGATGGCCGCATCGTGCAGTGCGTGCCCGAAGCCAAGCGCGCCTGGCACGCCGGCGTCTCATCCTGGGCGGGCGAGGAAGATTCAATTCCTGCTCCATCGGGATCGAGATCGTCAATCGCGGCCATGACTGGGGTTATCCGGATTCTCCGCTGCGCCAGGCCTCCGGTAATTCGGTTCGGGTTCGGTTCGGCGTTTGTTCATCGAGGCGCGGTGCGGCTCGAAAATAAATTCGTAGAGCATGTCGTTTTGGCGGTCTGCCGTTCGACTGGGTGTCGGCGATCCAGCCGATCAAGAGGAGTGCGGAAATGCAGAGCGGAGGTTGCCAGATGACGATCTCGCATCGATTTATCGAGACAAATGGCATTCGAATGCACCTGGCCGAAGCAGGGGACGGCCCCACTGTGCTTCTCTGCCATGGCTTTCCGGAGTGCTGGTATTCGTGGCGGCACCAATTAGAAGCACTCGCCGCCGCCGGATATCGCGCCATCGCGCCCGATATGCGTGGTTACGGGCAGACGGACAAACCGGATGCGATCGATCAATATACTCTATTGCATCTGACCGGAGACATGGTCGGGTTGTTCGACGCGATCGGCACGGATCAAGCAGTCATCGTCGGACATGATTGGGGAGCGCCGGTCGCTTGGCGCTGCGCTCTGTTTAGACCGGATCGATTTAGGGCGGTCGGCAGCTTGAGCGTACCGTTTCCAGTACGTGGTCCCAACCGACCAAGCACTGTCATGCCGAGGGTGGAAAAGCAGCGTTTCTATCAACTCTATTTCCAGACGCCGGGCGTTGCCGAGGCGGAACTCGAAAAGGACGTTCACAACGCAATCAAGACAACATTGTTCGCCCTATCTGGCGATGCGGCGGTTGAAAATCCTGCGTCGCTCACGATGCTTCCTAGTGACGGTGGTTGGCTTGATGGGAAGCCTACAACCCAATCATTGCCGGCGTGGCTCACGGACAATGACATCGAATTTTATGTCGAGGAGTTCAAGCGCACCGGCTTTAGAGGAGGTTTGAATTGGTATCGCAATATTGACCGCAATTGGGAGTTGCTCGCACCATGGTCTGGCGCAAAGGTTCAGGTCCCGGCACTATATATCGTCGGCGATCGAGACGCGGTTTACAGATCTCCGAACTGGGACCATCTCATCCCTAGCCTGAAACAGTCCGTGCCCTTGCTTCGCGAGACAATAGTCTTGAAAGGTTGCGGTCATTGGACTCAGCAAGAGCGCGCCAAAGACGTGAACAATGCGCTCCTGGAATTTTTGAAACAGTTATAAATCGCGAACGGACCACTTTTGGCCGCTCGCTTGCTAGCAACAGCAACGTGCTCGCTGGATAGAAGACTTGCGTAGACACGGCAGGCAACGCGACTGAAGCCCGGCAACGCAATGTCGCCTTTTGGCCCCCTTCTCAGAAGTGCGCATACCGCCGCTTTGCGCCCAAGAACGGCCCTCCCCGCGATGCCGCAGTTTGGCCCCAGAGCGGTCATCGAGCTTCAGATCCGCCCTCGTATTCCCTTCCGACCTTTATTCGGCGAAGCGGTCCGGGACGGCAGGCTTTAAAGCTGGGGTCGCGGTCGTAGACAGGCGCGGCAACTCTAGGGATCGGTATCCATATGTTGCGCAATTGGCGAACGCCTCGACAAAACGCTCAGGACCTAAGGTCCTCAAACCTGTCCAGAAGCAGCCTTTGGATAACGGCAAAGACCATGGCGGTCGAAACGCCGAACATAAGCGCTCCGTTCGCTGCCTCCAACGGTCCCAACAACCGCCACGACGGTGTCAGAAGCAGATCACCGTAACCCAGCGTCGTGTAGTTGACCGCTGAATGGTAGAAGGCGTTTCCGAACTCTTGAAATTCTCCACAGATGACGAGCAACACTGCCCATAGAGCGATCTCAATCAGGTGCGCCACGAACGCGAATGATACCGCCAGCGCGACGATTGCGAGATCGATCAAGGCGCCTGCGCCTGCTCGCCCGAGTTTCCTCTCATAGCGAACGAAGTTTACCGTCGCGGCCAAAGCGAACGCATGGACGAAAATCGTACATGCGACTCCGCCTAGGCCAACCACCAATGGATACAGGATCGCGAATTGATGATTTTGCGTCATCTTTCCACACCAGCATCCCATCCCATCACGGATCACGATGCTTGGATTTGAGACGAATAGCGTTCGGACCGCCATCACCAGGGCAGCCCTAAGGCCGGTTCAAGCCGTAGCAGAATATATAAGACAATCGAATCATGTCCCGTGTTTCCGGGGGTCGAATTGGTGGATGGAACATTTTTAGGCTGTGGCCTTCGGGCCCTCCTTCATCTCTCGTACTGTCCGCGCGTGTGGACCGGCGATGCTCGCGAAGCACGACCCTCGGACAGGAGACATCCGGGTGCCTCCCACAAATAGACCAGCATGGCTGACCAGTCGACGACGTCTAAGAAAGCGGCGCGGGATGTTATCCTGCTGTTGAGTGCGAACGGGCGACCGGATAATTTCTTCTCATAGCATTCGACCCACTTTTCACCCCCATTCTATTTAAGGCGCCCCGGTCATCAAAGAGTCTCCAGTCGTCGACAGGAGAGGATCAACATGACCAAGAGCACGATCTCGGAGAGCATGCCGACGGTATCGCTGCGCGATCAGAGCGTGCCCGACAAGCCGCTCGCGGAAAGACCGCTCGTCCCGAAACTGCGCGCAGCGAGCAAGGGCCGGAACCTGCGCGCGGGGCTCCCGTTCAATCGCGTCGTGTTGCTGCTGCAGGGGGGCGGCGCGCTCGGCGCCTACCAAGCGGGCGTTTATCAGGCCTTGGCCGAGACTGGACTTCATCCGGACTGGGTGGTCGGCATTTCGATCGGCGCCATCAACGCCGCCATCATCGCCGGCAATGCGCCCGAGAAACGCGTCGACAGGCTGCGCGAATTCTGGGAGGAAATCACCGCCCCTGCCATGGGCTTCGACGCCGACGGCGTCGGCCTCTTTGAACGAGGCGAGGCTGCGCGCGCGCTCGCCAATCAGGTGAGCGCGGTCACGGTTGCCTTCGCCGGAACGCCGGGCTTCTTCAGGCCGCGACTCCCCAATCCGTGGTTTCATCCACCCGGTACGATCGAGGCGACGAGCTACTATGACACGCGGCCGCTGAGAGCCACGCTCGAGCGCTACGTCGACTTCGACCGCATAAACTCCGACAGCTACGACACGCGTCTCAGCCTCGGCGCGGTGAATGTGCGCAGCGGCAACCTGGTCTATTTCGATCCTGGGACGCAGGTGATCGGACCTGAGCATGTGATGGCCAGCGGCGCGCTGCCGCCCGGCTTCCCAGCCATCGAGATCGAGGGAGAGCACTATTGGGATGGCGGCCTTGTCTCGAACACGCCGCTCCAGTGGCTTGTGACGAACACGCGTGTGACGGGCGAGCGGATGCCCGACGCGCTCGTGTTTCAGGTCGATCTCTGGAGCGCACGCGGCGAGTTCCCGCGCAACCTCCCGGAAGTCGCGACCCGTCAGAAGGAGATCCAATACTCGAGCCGCACCCGCGCCTTCACGAATTTCATCAAGCTGCTGCACAAGGTGGAATACTCCGTCGCCACGCTCCTGGACCAGCTGCCGGACGAGTTCAAGCAAAGCGAGGAAGCCAAGTTCCTGGCCTCGCGCGCGCAACGACACGCCTACAACCTAGTGCACCTCATCTATCGACCGAGGGGCTACGAAGGCGACTCGAAAGACTATGAATTCTCCCGGGTATCCATGGCGGAGCATTGGCGGTCCGGCTACCACGACACCATTCGCACGCTGCGCCATCCCGAGGTGCTCGAGCGCGCCGGCAATGGCGAGGAACTCAGCATCTTCGACTTTGCCGGTGATCGCGATTGAGCCGCGGGCCGCAAGACGCGGCGCCCCTTCGACACACCCATATCAGGAGATCCAGCGATGAGAGAAAACGACATTCGCGAGCGAGCGTTTGCGATGCCATTGACGAGCCCGGCCTATCCGCCGGGGCCCTATCGCTTCATCAATCGCGAGTATCTGATCATCACCTACCGCACCGATCCGCAGAAGCTGCGCGCGCTGGTGCCGGAGCCGCTCGTGTCGGACGGCGACATAGTCAAATACGAGTTCATCCGCATGCCGGATTCGACCGGCTTCGGCGACTACACCGAGACGGGCCAGGTCATTCCGGTCGCGTTCCGCGGCCGCCAGGGCGGCTATTCGCACTGCATGTTCCTCAATGACGAGGGGCCGATCGCCGGCGGCCGCGAGCTCTGGGGCTTCCCCAAGAAGCTCGCCGATCCTACGCTACACATCGAGATCGACACGCTTGTCGGCACGCTCGACTACGGCCCGGTGCGCATCGCCACTGGGTCGATGGGCTACAAGCACAAGACTTCGGATTTGGCGGCGGTGAAGGCCTCGCTCGCGGCGCCGAACTTCCTCCTCAAGATCATTCCGCATGTCGATGGCACACCGCGCATCTGCGAGCTCGTCGAGTACTATCTCGAGGACATTACTGTCAAAGGCGCCTGGACCGGCCCGGCCGCGCTCGACCTCCACGCGCATGCGCTGGCACCGGTGGCCGAACTGCCAGTGCTCGAGGTCTTGTCGGGCGTCCACATTATCGCCGATCTGACCCTCGGCCTGGGCAAGGTCGTGCACGACTACCTGCGCTGAAAGGAGACGGTTGGCTCATGCCGTGACGCCATGTCCGTTCTGCGCCAGTCTGAACCGATAGCAAATGTCCAGCACGTCGCTGGACTGAACTCGGGAGTCATCACATGAAGATTGTCGTCATCGGCGGCACCGGCCTGATCGGCTCGAAGACTGTCGCCATACTGCGCCAGGGCGGCCATGAGGTCGTCGCCGCTTCGCCCAATACCGGCGTCAACACCATCACCGGCGAGGGGCTCAAAGAGGCCCTGGCCGGCGCGCAGGTGGTGATCGACCTCGCCAACGCGCCCTCATGGGAAGACAAGGCGGTGCTGGAATTTTTCGAGACTTCCGGGCGCAATCTTCTTGCGGCGGAGGCCGCAGCCGGCGTCCGGCACCATGTCGCGCTATCCATCGTCGGAACCGACCGGAGCGACAATGGTTACTTCCGTGCCAAGGTCGCCCAGGAGAAACTGATCGCGCCCTCCGGCATCCCCTACACCATCATCCGCTCGACCCAGTTCATGGAATTCCTCGGCGGCATCGCCGCTTCAAGTGCGGATGGAAATGTGGTCAGGCTTTCGCCCGGCCTGTTCCAGCCCATCGCGTCGGACGACGTCGCTGCCAACGTCGCCGACGTGGCGCTCGCGGCGCCGCGAAACGGCATCGTCGAGATCGCGGGCCCGGAACGAGCACCGTTCAACGAAATTGTTGCCCGCTATCTGAAGGCGATCGGCGATCCGCGTGTGGTCGTGAGCGATCCCGAGGCTCGATACTTCGGTGGCCGGGTCGAGGAGAAATCGCTGGTGCCGCTGGGCGAGGCGCGCCTCGGGCGCATCGGTCTGGACGAATGGCTTCGCCGGTCACAAGCAAAAACCTGATCCCGCATCCGCCAACCGAAGGTCCTCAGCGGGCGGGCCCGTGGGCGCGCATGAGAGAGGGAGAGAATGACGGCAGAAGGACCGTAGGCGGGCTGACGCATAGTCGGTCCCTGATCGTCGACCCGAGCGTCATCGTGCCCGCGCTGACGCCCGCTCAGCGACTTGCCGCCGATGGTGGTGACGGCGTGCATGGTGGGTTTCGTCGAGGCCACCTGCATCGATGCCCTGAAGCCTTTTCTCGGGAGACGCCCGTGGGCATGTGGGTGACCGCCGAGGTGAAGCTCGTCGCGTGGAGGACCGCAAGATGTGCTTCAAGGTGGAGTACCGAGACGAGAAGGAGATTGTCGGCACGGGCTTCCACTAGCGCGCCGTCATCGATCCGGCCAGGCCGTCCCTGGCGTGGCTGGAGAAGAAGGCGGCAGGATGAGCGGCGGCGAACGCCGCCGGATCGAGGCAGAGGAAACAGGAGGGTCGGATGGATTTTCGCGATCGTCACGTGGTGGTAACCGGCGGCACCGGCGCCCTGGGGCGCGCGGTGGTGGGCGCATTGCTGGCGGCGGGCGCCCATTGCCATGTGCCCTATCGGCAGGAGCGGGAGAAGGAAGGCCTTCCCAGCGGGGCGCTGGGCCTGATCCCCGTGCCGAGCCTGGCGGATGAGGCGGCGGTGGCGAAGCTCTATGGCGAACTCCCCGCGCTCTGGGCCTCGATCCATATCGCCGGCGGCTTCGCCTTCGCCCCGCTGACCGATACCAGCGGGGACCTGCTGCGTCGGCTGATCGACGACAATCTCGTGAGCTGCTTCCTATGCTGCCGCGAAGCGGTGGCAGCGATGCGCCGGGGGAAGGCCGGCGGACGTATCGTCAACGTGGCGGCGCGCCAGGCCCTGGAGCCGCGCACCGGGGCGAATATAAGCGCCTCTACCGCCGCCAAGGCCGGCGTCGCCGCGCTCTCCGCAGCGCTGGGCGAGGAGCTGGCGGGAGAGGGAATCCTGGTGAACGCCGTCGCGCCCTCGATCATGGATACCCCCACCAACCGGCGCGACATGCCCAAGGCCAATTTCGATGCCTGGCCCAAGGTGGAGGAGGTGGCGGCGACGATCCTCTTCCTCGCCTCGCCCGAGAACAAGGTGAGCCGGGGCGGCGTGGTCCCGGTCTTCGGGGCTTCCTCCCAATCGGCGGCGACGTAGTCGCCCCGGCCGAGCCAGCTCAGCGCGATGACCACGTCTCGAAGGTTCACGCCCCTACATCTGCGCGGCAACAGCTAAGTTCGACTTGGCTGACCGTTCCCGAGGGCGACGCGTGAAAGTTGCGAAGGCGACGCCATGGCGGGAGAAATACAAAGCTATGTCCCGATCTGCTCACCAGCCTACAGGACGCAGCTTGGACCTCATCACCTGCGGTGCCGCTCCAGGTCAAGGGCGCCCCAACCACGAAGCCCTCGACCAGCTGGAGCGGAGGATTGTCGACGGTGATGCGCAGCAACAGAGGCGCGAGAAATTAAGTTGTGCAAGGGTGCCGCTGGGCTTGGCCGTCGCCAGACTCAGTGTGCGGCGTAAATCGTTATGGTGACGGTCATATGGGGCGCGGCGGTGGTGACGATCAATCTTCCGGTTGGAGCAGAGGCGGGCCATCGCTAAGCCGTCGGTCGTTTACCCCGCGATTACCGCAGAGGCCTCAGGGGCGGCTCTATTTCCAGCCGATCACTCCATGTCGCCTAAAGCGGGATGGGGTTAGGTTGAATCGATTTGGGATTGAACGAAGCCGCTGTCGCGGCATGTAGGGAGCCATAGCAAGGATTGCCTCCTGTCTGAGAGGATTGCGGGTTTTCAAAGCCCAACCCTTCAGACAGGAGGTTTTCCGATGGCTGAGATCAGCCCACTTCGCCGCCGCATGATCGAGGACATGACGGTCCGCAATCTGTCACCGGCGACGCAGCAATCCTACCTCAACGCCGTAGCGAAGTTGAGCCGGTATTTCGGTCGCTCTCCCGACCGCCTTGACCTGGAGGATATCC
>NZ_AXAS01000125.1 GCF_000472925.1 Bradyrhizobium sp. Ec3.3
AGCTGCTCATTGCACTCTGGCGTCTCGTTACAACAGGCGAAATGTCGGACGGCATTGTCCTGCGTCCTGCGTCATAACCGATAACTTCGAAGGGGAAAGGAGATCAGATAACAGCACGACAGTTTTGGCGGGCCGTGGAGGTGTGGTCTGCCGATGACGATCCGAGGCGGTGGTGATTCGCTTTTCACAATGGCTTTCAAGCCGCGATCAAGGATGGACCCGCCGCCCCGGAGCTCGCCGCCGATGCGCATGATTGCATCATGGTGCGATCCTCGAAGGATCGACCGAATACAAGGCTGCGGCGCGATCAGCGCCTGATAGCGGGCTCGCCTCGGATTTTGTCGCCGTGCCAATGCCGCTGTACACGTGACGTCATGCTCACGGGTGAGACGACCAACGGCGTGTGAAGATGAAGATCGTAAACTTCGCCGCCAGGCCACTCTTGGAATGGCGCATTATCGCTCGGCACGCGCTTTCGCTGTCAATCCCGCGCGCCAAAAGGCGCGCCCCTTGCGGGCTGCAGGGATTGACCGCTCAGCGCGGCCAAGCAAAGGGGGCCCTTCATGCCGAGAATGGAAGAAAGCGCCTCGCTGACACCGAACCAATCGTCGGACTCGACAAGTGGATAGAGAGCAGCGTGTGGGGAAGTTTACCCTTGACAAGGAAAGCCCCATACAAGGTGAAGAACCGGAAGCATCCAGCCATTTACCGAATTATGGATGCGCTCTCGTGATGCGCTGGCGACAGCCGAGCACAATCAAGGACGTAGCCAGCTTAACGGGCGCCTCGGCGTTTGATAGGCGTCGGGGTCGTTGCTTTCAGGGCGTACTCACTTGGCGCGCAGATGCCGGCTCTTCCTGCACTCAGCCATTCGTATCTCGTTTCTTCAATCGTATCGCTCTTGTGCGTGCCGAGTTCGCAACGATTGCCATCGCAGGCTAGCCTTCCCTTTTTCTACGACCGTCACCGTCATCGTGTCGTGGTCGAACATAACCTCGATGTCGCAGCCACCATCGACGGCAGTGCCGATCATTACCGCCTCGACGAATTCCATGCCGTCGCTGTCGCCGAATATAGCCCGTTTGACGACCAACCAATTCTCGAATGGATCCTTAAGCGGGTCGCACTCGTTCGCATAGGCCACGGTAGCACTGCCCTTGGGCCTCGCGCCGTTATGCTTGAGATAGATGCCCTGGCCACCGACAAGCCAGAAACCGGGCAAGCTCTGACCGTTCATGGTGCGCACCGAAACCGGCCATTGCTGCACGGCTTCGTTCCACAGTGCCTTCAGTCTCGTGTAAGGAAACATCAGCTTCACTGAAGTTGGCTCCTTTTCGCCGCGTAGCCATCCATAATTGCGGAGGCGATCTGGTCGCGCGAAGTGACGCACACGATCCGCGTATCATTCGGCAAGGGGAACGTCAGCCAACGGGTTTCGTCATCGTGTGCGGCGATCGCGACGAGAGCTTCGACGTAGGCTGCCTTGTTATCGTCGGCCACGGCGAAGCCTGCATCCGTCAGCGCAGTACGTTCCCGCTCGTCAAACTTCATGGCGTCATCTCGACTTGGATGACGCACGCGATTTATCCGCGCTGACGGCTGAAGCCTTGTTAAATCGCGTCAACGTTGTGAAGTATCGGTAATGTCTGAGCCTCGGCGGAGTCGAGGCTCCGTCGCATCGCGACGATCAGGGCAAGAGGCTAAGTCACTGACTGATCTTCTTTGTCTGCCCCGCGCATCACGATCATCAGCGTCATCTGGCAGCCTCCGCTTCGCTTCATCCCACAGTGCCCGCGTCGAGATGTCGCGCTCCCTCGTTTGCGCGCGATTGTCAGCCTGGAGCTTTGGATCGCCGTAACGCTCGTGATCAATGTCTCCGCGGGCATTTTCCGTCCCCGTGCTGGTCGCAAGCCAGCAACCAACCGTTGACGATTTCCCACTTGTCTCGCCCCCTTGCGTGGAATTTCGGGAGCGGCGAGCGCTTATCTTCTAATTCGCAAAGGAACCTCAACGTAATCGCGGGCGGAGGCTGCCCCGCGATCGATCGAATGAGATTGAAGCCAGCGACGCCATTCGCGAGTAATCAGCAGTTGGCGTTGGATTTGGTAAGTCGACGCGCGTCTTCGCCCCATGAGGCAAGCCCCCGAAAGGTCTTCAGTTAGTCGCGCTGGCTTTGTTAGAGGTGCTCCATTCGAGAGCGTTGGATAGCATCCAGACGGTACCGGGCATCGTCGTGCCGACGGCACCATCGAGCCCGCGATATGAACGAGAGACCTTAAGGCTTTCTAAAATGGGTTATGACGCTTTCGCCGTCTGAAGTGCCTTCGTTTGGTTGCTTTGTTGTCGCCGGCACCGCCAATGTGGCCTTCTGGGCCTAGTGATTTTCTGGCATCACCGTTCTTTTCTGTGGAGGGCAGATGGGCGACGATCGGACGAATTGGCGTTGCGTCTGGCCAATCGTTCCGTCATCAAACAGCGCTGTCGAGACTGACTTCGTGCGCGCGCTGCCGGCCGGCGTAACCGTTCATGCAGCCCGTATTTACCTCGCCGAGACCACAGCCCGAAGCTGAACGGCGCATGATCTACGATCATGTACCGATCGCGGTCACCGACCTTGCGACGCTGCGGCCGCACGTGGTCGCCTTTGCCTGCACCAGCGGCGGAGCCGTGCTGGCGCTGACGGGGAGACCGCGCCGATCTGCGCATCAGCAAAGAACAGAAGCGTGATCCACCTCGCGAAGATCGATGCCCACTGTTGGCCTTGTTGCGCAATGTGGCGTCCTACCCGATCGTCGCCCATGCATTTACGGAAACTGCCGCCGCGCTGCGGGGCGGGTTTCGTTGTCACCACCTCGAATGAGATTACGGCGATTTAACTGGCTGATTGTGCCGGATCAGGCGATAGCTGCACGCGGCGCGCGATGGCTGCGCGCGGCAAACACCAGCCGCGACGACTTCCACAGAAAGTGATGACGGATATAGAAATCACCGAGGAGTGCCGCGCCTTAATTGCAGCCGAATTCCCTTTCGAGCAGATCGGGCGGCGCTTGCCAAACGGCAACTGGCAGATGCCGGTAGATGCGGAAACGTGGAGGCGGCTGCAGAAGGTGCGGCTGCACGGCGAGTCAATCTCGGACTGCATCATCCGCGTCATCATCATCACCTTGCACCAGCGTGGCTTGCTGTAGAAACGGCAACCCTGCCTTGTATGTTGATATGCTCCTACCATTGCATCCGATGATCGATGTTGAACCCGCAGTCCCTCCAATCCGCATCGCGTACAGACGCCTGGCTGAGTTGGGGCAGCGAGGCGGCAAAGCACAAAAAAATGGCCTACTCAAACAAGCCGAAAATGTTCCGTGTGCGTAACAAGTGCGGACGCTCGGCAGCGACATTAGCTGACCGAAGATGCGACGTCGGCGGTAGTTCCATTCGTTGAAGCGCTTCACAACCAAACAAGTCCTCAAAGCCATCGGCGAGCCGCATCTGCAGCTCATCGATGCCGGCGGCTATTGGTGCTTCGTCTATAATGACAGGACCGCTGGCGTCTTCGACACTTACGACATCTACACGATGCGCCTTAACGACTTTCGCCTTTGCGATTGGGTCGCGGAAGGGCGCGGATTTGTTGCCGCCGTCAAGAACCGCTTTCAGCGGCCTTAAGGGAGGCCGTCCAACTTTAATTCACCCTTGGCAGCGACGACCTTTTCCACTCTGAGCGTGGTACTTTCGAACTCCATAGCTTTGCCATCGAGATTCCTGATCCGGAAGACAATCGGCTTGTCCCCCCGGCGTTCGGCTGAAACTGTCCGTTTGAGTAGCTGATTTGGATTTCCGTCGCCTACTGAGCCAACGCGGCCGACAACGGCAGCATCGTCGCGAAGATCGCCACGGAAGTGAATTTCGTGGTCGTGGTCAAAGCGTACATCATTGGACCTTCCGGACTTGAGACAGATCAAAACTCGACGGCGGAGACATGGCGCGCTCCTTGTCTTGAGCACCCCTTGCCAGTTTCTCGTGCTGGCAGGGCCGGAGCACGACCGGACCATCCCGGAAGCCGTCAATGCGCAATCGCGGACATTCGTTCATATGGCCCATCGATTGGGTCAGGAGCGCGAGCAATTGAGCCGCGCGAGTGGCCCGGAGTTGTAGATAAGAAATAGATCGCCGGTATAGTGGAAATATTCTCCAACAAACTCCTTCGTCACAAACTTGAGTTGGACCTTGTTGTTGCTGGTAACGCGGGGAGTAAGCATTTTCCCGTTGCCGCTCGTTATGGACAGCTTGTTCTTGTCGCCCAACTGTCACATTCAGATCGATTGGTTTTGGTCGAACGGCCGGATTAGTCATTTCTTGAACGACCTGCCCTTTGCAAGAGAACTGTTGCTCTGCTGCACCGCTGGGCCTCACCATCGTTGTCAGCAAGATTAAGCTGCTACCCACAGCCAATCGAGTTGCCCGCACCATGACATCGCTCCAATCCGGTACCCGCGTCTTCGATAATCTCACTCATAGCCACTAATTTGGTCAAGGCACGCTTCAGTTGGCTATTTGCGCGTTTGGCCCTTCTCGACCGCCCACGAAACTTGCTCGATGTCGGCTGTCAGAAGTGATCCCGACGTGACCGGCAGCTCACTGTAGACAAGGGCGCCTCGATGCTCGTTCCTTACACGATTTGCTTGGCGAACGGATGTGTGGCGGCAACCGTTCCCGAACCGACATTCCTACGCGAGCTCGACACCGGCAAAATGCTTTCTCTTGAAATGGTCAATTCCAATGTCGTTACCTTCATTGCTTCGCTGTCGCTCGATAACTTCGCTCGACAAGGGGGCGCTGCTCAAGTTTTTGAGCAGAAGCTGGAAGGAAATTGGGGACGGCCGACAAACGAAAGCAACAAAAGATAGCTTACCGCATCGACCAACTGTCACGGCAGGCAACGGTCGCTGAGGAAAAGCTCCGGCGCCTCTATGCCCTGGTCGAAGATGGCATCACGGATCGGGCGGTGAGGCGATTGGCGACCGCCTACTTCAATCCAAGTATTGATACCTTGGCGGTTGTGATCTCCGTTGGCCAAAGCACCTCCGTCAGCCCGGTCGCGGTAGCGACGCGCTGGCCCTGCGGGGTCTGAAAGGTGATAACTCCGCCGCCGACCGCGCCACCGATCTTATTGCCCCAGAGCTTGCGGCCCGTATCTGCGTCGAGCGCATAGAAATTGCCGCCCATATCGCCAAAGAAGACAACGCCGCCGGCTGTAGGTACAACGCCGCTCTGAACGGGATAATTGGTCTTCGCGCGCCAACGCCATTTTCCGCTGTCCGCGTTGACGGCGTAGAGCCATCCCGCCCAATCGAACGCGGGATCCGCCTTACCCCACATGTTATACGGATTGATTGAATCCTCCGCCGACCAAGGCGTGTATTTCGGCGTTCGTTCGGCTACCTTGACGGGATCGACCCTGACGGTTGTGCACCATTGAACCTCACCGATCATGACGAGATTGTTCTGCGGGTTGTATGCCGGCCCGTTCCATTCGGCACCGCCGATAGAGCCGGGGCAGAAATGCACGCTCTTTTGTGGCGAGAAAGGTACGTCGACGTTCTCGATCGCCGTGACCGGAAGCCGATAGAGCATCTCCTTCGTGTCAAGGTCGAATCCGTAGAGATGGCCGTCCTTGGGTGCAACAAGCATAACCCGCTTGCCGGCGGCGGTCGTCACAATTGCGGGCGCACCGGATACGTCCCAATCGTGCCAATCCTTGGGAACGATCTTGAAATGGTCCTTGTAAGCGCCGGTGCGCGCATCGAGGACAATGACTGAGTCGGTGTAGAGATTGCCGCCGGCCCGCACCGGGGCGGCGAAGTCGGGCGATGGATTGCCACCCGGGACATAGAGCAGTCCCGTATCGGGATCGAGCGAATAGGAGGTCCAAGTAGCGCCCCCCGAGATCGGCTGGCCGCGCGCCATGTCCCAACTTGACGTGTTGAGTGGCGAAGCACCTTCTGGGCCTCGGGTAGGATCGCCCGGCTGCTTCGGCACGAGATAGAATTCCCAAACGATCCGTCCGGTCTGGGCGTCGAGCGCATACATGCGCCCCTTCACGCCCTTGAAATCGCCGCCAGCATTGCCGATGAAAACCAATCCGTTCCAGGCAATCGGGGCCGCAGGCACGCTCTCACTTTTCTTCGGATCAGCGATTGCGGTCTCCCACAGGCGATCACCGGTCTTGAAGTCATACGCGAGCACGCGGCCATCCTGTGTCCCGCGGAAGATCCGGCCGTCGAGGTAAGCGACGCCGCGGTTGACGGCCTGCGGCGTCGCTGGCGTGTAGCTCTCATGCTTGCGCCAGTTCTCGCGGCAAGTGGCCGGGTCGATGGAGAAAGTGTCGTATTGTGTCGAGAACAGCAGCGCACCGTTTACGGCAAGGATCCCCGTGTTAAAGCCGGTATAAATGCCTGTATCGTAGCTGCAGAGCACCTTGAGCCGATCCGCGTTCTCCCGGTTGATTTCGTCTAAAGCCGAGAAGCGGTCGGAAGTGAGCGTTTTGTTGTAGCTCGGCCAGTCGCCTGCATCCTTGGTCGCTGATCGTGAGGCGCTTGCCGCCGGCGCGCCATCGAAACCTGGCGCGGTCTCGACCGTCAGTTCGCCTTTGGGCGCGTTGAGATAGCGCACATAATTAATCCCCATGGCGGCGATTGGAACGAACGCGTTCCAATACATATAGATCGTGCCTGCGACCGCAACACCGACGACGGCTATGGTTCCGAGACCAATCTTCATCGCCTTGTTCATGTGGAAACTCCTTTCGCGCAGAAAACCTTGGTACGCGCGTTCGAGCCGATGAGATCCTTGGTTTCGCTTCCTTTCGGACTCCTGACCGCTCCAGCCGAAATGTGTTGGATCCAATCATCCAACCGCTCCGCGATCTTGTTTGGCGAGATCGAAGGTAAACACGCCATTCACTTCGTCTGGCCGTTGCGACACTTCCGATGGCGAAGCAAGCGGTGCCTAGTGCAGCCGGTACGGCAACTTTGTCCGTCAAGCCCATGTTGGCTCCTTTCTTCCCTCGTTTATAATCAGGCCAAATAGTCGAACACGACCTGCCCCAACCCCAGCGTCAGATCAGTGATGTAATGGCTGCCGGAAACGACGCCGCGCACCGGCAAACGGGAAACGTCGCACGATACATGCTCGAAAAGCTCAATAGCGGCAGGGCCAGACCAGGCGCCCTTCAGCGTGACGTCCTCGCAGTAATAGCGCACAAGCTCGCAGATCCGCGGCGTGCAATCCACGTGCGGGATGATCTTGATCATGAAATTGGGCCGTGCGAGGTTTCTCAGCAAAGGCTCTGGATCGAGCTCATGATGCTTGTAGCCCATGGTGGCGGAGACGCAGAGCACTGAGCCATAGTGCAGGGTGCACACCAGAGTTTCGCTCTCATGCGTGATTTTCGGAGCAGCAAGCTTT
>NZ_AXAS01000126.1 GCF_000472925.1 Bradyrhizobium sp. Ec3.3
CGGCGACAATGCTGCGAACTCGAAGCTAAAGAACTCGCCTGTGCGACCACAGCCCATCTGGATGTCGTCAACTATGAAAAGGGCGCCCACATCCTTTGCAATCGCCTGAATTGATTGCAGCCATTCCTNGCGAGCTACGTTTATTCCTCCTTCTCCCTGGACAGTTTCGAGAAGAATGGCAGCTGGATGATCGACGCCACTACTCTCGTCCATCAATACCTTTCGCAGGTAGTCAGCCGTATCAACAGCTGGCCCAAAATAGCCATCATAGGGCATGAAAGTTGCGCCGGACAAGGAAGCGCCGTTGGCCGCGCGATAGAAACGATTACCGGTCGCGGCAAGGCCCCCTAAACTCAGTCCATGATATCCGCGTGTGAATGAAATGATATTTTGACGTCCTGTGACTTTGCGAGAGAGCTTTAAAGCTGCTTCAACAGCATTCGCACCTGTTGGCCCGGTGAACTGGAACCGGTATCGCAAACCCCGTTGTCGAAGTATAATAGAGTTGAACGTGTCCATAAATTCGAGCTTTGCAGGAGTAGCCATGTCAAGTCCGTGGATCACGGCATCAGACGCGAGATAATCAGAAATCGCAGCTCTGATCTCATCATTGTTGTGTCCGTAGTTCAGCGCTCCAGCACCAGAAAAGAAGTCAATGACCTTGCGACCACAATCAGTTACCATAATGGAGCCGCGTGCTCGACTGAAAATAGCCGGAAACGAACGTGAGTACGAGCGGACGTTTGATTCTAAGGCTGCGACAGCCTGCAATTCAGGTGACTCGCTATTGGCTCCACCCATGGTGGTCTCCTCGGCAGGTAGATGCTTCAATGGACAGCACACGTGTCAAATTGCTCGGAATAGCGACCGGAACGCGCGGCGTTTTGGCGGGATTTATGTTGCATTCTTGTCTTTCAAAGTGTCTTAACTCACTTACCTGAGAGCCGGGAGCAATGAACCTACCAAGCCTAGCAGTCTTTGATTCTGCCTTGCACATCTACTCTGACCAAGGTGCCCCGTCTTGCCTCGGAAAAACTGAATGGGCTTTCAGTGCCAACTGAGCGGTCGCCGAGCCGGTGGGGATCGGGAAGGGTCAGCAGCAGGATGGCGTGGCTGATTTAAATGGCCCATTGCCTGCGGAGCAGAAAATTATTGCTCGCGATTGAAGAGTATGGGCGCTTAGAGTACCAACGACTGCTCTCTCTGCTCGAGAGCCGTGGGTTGGGGGGCTCGACTTTTTCATCATAGTGCGAGATTCGTACGATGATTATCCTAGGGGTGGCGCACCAGTATGGCACTGCGTGACCGTAATCTGTTGGCGCTCTACCCGAGCGCCTAGATGAGATCGCCGCCGAGGGAGCGGCATTCTCTACGCGCCGGCACTCGAGGACGTCGAGGAGCCGCTTAAGGCCTTCATGTAGATCCCAAGCTGAAGCTATTCAGGTTTTGGAGTCCCAGCTGATTATGATTAGGGTGTCAATCCGAGGTCGACCCAGACTTGTTTGGAGTCAGACAGACGTGCGTATCGAAGTGCTTATTTTAGCTCTGCAGCGGTGCGCTGACGATCGCCGAGGTCGGACTGCCACCGTGAGAACGTGAATAACGATCTTGCTCGTGATGGTCTCACAAGATCATTCTGAGATGTTGGGCGGAATGTCATCGTTCACTATGGCTAGCGGCGACTGCAGTGATTGTGGCTTGCGCGATCAAAGATACTTGCTGCGAAGAGCATACCTACTCGCCCCAGGCAAACGGAGGACGATAAGCCCGCGGTAAATGGCCAGGCCTACTGACGCTCGGCACCGAAGTTGGCAAACAGCCGCGCACAGTAGCAGGTTGCGGCCGAGCTGCCGATTTCGACCACCCGCGGATCCGACAACATTCCCATCGAGGGCTCCGTTGTGATGTGTGATGATCTGATCTATCTCGCGATGCGAGAGACGGGGGCGTGTCTGCTTGCAATGCGTACGAGCTGGGACACTGGGACTCGAACGCAGAGCCCCCTATCCAGCTCGGCGCTCGCTGCGTAATCAATGACATTGTGAGTGCCGAACACGATTCGGCCGCGCTGTTAGCTCCGCAACTTTATTGCTGTAACACCTTCGGATGGGGGCTGGCCCCTTTCCGTGTGGCAACCAGGCGGCATGTACCCCTCCAGCTCCTTGCCTGCAAAGTGGCAGTTGCCTGCGAAGCGGCAGAAGAGGGCATGAAAGCCGGAAGCGTAGGACGTGCGACGAATTTCCCACATTTTTTTCAACGCTGCCCTTGTCCCATCCGAGCTGCCTCATAGCCTGCCTGTATAGCAAGACAGTAGTTGATCGTACACCATCACCGACGGATCAAGGCACTACCTACTGTGGTGAGGAATAGTGTGGTCGATTCCTGAAAAGGGCTGTTGGCCGGTATTGGCAACCGCGGCAGAGTTCCTGTGCGATGGACCGACTGCTCGCCGGTCTTCTCGAGCTGATGTGGCAGGGCCGGTCAGGCGGGCTGATAATCGGTGACGAGATGCGTCGTCGTCGACACACCGCTATAAGAAGGGAAGGCTGCCGGTCACGATCTCGCCAGCAGCTGGAAATGTAGGACGAGGGGCTCGGCGTTGACGGTCGTCCCGATGATAAACTGATCCAGATCCCAATGGCACCGAGACCTATATTCGGAGAAGCCGATTGGCTAGATTATCTGCCCAAAGTCCTGCGCTGCGAGGGGTCCGTACGGCAGCCGCCAGCAAGCCGATGCGGAAGGTGAAGTTAACCAATAGATACTGCTGGCCAACGCTGCCCGGCCGACTGCATCAGCGCCGATTCGTCCGCTCAAGTAACATTGGCGAGGCCAGCCCCCGACTCGTTTCCGCGCCTCGGAAGTGGATATTGTCTTCTTACCTGTCTACATGGAATCATGTCGTGAGGCTCGACTCGAGGGACAAACAATCTCTCAACCGACTGCCCACCGATAATTGGTTTGGTAATGGTCGCGCATGCGGACTCAAGCGCAGCTCTGCCTCAGAGAGGTCAAGCGTGCTCCAATGGCTAACCTGCTGTTAATCGCGGCCCTAAGCCATGCTCGCCGACCGACGAGAACAGGTCAGCCGTCTTGATTAGCGATTGCGCCGAATAGTTTCGTGCGGTTTGGAGTAAAGAAGACACCGTGTGTGCCCGAACATCCAGACGGTTAATCACCACCATCGCCTGCATGCGTTTCGGCGCGAACCGGATGCCGGCGCGGTCGATAAAAAGCTACGCGCTAGCTAAGACGGATGGCGGTAGCGCAATGATGAAATCCAATACGAGACACACCTGAAGTGAAAGGCGATAGTCTTGGCCATGCTGTCACTCCATCGCAGATGGGCCTGGATGTGATCTTTTGATCCCAAAATGATATTCGCTGAAGCCGTCTAGTCGCGACGGCACGTTGCAAGTCCCACAGTTGAGATCAAAATTGATCTATGTTGTATCGATTAGCAGATCTTAAATCTATAGACGTTTTTCCGCGTGCCCGTTTCTGCCCGCAGGCCGATTCGCGATAATGCATTCCGGGATTGCAAATTCAACTCTCGATCCTGGTAGTTTTCGAAGCCTGTTGCATTCTTTAGCGTCAAGTTCGCTCGAAGCACGCTATATCGGACTCGAAGCACGCTATATCGGAAATGGAAGGGTGTAACTGGTTCGTCAACCGATACAGGCGGGCAGACGCTACATTATCCATAGCACAAGGAAGTTGCCCCGGTCACGATCAGCAGCCGGCATCTGGAGACAGGACATGCCAAATATCCCATGGCCGAACGGCGCCAAGATTGCCGTCAATCTCACTTTCGATTTCGATGCAGAAACTTTGTGGCTCGGGCGCGACCCGACCAATGTTGATCGTCCCGGCACGCTTTCTCTGGGCACCTACGGCGCCAAGGTAGGCGCACCCAAGATCCTCGAACTGCTTGCGGACGAAGGGCTCCCGGCCACTTTCTTCGTGCCCGGCTGGGTCGTCGACAACAGAACCCATGTCATCGAGAAGATCGTAAGGGCCAATCATGAAATCGGCCACCACGGCTACCTACACAAATCGATTGATCCAACCAATCTGGAGATGGAACGCGAGGAGTTTGAAAAGGGCATCGACTCCATCAAGCGCGTCATCGGTGTTGCGCCCGTAGGCTATCGCGGTCCTTCAGGAGAAACGAGTGCGAATCTAATCCCCCTTCTGACCGAACGAGGCTTCATCTACGATAGCACCATGCTGGACGACATCGAACCTTACCGGCACGTCCTGAGCGACGGCAGCCCCGGTGTCGTCGAGTTGCCGTGGCACATGGATGACACTCTGTATCTTTTGACCAGCATCAAGTTCCACCGGCCGATGGCAACCAATGATCATGTGCTCTCCATTTGGAAGTCGGAGTTCGACGAAGCCTATATATCGGGCGGCTATTTCAATCTCATCATGCATCCGCAAGTAACAGGCAGACCATCACGCATCCGCACGCTGCGCGAACTCATCTGCTATATCAGAAAGCACGACAATGTCTGGTTCGCACGAAGCCGTGATGTGGCGACCACCTGGCTGAAGGTTGCGAACACCCCCGGCGATGGACCGATTGTCTCGCCCTTTCTGCGACGGAGCGAGAACGGGACTATTTCGCAGCGGTAGACCGCGCAAAAAAAAGAAGGGTTTCGACTGTTCCCTTCAAAAATCTCGTTCTCCACCTAAGATTAGTGCTTTCGCCGCACGTCTTCGCACGAAAAAGATTTCTGCGCAGGAAGGCGCAGCGGCGCGGCCGCAGGGTTGGACTCGGCTGCGGCCGTCTCCTTTGCACACTTTCGCTTAACCCAGCGCGTAAAGGTTACCGAGACAGGGCTGGCTCTCAGGAAGAAGGTGCCGATCATTGTCCTTTGCGGCGGGTGGTGACGACGTCAGCCATTCTTCTTTTCTCCAAAACAATCGCGAGCTCGGGAGTGGGACTTCGTACATGACTCGAAGCTTAACTTCAAAAAAACCATCTAGGACAGCGTCCGCCTGTGGGCGTAGAAACGGCTGATGTCTATCTTCGTGAAGGAAGGGAAGCGGCCGACAGCTTTTTGGTGCGAGTTAGCCCGCAAAAAAACATGGTCCATGGGTTGTTGCGCACGTGAGAGTGGTGACGCCGTCAGGCGATCCCGTTTAGGAAATTGATCATAAGCGCAGCCCAACGGGAGGATTGGCAATGGGTCGGAACAACTCGAGGAACAACAACCGCCGCACGATGTCGGTGGTGCATCCAAATGCGGCCGCGATCTACGTCGGGGCCACGATGCACATGGCCGCCGTGAATGCAGATCGGACGCCTGAGCCGGTCCGCAGCTTCGGTACCTTCACAACTGATCTGCACCGGCTGGTTGACTGGTTTGCAGAGTGCGGCGTCGACTGGAGTCAACCAGCGCCTATTGGATCCCGATCTTTGAGCTCATCGACGCTCGTGGCTTTGCGGTGTTCCTAGTCAATGCGCGCGATGCCAAGCATGTGCCCGGACGCAAGACCGATGGCAGTGATGCGCAGTGGCCGCAGCGGCTTCACTCCTTCGGTTTGTTGCGCGCAAGCTTTGGGCCCAAAGGTCAGATCGCCGAATTGTGTGCCTACCTGCGTCAACGTGAGCGTCTGCTGGAGTATGGGGCATCTCATATCCAACACATGCAGAAGGCGTTAACTGAAATGAACGTGCAGCTCCATCACGTCGTGACCGATATTACCGATTCGACCGGGCTACGGATTATCCGCGCGATCCTTGCCGGCGAGCGCAATCCAGCAGTGCTGGCGCGCATGCGGGATCGTTGCCACGCCACTGTCGAGACGATCGAGAAAGCGCTGGCAGGTAACTACCGCATTGAGCATCTGTTCATCCTCGAACAGGCACTCGCTCTCTACGACACGTACCAACAGAAAGCATTTGCCTGCGACGCTCGGATCGAGGCTGTGTTGAAAGAACTCAGCGTCCGTTGTGGTCGCGAAGGAGGTCAATTGCCTCCAGCACGTCAGAATAGATCCCGTCAACAGAATTCTCTCGGTGCGATGCACTCGCCTTCACCGCGGCAGAACCTTAAACCGAAGATCCAGCGAAAGAGCCTTCGACATGCCTGCCGGCCTCCAGCCCCGGCAAGCAGCTCGAATCAGCTTAGCGCCGATTTGGGAATTCCTTTCGATTCTCTCAGCTCGGCGAATGCTCTAATGCCATCGCGCTTTAGAGGGACATTGATAACGCATTCACAAGTGCGGTCGTGAGATCGGAGGTCGCGATTGGAGCCGTCAAGCAATTGTAGCCACAACCTGCACTAGCCAACCAAAACTAGAAACCTGCACAGCGCGACAGATTGAACGAATCTCAGCTTCTGACCTCAATGTTTTGCTAGGTATCGACGTCAAAGGCTCGTGCGCGCTCTCCAGTCGCGTCAAAGGATTGCGTGATGGTGATCCCGGCATCATGCATCTGGGAGCGAGATCACCGGAGGGCGGCGGGCCGCCTTATTCCACGGCCAGCAAGATCAGTATGGACCTGCGACGGGAGCGGCCCTGCAAGAGGCCTGCCGTACAAGGGCAATGCCGACGCCCTTCATGCAGTTGAACCTTTGCTTCAGTGGTTCCCTGTTTGCTGGCCACGGCTCAGGCCGTTTCGCCGGCGATATTCTGAGCCCTCGTCAAACGTCGCGCGACTGGCAGGATGGCAGCGCCACAACGGCCTCTCTGAGCGCTTTGACAAACGCATCTTGTGCTTGTCCGTACTCCGGAAGATTGGGCTCATACCAAGCTGAATTGATGGCAATCACCACGTTATATCCGGAAACACGTGAATGGCCTGTCCCGAATGGCCCAAGGCCGCGTAGCCGTTGCGATAGATCCACCAGTGATAGCCGTACCCGANGGCACCCAGACTTGTAGCCGGCAGAGTCACGTGTGCGGTGGTGGCTTCCGCAAACCAGTCGGACGGCAGTACAAGCCGTCCGCCAGCCTTGCCGCNTTCCAGCATAAACTGCCCAATTCGGGCGTAGTCGCGCAACGTCATAATCAGCCCGAAGCCGCCGTATTCGCGGCCGNCGGAGTTGACCATCCAGAACGCGTCCTGTTCCATTCCAAAGGGCTGCCACACCTTTTCCGAGAGATACTCCGACAGCGATCTGCCGACGGCGTTTGCGACCAAGATGCCGGCAACGTTGGAATCTCCGGTTTTGTACTGAAAGTTGGTGCCAGGTGC
>NZ_AXAS01000014.1 GCF_000472925.1 Bradyrhizobium sp. Ec3.3
GATCATCGAATGTCTCCTCGGCAAGAGACATCTGTCGAACCTGTCGCAGAGCCATCTGTCCCAGCGTCACGACGACGCCCCGCTGCCGCTCCTGCGGCAGCGTCTGCCAAACAGGCGGAGGCGGAGATTCGCTCATCGCGGCTTCCAAGCCAACGCGCCAAGGCGCTCAGCGCTTGGAATCCAACTCTCGGTGATTCGTCGAATTCCGTCAAATTATTAGCGGTATTGTCAATGGCATATCGAATGCTGCTTCAGCAAGCTCAAGCAGTTCCGCCGTGTCGCAACCCGCTTCGAAAAGACTGCCCAAAACTACCTTGCCATCGTCACCATCGCAGCCACCGTGCTTTGGCTGCGATAAGTGTCCACACGACCTAGGCCCGCCAGCGAACCGACGGGCTCTGGGTGGGTGGCGTGGTCAGGCGGCCGATGCCTCGGGATCGTAGCCAAGCCGCTCGAGCACGATGAACGACCTTGTCATGCATGCGTTGAGCGCCTCCACCAAGCCCTCAAGGTGATTCTTGGTCGAGCCAATGCCTTCCAGCGTATCCGCTATGGTCGGTTCATCCCATCCCAGCATGTCGCGAAATCTTTCGGTCATGCCAACATCATCGTCGCCGATCATCAATAATGCGAGGCGGATCCACGGCAAGTGCTTTCGATGCCAATCTTCACCAGGAATAGACACCTTGACGGCGGGGAACGTAATGGCCGCCCGCTCAGCCGGCGTTGGCAGCCCTGGATCTGTTGGGCTTGCTTCCGCGAATTTTGGGCGCAGTTTTCCGTTGCGTGCTAACACGCTTCTTAGCCTTGGCCATTTGATTTGACTCCAGGTGGTTGAGGTTGGAGCCGGTGGCGAAGGTTGCAGCCTTGCCATCGGCTCGCTTTTTCTGTACACCAATATTCATGGGCAAGCAAACAAAAACTGTACACAAAAAATCTCGTGGCCGACCCGCCGGCGTCAGGTTCGGCGAGACTATTCCGGCCCGCTTCGAACCCGAGATGATCGCCGCGATCGAGAAGTGGGCCGATGAGCACGAAACTTCACGCTCCGAAGCGATCCGCCGGCTCGTTGAGCTCGGGCTAAAAGTAAAAAAATAATGCTCCCTCAGTGGCTTATACAGCTTGGCTCAATTAGTGGGCTCATATCGTTTGTGGTCACAGTCTGGGATCGACTTCTCTCTGGACGACCGCTTGTCTGGATCAGCCCATCAGAGCACGGCGGCCGCGATCTCCACTGTAAGAACGTTTACAGTTCGGACATTACCATCCGTCGAATTAGATGCTTCCCTTCGGGCGTTGGCGTCTCGCGGGACGACTCGGTGCGGTCGATCGCAATGGCGGCTATTGGCGATTCATTCGTCGCGATCTTGCGTCCTGACGAGGAGCACGAGTTTCCCATCATTCTCAGGCGCGGCGAGCTCTTCGAAGAGGACAACATCGAACGGGCACCTTTTTGCATCGTTGTCTCTTGGAGGAGAAGTCATTCACAATGGCTACCTCAGATCCCGAAGGTGATTTTCTCATCCGTCCGGACCTTGCGGATATTGCAAAAAGCAAGCGTCAAGCCGCGACCCTCAGTGTAACCCCCGCCACCCCCCGTAGCCGCGCCTGTGCGATATTTCCCGTCTAGGCTGGTAAGCAACGGAACGGCACGAAGGCGCATCCACGGGGCCCGCTGCATGCCCACCGAGGCCGAGTTCACCAAGCCGAACTGATTCGCGTTCCGCGCCGCGATGCCCTACCTTGACCCCCGGGGGCAGTGGAGTTGCGTATGCGTCAGTCTCCTTCGATCATCCCCACCCATCGGCTCGACCGGGACTCGTACTTGGTGCTGCAGGACTTCAGCAGCGGCCCCGCCTGGAGCGAGACCGATGAGAACCGGACGGACTACCGGACGCTGATCAACGACCTGATCAGCGGCCAGTACGACCACCCCGTGCGCGTTGTGTGCTTCAATCCTTGGGAGGGTTGGTCGCGCGACGCTTCCGAGGACGTGGCCGAGGAGCTGGAGCAGCGGGTCGCTGAGGGGCACGAGGTCACCGAGCCCGTGCGTGAGTTCATCGAGCGCTTCACCGGGCGACCGATCGGCGTGCAACTGCTGCTGCCACTGAGGGAGTTTTGATCAAGACCGACGAGGCTCTGGGCCACTGAAAAAACGTCGGCCGAGATAGTCAAAACTGCTCGTAGTTCTTTCATCTTGTCGTCATTGGTGAGGCGCAGACCGTGCGCCTTTGATCCGGGCGCAGGACGTCCGACCCTAGGCGGCCGGCATCAAAGATGAGGGAGAAAGCGGTTCGCCTCCATCAGTAGAGACACTCCGCGGTTGTCTTTGGCTGAGCGCACGATCATCTCAGTGGGGGCCAGGGATCTCAGGTACGAAACCATCGACCTCCACGGCCCTCGGCATCCTGTGAGAGCTTGAGCCACTCGGCGGCCAACCGCAGCCAAGTTTCTTTGTCCAGCGGGCTGAGAGCCTTCTCCGCGTGTTGGCGGCATTCCTCTGCTTCCTTACGGAAGCGTTCTGCGTCCGTCTCGGCCATTAGGAATACCGCGGGTGAGAGGAAGCGAGGCCCGGGAAATGGAGGCAAACCCAAAACCGGACCTCGCCGCCGCCGATACCCTCGGGGGAATCGACAACGATGAAGGACTTGCACGGCAGGCTGACACCAGCCTGACGAGGCCCGCCATTGAGATAGGTCAAAATGCCTCAGGGGTTCCCCCCTTGAGAGCATCTCACTTTGCCGCTTCTCCCCGATACAGTGGTTTTGCGCGCGGCGGCGCGCACCGCGTGTCCGCCAGCCTCGCGCGCCGGGGCCGTTCTCGTTTGCAGGATCGGAAGGAGAAGCGAACTGAGCAACGACACACTGGTTAAGCTCATTGTTGTCGCATTGCTTCTGGGCGCGTTCACGATGTGGCGCGCATCAGATCGCGTTCTCGCGTCTTGTCACCACCATTGCCCGACCGACTTTTCCGCCATTCGCCGATAGCGGCCATCGCCGCAGAGCGAGACCTACGTCCGGCTCCTGAAGAACGACGCCGCGGGACATCGGGATGAAAAAGAGACCCGCCTCCGAGTCATTGGGAAGAACTGCACGAAGTTCTTTGCGTCCGGAGGCGGGTACGAGGACTTAGGGGCATTTGCTCAGAACATCGAATGACAGTCCGTAAGCCCGCCATCCGACCAGATCAAACTAGCAGGGCGCCTTGGGAAAAAGCGGTAGTTGGCTCCAGCGTGACCCTTGGACGCACCAGGATTGTGAAGCAGAAAGAATGACCGATCGAGGCTGGGGGCGGCCCTTCGATGATCCGATAGAGATTGGCGGCCGCAAGCTGGTCACGCTGCGCGAAGCCGGCGAGTACATCGCCGCGCTGCCGCCCAAGGTGCACGATGCGCCGGAATGGCAGGCCGCGATGGAGGGGCTGATCCTGGTGGTAGAGCAAGGCGGACCGACGATGTTCGCCCGGATCGGCATCATGCGTGCCCCGCGAAAGACCAAATCCAGATGTTCAGGCGAGGCGCAAGCCAGCCAGGAAATACAGGGTTATCCAATGAACCGGATGGGCCGCAGAACGATCTACGCCATGCTGGCGATCGTAGTGCTGCTACTCATCTGGCAATTCTTCGCATCGCTTTGAAGGACAAAGCGAGGTCTGGCCAGAGAAGCGGCTCCGGCAGGGGGCTGGCAAGCGCGAGAGCCGCTCTATCCCTCTTGAAGCACGCTCCGCAGAGCGTAAGCCAAGTGTACCGCAGAAATCGAAGGGTTAGCGCTCTGTCGGCGCGACAGCCTGACGCACTGGATCGTTGACCTAAGTCAAGTTGGGCTTTGGCGGCGGCAGCCAGCCGCGTCAACCGACCTGTAGGTCAAGGCTCCTGAGATTTCAGTTGTCCACAGGCAACAGTTAGTCCGGTTCGTTAAGTGGCGGGTCGATTCTATTTGCGCCGCTAAGACCTCGGGGCGTAGCTTTATTGGTGCCGGGGCTGGACCATATTTCACCTATTCTTTTTGACCCGGCGGGGCCGCAGCGGCATTTGACGCTGCGGCCTTTTTGCAGACTGCAAACAACCGGCGGGCCATGTTCTTGTGCTGCGGTTATGCACCGTTTATCCACAAGCAAGGATGAACGGATCACGCCCGGATCGTGAATCTGACCTTTCTGCGAATGGCGTGTGCCGCCACCGTTCCGGTTGGGCTTTCTTTGCGATCGGCGCCGGGCGCTTCATGCGGCACCGTCCATCATCATCTGATCCATCACCTTGTCGATGTATTCGCGGCTACAAAGACACGCGGCCGTGCGCGTCCTTAACCTTCATCGGTTACGTAAATTTCGGATTCGTGTTGTCGCGCAACTGCAATTCCAGGAACGTCTCTTGCAGCCGTGCGGGATGGTCAGATGCTCGACCTGCGTACCCGCACGGTTAGGGGCCGACCGTCGAGAGATGGCGGCCCCGCCGTTTTGATCAGTGCAGTGGATCTGGTCACCATTGCCGAGCCCAGATCCGAGACGCAAACCCGCCAAGAAATACAGAGTCATCCGATGACCGTCTGGCTCTGAATTTACTTCCGCTTTCGGCGGCACACCGGACGTGACCGAACTCGCTGCTGGCTTGCCCCAGTCGCGAATGACCCATCTCGGAAATTGGAGCCTGATCAGTTTCCGGCATCGTTTCGCGCCATTTGCCGCTCGAACCTGCTATAGTTTCGGGATTGCGCAAGGCCCGCTCTCGGAGGGGGCATATGCGACGACGCGAGTTCATCACATTTCTCGGCGGCGCGACCGTGGCAAGCTATGTCGGCGCACGGGCGCAGCAGGCGAGATTGCCGGTGATCGGATATCTCGTCTTTGGCTCTGCCGGGGTGGGCCCAGATCACCTCCGTTCGTTCCGCCAAGGCCTTGCAGAAGCCGGAATTGTCGAGGGCCGCGACGCAACAATCGAAATTCGCAGGTGCCGGAGCATGGATCCAAATCAAAGATGGTAAAGGTTGATAGGCTTGAAATGGGATTTCGAATGCGCTGGCGTCGGGCGGATGCCGCATGACGACCTACGTTCGTACTTCAATCCTTTGCACCATAGTGACCCTAGTCCTTTGGAGCGCAGCCGCTGCTCCGTCGCAAGCAGATACCGGTACGCTGCGGGTAATCTTCGGCAAAGGAGGGCTCATCACCGCTGCTGGAGCTGGCCGAGGCATTCTGACATTTCACGGTAAACAGTATCCCTTTGAAGCGTCTGGCGCGACCGTTGGTACCACACTCGGCGTTTCGGCGAGCGAATTTGGAGGTCGTGCCTTCAACCTTCGCACTCCAAGCGATCTCGCGGGGAGCTACACTGGATTGGGCGTTGGCGCTGCCCTCGGGGCTGGCGCTGGCTGGGTGAGATTGCGAAATGAGAACGGCGTCGTGCTGGTGCTTCGCGGTCCGAAAATTGGCGTGGAGGTGTACGCCAATTGGGGGTGGGTGCACATCGACATGAAGTAGTCCCGTTCCCGTCCTTCTCTTCGCGCCCTTTTCGATGCAACGAACCTGACGCCGTATTGCACTGGCCGGCGGGACCGACGAGCCGCAACCGCCATGTTAGGACGCCCATGTCGCGCATTTCGCCGCGGGTGATCTTTTGGGGTCGCATGGCTCTCGGCCTTACTCTTCCGGCTCTTCCGGTTCAAACCTAGCCATTCGAACAGGGCCGTCCCAAAGCTCGACAACGCATTCGTCAACGAGTTGATCGAATAAGGACTGCCTCGCTGCGACTGCTCACAGCCGCTTGTGGCCCCTCGCGTCATTTGCTGCGTTTGCTCATATGCTGGCGATATCGGGACCGAAGCGGACATCGATTGGTGGCGAGCGATGAGGCCGTCGACGAGCTCGGCATCAAGGTGAACGACTGCATCACCCTGGTGATCAAGGCCTCCGACGTCATGGTCGCGGTCGACTGAACATGCGCGATTCACAAAGCGGCTGTCGAGGAGTGTCCGGTCACCTTGCTGCAGCGCTTGAGTCGGAAATTGGCCCTTCGCGTCATTTAGCTGCGCTGCAAACTTCGGTCGCTATCGGTGCATAGCGGACTGCGGCAAGCCATCCGCCCGGCAGCTTTGTGGATTCGCGGCCTATAGGATTCGATGCATCATCAGCTCGAGCGCACTCACTTGCCCTTCGACAACTCGGCCGTGCAAGCCGCGCGAATGTGGTTCTTGGCCACGCAATCAATGACGCCAGCGTCTAGAGCTTCTTGCAGCCGTGCGATCACAGCGCTCTCGAAATTCGCAGCAGCGGCGCCGTTGAGGCCCTTGGCGGCCTCGCGCACCATCGCGCGATCTTCCTTGTTCAACATGGTTCTCTTCCTTTCATTCGACCCTGGACGTACATCCGGTCTCAGGGAAGCTCGTGAAATCATTTAGCCTGCAGCGAGCGAAGGCGCCGCGCGGGTCAGCTCGACGCATTCGCCCTTGATCTCGCGACCAATTCCGGACTCTGCTGCCTCGAGGGCTCGTGAGGCCGTCTCAATCGCGCGATCGATTTCGTCCAATTCTTCGATCTCGGGACCGAACTTCGCCCGAACAGCGGTCGTCTCGAGATGCTTGCGGAGGGCGGGGCCGACGCTGGGAACGACGCGCGGATCGGCTTCAAGAGCGGCTTCGATGTGGATTGGGCTCGGGTTGTCTCCGGCGAGGATGTTCATGATCTCGCGACGTGACATCCGGCTTAGATCGTTGAGAGCCTGAAGCTTTTGCATCGTGTGGACGGGATCGTCATTGCTCGCGGCAACCGGTCGGATCTTAGCTCGCCGAGTCGCTACTTCTTGAGACACCTTCGCAAGATTCTCCTTCGCGCGGTCGATAGTGGGCCTCGCCATCGCGACGAACTTAGCCATCTCGTCAGCGACGCCCGCCGCAGTTAGTTTGCCGCTCTGTTGCAACTCGATGCGTTTCTCGCGCAACGCGTCATATGCTTTCAACGGCCCGCCGTAGACATCCAGCTCGAGTGTCGCGAGCAGGCTATTTCTGGAAGAATCCCAGGCCCACCGTCCGACCCTCGGACCGGCGACATAAACGACGTTCCCATTGTCGGCTTTTCCGATCAGTTGCGAGCGGCCACGCCATTCTTTGGGATCTGCGAGTTTCAATGACATTGCTTTCTCCTATCGAGTTGTCGCGTAACCGCCGGCCAGAGGGCCTTCGGTGATTGCGCCGTCAAAAGTGCGCTTCGGGGAATGGCTGGAAACGCGGATGCCATCACTACCGTAGGCTCCAAAAATGGCTTGCGGCGTCTGCCCTCTGCGCGATGTGGCGAAGACCAGGGCGCCAGCAGCGGCATTGACAAGGTCGTCATGCGAGCCGGGCGCATGATCAATTGAATCTCTGCCGCCTCGCGCCGTCCGTCGTTCGAGACTGACGAGCTGCGCGATCAGGCGCTTATTGTCGAGGAGATCGACCTCGCGGCTATTCAACCGGGGAAGAAAGTCGACATAGATTTCGCTCTTGGAGAGTTCAGATGACCGATATTCGAGCCCAGCCTTTCGGAAGGCCTCGGCAACCCATTCCGCGCCGTAGCGGTCGCCATTGACGCGTCGGATGCCGTAGATGCGCAAAAGCCCGGCAAACTCTTTAACGGCGGTCTCAGGCGAAAATGGCGGGTGGATCTCTCTAACCGCATCGAGAACCCCGATCGGTTTGCCGCCCTTGGTCTCGACGTGGCTAATCGCCAGGGTCATCGAGTCAGAACTGCCGCCGCTGGGGTCCGCGAAGGCGTAGTAAGTCGCCCCCTTGATTGGCGGTCGCTCATAAACACCCGTGCTCACGCAAGCGGCCACAACCTCGGGCGTGACAATGCTTGCAATGTCGGTGCGAAACTCGGCGCCGTATTCGGCAGATGCACTGGCCGGATCGCGCTCGAAGGCCTGATCGATGACCGACTGCGGAACGGTCGGGTTCATGGTGCGGGTGTCAGCCTTCCACACCAACACGCCGCTGTCGTCCTTTCCGAAATAGCGCTTGAATGCGTCATGCAGCGCGCCGCGTCTGGCATAGGGTGACGAAGCACACAGCAACTTGGCGCCAGGAATGGTCGCCATGCCGGGGCGCAAAGCGTCCAGGATCGCGTAATCGGGTTCGGCAGCATCATCGCTGGGCCAGAACGCGATCTCATCGCAGAGAGCCGCAACGATCGTATAGCCGCGTACCGACTTGAAGCTTGCAGTCGCAACCTCAATGGTGACACCGTTGTCGAGATCGAAGCTTTCAGTCGTCTCGCGCCCGACCATCTGAGCCAGCATCGGAATGCCCTTGAGCAATCCACGCGCATAGCGGACGATGCCCCTTGCTTGCCGCCGGTCCGTGGCGATCACAAGCACGGTGCCGCGCTCACCGGGAGCAAGATGCATTCGGTAGTCGCCAAAGCAGGCCAGGAAGACGGCGGTAAGAGCGAGAACGAACGATTTGCCAGCGCGACGACCACAGATCAGCCAGGCCTCGAGGGCAGGGGATGTTGGCGGCACCGTCCTACCCGTGCATCGCTGGTAGGTCAGCAACATCTCTGCCGACATCGGCAACGCGAAGAGCGCGGCCAGGAATGCCATCCAGGCAGCCCAGTCGGCTTGGCTCTTGAACCAGGGCGCGAAGAGCTTCTTGTCGGCGCACGCCTGCAAGATGTTCATGCAGGCTCCCCAGCACGGGCCGCCACGTAGTCGCGAAGGTCGGGGGTGATGTCCTTGGCGCGCCGTTGAAGGCCGATGGACTCCAGCAGTCGCCGGAGATTGCCGGCGGTCCGTTGGTACAAATCCAAGTCTTGCGCAGATGCCGCGCCAGCGAGCGCAAACGTGGTCTCCAGCCGTTCCAACTCAACGGTCAGTGTGGCAGCCCGGCGAACGATGGAGCGCTCAGCGGCGCTCACAGCAGCGCTGCCGCCCAGGTCAGACACATGTAGGTCGATCAAGTCGCGGAGCCGACGCGCCCACACGCTCCGACCATCAACTCCAGCTAACAACGCGGTACCATTGGTCACGCGCGATCGATGCGTTTGCTTCGCGGTCGTTACTGCCGAAGTAGTTGCCGACATCAGGGTTCACTCGCTGAAAACCAGGCCATGTGGCCCAGTAGTGGCCCTTAATGATTCAAGCGTCAAATCAGCGAGATCAACTCATTGCATTGGCTATCTAATCGATTCAAAGAACAACCGACTAAGAAGCGGATGTTTGCGCACTTGGCAAATCAGGAGGTACGAATCAACGTGCTCGATGCCCTCAGAAAAATGGGGGGCCGCTATGAATGAATTGCGGAAGTGTAAGAGAACGGCTCCAGCTGCGAGGCTGGCTGGAGGCGAGCCGGAGCCGTCCACCTACGCTCCGCCGAACGCGCGAGCTTCTTATCGGAAATGGAAGATCGCTCTTTGACTTAGCCGTAGATCTGAGCTTGACGCAGCGCTCTGCGCATTCCGGGTGACGGATCCTTCATCCGCACCAAGCGCAGGCGCGGTGAACGTTCCTAGCGTTCTACCAGGACGCCGGTGCGACCGCGGATCGCTTAGAGCCGCTCATCATGATCGGCTCACTGCCGCCCCTCAGAATCGCGCCACGCCTGCCGTAAGCTTTGCAGATGAACCGCGGCTACAGTGTTCCGCTCCCGATCCGTGGATGTTCGCCGTTTGGAACGCTTGCTACCCCCACAGGAGGATGTGTGTTCGGGTATGTTCCACTTGACGTATTCCTAAACCCGCCCGCGCGACCTTTCGGATTTGCGCTCGCGTGGCAGTCGGAGCTGCTCTAGCCCTTGCTCTATTACTCGCAGGTCCTCCTCAACGTGCTTCAGAGCCGCACGCGGATTGATGCCGGGCGCGGCTTGTAGACCTCCGAGCAACTGGCGCCGAAGTTCACGCATGTCCTCCAATGCTCGGCGGTTCTTCAAACGTACATAAGCGGAAACAATCAATTCAATCGTGTTCGATGGCATGGGTGCTCCGAAAAATTCGATTGCTGAAAAAGGCGCTGTCGGGCTGGAAATACAGATCCCGGCAGCGCGGTATTTTCTAACTAGGCACTGAAATCCCAGTTCATTTTTACTATGCAATGGGCATGCCACAGGTTTGTGACGCTCCCGACAGATCGCGCAAGTAGCACTTAGCCGCCCGGTCTAATCCGTTGCACTTGCAACTAAAAAGAGGCCTTTGGGAAAATTTGGCGAATTGCGGATAAACGTTTATTGTTCCTATTAGCGTTCTGGGTGGATGCAAAGCCGTGAGCCTGTATTTGTTGACTCTCGCGGGGTGCGTCGTCGGTGGTCTCCTTCTGCTGGCATTTGGCCGATAGGACCGGCGCGGGCGCATCAGTTGCCGCGAATCACCATCCGAAGACGGAAATCAATTTTTCCGGCTGGTTAGTTTTGACTGTGTACGGGTGTGCGCATTCACTTCCAGCATGGACGCGATCATTTTTTGGATTTCCGTCTTTATCCTTGCAGTGGGCGCGGCGATCCTGATCGCCCACGCGATCGACGCTTTCCGCTCCTGAAACTTGGAGCTTTGCCCCCTCTCGCGTCTTAAGCGTTATGCGCTTCGTTGTTTATTCCCTCGGATGGGGCGCACGGGGCCGCCATATCGCGGACGCTGAGAGTGCGGACGAGATCAAAAGGATCTACCGGAACCGAGTAGGTGATCATCCCATCGAAATATGGATGGACCGCCGGTGACAGAGTTCAGTGTTTGAGTAATTTCGATATTGGATTTGGAGGTGTTGAAGATGCCGATTATGGCCAAGTTGGAAGAAATCCGTGATGAGGGCGACACCAAATCTTTGGGTACGCTGAGCTTCTTACAACTACCCGCGCCGGGTGATCGGATAGAGGTGCACAGGGGCACGGCATATGCGGAAATGATCGTGCTTTATGTGCTGCACCGACCCGTCCCGGAAGGACAGGGCGAGCCAGGAGCCACCGTTTACGGCCAAATTCAAATAGGCTAGCCAGGCTGGAAACTCGGGATTTGCCATCCGCGCATGTACTTGCTCATTTATTCCCCCCGTGGATATCGTTCTGCGTATTTCAGCCTCGAGCCGGTATGTTTGGCCAATAGGTCATTCCCCGGGACGGGTGCACGTCCCGCTCGACGATAAGCCACCCCCGGGACCTTAGGCGATCGATGGAGCGACGAAGGGTCTGCAGATTGTGGACCCCACTCAAGTCGGCAAGCCTCTCGAGCGAGACCTGGTAACTGCCGCTGCTTGTGTTTTTGAAACCTCTCACCAACTCGCACGCAATTTTGCCCGCTGACTGAGTGGTGAGCGGGTCGTCGCATACGGCGCGGAGCCAGGTATCGGGATCGATGTGTATTGCTTCCGCTCCTCAGAGCTATCGCTTGCGCCCTAACAGATCAATGTTAGTTCACATTGCGACTATCAGGGTTAACTAGCGATCCAACTTTCGCTCACGTCGGGCTCAATAATACGCTGTGAAAAACTCCTATCAGGGAGTACTCACAGCATGGACACGCCCGAACTGATCGGGGTCATAGCCGTCTCTTTCGCCCCGTTTTTGGTCTCGATTGGAGCAGTGCTCTCGGCTGGAGGGCCCCGCAAATGGCCATTTCTCTCGTACGCGTTTTCCCTTTTAGCTGGCTTAATGGCCGGAAAGGATTTCGGCTTTCTGCTGTGGTCCATTTGCTGGATCGTCGCGTGGGTATTTGCCGGAATTGCTCTGAAGGCGCGCGGGGACCGTTCGATCCGAACCTCTTTGCCTGAAAGTGCGCAGGCCCACCATGCTGAGGTCGCCTTCGACGCACCTGACGACGAAGCTTCGCGGCCGGGGAGCGGCTCCAGTGCTCATAAGGTCGGTTGATACAGAGGTCGTCCCGTCTGGTACTTCCCCCGAGATATAGAGGTAGTGTGGGTTTTCCACCCTAGGACAGTAGTGTGGGATTTCCACCCTGGGAATTGTCGGCCACAGTGTGGGTTTCCCCCACTGTCACAGTGTGGGATTTCCACCCTGGGGATTTGTTTTTGGTCTTGGCCAGTCTGGCCATCCGCGCGAGTTGATGGGCTTCCTCTGTGGTCTTGACAGTCCTCCATTCGTGCGACGGCTTGGGAGTGCTCTTGCAGTTGATGCAGGTGAGCCGGAAATAGTTCGGCCAGCGGAAGCCACCGGCGCTGGGCTTGCCGCGCTGTGTGACCTCCACAAAGCCCAAGGCCTCCAATTCGCGGATTGCCGGCGCAATCGCTTGGCGATCGATGCCGTATTCCACGAACTGGTCATAGGTGACCGGCAGCCTACCGTTGTCGTTGCCGCCGTGATGCGCCAGCTCGATAGCGATGCGATCGAACACGCGATGTGCCGACAAGCTGAGCGCTCGCCAAGCCGGGCTTTCCAGCATCTCGATAGTACGGGCAGAGAACTGCCCGTCTATCTGGTTGTTTCGCCGCTTGCCCAAGCGCTAGCTTTCTCGGTGCCGTTTCGCAAGGTTCTCCAGGAACGCAATCTCGTTCTCTGGCGAAACAAAGATGAAAGCGTCGTGCTCATCGTTCCAGCCGGCGCGTTGACGGATGATCAATTCACCGCCCTTGTTGCGATACGCCGCGGTCGCGCGCTGGTCTCGCAGAACAATGCTTTCCTCGTCGGGATTATCCCAATCGAAATCATCCGACTCCTCCTCCGGAGACGCTGAGCTGTGTGCCCGCTGAGGGGCCAGACTGACTATGCCGGCTGCGATCGCCTCATCGACCTGTTCCTCCGCGGTCTGGGGTTCGGAAGGGCCGGGCGGATGGAGCCTATTGAAGTCTTCGGCGGCCGCGATGAGCATGTTGCGGCGTTCGGTTGGGGTCGGCTCCGCCGACACCTCCTTGATCGGATCGAGCTCGAGTTCCGGGCGTCTCACATGCTTCATCGGGCGGCCCTCCAAATGACGACGGTACGGCCTTCGCCGTTTTTCTCGCGGAAGGGCGTCTCGATTACATCGCCAGTCGCGACCAACTCGCTGAGCCGGGGACGAACAACGTAGCGGCTAAGGCCTAATTTGCCCGCGATGCCTTCGGCGCTGAGCCCGAAGATTTCACCACGCAGCGCTTGCAAAACTTTGTCGCGATTGGTCTTGGCGATATCGACGACGAGCTTAGCCGCCTCGTAGGCCGTCTGCGGAGATCCGTCCTTGGTCCCGGGATTGGAAGGATATTTGCCGCTTGCGCGCGGCCGTGCAGAATTGTAGTGCATTTGTGTTCCTGATTGATCGATGATTTGGAGAGCCCCGGCGTGCCAGCGCTTGGGGCTTTTCTGCTTTCAGGCTGCGGTCAGCTGCGAAGCGTCGCGTTCAGCGATCTTCTGCGCGATGTACGCATCGATTTCAGCTTCGACGTAACCGTACCGACCTGGGCCGGTAGGAACGCGCTTCGGAAACTTGCCGGCTTTTTCAAGCCGCCAAAGGTGAGGCTTGCTGTAGTTGATGCACTTATCGGCGAGAGCGGAGTAGGGGATAAGACGCCTGGTCATTCTGTGTCCTCGCATTGAGTGATTTAGCAATGCGAGGAAATAACCATGGATGTTTGGGCATCGGCAGGTATTAAAAAAGAGCCGATTTATTTTGCACCCCTAAGTCTGGTGCGGTGATCCCAAAGACGACGGAAATCGCAACCGGCAAGTGGACGCATACGCAGCTGCACCGCGGGGACTTCCGTCCTTCTGTATCTTCCCGGCTCATGTGCCCTGAGAACTTTTATTGCCTCACTGCAGGCCGATTGATTGATTGGCTTTCCATTTGGGCAGGCATTCTTGCAGCCCATCTTGCGCCATCGGTGCACGATTTCGTTGGCGAATATCGCTGCGACGTCGTCCTCTTTTTTCGCCAACCGCTCGTACTTTAATTCGGTACTGTTCTTGCGGACGCTGTCTCTTGGACGACCTCGCTTTGGATATGCCAATCCTTCCAACACATCCGCGAGATACCAACGGAAAGTCGGCGTGATTTCCTTGTCGGACCTGAGAAAAATGATCAGGCTCCGATGATGTTTCGAGCTCATGTGAGCTGCTATTGCGCGGTCGGCCGGCGTGAGCTTTGTCGCAAATAAAGCGGGGAGCACCGGATGATCCTTTTTCATCGGACGCTCGCGCTTATTGCGATAACATTTTGGGGCGGTGGTTGCGTTATATCTCGCAGCCGCGCCGCCCACAGCTCTAGCGCCTCGCGTTTTTCATCCAGGTAATCGTGCAAATCATAGACGCCCTTGATGCCGGGCCGAACGTGGGCAAGCACAGCCTCTCGTGCTTCCTCTGTGACCTTGAGCCGGGACAGGCCGCTCCGCACAGTGCGGCGGATGTCGTGGTTGACGAACGGCAGAAGCGCGACTTGCTTATGATCATCGCCTCGGATCTTCGCTAGCGCTCTAAGTGTTCGAAGCATCCGCGCATCTAGGCGCTGCTTGTACTTCGTGCCCATCCAAACTGAAGTCTCCCCTGCCGTCGTCGAGAAAAGATATTTGCCACCCTTGAACTTCGGCAAATCATCGATGATTGCCAAGATGTCTCTGGTAAGGGGAACGGCATGGGGCCGTGCCTGCTTCTTGCCGCCATCCTTTCCTTTCATGCGGGCGGCGGGGATAACCCAAATGCGTTCGCGACTGTTGATTTCATCCGACGAAGCGTCGGCCACTTCGTTGAGCCGAAGCGCGGTCAGGCAGAGTAACCGATAGACGGCGCCGGCCGGGTAGGGCATCCGACTCGCGGCCCGCCACAGTGCGAATAGCTCATCGTCTGTCAGCGTCCTTGCACTGGATCGCGGCATGTCGCCTAAAATGCTCGTAGCTGTGAGGTTAGCGCACGGCGAAACCTTCAGGCCGTATTCGGGCTGTGCCACGACCCAGCGGAATAGCCGTTTAATCAGCGCCAGCAGGTTGCGCGCACCGACCTTGCCGCCCGAGCCCTTGCTCCGTGCAACCTTCCTCTTGCGCCCCTTGCTCTTGATGAGCGCAGAAATCTGCAGGTCGCTTATCTCGGTGATTGCGTAGTCCTTCCATGCAGGGAGCAGGTCGCGTCGGATGTCGCGCTCCGCTTCAGCTCCCTTTCGCTCGGTCGATAACTTGTCGCGGATGAAGTCCTCAGCGACGGCGGTGAAGGTCGTCTTGCGCTTCAGGATCTCGGCTTCGCGCTCCCTGCGCTCTTGGTCGGCCGGATCGACCCCCTTGGCAACCAGCTCGCGCCAGCGACGCGCCTTCTCTCTTGCGTCAGTAAGTGACATGTCGGCGCACTTGCCGATCTCCCGACGACTTGCACTTCCTCCGCCAGGGAACCGGGTTCGGAGGATAAATGTCTTGGTGCCTTCGCTGGTGACCCTCACACCAAAGCCAGGAACTTGCGCATCCATGACCTGATAGCGCTCGCCTTCAGGGGCCTGCTTAAGACCTGTAATTAGAGTGGGGGTGAGATTCTTGCGATGATCTGTCTTTGGCATGGTTGGGGCCACTTGGGGGCCACTTAAACGCGCAAAGCTAAGTGGCCCGATGCAAAGCAACACGACGCAATGAGTGAGTGAATCGTAACCGAATCAGTGCGTTAGGCAAAGCGAACAAACGACTTGAAATGCTGTGAAACGAGGTCGTGACCATCTGTTAATCGGATGGTCGCTGGTTCGAATCCAGCCCGGGGAGCCAAATTTCTCATCAACTTCAATATCTTGCCGCGCACTGATGTGCCGGAGCGCGAGGCTGTTCACGCGGACGTGCACGTCGTCTGCCGCGCCTACATCGCTACGACGCCAATTCGACTCAATTCAAATCGAGGTTCCCTGACGCTGGGCTTACGCGGAGCTGATTCCGATGCCGAACGTTCAGGTCGACCATTCCCACTTGTCCCCCTCGATTCTGCCCACCGACATCCCCGATCTCAGCGACGACGAATGCCTCGCGCTGCTCGCGCGCGCGGTCGAGACGCGCGATTCGGCCCGGCTGGATGAAGTCGCGGCCTTCATTGGCCGGCTCGCTGTCGCGATCGAATAGGGCGCAAGACCCCAAGCCCAATTTGATCAGCCCGAGGCTTGCGCCTTGTGGCAATCGCCGTGTTGCGTTTTGGCGGGGCATGTTCCAAAGATGCCGCCACGTTTTTCCGCGGCGCCGTCCGCATTCCAGGGTTCCCCAATGTCCGGTTTTGCGACCGCGCGCCAAAAGATGGTCGATGGCCAGGTGCGCACCAGTGACGTCACCGATCGCCGCATCCTCGATGCCATGTTCACGATTCCGCGCGAGGCTTTCGTACCCGCAAGCCGGCAGGCGCTGGCCTACCTCGACCTCGATCTCGACGTCGCCGAGGCCGGATCGGCCAAGCGGTACCTGATCAAGCCGGCGCTCACCGCCAAGCTGCTGCAGGCGGCCGAGATCGGCGAGGCTGATCGTGTCCTGGTGGTCGGCTGCGCCAGCGGTTACGTCGCGGCACTTGCCGCCAGGCTCGCTGCGCAAGTCACGGCTACGGAAAGCGATTCGGCGCTTGCCGCAAAAGCGAATAGCAATCTGGCTGCCCTCGGATTTGCGAATGTGACGTGCGCAGCCGCGCCCAGCGCGGATGGGGACCCGGCGGCTGCCCCCTACGATGTGATCATCCTGAACGGGGCGACCGAAGTGACACCCCACGTGCTCTTCGAGCAGCTCAAGGAAGGCGGGCGGCTGGTCGGCGTGTCGGCCGAGACGACGCCCCCGCGGGCCATGATCGTGACCCGCGCCCATGGCGAATTCGGCCACCGCGCGCTGTTCGACGCAGCAGCCCCGGTTCTTCCCGGCCTGGTGCGGGCGCCCGCCTTCGTCTTCTGACGGGGTGGAACTCGTTAAAAATACCGTTCTGAATCAGAAGTGTGGCAGGGATGCTGCACGTGAAGACTTTCCGCTGCGAACAACCGCCGGGTAGTTCCGTCCGGCTTGACCACGTCCTATGGTGCGCCGGGGGCAACGACTCTCTGTCACCCGGCTCGCGGGCACGAGCCGGCGATAAGAATGAAACGGAACTTCTGGGATGCATGGGGTGAAGCTCTTCACCGGAGCTGCGGCTTCGGTCCTCCTGATGGCGCTCGCGGGGCATTCGTCGGCCTTGGCGGAGACGATCGAAGGCGCGCTGGTGCGCGCCTATCAGGATAATCCGCAGCTCAACGCGCAGCGCGCATTCGTCCGTTCGACGGACGAAAACGTGCCGCAGGCATTGTCCGGATATCGCCCCAAAGTCTCGCTGAACGCGAGCGTCGGCGCTCAAGTTCTGCACAGCGACTCGACGGCAGCCAGTACCGGTGGCCTCGTGATACACACGGTCAACAGTGGCAATAATGCACCGCGTGCAGCCGGTCTCACCGTGTCCCAGACGCTGTTCAACGGCAACCAGACCGGTAACCGGACCCGGGCCGCGGAGAATCAGGTTTCCGGCGCTCGCGAGGGATTGCGCAATCTCGAGCAGCAGGTGCTGTTCTCGGCGGCGCAGGCCTACATGGACTATCTGCGCGATTCGGCGACGGTCGAGGTCAACAAGAGCAACGTCCGCGTGCTCGAGCAGACGTTGAAGCAGACGCGAGACCGCTTCAACGTCGGCGAAGTCACCCGCACCGACGTGGCCCAGTCCGAAGCACAACTGGCTGCGGGGCGAACCCTCGAGCAGCAGTCCGAAGCAACGCTGACGGCGACGCGTGCGAACTATCGTCGCATCATCGGCATCGAGCCCGTCAATCTCGCGCCCGGCTCGCCGGTGGATCGCCTGCTGCCGCAGTCGCTGCCAAAGGCGGTCGAGCTAACGCTCATCCAAAACCCGACCGTAACGGCGGCGATGTTCGGGATCGATGTCGCCTTCATGAACCTGAAGGTGAACGAAGGCGCGTTGCTGCCGACGCTCACGTTCCAGGCCACGGTCAATCAAGCCTATGAGCAAACTCTGATCACTCCAAGCACGTTCAGCGCTGCCGCCATCGCACAGGCCTCGATGCCACTGTATCAGGGCGGCGGCGAATATTCGCTGATCCGGCAGTCCAAGGAGTCGCTGGCGCAGCAGCGGCTCGCGCTCGACCAAACGCGCGACCAGGCTCGGTCCGACACCGTATCTGCCTGGGGCCAGCTCGACGCGTCCAAGGCGCAGGTGCAATCGACGCAGGCCCAGGTGACGGCGTCCGAGATCGCACTGAACGGCGTGCGCGAGGAGGCAAAGGCCGGCCAGCGCACCACGCTCGACGTCCTCAACGCGCAGCAGGCGCTGGTCAACGCCCGCATCAACCTTGTGCAAGCGCAGCACGACCGCGTCGTGAATTCCTATCGCGTTCTCAGCTCGGTCGGCCGCCTGTCTCCGCAGGTGCTCGGCCTGAAGACCAACGTCTACGATCCCAGCGTGCACTACCACCAGGTGCGCGATAGCTGGGCCGGCGTGCGCACGCCCGACGGACGCTGATCTCCGCGACCAGAAGCATGATCCGGAAAAGTGTGAAGCGGTTTTCCGAAAGATCATGCTCAGACAACAACCTAAAGCGCGATGACGATTCTTCGAATCTCGTCGCGCTTTAGGTCGGCGTCGCATCATGGCGATGCCGACTTGCGGTTTGCTTGCAATCATCAAACGCCCTGACATAGCCTTTCACTGAGATGCTGGCGCGATTCGCGCCGCACCTCATGTTGTTTGCGTAAGGCTTCGGTGCCGTGGGCAGGGGGCGCACCGCCGCGCAATGAGTCGCAATCGCCGTGATCTGGGGACAAGTCAGGCGGTCGTGGCGAAAATGCTGAGCCACCCGTTCGGAACCGGCCAATCCTGTCGTGCTTGGTGTAAAACAACGCATGCGAGGGCGTTGATGATGTGGAGTCGGAGATGACGCAGCCTGCAAAGGTGCAAGAACCCTCGATGGAGGAGATTCTGGCCTCGATCCGGCGCATCATTGCCGACGATGAGGCCAAGCCTCCGCTGGCCGAGAAGGCCGCCGAACCTGCCAAGCCCGCTGCCGCGCCGGCGCCCAAGCCGGCCGCGATGAATGACATTCCGCCGTCCAAGATCGCGCCGGCCAAGCCTGCCGCCGAAAAACCGGCTGCGCCACCACCGGCTGCAAAGCCTGCGGCTCTGGCGCCGGCCGCAAGCAACAACCAGGACGATATCGACGCACTGCTGGCGGGGCTGGACGAGGCGACCCCCGCGCCCGAGATGCGGGCGCCGGAACCCGAGCCCGAGCCCGACGTGCTCGAGCTGACCGACGAGATGGCGGTGGAGACGCCAGCGCCTCCACCACCGAGCTTTCGCAAGGTTGAGCCGGGCGACGATGTCGAATTCGCCGAAGCCGCGGCGACGCCGTTCCGGCCGGCTCCTCCGCCACCGTCCTACCAACCGGTGAATTTCGACGCGCCGCCGCTGCCGCCGCAGCAGCCATTCCTGGCGCAGACCACGGTCTCCGCCGTCGAATCCGCCTTCAATTCCCTGGCCCATACCGTCCTGAGCTCGAATGCGCGCACGCTGGAGGACCTGGTCAAGGAGATGCTGCGGCCGATGCTGAAATCCTGGCTCGACGACAACCTGCCGGGCCTCGTTGAACGCATCGTGAAGGCGGAAATCGAGCGGGTCTCGCGCGGCGGCCGGTAAGGCCGGGCCGCGTGGTCCCGATAAAGCCCTGCTTTTATGACCCATTGGGCCTGGCGACCGGGCCGGAAAGCCGTTTCGCCGCCGGGCTTTCCGTTGACACTTTCCGTTGACTTGGCCGCCGCGCACGGCTTTTTAGCAGCCCCATGATCGAGAAAAACTACCAGCCCGCCGATATCGAAGCCCGCATGTCCGTCGTCTGGGAGGACAGCCTTGCCTTCAAGGCAGGCCGTCCCGACCGGCGCGACGCCACCCCCTTCACCATCGTGATCCCGCCGCCGAACGTGACGGGCTCGTTGCACATGGGCCACGCGCTCAACAACACGCTTCAGGACGTGCTGTGCCGCTTCGAGCGCATGCGCGGCCGCGACGTGCTGTGGCAGCCTGGTACCGACCATGCCGGTATCGCGACCCAGATGGTGGTCGAGCGGCAGCTGATGGAGCGTCAGCAGCCCGGCCGCCGCGAGATGGGCCGCGAGAAATTCCTGGAGCGGGTCTGGGAGTGGAAGGCCGAGAGCGGCGACACCATCATCAACCAGCTCAAGCGGCTCGGCGCCTCCTGCGACTGGTCGCGTGAGCGCTTCACCATGGACGAGGGCCTGTCGAAGGCCGTCATCAAGGTGTTCGTCGAGCTCCACCGCGATGGCCTGATCTACAAGGACAAGCGGCTGGTCAACTGGGACCCGAAGCTGCTCACCGCGATCTCCGATCTCGAGGTGCAGCAGGTCGAGGTCAAGGGCAGCCTCTGGTATCTGCGCTATCCGGTCGAGGGCAAGAGCTTCAGCCCCGACGATCCCGCGAGTTTCATCGTCGTCGCCACCACGCGCCCGGAGACCATGCTCGGCGATACCGGCGTTGCCGTGCATCCCGAGGACGAGCGCTATCAGAAGCTCGTCGGCAAGCACGTCATCCTGCCGCTCGTCGGCCGCAAGGTCAAAATCGTCGCCGACGATTACTCCGACCCCGAGAAGGGCTCGGGTGCGGTGAAGGTGACGCCGGCGCACGACTTCAACGATTTCGAGGTCGGCAAACGCCATGCCCTGCGCCAGATCAGCGTGCTCGACAAGGAGGGCTGCCTCGATCTCGTCGACAACGAGGATTACCTGCGCGACCTGCCGGAGGGCGCCTCGCAATTCGCCGCGGAATTCCACAATGTCGAGCGCTTCGCCGCGCGCAAGCGCATCGTCGAGCGGCTGGAGGCGTTCGGTTTCATCGAGCGCATCGAGCCGCACACCCACATGGTGCCGCATGGCGACCGCTCCGGCGTCGTGATCGAGCCCTTCCTCACCGACCAGTGGTACGTCGACGCCAAGACGCTCGCAAAGCCCGCCATCGCGGCGGTGCGGAACGGCGAGACGACCTTCGTGCCGAAGAACTGGGAGAAGACCTATTACGAGTGGATGGAGAACATCCAACCCTGGTGTATCTCGCGTCAGCTCTGGTGGGGCCATCAGATTCCGGCCTGGTACGGGCCGGACGGCAAGGTGTTCGTCGCCGAGACCGAGGAGGAGGCAGTCAGCCACGCGCTCGGCTACTACGCCGAGCAGGAGGTCATCACGCCGGAGCAGGGGCGCGAGATGGCGCTCGACCGCAACAAGCGCGAGGGCTTCATCACCCGCGACGAGGACGTGCTCGACACCTGGTTCTCCTCCGCGCTGTGGCCGTTCTCCACTCTCGGCTGGCCCGACGATACGCCGGAAGTGAAGCGCTACTACCCGACCGACGTGCTGGTCACCGGCTTCGACATCATCTTCTTCTGGGTCGCCCGGATGATGATGATGGGCCTGCACTTCATGAAGGAGGTGCCGTTCTCGACCGTCTACATCCACGCCCTCGTCCGTGACGAGAAGGGCGCCAAGATGTCGAAGTCGAAGGGCAACGTCATCGATCCCCTGCACCTGATCGACGAGTACGGCGCCGACGCGCTGCGCTTTACGCTCGCCGCGATGGCAGCCCAGGGGCGCGACATCAAGCTCGCGACCAGCCGCGTCGAAGGCTATCGCAATTTCGCGACCAAACTCTGGAATGCCTGCCGCTTCGCGGAGATGAACCAGTGCCTGGTGCCCGAGGGTTTTGAGCCCGCGAAAGCGACGCAGACCCTGAGCCGCTGGATCGCGCACGAGACCGCGCACACCACGCGCGAGGTGACGGAAGCGATCGAGGCTTATCGCTTCAACGATGCGGCGGGCGCGATCTACCGCTTCGTCTGGAACGTCTATTGCGACTGGTATGTCGAGCTCGCAAAGCCCGTGTTGCTCGGCCCGGATGGTCCGGCGAAGGCCGAGACCCGCGCGATGGTCGCCTGGGCGCGCGACGAGATTCTGAAGCTGCTGCACCCCTTCATGCCCTTCATCACCGAAGAGCTGTGGGAAGTGAGCGCCAAGCGCGAGGAATTGCTCACTCTGGCGCCGTGGCCGCTGAAGTCCGCCGGGCCGACGGCGGAAGAGCTCGCGATGGTCGCGGCATCGATGCCGAATGACGGGGCTTTCATGTCCCCGATGGTACTGCCGATCTTCGACCACGCCGACTTCACCGATCCTGCGGCGGAAGCCGAGATCGGCTGGGTGATCGACCTGGTGACGCAGATCCGTTCGGTGCGCGCCGAGATGAACATCCCGCCGGCGACGCTGACGGCGCTGGTGCTGGCCGGCGCCTCCGCGGAGACGAAGGAGCGCGCGCCGCGCTGGACCGATGTCATCAAGCGCATGGCGCGGCTCTCGGACATCTCCTTCGCCGATCGCGCGCCTGACGGTGCCGTGCAGATCCTGGTGCGCGGCGAGGTCGCAGCGCTGCCGCTGAAGGGGGTGGTGGATCTCGCCGCCGAGCGCGTGCGTCTCGACAAGGAGATCGCCAAGGCCGATGCCGACATCAAGCGCGCCGAGTCCAAGCTGGCGAACGAGAAATTCGTCGCCAATGCGGCCGAAGAGGTCGTCGAGGAGGAGCGCGAAAAGCGCGAGGCCGCGCTGGCGCGCAAGGCGAAGCTGTTCGAGGCGCAGGAGCGGCTGAAGCAGGTGTCGTGATCTTTCGGTCATTCCGGGGCGATGCGCAGCATCGAACCCGGAATCTCGAGATTCCCCGAAGCGCAATTGCGCTCGGAGGTCTGGTCCTTCGGACCATCCCGGAATGACAGCTACCTCGGAAACGGCTTGCTCAAAAACTTCGAGCCCTTGACGCCGTAGCGCCAGGGCAGCTCGACCGCCTTGGTGAGGCCGATCCGGATGCCGATCGCGATCTCCTTGTCGCCGGTGCGCGCGTGCAATGCGATCGGCGGGCGGTCGAGGGGCAGGGCGTTGTGCGCAATCGTGATGCCAAGCGCTTCCGTCAGCTTGCCCGGTCCCGAGCATAATGCATGCACATCGACGAGATGGCGCCGGCGGCGCATCGCGGCAATCCCATGCGTCGGCTCCAGCGCGCGGATCAGGACGGCGCTGGCCGAGCCTTCCTCCTCGCAGACGAAGTTCACGCACCAATGGATGCCGTAGGAACGGTAGACATAGGCAAAGCCGGGCGGGCCGAACATCACCTGGTTCCGTGGCGTCGGCCCGCGGTAGGAGTGCGCCGCCGGGTCGGTATGATGATAGGCCTCGACCTCGACGACAATCCCGCCGACGCCGTTCACCAGCAGCGTCGCGCCGATCAGGTCGGGCGCGACCTCGTGGACGCTGCGCGCGAAGAAGCCACGCTTCAACGGCTTGCCCAGGGTGGGTGTGGAGGGCTTCGATTTTGGAGCCATTCGAGGTGAGAATCGCTAGACGACAGAGCAGGATATTGCCCATATCTGCCATGTTCCCTGAAGCGGCGCGAGCGGGTTGCGATGCCCTGCGATACCGACTAGGTAGGACCTGAACAGACCGGATACCCCATGGTCGTTATTGTCGACACCATCACCAACCCGCCGCGCCCGCGTCACCCGGAGAAAGTGAACCGGCCCGATGCCGCTTCGCCGCCGAAGCCGGACTGGATCCGCGTGCGCGCGCCGAACACCCGCGGCTATGCCGACACCCGCAACATCGTGCGGGCCAACGGCCTGCATACCGTGTGCGAGGAGGCGGGCTGCCCGAACATCGGCGAGTGCTGGGACAAGAAGCACGCCACCTTCATGATCATGGGCGACACCTGCACCCGCGCGTGCGCCTTCTGTAACGTCAAGACGGGCCTGCCCAACGCGCTCGACGCCGCCGAGCCGGAGCATGTAGCCGAGGCCACCGCCAAGCTGGGGCTCGCCCATGTCGTGATCACCTCGGTCGACCGCGACGATCTCGCCGATGGCGGTGCCGAGCATTTTGCCAAGACGATCCGCGCGATCCGCGCCGCCTGTCCCTCGACCACGATCGAGATCCTGACGCCCGACTTCCTGCGCAAGGAGGGGGCGCTCGAGGTGGTGGCAGCGGCCAAGCCCGACGTCTTCAACCACAATCTCGAAACCGTGCCGTCGCGTTACCTGACGGTGAGGCCCGGCGCGCGTTATTTCCATTCGATCCGGCTGTTGCAGCGGGTGAAGGAGATCGACCCCACCATCTTCACCAAGTCCGGCATCATGGTCGGCCTGGGCGAGGAGCGCCACGAGGTGCTCCAGGTGATGGACGATCTGCGCTCCGCCGAGGTCGACTTCCTGACCATCGGCCAGTATCTCCAGCCGACCCGCAAGCACCACGCCGTGATGCGCTACGTGCCGCCGGATGAGTTCGGCTCATATGAAAAGGTCGCCTACACCAAGGGGTTCCTGATGGTGTCGGCGAGCCCGTTGACCCGTTCGTCGCATCACGCAGGTGACGATTTCGCGAGACTGAAGGCAGCGCGGGCGGCTCACGCCCGCTGACGTCATATGCACCGAGTTTCGAGCAAGCACCGCGTCAACCATAGCGCGCCAGAGATGTTCGATCTGGTCGCCGATGTCGAGCGCTACCCGGAATTCGTGCCGCTGTGCAGCGCGCTGAAGGTGCGCCAGCGGGTTGCAAAACCCGATGGCACCGAGGTGCTGGTTGCCGACATGACGGTGTCGTTCAAGCTGGTCAAGGAATCCTTCACCAGCCGTGTGACGCTTGATCGCGCCAATCTGAAGATCATGGTCGAGTACCTGCAGGGGCCCTTCAGCAAGCTCGAAAACCGCTGGACCTTCGAGCCGAAGGGCGAGGGGGTCTGCGACGTCGGCTTCTTTCTGTCCTACGAGTTCAGGAGCCGCATGCTCGCGATGCTGATGGGCTCGATGTTCGACGCCGCCTTTGCACGCTTCTCCGCCGCGTTCGAGAAGCGGGCAGACGCGATCTACGGCCGGCGGAAGATCGCGTCGTCCTGATCAATCTACCGCCTTGACGATGTCAGGCGGTTGCGACGCGTAGTAGGCGGCAGCCTCGTCGATCTCCTGCGGCGTCATCGCGCGCGCGATGTTGCGCATCTGCTGGCTGATGTCGTTGCGCCGATCGCCACCGGCGAACGCCCGTAGCTGGGCCTTCATATAGGCCTCCGATTGGCCTTCGAGCCAAGGGCTGCCGACCTTGTTGTCGAGGCTGCCATGGCAGGAGCCGCAGGGTGCGATCCCCCGCATGGGCGCGCCGTAGATCACGATGTTGGGCTTCGGCAGTTGCGGTGTCGGATGATAGGCCGGCAGCCGCGGCAGAAAGGCGTAGTAAAGGGCGAGGTCGCCCATTTCCTGATCGGTCAGGCCGGTCGCAAACGGCGACATCACCGCGTTGGTGCGCGCGCCGGAACGGAAGTCGTGCAGCTCCTTGTAGATGACGGCGGCATATTGGCCGGCAAGATTGGGCGAATCCGCTCGGCTGATGCCGGTCGGACCGTGGCAGATCGCGCAGCGCTGTGCGAGCGTGGCGCCGCGTCCGATCGCTTCCTGGTTCGGACGTGACAGCGTGTGCGAGGTCAGCACGACCTCCGACAGGCGTTTGTCCTGCGCCTGCGCAGCAGCCGCCGCGGAGCGTTGCGGCACGCCGGCTGCGCTGCAGATCGCATCCCAGACATTGGCGAACTGAACCCAGGGCTGCGCGAACGGCAGCACGATGAAGCCGACAATCGCCGTTACAACGAAGATTGCAGCGGTGATACCGACGCTCGTCTTGAAATGGCGGTTGGTGAGGGTGAAAAGGTCGCGCGCACTCATCACTGCGCTCCCACATACACGGCCGGCACCGACGTGCCTTCGGTCAGTGCCAGCGTCAGGATCGGGTAGCCATAGTTGGTGATGGTGAGCCCGATCATCAGCGCCACCCACAGCGCGTGCGTGTTGAGCGCTAGCGGAACGGTCGCTGGCTGATGCACCGCGAGGCTGAAGCGATACGCGCCGGCCTCGACCGCAGGCGAGCGCATGCCGCGCGCCAGAATGACCAGGAAGAGAATGCCTGATGTCAGCAGGGTGAAGCCGCCGATGGCAGAGAACGTAACCGAGAGCGCCTGGGGCGCGATCGCGGGATCGGCGAAATCGAAATAGGCCATGCGGCGCGGCATGCCCAGGATGCCGACCCAGTGCCACGGGAAGGTGGTGATGATCATGCCGATGAACCACAGCCAGAGCTGGGTACGGATGAGGCGGAGATCGACGAACTCACGGCCCGTGAGATGCGGCCACAAATCATAGGCGATCGCGAAATACATGATCACGATGGCGCCGCCGAAGATCAGGTGGAAGTGGCCGGTGATCCATTGCGTGTTGTGGATCGAGCTGTCGAGCTGATAGCTCATGTTGATCAGGCCACCGGCGCCGCCGAAACCGAGCATCACGAAGGAGAAGGCGAGCGCCAGCATCATCGGATTGTCCCACGGCAGCGCCCGCATCCAGCCGAACAGGCCGTGACCACCGCGCAGGCGCGCTGCAATCTCGACGGAGGCGCAGATCGTGAAGACGGTCAGAAGCGTCGGCAGCGCGACCAGCGCGGTGAACGCGGAATGGACGAACTTGAAGCCGGCGCCGACCTGCGGATCGCCGAATGTATGGTGCATGCCGATCGGCATTGCCACCACCAGGAACAGAATGAAGGCGATCCGCGCCATGGTGTCGGAGTAGACGCGGCCGCCGATCGCGCGGGGCACGATGGCGTAATAGGCGATGTAGGTCGGCACCAGCCAGAAATAGACGATGGCGTGCAGCGTCCAGGAGAAGAACACGCGGGCAAGACCGGCGTCGATCGTGGCCTTCAGGCCGACCGCGACGGGGATGATCTGGAGCAATAGCTCGAGCGCGGCGCCAACCGCGGTCCAGGCCCAGAGATAGGAGCCCGCGACATTGGCGAACATCGCCAGCGGCACCGGCTTGCCGGGATTGGCCCCTTTCCAGACACGCAGATTGATCGACATCAGCGCGACCCAGATCCAGGACCCGACGACGACCAGCACGACGCCGACGTAGTAGAAGGGGCTGCCGATCAGCGGCGGATAGAAGGTGTAGAGCACGGAGGCGCGGCCGAGCGCGACCGGGATCATCGCCATGATGCTGCCGCCGACGATCAGCCAGAATCCGGCCCAGGCCCAGCGTACGCCGACCAGGCGCTGCTCCAGCGCGGACTCGCTGATCGCATAGCCAAATCCCATCGCGACCAGGGTCGGGAAGACGTAGCCCATGACTGTGCCGTGCGCAGTCAGCGAGCGGTAGTAGAGCTCGGGATTGGAAAGCCAGGTCCCGAGCGGGCTGCGGATGAACATCTGCCAGGCGCCGAGCGTGAGCGCCACGCCGAACACGGCGAAAGCCAGCCAGAAATGGGCGAGGACCAGCTTCCTATTGGCCAACACAGCTCAGCCTCCCGCTGCTCTTTGCAAGCTCCGCGAACTTCGCCTTGTCGATCACCCTGACCTTGCCCCACATGCCTTCATGACCGAAGCTGCAAAACTCCTGGCAGGGCATCAGATAGTCGCCGGTCCGCTCAAAGCGCATGAGTTGCTCGGAGACGTAGCCCGGCACCAGCATGGTGTTGATGTTGGTACCCTGGATCAGGATACCGTGGACCACGTCGGCGCTGGTGGCGCGCAACGTGATCGGCGTCTCGGCCGGCACCAGCAGGCAGGCGGGCGTGAAGGAATATTGCTGGCCGATCGCGCGCACCGTCACCGCGCCATTGGACTCCAGCACGCTGCCGAGATTGCTTTCGACGAATTCTCCTGAAAGATGCAGCCGCGACGGATCAGTGGTCTCGACGCGCGCCTGCGGCATGGTGGCGCGATGGATGCCGGCAATCGCCGCGATCACCGCCATCGCGACGATAATGATGACAGAGAGGGTCGCCCATCGCCGCTCGGTGCGCCGCGCAATCTCGGCGCCCTGATGTCCCGTGTCCTGTGCGCTCATTGCAGCGCCCCGCGCGGCAGGAAGACGAAGAGATAGAAAGCGAACCACATCATGACCACGCAGGCGGTTGCAATGCCGGCGAGCGCGATTGCGCCGGACGGCCCTCGCGCGACGACCTCGTCGACAGCCTGGTCGGCGGCGGCAGAGCTGGTCGGTGGATCAGAGTTGATCATGGCGCGTCTCAATTGAGGGGAGCGGAGCGCAGCTCGTTGGCCTCGCGCGCCGACACCGGCGTGCCGCGATTGCCCCAGGCCGTGCGGATATAAGAGACGACGGCGGCGATCTCGTTGTCCGAGAGCAAGCCGGCAAAGGGCGGCATGCCATAGGGCATTGGATTGCCCTCAGTGCCGGGCGGATAGCCGCCGTTGAGCACCATGCGGATCGGATTGACTGCCGATTGCATTTCGATCGACTGATTGTTGGCGAGCGGCGGCCAGTGTGGCGGCTTGCCTTCGCCCTGCGCGCCGTGACAGCTCGCACAGTTCTTGTCATAGACGGTCTTGCCGAGGCTGATGAGCAAGCTGCTTTCGGTCGTCGGCAGCGCCGAGCTCGCCGGCGGCGGAGGTGAGGGCTCCGAGATGCCCTTCAGGTAGACCGCCATCGCCCTGGTGTCCTCGTCGCTGAGATATTGCAGGCTGTTGTGCACGACCTCGGCCATGGGACCATAGACCACGCCGCGGGCCGAGACGCCGGTCTGGAGCAGGTCGGTGATGTCCTTGATGCTCCAGTCGCCGAGCCCGGCCTCGCGGTTGGACGTGAGCGAGGGCGCGTACCAGTTCTGCATCGGAATCAGCCCGCCCTTGAAGGCGTCCGACTGCGAGGTGCCGCCGAGCGCGTTGATCGGCGAATGGCACATGCCGCAATGGCCGAGACCCTCGACCAGATAGGCACCGCGATTCCACTCGGCGGACTTGGTCGGATCGGGCTTGAATTCGCCCTCGTTGAAGAACAGCGTGCGCCAGCCGAGAATGAGCTGGCGATTGGAATAGGGGAAGCGAAGGTCGTGTTCCCGGTTCCTCTGGTTCACGGGCGGGATCGACTTCAAATACGCGAAGATCGCCTCGCTATCGGCCCGCGTGACTTTTGTGTACGAGGCGAACGGCATCGCCGGATACATCAACCCGCCATCCGGAAAGCGGCCGGTGTGCATTGCTTTGTAAAAGTCCTCCGCGGTCCATTTGCCGATACCGGTCTCCCGATCCGGCGTGATGTTCGACGAGTACAACGTGCCGAAAGGCGTCGGCATGGCGCGCCCGCCGGCGAAAGTGCGGCCCTCGGGTGCCGTGTGGCAGGCGATGCAGTCGCCGGCGCGCGCCAGATACTCGCCGCGTGCCACGATGTTGTCGCTGGGCGGGCTGGCCTTCTGCTGCGCCTGGGCAGATCCGACGAAGACCGACAACAGCAGAGCGGCCAGGATTCGTGAACGCGATGGCATCCTCGTCTCCTCAATCCGGTTCGCTACCGCAGGCGAAGGGCAGCACGTAGGTGCCCTTCGGCGCCGGAGCGGCATTCACTGGCGCCGGGTGGTTCGCCAGCCATGCCGCGACGGCCGTGACGTCCTCCTCTGTGAGGCGGGCGGCCACCTGCTGCATGCAGTCTGGCGCCTTCGCAGTGCGGGTGCCATACCGCCATGCTCCGAGTTGAGCGCTGATGTAGTTCGGACGCAACCCGAGCAGGCCCGGAATTCCCGGCTCCATGCCGGTCAAGGCTGGGCCATGGCAGCTGCCGCACGCCGGTATCTGGCGCTGGGGATCGCCGCGCGTCACCAGTGACTGACCGCGCTGGAGAACCTCCTGGCTGGCATCGGTGGCTGCGACGGGCGGCAGCGCTGGATGCTGATCGGCGAAGTAGTCCGCCATCTGCTGGAGGTAGGGATCGGTGAGGAATTCCAGCAGATAGTTCATCGGCGGGTACTTCCGCCGGCCACTCTTGAACGCAAGAAGCTGGTTGTAGAGATAGCCGGCCGGCTTGCCCGCAAGGCGCGGGAAATAGACGTCGCTGGTGCCTTCGCCCTTGTTACCGTGGCAGGGCGTACAGGCCTCGACGCGCGCCGCCATCGTGTCGGGCGGCTGATTAGCCGCTTGAGCGGTCGCAAAATCGCAAGCGGCCAAGTACAGGACGATTGAGACCGCGCAGCGAGAGAACACGTTGCCGCCCTCCCGAATGTGGCGTCGGGTTGATTCCCGACGCGCAACTTTAGAGCGCCATTATTGCGGTTATGTGGGCAGGCGCAAGCTGGACCGTGACAGCGATGTTGCGGCGCGCGTCTAGCGTACGAGGCGCGAGCGCTTTTGACAAAAGTCGATCGAGACTTGATCGGAAGATCGCCATCAACCCCGTGGCGGCCTGCGCCGCTTGACCGCGCCACGGCGCGGCGAGCGCGCCACCCGCGGACGCAGGCGGCTGGCGGCTTCGCGGCGCGGCTTTGCGGCGGCTTGCGGGCCGCGGGCGAGGTCCATCAGCATGCGCAGAGCCTCGACGACCGAGCGTAGCCGTACGGCGGTGCGGCCGATCGCGCCAAATCGGTGCTCGCGATGGACGATGCGGCCATCGCGCGCGGCGGCGGCGAAGTGGACGAGCCCGACCGGCTTGCCAGGCGTCGCGCCGCCCGGGCCGGCGATGCCGGTGATGGCGACCGCAAGATCGACGCCCGCGCGCTCCAGCGCACCGACCGCCATCGCGGTCGCGGTCTCCTTGCTGACGGCGCCGAAATTCAACAGCGTGCTCGCCTCGACGCCGAGCATCGCGCGCTTGGCGTCATTGGAATAGGTGACGAAGCCGCGGTCGATGACGTCGGAGGAGCCTGGAATGTCCGTCAGCGCGCCGGCGACGAGGCCGCCGGTGCAGGACTCGGCGGTCGCGATCGTCAGCTTGCGCATCCGGCACAGATCGAGCAGCGAGCGGGAGAGGGCGCGTGCGTCGCTGCCGCCCATGGCCTAGACGCTCCAGGGAAGGCGGATGGTGGCGCTCGCGGTCGCCGCGATGCCTTCCTCGCGGCCGGTGAAACCGAGCCGCTCGCTGGTCGTGGCCTTCACCGCGACGCGCGAGATGTCGACGCCGGAGATTTCTGCGATCCGCGCGCGCATGGTGTCGCGCAAGGGACCGATCTTCGGCCGCTCGCAGATCAGCGTCACCTCGAGATTGGCGACGCGGCCCCCGCGCTGCGTAACGCGCTCGATGGCGTATTTCAGGAACTGGTCGGAGGAGGCGCCCTTCCACTTGGGATCGCTCGGCGGGAAGTGCGAACCGATGTCGCCGTCGGCGAGCGCGCCGAGGATGGCATCGACCAGCGCATGCAGGCCGACATCGCCGTCGGAGTGGGCCAGGAAGCCCTTGCTGTGCGGCACGCGGACGCCGCAGATCATGACGTGGTCGCCTTCACCGAAGGCATGCACGTCGTAGCCGGTCCCGGTCCTGATGTCGCCGAGCTGGCTGGCGAGGCGCGCTTCCTCGCGGACGAAGTCTTCGGGGGTAGTGAGCTTCATGTTTGCAACATCGCCTTCAAAGGTTGCGACCGTCAATCCCGCCCATTCGGCGATCGCCGCGTCATCTGTGAAATCAGTGCGTCCGTCCTTCGCCGCGCGACGATGCGCGTCGAGGATGACATCGAAACGAAAGGATTGCGGCGTCTGCGCGATCCGCAAGCGCGCGCGGTCCGGCGTTGCCTCGATCTGCCCGGCCGCGCCGACCAGCTTGACGGTGTCGTTGACAGCGATCGCGGGGATCGCGGCACTGTGGCGGCTGGCGGCTTCGATCGCGCGGGAGATCAGGGCCTGCGAGACGAAGGGGCGCGCTGCATCGTGGATCAGGACGAGATCCGGCTTGTGCGGGGCGAGCGCCTCAAGGCCGGCGAGCACGGAGGCCTGGCGCGTCGCGCCACCGCTGGTCGGGGGCTCGTGGCGCAGGCCTTGGACCGCAGCCGTGAACATGGCGCTGTCATCTGGGTTCAAGACCGGCTGCACCAGCGCGACGTCGGGGTGATTGCTAAAGGACTCCATGGCGCGAAAGATCACCGGCACGCCGCCGATCGCGCGGTATTGCTTCGGTCCGCCAGCACCTGCGCGAAGCCCGCGCCCGGCCGCCACGAGAACAACTGCGGTCCGCTCTGATTTCGCCATAGCGCTTAAATACTCAATTGGTAGTGATGATCGGGAAGAGGGCTGATTTTGGCATGCCTCTAGCACGGTCACCGCGGAAGAACACCGGTGATTGCCGGATTGTCAGCAACAGCTTTTTGCTGCACTGCACTTGAAAGATTGCAAGAACTGTCTAAACTGTAGGCATGACGCTTGACTGCACAAGAATTGTGCGCAAGATAGGTCATGGCAGGCGCGATGAGGCGCCGCCTTTGAGACGAGACGTCCGTGACCGGCCCGGTAGGATTAGGCGCTAAGCCGTTGAAAATAGGCGATATTGATGTCGCCAATCCGGTCTTCCTGGCGCCCATGTCGGGGGTGACCGATTCCCCCTTCCGGCGTCTGGCTGCGGAGCTTGGGGCAGGTCTCGTTGTGTCCGAAATGACCGCCAGCGACGAGCTCGCCAATGGCCACAGAATGTCCCGGTTGCGTTGCGAGGCGACTGGCCTCGGCCCGCATGTGGTGCAGCTTGCCGGCTGCGAAGCCCACTGGATGGCGGAGGGCGCCCGGATCGCGGAAGCGGAAGGCGCCGACATCATCGACATCAACATGGGCTGTCCGGCCCGCCACGTCACCGGCGGACAGTCCGGCTCAGCGCTGATGCGCGACCTCGACCATGCCTTGCGCCTGATCGAGGCGACGATCGCGGCTGTGAAGGTTCCGGTCACGCTGAAGATGCGCCTCGGCTGGGACGACCGCACCCGCAATGCGCCGGAACTGGCGCGGCGGGCGGAGGCCGCCGGCGTCAGGCTGATCACCGTGCACGGCCGCACCCGCTGCCAGTTCTACAAGGGCGAGGCCGATTGGGATGCCGTGCGCGATGTCCGCGCGGCGATTTCCGTTCCACTGGTGGTCAACGGCGACGTCACCTCATTCGAAAAGGCCGTGGCTGCGCTGGGGGCTTCCGGCGCCGACGCCGTCATGATCGGCCGCGGCGCGCAAGGCCAGCCCTGGCTGCCCGGCCAGATCGGCCGGCGCCTCCAGGGCGGGGCGGAGGAGGCCGCGCCCTCGCTGACCGAGCAACTCCATTATGCCCGCACGCTCTATGAGGGCGTCTGCGATCTCTATGGCTTGCGCATCGGCCTCAGGCATGCGCGCAAGCATCTCGGCTGGGCGCTCGACGTCGCCGCGCATCTCAGCCGCGCGCCGGCCGAGAAGCTGAAGGCGTGGCGCCAGAACATCCTCACATCCGAGGATCCGCGGGCCGTTCATCTCTCGCTGCAAGATGCCTTCGACGACTTCGCATGGAGCGCTGCTGCATGAGCTCAGCCGCTGAACATCGTCGGCCAATGCCGTCAAACGGCGATGCAATCCTCGACGCACTGCCCAATCCAGTGCTGCTGATCGGGCCGGACGGCAAGATCATCGACGCCAATATCGCGACGGAAGCGTTCTTCGAGATTTCGACTCAGTTCCTGAAGCGCCAGTCGCTCAAGGAGCTGGTACCGTTCGGCAGCCCGCTCCTCGCATTGATCGACCAGGTGCGCTCGTCGAACTCACCGATCAACGAATACAAGGTCGATCTGGGCACGCCGCGGATGGGCGGCGACCGCCAGGTCGATCTGCATGTCGCCCCGCTCACCGAGCGGCCCGGCTACATCGTGGTGATGCTCCAGGAGCGCACCATCGCCGACAAGATGGACCGCCAGCTCACTCATCGCAGCGCCGCACGCTCGGTGATCGCGCTCGCCGCGATGCTCGCGCATGAGATCAAGAACCCACTCTCCGGCATCCGCGGTGCCGCCCAGCTCCTCGAGCAGCAGGCCTCCTCGGAAGACCGCATGCTGACGCGGCTGATCTGCGACGAGGCCGACCGCATCGTCACGCTGGTCGACCGCATGGAAGTGTTCGGCGACGAACGGCCCGTCGTGCGCGGTCCGGTCAACATCCATTCCGTGCTCGACCACGTGAAGCGCCTCGCGCAATCCGGCTTTGCCCGCAACATCCGCTTCATCGAGGACTACGATCCCTCGCTGCCGCCGGTGCTCGCGAACCAGGACCAGCTCATCCAGGTGTTCCTCAATCTGGTGAAGAACGCCGCGGAGGCCCTGATCGACGTGCCCGACGCCGAGATCCAGCTCACCACCGCCTTCCGCCCCGGCGTGCGCCTGTCAGTGCCCGGTCAAAAATCCCGGGTATCCCTGCCGCTCGAATTCTGCGTCAAGGACAACGGACCGGGCGTGCCCGAAGATCTTCTGCCCAACCTGTTCGATCCCTTCGTGACCACCAAGCAGACCGGCAGCGGTCTCGGCTTGGCGCTGGTCGCAAAAATCGTCGGAGATCACGGTGGCATCATCGAATGCGAGTCTCAGCCGCGCAAGACCACCTTCCGCGTGCTGATGCCGATGTACTCGACCTCCATCAAACACGCCGATCAAAGCAGTCGCGCCGACTCTGCCGGGAAGCCGTCGCCTGCGTCACAGGGGGCAAAATGAGGATTGAATATGCCCGCAGGTAGCATTCTCGTTGCTGATGACGATACCGCCATCCGCACGGTTCTTAACCAGGCTCTGTCCCGGGCAGGGTACGAAGTCAGGCTGACCGGCAACGCCGCCACGCTGTGGCGCTGGGTCAGCCAGGGCGAGGGCGATCTCGTCATCACCGACGTGGTGATGCCGGATGAAAACGCCTTCGACCTGTTGCCGCGCATCAAGAAGATGCGGCCGAACCTGCCGGTCATCGTGATGAGCGCGCAGAACACGTTCATGACGGCGATCCGGGCCTCCGAGCGCGGGGCTTACGAATATCTGCCGAAACCCTTCGACCTGAAGGAGCTGATCGCGATCGTCGGCCGGGCGCTGGCCGAGCCGAAGGAGCGGACATCGAGCCCGGACGAAGATGCGGAGATGGAAGCGATCCCGCTGGTCGGCCGCTCGCCGGCAATGCAGGAAATCTACCGCGTGCTCGCGCGTCTCATGCAGACCGACCTCACCGTGATGATCACGGGCGAGTCCGGCACCGGCAAGGAGCTGGTGGCGCGCGCGCTGCACGACTACGGCAAGCGCCGCAACGGTCCGTTCGTCGCCGTCAACATGGCGGCGATCCCGCGCGACCTCATTGAATCCGAGCTGTTCGGACATGAGCGCGGCGCGTTCACCGGCGCCAACACCCGTGCCTCCGGTCGCTTCGAGCAGGCCGAGGGCGGCACGCTGTTCCTGGACGAGATCGGCGACATGCCGATGGAAGCACAGACGCGCCTGTTGCGCGTGCTCCAGCAGGGCGAATACACCACCGTCGGCGGCCGCACCCCGATCAAGACCGACGTGCGCATCGTCGCGGCCTCCAACAAGGACCTGCGCGTCCTGATCCAGCAGGGACTGTTCCGCGAGGACCTGTTCTTCCGCCTCAACGTCGTGCCGCTGCGTCTGCCGCCGCTGCGCGAGCGCATCGAGGACCTGCCGGATCTCGTGCGTCACTTCTTTGCACTCGCCGAAAAGGACGGCCTGCCGCCGAAGAAGTTAGATGCGCTGGCACTGGAGCGGATGAAGCAGCACCGTTGGCCCGGCAACGTGCGCGAGCTCGAAAACCTCGCGCGGCGCCTCGCCGCACTCTATCCGCAGGACGTCATCACGGCCTCCGTCATCGATGGCGAGCTCGCGCCGCCCTCAGTCAGCCCGGGTGCCGCCGTCCAGCAGGGCGTCGACAACCTCGGCGGTGCCGTGGAGGCGTATCTGTCCACGCACTTCCAGGGTTTTCCCAACGGCATGCCGCCACCCGGCCTCTATCACCGCATTCTCAAGGAGATCGAGATCCCGCTGCTCACCGCAGCCCTTGCCGCCACCCGCGGCAACCAGATTCGGGCCGCGGACCTGCTCGGTCTGAATCGCAACACGCTGCGCAAGAAGATCCGGGATCTCGACATCCAGGTCTATCGGAGCGGAGGCTAGTCCTCATCCACGGTCATTCCGGGGCGGTCCGACAGGACCGAGCCCGGAATCTCGAGATTCCCCAATGCGCAATTGCGCATTGGGGTTCGCTGCTTCGCATCGCTCCGGAATGGCTGCCCAGGCGGCCCCCTGTGGATGCGTCGGTCAGCCACGGTAGACACGCCGTGGAATTGTCGCAATTCGGCAACAATGTGATATGAATGCATCAGTATCCGTGATCCGCGGATCCCGTTTTCAGCATCACCATTGCCGGAATGACCAGCCCAGATACCTCGGCCGCGTCCTTTGATACGCCTCCACCTGACGAGCCCAAGCGCGGCCTATTGCGGCGCTGGCTGGCGCCGTTTGCGGTCGGTCTGGCGCTGCTGTCGGCCTTCCTGACATTCGTCGTCCTGACCGGGCTGACCAGCATCGAGCCGACGCCCGAGGTGGTTCGCTCCTTCCTGATGATCAACGCTGGCACGATTCTGCTGCTGGTCGGCATCATCGTCCGGGAAGTCTGGCAGATGGTGCAGGCGAGGCGGCGGGGCCGGGCGGCGGCGCGGCTGCATGTGCAGATCGTCGGCCTGTTCTCGGTGATCGCGGTATTGCCCGCCGTTCTGGTGTCGATCGTTGCCAACGTCACCATCGAACGCGGCCTCGACCGGCTGTTCTCGGGTTCCACCAAGCAGGTGATCCAGAACTCGCTGACGATTGCCGGCGCCTACATGCAGGAACATGCGCAGCTCATCAATGGCGACACGCTAGCGATGGCCAATGATCTCGCCCATGCGCGACCGCTGTATGACCAGGATCGCATGACTTTCATGAAGCTCATGACCGCCGGTGCCGCGGCGCGCAATCTGCCGGTTGCGGTGCTGATGGACAAGGACGGCAAAATCGTCGCAAGCGCTGATACTGGTATTCGCCTCAACTACGAACCGCCGCCGCCGGGCATCCTCAAGAACGTCAATGAAACCGAGCCGCAAATCTCGGTGTTCCCCGAAAACTACGTCGCATCCGTGGTCCGTCTGCGGGCCTACGACGACATGTTCCTGTACGTGGCGCGTCTGCTTGATCCAGCCGTCGTTGCCCAGCTCAAGCAGACGCAGACCAGCGCAGCCGAATATGCGCAGCTCGAAACGCGCAGGCTCGGCATCCAGGTGGCATTCGCATTGATGTTCGCGGTGATCGCGCTGACCATCCTGATGGCCTCCGTGCTGATCGGTCTCAACTTCGCCAACGGGCTGGTGGCGCCGATCCGCCAGCTGATGGGCGCTGCGAGCGAAGTCTCGACCGGCAATCTCAATATCCAGGTCCCCGTCCACAAATCCGAAGGCGATCTCGCCCAGCTCGGCGAGACCTTCAACAAAATGACCCAGGAGCTGCGCAGCCAGCGCGACGAGCTGGTCAGCGCCAGCGACCTGATCGACAGCCGCCGCCGCTTCATCGAGGCCGTGCTGTCCTCGGCCTCCGCCGGTATCATCGGCGTCGATGCCTCCGGCAGCGTCGGCATCCTCAACCGCTCGGCGGAGAAGCTGATCGGCCACGCCGAATCCGAGACGCTCGGCCATCCCTTGTCGGAAGTGCTGCCCGAGCTCGACGACATGATGAAGACCGCGCGGGAAGGTACCCAGCGGCTGGTACAGGGCCAGATCACCATCCTGCGCGACGGACAGGAGCGCAACCTGTCGGTTCGCGTCAGCGCGGAAAAGACCAGCCAGCCGCGCGACAGCTACATCATCACGCTCGACGACATCACCGAGCTCGTCTCGGCGCAGCGCACTTCGGCCTGGGGCGACGTGGCGCGCCGCATCGCCCACGAGATCAAGAACCCGCTGACGCCGATCCAGCTCTCTGCCGAGCGCATCCGCCGCAAATTCGGCAAGACCATCACCGAGGAGAAGGACAAGTCGATCTTCGACCAGTGCACCGATACCATCGTGCGCCAGGTCGACGACATCAGACGCATGGTCGACGAGTTCTCGCGCTTTGCGCGCATGCCAAAACCCGTGATGGAAGGCGAGGATGTCGTCGATACCGTGCGGCAGGCGGTGTTTTTGATGAAGGTCGCTCATCCCGAGCTCGACATCGAGACCACTTTCAAGGACGACCCGCTGCGCGCGCAATTCGACCGCCGGCTGATTTCCCAGGCCGTCACCAACATCGTCAAGAACGCGACGGAAGCGATCGAGCAGGTGCCGCCGGAAGAGCTTGGCAAGGATGGTGGAAAGGGCCGCATCGATGTCGTGGTCTCGCGCGAGGCCCAGGACGTGCTGATCGACGTCGTCGACAACGGTATCGGCCTGCCCAAGGTCGCGCGCTCGCGGCTCCTTGAGCCGTATGTGACAACTCGGGCCAAGGGCACCGGCCTCGGGCTTGCGATAGTCGGCCGCGTCCTGGAGGACCATGGCGGGCGCATCGAATTGAAGGATGCCTCCGACTTCCGGGAAGGCCAGCGCGGTGCCTGGATGCGGATGCGTTTTGCGGTCTCGGGCCATGCCAACACCATCGAGGTGAAGGACGCGGCTCAAAAAGCCCGGGAAACACCCAAAGAACCGGACACAAAGGCGACGGCCGCCGAAACCAAAGAGCCGGCAGAAACGACTAATGATGCAACAAGAATCAAAGCCTCAACGGGCAACTGACAGAGCGGGCGCGACTCATGGCAAATGAAATTCTGATTGTCGATGATGAGGCCGATATTCGTGATCTCGTCGCGGGCATTTTGGAAGACGAGGGGTTCGTCACCAGGACCGCGCGTGACAGCGACTCTGCACTCGCGGAGATCGCCAATCGCAGGCCGCATCTGGTGTTCCTCGACATCTGGCTGCAAGGCTCCAAGCTCGACGGCTTGCAACTGCTCGAGCAGGTCAAGAAGGACAATGTCGAGCTTCCGGTCGTCATGATTTCCGGCCACGGCAACATCGAGACCGCGGTCGCCGCGATCAAGCGCGGCGCTTACGACTTCATCGAGAAGCCGTTCAAGGCCGATCGCCTGATCCTGGTGGCGACGCGCGCGCTGGAGAACTCGCGCCTGAAGCGCGAGGTGAGGGAGCTCAAGCAGCTCGCTCCGACTGCGAGCCAACTCGTCGGCCGCTCGCCCAGCATGAACCAGCTCCGCCAGACGATCGAGCGCGCGGCCAAGGCCAACAGCCGCATCCTGATCGTCGGCCCCGCGGGAGCTGGCAAGGAATTGACCGCGAGGACGCTGCATGCGGCCTCGGGTCGCGCCGACGGGCCTTTCGTCGTGATCAATGCCGCGGCGATCACGCCGGAGCGGATGGAGCACGAGCTGTTCGGCGTCGAGCAGTCCAATGGCGAGCAGCCGCGCAAGCCGGGCGCGCTCGAAGAAGCTCATGGCGGCACGCTATTCATCGACGAGATCGCCGACATGCCGCGCGAGACCCAGAACAAGATTTTGCGTGTGCTGGTCGAGCAGTCGTTCCAGCGCGTCGGCGGCACCGGCAAGGTGCAGGTCGACGTCCGCATCATCTCCTCGACCGCCCGCAACCTCGAGGAGGAGATTGCAGCCGGCACTTTCCGCGAGGATCTTTATCACCGCCTCTCGGTGGTCCCGATCCGCGTGCCCGCACTCTCCGAGCGGCGCGAGGACATTCCGGAGCTGATCGACTATTTCATGGACCAGATCTCGGCGGCCACGGGGCTGCCCAAGCGCCAGATCGGCCAGGACGCAATGGCGGTGCTCCAGTCCCACGTCTGGCCCGGCAACGTCCGTCAACTGCGCAACAACGTTGAGAGAGTCATGATTCTCGCCGCCGGCGGGCCGGAGGTGATCATCACCGCCGACATGCTGCCGCAGGACGTCGGTTCGATGGTCCCGGCAATGCCGACCAGCAACAATGGCGAGCACATCATGGGCCTGCCGCTGCGCGAGGCGCGGGAGGTGTTCGAACGCGACTATCTGATCGCCCAGATCAGCCGCTTTTCCGGCAATATTTCGCGCACTGCCGAATTCGTCGGCATGGAGCGATCGGCACTACACCGGAAGTTGAAGGCACTCGGCGTCGGTTGAGCCGCGTCCGATCGGATACCCGTTCACAATATGAGAGGAAAATCATCGATTTCCGTAGTTTTTCGGAGGATTTGGATACGGACTGCCGCGTGAAGCGGCTTGCCTAATAAGCGTACCTGTCTTCTAATCGTTCCGCCGACCCTCCGAGGGGGATCTCATGAGGGAAGGCAACCGGGAGTGGCCCACATCACAGAAGAAGGCCGCAACCGGTCGGACTATCCAAACAACAAGAAACTCAAAGCGAGATAACAACAATGGCGGCAGACCGCGCACAAAACCTACAAGACACCTTCCTTAATCACGTTCGCAAAACCAAAACGCCACTAACGATCTTTCTGGTCAACGGAGTAAAGCTGCAGGGAATTGTGACCTGGTTCGACAATTTCTGTCTGCTGCTCCGGCGCGACGGTCACTCGCAGCTCGTTTACAAGCATGCGATCTCGACCATCATGCCCGGCGCTCCGATCCAGCTGTTCGAAGGCGGCGAGGATCAGCCGGCTTGAGAGTGATCTGATTGGAACCCCGGAATTTTGACGGGGGGGCTGACCGTCCGCGGTCGGCAGAGGCTGGGCAGACAGGGCGGGTGATCGTCATCGGCCCCTATATGCGGGCGCGCGCCGGCGGAGCCGACGCGCAATCGGAGAGCCATGTCCTGCGCGATGCCGAGGCGCGGCTCGAAGAGGCCGCAGGGCTTGCCCGCGCCATCGACCTCGTGATCGCCGACGCGCTGGTCGCGCCGATCAGCCAGATCCGCCCCGCGACCTATCTGGGCAAAGGGAAGGTCGAGGAGATTACCGGGCTGATCAAGAGCCTCGAGGTCGACCTCGTGGTGATGGACTGTGCGCTCTCGCCGATCCAGCAGCGCAATCTCGAGAAGGCCTGGAACGCCAAGGTGCTCGACCGCACCGGCCTGATCCTGGAGATCTTCGGCCGTCGCGCCAAGACCAAGGAAGGTTCGCTCCAGGTCGAGCTCGCGCATCTCAACTATCAGCGCTCGCGCCTGGTGCGCTCCTGGACCCATCTCGAGCGCCAGCGCGGCGGCTTCGGCTTCATGGGTGGTCCCGGCGAGACGCAGATCGAGGCCGACCGCCGCCTGATCTCCGAGCGCATCTCGCGGCTCGAGAACGAATTGAAGAAGGTGCAGGCGACGCGGCGCTTGCACCGCGCCGGCCGCCAGCGCGTGCCGTACCGCGTCGTCGCGCTGGTCGGCTACACCAATGCCGGCAAGTCGACGCTGTTCAACCGCCTGACCCGCGCCGACGTTCAGGCCGCAGATATGCTTTTTGCGACGCTCGATCCGACCTTGCGCGCCCTCAATCTGCCGCATGGTGGCAAGGCGATGCTGTCGGACACCGTCGGCTTCATCTCCAATCTGCCAACCCAGCTCGTCGCGGCGTTCCGCGCCACGCTGGAAGAGGTGTTGGAGGCCGACGTCATCCTGCATGTTCGCGACATCTCGCATGAGGACGCCGAGGCGCAGCAGAGCGACGTCGACGCCGTGCTGCGCCAGCTCGGCATCAACCCTGACGACTCCGGCCGCATCATCGAGGTCTGGAACAAGGTCGACCGGTTCGATTCCGAGCAGCGCGACGAGCTCGTGAACATCGCTGCGCGCAGGCCATCGGATCATCCCGCGATGCTTGTCTCGGCCGTGTCAGGCGAGGGGATCGATGCGCTCCTCACCGCGATCGAGGAGCGGCTGGCGGCAAAACGCACCACGCTCGATCTCTCCATCGATGCCGCCGACGGCGCCGGCATCTCCTGGCTGCATCGCAATTCCGAAGTGCTGGCGAAAGAGCTGCACGAGGGCCGCTTCGACATGACCGTGCGGGTGGACGAAACCAAGCGGGATATCGTGGTAAACCGCTTCGACGCCGTGCCGCATCACGCCGCGTAACGCCAAACGGCAGGGGCGAGTTAGCGGCCCGCTCGTTGGCTTCTCTCCGCCGCCGGCAACTTCTTCTCCTCCGCCTTTGCCGCGTTCCACAGCGCGTCCATCTCCTCCAGCGAGGCCTGCTCAAGTGTGCGGCCCTGCGTCTCCAGCGCGCGCTCGATGTAAGAAAAACGGCGCTCGAACTTCGCATTGGTCGCGCGCAGCGCGGTCTCCGGATCGGCGTCGACATGGCGGGCGAGGTTGACGAGCGCGAACAGGAGGTCGCCGGTTTCCTCGGCCAGCTCCTGGCTGTCATTGCGGTCGAGCGCGGCTTCGATCTCGTCGGCTTCCTCGCGGATCTTCTTCAGCACCGCGCGCGGATCGTTCCAGTCGAAGCCGACGGTAGAGGCCTTGCGCTGCAACGCCATTGCGCGCGTCAGCGCAGGCAGGCCAGCCTTGACGCTTGCCAGCAGCGATTTGTGCAACGTCTCCTCCGGCGGCCGCCGCGCAGCGCGCTCGGCTTTTTCCTCGGCCTTGATGCGCTCCCACGCGCTCTTGACGCCGGCGGGCTGGATGTTGCCGTCCTTGTCGGCAAAGACGTGCGGGTGGCGGCGGATCATCTTCTTCGTGATCGCCTCGACCACGTCGCCGAACGCAAACGCGTTCTCTTCCTCCGCCATGCGCGCGTGATAGACGACCTGAAGCAAGAGATCGCCGAGCTCCTCGCGGAGGTCGTCGAAATCGCCGCGCGCGATCGCGTCGGCGACCTCATAGGCCTCCTCGATCGTATAGGGCGCAATCGTCGCAAAATTCTGCTCGAGGTCCCAGGGACAGCCGGTGACCGGCGTACGCAGCGTCGCCATGATCTCGATCAGGCGTGAAATGTCGCGGGAAGGGGTCATTGCGGGCCAATTCTCCTCAATGTCAGCTTTATGCCGCAAGCGGCCCGGCGTTCCCAGCACAACGCCGTGAAATGAGCCGATTTCCACCGATTGGCGGCGCAGGCACGCGGTGCTAAATCGCGCCCATGAGCGAACAATTTTCATCCGAAACCGCCCTGGTGCTGTTTTCCGGCGGCCAGGATTCCACAACCTGCCTCGCCTGGGCGCTGAACCGCTTTGCGCGCGTGGAGACGCTCGGCTTCGAATACGGCCAGCGCCATGCCATCGAGCTTGTCTGCCGCGAGCACCTTGTCGGCGGCCTGAAGCGCTTACGCCCAGATTGGGCGGCCAAGTTGGGGGAGAGCCATACGCTCTCGATTCCGACGCTGGCAGCGGTGTCCGAGACGGCGCTGACCCGTGACGTCGAAATCGCGATGGGCGCCGACGGCCTGCCCAACACCTTCGTGCCCGGCCGCAATTTGGTGTTTCTGACCTTTGCCGCCGCGCTCGCCTACCGGCGCGGCATCACGCATATCGTCGGCGGTATGTGCGAGACGGATTACTCCGGTTATCCCGACTGCCGCGACGACACCATCCGTGCGATGCAGAGCGCGCTCTCGCTCGGCATGGCGCGCAAGTTCGAGCTGCATACGCCACTGATGTGGATCGACAAGGCCGCGACCTGGCAGCTCGCGCATGAGCTCGGCGGCGACCCTCTCGTCGATCTCATCCGCGCGCAGTCCCACACCTGCTATCTCGGCGAGCGCGGCGCGCAGCATGACTGGGGTTATGGCTGCGGCGAGTGTCCCGCGTGCAGCCTGCGAGCGAAGGGGTGGGCGGAGTACGTGGCGCGACGGTAGCGCTACATACTCGGTATCATCATCCGCGAAAGCGGATGATCCAGTATTCCAGAGGCGGTTGCGGGATACGGAGAAGCCGCGGCGTACTGGATTCCCCGCTTACGCGGGGAATGACAGTGTGGGTTGGGGCGATTAGCCAAAATCCTCCGCCTGTAACACGATCGGCTGGCCGTGCGGAGTGCGATCGGCAGCGTGATCCCAGGCGTCGCGGTAGCGGTGCAGGGTTTCCGTGGAGGTGACCCCCTTGATGGCGACGAGCCTTTCCAGCGTGGCGAGCCAGTGCAGATAGTAGGTCTCGCCGGTGTCGGGATCGCCCGCTCCTTGCGCGCGGCTGATTTCCTCGGCGAGCGCGGCTGCCCATTCGTTCCAGCTGAACAGGCCGCGTTCGTAGAGTGTCAGCGCCATCGCGAAGGCATGGGCTTCCCAGGGCGCGCGGAAGACAGGGCCGTCGTCATCGCGGGGAATGCCGGGCACCGCGCGGATGGCTTCCCGCGCGGCCTGCGAACGCGTCGCCATCACGCGCGCTCCAGATAGGGCTCCCAGGCATCGACCGAGACGGTCAATGCCGGATCCGGCACGTCGGGCCACAGATCAGCGCCTGCGAACGTCACCGTGTAAAGCCATTGCGGATCTTCGCCAGCGCCGCGCGAGTTGCTGTCAGGGAACACGTGGCAGCCGAGAACCCGCTCGATGTGGCCGACATGGCCGCGCACATATTGCGGCAACCGGGTATGTGTTGCCGGGTGGATATTCTTGGCGCGTACGCGATCGCCGGCGGCAAACAGGGCAGGGCGTGTGGTCTCGCGCTCGGTCGGGCCGCCGCGACGGAGAACGGCCGCGACGTCGTCGCGCTTCAGGATCTTGTCGACGTTCTTTACGGGATGCAGCACCCTGCCGGCCGCGATCTCGTCGGCCGCAACGAGCCCGCGTTCTCCCATCAACCGCTCGATTCCAGCGAGCCATATCTCGTAATAGCTCTTGCTGAGATAATCCTCCGGCGGGCGGTTCTCGCGGGCAAAGCGCGACATGTCGATGTTCCACCTGCCCACCGTCGCCATTGCGAGCGTCAGCGCAAACGCGCGCCGCTCCCATTCGGCGTGAAACACCGGCTCATTCGGCTCGGGTCTGACGGGCCCTGACCAAGGCACGCCGCCCATGTCATGCGCACCGTCCATCACGCTACCTCGTGCGGCCGCTTTGGCAGGCCAGTCCCGATCATGCTGTCGCGGGTGACGAGATCGGCAAGGCGCTCCTCGCTCCAGCCCTCGGTGCCCGCGGGCCGCATCGGCAGCACGAGGTAACGGATCTCGGCGGTTGAATCCCAGACGCGGATTTTCGTGCCCGGCGGCAGCTCGAAGCCAAAATCCTTCAAGACGCCGCGCGGATCCTTCACCGCCTTCGAGCGATAGGGGGCCGACTTGTACCAGACCGGCGGCAAGCCCAGCACCGGCCACGGGTAGCAGGAGCACAGCGTGCACACCACCATGTTGTGCAGGTCCGGCGTATTCTCGACCACGACAAGATGCTCGCCCTGGCGTCCGACATAGTCGAGCTCGGCGACCGCGCTTGTGCCATCCTTCAACAGTCGTTCGCGATAGTCCGGGTCGGTCCAGGCCCGCGCGACCACGCGCGCGCCGTTGCGTGGGCCCACCTTGGTTTCATAGGTCTCGATCAGGACATCCAGCGCGGCCGGATCGACGTAGCCCTTCTCCGTCAGGATGCTCTCGAGCGCGCGCACGCGCAGCTCGGTCTCGGAGAGTTCCGAATGGTCGTGATCGTGATGATGGTGGTGGTCATGATCGCTGCTCATTCGGGCAAGATAGGCGCTTCGGTCCGCGCCTGTCGAGGCCCTGGCAAACCGCATGACGCCACGTGTTTGTGACCTCGCCGGTGGGTTGGCCTCGCGCGGCCGTTGATCGCGTCTTAGACTATCCGTATACGGCCCCTCGAGGCGCTGAACCTCGGTCAACGAGCCGGGATAACGCCACAGGAATTGAGGGGGAGAGCCCGTGATGGTTGACGCAAAGGCGCCCGAGGCGAAGGGATTTCGCTGGAAGCTGTTCGCCCCGCTCGTGGTGTGGCTTGCAATCTATCTGTGGCCGGTGCCTGCGGGTCTCAACGCCAATCAGTGGCACTATTTTGCGGTGTTTGCGGCGGTTATCACCGGTCTCATTCTTGAATCGATGCCGGTCGGCGCGGTCGGCCTGATCGGGCTGACGGTCGCCGGTATCAGCGGCTATATCGACCCCGATCCAACCAAATCGCTGCGCTGGATGCTGGCGGGCTTTGCCGAGAGCACGGTGTGGCTGATCGTCGGCGCGTTCGTGTTCTCGATCGGCTATCGCAAGAGCCAGCTCGGCCGGCGCATCGCGCTCGTTCTGGTGCACAGCCTCGGGCGCAACACGCTCGGCCTCGGCTATGCGGTCGCGATGTCGGATTTCCTGCTTGCGCCGGCAACGCCCTCGAACACGGCGCGCAGCGGCGGCATCGTCTATCCCATCATCAGCAACATCCCGCGCATCTACGGCTCCGAGCCCGGCCCGACCGCGGGCAAGATCGGCACCTATGTGATGTGGACCGCGTTCGCCGCGACCGCCGTCACGAGCTCGCTGTTCTTCACAGCGCTCGCGCCCAATGCGGCGGCGCTCGCCATCGCCAAGAAGACCGCGGGCATCGACATAAGCTGGGCGCAGTGGTTCATCGGCTTTGCGCCGCTCGGCATCCTCCTGATGCTGCTGGTTCCGCTTCTGGGCTATGCCATCTGCCGTCCCGAGGTGAAGCGCAGCCCCGAGATCTCCGAATGGGCGAGCCGCGAGCTCGCAACGATGGGGCCGATGTCGCGCCCCGAATGGATCATGCTGGCCCTGATCGTGCTCGCGATGTTCCTGTGGATCACGGGCTCGACCCCCGACATCAGCCTGCCGATCCTCGGCTCGAACTTCATCAACGCCACCACGGTCGTGTTCATCGTGATTTCACTGATGCTGATCACCGGCGTCGTCGAGTTCAACGACATCGTCAGCGAGAAAAGCGCCTGGGAGGTGTTCTTCTATTTCACCTCGCTGCTGACGCTGGCCTCCGGCCTGAACGAGATCGGCTTCATCAAATGGTTTGCGAACGAATACGCCAAACCGCTCGCCGGGCTGTCGCCGTCGACGGCGATGATCATGCTGGTCGCGCTGTTCTTCTGGATCCACTATTTCTTCTCGAGCATCACCTCGCACGCGGCGGCCGTGCTGCCGGTGGTGCTCGCGGTCGGCTCGGGCATCGCGGGCCTTCCGGTCACGACGCTTGCGATGCTCTGCATGTATTCGCTGGGCCTGATGGGCGTGATCTCGCCTTACGCCACGGGGCCGGCGCCGATGTATTTCGGCAGCGGCTATATCGGCAAGGGCCAGTTCTGGGGCTTTGGCCTGATTTTCGGGCTGATCTATTTTGCCGGATTGCTCGTGATCGTGCTGCCGTGGTTGCAGATCCGCGGAGGCTAGGACGGGGCGCGAACGAATTTTCTCCGGCGGAGAGAATTCTGGAAAGCTTTGCCTAGTACGGCCCGGATATCTGCGATTGCAACACAGGCCGGATCGGGCGATTGTGCGTGCTGCAATGCAGCGCGCAGTCCGGCAATCCCGCTCGCCTGACGCTTCCCAGCGCTGCCACCTCGCTTGGCCGCTCGAGCCGGCGATGCCTTGCGAATGAGAGTTTTTCGAATGAATGCACACCAAGCGCTCGCGGTCGGGGAACCGATCGGGGCACACGCAGCAATTTCGCCCGGCGATGCGCCCGACGCCATGGTCCGGTTTGAAGGCATCTCCAAGGTCTATCCGGCCTATCGCCACAAGCCCGGCGTTCGTGCGTTGCAAGACATCGACTTTGCGATTGCGCGCGGATCGATCACCGGCGTGATCGGCCGCTCCGGCGCGGGCAAGTCGAGCCTGGTGCGCCTGATCAACGGGCTGGAGAAACCGACCACCGGCCGCGTCGTGGTCGACGGTCGCGACATCTCCGCGCTCGCCGGCCGGAACCTGCGGCTCGCGCAGCGCTCGATCGGAATGATCTTCCAGCACTTCAACCTGCTGTCCTCGCGCACCGCCGCCGACAACATCGCGCTGCCGCTGGAAATCGCCGGCTGGCCGAAGACCGAGATCAGCGCGCGTGTCGCCGAGCTGCTCGCGCTCGTCGGCATCGCTGACAAGGCCGACCGTTATCCCTCGGAACTCTCCGGCGGCCAGAAGCAGCGCGTCGGCATCGCACGGGCGCTGGCGACGCGCCCCAACGTGCTGCTGTCAGACGAGGCGACCTCGGCACTCGATCCGCAGACCACGCGCGCAATCCTCGATTTGCTCGCGAACATCAATCGCGAGCTTGGCGTGACGATCGTGCTGATCACGCATGAGATGTCCGTGGTGCGGCAGCTCGCGAAGGAGGTGGTCGTGATCGATGCCGGCCACGTCGTCGAGCGCGGCCACGTCGCAGACATCTTCACCAATCCGCAGCATCCCATCACGCAATCCTTCATCGCCGAGGTTGTCGGCGATAGCCTGCCGGTGTCGCTGGCCTCGCGCCTTACGAGCGCACCGGTTGCGGGCGGGCAGGCCGTGATCCGCGTCCAGGTGCGCGGCACGGGTGCGGGCAACACGCTCGTGGCGCGGCTCGCGCGCGAGGTCGGCATCGACGTGGCGCTGCTTGCCGCGCGCATCGACGAGATCGGCGGCCAGCATGTCGGCTCGTTGACGATCGGGATTCCCGCCGGGGAGGGGGCGGCACAGCAGGTGCTGGCCTGGCTCGCGCAACACCAATTCGCTTCGGAGCGTCTCGGCCATGTCGCCTGAAATGATCAATCTCATCGTCCAGGCCACAGGCGAGAGCCTGTTCATGGTCTCGATCGCCGCGCTGCTCGGCACCGTCTTCGGCCTGCCGATCGGTGTATTCCTGGCGACCAGCCGCAAGGGCGAGCTGTTCGCCGCGCCCGCGGTCAATGCCGTGCTCGGCATGGTCGTGAACGCGACGCGCTCGACACCGTTCATCATTCTAGTGGTCGCAATCATCCCGTTCACGCGCCTCGTCGCGGGCACGTCGATCGGATCGACGGCGGCGATCGTGCCGCTGACGATTGCGTCGACGCCGTTCATCGCGCGGCTCGTCGAAGCCGCGATCCGCGAGGTCGATGCCGGGCTGATCGAGACGGCGTCCTCGTTCGGAGCATCGCCGCTGCAGATCGTGTTCAAGGTGCTGATCCCCGAGGCGCTGCCCGGCCTCGTCCTCGCGCTCACGCTCGCAATCGTCAGCCTGCTCGGCTACTCCGCGATGGTCGGTGCGGTCGGCGGAGGCGGGCTTGGCGATCTCGGCATCCGCTACGGCTACCAGCGCTTCATGCCGGAGATGATGCTCGCCGTCGTGGTCGTGCTGATCGCGCTGGTGCAGGCGGTCCAATCCGCCGGCGACTATCTGGCCCGCCGGGTCAATCGCCGACTGCGCCATCGCTGACGCCTGAGCATGATCCGGAAAAGTGTGAAGCGTTTTCCGAAAAGGTCATGCTCAAACAATAGCCTAAGAGCGCGATGATGGTTCAATCCCATCGCGCTCTAAAGGAACAAGCTATCGTCTTGATCGTATGCTTCCATGTCGCGGCGGAGGCGAGGGCGCTCCGCCGCTACGATCAGATGGAGAGCTTGCATGCGCATCGAACCGGTCTTCCTGTTTGACCTCGACGGCACGCTGGTCGACAGCGTCTATCAACACGTTCTCGCCTGGGAGCACGCGCTCGATGCAGAGGGCATCGAGCTCTCGGTCTGGCGCATCCATCGCAAGATCGGCATGAGCGGTGGTCTCTTCACCAACCAGCTCCTGCGCGAGATCGGGGTGGAGATCAGCGAGCAGCGCATCGACCGGCTGCGTCGCGCGCATGCGGCATCCTACCAGCAACAGGCGGGCCAGATCCGCCCGCTGCCGGGCGCGCGTGAATTGCTGCAATGGCTATCGGAAGCGAAGATCCCGTGGGCGATCGCCACCAGCGGCCGGATGGAGACCGCGGCAGTGAACCTCGCCTCGCTCGGCGTCGATCCGCAACGCACGCACGTGGTGACGCGCGACCAGGTCAAATATGCAAAGCCCGATCCCGATTTGTTTCTCGCGGCAGCCGCGCGGCTGAACGCGCCGATCGAGACGGCGGTCGTGGTCGGCGACAGCGTCTGGGACATGATGGCCGCCGTCCGTTGCCGCGCGCTTGGCGTGGGCCTCTTGAGCGGCGGCTACGGGCCGGACGAGCTGCGCCAATCCGGCGCCTTCCGCGTCTATGAAGATCCCGCCGACATGCTGCGCCGGATCGATGAGGTCGGCGGCCGGCGCTAGCGCCGGCCCAAGGCGAGGGCGCCCGCCTTGGAATGAACCTTCCCGCGGAACTCCGGCACAAAGACTGAAGACAGCTCCTCACCCGGCGGGATCGTTATGAAGTGGTAGCCTGCTCTGCTTGCTCATGTGCGTCACGAGCGCAAATGCTGCCGGTTCCGAGCAACGTTACCTCGAGCAGCACTACCTCGACTTGCGCGATCGCTACATCGAAAAATTCTCCAAAGCGCCGGAGAACGACGAGACCTCCAAGCAGCACGAGGCGGCGCTCAAGGAGCTCGCGGGGGTGTTGCGCGGCCGGATCGGGCCGGTCGTGATCAAAGGACTTCCTGCTGTCCCACAGTCCAATGTCGACACCCTCTTTAAGGGCGACTCGGGCTTTGGCCATCTTGACGGACTCGCCTTCTACTCCAAAGCCGACAAGACGGAGGCCGTGGTGACGACCATGGCTCTGCTCAAGCACTGGCTCGGCGAGCACCGCGAGGACGGCATGCCGCAGGAGATGGGCGCCGCGTTCAAGTCAGACCGCTTCTATTACTCTGCGATCCAGGACGCCGCCTTCGCCAAATATGCGGAGCTGCCGATCGCCAGGCCTGCAGCGGCGAGCGTCGCGGTCGCCGTGCTGGGCTTGCGTGGCAACGGCGACATCAAGGGGCCGCCGAGCGAAATCGACGTGGTCGTGATCCAGGGCGAGAATGTCTATTTCGTCGCCGTCCGCGACGCCGTGAAGACAGCCGAGATCCCGGCCTGCGAGCAGGTCTGGAAACAGATGATGGCAAAGCCCATCAACAAGAAGGACCCGCGGGGCGATATGACCCGTGAGGATCAGGCGATGGCCGCGTTCACGGCATGCTTTGCCAAAGCGGCGCCGAACCAGAGCTGGTTCGCCAGCGCCGTCAAGAAGGCGCAGAGCCAGATCGAGCTATTGCCGCTGCGCTAGTCTTGGTGCGCGTCTCGCCGAAAAAAGCCAAGGCCACGCTCCTGAAAGTATGACCGATGGCAGCTCTATTTGTCTTTGCGCGGTGTGATCATCTCCAGTTCGATCGCATTGCCCATCGCGGCATATCCTGCGCGGTTGGGGTGGAGCTTGTCGCCCGGTCCGCCCATCGATGAATTAGGCTGCATCGCCGCCTTGATCTCGCCGGTCGCGGCATCGAACGTCGCCGCGTCGAAATCGACGACGCCATCGAAAATCTTGCTCGTGCGCAGGAACCCGTTGAGTGCCTTGCGCTTGGCGTCGACCTCAACGCGGCCATGCGTCGCGATGATGCTGTGCAGCGCCGATGTCAGGGTCGCGGCAACGATCGTCACGCCGGGGATGCGCTCGCGCAGCCGCGCGACGCCGTTGGAATAGCCGTTCTCCACCGTTTCGACGGCCGCGTCGGCGGCCCCGAAGTCGTTGATGCCTTCCATCCAGATCACCGCGGCGACGCCCGGCAGGCTGATGACGTCACGGTCGAGCCGCGAGATCGCCGAGGGGCCACCCGCAAACGGCTTGTCCGGGGAATAATCCGACGGGCCTGCGACCTGGTTGCCGCCGATGCCCTGATTGACGATGACGTAGTCGTCACCGAAGCGTGCATGCAACCGGCGCGACAGGACATCCGGCCAGCGGTCATCGCCGTTGATCGTGGTCCCGGTACCGTCCGTGATCGAATCGCCGAAGGCGACGATTAGTTGGGTGCGATCGGCGACGCTCATGTCGACCTCATCCAGGAAGTACCAAGAGGTGGTCGAGAACGGGAAGCCGGTCTCGGCGATCTCGCTGCTCCTGGAACCATCGCCGGGCGCGGTCAGATAGGATGTGGTCAGCGCCTTCGCGTGCCACGTCATCGGACCGCTCTCTCCGGTCACGTGGAAGCTGACGGCAAGCTTCCGGCCCCTGAGCAGCGCCGCGGTGGAGGGGCCGACAAACCCCAGCGTGACGGGATCGGAGACGACGCTTTCGCCCGCAGGGATCGTGATGCTGGACTTGCCACCGAACTGAGCCGCGACATTGGTGCCCTCGACAATCGCGGCGCCGCTGTGTTGCAAGCCGACGAATACGTTGTCGAACGTCACCGGCCGGGTTCCAAACACGTTCGATAGCCGAATGCGGGTTTGGCCTCCCCACACATCAGGCCGAACGACGAGGCGAAAGCTCTGATCCCGAGCGCCCAGCTCCGGAGAGGGGAAGGCAAATCGGAGCTCGGGCTGCGCCGTCGCATTTCCTGCCGGATAGGGCCCTTGGGCCGAGCCGGTCCAACTCGCGATCCAGCGGTCCGCACGCGCCGGCACCGACAACACGAGCAGGGCAACAATGGCCGCCACGGCGCGCACAAAACCTTGCATCAGCGTCTCCTCCCGGTGCCATTTTTGGTTGCAGGCAGTCTGCTCCCAAGGTTGCCGCCAGGCAAGATGCGCTGCGCTCACGCCTCATGGCCCGCGGAGATCTGCGGCTGAAAGATCTTCAGCGGGGACATGGGCCCGCTAGTCGTGAATCCCCTCGGCGGCCGCCAAGGGATCGTAGGACGGGCTCCTGATCAACTCGTGCAACTGGCGCCGCCGCACGCCCATGTTTCCGCCGTCGTAGAGCGGGAAGCAGAGGGCATCCTGCATCAGGCTCGCGAGCGGATGCATATCCGTGTAGCTGTCGACGCCGACCAGCCTCATGGCATCGTAGACGACCTGCACGGCGAGCTCTGAGCAATACACCTTGGCCATGTGGGGAAGCTCGTGATCGCTTCCTCCGGACAGATCGAATTGCTCGCAGGCTTTCCAGCTCAGGTAACGGGCTGCCTCGATGCGCATCTTGATGTCGGCCAGCATGTACCCGACGTTCTGGTGCTCGATCACAGGAACCGGTCCAGATCGCCTGTCCGTGCGCGCGAAATTCAGCGCGCAATCAAACGCAGCGCGCATGACGCCGACCGTCGCGGCCCCGATCAGCGCAGCCGTCCATGCGAAGGCGGTGCCGATGATCTTCCCGCCCTGGCCGGGGGACCCGATGATGTTGCGCGCGGGGACGCGAACATTCTCGAAGCGCATGCGGGGTGAAATCGTGGCGCGATGGCCCAGAGTATCCAATATCCCGGTCACCTTGATCCCGGGCGTGTCGCCGGGGACCATGATGACCGCCAGCGACTCGGCTGGTCCCTTGCCAGGATCGGTGCGGCAGACGACGGAGTAGAGGTGGGCGCCTTTGCCGTCCCACCCGGTGCCGTTGGTCGTGTAGTGCTTCTCGCCATTGATGACCCAGTCATCGCCCTCGCGAATGGCGAAGGTGCGGACCCCGAACCTTGGATCGGGCGTGTCGAAATTGGCGCCTCCCGTGACCTCCGTGAATGCCAGCGCAGCGAGTCTCATGCCGTCTTCGATGAACGGCTTGAGGAATTCCGACTTTTGCAGCTCGGTTCCGAACCGCAGGACCGGCTGCAATCCCAGCCCCGTCGCCAGCACGGCCGATGGGACGTTGATATCGACGCGCGCAAGCTCTTCGGCACCGAGAGCGAAGTTGAGCGTCGACATTGCTGCGCCGCCATACTCTGCTGGAATAAGCGCCTTGACGAAACCAGCATCGACCATTTTCGCGTAGAAAGGACGCGTCGCGTAGAAGCGCTCGTCCGGCTTGGCGTACTCGTCGATTTCCGGCTTGACCGCCGTCAGCACGGATTCCGCGAAAGCCCGCGCACCCGACCTGATCGCGAGTTGATCGGTGCTCAGCTTGAAGGTTACAGTCATTTGGCAGCTCCGGTTCGCGTGTGAACTGGCTGCCAGTTTCGGCCGTGGCGCAGCATCGCTTCTTGGCAATGAGAGAATGAAAACTTGGCCGTGAGCGAACGGCGATGGCCTCGATCTTGCTTGATGGACACAAGCCAAAGCCGCCATGCCAGGCGGAGAGGTGGGTCTGATGCAAATTTGGAACACCGAAGAGCTGCCCGACCGCGAACAGTTTGCCTATTGGCGCGAAGTGCTGTGCGAGGCCTTCGTGACGCTCAGGCCCGAGCTTGCCGAGCGACGAGACCTGCGGCGGTTTCCCAGCCGCGTAACGGCTCAGCCGCTTTCGACCATCAACGTGACGACCGTCCAGTCAAAGGCTCACCACGTCATCCGCGGGGATGCGGAGATCAGAAAGTCGCCCCGGGAGGTGTATTTCGTGAACCTTCAACTGGCGGGGCGCTGTCGCTACGAGACGGAAGGCAGAGAGACCATCGTTGGACCGAACCAGTTCGCCATTGTCGATTCGACGCGGCCGTATTTTCTCGATTTCATGGACGATTGGGACGTATTTTCGTTTCGCATCCCGCGGCACATGCTGCGACCATTGCTGCAGGCGCCCGACCGGTCGACGGGAATCTGCGTCTCGAACACCGGCGCTCTGGGCGAGATCACGATAAGCTTTCTCAAATCGCTCGCCGGCCGCGTCAGTGATCTGCCTGCGGACGCAGCGGAGTCCCTTGCCCTCGATCTGGTGAAACTGGTGGCGCTTTCAGTCGGCGGGACGGAGGAGGCGCGAATGGGTCAGCGCCAGTCCCTGCACCGCGGGCTTCACGCCGCCATCCTGAAGTTCATCGACGCCAACCTCGCCGATCCCTCGCTCTCTGCCGCCTCCGTCGCGACGCATTTCCGGATTTCCACCCGCTATCTGCACAAGGTGTTCGAGGAGTGGGAGCACTCGTTCGCGCAAACCGTGCTGGAGCACAGGCTGCTCCGCTGCGCGGCCGAACTTGAGGGACCAATGGATATGCGGGTCTCCGACATCGCCTTCCGCTGGGGCTTTGGCGACCTCTCGAATTTCAATCGCAATTTTCGCCAGCGCTTTGGACTGTCCCCACGGGATTATCGGCATCGGCGGCGGACCTGACAGATATCGGAGCCACGCCGCTAAAGCGCGCTACCGCCGAGATTCCAACCGCGGCCGGCTTCGCCAAAGATCTCGTAGCCCGTCGGCGTCACCACGACGGTGTCCTCGAGCTTGATGAAGCCGCGCTTGGGATGCTTCATGGTGGTCTCGATCGACACCACCATGCCTGACTCCAGCGGCAGCCGTGCGTCGGGATCATCGTAGGGAACCGGACCCTCGGCGGTCAGGCGAGGGGCCTCGTGGCTGACGAGGCCCATGCCATGGGCCAGGAAATCGGTGCAGTCGCGCTGGCTGATTTTCGCGAGCTCTTGCTCGGCCGCAGCATAGATCGCACCGCCAAGCGCGCCCGGCCGCACGGCGGCAAAGGCGGCGCGCTGGACGGCCTCGATCTCGGCCAGCAGGTCCTTCAATTCACCATCCGGCTCGCCCAGCACGGCCATGCGGGCGAGGTCGCCGATATAGCCGTGATAATTGCCGCCGGAGTCGAGCGAGAGCACATCGCCTTGCTCCCAGCGCTGCGGCGACGGCGCCCGGTTGTGGCCGTTGCCGCAGGCAAGCAGGCAATATTCGAAGGTCAGCCCGCGCTGGGCCTCCGCGATGCGCAAGGCGTCGGACAGCTGCTGCTTGGTCGTACCCGGGCCATGCTTCGAAATCACCTCCAGCATGGACGCGATCACGAGCTCTGAGGCGGTCTTGAGCTTGGCAAGCTCGGTGTCCGACTTGACTGCACGCAGGCGCTCCAGCAGCAGGAGCGCGTCCCAGAGCTCGCCATCGGCTAGGGTGTCGGCCAGCGCATGCCCGGCGTCCATCGGCAGAAACGCCATCTCGACCCCAACCCGCTTCATCGGCACGCCAGCGTCCTTCAAGGCGTCGACGGCGCGCGTGACGGCATCGACCGAGCCGTTGGACTCGGTCTTGACCTGCGGCACCCATGGTGCCGCCACCGCGCGCTGATGGGTCTCCAGGCGGTGCCCGACATAGATGGCCTTCCCGGGCTCGCCTTTGGGATAGGCCAGGACCGGCAGGTACCGGCTGACGCCCAGCGCATCCATGTAGTCGAAGAAGATCGCGCGCTCGGCGCCCAAGAGGTACTGCACATTGTGCTTGGAGGTCGCGATCAGCACATCGAGGCCGGCGGCCTCCATGAGACGGTCGAGCTTGGCGGCATCGAATGGAATGGCCCGAGACTCAGGCCCGCGCGCGGCATGCTTCGGCATGATGAGACTCCCAGGAACAGCGGTCTTTGCCGCCTGTGAAGAGATTGGCCTTGGGCTTCGCTTGGAGAGTTAATTGTGAGCCGGGAGCGGGGTTCTGGGTAGCTGCGGAAATATCCGGCCTGATCTGCAAGCCCATATCCGTAATTCGCATAAGGTATATTATGGAATATTTTTATATCGAATTAGATCAGATATTTACACGGAATTCCTGACAGCACGCATTCGGTTGAGCTCCCAAATCGTCACAGCCGTTGAGCCTGGTGGCCGCTAACGGGCGCTACTTTGCATGGGGTTGTTTTGCCAGGTTTTGTGGTGAGCCCGCACCTCCGAAAGCCGATATTGCCGCGGCCCGGCTCCGCTGCAATAAGCGACACCTCGCGAGATCGCAGATGACCTCATGGCCTTCCGTCCGTATAGGTTTGCATCTCAGAACAACAACAAACCTTTTGGGAGCAAACCCCCGATGAGCTTTTCCCGACGCACGCTTCTCAAGGCCTCCGCCGCGACCGCCGTTGTTAGCGGTATCGGCGCACCCCATGTGGCGCGCGCCCAGACGGCCGAGTTTTCGTACAAATACGCCAATAACCTGCCGGACACCCATCCGCTGAACATCCGAGCCAAGGAGATGGCTGCGGCGATCAAGAGCGAGACCGGCGGCAAGTTCGACCTCCAGATCTTCCCGAACAACCAGCTCGGCTCCGACACCGACATGCTGAGCCAGATCCGCTCTGGTGGCGTCGAGTTCTTCACGCTGTCCGGCCTGATCCTTGCGACGCTGGTGCCAGCGGCCTCGATCAACGGCATCGGCTTCGCGTTTCCGGACTACGACACGGTCTGGAAGGCCATGGACGGCGATCTCGGTGCCCATGTCCGCGGCGAGATCAAGAAGGCCGGCCTCGAGGTCATGGACAAGATCTGGGATAACGGCTTCCGGCAGACCACGTCCTCGACCAGGCCGATCAACGGCCCCGACGATCTGAAGGGTTTCAAGATCCGCGTGCCCGTTTCGCCGCTCTGGACCTCGATGTTCAAGGCGTTCGACGCGGCGCCCGCCTCGATCAATTTCAGCGAGGTCTATTCGGCGCTCCAGACCAAGGTCGTCGAGGGCCAGGAGAACCCGCTGGCGATCATCTCGACCGCAAAACTCTACGAGGTGCAGAAGTACTGCTCGCTGACCAACCACATGTGGGACGGCTTCTGGTTCCTGGCGAACCGCCGCGCCTGGGAAAAGCTCCCTCATGACGTGCGCGACATCGTTGCCAAGAACATCAATGCCGCCGCCATCAAGGAACGCGCCGACACCGCCAAGCTCAATGCCAACCTTCAGCAGGAGCTGGCCGGCAAGGGCCTGACCTTCAACCAGCCGGCAACCGCGCCGTTCCGCGACAAGCTGCGCAGCGCCGGCTTCTATGCCGAATGGAAGGGCAAGTACGGCGATCAGGCCTGGGACCTCCTGGAAAAGGCCGTCGGCAAGCTGTCGTAACGCATCAAGATCAAGGCCGTCATGGCTCATATCGAGGTTCAGGTGACCGAGGTGGTGGGCGAGGTGACCGTGCAGTCCCCTCGCCGACCTTCGTTTCTGGCCTCGCTGGAGCGCCTGCTCGGCTTCATCGTCGAGATCCCGGCGGCGATCCTGGTCGTCGCCGAGATCGTCATCCTGTTCGCCGGCGTCGTCGCGCGTTACGGATTTCACCGGCCGCTGATCTGGTCGGACGAGCTCGCCTCCATCCTGTTCCTGTGGCTGGCGATGCTGGGCGCCGCGGTGGCGTTCCGCCGCTCCGAGCACATGCGCATGACGGCGATCGTCGCGAGCGCGCGCCCGGCGATGCGGGCCTATCTCGATCTCGTAGCGGTCTGCGCCGCGCTGGCGTTCCTCGTGATGATCGTCTGGCCGTCCTACGATTACGCCTATGAGGAAAGCTTCATCACCACGCCGGCGCTGCAGATCTCGAACATGTGGCGCGCCGCGGCGCTGCCGGTCGGCATCTGCCTGATGGCGGCGTTCGCAGTGCTGCGCCTGCTGCGCGCCGCCGACTATCGGACCGTGCTGACGGCCGCGCTGACCGTTGCCGTCGTCGTCGGTTCGTTCTGGCTCGCCGAGCCGTATTTGCGGCCGCTCGGCAATCTCAACCTGGTGATCTTCTTCGTCGGCGTCGCCGGCTTCTGCGTCTTTGCTGGCGTTCCCATTGCGTTCGGCTTTGGCCTTGCGATCTTTGGCTATCTCGCGTTGACCACGCGCACGCCCGTGATGGTGCTGGTCGGGCGGATGGACGAGGGCATGAGCCATCTGATCCTGCTCTCGGTGCCGCTGTTCGTGTTCCTTGGGTTGTTGATCGAAATGACCGGCATGGCCCGGGCCATGGTGGCCTTCCTGGCGAGCCTGCTCGGCCATGTCCGCGGTGGGCTGCATTACGTGCTGGTCGGCGCCATGTATCTGGTCTCCGGCATCTCCGGCGCCAAGGCAGCCGACATGGCCGCGGTCGCGCCGGTCCTGTTCCCCGAGATGAAGCAGCGCGGCGCCAGGCCCGGCGATCTCGTCGCCCTCCTCGCGGCCACCGGCGCGCAGACCGAAACCATTCCGCCGAGCCTCGTGCTCATTACCATTGGCTCGGTCACGGGCGTCTCGATCGCGGCCCTGTTCACCGGCGGCCTGCTGCCCGGCGTGGTGCTGGCGCTGACGCTCTGCATGCTGGTCTGGTGGCGCTACCGCCACGAGGACATGGGCCATGTCCGCCGCGCCACGGCTGGCGAGATCGGCAAGACCTTCGTCATTGCCCTGCCCGCGCTGGCCCTGCCCTTCGTGATCCGCTACGCGGTGGTCGAAGGCATTGCGACCGCCACCGAGGTCTCCACGATCGGCATCGTTTACGGCGTCCTGGTCGGCCTTTTGATCTACCGCCGCTTCGACTGGCGGCGGCTGTTTCCGATGCTGGTCGAGACTGCGGCGCTGTCCGGGGCGATCCTGCTGATCATCGGCACCGCCACCGGCATGGCGTGGGGCCTGACGCAATCCGGCTTCTCGCGCTCGCTCGCATCAGCCATGACCGGGCTGCCCGGCGGCTCGGCTTCCTTCATCGCGGTTTCGATCCTGGCCTTCACCATCCTCGGCAGCGTGCTGGAGGGCATTCCGGCCATCGTGCTGTTCGGGCCGCTTCTGTTTCCGATCGCGCGCGCCGTCGGTGTGCATGAGGTGCACTATGCCATGGTCATCATCCTCGCCATGGGCATCGGACTGTTCGCCCCGCCCTTCGGCGTCGGCTATTATGCCGCCTGCGCGATTGGACGCGTTGACCCCGCCGAAGGCATCAGGCCAATCTGGGGCTACCTGCTGGCGTTGCTGGTGGGATTGATTATCGTTGCGATCTTCCCGTGGATTTCGATCGGATTCCTTTGAAGAGTTGAGGGAGTGTGCCGATGAATAAGAGGCAGAACCACTACAATATCGGCCTGGACAAGACGCCCGCCAACTACGTGCCATTGAGCCCGTTGAGCTTCCTCGCGCGCAGCGCCGCCGTCTATCCCGACCATGTCAGCACCGTCTATGAAAGCCGCAGCTTCACCTGGGCCGAGACCTATGAGCGGTGCCGGCGCTTTGCATCGTACCTGGCAGGCAAGGGCATCGGCGTCAGCGACACCGTGGCAGCCATGCTGCCGAACGTACCTGCGATGAACGAGGTGCATTTCGCGGTCCCGATGACCGGCGCGGTGCTCAATGCTTTGAACATCCGCCTCGACGCGCCCTCGATCGCGTTCCAGCTTGATCACGGCGGGGCCAAGATCATCCTGGTCGATCCCGAGTTTGCCGGTGTCATCACCGATGCGCTGGCGCAGATGAAGGGTCCAAAGCCGTTTGTGATCGACGTCGACGACACTTCATTCAAGGGCGGACAGCGTATCGGCGAGATCGAGTATGAAGCAGCGGTCGCGCAGGGCGCCCCCGGCTTCAACGCGATCCCGCCGCAGGACGAATGGGACGCGATCGCGCTGAGCTACACCTCGGGCACCACGGGCAATCCCAAGGGCGTCGTCACCCATCATCGCGGCGCGTATCTCAACGCCGTCAGCAACATCCTCGCCGGCAATCTCGGCCAGCATCCGGTCTATCTCTGGACGCTGCCGATGTTCCATTGCAACGGCTGGTGCTTCCCCTGGACCATTGCCGCATCGGCCGGCATCAACGTCTGCCTGCGCAAGGTCGAGCCGACCAAGATCTTCGAGCTGATCAAGACGCACGGCGTCACGCACATGTGCGGCGCGCCGATCGTCTACAACACGCTGATCAACGCGCCCGATGCGCCCAAGGGAAATGCCGCGCGGCGCATCGTTGGCCTGATTGCGGGCGCGGCGCCGCCCGTCGCCGTGCTCGAAGGCGCCGAGAGCATCGGCATCAGGCTCACCCACGTCTACGGGCTCACCGAGGTCTATGGCCCCGCCTCCGTCTGCGCTGAGCAGCCGGGCTGGGATGAACTGTCCGCGCCTGAGCGCGCGCGTATGAAGCGCCGGCAGGGCGTGCCCTACCCGCTGGAGGAAGGCGTCACCGTCATCAATCCGCAGACCATGCAGGAGGTGCCGCGCGACGGCGAGACCATCGGCGAGGTCATGTTCCGCGGCAACATCGTGATGAAGGGCTATCTGAAGAACGAGAATGCCACCAAAGAGGCCTTCGAAGGCGGCTGGTTTCACACCGGCGATCTCGGTGTGCTCGACGAGCACGGCTACGTCATCATCAAGGACCGCTCCAAGGACATCATCATCTCCGGCGGCGAGAACATCTCCTCCCTCGAGGTCGAGGACATCCTTTACAAGCACCCGGCCGTGCTGTTCGCAGCCGTGGTGGCAAAACCCGACGCGAAATGGGGCGAGGTGCCCTGCGCCTTCGTCGAGCTGAAGGACGGCGCGAGCGCCAGCGAAGCCGACATCATCGCGTTCTGCCGCTCGCATATGTCGGGCTTCAAGACCCCGAAGGCCGTGGTGTTCGGGCCGATCCCGAAGACGTCCACGGGCAAGATCCAGAAATTCCTGCTGCGCAACCAGGTGGACTCGGCGAAGGCGATATCAGCCTGATTCGCCTGTTGCGTGCGATCGGGGCTCGGGTTCCCGTGAAAGTCCGGAAACGGCCGGAAAAGATTTGAAAAAAATCCCGGCCTGCCTACGGTTTCACAAGGTCGGATTCGCTGATTCCCGAACGAGGCGCTGCGCGATAGACGCGGCGGGCGACCGGCCCGGTGGGGCGCTTCATGCGATTTGTCTTGCGCACAGACGCATCTTTGCGTCGGGCGCTGCTATTGATGATCGGATTGCTTCCGGACATCGCGCACGCGCAAGGCCTGCCGGAGGCGCCTGTTAGCGCGCCTGCGACGGAGCAGGCTGCCGCTCCTGCATCGTCCCCGCAAACAACTCAGATGCCCGCAGGTCCCGCATCGCCGGCAACGCCCAATGCCGGCAGCGCTGCCATCGCCTCTCCGGCCACGCCCAACAGCGGCGCGGTCACCGGCGGCATGACCTCACCTCCCGTGGGCAGCAATCCAACCAGTCAGCCGAGCGTCGCTGCTGCAGCCATGTCGCCACCTTCGGGTATGAGTGCCGGCATCGGTCCGGCATCGCCACCGGGCCCATTGGCGCTGTCCCAGGCCGAGACCGCGCAAGCGACTTTCCTCGCGATGACGCAGTTCACGCAGACGCTGCTCGATCCCGCTATCGACGGTCGCGGCGCGGAAGCCTCGCCGGCGCTCGCTGACGAAGCGCTGGCGGCCTACGCCGCGATCCCGTCAGATCGAACGCGCGGTGGTGTCGGGCGCGAGGTCTATGAGGCCCTCTACGGCAAGATGCCCCTCACCGGCTCCTCGTACGCGCCGCATTGGAACGTCTGGGCTTCGGGAATCGGCGGCTCGCAAGTGGCAGGCAGCAGCGCCGCGCCGGGCCCGAGCTCATCGAGCCGGATTTTTGCAACCGTGGTCGGGGCCGATTACTCGCTGTCGCCGCAAACGCGGTTTGGCTTTGCCATGGCCGGCGGCGGCACCAATTTCGCCGGCAGCGCCGGCAGTGGTCGCTCCGATCTGTTTCAGGCCGGAACCTTCGTCAGGCATACGGTCGGGCAGGCCTATGTCGCCACGGCGGTTGCCTATGGCTGGCAAGCCATCACCAGCGATCATCCCGGCGTCGACCAGCTCAACGCGGCCTTCAACGCCAATGCTTATTCCGGCCGCATCGAGAGCGGCTATCGCTTCGCGATTCCCTGGCTCGGCGTGACCGCTTACGCCGCCGGACAGGTCATGGCCTTCAGCCTGCCGGCAAACGCATCCCAACCGGCCTTTGCTACGAACGCGTTTGCGGCGGCCTTCGGCAGCGATCGTGTCACCGACAGCCGCAGCGAACTGGGCTTGCGCACCAACGCGTCCTTCGCGCTTCAGGGCGGTGCGCTGAATTTGCGGACGCACCTCGCCTGGGCGCATGATTTCAGCGCCGCAAGCACGGTTGCACCGGCTTTCCAGGCGCTGCCCGGCCTCGGTTACGTCGCCAGCGGCGCGGCGCTGGCTCCGAACTCAGCGCTCGCGGGCGGGGCGATTGAATTGAAATGGCTGAACGGCTGGGCCGCAGCCGCAAGCTTCGACGGCGAATTCGCGAGCCAGGTGCGGTCCTATACCGGCAAGGCCGTCATGCGCTACGCCTGGTAGGACGACACCGTGAAGAAAATCGCTGTCCTTGCAATCGTTATACTTCTTTCCACTAGTATCGTTCTTATGGCCAAGCCACCAATGCCAGGAGAATGGCAGTTGCTGAGGAAGGGCGACCCTCTGGACGTGGTGAAGTCGAGAGTGCCCGATCTACAGCATTACGATGAGACCATGTTCACCTCGCAACGCGAGGTCGACCACTTTGGAATCGTGTTTTCATGGACAATGTACGTTCATTTTGACCGGACAGGGAAACTGGTGAGCATGGACGGTCGGAGCAGGAACGATTGGAGCGGCCTGCTCGATTCTCATTTCGAACTCTAAGGCGACGGCACGATCTCCAGCCGCATGCCGTCATAAGCCGGCACCACGCCCGCCGGCAGCGACTGCCTCACCACCTCGTAATCGACGTCAGCAGTCATGTTGGTGATGACAGCGCGCTTCGGCTTGAAGCGCTCGATCCAGGACAGCGCGTCATTGATGCTGAAATGGCTGACGTGGCCGGTGTAGCGCAGGCCATCGACGATCCAGAGATCGAGATTTTCCAGCGCGCCCCAGCTCTCGCGCGGAATGTCGTTGAGGTCGGGCGTGTAGGCGGCATCGCCAATGCGATAGCCGAGCGCGGGGATCTGGCCGTGTTGCACCAGGAAGGCCGTCATCTTCACCGCGCCGCCCTTCCCCAGGATGGTCTGGGTCTCGCCCGCCTCGATGGAATGCCGCGTCAGGATCGGCGGATAGTCGCTGCCCTCCGGCGAGATGAAGCAATAGGAGAACCGCGCCATGATGTCTTTGGCGGTCGACTGGTTGAAATAGGTCGGAATGCGCTTGCGCATGTGCAGCACGACCGAGCGCAGATCGTCCATGCCGTGGGTCTGATCGGCATGCTCGTGGGTCAGGAACACGGCGTCGATGTGGTCGACATTGGCGTCGATCAGCTGCTCGCGCAGGTCGGGCGAGGTGTCGATCACGATCCGCGTGGTGCCGTGCTCGCCGGCCTGCTCGACCAGCAGCGAACAGCGGCGGCGGCGGTTCTTTGGATTGTTGGGATCGCAGGCGCCCCAGCCGAGCGCCGGGCGCGGCACGCCGGCGGAGGAGCCGCAGCCCAGAATCGTCAGCGTCAGTGTCATGCGGCGTCCCTGGTTCAGGCCTTCACCCTGGAGAACAGGCGGAAGAAGTTTTCGGTGGTCTGGCGCGAGATCTCCTCAAGCGATACGCCGCACGTCTCGGCGAGCACCTTTGCCACCTCCACCACATAAGCCGGCTCGTTGCGCTTGCCGCGGAATTTGCCCGGCGCGAGATAGGGCGAATCCGTTTCCACGAGGATGCGGTCCGCCGGAAGCTCGGCCGCGAGCGCGCGCAATGCTTCCGACTTCTTGAAGGTCAGAATGCCTGTGAAGCCGATGTAGAGACCAAGCGAAATCGCCTTCAGAGCAAGCTCGCGTCCGCCCGTGTAACAATGCAGCACGGCGGCAAATGATCCTTTCGCGACTTCTTCCTCCAGGATGCGCCCGCAATCCTCGTCCGCCTCGCGGGTGTGGATCACAAGCGGCAGGCCGGTTGCGCGCGCCGCCGCGATATGGGCGCGAAAGCCCCTCGCCTGCGCCTCCGGCGAGCCGTTGTCGTAGAAGTAATCGAGCCCGGCTTCCCCAAGCGCAACCACCTTGGGATGCTTCGTCAGCGCGATCAGCTCGTCGGCGGAGACGCCGTCCTCCTCATCCGCATTGTGCGGATGGGTGCCGACCGAGCAATAGACGTTGTCGTAGCGCTCGGCGATGGCGATGAGCTGGTCGAGCTTGCGCACCCGCGTCGAGATCGTGACCATACGGCCAACGCCTGCGGCCGCGGCACGCGACACGATCCCGTCGAGATCGTCCGAGAAATCCGGAAAATCCAGATGGCAGTGACTGTCGACCAACATCGTCCGGGCCTTACGCCGCCGGCTCGACGTAGCGCGGGAACGCCGGCGTCGGCGCGGGCAGCGTCGAGCCGGGCGCGATCCGCTTCTCGCCGCCGAGCATCGCAAAGTTGCGCTCGCCTTCGGGGATGCCGAGGCTGTCGAGCAGCTTGCCTGATGCCGTCGGCATCGCGGGCTGGGTCAGGATCGCGATCTGGCGCACGACTTCGGCGGTCACGTACAGGACCGTTTTCTGCCGCGCCGGATCGGTCTTCGCCAGCGCCCAGGGCGCCTCGCCCGCGAAGTAGCGGTTGGCTTCGGCCACCACGGCCCACACCGCGTTGAGCCATTGATGGATCTGCTGCGTCGCCATCGCTTCACGCGCAAGCGCGATCATGCCATCTGCCTGCGCCAACATCGCCTTGTCGTTGTCGCTGAACTCGCCGGGCTCCGGCAGCACCCCACCGAGCTGCTTGGCGATCATCGACAGCGAACGCTGCGCGAGATTGCCGAGATCGTTGGCAAGATCGGCATTGATGCGCGCGACGATGGCCTCGTGGTTGTAGTTGCCGTCCTGGCCGTATGGCACCTCGCGCAGGAAGAAATAGCGCATCTGGTCGACGCCATACTGATCCGCGAGATTGAAGGGATCGACGACATTGCCGACCGACTTCGACATCTTCTCGCCCCTGTTGAACAGGAAGCCGTGCGCATAGACCCGCTTCGGCAAGGGAATGCCCGCCGACATCAGGAACGCCGGCCAGTAGACCGCGTGGAAGCGGATGATGTCCTTGCCGATGATGTGGACGTCCGCCGGCCAGCGGCCCCAGTTGGCGTCGCTCTCGTCGGGGAATCCGACGCCGGTGATGTAATTGGTCAGCGCATCGACCCAGACATACATCACATGCTCTTCGTCACCGGGCACTTTCACGCCCCAGTCGAAGGTGGTGCGCGAGATCGAAAGATCGCGCAGGCCGCTTCTGACGAAGCTCACCACCTCGTTCTTGCGCGCATCCGGGCCGATGAACTCGGGCTTCTCCTCATAGAGCTTCAGGAGCTTGTCCTGGTAGGCAGACAGCCGGAAGAAATAGCTCTTCTCCTCCACCCATTCGACCGGCGTGCCCTGCGGACCAAGCCGCACACCGTCATCGTTCAGGCGCGTCTCGTCCTCGGCGTAATACGCCTCGTCGCGCACCGAGTACCAGCCGGCATAGGTGTCGGCATAGATGTCGCCGTTATCAGCCATCCGCCGCCAGATCTCTTTGCTGGAGCGGTGATGCTGCTCTTCGGTGGTGCGGATGAAGCGATCGAACGAAACGTCGAGCCGCTCATCCATCTCCCTGAAGCGGTTGGCGTTGCGGGTCGCGAGCGCCGACGGCGTCAGCCCCTCGTTCTGCGCGGTCTGGACCATCTTCAGCCCGTGCTCGTCGGTGCCGGTCAGGAAGAACACGTCCTTGCCGTCGAGTCGCGCAAAGCGCGCGAGCACGTCCGCCGAGATCGCCTCGTAGGCGTGGCCGATATGGGGCTGGCCGTTGGGATAGGCGATCGCGGTCGTGATGTAAAAGGCGTTTTCGCGCGACGGCGCCGCCACCGGCTCTGCGGTCTGCGGAGCGACTTCTTTCTTAGCAGGCGCGCGCGGCGCTTTCGGCTTCGCAACCTTGGGAGGAGCCGCGACGGGGGCCGGCGCCGCGGGTGGCGCAGCCACCACTGTTGGCTTCACGACCTTCGCCGCTTTCCCGGCGGCCTTCTTGGCAACGACCTGCTTCTTAGCGCTCGTCTTGCCGGCCTTCTTCGCCGTCTTGGTCACGCGCGCTTTGGCCTTGGATTTGGACTTCTTCGCAGTCTTGGCGGCAACCTTCCTGGTCTTCTTGGCAGCTTTGGGCGTACGCGACCTGGCCGACCGCTTCGCGGCCTTCTTGGCTGTTTTCTTGGTCGATTTCTTGGCCGTTTTCTTGGCCGTTTTCTTGGCGGTCTTTTTCGCAGCCTTCTTGCCGCTCTTGCGTTTGACGGTTTTCTTAGCTCGCGTTGCCACCACGAATTCCTTTGCGGCTCTAAAAAATGGAAACCAGCGCCTAGCGCGTTGCGTCCGCGAGCCAGCCGAACACCGAAAAAACCAGCGGCTTGCGCTCCAGATTGTAGGTTTCGGTGTCGCGCGCGGCGCGGACGATCTTTTCCCATACCTCTGCAAGCCGTGCAAGGCGCGGCAGGTTCTGGTTGGCGCTCGCCTCATCCGCATGCAGCCGCTCGGCGATCCAGCGGTCGATGCCGTCGATGAAGGCCGCGAGAGCCACGCGATCGCTGGTGCCGAGCGAATCGCCGAGCGTGTGCAGCTCCTTTGGATCGACCTGCGGCAGACGCGCGAGCAGCGCCGCGGTACGCTGCTGAAGCTTCAGCGCATCGCCGCCGAGCAGCGTCAGCGCCCGCGCGACACTGCCCTCGGAAGCCTCTGCAGCCTCTCGCAGAGCCGGATCGCTCACGTCGAGCTCGGCGGCCACAGCCGCAGCACCGATCACGTCGTCGGTCGCAAGCGAGCGCAGGCGCAGCTTGCGGCAGCGCGACTGGATCGTCGCCAGCACCCGCGCCGGCGCGTGGCTGACCAGCAGGAACAGCGATTGCTGTGGCGGCTCCTCTAGGATCTTCAACAGCGCGTTCGCCGCGTTCGGATTGAGCTCATCGACGGTGTCAACGATGCAGACGCGCCAGCCTTCGGCAGCCGCCGTCGAGCCGAAGAATGCGATCGTCTCGCGCGTCTCGTCGACCGTGATGACCGTCCTCATCACGCCGCGGTCGTTCGCCGTGCGCTCCAGCGTCAACAGCCCGCCATGCGAGCCGGCGGCGACCTGACGCGCCACGGGATCGTTCGGATCGATCGACAGATCCTCGGCTCGCTGCACGGCGGGCGCGAGCGGATGGCCATGCGCGAGGACGAAGCGCGCCATCCGGTACGCCAGCGTCGCCTTGCCGACGCCTTGCGGTCCGCCAATCAGCCAGGCATGCGGAATGCGCCCGCTGCGATAGGCGGTGAGCAGTGCCGCTTCGGCTTCACGATGGCCGAACAGGCGGCTGGTCTCGCGCGGATGCGGGATCGCGGTCTCGCGCTCGGTCTGGCGAGGGCTCATGCGGACGCTGCCTTCGTCGGAGCGCTGAACACGCGATCGCGCAACGCCGCCCAGATTCGCGCGGCGACCGTGTCCGCATCGCCACTGGCGTCGATCAGCACGCAGCGTCCGGGATCGCCGGCTGCGATCTTGCGATAGGCCTCGCGCAGATCCTGATGGAATTTGAGGCTCTCGCCCTCGAAGCGATCCGGTGTGCCGCTGCCACGCCGCGCGGCCGCGCGCTGCAGACCAATCTCGACCGGCAGATCGAGGATGATCGTAACGTCCGGCTTGAGATCACCGATCGTAACCCGCTGCATCGCGTTGATGACGCCTTCAGGCACGCTGCCGAGGCTGCCCTGATAGGCTCGCGTCGAGTCGGCGAAGCGGTCGCACAGGACCCACGTGCCCTGGTTGAGTGCCGGCTCGATTACCGTGCGGACATGGTCGTCGCGGGCGGCCGCGAACAACAGTGTCTCGGCATCCGGCCCGAGCAGCTTGCCCATCCCAGACAGCACGAGATGGCGCATGATCTCGGCGCCGGGCGAGCCGCCGGGCTCGCGAGTGACGATGGTCTTCAGCTTGGTGGCGTCGAGCCGGTCGGCGAGCCGCTTGATCTGGGTCGACTTGCCCGAGCCCTCACCGCCTTCAAAGGTGATGAATCGCCCGCGCCCGGACGGCGGCTTCACTGCAATCTCGTTCATGGTCAGAGCTTCTCGGCGCCCGCGCGGAACATGCCGATCACGAGCTCGCTCGCGCCGTCGATCGCGCGCCGCATGGTTGAGCCGGTGCCGATCGCCTCCGCCGCATAGACCGGTGTCTCCACAGCGATTTGGCCGCTGCGCCAGACCCGCACCACGCCGACCGGCTGCCCCTCCCGGACCGGCGCGCGCACCGGACCGCTGTAGACGATGCGCGCGATCAGCTTGTCGCCGCCGTTCTTGTGCACCATCACCTTGACCGGATCCTTGGCGACAAGTTTCACCGAGCGGCTCTCGCCGCCGAACACCTTTGCATAGCCCACCGGCTGGTCGGCCGCGATCAGCGTCCGGGTCTCGAAGTTGCGAAAACCCCATTCCAGCATCTTCTTGGCTTCGGTGGCGCGATCCTCGGAGTCTTCAAGGCCGTTGACGACGACGATCAGCCGCGTGCCGTTCTGCACGGCCGAGCCGACCATCCCGTAGCCGCCCTCCTTGGTGAAGCCGGTCTTCAGCCCGTCGGCACCTTCCATGGCGTTGAGCAGCGGATTGCGGTTGGGCTGGCGGATCTTGTTCCAGGTGAACTCCTTCTCGCCGAACAGCTTGTAGAACTCCGGATAGTCCAGGATGACGTGGCGCGCGAGAATGCCGAGCTCGCGCACCGTCATCTTGTTGCCGGGGTCGGGCAACCCGTTCGAATTGGCGAAGGTCGATTTGGTCAGGCCGAGCTCGCGGGCGCGCTTGGTCATGAAATCGGTGGCGAAAAGGCGCTCGTTGCCCGCCATGCCTTCGGCGAGCGCGATGCAGGCGTCGTTACCGCTCTGGATGATCGCGCCATGCAGGAGATCGTCGACCGATACCTTGCTGTTGATCGCGGCGAACATGGTGGAACTGCCGGAGGGCGCACCGCCCTTCCGCCAAGCATTCTCGCTGATCCGGTATTCATCGGTCAGCTTGATGTCGCCCTTCTTCACTGCATTGAAGACGACCTCCGCGGTCATCAGCTTCATCATGCTGGAGGGGGCGCGCAGCTCGTCGGCATTCTTCTCGAACAGCACGCTGCCGCTGGACGCCTCGATCAGGATCGCGGTGGGCGCGTCGCCATCAAAGCCGGCTTCTTCCTTCTTGGCGCCCTGCACGCTCTGATTGGCGGCATAGAGCATGCCGCCCCAGCCGAGGCTCAGCGCCACGCCGGCGGCAACGAGCCCGCGCGCGAGCCACCCGGCGGCGAACCGGGATGGGCGGGTCGGAGGAAAGTGAAATGCCATGGCGAAGCCCTGAGAGCGGCGTTCTAACAGTTGGCCCCCGCGCAAACAACACGGGGAACCGGATCATCACCCGAAGATTGCACAGGTGGGCCGGGGTCCCTATCGTGGCGCCTCACGATTTCCGACCAAACCTCTGAAACAAGGCGGAAAAGCGATGTCCTCCTCCCGCGTGATCTCAGCCAACGGGATCGATCTTTTCGTCCGTGAGCAGGGCCAGGGGCCGCTCGTGATCCTCTGCCATGGTTGGCCGGAACTCTCCTACTCCTGGCGTCACCAGATCCCGGCGGTGGCGGCGGCCGGCTTTCGCGTCGTCGCTCCGGACATGCGGGGCTATGGCCGGACCACGGCACCATCGAATGTCACCGCCTACTCCATCTTCGACACGGTCGGTGACGTCGTTGCCCTGGTGCAGGCGCTTGGCGAGACCAAGGCCATGGTCATCGGCCACGACTGGGGCGCGCCGGTGGCTTGGCACGCGGCGCTGTTCCGGCCGGACATATTCACGGCGGTGGCGGGCTTGAGCGTTCCGCCGCCGTTCCGCGGCCGCGGCAAGCCGCTCGACCTGTTGCGTGAGAACGGCATCACCAATTTCTACTGGCAGTACTTTCAGACGCCCGGCGTCGCGGAGGCCGAGCTCGAGCGCGATGTCGCCCACACCATGCGCATCGTGCTGGGTGGGCGCGGGCTTTCCGATCCGACGGCGGCAATGTTCGTTCAAGACGACAAGGGCTTTCTCGGCCACGCGAGCGGCTCGGAGCCGCTGCCGAGCTGGCTGACCGAGGCAGACCTCGCCTATTTCACCGAGACCTATCGCAAGTCCGGCTTCCGCGGCGGCCTCAACTGGTACCGCAACATCGATCGCAATTGGGAGCTGACGGCGCCCTGGCAGGACGCGCAGATCCATCAGCCTTCGCTGTTCATCGCGGGCTCCAAGGATGCGGTGATCACCGGGCTGATCGGCGCCAAGCGCGTCAATGAGCTCGAGCGCGTGCTGCCTAATCTGAGGCGCAAGCTGATCATCGAGGGCGCCGGCCACTGGGTGCAGCAGGAGCGGCCCGACGAGGTCAATACGGCCCTGGTGACGTTCCTGAAGGAAAGTGCGACTCAGTAGAGCCCGCGGCCGCTCAGGATATTGCGCGCCTCTGACGCGCCGTCGTCGGAGACATAGGCGGCCGATGGCGCCGTGTCCGACGTATCGCGGCCGTCCTGGTCATAGGACACCGCGCGCGCATTCTGGAGCGCCCGGCCGCGATTGCGGCTCGAAGCCGACATTTCCGAGGTCGCGTTGATCGAAGCGACGTCGGCCGAAGTATTGCCGAGGCTGTATGGCCGCCCTTCCGGAAGCGGAACCTCGCCTCGGATCGCGCCATGGCTGGAAGCCGACAGCTCCGGAACGAATGGCCTAGCCGAGGCGACGCGGACCATCGAGGGGGTCGGCGCCGGAATGCCGGTGCGCAAGGTGGCCATCAGCTGGCGGTCGTCGGACCCCTCAAGGGGCGCCCGGCCGACATATTCGACGCGCACCTTGGCGACACCATTGCCTTTGAATTCAAGTAGTTCAGCCGCCTTGTTCGAGACGTCGATGAGGCGGTTGCCGTGATATGGCCCACGGTCGTTGACCCGGACGATAAGCGATTTGCCGTTGGAAAGGTTGGTCACCCGCGCATAGCACGGCATCGGCAAGGTCGGGTGCGCCGCGGTGAGCGAGCCCATGTCGAAGATTTCGCCATTGGCGGTCAGGCGGCCGTGGAAGTCGTCGCCGTACCAGGAAGCCAGGCCCTCGGCGCGGTAGTTGGCGTCCTCCTCCGGCACATACGTCTTGCCGGCCACCACATAGGGCTTGCCGACGCGGTAGGTGCCGCCGCCCTTGGGCACGGGATCGCCCCAGGCCACCACGCGCGGGCTGGAGGACACGCCGTATTTCGGATCGACGTGGCTGGCGAATTTGCCCGATGAGGCACAGTTGGCAAGCGCGAGGCAGGTCGCGGCAGCCGCAACACCACGCGCGGCCCGCACCATCGAATCTGACCGTCGGATCCCCATTCGCCCCAATACCATCTCGCCGGACGCGTGCCCACAAGGAGGCCTTCTGCCGGTCTTTGCCCGAAGCGGCCCACCACCGGTTCGGAAGTGGTGACGATAACGCAACGCGATCACGGCGGAAATGGGGAGCGCGCGACTCTCGCGCCGAGATGGTAAACCAGAGGTTGGCGCTCTCTCCGTTGATCTACGGAGCATCGGCGCGCGAAGCGCCCTATTCCCGTCCTAGTCCTGGACAAACTGTTGCGCCAAATCCTCACTGCTTCCCGATTGCAACTGCGCACACTGGAATCCTTTTGACTGTGCAAGGCGGTACGCGTTTTGTCGCGTGTGCGAGGGGCGCAACGGAAGTTTGCGATGATTGAGACGGTTTCAGCACTGATGGGTCTGGTAAGCGCGGGGATTTTTCTGGCCCATGCGTTCGAAGGATACCGCACGAGGGCATAGTGCCTCGCGCGGAAGCATCACCTCTTTCAATTTGAGCGCGTTCGGAAACTTTTAATCAATCCGGTCGAGCATCGAGCAAGAGAGCGGCAGGTGTCCTATGCGCAATCATGATCTGGTGTCGGACGGCTTTCTGGCGTTGACGGCAGGCGGCTTGGTTCTGCTCTGCTCGAGTCTGATGGCCTTGGCGTTTGCCTGACTGTGCCTGAGCCCTGGCGTTCGCCTGAGGCGCGCCAACCTTTCCCCTTAATCATCTGCCGCGATGTTGCGGCGCAATACGCTGCCAGTCGGCACGTCCAGTATTTCCGGACTGTCTGCTTCCCTTTTAGTTGATTGAATTTCCGTCCCTCGCGCCTCGACTCAACTTTGATGAGGCCATCACCAACGAGGGTGACGAGACATGCTTGCCGAGAAATTCTTCCTGGTTCTGGAAACGCTGATCCGGACGAGCCGCACTTATCCGGACGGAAGTCCGCGTGTCGTCAGCAGTTCCCCGCACGTGCCGGTCAAGCTGCCGAGCGAGAGCAAATAGCCAGCGACCCACCCGGTCTGCGCGCGCTCAGCGCAAGCCCAGCACCGAGCGGCGATAACCGCTGCTCTTGGCTTCGTTGAGGCAGACGAAGCTGCCATCGAACCCCTGCCCGTAGAGCTTCTGGCCCTTGGCGTAGTAGCGCCCCTTCCTGAAATCCAGCCACACCACCTTGTCCGTCGGACAATAGCGCTGCGCCTGGTCCGCGTAGCGAAATGGCGTCAGCGGCAGCGCGGCCGCTTCGGTGATCACGGCTCCGCAGAGCACGATGGTTGCAACAGCCGCAATCGTCCGCACGATGTCTCCAATGATCTCAGCTGAAAATCAGCGCCGCCCGGAGGTCAGGATAGCATCATGCCGCAGGCGGCGCATGATCCCGACGTCGCGTCTTCCGCAGGCCATCATGTCGGGCTACATCTGGCCTCCGTGCAACCGAAGCGGGGAATTGCCTGAAAATGTCGAGCGAGCCTGAAACGACGAGCCAGCCCCGCCTTCCGGCCTCGCCACGCCTGCGCGCGCTGCCGATGGTCATCTTCGGCTCGCGCTGGCTGCAGCTGCCGCTCTATCTCGGGCTGATCGTCGCGCAATGCGTCTACATCGCGCTGTTCGTCAAGGAGCTCTGGCATCTGTCCTGGCACGCGCTCGACCTGACCGAGCAGCAGATCATGATGAGCGTGCTGGCGCTGATCGACGTGGTCATGATCTCGAACCTCCTGGTGATGGTGATCGTCGGCGGCTACGAGACCTTCGTCTCGCGGCTCGACCTCCAGGGCCATCCGGACGAGCCGGAATGGCTCGGCCACGTCAATGCGAGCGTGCTGAAGATCAAGCTCGCGATGGCCATCATCGGCATCTCCTCGATCGCGCTGCTGCGCACCTTCATCGAGGCCGGCAATCTCGGCTCCGGCCGCGCCAGCTTTACCGAGCAGGGCGTGATGTGGCAGGTCCTGATCCACATCACCTTCGTGGCGTCGGCGATCGGGATTGCCTTCGTCGATCGCCTGAGCGACACGGCCGCGCGCAACCACGAATGACGCCGGATCCACCCGCGTGACGGACACCGATTTCTCATTCAGGGCCGCCCGCCGCGAAGACGCGGAAACTGTTTTCAATCTCACCAAGGCGTCGATCAGCGGCCTTTCCGGAGAATCCTATTCCCGCGACCAGCTCACGAACTGGATGGGCGACCGCACGGTGGCGTTCTACGAAGAGCTCATCGCCAGGGGACGAATGACCGTGGGCCTGCGCGATAGCAAGGTGATCGGCTTTGTCGATGCGGAGCCAGGCGAAGTCACCCGCTTGTTCATCCTGCCCGAAGCGGCGGGCACGGGACTTGGGCGGAGACTGCTGGAGATCGGGATAGCCGAGGCGAAGGTCGGCCACGAGGGGCCGATCAGGCTCGAGGCGACCATCAACGCCGAAGGCTTCTACCGCAAGCACGGCTTCAGGAGCATCAAGCGGGGCTACTTCTCCCACGGACTCGGCGGCGAGCCGATCGAGATCGTCCACATGGAGCTGTGACCTTCGAAAGACATCTGCACGATCGGGACGCGCCCTATTCGGGGCCCTTCAGCTGCTGCACGGCCTGGTGCAGGAATTCCTGGAGCTTCTGCGCAACCTGCTCGGGCGTGATTCCCTTGCCGGCGAGGTCGCCGGAGACCTTTCCCAGGACATCATCGACCGTCCTGCTATCGAGATTGGCGGTCACGAGCTCCGTCGAGTAGCGGGTTGCGGCATCGCCGCTCAGCCCGAGCTGCTCGGCTGCCCACATGCCGAGCAGCTTGTTGGATCGGGCCGTGGCCCTGAACATGAGCTCCTCGTCGTGAACGAATTTGGCCTCAAAGCCCTGCTCGCGCTTGTCGAACGTGGTCATGGTCAGGCTCCCTCCCGTTACGATCGTCACCGTGCTCGCTTTGCCACCTGCTTCGAATTTCCCTGGTCGATTCGCCGGCCGAACGGTGGAACCACCGGCGCCGGTCGTCGGGGATCAGGTCATGAGCGGGATTATAGCACAGGCGCGGTGACCAGCCTGAGGCCAGCCCCGCCTGATTTACTACTCATTAAGGAGAATCGCGGTTGGCTTGTCCCCAACCACCGGGAGACAGCGCATGAACAGAGAGCTGCGGGAATTCCGCCGTTTGGAGCGTGTGTGTCTGGAGCAGGCGGAGCTCTCCACCCTCGACCTCGCGCGGATCGGCCTGTTGAAGGTCGCCGCGGATTGCCGCGTCGCAGCTGAAGCAATTGAAGCCAAATCGCCGGCACGTCCGACCGCCGGCTTCATCGCGGCGCTGAAGCAAACCCTCAGTCCCGTGCGCTCGTTCCGCCGGCACTGAACAAAACCCCCTCGCCTGAAGGTCAGCCCATGCAAAAACACCCCCGGCATGTGACTGCCGGGGGTGTGTTTTTTAAATAATGGATAGGTAAAGCAATGCGGGATCTGTAGCAGGCGATCGGCATTGCGGATGTGAAGCAGTTCACAAATGGCGAGAAAAAATGCGCCTGGGTGGACCGACGGGCCTTTCGGCCTAATCCTCAACACGCTTGATCGCGTTGAAGCGGCGCGTGCAACGATTCGAGGTCTTGCCCGCCGCCGAAGGCCCTACGACAGGAGATATGATCATGCGCACGACGCTAGCCATCTTGGCGCTGCTGGCCGCGGCAACGGCCGCTCACGCAGGCTCCGCCCTTCCCGCCTCCTACGACTACCCCTGGTGCGTCTTTGGCGAGGAGCTCGGCTGGTCCGGCGACTGCTCGTATGAAACGAGGGCGCAGTGCCTGGCGTCCGCCTCGGGGCGCTGGAACACCTATTGCGATCTGAATCCGCGCGCCCGGTTCAGGCAGCAGCAGACCGGACAGCCGCCGGGCGTGCCGCAGCCCCGGGGGTACCGCAGGCAGTGAAGCTTCCGCCCGGCGCACACCGATCAGATCATCTGCGTCGAAAAACAGCCGCGGGCCGGCACGGGACACGGCCGAACAAAAGTCTCGAAAACAACCCCATGCAAAGTAGCCGGGGCATCGCCGGCAAGGATTGCCTCAGCGACGCCCGCGATTGACACGTCGGGCAAATCACCAACATCGGGCCTGGCCGCACGCGTCACCAGCTTGTCCTGGCGCAATTCCTGGCGCGATCGTGAGGATCGCCTGGCCGATATTCCTCACGCTGCCGTCATAAATCCGCAATCTTGCGGCGATCTGCCCCTTCCACAACGCTGGGACAACACTGGGGTAAGTGATGAGCCAACGCACACAACCAGGAACGGCGCCACGTGATCGCATTTTGGAAGCGGCTCGAAGGGAACTCACTGAATTCGAGCGACGAGAGATCGAATTTCGCAAGAAGGATCGCGAAGAACGCGCCGCCGAGCTACGGCTCCCCTTGAAGGAAATCAAAGTCCACTGACCTTGAAGACTGAGTGCGAGGATCACCTCGCGGTTGGAAGCTGAAAGACGCTTGAATAGCTCAGGCGGCTTGTTGGCGCCGGCAGCGAATAGGGAAACGCGACAGCATGCACAATGTCTTCCTCGGCATCACCTTCGTTGGAGTCGTCGTGGTCGTCTTTACCGCTCTCGTCGCCCTTGAAAGGATGATCGGGTAGTTTCTGCCGCATTGTGGCAAAGGGGGCGTTGGCCGAAGGCTCCCCTCAGCGCGAGGCTTTCTCTCGCGCAGCATTCAGATCAGCCTTTATTCCTGCGACCGCCGCTCCATTGGCGGGCTCTCGATTTGGGGGCGGCTCGTTGAGGTCGCGGGCCCATGGCGCACCCGATGACGCGCCCGATCGGGCCGCCGGCCTCGCTTGGTCGGAATTCACGCAAGCAGAGACAAGTACACCAACAAGGGTCAGCGAACCTGCCCATCTCATCAGCCGGATGCGCATGCGCATTAAACCGGTTGCCCCAAGAATCGATCCTCGAAATCGATCCGCGGTTCACAATCACTGATCGGGGAATTCTCAGGCTCCCAGACTGCGATCGTGATTTCGGCGTCCGGCACGTCCGTCGCTCCGTTGCTACTTTTACGACGCCTTGTGGCCGCTCCAAGGTTGAGGGACACTGTTCTCATTTCAGGCAGTCATTTGGGGGCAGGTCATGCCCAAGATTCTGGAAGACCTATTGTGGTGCGCGGCCCTGGCGACATGGCTCATGCTTCTCTGCGGCTTCGCCGTCGCGGCGTTGCGGCCTCTCGCCAAGACCATTCGCCGGCAACTCGAGATGAGGCTGAGGTCGAAAGAGAAGCGGAGCTGAGCAGCGACGCTTCGGCCAAATCCGCTGTCGTCGGTTCGCTGCGGGCGCAGTCAAGATGTGACGCGCATCAAGAACGTGGCAGGCCTGCGTTGCCGCCCTGCCCGCCCCCGGAACTATTTACAGATGCTGGACATTTCAGCTTACGGGCAGGCTCTTGGAGCTTTGGAATGGGTATGCTCGACCCTGGTCGCTTTCTGATCTCGTGTCCGCAATGCGAGGCCTGGCCGATGTCGGCCAGTCTCAAGCACGCAAGCTGGTCGAGCCGACCGCATGAGGTGAAGTTCGTCTGTCCGAAGTGCCGCCGTCAGGAAACCGCCATCATCTCGGCTTCCGGCGAGTTGACGCCGATCAAGCCGCGCGCCGCGCCGGCCCTGGCAGCGCAGCCGAAAGGCCGTGTCGTTTGATTGTGGTGTGAGTTACGACAAGCGAGACAGGCGCGATGATCGAGGCCACCTCGGGTACGGCCTAAAATGGTGTCAGGAGCGGGAGTTCTTGACGCCGTCACGAACGAATTAAAGCCTCTCGATTCACCTATGTGCTCGCCGGAACCAGGCCTCCAGGGAAAACTAGGAAATCCGGGGGCTGAGCTTTTTCATTTCATAATTTCTGTGAAGCCCGGGAAGGCCGCTGATCGTGACAGCGGCCTTGCTTCTGGAACGCACAGATGGAGTTAGGACGAGGCGGCAATTGGCGCCGCAGCTTCGCTCCGTTTCCAAATCGGGGGCTAACCTCGTTTGTTAGAGCGTTGAATGATGCCAGAAACCGCGCAGTTGCCAACATTCGATAATACGGTGCACGCATCCGCTGATAAGGCCCAAGAGAACCCGCAGGATCGTGTGTTCGGATTTTTGCTATTGACCACCTTGCTGACGACGACGGGCGTTTGGGTCTACTTTCTCGCACGCATCTTCTGGGCTGCTGCCGTATGGATCATGAGCTAATTTCGGCCCTGCGCCTTCTGATGACAGCCGCCGGCTAATCCGGTCCTACTCTTCCTGGTGCGGGAGTGGGATAGGCTTGTAATTCTGGCGACCCAGGAACGTGTCCTGACCGGCGGATTCTTCAAGGATCCTGAGCGACTTGGTCACGACCTTTCCGATATGCAGCCTATGATTGGCAATCTCGACTGCCAGGTTTTCGCAGCGATATGTGACCCGGTCCTTTTTCATCGTCCGACCTCAGAATTAGGACACTGCCGAAAAACGGCCCCGGCACCACCTACAATGCCGGGGCCGTCAGAGTTTGCTTGACGGTATTGTGGGCCAAGCGGAGCGAGCCTAGATCGGTGCGGTATTTTGTTATGTCCAATTTTGTACTGAGGAACCGATTTGAAATTTGCCGACTTTTCCCGATTTGATTTGCGTTGACGGACCCCGGTCGCCTTTTCCAGCCGGGCAGACATTTGAGTTCCCGATCTGTTGTCGTACCGGGGCTTATTTCAACATGGAATTAGCTCAGCGCTTTCGAACCGAGGCCGCTTGTGCCGATAACAAAGAATGGCCCCAGCCGTTGGCGGCAAAGTGAGGCCTGCGGTCGGCTCCAGTCTGTTTACCGAGGGGAACTCAAGTGACCGGAACACGGTCAAGACCATGCGAAATTGCCGCGTATTCCCGACTCGGGTAATCCAGCGATGGAGCGCGAGCTCTGATCGCCGGCCACGGCAAATGCCGCACGGTATGCGCGATGGGACTACTCCTAAAGAAGTAACGTGGCACCTCCGGTTGGAGATGCCAGCATCCAGCCGCCGTTGCGAGGACTACATCGGAACACGTCCGCATTTACCGCAGGTTGCAAGAATCCCGGACGGGATGTATTTTTGTCGCGTTATCGAACCATGAATATTTATCAATTCGGATTTATAGCATGGTTGCTCAAACGACCTTTGTGGTTGGCACTCGCGTCAAGATAAGCCAGCTCGGTGCCCTTCAGTGCCCCGATCTGGCTAACAAGACCGGCACGGTCGTCGAAGTCAGTCTTCGTACCACCGGCATCACCGTACTGTTTGATGGCGGGGCAAGACCAACTTGCCTCCACCAGGACTACTTGTCTCCTCTGGGGTGACAGGCATGCGCGGCCTTCGCCGACGGCGCATCATGTGCGATCGGCGGCGGCTGGCCACGAAACATTGTTGGTGCTCAGCCGTAATTTTGTGTTTTCCCCGCGGTCGTCCGCAGGGTCATAACGGCCGTGGCAACAACAGGATCAGCAGCAGCGCCAAGGTAAAATCCAAAGCGAGTGCGAAGCTGATGCGATCGGCCAACATGGAGACGATGTTTCTGAGCGACGTGATTGGCTGCTGCCCCAACCGACTGTCATCCCTGGCATGTGAAACGTTTGGCCGCGGAGGCCCGAGATATGGCGCATATGCCAAATATTCGGCATATCGTCTGCGTGAGACGACTTCGCGGGTGCCGTAGCCTACGGCAAAACCCAATCCGACGGCCGCGAACAGAATTGCCAAACCGAGCATAGAATTACTACTCCCGCTGCCCTCACTTCGGTCGTCGTTAACCCGGTTTGGTCGAATTCGATCCTCAGCGGAGCCGGTTCCCCGCCAGCCTTTCCCCACGACCCGCAGTAGCCCGCGGCCATTGCGAGCCTCCCAAAAATCGATAATTTGCGAGGTACTTCGGAAGCCGCCTTGATCGCGGCATGCCTCGCCCAGTCCGACGTCATCCTTTTACCCACGCTGACGGTCGGCCTGTGAAGATCAGCCTCGGCCAGATGTCCGCGATCAGCGTGGGCGGCGGGACCGTACCCATTAAGAGCATTGATCTCCCTCAAAAGAACCGCCGTCCGGATTCCACAGCCGGTCTATTTATCGAGTCGCTGACGTTGGCGGACTGAGACCGCGCGCTCTCGCTACCGTCTCTTGGAGGGGAGCCGTGCGGATGACCCGCTTCTTCTTCCACGCCCACGGTGGCATTTCCGTCTTCGATGACGTCGGGCTGGAGCTTCCGGACGTCGCCGCCGCGCAATTGGTAGCGATCGAAGTGTGCAGGAATATTCTCAACGAAGGACCGGAGGGACCATTTTGGCAGGACCTCAACTGGCGCGTCGAGGTTACCGACGGGCCCGGGATCTGCGGGCAGACTTTCCTTGTCGTTCAGTTTTCAGTTACGCGCACAGCGATCACCCCTGACGCGGCGGCCGGCAGCAGTTTGGGATCAATGTGAGAATCGTAGCCGTCCGGCTAGTGAGCGCGAACTTTAGCCGTGCCGTGGCTCGAGGCACACGCGCGGTGAGCTATTCCTTCGAAACGCCAGAAAGTGACAGAGTCAGTCGCTCCGCAGCGATCGCACGTCAATCGCTCCTCGCCGAGCATGTAGCGTCCGCGGTTCGTGGGAGTGGCATTTTTGCAAGATGGACAAACCAACAAAAAATTGCGCATGCGCCAGCGCATCACCAGACTATCCAACACCTTCGAACGCCCCTTCGTGAGTTCAGGTATCTCGCACAGGTGGAGATTAGCGGACCTTTGCACGTCTGAATGTTCGATTGCGAACACAGGAACCGCGATTGCCATAGGCATAGTGGCGTCCTGTCCGGCAGGTGTTAGGCTGGGCACAACTGCGAGAGAGCCATGAGTGATGACTCGAAGGATGCCGGCCTTATGGCGCTGATCAGCGGCATTCTCGGCGGCAAGCGCGCGGAGCAACCAGCTTCCGAGCCGCATCCGCTCGCTGAGGCCTCCCCGTCAGCGCCGACGAGCGTGCCCGCAACCGCACCTCCGGCGCCCGAGATGCCGCCAACGCTCCAAGAAGAGCCTCTGGCCGCGTCCGCGCCGCCAAAGAAGCCCATCGTTCCCACGTCCGCCGGCAACCACGATGAAAAACGCGCGCGATTGCCGGCCGTGGCGATCGCCGACCTCGTCCTTGGGGAGCTTCGCAAAGTCGATGGCTTTCCGAAATCCGGGGTCTCGATCACCGTCTACGGATATCGGCCCTGGAACGCTATGATCAAGTTCGCACCGTTCTCGACCACTTCCCAGAACGCCGCACGCCTGCGACATGCTCTACCCGACATCGTCTTCAAGCTTCGGCAATACGTCGATCTCGAGGGATAACAGTGCCACCTTCTCTGATCGCACGGTCACCGCCTGCGGTGACCACCCGGTGACCGGGCTGAGCGACATCGCACGCCAGCCGGCCCTTGTACTCAACGCCACATCCGTTCCATGGCCATCTCGCCCATTCCTACGCAATTGCCAACGCTGGTCTTGCGGATCGCAATACGCTTGCCATGCCGCCCCGTGTTAACCCTGTCTCAGATCTTCTCCCCCTACCTGCGCCGGCTGGTTCGTTTCCGCCGCTAAGCCGCCTCATTGGATCTTTGCAATCGTCTCCGATTTTCGGGAGCTCATTTCCGGCGGGCTTTGAGCGAGGCTTCCTCCTCGGACAGCGTGAAATCAGATGAGAGTGGCTCTCATCCTTGTTGGCCTCAGTACCCTCGCGGCGATGGAGTTCGAGACCCCGCCGCGCACGACAAAGCCTGTGAGCGAACCACCCGCTCAGGCGGCCGTTGGCTCGTCCGATACGCTGACGACGGCGGACCGTCTCGTAATCCCGCACATGCTTGAAGCGCCACCGCAGCCGATCTCCTCGAGCGAAGTGATGCCTCCGCCGGATCAAATCTCAATTGTTGCGCAAGAGCCTTCGAAGATCGTCAGGCAACGGAGCGCACGCGGAAGAAAATCCGCGGTTGTGCCGCCCAGAGCTCGGCCCGAGCAGCGAATTTCCAAGGCAACTGTGAAACTCAATCGCGCCAGGCCGGTCGCGGAGGTCAAACCCTGTCCGTCAGGTGTCTTCGACAGCCTGCTCCAGGCATTGAACCTACCATCGCGATGCCAGACCTAGCCCCACGATTCCTCTGTAATGAGGCGGCCGACGGCAAGGCGCGATGCCTCGCGCATGCGGCAGAGCAAACACACCGCCCCGGCGAAATCCGCCCCCCTCGCCCAGACGAGCGCGGGTACGTTGTCACCACTCGGGGATGGCTGTCCGCGGAATCCATCACAGCTGCACTTGGCGTGGCGATTGGCCTGGCCTTCGTCGCAAGTTTCATCCTGTTCCGCGACGCGCATTTGAACCGGAAATTGATCGACAAGACGGCCGCAAAGGCATTGGTCGAGCGCATTATCGTCGCCGAGTCCAATGGTGACTCGAATGCCAGGAACAAGCGGTCGAGTGCTACCGGTGCTGCCCAGTTTCTCGATGACACGTGGCTCGAAGCAGTTCGAAGGCACCGGCGCGATCTGATCCAGGGGCGCAGCGACAAGGACGTGCTGGACCTGCGGCGAGATCCCGAGCTTGCGCGAGAGATCACCACGCGACTGGTCGAGGAATATGCCGCGATCCTCAACAAGCGCGGTCTGCCGATCACACCCGGTTCTCTCTATCTCGTTCATTTCGCGGGACCGGCGGGTGCCGTAGCGCTATTGTCCGCCGCGGAAAATGCCGATGCGGCTTCCCTTATGGCCGCCGCTGACGCGACGGGTCGGACCACACGCGACAAGCTGGTCAACGCCAATCCGTTCCTCAAGGCGCTGACGGTTGCCGACATCAAGGGGTGGGCAGATCGCAGGATGGCGGTAGGCACTTCGCCAGGACGCTTGTGAGAGCTAAAGAGGCCTCGCAACAGCAGCAAAGAAGATTTTCCACGCAATCGATATCGTCGCGCGCGGACCAGCCCGGTGAGAGACGTGCCTCGCCAACCCCAGGACGGACAATGTCCATCCGGCGGCGGTTTCAATGCGCGTATGGTAGCGACCGGACCAAAGCCTCATCGACAGCCAAGGGCCGGCGGCCAGCGCCTCTAGTCCGTCTTGGCCTCATGCGCTCGGATCAGCGCGAGATTTTTCAGAACGCGCTCGGCCAATGACTCCTGTTCGGAATCGCGCTCGCGATGCGAACGTTGGCCTGTCTCATAGTTCGCGAGGTCCTTGCGGTCGTTATCTACCGCCCAACGAAGCCGACCGATGGATTTCATCGAATTTGCCCGCCAAAATGTGCCCAAATCGGCGGCCCAGCACACTGCCCCCGCCGAAACGTGTGCCGGGCCTAGCCAGTCTTCGCTGGTCGAACGCTGACCGGCTAGTGTCGATATTGGGGCAAAAATGTGATTTTGGAAATTGCTCGGCTGCAACACTCGATAGAATTCAGAAGCGCCGCGCCAGCAAGCTTGAGACGGCGCCGGCAAGCTGGGCCCATTCCATTGCAAGGAGCCCCTCGTCTTATTCTGGGCTGATTCCGACGCGACGCTTGGATCTGAGCAACGCTCGGGACCAACCGGCATGATCAGGGTTATTGCCGTTTGCACAGTATGCGTGGTTGGCGTGGTTTCCCCGCTCGGCCCCAGCCGCGCGCCAGCACCCGATACCGACGTTGGCATGGCGTCGGATTTTCCGGCGGTCAGCGGCAACAAAAGCGATCGACTTCCGATCCGCGCCGAAGCAATCGCGCCCAAGGCCGCCGTTGAGGCGGATAAGCCGGCAGTACCGACACCCCAGATCGCTGTTGCTGCGCCGGCGGTCGAGCCCAAGACGGATCAAACGCAGCCCAGGTTCATTTCCCGTCACTGGCACGACCCGACTGCTTCGAAATACACGATCCAAAAACGCAGTGCCGCTGATGCGAAGAGGTCACAGACACCTTCGGTCGAAAAGCCAAAGCAAGCGACTGAAGTGAAAAACTGCAGCTCAGACGGATTGGCCCCTCTTCTGAGGCAGCTCAATCTGCAGCCGCCCTGCGACTGACGAGCTCCAGCGCAGGGCGCATCGCAGTACGATCAAGCGAAATCCAGCCTGCGTCGTTCTTTCGTTGTCAGTGCGATGCGCAGGATCGAAATGATTGTCCGCGTCTGCATCCGGGCTGGCTGGAGGCGAGCGCATCGCGCTGTTGACGCGAGCGCACATCCTGACCACCACGTCGGTCCGCCGCCTCCGCGGGCCACCCGCCTGTGCGTCCGAAGTGGGTGGCCCGCTTCCGAGGGCTGGATTTGAGCAGGGAGGCTCACGCCAGCTTGCTCGCCTCGCGATTAGACGGCCAGTCCACCAGGCCCGCAATTGAGAAACAGGATTACCCCCGCTCAGTCGACAATCACTTCGACATAAAATCATCGAAGCCAAAGAAATGGACCGACAGCGAGCGACGTTTTGTCCGTACAAGACGCCTGGTTCGGCGCCACCTTGCCATAATGGAATGGGCACCTCGGATTCGATCCGGAGCCCGGCCGGTCGTTTGTTCGTGACCGGACATCCTATATGATGATCGGTGAGCCAGCTTGTTGGAGGATCGCGATGAGGGCTTTCATCCTTGCCTGTGTTGCGACGATCGTAATCGCTGCGATTGGAGTTGCCGTGCTCGACAGCGTACAGCAACCCGTCGCAGAAGCCTTTGCGACGACGGGCGTGCGTCTGTAGGCAATGCGCCGCCAGCCCTATTCGGCTGCGGATGCAGCACGATGCGTTTGCGGCTGTGCCGACTGCTGCTCGAGCCACAGGCTGTGGTGCTCGCGCGCCCAATTGATATCCACCTCGCCCGATCCCATCGCCTCGAAGGCCCCTTCCATCCCGATCGTGCCGATGTAAATGTGAGCGATCATCGCGGCGATAAACAGCACGGCCACGACGGAGTGAACGATCTGGGCAATCTGCATGCCCTCGATTCCCGTCAGGTAGAAGGGAAACATGAGCTGATACCCGGTCACGGCGACGAGGCCACCGCCGATCACAACGATCCAGTAGATCCCCTTTTGGCCGGCGTTGAAGCGACGTGCCGGCGGATGATCGTGTCCGAACAGCCCGCCTCCGCGCTTGATCCACTCCAGATCCACCTTGTTCGGGATATTGCCGCCGATCCACATCAGAAAGATCAGCACGACGCCGATCGTGAAGGGGAAGCTCAAATAATTGTGAGCAAATTTCGCCCATAGCGACCATTCCGAGAAAGCGTCAAATCCAATCAGCGGAAGCAGCAGCGGCCGCCCGAACGTGATGTTCAGTCCCGAGATCGCCAGGATGACGAAGCAGGTCGCGGTCATCCAGTGCACGAAACGCTCAAATGTGTTGAATCGCACGATGGTACGGCCCGATCGTCCGCTTTCGAGGCGAACCATGCCGCGCGTCAAATAGTAGATCACGAGAACGGCCAACATGCCGAGGATGGCAACGCCGCCGATCCAGCGCAGCGCGACGTTGCGGAATTCACGCCACTCGCGGCCAGCCGGTTGCATCAGCACGCTGGAGCGCTGGTCGGGAATGCTGACGCGCCCCTGGATCCGGTCCATCTCCTGGAGCAACTGGCGTTCGTTGACCGAACTCGCCGTCGGATTGACCTGCTGCGCCGCCGACGGCGCCGGAACTGCCGTGATCAACAGAAGCAACGCCCACGCGCCGATGGCTGGACGAATGAACCTTGCAAATGAGGACATGAGCTCCTCCTCGGCATTTGTACCGCGTCGCCCGCGGCCTGCATCAGGACTCGATCGTCTCGCGATAGGCAGTCTTCCAGCCCCACGCGCCTGAGCCGTAACCGCGCTTCAGCACCCGCTCCTTATAGATCTGGGCGATGATCTCGCCGTCGCCGGCGAGCAGCGACTTGGTCGAGCACATCTCGGCGCACAGCGGCAGCTTGCCTTCGGCGAGACGGTTCGCACCGTATTTCTCGTATTCCTCCTTGCTGCCATCAGCCTCGGGGCCGCCGGCGCAATAGGTGCATTTGTCCATCTTGCCGCGCGAGCCGAAATTGCCGATCTTCGGATATTGCGGCGCGCCAAACGGACAGGCGTAGAAGCAGTAGCCGCAGCCGATGCAGAGATCCTTGGAGTGCAGAACCACGCCGTCGGCGGTGGTGTAGAAACAGTTCACCGGACACACTGCCGCACAAGGCGCATCCGTGCAGTGCATACAGGCCATCGAGACCGACCGTTCGCCCGGCTTGCCGTCGGCGATGGTAACGACCCGACGCCGGTTGATGCCCCACGGCACCTCGTGCTCGTTCTTGCAGGCCGTCACGCAGGCGTTGCACTCGATGCAACGGTCGGCGTCGCAGAGAAATTTCATACGTGCCATCGTCGTTGCTCCCTAAGCCGCCGCGATCTGGCAGAGTGTGACCTTGGGCTCCTGCATGCCCGTCGCGGGGTCGTATCCGTAGGTGGTAATCGTGTTGGCGCTTTCGCCGAGCACGATCGGGTCGGTGCCCTTCGGGTAGTTGCCGCGAAGATCCTTGCCCGCAAACCAGCCACCGAAGTGGAAGGGCATCCAGGCAACGCCCTTTCCGACACGCTCGGTGACGAGCGCTTTCATCCTCGCTCTGGAATTGTTCTCGGCGCCTGTGACCCAGACCCAGCCGCCGTCCTTGATGCCGCGATCGGCGGCATCGCCAGGATTGATCTCGATGAACATGTCCTGCTGCAATTCGGCGAGCCAGGGGTTGGTGCGGGTCTCCTCACCGCCGCCCTCATATTCGACCAGACGGCCTGACGACAGGATGAGCGGGAACTGTTTTGCGATTCCCTTCTCCACCGCAGCCTTCTGCACGGAGAAGCCGATATTGGGCACGCGGAACTGCTTGGCGTCGGGCAGCGTCGGATATTTGGCGACGAGGTCGACGCGCGGCGTGTAGATCGGCTCGCGGTGAACAGGAATCGGATCGGGCAGACCGAAGGCATTCATACGCGCCTTGCCGTTGCCATAGGGAACACAGCCATGTGCCAGCGCCACGCGCTGGATGCCGCCCGACAGATCGAGCGCCCAGGACACCGTGTCCGGATTGGCCGGATTGATCTTGTTGATCACGGCCATTTCCGCTTCGGTGAGGTCGGTGTCCCAGCCGAGCTTCTTCAGGCTCGCCAGGGTGAATTCCGGATATCCGTCCTGGATACCTGATCCCAGCGAGTACGAGCCGTCCGCGAGCAGGCTGACTTTCCGCGTCGTGCCGTCCGGCAGTTTCTCCTCGCGCTCGATGCCGAAACGCGGCCGGAACGTGCCGCCGCCGTCCATCACGTGCAGATTGGTATTGTAGAGCAGCGGCGTACCGGGATGCTTGACCTCCGGTGACCCCCAGCACGGCCAGGGCAGGCCGTAATAGTCGCCGCCGACCTCGGGGTCGTCCTTGGGCGCCCGCATGGTCAGCATGTCGAACTTCGCCTGGTTCTTCATGTGCGCCTTGAGGCGCTCCGGCGATTGCCCGCAATAGCCGGTCGACCAGCTGCCGCGGTTCATCTCGCGCAGTACATCCTCTGCTTCAGGAAGATTGTTCTCGACCTTGATTTTCTTGAACATCTGGTCGGCGAAGCCGAGCTTCTTCGCCATCCGGTAGATGACCTCGAGATCATCCTTCGATTCGAAGATCGGCTTCACGATCTGCTCGCCCCATTGCAGCGAGCGGTTGGAGGCGACGCGCGACCCCTTGCACTCGAATTGCGTGGCAACAGGCAGAATGTAGATGCCATCCCTGCGTCCCGCTTCGACTGCGAGCGAGGCCCAGGTCGTCGGATGCGGATCGGCGATGACGAGCAGCTCGAGCGCCTTCAGGCCATTGAGGGATTCAGGAATACGCGTGATGCTGTTGGAGGCGTGTCCCTGCACGAACACCGCCTTCACGTTGTCCTTCTGCGCGACCTGATCCTTCGGCAGCGTTACCGCCTCGAACCAGCGGGTCAGCGGGATACCGGGGGTTTCCATGATCTGTTTGGAGTCGAAACGCGACTTCAGGAAGTCGTAGTCGACTTCCCAAACCCGCGACCAATGCTTCCAGGCGCCCTCGGCGAGGCCGTAGTAGAACGGTAGCGTGACGATATCGAGCCCGACATCGGTTGCGCCCTGCACGTTGTCATGGCCACGGAAGATGTTGGCGCCGGCGCCGGCCTTGCCGACATTGCCGGTCATCAAGAGCGCGATGCAACTCGCCCGTACGTTCGCGGTGCCGACGGTCTTCTGGGTCTGGCCCATGGCCCAGATCAGCGTCGCCGGCTTCTCGGTGGCGAACATCTTGGCGACGCGCTTGAGCTGCTCGCCGGGAATACCGGTGACACGCTCGACCTCATCCGGAGGCCACTTCTCAACTTCCTTCTTGAGGTCGTCGAAACCGTAGACGCGCTGCCGGATGAATTCCTTCTCCTCCCAGCCGTTCTGGAGGATATGCCACATCATGCCGTAGAGCACGGGGATGTCAGTGCCTGGCCGCATCCGAACATATTCCGTCGCATGTGCGGCCGTGCGCGTCAGGCGCGGGTCGATGACGACAAAGTTGGCCTTTTGCAGCTCCTTGCCTTCGAGAAGATGTTGCAAGGAGACCGGATGCGCCTCGGCCGGATTGCCGCCCAAGATGACCTGTGTCTTCGCATTGCGGATATCATTGTAGCTGTTGGTCATCGCGCCGTAACCCCAGGTGTTGGCGACGCCGGTGACGGTCGTTGAATGGCAGATGCGGGCCTGGTGATCGGTGTTGTTGGTGCCCCAGAACGCACCTAACTTGCGGAACAGGTAGGCGCCCTCGTTGGTCATCTTGGCCGAGCCAAGCCAATAGACGGAATCGGGACCCGACTTCTCGCGTACAGTTTGAAGCTTGTCCCCGATCTCGTTGATCGCGGTATCCCAGGACACGCGGGTCCACTGCCCGTCGACCAGCTTCATCGGATAGCGTAGCCGCCGCTCGCTATGCACGAGTTCGCGCACGGAAGCGCCCTTGGCGCAGTGCGAGCCGCGATTGATCGGGGAATCCCAGCTCGGCTCCTGGCCGATCCACACCCCATTCAAGACCTCCGCCGTGACCGTGCACCCGACCGAGCAATGCGTGCAGATGCTCTTGCGAACGGTTGCGCCTGTTGTGAGCGGACCAGCCATCGCCGCTTCCGCCTTGCGCACGCTGCCGACCGGCATGGTCCCGAGCGCGGCGAGCGCGCCGCCGGCAAGACCGGATTTGCGCAGGAAACTGCGGCGGTCGAGACCGCCGGCCTGACCTGCAAGGGACTCCGCGACGGAGCCGTGACGCTGGGAATGCTGGTGTGTTCGCTTGATCAGCACGGTCAGCCTCCCTTAGCCGGATAACGATTGACGCGGTAAAAGGCCTTGACGTGATCCGATTCCTTGTAGCGCGCCTTGCGCTTCTCATCGTTGGTCTCACTGTCGGCCTCGGCGGACCCGACCAGCGGTGTCGCGAGCGTCGCGCCGGCACCGACCGTGCCGATGCCGACCTTGCGCAGGAAGTCGCGGCGACCGGCTGTGGTTTTCCTGTCTCCACTCATCGCATCTCTCCTGGACCAGCGCGTGCTGGTCAGTTGGCGAACGTGAACGCTTCCGTCTCGATCTCAATAAAGGCGCGACCGAGCGCGCCGACCGCACGATAGAAGGTGGCGTTCTCAGCGCTCTCGATGTCGGCGAACAGCCGCTCCATCCAGGGCGCGATGTGTTTCTCGAAGAAGGCGCGCTGCACGTCGGACGATGCGGCAAAGCGTCTTGAAGCAAAGCCGGCCATGATCTCGCACAGGATCGAGGCGTGGTCTTCCGGCTCCGAATTGCCCGCGACGCGCGCGATCCCGAGCGCTGCGAGATCGGAGCGCAGGCGTGAGAGCGGCCGCTCGTTGAGAAAGCCGGTCAGGTAGTAGGAGGCATATGGCAAAAGTTCGCCGCGGCCGAGACCGACGAACAGGTCGAAATATTCGCGTTCGACCTTCGCTGCGACAGCACCGACAGCGGCTTCTGCCAGCGCAGCATGCGCCCGCCCGAGCGGCGTAGCGTCGCCGGTCAATGCCGCCAATTGATCAAGCAGCTTTTTTGACGGCGCTGCCGATAGAAGCGAAGCCAGCAGCAGATATTCCTGCGCACGCGCCGCGTCGACGGGATCAATCGGGTCTTCGGACACAGGCGGCTCGCTGTAAAGATCGGGCCGCAATTCGTTGCGCGATACGCCGGTTGCAGCTTCGACAGCCATCACCCGTTGTGCGGGCACCTTGTTCCAGTTTGAAACGGAGGGCTGGCTAATGCCGATTTTGCGCGCAAGCTGGGCAACGCCGCCGGCGGCGTCAATGGCGCGATCGAGGCCATCATCACGCACGTGGACCTCCATCCAAGTCCCAGGTGCTTGATTTCGCTTTTGTTGCAAAGCGCTGGGCGAATTGTAGTTCCAATGCCGCGGAGGCTCCATAGCCTGAGGCTATTTTCTTTTGTTGGAGCCACTAGCGCGGCAGCGCGCCGCCATGCGTGCGGCGCGGAATGGGCTCGCGTTCGCTCTCAGTGCTATCAGCCACCGCCGGTTGCGTTGCAGCAGGAACGGAGGCGATTTCAGTCGTCGCGGATTCCGCGGCGATGACCTCGACCCTTGAAGTTGCGGCCTGGCGCAATTCTCGCGAAGAATCCGTGGCTTCAACCGAAGTCTCAAGCTGAGCCTCGGCCGACTTGCAAAAGCCTCCGACGATCCGGTCAACCAGCGCAGCTAGCTCTCCCTCAGAACAATCCAGCGGGCCAAAACCCGGCATCGCTGAGGGATCGTTGAAGTCCCAGGCGTTCTCCGCGAGCCCGACGAAGTCGCGAATGGCTGGATCGGCGCTCCAGGCGCGACGAAGCGCCGCACGGGTCAGCTCCTGCGGAATCCCTTTGCGCAGGAAAGCCTTGATGTCTGTCGCGGACGTGATCGAGTCGATCGAAGGCAGGCTCGACAGATCGACTTCCGCCTCGTCGTCCTTGACCACGGGCTTTGGTGCAGAATGCACGTCGTCGTGCATTGCCGCGGCAGGCGGCGTGGCGTTCGCCTTTGCCTCCTGCTTGCGACGGGACCAGCGCGCCAGGAATTTATCCTCACCCAGCTTGTCCTCACTCACTCGACTTGCCTCGCTCATTCCTGGCCGCCTTCATGCCGGCGGCTGGCCAGCGCCTCCGGATCCGCCTGACGCCGCTTGCGCTTGAAGAACTCACGTTCGACGTGGTGCTCGGCAACAAAACTTTCAATCGCCACGCGCAGCACCTCCGGCATCGGCACCGCCTCGACGAGGTTGGCACCGGCCTCGGTGAACGCCTCGCCCTCCGCAGGATCGGCGGTGGCGGCCGCCACCGAATAGGGCCAGGCGCCTAACGCGGGCGACAGCACTGTCCAGATGCTCGGAGTGCCCGAGGCGAGATTGTCGCGATAGCGCGCAGTCTCGGACGGATAGAGATCGACCGTCGCGCTGCCCGCATAGAACAGGGTTTTGCCGTCCTCTTCGCGGAGCATTGTCCAGGGCTTCGTCTCGGGCGCATCCGACAGCACGGCGACGCAGCGCCAGACGAAGTCGGCCCATGGCGAGTCCGCCTTGCGCCGTTCCACCACAATGCCGACGGGAAGGCGCAGGAGTGGCAGCGTAGCGGGGCTCACGTCACCATCTCCAGGCGTCTGATCGGCAGCCCCGTGAGCAGATTTTGCGGCTTCATCCGAAGCTTCTGGTCCGGCGTCATCGCCAGGATGAGATAGACCGGCTCGCCCTGCACATCCTCTGTGACCGCGCTGCTGTCCGCAAACGTCAGGCGAAACAGTGCGAGCACGCGTCCGGCGCTGGGTTCGTCGAGCTGCTCGCCATGCCAGAGACGGTCGCCGAGACCCGTGGCGTCAGTGTCGAGCCCGACATACCAGCTGAGCTGTGCATCCTGCAGCTCGCGCAACGGCTCGATGGCGACGTCGACCGCTAGCAGATGGGAAATCCAGCGCGCCATCGCCTGCGCCAGCGCATGCGGGCCGCGGCCACCCGAGGTGAGATCGAATGCCATGTCGAAATGGTCGCTGCGCTGCCAATACGCGTCGGCATTCTCCTCGTTCAGCACGTCAAGCTGGGCGTCGGTTGCAGCCCCCAGCATCGACATCAGCGAGAGCACTGGTGTCGGACTCTGCCCACCGACCACCTCTTCGTCGCCGAGCAGCAAGGCCTGCTCATGCGGCAGGACTCGCTGCTGACGGAAGAACAGTTCGGCGGCACGCGGTACGAACGGATCATCGCAGCCGTCCAGCGCGTTGCGCAGGATCACGTGCACGAGCTGATTGACGAACAGCGGCGGCAGATCGCTCGTCCGCGATCGGATGGTTGCAAGGTAGGCAGCCTCGAGCGTCGGATGCCGCAGCAGCAGATCGCGAAAGGCGAGCACGAACCGCCAGTTTTCGCGTGCGTCCTGATCGGCGATCGCAGCGATCTCGTCATTGCCCACCGGCTGGCGCGGACCAGCGAGCAGCTCGCGGTGCAGCCTTCTTTCGACCGGGCATGCATCGTCCGGCGGCATCAGCTCGGGACGGGCGAAATAGGCCTTGAGGAATTCATCCGTGACGCAGAGCCCGCCGCTCGCGTCGCGATCGAGCAGATGGTGGCCGCACGCGATCCAGAAATCCTTCATCGGTGCCGCGGCTCCTGGCCCAGATCAGCAAGGTGAAGATCGCTGCCTGGCTCGAGGTCGTCCTCCACCTCCATGAATGAGAATGCCTTGCCATGCCCCTGCCCTTCGCGCAGTTGCAGCCTGCGGAAGGCCTCGCGGACTTCGCCATCGCTCACCGAGCGGTGGACGGCAATGAGCGAGCTGATCGGATAGGCGCAGAGCGATTGCGCGAACGCGACTTCCTCCTCCGCAGCAGCTCTCGCAGTTGCAATGTCCGGCGCCCCGAAGCGTTCGACGAGTTGCCCGGCAAGCAGTTCGATCAACGCCCGGCAATCGTCCTGCGTCGCCGGGACGATCTGCACCAACGTCGACCATCCCCAGGATTGCACGCCGAGGAAGCCGCTGCGGAAGGCCGCGCGCGCCTTGCCGGCGAGCTTCGCCGGATCCTGGTCGAAGAAGCGGAAGGCGCCGGAGACGGCCCATTCGCCTGCTTCGGCCGCAACATCGAACACGAAGGTGTCGGAGGGATCGAGCGCGATGGTGCGCAAGAGTTTCACGGCCTTTGTCACGGCCTTGGCCCTCCGAGTTTCGGATCGAGCCAGGATGGCGCGGCGAGCGCGCTGACGAGTTCCCTCCGTTCAATCGTGTCAGTGCCGATGCGGCGTGTGAGGAGATCGCCGCGATCATCAGTCCGCAGGACGGTAGGCCGCTCGCGGCGCACTCGGCTGAGGTAGTCGCGCACGACACTGTCAAAGCCATCGACCTGCCAGCCGTCGATCGCCCGCATCAAGTGCCGCGCGAAGCTTTCCGTCACCTGCACGGCGCCCGCCTCGCCAAACCCCTCCTCGTCGAGCGCAGACGCCAGCGGGCGAACACCAACCCCCGGGTCGGTCATGGCGACCGTCCGGATCATGGCGCCAAACACGAGCCAGGCCGGCGGCTCGTCCTCGCGCGCGGACGACGGCCATCCCAACCGCGCACCACCGACCAAGCCGCCGTCAATGCGGATCGCGTCCGGCCAGTCGATCGCAATCGTCTTGTTCGGCGGTGCATAGGCGCGAAGCGCGTCCGTGAGCGCGACCATGCCGGCGTAGAAGGCGCGTCGCGCGGTGCTCAAGGGTTCGCCTGGCTCGAGCACCACGGCGAATTCGGCGAGATCGAACCGTCCGACATAGACCAGCGTGCCAGCGCCGCTCTTGGGTGCAATGCGGCAAGCGTGGGCAAAGGCGTCTCCGCTCTCGCGCAACCGGACGAGGGCGAATGGCGGCGGCAGATGAATCGGTTCCGCCAGGGAAACGTGGGTGGTAGGGGTCGACGGCAAGGCCGTCCTCCACTTTCCTTTTCTTCCCGATAGTGGAAATCTATACGAGGCAAGGGATCGGCGCGAGTCCGCTCCCTTGCCGCACTGACGGAGGGATTCACCTGGAGCAGCCAGCGAAGACCGTCCTCATCTGCTCGTGCGAAGACACGATGCGCCTCGACACGGCTGCGATCCGGCGTGGCTGCCCCAGCTGTGAGATCAGAAGCTTTCGTCATCTCTGCGGCACGGAGCTCGATCATTTCCGCAACGCCGCAACGGCCGAGGGTTCCCTGACGGTTGCCTGCACGCAGCAGGCGGCGCAGTTCACCGATGAGGCCGGCGAACGCCCTGACGGGATCACTTTCGTCAACATCCGCGAGACGGCGGGCTGGTCGCGCGACGGTGCGAACGCGGGTGCGAAGATGGCCGCGCTGCTTGCGGCGGCTGCGATTCCGAGACCGGACTATCCGCTCGTCACGCTGTCGAGCGACGGCATCATCCTGATCTACGGACGCGACGAGGCCGCAATCGAGGCCGGACGGCTGCTCGCGGACCATCTCGATGTCACGGTCATGCTCAAGGGGCCAACAGATATCGCCCCGCCTGCGGCGACGGACTTCCCGATCGTGAAGGGAACAATCCGCAACGCCAGGGGACATTTTGGCGCCTTCGAGCTCACGATCGACGACTACGCGCGGCCCCGACCGTCTTCGCGCGACCGCTTCGTGTTCGAAGCCGCGCGCAACGGGGCGACTTCGCGCTGCAATCTCGTGCTCGACCTCTCCGGCGAGATGCCGCTGTTTCCCGCGCACGATCTGCGCGACGGCTACCTGCGCGCTGATCCCAAGGACCCCGCCGCTGTGCTGCGCGCGGTACTTGCTGCGCGCGATCTCATCGGCAGTTTTGACAAACCCAGATATGTCGACTTCACGCCTGCCCTTTGCGCGCATTCGCGCTCGAAGCTGATCGGTTGCCATCGCTGCCTTGATCTGTGCCCGACCGGCGCGATCACGCCCGCCGGCGATCATGTCGCTGTCAACGCGGAAGTCTGTGCAGGCTGCGGGCAATGCGCTGCAGCCTGTCCGACGGGAGCTGCGTCCTACGCGCTGCCGCCCGCGGACACCCAGTTGCAGATCATGCGTGCCATGCTGCTCGCCTATCACGAGGCCGGCGGCGCGCAGCCGGTGCTGCTGCTGCATGACAGCCCACACGGCACGCCGCTGATCGACGCGCTCGCCCGTCACGGCGACGGGCTGCCGGCCAACGTGCTTCCCCTCGCCGTCAACGAGCTGACGCAGGTCGGGCTGGAAGCGGTCATCGGCGCGTTCGCCTACGGCGCGTCTGCCGTGCGCTTTCTGCTGCGCGCAAAACCGCGGCACGAGGTGACAGGGCTGTTGCAGACGATCGCCATGGCCGAGGCGATTCTGGCCGGGCTCGGATTCGACGGGCAGCGCGCGGCCACCATCGAAACCGACGATCCTGACGTGCTCGGTGCGCAATTGAGCGCGATCGACATGCTTCCGGCGGTCGGGACGCCCGCAACCTTCAAGACTGTCGGAAAGCGGCGCGATCTCCTGCGATTTGGCCTCAGCGAATTGCACCGCCTGGCACCAAAGCCGATCGATGTGATCGCTTTGCCGCAAGGCGCACCGATTGGCGCGATCAGCGTCAATACGGATGGTTGCACGCTGTGCCTGTCCTGTGTTTCGGCCTGCCCGACCGGCGCGCTTCGCGACGATCCCGAGCGTCCTGTGCTCAAGTTCGTCGAAGACGCCTGCGTGCAATGCGGCCTGTGCCAGAGCACCTGCCCTGAAAAGGTCATCACGCTCAAGCCGCAGATCGATTTCCGCGCGGCGCGCGCGTCTGCGGTCGTGATCAAGGAAGAAGAGCCCGCGCTGTGCGTTCGCTGCGGCACCCCGTTCGGCGTGAAGAGCACGATCGAGCGGATCGCAGCAAAGCTCGAGGGCCGGCACTGGATGTATCCCGCCGGCGACAAGAGGCTCGAGGCCTTGCGGATGTGTGCCGACTGCCGCGTCATCGTGATGAGTGAACGGCAGTTCGATCCGTTCCAGGACGTACCGGAACGCGCGCCGCCACGGACGACTGATGATTACCTGCGTCAACGCGAGAACAAGGATTAGCCGCATGTCTCGTGAATCAGTGTGTGGTGGCGGCTCTGAAGGAACATCCAAGCATCGACGTCGCTCGCATGCTGAGGGAGCGCCCGGAGCTAACGAATATTCCCGTGGAGCAATGGCCGGGGTATTAGCGCCCTACTTCGACGTCGCACGCGCCAGAAAGTCCGCGAGTGCGCGGCGGTCTTCGGCCGAGCTGATGCGCTGTTCTGGCATCTTCGTGCCGGGCGTATAGGCGTTCGGCCCGATCTCGAACAGTTTTGACACGGTCTCTGGCGTCCAGACGATGTCCATCCTCTTGAGCGCGTCGGAGAAGCGGTAGCCCGGCAGCGAGGCGATCTTCCGGCCGTAGAGTCCGGCAAGCGTCGGGCCGGCGCGCTGCACCTCCGTCTCCGACAGCGTGTGGCAGGCGACGCAGGCCCGGAAGATTTCGGCGCCGTGATCGCCGGCATAGGTGGCGAGCGGGTCGGCTGGCGTGCCCAAGAGGTTGGAGCCGATAGCATCGCCGGTCAGTGCGTTCCATTGCCTGATCCTGCCATCGGCGCCGCCGGTCAGAAGCGTCGCGCCATCGGGCAGGAACGCAACCGACCAGACCGGCATGCCGGGCCCGGCGAGCGTGCGCAGCACGCTGCGCGCTTTGCGATCGACGATCGCCACGGTGCCGCCAATCCGGGCTGCGGCAATCAAGGTACCGTCAAGCGAGATCGCCAGGGCCACGATCGGCGTGGTGCCAGCAGCAACGTCACCGCTTTCCTTGCCATCTGAGGTCATCATGCGCAGCCTGCCGTCTGCTGCGCCCGTGACGATTTCGCCGTCCGGTGCGATCGCAACTGCGTTCAATGGCGCCGGCAAGGTCGCAATCTCGGATGTCCCATCCGCCAAATGCCAGACCCGCGCCGTAAGGTCGTAGCCGACACTCACGAGCGATTGTCCGCCTGGCGTAAAGGTAACGCCGTTGATGTTTTGCGAATGCCCCTCCAACACGCGCGACGTGCCATCCGACAGCGTCCAAAGCCGCACGGTATGGTCCCACGAGGCTGATGCGAGCTTCGATGCATCGGGCGAAACGGCGAGCCCGACAATGGGTCCCGTATGACCTTCGAAAACCCGGTCGGGCTGCGGCCGGCCTGGCGTCCAAATAGCAATCTGGCCGTCCGCACCAGCCGTTGCCACTCTTCCCTCTCCAAGGAAGGCAACCGCGTTCACCGCACCCGAATGGAAACGAAGGACCTGCTCGGCGGACTCGGTTGCGAGGGACCATCGGATCGCTGCAGTGTCGAAGCTACCCGACAAAACGGTCTTGCCATCGGCCGAGACGGCGATCGCCCGGACAGGCCCGCCGTGTCCCGCCAACTGGGCCTGCGCTGGTTGCAGCGCCGGGAGCAGCGATGCTGTCAGAAGCACGGTCGCGAGACGCAAGGTCCAATCCCTAGGTCGTCGGAGACGATCACAGCGAAACACCCGGCAGGCTTGGCTCCCGGAGAAATAACCACCCCTTTTGATCCAGCTCAACGAAGGGAGTTCTTGTCCGGTTCCAGGGTGCGACAAGCGGCGCCTTGAATGGCGAGCTACGTGATCGCAGGCTTGCCAAAGGCCCCTCACCGATCGAGGCCGAACATGCAACTGCACCCGAAAGCATATCGGCAACTCATCTCGCGGTTGTGGCACTTTCGCGCTTTGCTGCCCCGAAATCGCGATCCCGCCAACCAGGCCGCGTCGCCACTGCTCATCTACATTGTCGCCGTGCTAGTGCTACTATTGGCTGTCCTTGAGATCGACATCCACCGTGCGGTGCTTCAATCCTTGGGACTGCCCGGGGATCCTGTTGGGATCGACCCGATTTTCATGAGTCCATGAGACAACGCTTGAGACATTGCTGCTCTCGCAGGCGGACCCGCCACCTCACTCATTGAGCTTTTCGATGGCATACGAGCTGCCCGACGCCTACTCGAACCCCAGTTGGTTCGAGACGATGGCAGCATTCTCACTACCGCTGTGATTCCCTTGGAAACACCAGTGATCGATCTTCGAAATCTTCAACTGGTAGTTTGCTTTGTTGCGGCACCTTTTGCATCTCTTGCACTGTGGACATCTCTGCTACCGATGTGTGAGTTACCGATGGTGGATGTGCTCGCGGAATGCTCGTTGCGGCCAAGACGAGCGCGAGGGCGGTCAGGCCTGAGATCATCAGGAGCTTCATGTGAACCTCCGTTGAGACTGTCTCACTCCTGCCTAGTGCAAGGCTCGGGGCCGCCGTGTGAAGTCCTTCACATCTCTCTTCTTCTTGATACCGCTGGAGTTGTTGCCCCAAGCTCCGGTCATCTGGTGCGCTGGCCCTGCCCTGCCGGCGTAGTCCGACGCTCAGCCGCGCAGATTTGTAGCTCGTCACCGTAGCTAGTCACGCGGGTCTCGGGGGATTGTCGAAAATCGAAGACAGTTCAATATCTTGCTATTTCGGTTTGGAGGAGCGGTGAACAACATACTTGGCGGAAGGGGTGTCCTGTCAACCGGGCTGATATCGTTCGTCTCTTCTGCAAGCTTTGCACGCAATCTACGGTGCTAGCAACGGTGCGCACAGCGGCCTTACGACCGTAGTTTTTGGCTAGCGCTACAGTGCTCCTTCTCCTCCGGCGGCGGGCGATGCACCGCCGCGTGAAAAACGCGGGGTACGCGTGACCACTAGCTAGGTCGAGTTTGGCCGCAAATGCAAGACACGCTGACCTATAAGCCTCAGCAACGTCAAATTCCCGCCACTGTGCCAGCACTTCGCCGGGTTCATAGAATTGTCGCACACCTCAGCGCAGGGGGGACAATGATCGAGGACAACAGCAATCGCCACAGTGGAGCTAATGGCTCCAAGCTTTCAAAAAACGTCCAATTGCATGTCATTCGCCTAACGCTTAATCAGCTTGACCAACAGTTAACAAGCATGCGGGAAAGCGACGGCGAGGGCGTTGTCGAGGATATCATAGACAAGAGCCGCACCAGCACGTTCATTAGAACGGTGGTAGAGCGCGAGCTAAAGCGACGGGACGAAGGAGATCAATTGTTTGCTCGCGTTGAGGGGGTGGTTAAAGCGCTTCGTACCGCAGAGGAGGCAGCCTTGTCGTCGCCTCCAAAGGTAGGATAACGACCCTGATCCGGATGCTCGGAATAATCGTCCCGCCCATAGATATATCGGCGGCCCCCGAAATGCCGGGCTGGCTGATGATTGCCGCAACGAAAAAAATGTCGCTCAGTTTCATGAGACACCACCTCAAAAGGTAGCAGCAAGAACATCCATCTTGCGATCGCCAGCCGCTTCGATCAGGAGACTACCGCAAACTTCGCCATGTAGTGCGCGAGATCACCAAAGCTGATCAAGCATGCTGCCACTGTGGCCGACATCAGCCACGCTATCGCGAAAGGCGTTGACCATGAGGGAGATCGTCATGGGTCTCAACAATACCGAGCGGCAGGCGCGATGGCGCACCAAACGGAAGGAGGAAATCGAACGACTGCGCAACGTCGTCGCCGAACAGTCCAAACAATTGGCCGAGGCGCGAAGAGAAATCGAGATTGCCGCCCTTCAGCAAGAGAACGCGACATTGAAGATTGCGCTTGCTGATGAGCGCAAACAGCATGCAGCAACCAAGGCCATGGCGGCCAAGCCCGCGCCGCCGCCAATTGATCCCGACGAGGTGGCCCGCCTCAAGGAGAGGAACCGCAAGCTGTGGCTCGCGCTACGGGAAGTGAATAAATGGTACGAGGGGGAAAGTTGCCGGAAGGGCATCATGACGTTCGCGACTTACGGCAAGCTCATGAAATGCTTGCATCCTGACAGCCAGCCAAGCGACGCGGAGAGAAGTGAGGCATGCGCGCTGCTCGGTCAATGGAAGCAGGACGGTGATAGAGCCCGACGCCGAGCCCACTAGCGGCCCGCGTCAATCCTGCGCCACTAACCTGCGGTCGTCGCCTCTCACCGAAATGCGAAAGCCGTACAATTCATCGAGCCAGACTTGCTCGACGGCCCCGGCTTTTCCCTCGGTCAGGACAACGCCAAATGACGCTCCGCGCGGACTGATGAAGTCTTCCCGAGAAAGTCAGTGACTGTTCCCTACATGCGCGTTGCCTAGCGCTCTCAAAGGGCGCCAACCCGCGCTGTTTGGGGAGACCGATATCCTGGCCAGCCGCTGTGATCGCGGCGGCGCTCGACGTTCATATCCGGTCATGGCTCTGCTCAAGGAGATCGAGAAGGCGCAGAAGCTGCTCTAGGCTAGGCGCCACGACAGGAGGCGGGACGCACCAAGGCCGACCTCCCGTTGCAACCCCGCTGGCGCAACAGCCGGGCCTCCAGTGCAGCGACCGCGCGTCAGCGTGGTTTAAGCCCCCCTGACCCGCAGCAAATAGGCTGCATTGTTGCCTTTCTGGGAGCTAGATCGTGCTGTGAGGATGGCGCGTGCGTGGAGGCCGCGCGCAAGCTCCGCCAGAAGCAATTCGTGCTGGACGGCGAAGCGGTCGTGCTCGGCGTCGATGCTAGTCAGACTTCAACGCGCTTCACTCGCGCAAGCACGATCATGAGCTCGCAGTTCTGCGCCTTCGATATTCTTGCCGAAGGCGGTGACGATCTGCATCTGCCATGACTGTTGAAGCCGCGCTTGAAAACTTCTCCCGCGCATGGATTTTTCAATTGGCGACTCGACCAAATTCAACATGCACCCCCTCCACAATGGATTCCAGCCGCGCGGTGAAAAAATGAAAACTGGCAACCGGAGGACCTTCGGAGGTTGCGACCGAAGTCCCGGCGGACAGGCCGGGCCACTCGGCAATTTCGAGAGCTATTCGGTCTCACGCGGTCTGGCTGTCTGCACGCGGGTCTTTTTCACCACAGTGTTTTGCGTAGAGGGTCTTGAGTCCGGCTGGGGACTTGCCGCAATGGCGTAGAATTGAAATCAGGCTCCGCAAGCCAACCGTCAAGGAGGTCGAGGCCAGCGCCGCCGCGAGCAGCACTGGGGCTGCTTATCAGAGTCAGATGCCGCTAGCTCGCCGTTCTGCCGTCGCAGTTCCATCAACCAAGCCGCAGCAGTTTCCGTTGCCGCTGGTCCCCGCGTTGACGAAACACGCAAACCCCTAAAAGTCACCGGCCCCGACGATATTGCACGTCGGGGCCCTTCAAGACCATCAGGTCGGTTACATCCGCCGTACCTTCCGATCCTTGATGTCGTCGATTACCACATGCCATCTAGTGTACGATGTGGCGTTGATGCGCCGTGACGCCGATCACATTCCGCTCGAAAGCGGCTCGCGGCCGAGGCGCAGCGCAACGGCATGACTTGGCGACCGAGCATGTTCGTCCCCGTTCTGCTCGGGGCCGGCTGGCGGATTGTGGTGAGCGGCGGCACCACGCACGTCCGGTGATTACAACCCGCGACCGCCTCGGCGTGCTTCAACGGCACGTGGTCGGCCCCGCGGTGGCGGGTTTCTCCTTTCACCCGCCACTGCCCCCTTTTTGACGTTTCGAGCACCGGGAATATCCAACCCGACGCCGCTCGAAGGGAGCCTCGCTGCTAACGTTGGATGTAAACGCAGCACGCGCGGCGACCTTTTACCCGTGAGGTGAATCCACAATGGACGCTTACATTCCTTGCGCCGACCGACTACCCACGACAGCAGCCTCGATCCCATCAACCGCTGACAGCGTTGCCGCGACGTCGTCATTGTCCTTGTCCTGGGCGTAGGGGCTCGACCCATAGCGCGTGGCGCTGAAACCCATCACCAACAGTCGGCTCCGGCCTCGACTTGCCGCAGTGCCGTGCATCACAGTTGAGGCGAGGCCGATATGTTGTCATCCGGCAGTTAGCGCACCGTAGCAGTTTACTGTTCGCGGTAAGCGCGGCGGGACAGGTGGCCTCCTCAGCGCCTGTCCCGCTGTCCCAACCCTCTTCGTCCGCGCGACCGTTGCCGGCCCCCATTGGCGATAGCTCGGCGTAGTCGCCCCACTTCGCGGGCCATACCGACCCCCCCTGCCAACCGCGACCGGCGCCCGTTGAATTCACGGGCTTTTCGCGAGCATCAAAATGAAGCTCCACGTTGGAGCAGGCCATGAAGCATGTCGGCATTTATCTGCGTGTCAGCACTGACGGACAGACCACGGAGAACCAGCGCCGCGAGCTGGAGGCGGTCGCTGAGCGCTCGGGCTGGGTGATCGTCGGCCTCTACGAGGACGCCGACGTCAGCGGCTCCAACGGCCGCAACAAGCGTCCTGGCTTCGATCGGCTGCTGAAGGATGTCACCGCCCGCTAGATCAACATGATCGCGGCCTGGAGCGTTGATCGTCTCGGCCGCAGCTTGCAGGATCTGGTCGGCTTCCTGGGCGACCTCCAGGCCGCGAAGTAAGTGCGACCTGTACCTGCACCAGCAGGCGCCCGACACCACGACGCCCCCGGGGCGCACGATGTTCCAGATGTGCGGCGTGTTTGCCGAAGTCGAGAAGGCCATGTCGTCGAGCGCGTCAACGCCGGCCTCGCACGCGCCAAGGCAAACGGCGTGAAGCTAGGCCGTGACAGCCGCAAGGACGGCCACAGAAGCGCTGATGAGAAGCGCTGGGGGATGAAGGGTCGAGCTGGAAAGACGCATCAGGCGGCTGCTCAGCGAAGGCAAGGGCATTCCCACGATCGCCCGCACGATCGGCGTCGGCACCAGCACCGTGCAGCGCGCCCTGGAGGCGTCATGACTGACCGCCGGATCGATTCAAGAACTTCCGGCGCTGAAGGCGCGCTCATAAATCGAACCCACAGCCGTTTCTGAGTGGTACAGCGGTTGCGGCTTTATGGTGGCTACGAACGCCACGAAGCACAGCGCTAAGAGCGCGAAGGTCATGAGACTGAAAGTGTGGTTCAGGGCCACCTTCGCTCCATTAGTTCTAGGGCTGCATCATGCATGATCACGACTTGCCTAAACTACGGCTAGCCGGCTGATAAAGCCGGAGTTCTGCTGACCACCGAGCAGATTGAAGGCGGTGGCGTTAGCGCCGACAGCCACAGCAATCTGCACGGCAATGTTTTCCTGTATGAAGATATTGCCGAAATTGACGATATTGCCGAGTTTGCCGAAGAGCCCGTCGAGCCCGTCGTGACAACAACACCCTCCACTCACGGCGTCGAGTTCGGTATCGATCAGTTCACGCATTTCACTCATGAATTCCCTCCTCGGGGGGTGCATGTGAACAACATCTGGCTCAAACCAAGCCGGCGCCTCACCGTGTTTGTACCGGAGGCTGGTTTTTCCATCTGTGAGAGAAATCACGTGGCGCCCTACAGCGGCTCTCGGACGTCAAGCTGATCCCGGATCATTCGAAGACGCGCCTGTGGGCGACTTGGCCGACCAGGGTGCTCACGCCTAACGGGGATTGATCCAGTCCCTCTCGCGCCGCCGGCAGTGGGGGTGCCGGAGGGCGCGCCATGAGCCAACACTCCGACGGATTTAAATGCCGCCCACGCCACCGCGGACTCGTGGAGCTGCCCGACGGTCTCGTTCACGGTCGCGCCAACGGCGTCGAGTTCTGCAGGCCGCCCACAGCGCGCGACCAGCGCAAGCTGGCGCCGCCGCGGGAAACCACCATCATCGTTCCGAAGCCGCTGCGGCGAAGGCGACATGTGGACCTTGGCTGACACGCGATCGAATGCACGAAAGTGGTGCATGTTTCCGCATGCATTTTTGACCTCCGTCTGACGCCGAGAAATGCTCGATCGCCGTTCACCGGGAAAGCATGCCAATGACCAACATAACCCCTCTGCGGGACTACCTGCAGCACGAACCGCCGCTACGGGTCGACGAGATCGAGGTCGAATACGTCGGCGGCAACGTCTTAGTCACCTTCAACCCATCCAGTAAGCCGGTGCGCATCTCGATGTCGACCGGCGTCTGCACGAAGATGATGACCACGGCGACCGAGGCGATGAACGCGAACCTCTCCGCCGTGTTGAGCGATATCCGCGGCTGACGCCACCGCGCACTGACTTCGAGAGTTGATCTTCACAGTGGTGCCAACCCATCGCTCTGCCTCGGGGACGCCCAGGAATAGGTCGGCCTTCCACAAGCCGCTGATCGAGGTGGGAAGGCTGGTTGATCGCCTCCGGAATGCTCTCGCAAGCTCGCTGAGGTGTCGTTTGATTTTCGGTGGCTGGTCCTGCACTCCAGAGAGCACACGACTGTCGTCGGTGAACTCCTGGTGCACAGTATCAATCAGCTGCTGCCGGCCAGATTTCTCAATTCCGAAGAGGAGCGAGCGGGGATCACCTGAGATCTTGCACAGCTTTAGCGCGTCGGAGACCCTTTCGAGCACATGCGGATTTCTGGCGTTGAGCGCCTCATGCACAGCGTACTCGAAGCAGATGCCGCAATCACCGTCGCCCTGCCTCCTGGCTCGGGCCAGCATGAACAGCTTCAGATTCTGATAGTCGCCGACTTCCATGGCGACTTCGCGCGCCGGCCAGCGCTGGGCCGCCAATCGCTCATCGCGTCACCGTAGGACGGCGCATATGGGATCGAGTATGGGTAGACCATGACAATCTAAAATTCATTAATGATTTCAATGATGCTGGCGGAAGGGGTGGGATTCGAACCCACGGTACCCTTGCGGGCACGCCGGTTTTCAAGACCGGTGCCTTAAACCACTCGGCCACCCTTCCCTGTCAACGGGATCAGGCACTTAGCGCACGTGCGCGCCGAACGCAACGCGAACTTGGACCCAATCCGGACCCAAGCACCCCAAATAATTGTCCCCATCGGCGCAACATTGCTTTCTGGGTCGGCACCGCCGCGGGCATAGCGCGATCTGGATGTGGATCTCGATGGCGATCGAGCTCTTCTGACAAGGGGGGCGTCAGCGCACTTGCGCGTGCGGCGACTTTTGTCACCCCTCCGGGGCTTTGCGTCGCCGCGCGTCGAGGACGTCCTGGAGCTGGTCTATCGCTGACAGGCCCGCCTCCTCCTCCTCGACCAGGTGCCGCCGGATGTGATCTGGGATCTGATCCCCCTTCCCTTCGGCAATCGTCATCAGGGCGTCGATGAACTCACCCAAGCGATCGATACCCTCGGGATCCATGCCGAGGTTGGTCAGTCGCTCAAGGATTGGCCTGTCGCTGGAAAGTCCGCGGTCTCTTTCCATCGCTTGGAGCGTCGCCTCGAGCTCGTCAAAGCCGGACAAAATGTCGTCCACCTCAGCGCTGAAGCGCTCAACCTCGCTTGCGTTCAGCTCGGCCTCAATGCTCTCTCGCGTTGGTTTGATCGGCATTCCGTTCCCCTCGCGCTCTTGGGAGCTGAGGCACAGATTGTGGCGGGACCAAGATTCAATCTCCCCCCAAATTAAGGGGGGCGCTCAGGCGCGATCGAATCCTCCAGCCCCGCCTCGATCTTGGCGGAGAGCTCGCGGGGCTTGGCCGCGAGCGCGGTGCGCTCCTTATAGAGCACGTCGATCATGCTGGCGTTGGCCGGCGTGGCCTAGCGCGATGGCTGGGATAGTCCTGCCGGCTACTCGCGAGACATTCTCGCAACCTGAGTGCTGGCCTCATCCAGGAGGCGCGCCAGCGTCTTGAGCGCGGAGGTCGGCACTTCGACGCTGGCCGTCGCAACATCGCTCAGCGGCTCGTTTTGGGGCGTGGGATTGCGCTTCATCGAGCACTCCCCTCGAATGGCGATGGAAGGAGGGTATCGTCCGGAAGCTTTGCAACAGCGGCGATCAGCCGGCGCAACCTCGCACTCGTCGCGGCGCCTTCGGCAAACCATGCCTCGATCGTGTCCGGATCGAGCGTGTCGACCAGGTGGGGCGTGGGCACCCTACAACCGGCCGCGCGAATGGCACGGATGTTGTGCTGGTAGCGGCGCACGCGCTCAACCATTGGCAGCTCCGGACCGTGACGCAGCAGCTGAGATTTGGGCCATATGCCGGCAGGCGAAGCGTCGGACGTCTTGGGAAGCTCGGACAGAAGTTCGGGCGAGCGAGCCCGTGGCGTGTTATCACGCCGGGTAGCCAAGGCCATTGGGATCTCCAGGATGGTCGGGGTTAGAGCCGGGGCGGAAGGTGCAACTTCCCCTCGGCTTGCAGTTGTGGTAATACCAAAACATGTCCAAGTCAACAGCGGTATTACCAAAACCCAAAGGCGGTCGCCCATCGACAGGGAGGGATCCCGTCCGCGCTATTCGCCTGTCCGATGAGTTTTTGGCGAAAATCGACGCCTGGGCTGTTGCTCAGGATGACAGGCCCGGCCGATCGGAGGCGATCCGCCGCCTAATCGAGATCGGTCTGAAGGCGAAGAAATGACACAAGCGAACAGCCTTCCCATCTGAGAGGGGTATCGGGCGCATATGGCCTGTCCCGCCTCGGCGATCCGATCGGCGGCGTCACGCTGGATGGGGATCGGGCGCTTGATGTTCATTCTGCGATCAAGGGCGCCGCCGAATTTATCCGTCGCCAAATCGAAACCGATCGCTCAGCTGGGTCTTGAGGGTTGCCGCCGCATGGATCGCCTAGATCGGCGTTCTGACGAACTTGATCCCGGCGATCAGTAACGTTTCGCGAAGCTGTGTCGATCGCGCCGGCTTGATGAAGCTCGGATCGTCCTTCGTCGCGCGCTCGATCCGATCAAAGACGTCTGCCGGTAGGCTGACCTGAAGCTTTTTCAGTTCGGCTTCATCTGCGCCGGTTTCCAATGCAGCCCGCGCAAGCGCAAGTGCGGCGGCGACAAATCCGTCGATCATTCTGTCATCCACTTCTTCAGCTTCGCCGACGTCTAATTCGATCCGCGCGATTTCGACCGCGCGACCACCGGCGACCGTCGTCCGCGACAACGGCCGTCGTGAACAGGAGGCGGCCGCTTGCGCTATCGCTCGCTCTTGACCGCTTTGTTTGGGATCATGGTGATGCCGGCCGGCGGCCGGATCACTTTCCGCTGCTGAAATCCGGACACGACATCGTCGTCGACGTCCTTGGCGCCGTAGACGAACTGCGTGTTGAAGATGCATTTTTCCGACGTCACCGCGATCTTCAGCTGATCGCAATTTTTTTCTATCCACTCCCGAGCTGCCGCCGGCTCGACCGTGGCCGCGAAGACAGCAAGGAAAACGGGCCCGCCGGCTGTGCAACGGTAGTCGTCCACGTCCGCGTAGTAGCAGTGCATCCTTCGGAGCAGGATCGGCTTGTCCAGGTATTTTCGCGTGCCGATGAAGAGGTCGCCGGGATCAACGACCTTGTAATCGACATCAGCCGATTTGGTTTCCGCCGGCGCAGCAGTCGCCGATTGTGCTGCGGCTGGCGTGCCCAGCATGATCGCGCTCGCCAACGCGGCGGTCAAAGTACTTCGGATCATTGCATTCCTCAATATCTGGGGGGCTGCCGTGCAGGACGCCGAGCAGCCCCACGAACTGACGATAATTTCAAATCAAAGCCTCTTCCGCTCGCCAATCGCGTACGGGAGAGATCACTCCATCACATCCAGGGCGCGAAACAAGCGCAACTTGCCCGCGGATCAAATAGCTCGGCATCAAGATACGATCTCGGCGCGCAGATTTTCTGCGCGCCGGGCTTTCTTGCCGCAGTCCGACGCCGTTCGGCACGGCAGCTACGCGAGACCTTCGGACGGCCGATCTCGGGCGCGTTTGATCGATCGACGAACCCTGGATCGAGGCTAACAGGCTATAATGATCGAAGTGGCGCGCGTCCTGATTCGCGGTCAGAACGCGCGCCTGAAATCCCCACTGTCTGACCAATGGAGATTTGTCCGATGAATGGTTCGATATCGAACGAAGACGATAAGCGTCCACCACCCCCGCCGCCCCCTCCGCCTGAGGACACGGACCGCCGAAAGAGCGAAACACCGATCCCTCGCACGCGTTGAAACTAAATCGGTTGGGAAGCGATCGCTGCCACGAAAAACCCTAATACGGGGGCGGCGATGCCGGCAATTTTGGCCGCCAGCATCCAATTTGAGACGCGGATGTTGAGTAGTTCGTTCTGCTTCACCTTCACGGCAAGATTTGCGAGATAAGCGCGATAAGCCATCTCGGCTGTGACGTCCTCACGGTCTGCCCATTGCCAAAAATCTGGATCACGACCCGGCGGGCTGATGTTCGCCGGCCAGATAGTGATGATGCAGACGATCGCACCGATCACGAGCGGAGCGGCAAACGCGAGGAGACCCGCCCCGAGAGCGCGAGGATAAGCTGCTGCTGTGCTCAGAAGGATCACGCCGGCGCCTGAAAGCGCGGCGCCAGCGAGCGTGACGTACAGCTGTAGAAAGCTGAGAGCTTGACGATCCATTCCAGTGATGAGATCGACGGTCGCCTTGTGGCGCTCTCTCGCGTCGTTAAGCGCAAACCGCATGTCATCGGTCGTTAGTGCCATCAATCGCCCTCCTGCTCACAGCGTTGTAGCAGAAAACGTCACCTGCTTCACCGTGATCGGCAATACTGGCGCGAGCGTCAGATGGTGATGATGCGCTGGCTGCCTCCGCCGCGCGCGGGCAGCGCGGCGGCAAACATCCGGCAAGACGTCAGCCCTCCGTCTGAAGGATGCTGTCGAAGGCGTTCGCCAACGTGCCGAGTAAGACCTGAGGCCAGTCCTCATCCGAGGGCACTTGCCAGTTGGCCAAGCTGGCCGCGTAACGGGTCAAGGCGGCGATGCCCGCCATTGTCGTCGGCTCTGAACGGATCAGCACGTCGGTATGCTTCGAGAGAGCATCACCTCTTTCGCCGCTTACTTTGTCGGCAGCCTCAAATTCAGGGCCGTCCGGCAGTTTCGCAGAAATCGCCGTGGCCGCGCTATAATGATCCGACAGATCGCGGTGGCGTTGGATGACGGCAAAGATCGGGTCCGGTTCCGCTGCCGCGGCGCCGGGGAGCGCCGCAGGAAGGATCGCGAGGCTTGCGAGTGCCGCTCGGCGGGACAGCCACTCAGACCGATCTGTACGCGGTGGAAGCATGGATTTTTTGCTCGACATGATGACCTCTCCTGTTGCGGCCTCAGCCGCCATCGTGTGTCTACAGCTCCAGCAGGCGTGTGTTGGAAATCCTGCTGACGGGACAAGTCGGCTGCGGCCCTAAGGGGCCATTTCCGCAATGGAGCGCAGAGCATCTTCCGATCCTCCACGATGCGGTCAGCAGCAACAGCGACGCGGCGGGCGTGGAGATGGCGGGACGCGTGGCATGTCGACAGGCCGCGGGGGCCGCGTCGCAGAAAGGCGGCGGAAAGATGACCATCAATGCTGCTGATCGTCATGGTTGCAATGATAAGAGGTTCCTCGCCATTTCGGGCCTGGAGGAAAATTATGGTTAAAACAGTCCGCAGTGCGGTCATGGTACTCACCTTTCTCGTAGTCGCCGGCTGCAGCATTCTTTGGGATTTCATGAATAGCTACGTCGCCGCCGGGCTCGCGCTGGCCGCTTCAATCACCGCCGGCTTTTGCGTCGAGCGCGTGTTCATCAAGCGGTCTCATCGCGAGATGATCCGCCGCCACGGCGCGGACTGGCATTCGGCAGAGGACCAACAGCACGGCGGATGAACGCCGACGGCCGCGAGGGCTCGCCGTTGCCTCCGGGGGGGGCGTGCCTCGTCAGCCTGTTCGACCGCCGCGCGATACGACAAATCAGCCTGTCCCCTTTGTCCCTCTCGGTGTCGAGCTATACCTCGACACCCCCTCGCCGATGCCGCCGATCGACCTTCCCCGGATCCAGCTTGATCCCTCGCGCGTTCATCCAGCGGTAATAGGCCGCTTGGATCGACTGCCCTTGCCATGCAATCGGACGGTGATGTTTCCTCGCGAGCCGTCGCCCGATATCAGGCCCGGGGTCGCCGAGCTCGCCGCCGGCCGGATCGCCCCAAACATGGCCGCCCCGCCGCGCTCGCGGCCGTCCATGCGGCCGCGGCTGAAGCCGGCATTCGGACTGCCCCCTTCGCCCGCGCCGTCCAGCGCGCCGCGCTCGCGATCGTCGACCAGGCCTTGGCCGACATGCCAGGCGGCCGGCCAAATGCGCGACTTCAATCGAGAATTCGCCGAATTGCGGAAGGCGAGCCCCGTCGCTTCGGAACAGATCAGGCGCATCGCGGTCTATTCGGCGCTACATTCGTTCCTTAAAACCATGAAACAGCGGCCGGCGGAGCGGCCCTGCAAAAGAGGGGCGCAAATGTTGAAGCCTGACTTCGGTAATGTCGGCCGACGGATCGAGTGGAACGAAGGCCGGATCGCATGGGTCAGGCATCTTGCCGAAGACAGGAAGATGACTGCGCGCGAAATCGCGCTGGACATCGGACTGGCCGGCAATCAAGCGCCGCGCATCTTCGAACTGTGCAAGCGCTTCAACATCGTCCTGTCAGGACAGGGCGGCCGTCCGCGGCAGGAAAGTCCGGAAGCCCGGATCATCTATCGCGTCGGCGTTCACGTCCGCAGCGCCGACCTTCTCTCGCGCCTCGCAGGCAGGCATTCGCTGGACGCCGGCCGCATCGCCGAAATGATCCTGAACGCTGCGCTCGAAACTGGCGAACCCCTCTGCGAAAACCTCTTGGACTTGGACGCGGCACAGTGACGGGCTGCTGAGTGGGTCTGGAGCACATTCAGGAAGGTCGCCAGATCACTACGGCTTGCGCTCGCGTTTCTTCCACGTTGCCCCCAAGTTTGCGGGCTGATGAGCTGCCCCCAACTTCGCCGGCGAATGCGGCTTGGAAACCTGTTCGTCGCCGTGGATACGGTATTCGCGATCAAAAAACGCGCGCACAGCGCGCGTATATCGGCCGCCCATCAAGCCGTCGATTTTCGGGAAGCCGCGGCCTTCGAGCAGAGGGACGACAGCGCGCCAATGAGTGTACTTTCCATGCCCTAGGACGGCTTCGCTCAGGGATCGTTCGTCGGCGAACAACGGCAGTTGCTCAAGTGTGACTATTGGTCGGCGCGCTTCGCGCCGCGGCCGCCGCGGCTTCGCTTGCCCAGCTGCCGCTTCGTCGCGCGGATCGCTATCAGGTTCAGGTTCGTTCACCGCGACGACGCCTTCTGAGGATAGGTTCTGGCGACTTTCCGATCATGTCCCCAATTCGGCGCCGTACGCTGCCGGTTTCGGGATCATTCTTATCCAGCGATGCAAGCCATGCGTCCAGGCGCGCGCGCAACCAACGACGCCCGCGGCTGGATTGGGTGAACTCGATCGGCTTCACCGGGCAGACGGCCGAAAACGTCGGCACGCTAAGACCGCAATAGGCGGCCGCCTGATCCAGACGCAGCGCCGCCGGCCAATATGGAAGATCGGTCTTCATGTCCGAGCTTCGACGCGCCCGGCCAAAGCTGGCGTGCGATCGTATCGGAGAAGCAAGGCCTCCCATGACCCCGGTCGGTAAGACGTCCGTGCGACCGCGTCAGTCGTCCATTCAACGTGAAGGACGATCTTTCCGAGATACCGGACGTCCAATTTGGACGTCCGGTATTCGTCATCGATCAATCGCGAGCGCGCCAGCTTGAACCCATTGTAACGGACTTCGGATATCCGCCAGCGGCCGTCGGTGCGATTGACACAACAATGCTGGCCGCACCGACGGATGATCCCAAGCGCCAGTTGACTGAGCGCCCGGAGCCGTTCGGTGCGGTCGGCTTTGTTCACGGGCCTAAGTTCCGGATATCCCGGTCGCGGTCATAACGTCCCGGCAGAAACGCTGGACGTCCGGGGCCCAATAGCCGTTACCGTGATCGCGCCCGACAAGAACCTGGGCCTTAATCGGTAGGTCGATTGCGGGGACCTTCGGCCGCAATCGCATGATTTTGTCGGCGATATTTTCCAGCGCCTCGAATGCGGCGTCGCATGCTGCATGCGCCTGATCAATTTTGTCGCTATCGCCGGCCGCTTCCGCTTCGTCATAAAGCGCATAGATGCGACGCTTTTCGATCGACGCTGCTTGATACAGTCGCCAAAGCGCCTCGATCGGGGTCGGCTTTCGTAACTGGTGCGTCGATTGGCGAAGAGTGCTATTCGTTGAGTTAGCTTGTGACAGCATGTTTATCCCATGGTGTTTCAGGTTAGGATCGCCCGGCAGCGCGAACTGCCGGGCGATCTGCTTTAGGTTTACTGAAATTTTTTTAGAAAGCAACGCGGGTACTTTCCCGTTTCGCGCAGAGTTCGCCGGGACAATTCCCGTGTTGGTCACGGTTCGCGTCAATGGCCGCCCCGTAGGGCGGCCTTTGCGCCTTCGATCAGGTGTAGATTTCACGTATCCGGAAACTCCAGCCGGAATATTGGATTTGCCCGGTGCCAGTTGCGATGTTCAGCGCGCGCAGCTTGTACGTCACCGCCGCGATCGTGTTCGGCCGATCGACCGCGTGCGGCCGCACCGTGATAAGCGCATCCGTTGAGGCATTCTGATAGAACTGACTATACGACGGCGAGATGGCGGTTGACCCGTTCGCGATCAAGAGATTGCCATTCCCGCTGGCGGCGGCGGTGCGGATATAGATAAATCCGTCACTCTCGATGTCCATATTGTTCGCCGCCGACGATGGCGTGATCGCTTGGGAAATCACGTCATACGGGCCAGCGGTATCAGAAACCGTCACCGTTCCGGCAGGCCCGAGTGCGGTCACCTCTTGCACCACATCACCCGGCCGAGGCGACGAGGCATCGACTAGCGCGACATAATCTGGCGACACCGCCCACGTTCCCACCGTCGCGAGACCGCTTTCATATGTCGCGTGCGCGATCCATGACCAGTATTTCGAGGTGACGGCAGCGCCGGTGGAGTAGAACACGTTCGCAGCGTTCGCCGGCGTCAACGTGCTTGATTGCGGCCTCGTTTCCGGCGGTCGTGTATAGCCGAGTTTGCCCGTCGAATTGGTGCGCACCGCAAGCCGCACCGTGCCGGCGTCGTTGAACGCCCCGACCCAAAGCCGAAACGCCTGACCGTTCGTCTGCCCAAGAGTTGCGCCTGACGGAATGGTGATCGACAGCGCCGCTGTGACCGAAACGAATGTGTAAGCGCCGCCGCCGGTCGGGAAGCGGAACACAACCGGCGTTGCCGCACTAGGATCAGCACCGGACGGCGTCTTGACTGCGAATGTCACCGCGCCGGCGGCGTGGCTTTCGACGATCTGCCCATTGAAGGGGAAGCCGCCAAGGTTCGCTTGCGCCGCTGCCTTCTGATCCGCGGTAAGCGTCTGCGCCTGATCGTACTGAACCGCGCCGGCGAAAACGATATTCGTCAGTTGCGATCCGTCGACGGCGGGCAATTTGCCAGAGGCGTCAAGTTCAATGACCTGATGCCAAGCGCCCCAAGAACCGCTGACCATGGTGCGCTGATACGTTAGAGCGCCTGCGGCATCATAAAGCGTCGCGCGCTGAAGGATGAAATTGGTATTGTTCAGGAAAACCTCAAGATACCAATATTGGCCGGCGGTCGGCGTATTGGTGCAGTTATTTGCCGCCGTATAGTATGTGCCGGTCGTCTGAACGGTGTTGAAATCGGCACCGCTAGCGATCGACGACATTTGATTGACGCCGAGATTGGAAAGTCCCTGCGCCTTCTGCCCGGACGTAAGCCCCTGCGCAGCGTCAACGCGGAGCCGAACGCCAAGAGCAGCGGTGACAGTCGCAGCATAGCTGGCATCGTCATTGATGGCTGTCGCGAGCTCGTTCAACGTGTCGAGCGCGCCAGGGGCGCCGCCGATCAAAGTCGTGATGGCAGTTCGGACATATTCCGTCGTCGCGATCTGCGTCGAGTTGACCGTTTGGCTCGCTGTCGGTGCCGTCGGAACGCCGGTGAAGACGGGCGAATAGATCGGAGCAAACGAAGCGGTCGCCTGAAGCGATAGCTGATTGCTCCCATCGAGCGTAAAGACGGTGTTCGGCGACGGGGCCAGCTGATCGAGGATCGCCAGCATTCCGGTCAGGGAGTGATCCGCGTTCCATTGCGACGGCTGGATCGCGCCGGCGTCGACGTTGTCCGCGCGGCCGGATTGAAAGCTGTGTTTGACGGACATGACATCCCCCTCAGATGTAGTAGCCAGAATTATTCGTGGACCCGGCAGATGAGCCAGGGAAGTAGTTGACGCCATTCCCGCCGCTATCGATGCCGGCAGCGCCGCCGCAAGTGTATTTTGGGCCGGTCACGTTGCCCGCACCTGAAAATGTAGGCGCTGGCGACGGAACGCCCATGGTCCCGGCGGCGCCCGCCATAGCGAATGCGATCGAAACCGTAATCGGCGCGCTGATCGTCAGCGTGACACCCTGCGTCCACTGCATGATGCCGGCGTAATTAGACCAAAACGCCGCATAGCAGTTGCCGCTGAAAGTGTGATTGCCGACCACAACGTTACCACTGCGCGAGGCCTGAAAAACCGCACCGCCGCAAGAACCGCTCGCCGTATTGTTTGTCGTGAGCGTTGCTCCGTATGACGCAGAGAACAATGCTGCACCGGCAGGTCCGGACGAGCTCTGGCACTTGATGCCGGAAACGGTCATCGTGTTCGGCCCTTGAACGGCGCAGGCGTAGTTGCTTGCGCCACCGTCAAAGATCGTCGAACCGGAGCCCGCGCCCTGCACGACGATGTTCGGCCCCAGATAAAACGGCGTAATCATGCCGCCGGTAAAAGTGCCTGCGCCAATGACGATCGTCATCGTGAAGGGCGACGGACCATACTTGAATGCGAGATTGACAGCTGCCTGCGGCGTCGCCAGCGCATGTGCACTATCGTTCGCGCTTCCGTCGTTGCCGTCGTTGCCGTCGGTCCGGACATAGATCGTTGTGTTACGCTTCAGTGTCGGTCGCGCATCGGCGCCGATGATTTGGAACGCGGCCCCGTCATACCGCAGCGCTGGGACAGCGCCGGCGGGTAGATCGCCGTCAAGCGGCGTAGATCCGTCGGGTCTGATGACGTTAACAAGACCTAGGCCGTTCAGGTTGATCTTGGTTGCGCCGGAATTCGTGTTCGCGATCTTTATCGCGACGGTCATGCCCTTTTTGTACTCGGCCGGGGCCGGCGAAAGCGCCGCGGTGATGACGTTCACGGTCGACGACGTGTCTTCACCGTAAAGCGGCTGCCCGCGCTGGATCAGGTGTTGGATGGTCTTCAGAAGAATGTTGTCGTCCGCATTGTCCTGCGTCACGACGTCAACGGCACCTGCCGTCTGGCCATTGCCGCGCGCCATGGCACGCAGGGCCGCAAGCGCCTGATTGAACCACGCCGCTTGAAATTCGGTCCCGTCGTCCAGGTCGGGGGACGAACAGTCTCGGAAGAAGGTATCCGTCGCCGTGAACGACCGCGTTTCAGTCGGGCGGACAGTTACGCCGCCTGCGCTGGCTGTGGGTCCGAAAAGATCAAGAGCCATTATCTACCTCGTGGATGGATGTACGATTTCAGAGTGATTGATGCGGGATATCCCCGTTGGGTCTTCGTCGATCAAGCGTGGTCCGAACGCGCGCTTCGATGTTGTCAGCAAGTCGTTGCAAATATTCCTCAGCAGCAAGGCTTTGGAATTCATCGTGCGTCGGCAAGCTCAATCCAGCTCTGATGGCGTGGATCAGTTCGCGACCAAGCCCAGGCTGCACGTGTTCCAAAAGCGGTGCGGTGATTTGGACAACGATCGCCTCTGTCGCAGCCAACCGCGCTGTGATACGGCCGATTTCGTTGAGGAGGTCGCTCGCTGAAGCCATCAGGCAATCTCTGCAAAGACGATGTTTGAGGGACCGGCTGTCGTTTCGACCTGCGGTGTCGCGGTGCCGTCGGGGCTTGTCACGCCCAGATCGACACGGCTTCCGCGAACGACGACCCAGCGGCCGCCGGCTACGCCGCCTGAAAACTGAGACGCCGCCTGCGCGACGATGTGGCCGTCTTCTCGGATGGTGACGGTCGATCCCTCATAGGTCAGAGTGATCGCTTCGCCATCTTCAAGGACGACCGAAATTGTCTTCGTGTCTTCGCTGCTCTGATCGTCAATGTCGGTCGAAGCGTTCCCGCTGTCGCCACTCTCTCCGGCTTTGTAGCCATGCCCGATCCGGATATTGACCTTCTTCTGATGGACGACGTCGGCGTTATCCTTGAAGACGCGGACAATGTCGCCGTATTGATTGAAGATTGCCATGCAGCCGGCCGGCGTGTTCTTCGGCCGATACTTCTCATGACCGCCATCAAGGTACAGCGTCCGATCGGACCTGCTGCCCATCTGGATCAGATACCCGTCGCAATCCTGCGGCGGGACGGACGTGAAGCCGAAGTCCAACGGTCGCCAAATCTTCTTCGGCTTCTCGTTCTTCAGGCCTTTCAGGTCGATCCGTTGCTGGCTGCGGCTGTCGTCGACCTTCACGACGCGCGCGCGGCGCGTCGTCGACCGGATGCCGTCATCGTGTTCGAAAAACATCAGATGTCCGTAGGTTGGGAGGTTTCGCTAGGGAATACCCAGTCAGAGCCGGATTTATTGCCCTTGCCGCCGCCGGCGCCCTGTCCGTCATAGGCGCGCGGATCGATAAGGTTCAGCGTTGCGATGCTGCCGCCGTCGTTCTGGCGGTAGTCGACGCTTTCGATCAGCATGTCCTGCGCGATGTCGAGGAACGGGCTTTCGGTCCAGACAAGACTGCCCGGCGCCCACAGTTGTCCGCCGTCATCGTGGAAGCCTTGGACCGAGATCGTCGCCTTCAGGGCGTTGCCAGCCGTGCGGTTCTTCCGGTTCTTTGCGCGCTTCTTCGCGCGATCCTTGGTCGTGTCTTCATTCTGAATGATGATGATAGTTCGATTGCGCTGAACGCCATCATCCTGTTCTTCGGCTTCGATCTCTAGATTGTCGTCGCCGTGACCGAACGGTCGCTGACCGCGGACGATAATTTTGGAGTGCCGGTTTGATCCGTTGTGGTGCGCCGTGCCTGCCAGAATGTTCACGCCTTCGATCAGCGGGCCGTTGCGCTCAGACCCAGCCTTCGTGATCTTGGCGTTGCCTTCCGGCGTACCGGTGATCGTCATCCCTTGCTGACGGGTCAGCTTTTCAACGCAGCGGAAGCAGGTTTCGCCGGGCGTCAACTGGTACTGCTCTATCTTCTCCAGCTGTTGGTCGCTCTCCCACTTCGCAGCGTAGTTGCTCGAAATCGCTTGCGCGATTTCGAGCGGGTCTTTGTCTTCGAACTGGCCGGTTTCGTGTTCGCCGCTGCTGTCGATCAGGTCCGCCGACTTCGACCGGCCGCTGACGCTGATAATGGCCTTCCTAGCCGCGATGCTAGGCTCGCGGCTGTCGACGTAGCCGGCCAGAAGAAGATCTCCATTCGCGTTAATCGTTACTTCCGTTCCGACAGAGAAGATTGCATTCGTCGCCGACGCGCCAAGTTCGGCAGCAACCTCAATCGAGAATGCTCGCGCCGCTTTATTGAATGCTGCGTGGACGTGGAATTCTTTGAACGCAGTCCATTGCATACCGCCGGCGGTGATGGTGACGACTTCAATTCCCATGGGATTTTTCCTCGATAATGCTTCGCCATTCGCGCGGCACAGCCGCCCTTAGTGAGAAATCGGGATCTGCGGGCCGATCGACGGCGGCGGGGCGGCTGCGTCCGGCGAAGAATGCCCCAGCGAGCCTGGGCCGTTTGCGTTCAGCGTGCCGACAAGCTTCACGGCGTTCTCAGCCTGCCTAACGACGTCCAGAAGCGTCGAGCTTGCTTCCACGACGATCTTCGTTTCGCCGTGGACTTCAGCTGATCCGGTCAGCTGCGCTTGAACCATCTTATCGCCACCGACGCCCGTTCCATACGTCATCGTTGGAGACAGCTCGGGGGCTGAGAACGGATCGTCGCCGATATACTTGCCCCACCAATTGTACTTTGCTTGCTGGCGCCGCATTCGCGCGCGTGTGCTGTCCCGCGTGATACCCTGCGCCTCGTTGGCGCTTTCGGCCAGCCAGTAGGCGCCCGCCCCAGCGGCCAGCACCCCGACGGCCGGCAAATAGGGAAGCGCCGCCGCGCCGGCACCCCACAAGCCGCCGACTGCCGCACTTGCGGCAGGCGACGCTGCGTTCGCTACTTTGCCACTGACGGCGGCGGCCGATAGTTCGGCGGCGGCCGCGGTAAGCGCCGCGGCGGACCCGTCCAGAGCCACCGCGGACGTCCCCAGACCGAAGCCATTCATCAGGCCGGAAAACAAGCTCATCGTGGCATATCCACCACCTACCAAGCCGCCGGCGATCGCGCCGCCGCCGATCCATTTCGCCGCGTCCGGGTGCTCCTTATTGAAGGCCGACAGTTGGTTCTGCCAGTTTCCAAAGGCCGAAGCGATGCCGTCCAGCACGCCGGCGATATCCTTCATTGCGGGCTGCGTCAGCACGCCCGCAAGGTTCGACAGTGACGTCGTCAGCGAGTTCAGCGCGACAAACGGGTCGCTCTTATTCAGCTCTGCGCTGTCCAGACCCTTCGCCCCGCCGTACAGTGTCGCGTGATTTTGGAGCGACTGCTTTTGCGTGATCAGCTTCGCAACAAGGTCGGATGAAGTGCCCGGGAACATCTTTCGAGCTTCGGCAATCTGTTCGACCGGGTCGGTGATGCCGGCCTTTTCGAGCGCAGGGACCAGCTGTCCCCAGACCCATTGGTCCGGGTTCGCCATTGCGTTCTTCCAGTCCTTCACATGCTTGCCGGCTTTTAGCCCCTTCAGTTCTCCGGTCTTGGTCTTCTCGAAGTCTTCCTCATTCGCGAGGCCATACCGGACGAATGCTTTCGCCGCGGCGTGGCGGTTCGCCAAGCCGCCCTGGACGGTCTTTTCGAACATATCGGTCGCGACGCCGGCGCTGGAGCCGCCCATTTCCTGCGCCAGCGACAGCGCCGTCGTTGTCAGGTAGCGGTCGGACAGTTGCGCGCCCGATGACCGCATGTATTTTGCGTTCTCATAGATGCCTTCGGCCGTGACCGTGTCGCCCATGACTTGCCGCGCCTTAATCACGGCGTCCATGTAGTTCCGGAATTTCTCCGGATCCTGCGCGCGACCAAGGATTTCGGCGCCCTTGAAGGCGAAGCCGAGCCCATGCCCGGCTTCGCCGCTCTTGTCCATCGCGTTCAAGGCGCTGTTCGCCGCGACGGCCGTCGGCAGCAATTCGTGCGCTTCATCGGGATGAAGGACGATCGATCGGAGCTCCTTGAACCGCTCCAACGCGTCCGACGTCTTCACGTTGGTGTATTTAGCGGTGAGGTGCGGCGCTTCCGACGTCACGCGATTGATGTCGGCTTCCGGAATACCCGCGGCCCGCATCCTGACCTTTTCCGACTGGATTTCGGCGCCAGCCTTCACAGCCTCCTTCGTGCCGTGAAGGATCGCAGGACCGGCGAACGGCAGAACGTTTCCGATCCCGCGGCCGACGGCTGCGGCCGATCGGCGCGCAAGCCCGGGCTGCCGCTCAAGGGCGGCGTTCGTTCGGTCTACGGCCGCGCGTAGCTTGTCCTGTGTTGCAGCTGCGCGGTTCGCCGGAATACCAAGCTGTTCGAGGCCATGCTTCGCTTGAAGCACTGCGGTCTTCTGTCGTTCGAAGGCGGCCGACGCGCGGCTGACCGCTGCCTGCGCGCTGTCGTAGGCCCGTTGCAGGGCGGCGGCGTTGCCGACGCCAGCCTTCATCGCACGCGCAGCACTGTCGACCGCCACCTGTGTCGCCCGAAACTTTTCGCGGGCATCAGCGAAGCCGCCGCGCGCAGAACCGAAGCGGTCGATCGCGGCCATCTGCTGCTGGGCGCGTTCCAGCGACTTCGACAATGCATCGACGTTCTTTGACGTCTTGGCAGACTTCGTGATCGCATCGATCTTTTTGGCGATCTTGTCGAATACGGCGCCGGTTGCGTCCACCGCATTTATCCGCGCGGTCGCCTCGATTATTTTGGCCATTAGCGCCTCCTGTTATTCCGTTGCTGCTTCTTCCCCCACGCGACCGCGCGCGAGTGCCAATACTGAAGTTCGGAAATCGAAAGCCTCTGAATATCGAAGAAGCTTTGTCCCCCGACGCCGCCGAAGACCAATTCGTCCGCTAGGTCGCGGAGGCTTCGCCCGTTTCGGCGTCGGGACGGAAAAAAGCCAAGACGGCTTCCTTCACTTCCTTGCCCAGCTTCGCCTTGCCCTGCGACAAGATCGCCGGGTCCTTTGGTTCGACAAGGCAAACCTTGATGTAGGTCGCGATGACCTCGGCGTTCTCAACCATGAAGGGGCTGCCGCCGGCCGACGCCGCGATCGTGTAGGGATCACCGTGAACCAGGTATTCGTCGAACGTCGGTTCGCGCAGAACGATACGCTTGACTTCGCCTTCCGGCGACTGAAGCGGCTTCTTCAGGTTGATCGTTTTGGCTTCGCTCATAGAGTGTTTGTCCTCACGTGGATTGTTTGGGTTGAGAAGATCGGGCCGCGGGTCCTTCCCTTGAACCCCGCGGCCCGCACGACGCCGTGCCGCTTGGCCTGCTAGGCCGCAACCCAAGCGAACTTGTCGCCGGCGTTAACGAAGATGTCCTCGCGGTTACCTTGTGCTGCAGGATCGAAGTAGCGACGCGGGCCGTTCGTCGCATCGGGGGTCGGCCCGATCGCGTAGAAGATTGGTGCCGCCGCACTGATCGACAACACCGGACGCTGACCGGGAATGGCTTGCGGTGCCGTCACGGTGGACGTGCCGGCGCTTGCCATAGTCTGGGACCCAGTGGCGTTGAACGGAAGTGCAGATCCGCTGGAGCGGTCGCCTGCGTCGGCAATCGAGTATCCAAAAGTGATGTGAACGCCTGACAAAGCCATCTCTGAAGTCTCCGGTTTAGGGTTGAGGATTGAAGATTGGTGTTGACGCCACAGCTAACGGGCTGGGGGCGTCGATATCGTGTTGTGTCCGACCAACTTAGGCCGCATCCGATGCGGCATCATCGATCGCGATGAATTCCTCCAGGACGGGGCGTGCGGTCTTGCTCCTCTGATTTTCTTCGATTGTGTTCAGCGCAGTCGCAACTGCGTCCGGCACCACAAGAGCGCCGTCGAAAATCGGACCGGCAGCGTCCCACCGCGGGAAGCGAAGCTCTGTCGAGATCGGCAGAGCATGTCGGGCATTCTCGGCGGGGTGAAATCGGACATGACGGAAACGTCGTTTTACGCACCGCTGCGGTTGCGCATGCAGGCCGACAGGCAAAATTCCGCCTTGGACGGCATCCTGATCGCCGACGCGGTTGCCAGTTGAGAGGAAAGCCCACTGCTCAACTTCTTTGTCGGAAAGGACAACGCAGGCCTGGGCCGACGCGCCGCGGGCAAGATCGTCCGCGTAGGCAAGCTGCGAAAAGCCTTCCGGCGCCGCCTTGTTCAACAGATCTGTAGCCACCCGCGCGTCCGCAAACTCGCGAAGCGCCGTGGCTGTGATCTCCCACGCCTTCCGAAGCGCCTTCTGTCCGGATGCAGCTACCTTTGCGTTGATCTCGCCCTGCACGGCGTGACGCCGAGCAAACTCTTCTCGCGCGTCGCGGGCAAGAGCCGCTTCGTGTTCGGAGACAAGGATGTCGCGACGCTCCGTTCGCAGTGTCGCCTCGCGCTCGGCGCTAGCGATCGCATCTTCGATGACGGTCCTCGCAGCATCGTCACCATCGAGAATGGCAGCACGGCGCCGGGTCTGAAGGTTGGCGATCGTCGCGGCGCCTGCGGCGATCTCTTCGTCGAGTGCCGCTATGCGGGAAGCGAGCGTGGGAGATTTTGGCTTGGTGAAGATCATAGCTCAGGTTCCTTTTCGGCGAGTGAGCGTTGGCCGGCAGTTTCGAGAACAAGACCAAGCGGCTGTCCGCCGGCGCGGAGTTCCAGCGATCTGCCACCGCTACGGAGAACATCGGCTTCGGTCGGTACGGTTTTCAAAGCGCCCCTCACCACCTCTATCGGGAGAGCCGTCTGCGAGGCGAGGTAATAGGCAAACTGTCGTCGACCTTGGGCTTCCGGAAGGCTCGTCACCGTGTCGATCCGCGCCATAGCAGCTGCAAGGCCACCATCGGTAACGCCCAGTTGGAGACCTTCCGCGCGCCCTTCCGCGCGCGCGGTGGCGAGATCGGCTGCTGTGAACGTCAACTGTGCGGCGGGCGGCGGCAAACGACGCGTTGGCGCCGACGCCGTCAATTCAACCAGAACGCTTTCGAAACTGCCGACGGCATCGGCAAGACCGACCGCGACGGCATCGGCCCCGATGTAGGTTCGCGCTTCGGTGGCGCGAATTGCGGCTTCGGTCATGCCGGGCCGCCCCTTGGCGACGCTGGCGACGAACAGGTCATAGAAGCGATCGATTTCGGCTTGAATTTCACTCTTCACTTCTTTCGTCAAAGGTTCGTAGGGGTTGCCGTCAACCTTGCGCGCGCCGGCATGGATCAGCGTCGGCTTCACGCCTTCTTTCTCCAGTCGCTTCGAGTAGTCGGCGTGCAGCATGACGACGCCGATAGAGCCGGAAATCCCAGACGACGTCGTGATGATCCGCGACGCCTGCGCGGCGATCGCATACGCTGCGCTGGCTGCCATGCCGTTGATGACGGCGACGACCTCTTTCGATTGCGCAGCTGCGCGGACCGCATCACCGGCTTCAAAGGCACCGACCGCTTCGCCGCCCGGGCTGTCCATGTCGAGGATGATCGACGTCACCGAAGGGTCCGCCGCGGCAGCCGCCAGCTGAAACTTCAGTCCCTCATAGCTCTGAAGGCCGGAATAGGCACCTACCCACGCGCCGCGGTTTACAAGGCTACCCAGAACCGGGATCAGCGCGACGCCGTCCGATGTCGTCCGGTACGGCTTGCGGCCGGCCGATGGGTTCTTGGGGTCGACAGGTTCGTAACTCCCGACAAACTGGGAGCTCTGAGGCCCAGCCTTCTTCACGGCGCCGATCTCGACCGGACCTAGCGAAGCGGCATCAATCCCGATCCGACCGTCCAGAACGGACGCGATAACCTCAAGTTTCGCTGGGAGGATCATGAGCGGGCAATTTATGACGCGCTCAGCGACACGAAATAGCACGCTCATTCGTCGACGCCTTCAATCGCCATACGGGCAACTTCGACCGCGACCTCGGCTGAGTTGAGCAATTCCTTCGCTCGGATCGCTCCGATCAGGTCGCCGTCGACCAAAGCGACGCGGTATGCGCGCTCGGCTGCGCGCAGCGCGGCGGCCGCGCTCGCAAGGTTTCCCGCCTTCCTGGCTGGGGTCAGAGTTTTTTGAATGATCATCCGTGCGCTCAATCGTGGTGACAACGGCGAACGCTAAGCGATGACGAAGGGAAATCGCGAGCTTTTAATAATTGGTCGCTAACGCACTGGCGGTTTGGGCAAATCTCGCGTCGCCCCCGTAAGGAAACCGCGATTTTGAAAATTTCGGCTACGGTGGATATCGGCAGGCGTCTGACCCGTGCCCCATGCACCGGCCTCCAAAGGGTCCCTAAATGTTTTTTTGGAGGGGCCGCCCTCAACGGGAGGGCCGCGCCCATGCGTTGGCTGCCCCTTGCCCACGTCCGAGTGCGGTCGACGGGCACGCGCATCAGCGCGCGGCGTATCAGCTTGGCGGGGTTATAGCTCGGGGAGCTCGTCATTCAGGTCGGTCGGGTATCTGCGATTGATGTCATCGATCGCCGCCTGAGTTGAGGGCGGTAGCTTGCCCGGTCGCCGACGCAGTGAATGGTCTTCCGCGTGTTGCAATTGTTGGCCGTGTTCGCCCGTGTACCAGGTGGGATCGACCGTCGACATGCGCTGCTTCCTTTCTTCGTTTTCAGGAACTCATCAGATCGGCGGGCAGTTCATCGAACTCGTTGTCACCTGCGTCGCCTTCGTCGTCGTCACCTTCGTCACGGTCGCCGTCGTCAGCCGGCGGCGCTATGGCGCGCGCCGGCGATGGACGGTTATCCCTCGTCTGGTTGGGATCGGCAGCGATGACTTTCCAAACGTCGCGTTCGACTTCGTCGCGGATCACGACGACGAACGCATTGCCGAGCCTGCCGGTGAAGTAGGTATCACCAGTGGCAGATCGGCGTTGACGCAGAGTGAATAATTCAATGCCGTCGACCATGGTCTCTCCTGCTCAGCCCCAACGAAGCCATTGGGGGTTCATTGGGCCTCTGATTGGGTCTTGTCATTGGGGCGGGCGCTTGCTGCGCCCGCCGTCACACACCACCCATGAGGGGGGTCTGGGGGGTCTGAGGGGGTCTGTTTGGGTCCTCTCTTATTGATTTGGCATGCCATCTCGCGCGTGGGGGGTTGAAAGAGACCCCCTCAGACCCCCCAGACCCCCCCCGTCAAACTTCCTCGACCCACCACTTGGACCCGCCCTTCTTGTTGCTCTCGACGGCGAACCGCTTGCGATCGACGACCGTGCCCCGCCGGCGCTGGAGCCAAGCACCGAGGGTGCCAGCGGTCAGCTTTTGTTTGGTCGCCGTCTCCAGCGCCTCCAAAAATTCCGGATTGTCGCCGTCCGCCGTATCGATCGCTTGCGCACAGGTGCAGCTGTTTCCCACTCCCATGCCCACAGCGCTGGACCAAGCTTCCAACATCGCCCGCAGTTCGACCGTCTGCGGGTCGAGTTCTCGCGCTCTCTCCATAGAGGCGACGGGATCGGCTTTTCCGAGCCAGATCAGCGCTGACCGAACAACGTCGCTCCACCCTTCAAACGAGGCGAGGCGCTTGGCCGGCTGCGGCCGGCCTGCGGCCACGTAGGCCCTACAGATCGTCAGGGCGGCAGCGACATAGGCGCCTCGATCGCTCATGACCATGGCGACGGGATCCTTCCTAAAGACGCGCAGTTCCGGCCTCTCGATTTCCGGATCGAGCACTGCGGTAATGACCCGTCGGGTCATGTCGCCGATAATTGTGATGTTGTTTCCGCTTGCGAAGAAGGTCGTCCCACGCGCCTCGACGCGGGCGTTTTCCGAAAGGCCCAAGATGCGCATTCGAACGCTGGATCGTTCTATCGCGATGCACAGCGCGTCGCCGCCAAGTCCGTTCGTGACGTTGTCGATCGAAATCAGTGGCTGTCCAGCCATCAATGCGGCGCCGAGCCGCTTCTCCGTCTCTTCGTCATTTCGGCCGGCTGCCATCACTGGCATCAACTGCCCGATCGCTGCCGAGGCGACGACGTCCGACAAGTAGCTCTTTCCGCTCCCGGCCGCCGGCGCGCTGAACACATGCATCGGCGCGACCGGAAACGCGCCGCGCGCGATTGGCGTTATCAGCGCCGACAGGGCTACGGATTTTGATACGTCGTCAGCGAAGGGAAATTCCGTAAGAAGGTCTTCAAGAAGGCTAAGCGAGTGCAGCGCATCGGCCTTCGAAGGGCTCGCTGGAATTGCGGGCATCTTCGGCGGGGCGAGCAGCAGCAACTGGGTCGCCGGATCGTACCCGGGTCGGGTCAGCAACGACCCGTCCGGACGCATTGTTGGCGTCGTCAACACGCCGACAATGGTCTGGAAGTGCCACTCTCCCGTCCTCGCTAGGATGGTCTTCGCAACATCCATGGGAGGGTCGCATCGCGCCCATTCCTTTTCGCGAGAGCGGTACTTCTGGAAGATCGCGTATCGCGCCAGCAAGTCGCGAAGGTAGACGGCGTCAACCGGCTCAAGCCGGACAACAGCGCTCTTATGACCGTTCGCCGCGGCGACCGTCTCCACGATCGGCCGAACGAGATTGCCGCCGTACTGGTAGACGTCCACTTCAGCATCCAACAGCGCGCGTTCGCCTCGCGTGGCATTATCGGAGATATCGCCCAGCTGAATTATCGGGGGCTCGCGTCGTTGCGACGGTGAAATCAGCTCCGCAACATTAGTCATGAGGCGCCCCGCGTGTTTCCCGGTCGTTCAATGGTCCACGGACGGCCCTGTCTCTCACCGGGAAATCGTAACGGAGTAGCGCGACCGGGCCATACGTCGCGATCTTTAAGAAATTCGAGGGACAAGACATTGCCGGCGCTCAGGATTTCGGCTTCGGCCATAGCAGTTCAATCGTTCGCCGCGATGGAGATCGCTCTGCGGGTGGGAAGTTCGACCGAGCCGCCAAGGAGAGCTTCTGCGCGATCTCTTGAAGAGCTCCCGCCCAACCCCGCTCGGTAAGGAGGTCGAAAATCACGCGGTGCCAGGACGCATCGAACACTGGGCGCGGCGAGAGATACATGTCGACCAAGCTGTCAAGGTAGCCGGCAGACCACTTGATCCATTCGGCTTCGTCTCGCGATCGTGGTGCCTTGAGTTTCACCACCAATGCGTCCGCGGCGCCCTTCAAGGTCGCGTGCGCCGGGCCGCCGGAAAATTGGATGTAACGATGGAGGTCGGGCCGGCCCAGGGCTTCGCGAACGTAGTCCAGCGAAGCGGTTTCGAGCGGAACGTCTGATGTGAGCGCAACGGCAATATAGGCCGCGTGATACAGCGATACACAACGAAACACGTGCGCGCAGTGAACGATCGCGATCGCGAAGCGATCACGATCATCGAAGAAGGCAAGTCCAGTGCCCTTCGGGCGCCCACGCGATTTCTGCGTAAACGCCGCATCCCGCCTTTCCCGGTCTGCGCGGGATCGCTTTCGGCGCGCGCGACGCGCGGCTTGCCGACTGACACCTGGTTCTCTACCTGTTGACATGCCCGGCGTTCCCTCACGTCGGTGATCTATGGGGCTCGCCTGCGTTGCCGCGCAGCGCGGGCCCCGCGCTTTTTGGGCGGCGGCGCCGCCCGGTTCGGACTGACTGACGCAACTGGGGAATTGGCGGCACGCCGGATAGACGGAAACGGCGTGCCGCCGGTGCCACCGCTGTACATCCGAGCGGGGACAACCTGCGTCGACGGGCCAGGACCCGTCGACGATAGCTTCGGCAGGGGCCCTATCGAGCGCCCGCCTCTTCCATCATTTTGTCGAAGGCTGCTTTCGGCACGCGAAACAGCTTGCCGATCTTGATGACGGGGATTTCGCCTTTCTTCGCTGCCTCATAGGTAGCGTATTTCGTCAGGCCAAGCATTTGTCCGACATCCGGCCAGAGATCGTAAACGAGCCTCTCAGTTTGCTGCCCGTCTTGCGCTGCCTTCTTCATCCTGGCCACTCCGATATTTGGTGATTTACCAGATATAGAGTTGACTGGTTTGAATTCAAGTTTTATTTCTGGACATTCACCAAAAATCCTGACTAGTTTGGGTTGCCATGCCAAGTTTGACCAGTTTGCTTCCCACCATCGCCCCTCTGTTTGGGCTAACAGAACAAGCTCTGTACGAGCGTCAGCGCGCGCTTGTCCGGATGAACCTCCTGCCCGCTCCAAAGGGCCGCGGACGCGGGAGCGGAGCTGAAGCGACGCCGGAGAACGTCGCGCTTTTGACCGTTGCGGTGATGGTGACGGACAACCTGTCCGATACGGACGATCGCGTTCGTAAGCTAGCTTTCGCGCCCTTTGTCGACGGCAAGAAGGATCGTTGTCCCTGGACAGGCGCAACAAACTTTAAGGATGCGCTGAGCTTCATCCTGTCCGCCGATGCGCCCGAAGCCAAGCCCTCAATCTTCACCGACGTCACCGTGTCTCGCACCGAGCCTGTGGCTTCCATTGGGTTTGCTTGGCCGAAGCGTCGTCAGGGGTTCAGTCAGTTCGGCATTCGCGACCGGCGCCGGGATCGACTTCTTGTGGTGGCCGAACTTCCGAACAAGGCATTGCAGGAAATTCGTGTCGCCCTGCTCAACAATGAGGGAGCTGGATCATCATGAAGGGTTCAATCCGCGAACGTTCGCCCGGTCCCAAGGGCAATCGCCTGTCCAAGCGATCGCACGGAGATGGAAGCATCGATCGTCGCGGCGAGGAGATCTATCGCCTTCGCTACCGCGTGAATGGCAAACGCTTCACCAAAACGTTTCACGGCACGCTGGGCGACGCGCGAAAGGAATTGCGCGCGCTGCTGCGCGCTGGCGATACCGGCGAGCATGTTGATCCTAGTAAGCTGACCGTCGGCGAATGGATGGAACAATGGTTGGATGCCGGCGCGCCCGGACGGCGACGCAAGAAAGTCAGCCAGCGAACGTTAGAGCGCTACGGACAGTTGCTGCGAACGCACGTAAAGCCGGCGCTTGGCGACCAGCAGCTGCAGAAACTACGCGCTCCCGAAATAGACAAGCTGTATGCGGACATCGAGAGCAAGGGCGAGATCGCGCCACGGACTGCGCACCACGTCCACACCGTTTTCGGGGCCTGTCTGGCGACAGCATTTCGTAAAGGCACGATCGCCAGCAACCCCATGCTTCGTGTGGAGCGCGTCCCCAATCCGGAAGGCCAAGTCTTCGAGGATGAGGAGCTGGAGACCGACGAAATCGGAGAGGGCCTAGACGAGGCTGAGCTAGCCAGATTGATTGCCGGATTTGAGCCGTCCGGCCTATATCCCGTCGTGGTGCTCGCGGCAGCGACAGGCGCTCGCCGCAATGAGTTGCTGGCGCTTCGCTGGACCGATCTCGACGTCGAGAAAAAGACGCTGCGGATCGAGCGAGCATGGGAGCAGACCAAGAAGTTCGGGCTCCGGCTCAAACTGCCAAAGACCAAGCGTGGGCTGCGTACCATCGAGCTCGACGATGCCAGCGTTACGATGTTGCTCAAGGAGAAGGAACGTCATCAGCAGATTGTTGCCGGCATCCCCGACGGCGTTGACGTCGACCTGTCGCTGATCAAGCTGCCTGCCGTCGCCCTGATGTTCCCGGCGGTGCCCGAACCCGGCGAGGACTTCGACTTCACAAAGCCACGCAATCCGCGCAACTTCTCAAAGGAATTCGCCCGCCGGGCTGACCATGTCAGGGAGCAGGCTAGCAAGGCCGATCTGCCCAGCTTTGGCAAAATAAGGTTTCATGACCTGCGAGGCATCCACTCGACCGCCCTGCTTGACGCCGGCATTCCGGTTCATACCGTAGCCCAACGGATCGGCGATGACCCAGCCGTTTTGCTCCGGAATTATGCGAAGAGAAAAAGGTCGAAGCAGGCCAACAAGTCGGTTGCCGCGGCCATTGCAGCGTTCGCTTCAGAGTTCTTGCGGAAGTAGCGGTGGCGTCCGGAAGAGACATTTGGACCCAAACTTGGACCCAAACCAGCCGCATCTAGACGAAACTGGACAAACTGGTCGGCACAGGAGCAGGCCAGTAGATCGTTGAAAAGCCTAAAAAATCAAACTAGACGAGATCAAACGAGACCGCTCACTGCGTATTTCAAGACCGGTGCCTTAAACCACTCGGCCACCCTTCCCTGACAGGAATTTCAGTCGCTTAACGCAGGCGCTCCGCAAAGGCAACGCGAACTTGGCCCAAGCCGGGCGGCAAGTGCCCTCGCCCACCGGAACCGCCTGTAAGGTCGCTGTCAGCTTGGCGCCTTAGCTTGCGAAGCTTGCAACGGCCCTCATCACGTGGCCGGACACACTCAAATCCCGACATCGGCGCCGCCGCCCAGGGCGTCGCCGGTTACGAGGCCCGGTTGGACTGGTCTCCAACTCCGGGCCTCGTTCGCTTCAAACGAAAGCGCGGCGCCAGGGCGCCGCGCTTTTTTGTCCGCAACTGATTCTGGTTCAGTAGCCCCCGCAGGATGCGCAAGGCGAGGCGACCGGGGCGTAATAAGAGTAGCCGGGCGAGACCATCTCGACGCGCTGGCGCGTCGCATATTGCGGCGGGATGCGCTCGTACTGCACGCCGGGCGGGGCGACCATCACGGTCTGCGGCACCATCACGGTGCGGTATTGCGCGGGGGTGCGATGGGCAACGACGGCGCCGGGCGAGATCATCACGGTCTCATCGACGGCGCGATATTGCGGCGCCACGTATTGCTGCTGGTAGCAGGTCGTGCACGGCGGCGGGGTGTAGCAACTGTAGCAGCCGGCGGACGCTGCGCCCGTCATGGCGATGACGGCGGTTGCGCTGGCGAAAACGACGGCAATGGTACGAGACATGGTGGTAGTGCCCCAACAAGCGAAATGATTTGGATAGATAAATCGGCGTGCAGCAGTATACGCCGCGAAATCCGCATTGATGAAAGTTCGTCGGGGCATCCTTAACGCGACCAGCCAATTCTGGCTGGCCGCTAACGCTTCATTGACCAATCACAATCCGACCCGCGGATCGCAGCGCGCGATAGCGCCGCTCAGTTCGAGCGGCGCTTGACCTCGCGCACCGCGCCGCGCGCGGCGCTGGTGGTCAGTGCGGCATACGCTTGCAGCGCGGTCGAGACGTTGCGCTTGCGGTTCTGCGGCTGCCAGGCCGCATCGTCCCGCGCCTCCTCCGCTGCACGACGCTTGGCGAGCTCCTCGTCGGAGACGTCGAGCTGGATGCTGCGGTTGGGAATGTCGATCGCGATGCGGTCGCCGTCGCGCACGAGCCCGATGTTGCCGCCTTCGGCGGCCTCCGGCGACAGATGCCCGATCGAGAGCCCTGAGGACCCGCCGGAGAAACGGCCGTCGGTGACGAGCGCGCAGGCTTTGCCGAGGCCGACCGACTTCAGATAGCTGGTCGGATAGAGCATCTCCTGCATGCCGGGGCCGCCGCGCGGGCCTTCGTAGCGCACGACCACGACTTCGCCGGCAACGACCTTGCCGCCCAGAATGCCCTCGACTGCGGCGTCCTGGCTCTCGAACACGCGTGCGGGGCCAGAGAATTTCAGGATCGAAGCGTCGACGCCCGCGGTCTTCACGATGCAGCCGTCCTGCGCGAGGTTGCCGTAGAGCACGGCAAGGCCGCCGTCCTTGCTGAAGGCGTGCTCGAGATTTCGCACAACACCCTTCTCGCGGTCGAGATCGAGCTCGTCGTAGCGGCGCTCCTGGCTGAAGGCGACCTGGGTCGGGATGCCGCCGGGCGAGGCGCGATAGAAGGTGCGCACCGCCTCGCTCTTCGAGCGCTTGACGTCCCAGCGCTCCAAGGCGTCGGCCATGGTCGGTGCGTGCACGGTCGAGACCTTTGTGTCGATCAGGCCGGCGCGATCGAGCTCGCCCAGGATGCCCATGATGCCGCCGGCGCGATGGACGTCCTCGACATGCACGTCGGCGACGGAAGGAGCGACCTTGCAGAGCACGGGCACGCGTCGCGACAGGCGGTCGATGTCGTGCATGGTGAACTCGACCTGCCCCTCATGGGCAGCCGCAAGCAGATGCAGCACGGTGTTGGTCGAGCCGCCCATCGCGATATCCAGCGTCATCGCGTTCTCGAACGCCTTGAAATTCGCGACGTTGCGCGGCAGCACGCTCGCGTCGTCCTGCTCATAATAGCGGCGCACGAGATCGACGATGGTGTGGCCGGCCTCGACGAACAGCCGCTTGCGGTCGGCATGGGTTGCGACCACCGAGCCGTTGCCGGGCAGCGCGAGGCCCAGCGCCTCGGTGAGGCAGTTCATCGAATTTGCCGTGAACATGCCCGAGCAGGAGCCGCAGGTCGGACACGCCGAGCGCTCGATCACCTTGACGTCGTCATCGCTGACCTTGGAATCGGCGGCGGCGACCATCGCATCGATCAGATCGACCGCATGGGTCTTGCCGTGCAGCTTGACCTTGCCGGCCTCCATCGGGCCGCCCGAGACGAACACCGCGGGGATGTTGAGCCGCAGCGCCGCCATCAGCATGCCAGGCGTGATCTTGTCGCAATTGGAGATGCAGACGAGGCCGTCGGCGCAATGGGCGTTGGCCATGTATTCGACGCTGTCGGCGATCAATTCGCGCGACGGCAGGCTGTAGAGCATGCCGTCATGGCCCATGGCGATGCCGTCGTCGACCGCGATGGTGTTGAATTCCTTGGCGACGCCGCCGGCCTGCTCAATCTCGCGGGCGACGAGCTGGCCGAGGTCCTTCAGGTGGACGTGGCCGGGCACGAACTGGGTGAAGGAGTTGACGACCGCGATGATCGGCTTGCCGAAATCCGCATCCTTCATGCCCGTCGCGCGCCAGAGGCCGCGCGCGCCCGCCATGTTGCGGCCGTGGGTGGTGGTGCGGGAGCGATAGGCTGGCATGGCGGTTTCCGTCCTGGTTGGGTGGGGCCAGGCGGGAAATTTTGAAGCCGCCTCAGGCCTTTCCGGCCGGATAGCGCACGGGGTCGGCTCGCGCAACGGGAACTTGGGCCGGACAGGGCTCCCCTGCCCCAGGCGCGGCCTCCTCGTAGCCCGCCTTGCCCCTATTGAAGGGTCGGATCGAGCCGGTCACGCAGCCAGTCCCCGATCACTGAGACCGCCAGCGTCGTCGCGACGATGGTCGTGGCCGGCGCCAGCATGATCCAGGGCGCCCGGGTCAGGTACTCCCGCCCATAACCGACCATGTTGCCGAGGCTGGTCATCGGCGGCTGCACGCCAAGGCCGAGAAAGGACAGGCCCGATTCCATCAGGATCACCTCGGGGAAGACCAGCGTCGTCGAGACGATCAGGGTCGAGGCGATGTTGGGGAGAATGTGCCGCAGGTAAATCCGCGCCGGCGTCGCCCCTAACTGCCGGACGGCGGCCGCATAACCTTGCGCATTGGCCGAGATGGCAAGGCCCCGCGCGATGCGGGCATAGCGCTCCCAGCCGAACAGTCCCATCAAGCCGATCAGCAGCGGCAGCGAATTGCCGAAGAAGGCGAGCACCGCGAGCGCCATGATCAGGAAGGGCATGCTGGCCTGGAAGTCGGTCAGCATCAGCACGAGTTGCTCGACCACGCCGCGGAAATGCGCTGCGAGGAAGCCGAGCGTGGTACCGACGACGGCCGAGATCGCGGTCGCACCGAACGCAATCAACAGCGAGATGCGGATCGATACGAGCAGACGCGAGAGCACGTCGCGCCCGAGCTCGTCGGTGCCGAGCCAGTGCGCGACATTGCCGGGTGCCGACAGGCGGTTGCGCAGGTCGAGCTGGGTGAAGCCGTAAGGCGCGATCTTCTCGGCGAAGGCTGCGATCAGCAGCACCACGACGATCCAGGTGATCGCGAGCGCGACCGAGACCGGAATGGCCGGCAGGCTGATGCGACGGCGGATGGCGGTGTCCTTGAGCGTCGCATCGGTCATGCATGGGCTCCCTTCGCGCGCAAGCGCGGATCGAGGAAGCCGTAGAGGAAATCGACGATCAGGTTCGACGTGACCATCGTCATCGCGACGAGCAGCAGGATGCATTGCACGACGGAGAGGTCGCGGTTGGCAACCGCAACAACGAGCAGCCGCCCTACTCCCGGCCAGGCAAACACGCTCTCGACCACGACCGCGCCGGCGATCAGCGTTCCCACCATGAAGCCCAGAATGGTCACGGTCGGGATCGCCGCATTCGGCAACGCATGCGCGGTCACGACCTTGCGCCAAGGCACGCCCTTGGCGGAGGCGGTGCGGATATAGGGCTGGCCCAGCACCTCCAGCATCGCGCTGCGGGTAAAGCGCGCCAATACGGCCGCGCCGCCAAGGCCGAGGGTTGCGATCGGCAGGATCGCGTGGCGCCAGCTGTCCTGCCCGCCCGAAGGCAGCCACCCGAGCTGCACGGCGAAAACGAGCACGAGCAGCAGCGCCAGCACGAAGCTCGGCACCGTGAAGCCCGCAACCGCCGTGATCATCACTGCGCGGTCGATCGCCGAGCCGCGATTGAGCGCTGCGTAGATGCCGGCGGGAATACCGAGCGCCACCTTGAAGGCGAAGGCCGGCAGCGTCAGCGCGAGAGTTGCAGGGATCCGCTCCAGCACGAGCTGGATCGCGGGCCTTCCATCGCGCATCGAGCGGCCGAGCTCGCCCTTGGCGATGGCGCCGAAATAGTCGACGTACTGTATCCAGATGGGGTCATCGAGGCCCCAGGCCTTGCGGAAGGCAGCAAGGACCTCCGGCGGCGCTTCGGGCCCCAGGATCATCAACGAGGGATCGCCGGAGAGGCGCAAGACCACAAAGGCGAAGGTGACGACCAAAATGATCGTGAGCAGCGCGCGTCCGATCCGGATTGCAAAATAGCGGCCCATCACGCCGCATCCTGGCTCTGGGCCTGCGACCCGCTCACGAGATGGCAGGCGACCTGCCGGTCGCTCGCAATGGAAGACAGCGCCGGCAGCTCGGTCGCGCAACGCGAAATCGCGCGCGGACAGCGCGGATGGAAGGCGCAGCCGGAGGGGCGCGCGGCTGGGTTCGGCGGATCGCCCGAGAGCACGATGCGGCCCGCGCTGCGGCGGCCGGGCGCCGGCGAGGCCGAGACCAGCGCCTGCGTATAGGGATGCTCCGGACGGGCGAAGAGATCGTCGGCGCAGCCGGTTTCGACGATGCGGCCGAGATACATCACGGCAACGACATTGCTGATCTGCCTGACGACGCGCAGGTCGTGGCTGATGAACAGCATGGTCAGCGCAAGCTCGGCCTGGAGATCGGCGAGCAGGTTCACCACCTGCGCCTGGATCGAAACATCGAGCGCGCTGACCGGCTCGTCGCAGACCAGGAAATCAGGTTTTGTCGCCAGCGCTCGCGCCAGCACGATGCGCTGGCGCTGCCCACCCGACAATGCGCCCGGATAGCGCCGGCCGTGCTGTGGGTTGAGCTCGACGGACCTCAGCAGCTCCTGCACGCGCGCCTCGCGCTCGGCCCCAGTGCCGAGACCATGAACATCCAGCGGCTCGCGGATCTGGTCGGCGACGGGCAAGCGGCGGTCGAGCGCCCCCAGTGGATCCTGAAAGATCATCTGCATGCGCGCACGCTGCACGCGCCATTCTGGCGTCCCCGGCGCAGCCATCGACTTGCCGCCGAACCGCACCTCGCCGGCGTCAGGCGGCTCGAGCCCGAGCACGATGCGGCCCGTCGTCGACTTGCCGGAGCCGGACTCGCCGACGAGGCCAAGCGTCTCGCCCTTGCGGATGGAGAGTGATACGCCGTCGAGCGCGTGTACCGCCGAGCTCCGACCGAACATGCCTGAACGCATGGTATAGGTGCGCGAAATCGCAGCGACCTCGACGAGCGGCGCGCTCATTCCGCGGCGATCCCGAGCAGCGCTCGGCGCGAGGCTTCGGCGCGGACGCAGGCGACAGTGCGCGCATCGCCGAGCGGCGCAAGGCTGGGCGCACTGATGCCGCACTGCTCGACTGCCAAGGCACAGCGCGGCGCAAACCCGCAGCCCGCCGGCATTTTCGACGGGTCGGGAACGGTCCCCGGAATGGCCGCCAGCCGGCGACGTGGCCCGTCCAGCGGCGGCAATGCACCGATCAGGCCTTGCGCATAGGGGTGCCAGGGATCGTCGAACAGCGCCACCGCGGGCGCCTGCTCGACGATGCGGCCCGCATACATCACCGCGACACGGTCGCAATTCTCTGCGACGACGCCAAGATCGTGGCTGATCAGCACCATCGCCATGCCGAGTTCGCGGCGCACCGACGACAATAGCTCCAGGATCTGCGCCTGGATCGTCGCATCGAGCGCGGTGGTCGGCTCGTCCGCGATCAGCAGATCGGGGTTTCCGGCCAAAGCCATCGCGATCATGATGCGCTGGACCTGGCCGCCGGAGAATTCGTGCGGATAGGCCGAGAGCCGCCGCGCCGCGTCGGGAATGCCGACGAGGTCGAGCAGCCTTCGCGCTTCCGCTTTCAGCGCGTCGCCCGAGAGATCGCGATGCAGCGCCAGGGCTTCGCAAAGCTGCCTGCGGATGGTCAGTACCGGATTGAGCGCACTCGCCGGATCCTGGAAGATCATGGCGACGCGCCCGCCTCGCACCTGATCGAGCGTCGCGGCGGGCGCGCCGAGGATCTCACGCCCATCCAGCCGCACCGATCCCGAGACCCTCGCGTGACGCGGCAACAGGCCGAGCGCGGCCAGCCAGGTCACCGACTTGCCCGATCCGGACTCGCCGACGAGGCCGACGGCCTCGCCCTTGCGCACAGAGAGGTCGACGCCGTGCAGCACCGGCACGCCGTTGAAGACGACGCTTAAGGCCTCGATGCTGACCAGCGGCGACACGGCTTACGCCTCGAAATTGCCGGCGCGGAAGTCCATCGCGAAGGCGGGCGATGCCTTCCACTTGATCGACTTCGGCTTGGCGGTGAAGGTCGCATTCTGATGCAGGACCGTGTAGGCCGGATCCTCGCGCTCGGCGATCTCCAGCATGCGGCGGAATGCCTTCTTGCGCGCCTCGCGATCCGTCGAGGTCTCCAGGAACTCCGAGAGCTTGTTCAACTCCGCATTGGTCCATTCGCCGATCTGCTGCTGCTGGCCATTCGGTCCGTGCTGGGCCACCAGCGACGAGACGGGGTCGTTGAAGGCGGCCGAGTTCGACCAGTCGCGCACCGCGCGGGTCGGGGCGCGCTCCATGATCTGCGACCAGTTTTCCTTGGTCTCGATCTGAACGTTGAGGCCGACCGACTTCCACATCTCGACCAGGATCTGCGCGGTCGCAACCTGGTTGGTGTAGTAGTTGTTGAGCAGGCGATACGGAATGGGATCGCCCTTGTAGTTGGCCTGTTTCAGCAAGTCCTGGGCGAGCTTCGGATCGTAGGCCGGCACGCTCCAGTCGGCGATGAACATGTCGCCATAGAACTCCCACTGAAGGCCCTTCGGCACGCGGGTGCGGCCGGCCCACAGGCTGTCGACGATCGCCTGGCGATCGATGGCGTGGGTGAAGGCGCGCCGCACCAGCGGATTGGCGAGCTGGGAGTGGTTCTTGTCGAACACGGTCAGGCGGTGATTGAGGATGGTGCCGCCCTGCACTTCGAACGCCGTGTTCTTCTCGATGCCGGCGATCTGGTCCGGCGGGATGTCGCAGGCGAATTGGTATTCGCCCGAGAGCAGACCGTTGATGCGGCTCGCAACCTCGGGCACTTCGAGGAAGCGGATGCGCTTGAGCGGCGGACGGCCGCCCCAATATTCGTCATGCGCCTCCAGCGTCAGCGAGACATCCGGCTTGAGCTCGACGACCTTGTAGGGGCCCGTCGTGACCGGCTTTCGTGCCCAGTCGAGATAGCTCGCGGCTTCGTCCCAGGCGCGGCGATTCATGATGTCGGAGCCGTAGCGCGACAGCCGGCCCTCGATGGTGACGTCGGGAGTCGCGTTGTAGAAGCGCACGGTGTACTTGTCGACAGCGTTGACGCGCACGAGGTCCGGCCAGATGCGGCGAGCAACCGCCGGCACGTCCGGCGGCAATTCCTTGCCGGGCCGCGGCGTCGGGATCTTTTCGAACGCCTGGATTGTGGAACGGCTCTTGGCCTCGGTCTCGCCGAACATGCGCTCGCGGCTGAAGGTGAAGACGACGTCTTCGGCCGTGAGCTCGTCGCCATTGTGGAATTTCACACCCTGGCGCAGCTTCACCTCGACCGTCTGGTCGTCGATGCGCCGCCACTCGGTCGCAAGCCCCGGCACGGCTTCGAGATTGCCGCGGAAATTCTTGGAGATCAGGCCTTCCCAGATCGAGGAGAAGAACACGCGTTCGCCGACATTCGACTGCTCGCGCAGCACGTCGAGCACGTTCGCGTTCGTGACCTTCTGCACCGCGATCGTGACCGAGGGACGATTATCGCCTTGCGCGATCGAGAACCGCGGCAGGAGCAGCGTGCCGGCGGCAGCCGTGCCGGACTTCAGGATGGTGCGACGGGTGAGCTTGCTCATGACGATGACCCCTGCCCTTGTTTGTGTTGGCTATTCAGCGAGACCGAGCGACTTGAGATGAGCCGCTCCCGCATGGACGCGATCGTGATTGCGCAGTTCGAGGATCAGCCGCGGATTGGAATTGAGGCGCCCCAGCGCACTGAACACAGCGGCCCAGCGGATATTGCCTTCCCCCGGCGCCCAATGGCGGTCGGCAAAACCGTCGGTGTCCTGGAGATGCACATGCGCCAGCATGTCGCCGGCCGCATCGACGTAGTAATCGACCGGCGGCGCGCCGGTGGAGATATGGGCGTAGTTGGCATGGCCGGTGTCGAGCGAGACGCGCACCTTCGGGCTCTCGAGCGCTTTCGCAAGGCGCACGCGGTCGCGGGGATCCTTGTCCTCGATGTTCTCGATGACGATCTCGCAGCCGCTTTGCTCGGCCCGCGCGATCACTTCGGCAAGCGTCGACCGCACCCGCTCGACCAGATTGCCGCGGCTCTCGGGGTAGAGGTCGAGATTGTTGTGATCCCAGGTTGTGAAGGGCGAATGGATGACCATCTGCGTCGCACCGAGGAACTCGGCCGCGTCCAGACCTTGAAGCAGCCGTTTTGTGACGGCCTGGCGGATCATCGGATCGTGGCTGTCGATCGTGAAGCCCCAGAACGGGCCGTGGATGCCGAGCCGGCCGGTGTGACCCGCGAGCATCTGCTTGATCTCGCTCGCCGTGGTGCGCCAGTCGCTGTCGAGGAGGTCCGCTCGGAAAAAATCCTGGATCTCGAGATCACGCTGGCGTTCGAGGAGCCAGTCGCGGTGCGCGGGGATCGATTTGATGGACAGAGCAGCGCCCAGCACAGGCAGCACAGCGGTCATGTCTTGAACTCCCTTGGCCATCGCGTGATGACATGGGCAGCGCTAACGCAGTTCAGTGACAGGCCGGTGAAAGGCAGGTTCCCGACGTTCAGGGAGATGTGGACATCGCGTCGGCCTCAGCACACGCTCGCGTCGCACTGAGACGGCAGTTCACGTCCGTAGTGACGCGGATAGCAACGTCCGAGAATTTCGCGTATCTCGGCGCGCGGCCGACGGCCAACGCGCATCACACTTTCCTGGCCGCGTCACATGGGCGGGGGCGCCATGGGGCGGGGGATGAAGTCACGAGGTCCGGACTCCTAGGCACTCCGGACCTCGTGGCAGCTCGTCCCGTGCAGCCGCCACTTCGCGCGCATCGAGCCTGGAAGCAATTCGCGCCACGCCGTCGATGACCCGCCCTGTAGAACGTCGTCCGTGTCCAATGTCGCCGGCATCAGATAACAATTTCGAAACCAGCTCGAAGGGCCCGTGATCGACTAAGCAGTTCGCCCAACGCGGCTTGTTGCGGTGATCGAGCCATTCCTGCGCAGCTTTTAAGTGACCTACATAACATACTGGCCGCCCTGTCATCCCGTAGTCTGTTGCTGCGGGTCCTTGATGCGACACCTCCAGCCCTCCAGCCAGAGCCTCGCGCCATCCACCTGCACAGCCCCCGTCGAGCGCATCGGCGGGGGCTTCTCTCGCATAGCCTGCCAAACAACAGTGACTTTCCCTTGCGCTCACCCTCCGGCTGCGGGAACCTACGCCCGACTGCTTGGTTGGAACTAAGCTCCGGTAAAGCCGCCGAGTTTCTCCTCAGGAGTCAGTCAGGATGCTGCCGGGGAAATCGAGAAAAATGCGGAACTGGATGATGCTTGCGCTGGAATCAAACCGCGTGATCGGGTTGCGTCTGGCGAAGCTGATGCGAGGTGGCAAGGGCGCTCAGCGTGAAGCCGAGCGCATGGTCAGTGAAAAAATACAGGCGGCCGCTAAAGCCGGCGCAAGCTTCATGGCTGGCGCCTCGAGCGATGAGATTGTGCGTCAATATCGAAAGCGGGTGGCGGCAAACGCCAAGCGTCTGACCCGGCAGCCAAGACGACGCAAACAAAAATCCCCCTGATCCCGCCAATGCGGTGTGAGCCATTCGCGGGAACCGTAATGGCTGAAATAAGTGGTGTAGGCCTGATGCGTCCGCCTTTGGCCGCTAATGCGCGCTGGCTTGCCCGGTTCTGGCAGCGGACCGGCCGGAAGAACGCACCAGCGGGGCGCGCTGCATACCGCGTGCGGCTGGGCCGGGCTCTCAATCGGGGTTGTCCAGCTTGTCTATCTCAGCCCTCGCCAGCGCCGTGGCTTTCTCGATGGCCTGCTCTCGCGTGAGGGTGTTGCCGCTCAACCGGCGTGAGACAAGGTTGTCCCAATAGAACCTGACCGATTTCCGTCCGTCCGCGAACCATACCTCAAGACTTCCGCAGTCATCGTCTACGCCACGGTGAGGGATGATGCGGATGGGGTCGCCTTCGGCCATGGGTGAATTGCTACCATTCCGGCAGCATGGGGACAACGGCCGTGACCCTGGCCAGGTGATTTCGGTTTCGACGATGCCAATATCTCGCGGTGCTCGAGCAAGGCGGCGACGAAGAATGGCGACGCCATTGTCGCCGACCGTCAGCGGCAAGGTCGAGCTTCTTCAGTTGGGTGAGATTCTAGCGGCGCGATCGATCAATGGGCCGCAACTCGTGTAGATGATCTTGTTGGAGCGATCGAAGCGAAAGTAAAAGCGGACCGGCTTACCTTCATAGCTCTGGTAATCGATCTGAACCCCGTGGCCGGTCAGGACCACATCGTCAAGGTTAAAGGAGCGCCTGCTTTCGAGCTTCGGTGCCCAATAGGCCGCGATCGAACTTCGTCCCGTCAAGGTCACCCCCTCGCACCCGCATTCCATGACCGCGCGCTCGTCATATAGATCGAGCAGAGCGTTCATGTCTCCCCGTCGGCAGGCATCGAGCCAGTCCACGACGGCGGCAAGAGGATCGAATTCGTCCCGTGAAATCGACATGAGGTCCCATACAAAACTGTCGCCGCTCCCGATCGCGACGTAGGCGCACCTGGATAAGGAAAACGGCCCGGAGGAACTGGGGGGCTCCGGGCCGAGTGTTTCCTCAACTAAAGACCCCTCGTGCGGCGAGGAGGCTAGGCTTCCAAGGAAACACCACGGTCAACCGCAGAACGCGCGCCGCTGCAAATATCTTTCTGGTAAGGCAGATTAACTCGGCGCAAGCTTCATCCGTTTTGAGGACCGGTCTCGCGCCGCTGTTGGGACTCAGCATACGTGAGCCCAGAAGGATCGGCTTTGAGGGCGAGCGCATAAACCTTCGTATAGGTCCGTTACCCGTTTAGATGACCGACGTTTACCGAGTTTCAATTGAGCCGCGACCGCGAGCGTCTTATCTACAGGGTATGCGGTAGCGCTCCCGCTATCGCTGCCCTCCTTGGGCGTTTCCTCCCTAGACTTGGGCCGCTTGTGGCAACGCAGGCGGCCGTTCTTTTTCTGTGACCCCCTCTCGGGTTCTTTGGAGAGCGTGAGAACTGGGGTACGCGCGACCACTCCCTTCGAGGATATCTGCTCCGAGAAAATCCGTTGTTGCAGTTATAGAAAAGGCGGTGCGTCTCGCCTCGAAGTGACGCGGTGAGCCACGCGCCGACATATGGTCGCGGCAAGATGGGCCGATTGATGTATCGCAAGACTATATCCGAAACGCGGGCCCAACTTACCTTCGGAAGGCAGCTATACGTTCAGACAATCGGGAGTGAAGCATGTACCGGCATATTCTCATTCCGACAGATGGGTCGGTGCTGGCGGAGCATGGGGTGGCGCATGGGTTGGCGTTGGCGAAGTTCGTTGGAGCCAGGGTATCCGCAATCAACGTTGTGGAACCGCTTTTTGCAGTGACAGGCGACTTTGCGAGCGTGTTGGATCACGTGGCAAATGCAGCCAAGGAGGCCGGTGTTCCCTGCGAGACAATTCAGGTGGAGAACGGGCAGCCGCATCAAGCCATCATCGCAACAGCCCAGGACAAAGGCTGCGATCTCATTGTTATGTCATCGCATGGGCTCAGCGGACTTTCCATGCTTCTAATGGGCAGTGTGACAAACAAGGTGCTGACCAACGCGAAAACGCCCGTGCTGGTTTGTCAGTGAATGTTGCAGCGCGGCTGGCTCGAGCTGCACGAGGCGGCACCTATAGCTCTTGAAGGCAGGAGCGCCGCCAACTGAAGCGACCACTTGCTTTATTTCTTAGCTGGCAGCTTCGCCGGGACTTGCGGCGTTGAGCTGACAATCTTCACGCTTCCATCGGATTCGTGACTTTTAATCGTCTCCAGAACTAGAAAGAACTTTTCCGCAAGCATTGCGGTCCTCCCTGGCAGTCGATTTGGGGAGCAAGAATATCACGACGGCGGAACCCGATTCTTAAAGTTTGACAATTTGGTGCATCGCGAAAAATGCGACCTCGATCATTTTAGAGCACCCTGCTTTGGCTACCTGAGGATGGGATTTAGGAGCAAATCCGGCCGTGACCCAGCGAACGTTACACACAATCGAATGGAACGCTTATCCGCTTCAAATCCCACCAGCGAAGGAGCGCTTGCTGTTGATCGTGTCAGCAGCCGGCCAGCCACCAAGTCTCAAGCTCATAGGCAAAAGTGAGGTTGCGATCGGATACTGGACCGGCGACGCCTTTCGGGTGATGTCCGGCTTTTTGCGACCACGGCTGACCGATTGGCAGCCGGCGGTTACCCATTGGGCGAGACTTGCACCATGTTTGCCCACAGGGATCGATCTTGTTCGCGACAGACGATTCGAGCCTGACGTTCGGGATTGAGCAATCACGACGTCGCCGCGATGCTCTACATCGCTTCTTTCAGCGTCAACCGCGCCGTGAAGGTCACGCTGGTCTTGCCGACCAGCGCCATGCCTTCGATCTCGGCGCAGCCGGCGGAATAGCCGCCGGAGAAACCGCAGGTGACCTCCCTGCCGGCGAACGCTAGCGACTTGCCGACCACCTCGGTGTGCTGATTGACCGTCATCTCGCCGCGCCACTTGCCGTTCCGGAACGTGTAGTGGCCGGTGTAGTAGAAATAGCTGTCGCCGCCCATGATGCGGCCGTCGCAGAGCACGGCGACGCCCTTGGCCTGGCCGCGCTTGCCATCGCGCATCGCGATCTCGAAGAAATAGAGGCCGTTGACGACCCCGCTGTGATCGTCGGCCGTTTCCGGCCTAGGCGCGGCCGCCATCAGACTATCCCCTTATTTCGTCCGTCTTCATCATTTCGGCACGTTCCGCTCGAGATCCTCGAGCCACGCCGCCGCACTGGAGTCCGACGGCGCACGCCAGTCGCCGCGTGGCGACAGCGAGCCGCCGGCCGAGACCTTCGGACCGTTGGGCATTGCCGAGCGCTTGAACTGGCTGAAGGCGAAGAACCGCCGCAGGAACACTTCGAGCCAGTGGCGGATGTCGGCGAGCGCATAGGCCCTGCGCCGGTCGTTCGGGAACGCCGGCGGCCACTCGCCCCCGGCAACATCCTTCCACGCATGCAGCGACAGGAAGGCGATCTTCGACGGACGGAACCCGAAGCGTAGCGTGTAGAACAGGTTGAAGTCCTGCAGCTCGTACGGCCCGATCGCGGCTTCCGTACTCTGCGGCTTCTCGCCGGGCTTGACGGGCACGAGCTCAGGCGAGATTTCGGCGGCGAGGATCGATCCCAGGATTCGGTTGACATCATCGCTGAACTGCTTCGAGGCGATCACCCAGCGGATCAAATGCTGGATCAGCGTTTTTGGCACGCCGGCATTGACGTTGTAATGCGCCATCTGGTCGCCGACGCCATAGGTGCACCAGCCGAGCGCGAGTTCCGACAGGTCGCCGGTGCCTATGACGATGCCGCCATGATGATTGGCAAGCCGGAACAGGTAGTCGGTGCGCAAGCCCGCCTGCACGTTCTCGAAGGTGATGTCGTAGACCTTCTCGCCCTTGCCGAAGGGATGACCAATGTCCTTCAGCATCTGCGTCGCCGCGGTGCGGATGTCGAGCTCCTGCCAACTCGTCTGCAACGCCTTCATCAGCGCGAGCGCGTTGGTCTTGCTCTCGCTGCCGGTGGCAAAGCCCGGCATGGTGTAGGCGAGGATGTTTTCGCGAGGCAGACCGAGCAGGTCGATCGCCTTGGCCGCGACGATCAGGGCGTGGGTGGAATCAAGCCCGCCCGACACGCCGATCACGACGCGTTTTGTTCCCGTCGCACGCATCCGCTGCACGAGGCCGGCGACCTGGATGTTGTAGGCCTCGTAGCAGTCCTGCTCGAGCAGATGCTCGTCGCTCGGCACGAAGGGAAAGCGCTCGACCTCGCGCAGGAAGCCGATATCGGCAACCGGCGGCTTCAAGGCAAAGGTGATCCTGCGGAAGCTTGCCTCGCGCTGACGACGGTTGTCGTCGAACGTTCCCATCAGCGAACGCTCCTGCCGCAGCAGGTCGAGATCGACGTCGGCGGTCGTGATCTGCCCGCCCTGCCGGAACCGCTCGCCCTCGGCCAGCAGCACGCCGTTCTCGTAGATCGAGGTCTGCCCGTCCCAGGCCAGATCGGTCGTCGACTCGCCCGCGCCCGCGGCGGCATAGACATAAGCGGCAAGGCAGCGCGCGGAGGTCGATTGGCACAATAGCGCGCGCGAGCGTGCCCGGCCGATCGTGATGGGGCTGCCGGAGAGGTTGATGAGAACGCTCGCACCGGCAAGCGCCAGCTCAGAGGCGGGCGTCACCGGGATCCACATGTCCTCGCAGATCTCGACGCCGATCGTCAGGCCCGTGACATCCTCGGCCGCGAACAGCAGGTCGATGCCGAACGGCGCGCGCACGCCGCCGACCGCGATCTCCTCACCCACGATCCCGGCGCCGGAGGCAAAGTGGCGGCCTTCGTAGAACTCGCGATAGGTCGGCAGGTAAGTCTTGGGAACGATGCCCAGAATGCTGCCGCGATGGATGACGACCGCGCAATTGTAAACGCGCGCGCCGTGGCGCAGCGGCGCGCCGACGATCAGCACGGTCATCAGGGCCGACGACGCCTCGACGATCGCCCCAAGGCCGCGCGCGACCGCATCGAGCAGCGGGTCCTGCATGACGAGGTCTTCGATCGCATAGCCGGACAAACACAGTTCAGGGAACACGGCGACCGCCACCGACTGCTTGTGACAGGCGCCCGCGGCCGCCACGATCGCTGTCGCATTGGCGGCGGGATCGGCCACGTGCGAGGTGGTGACGCAGGCGGCCACGCGCGCAAATCCGTGGGCGTAGATCGAGTGAAAGCTCATGGTGCGCGGGACCTTCCGTTCAGTTGCGACCATTCTTAGCCGATTGACGTGCATCAATGCACGTAATTCGCGATCATGCATAACGGCTCTGCTAAACATCCTCCCTACTCCACTTCCGGCCGCCGCCCCCTTTGGATGCTGCGGCCGTTCTTTTGCGGAATGGTGTGGATGCGCCTAAAGCGCGATGAGATGATCTTTTCGGAAAACCGCTTCACACTTTTCCGGATCACGCTCTACCGGGAGCGTTCGGCCCGCAGCGTCTCGAACAACGCGACGAGGGCCTCGACCTGATGGCTGGCAAGCCGCGGGTTTGGCATCGACTGGTTCGGTCCTAGGTAACGATGACCGGAGGTGAGGAGCTGCCTGAGGTCGTCGCTGGAGAATGATGGCCGGCTTGCGATGTCCGGGAAGCTGGGCGCCGGGATGCGCGACTCCGGCTGCTCGTTCGGCCTGTCGGAGACCACATGGCAGTTGCCGCAAATCGAACGTGCAAGCCAGCGCGCCTCGGCGAGCTGGTCGACAAAGAGCTGATCCGTGAAAGGCGAGTTCGCCGGCACCTGAAGGGTGATGAAGCCATATCCCTCGGCGCGGTGGCAGGCATTGCAGCCATTGGTCAGATCGCCGTAGGCCTTGGTGAAAGCCGCGGCGTCCTTGGCACCAACGGCACTCCGCAAGGCCTGTACTGCCGCGACGGCCTGGTCAGCGCGGCCCGTCGGTTGCGCCACACGCCCGAGGCCGGCTTCGATCTGGTTGAGCTCATAGGTCGCAAGCGGCCAGTTGCCGAGGCGGCCGGCGGACCACAATTTGATGTGCTGGAACTGAAGGGCGGCCATCAGCTCGGACGCTGCCTTATCGCCGCGCATGTTGTCGGCCTGAGCGAGCGCCTGCGAGAGCGCGGCGGTCGCCAGCGCCAGAGCGGCCAGAAGTGGGCTGAGCCTCATGGAGCCTCCACGTCACACTCTAGGCTCCCCCTCAGTCCAACGGCTTTGACCGGGATCAAGACCGCCGCCGTCAGGTGATGCCTATCAGGCCCTGCGCGCCAGAACACCGCCGCCGAGATCGGAGCGCAGCCATTCGGAGATGCGCGGCCAGGCATGGACATGGGTCCGCGCTCCCATGAACAGCCCGAGATGATCCGACGGCTCCGATGCTGCCGCGATGAAGACCGGGGGCGTCCCCACGAGATCAGCGGTCGCCAGCGCTTGCGTCGCCGGCACGACCTCGTCGTCGAGCCCGGCGAGCAGGAAAATGGGCGCTCTCACATCCTTCAAATCGATTTGTCTGCCGAGCGCGACGAAGCCTCCCGCCGCGATGCGGTTCTCGCGGAAGATCCAGTTGACGATCTGGAGGTAGTAGCTGCCCGGCAGGTTGAGGGTCTCCTCGTTCCAACGATTGAAGCGCTCCAGGAGCTCAGCCCCGCCCTCCTCGGCCAAACTCCTCTGCAACGCCACCGCGATATCTTCCGCACTCAGTGACCTCGACCAGAAGCGCAGCATCTCCTCGCCGCTGACATTGCCGCCGCCGCGCGCCACGAGCTGGTCGTAGACCAGTTCCGGCGCATTGCGCGCGAGCCGGGACAATGCGGACTCGATCGCGAGATCAACGGGGGCGCCGACCAGCACCAGGCGGCGCACCTTGTCCGGGAAGCGCGCGGCGTAGAGCAGCGACAGCCAACCGCCCTGACAGAGGCCGATGAGGTCGACCGGTGCGCCTATCTCATCGATCGCGACATTGAGGTCGCCGAGATAGCTGTCGATCGAGAGATAGCGCATCTCTGATGATGCCGAGCGCCAGTCCGTGAGATAGACCCGATCGACCCCGCCCTCTTGCAGAGACTGCACGACGCTGTGACCGGGCGCGAAATCGGCGATCAGCGCACGGTGCAGAGCATAGGGCGCGCAGACCAGCGCCGGCGGGCCGGTGCGCTTCTTCGTACAGTCGCGCAGGCGCATGGTCGCGAGCTCCAGTGCGACCTTGTTGGGCGTGGACCAGGGCAGTTCCGTCTCGCGCGGTTCGGGCGAGCTGCGCTCCAGCCACCAGAACGCGGCGTCCATGGCGACCTTGGCCGCTGCAAACGGCCACAGCAGCGGATCATCCGGGCCCGGCCCGGATGCTGTCGGCGGCGGCGGTTTGTTCGTTCCTTGCGCCATCTTTAGAAGAACGCCTCGATGCTGACGACGGGAATGCCGAGCGCCCTGAAGCTGTTATGGGTGGCGGCAACCGAGCCGTCGAGATCGATGCCGCGGCAGGCATCCTCGATCACCGCGACCTCGAGACCTGCCTTGCGGGCATCCTCCGCTGAAAAGCGGACGCAAAAATCCAGCGCCAGGCCCGCGACGAACGCCGTCTTCAGCTCGCGCTCGCGCAAATAGCCGAGCAGCCCGGTCGGAGTCCTGTGGTCGTTCTCGAACAGTGCCGAATAGGAATCGATGCCGCGGCGAAAGCCCTTGCGCACCACCAGGCTCGGCCGGCGGACGTCGAGATCCCGATGGAATTCGGCGCCGGCGGTGCCCTGCACGCAATGCGTCGGCCACAGCACCTGCGGACCGTAGTCGAGATCAATGGCCTCGAACGGCCGCTTGTTGGGGTGATTGGAGGCGAAGGAGACGTGATCGGCGGGGTGCCAGTCCTGTGTCAGCACCACATTGGCGAATTTTTGGGCGACGCGATTGATGGCGGGCACCACCTTCTCCCCGCCAGGCACGGCCAGCGCCCCGCCGGTACAAAAGTCGTTCTGGACGTCGATCACGAGCAGGACGTCCCGGTCGGATATCTTCATCGCTGGTCTCCACCCGGTCTGGCCTCAATGTCGATCTTCCGGCGCCGCTGCGCAACCGCCTACCGCGGGCGGACTGCCGCCGGCGCAACGGTTCGCCCGTATCGACGTTGACGACAGCATCAAGCCGCGGTGGTATGCGAATCTGACCGCGAAGCAATGGAGACAAAGGTTCCCGCGATCACCAATGGCGATGGACGCGGCGGCCACGAGGACATGACCAGTCGGACGACAAGAGGTTGCGCATTGCTCGCCGACATCGGCGGCACCAATTCGCGGTTCGCGCTGATGGAGGAGGACGGCCGGATCGGGCCGGTCGCCTATGCGCGGGTCGCCGACTTCCCCACCGTTCGCGACGCCATGGCCGACTTCCTCGCCCGCCAGGCCAATGGCGCGCACGTGAGCACCGCCGTGCTCGCGGTCGCGGGACCCGTCGTGAACAACCGCTGTGTCATGACCAACAGTCCCTGGATCATCGATGGGAAGGAGCTCCGCGCCGGCTTTGGCCTCGATGCTGTTCACGTGCTCAACGATTTCGAGGTGCTGGCCTGGGCGCTGCCGGCCTTGCAACCTGCCGACCTCTTCCGGCTCGATGCCCAGAGTGGCGCGGCTGGCGAGCCGCTGCTGGTGCTCGGACCCGGCACGGGCTTTGGCGTCTCCTGCCTCGTCGAGCGTCACGGTGCCCGGGTGGCCGTGATCACGGAAGCGGGTCATGCGACCCTGCCGGCGGAGACGGAGCGCGAGGAGCGCGTCATCGCCGCGATGCGACGGCGCATGGGCCATGTCGAGATCGAGCTGGGCGCGCTGTCCGGTGCGGGGCTGCAAAACCTCTACGAGGCGGTCGCCGAGGTCGATGGTGCGAAGGCCCCACAACGCGACGCGGCGGCCATCACCGCGGCCGCCCTCGACGGCAGTTGCGACCTCAGCCGCACCGTGCTCGAAATGTTTTGCGCCATCCTCGGCTCCGTCGCCGGCAATCTGGCAGTGACCTTCGGTGCCCGCGGCGGCGTCTATATCGCCGGCGGCATCGTCCCGCGCTTCCCGAAATTCCTGGCCGCATCCACCTTCCGCGAGCGCTTTGAGGCCAAGGGACGTTTCCGGGATTACCTGCATCCCATTCCGACCAGCATCATCGTCAAGCCGGACGCGAGCTTTGCGGGTCTGAAGGCTTTTCGCGATCACAGCACGGCGTGAGCCTCGTCCCACGATTGCGATGTCGAGCGTGAAACGCCTCGCAGCTAGCCGTCCCGGCCGTGTTAGGATCACCGGGTTTGAGGGCTGGGGGAGATCTTTGTGAATCACCTGATCCGAATCATTGCGATTTCGTTTGTTCTGATGCCTCCTGTTTTTGCGCAAAAACTGGTCGATCCAGCCGCGGTTGCACCGGAGTACCGCGACGCAGCGGAGCATCGCCGCACCGAGCAGTTGAGGCAGCGCGCCTGCAGCCTCAAGGCACAGCAGGCGAAGATCCTGCTGCGCGATCGCGCCGCCTTCGTGCTGAAGTGCATGGATGCGGCGGACGCGAGCAAATAGTCAGTCGTCTGCTAGCGGCGCTTGCCAAGCTCGCCGCGCTTGCGGCCGAGCGAGCCTGCCAGCGTCACGAGTGCGATCAGAACGGCCGTCAGACATGCCCATCCGCGCAACTGCGCGAGCGACCAGCCAAGCTCGGCCTGGGCGAGGTAGTCCAGCATGATGGCGACATAGCCGGCCACCCAGACGGCGACAATGATCGAGATGAGATCGAATTCGTCTTGCATTCTCGTATTCCAATGCCCTGCCGCTTAGCTATAGGGCCCCGCGGGCGAGAGCTCTGTGACCTCCTTCACAGCGCATGCGCGATCCGCCGTTGATTCCGCGCAAGCCACGCGGGCGCCATCCACAGCTGATTGCATCGTTTCATGTCGCCGAACACAGTCCCGCTTGCCCCATTCCGTCGCTTGAGAAACAATTCGCCCGTGGTGCGTATGTGTACGGTACGGGGGCGTGGCATGCGTAAGCAGGATCTAGGTTTTGACTACCATCGCTATCACCGGTTGCTGACCGAGGCGGTGGACGAAGATAGTCGATTGGCGCTCATCGATCTCCTGATCGAGGAAAAGGCCAGGGATCGGCTGGCCGCGCAGCGAGCCTCCGATCGGGCCGCGATGACGGCCCAGACCATCGCCAAGGTGCTGGGAACGGGCCGCAACTGATCCCGGGGGACAGCAGCCCTGCCGGCCCGCCGCCGCTGCGGAGTCGGGCATCGATTGCGATTCGGTTAAGGATGCCTGGCAATCCTGTATCAAACTTTGTGCGCTAGAGATTTCCCCTGCCTGATGCAATTCAGGGTCAAAACAGGGGGAAATGACATGAGCATGCTTTCACTCGCCTCGGCTCCGGCCGGCATCGAAATCCGTTCGATCGACAATTCCTTCAAGACCATCCTGCTGTTCTGCTGCGCCGGTCTCCTCGCCTCGTTCAGCCTGATGGCACGCGGCATCGACCTCAGCGCTGGCTTGATGTGAACGAGGACGCTTGATTAGAGACGTTCTTTAGACCAGTTTCATCGAAATTCATCTTTGGAATGGCCGCCCCTAGAGGCGGCCATTTTTTTGTTTGTGCGGAGGCGAGCCGTCAGCCTGCGAACAGCATGACCGGCTGTTGAAAGCCTTTCAGTGAGTGCTCGGAGCCATCTCCCGCGACCAGGTGGCCGGCACGCTCCCGCACTGTCGACGTCACCAGGATCTCACCCGAGCGTGCCGCGGCCTGCGCCCTTGCGGCGCGGTTCACCACGGTTCCGACCGCAGTCAAGTCGCGATGGGTACGACCGAATTCGCCGAAATTGGTTTCCCCGCTGTCAATGCCGATCCCGATGCCGACGTCCAATCCGCTGCTCCCGATCGAGCGCACCAGCTCGTCGCGCCTGCGGCCGAACCGCTCCTGGATCTCCCGCGCGGCAAGCAGCGCCTGCACGGCGTGGTCCGTCTGCTTGACCGGGAAATTGAAGATCGCGAACACGGCATCGCCGATCGTCTTGTTCAGGAGGCCGTCGTAGTGCCAGATGGCTGCGGCGCAGTCATCGTAGAAGGCATCGAGCAGCGCGGTCAGCGCGGCCGGCTCCAGAGTCTGCGTCAGCGCCGTATAGCCGCGCAAATCTGCAAACATCACCGTGGCATCGATGGAGACGGAGCGCGCCTTCATCACCCGCGAGAAGGCCATCTCGCAGATGGTGCAGGTGTTCGGGTTCATCCGGCTCGGTCTGATGCCGAACAGGCGAAACGGCGCCGATAACGGCCCGCGCAGCGGAATCGGCATATGCAGGTTCTGCCAGCATCCCAGGCAGATCGTCGTAGGCTCCGGTGTCATCGCGAACTCGGGTCCGTCTCGTCCATTCCGCGCCAGCCGAGGCTAGCATCTTTGCATGCGCCGGGCGTCAATTTCTCTCCTCCGTCAGGGTTGTTCACCCCCTCCGTCGACAAAGGCGAGCCCGATCCGGTTTTTCTGGATCCAGATCACCCGGCAATCGTGGACCGAGGAGTCCTTGGCGATGACGAGGCGAAAACGCTGGGGAACGAAGGCGGGGTTGTCGACGTCGATAGCCGCGCCGGCAGGCGAGATGTTACGCACGACGCAGCTCATCACCGAGCCGCCCGCCGAGACATAGGCCAGCTCTTCGATATCGATACGCGGATACTTTCGTTTGTCGTCCATGCGCCGTCTGCCTCGATCCAAGCCTAGCCGGATTGCCTAAACAAATTGCACGATCCTCGGGTTACGCCTGCGTGATTTCATTGTGCAGTGCGATGGGCTGGCGGCTTGCGTGAAGGCAATCACGCGCCCTCGTCGCGGGTTCCCGACAAGGCCGCACCTCGGCCACAGGTCGGGCGTGAATCGGTCTGCTTTTCTTCAAGTTCCCGTGACGAATTGAGCAGGCCGCGCCGCTGCGGCAGGATAGCCGGGCGCAGTGCCTTTCACCTACCCCAGGGCAAGGTTGCCCGGCTATTCACCCAAGCGGACGTGAGGCGGATCCGCTTTTCGGGGCGGTCGGCGAGCCGGGAAAAAGAGAGTCGATCATCGCCTTGAGCTGGTCGATCGAAATCGGCTTGCGCAGGATCGGCCTGCGCCGGAGCAGGGACGGCAGCAACTCCGGTCCGTAACCCGTGGCGAACACAAACGGCTTGCCGCGGCGCTCGATCAGGTCCGCGACGGGATCGACGTAAAGCCCCATGAGATTGATGTCGAGAATGGCCAGATCGTATTGCGCCGTCATCGCGAAGGCGCTCGCGTCCTGAACATTGTCGGCCTCAGCGACAACACGGTGGCCAAGCTCCTCCACCATGTCGGCCATCATCATCCGGATCAACGCTTCGTCTTCGACCAGGAAAACGGAGAGTGCGCCCGTCATATCAACCCCGCAGCGATCGTTTGCAGCTAATCATAACTGCATCGCTGCGGGGATTCACGAGTTCGTGGCAATCGAGCGCCACAAATCTATTCAAACGCCGATCAATCCAGGCCGCGCTCGTGGCTGAGACGGACCATCTCCTGGATGAAGACTTCCTTCTGCTTGTCATCCAGGCTCGAGTACAGCGGCTCGGCGGCATCGGCGACGTTGCGCTGGTCGGCAGCGCGGTCGATCAGGAACTGCGCCTCGTTACGCATCTGCTCGATGATGTCGTCCGGCGGATCGCGCTTGGCGCGGGCAATCCGCAGATTGAGCCGCTCCGCGCCATTATGCCCGAGGTAATGCATGGCGCTGGAGAAACCGTACCAGTGCTTCTCCTGGTCGGGCGTGAGGTTCAGCTCGGTCTTGATGCGCTCAATATAGGAATCGCTGTTGGCGACGATCTGCTCTCCGGTGAGTTGCGGCGCGCCGTTCTGGGTAAGAACGGTGACGTCCTTTGTCCCGTCCTTTGGTGCGTCCTTGCTGGCCTTGGCGGTCTTGCTGGCCTTGCTGCTCTTGGCGTCCTTGGTGCCCTTTGCATCGGCGCCCTTGTCGGCCCCCTGCTGCTTGGCGTCCTTGCTCGCATCCTTAGCCGGCGCTTGGTTGTTGCCGACCCCGAGCACGCCGGTGAAGACACCGACCACGCCGCCAATCGCGCCGCCCAGCACGCCACCGACCGGGCCTGCGGCCTTGTTGCCGGCGGCCGCGCCCTCCTGAACACCTTTGACCAGGCCCTGCGCATGGGCGACGCAACCGGCGCCCAACAGCAATGCAACGACTGACCCGAGCGCGAACCATCGTCGCAGGCGAAGCCGCGCAGGCGGCGTCGGGTTGATCATTCTTGTCTCCATGTCGATCTGATTGGCTGCTCGGAGGGTGGAATCGCGCAAAAAGTCTGCCGGCTGGAACTCTAGCGTTTTCACGTCGCGCCGGTCCAGATCGAGGAGCGATCCTCCACATCCGAAAAGTCTGTCCTGCGAACTGGTTAGTTCAGGTTTATTCGGAACTGCGGCGTAATTGCGCTCGAACGATCCTCGCCCATTCCGACCACAGTGTGCGTCGCAAAAGGAGCTATCCAGGTTCAACGCCGTGAGACGCGCGTAACGCGGAGCCGCTGCTCCTTTGGACTCAACGTTAGTTCAAGAAACGCGTGCGTGGGATTCCTCGACAGGCGCGATCAATTCTGATCTGATCGCGCTACCAATTCTCCGCGGCTCGCGTGACTAGCCACGCGAGGCGACGGCAAGAAAAACAAAAAAACAACAAAACAACAAAAGACCAAAGCGAGGAAACGAGATGTCACGCAAGAAGCTCACGCGGCGACAGTTTGTGGCCGCAACTGCCATGTCCTCCGCAGCCCTGATCACCGCGCCCTATGTGCGCGGCGCCTACGCCGCCGGCAAGCTCTCGATCGGCTTCTGGGACCATTGGGTGCCGGGCGCCAACGACAGCTCCAGGGCTCTCGTCAATGAGTGGGCAGCGAAGGAAAAGGTCGAAGTCTCGATCGACTACATCACCAGCAACAACAAGAAGATCGAGCTGACCGTTGCCGCCGAAGCGCAGGCCAAATCCGGTCACGACATTCTTCAGATGTACACCTGGTGGCCGCATGCTTATGCCGAGCAGCTGGAACCGGTGAATGACGTCGTCGAGGCGGCGATCAAGCAGAACGGCGAGGTCAACGGCACCGTAAAATATCTCGGCCAGGCCGCCGGCAACTGGCTCGCGGTACCCGCAACTCCGGGAAGCCAGATCAAGGGGCCCTGCTCGCGCATCGATCTGATGAAGAAGCACGCGGGCATCGACGTTCAGGAGCTGTATCCGGTTGGCAGCCCGCCGAAGGCCGACAGCTGGAATATGGACACCTTCCTCAAGGCGGCGGAAGCCTGCCAGAAGGCGGGCTTCGCGTTCGGCATCGGTCTTGGCGAGACCACCGACAGCGTCGATACGGCGGGCGCCATCTTCCAGTCGTTCGGCGCCGAGCTCGTCAACTCCAAGGGCGACCTCACGGTGAAGACCGATCAGGTCCGCCAGGCGCTCGAATACTACAAGAAGCTGATCGCCTTCCTGCCGCCGGACGCACCGTCCTGGGACGACGCCTCGAACAACAAGTGGCTGATCTCGGGGCGCGGCGCCCTCATCATGAATCCGCCGAGCGCCTGGGCGGTTGCCAAGCGCGACGCGCCGCAAGTCGCCGAGCAATGCTGGACGCATGGCTTCCCCGCCGGTCCAAAGGGCCGCTTTGCGCCGTTCCTGCCCTATTTCTGGGGCCTCTGGAGCTTCTCCAAGAACAAGGAAGCGGCCAAGAGCCTCCTCGCCTATCTGTCGCAGCCGTCATCGATCGAGAAATTCGTTGCGGCGAGCGGCGGCTACGACCTGCCGGCCTACGCCAAAATGACGACCCTGAAGACCTGGGCCGAGGAAGGGCCGCCGAAGGGCACGCTCTATCATTATCCCAATCCCTACAATCATCAGACGCTGTCGATTGCGGCCTCTCCTGCGCCGCCGAAGATCGCCCAGCAGATTTATGCGCAGGCGACGCTGACCAAGATGGGGCTGCGGTTTGCCCAAGGGGAGAAGCTGGAAAACACGCTCGCCTGGGCCGAGGGCGAGTGCGAAGGCTTCATGCGAAGTTGAGCCGGGGTGTGCCCTGGCGGTTCGCGCCTCGCGCGCGAGCCGCCAGGGCAACCCGCCGTTCGATGGACGTGATCAGATGAAACCGACACCAGCGTGCCGGCTTCACCGTTGGACATTCTGCAAGGAAGCTTGACCCAAGGAAGCTTGACTCAGGGAAACTGACATGGCCGATGTCATCGTTGAGCACGGTCGCGTTGCCGGCAGCGCGAGTGCACGCAAGCGGGCGAGCCTGCACAATGCGTTGAGGCGGAAATCGACCGTGGCGTTCTTCCTGACGCTGCCGCTCATCCTCCTGATCGCGCTGCTGGTGCTCTACCCTGCCCTGTTCTCGATCCATCTCGCGACGCTGAACAAGTCGATGCAGAAGTTCGTCGGCTTCGGCAACTTCACCTTCCTGTTCAAGCGCGAAACCTTCTGGATGGTGGTGAAGCAGTCCTGCATCTTCGCGATCACCGCCGTCGTCTTCAAGGCGCTGATCGGCTTCATCGTCGCGCATTTCGTCCACAACATACCGGCCAAGGGCCAGCGCAAATGGCGCGGCATGCTGCTGGTGCCCTGGGTCATTCCGCCGGCGATGAGCACGCTCGCCTGGCTGTGGCTGTTCGATCCCTCCTACAGCGCGTTTAATTACACGCTCTCCCTGTTCGGCATCGGTCCCGTTAACTGGCTCGGCGATGCCGCGTGGGCGCGCTTCTCCGTCATCCTCGTCAACGTGTGGTACGGCGCGCCGTTCTTCATGATCATGTATCTGGCGGCGCTGAAATCGGTACCGGAGCAGCTCTACGAGGCCGCTGCGATCGACGGCGCCAACTGGTGGCAGCGGATCTGGTACGTGACGCTGCCGATGATGCGCAACATCATCGCAATCACGACGCTGTTCTCGCTGATCGTCACCTTCGCCAATTTCGACATCGTCCGCATCCTGACCTCGGGTGGGCCGCTCGACCGGACCCAGATCTTTGCCACCTACGCGTTCCGCGTCGGCATCGAGAGCAGCGACATCCCGCTCGGCGCCAGCGTCTCGCTGTTCATGGTCCCCATCCTCGCCGTCGCGGCCATCTTCATCCTGCGCGACGTCTCTAAACGCGGGAACGAATCCTGATGAGCACGCTCGCGATCGACAAGGCCGGTCCCCGGCGCAAGGTCAAGTATGGTAGCATGAGCCGGGACCGCGCCTGGGCGCTGCGCTGGTCCTACTTCTTCCTGGCGCTGTTTGCGATCTTCTTCCTGACGCCGCCGCTCTACATGGTGATCACCTCGCTCAAGAGCAGCGCCGAGATCTCGGCGGCGACCAATCCCTGGTGGGTGTTTCATCCGACGCTGTCGAACTACCTCGAGCTCCTGACGTCGAACCAGTTTCTCCGGTTCTTCTGGAATTCATCCATCGTCTCACTGGTGGTCGTGATCCTGACCATGCTGATCAGCGTGCCCGCGGCGTTCGCGCTGGCGCGGATGAGGTTTTGGGGCTCGCCGACGCTCGCCACCGGCGTGTTCCTGACCTACCTGATCCCGGACAGCCTGCTGTTCATTCCGCTGTTCAAGATGTTCGCGCTGATCCAGGATCTGACCGGCATCACGTTGCTCAATCGATGGTATGTGCTGCTGTTCGTCTATCCGACGCTGACGGTGCCGTTCTGCACCTGGATCATGATCGGCTATTTCGCTTCGATCCCGAAGGAGCTCGATGAAGCCGCGATCATCGACGGGGCGTCCTGGCTCCAGACCCTGACGCGGATCTTCATTCCGGTGGCGCTGCCCGGCCTGATCGCCGCGACGATCTTCGCCTTCACCGTCTCCTGGGCCCAGTTCCTCTATCCTCTGGTATTCACGACCTCCATTGACCAGCTCGTGCTGCCGGTCGGCATCACCACGACGCTGATCAAGGGCGATGTCTTCAACTGGGGGCAAATCATGACCGGCGCGCTGCTCGGCGCTGCGCCGCCGCTGATCATCTACGCCTTCCTGATGGACTACTACATTGCCGGCCTGACGGCCGGTGCGACAAAGGGTTGAAATCGAGAGGTTGACGATTCATGGCTGATGTTTCCTTGCGCAAGGTGGTCAAGCGTTACGACGACGTCGAGGCGGTGCGCGGCATCGATCTCGACATCGCCGACCACGAGTTCATCGTGCTGGTGGGCCCGTCCGGCTGCGGCAAGTCGACCACACTGCGCATGATCGCAGGGCTCGAGGACATCAGCGACGGCGACATCATGATCGGCGGCGACGTCGTCAACGACGTGCCGCCGAAGGATCGCGACATCGCGATGGTGTTCCAGAACTACGCGCTCTATCCGCACATGACGGTGGCGGAGAACATGTCGTTCGGGTTGCGCCTGAAGCACTACCCGAAGGCCGAGATCAAGTCGCGCGTGACGGAGGCCGCCCGCCTCCTGGACATCACGGACCTGATCGACCGCAAGCCGAAGCAGCTCTCCGGCGGCCAGCGCCAGCGCGTTGCGATGGGGCGCGCCATCGTCCGCAATCCGAAGGTGTTCCTGTTCGACGAGCCGCTCTCCAACCTCGATGCCAAGCTGCGCGTGCAGATGCGCATCGAGATCAAGAAGGTGCACCAGAAGGTGCGCACCACCACCGTCTACGTTACCCACGACCAGGTCGAGGCTATGACGCTGGCCGACCGCGTCGTGGTCATGAACAAGGGCCGCATCGAGCAGATCGGCACGCCGAACGAACTCTACCACAAGCCGGCGACGCGCTTCGTCGCGGGCTTCATCGGCTCGCCCGCGATGAACTTCGTGCCGTGCCGGCTGGAGGATGTGGGCGGCAAGCTCAACATCCGCCTGACCGACCGCATTTCCTTTCCGCTGCCGCCGGAGCGTGCCGCGCACTACAACGCGTTGCCGCGCAACGACCAGCTGCAGCTCGGCATCCGGCCCGAGCACATCGCGGAGTCGCATGCGCATCTCGATCCCGGCGTCGAGACCTTCGACACCATGCTCGACGTCACCGAGCCGATGGGCATGGAGACGCTGGTCTACTTCAACCTCAACGGCACGCCGGTCTGCGGCCGCGTCAATCCCAATGCCGGCGCCAAGGACGGGGCACCCATGCGTTTGGCGATGGACCTCAACAACATGCACCTGCTAAACGAGGCGACCGGCCTCGTGCTGTGACGGCCGGTCAAGAAAACCTCGAGCAGGCAGGGGACGATGGCGACCAACAAGAAGAAGATTTTTGTCACGCAAACTTTGTCGCGGGGCGCACGCGCCCTTCTCAACCAGCGGGACGACATTGAACTCGTCGAGTTCTCCAACCTGATTTCGGCTTCGGACTTCCAGGCGATGCTGACTGCGCATGCGCCGGTCCATGGCGTTGCGCTGGGCCCGACCCGGTTCGGCGAGCCCGAACTCGAGGCATCCAAAGACATAATGGTTGTGACGCGGATTGGCGTTGGCTACGACTCGGTCGACGTGCCTGCCCTCTCCCGCCGCAAGGTGCCGCTGATGATCGCAGGCAGCGCCAACTCGCCCTCGGTCGCGGAAGCCGCGCTGTTCATGATGCTGACGCTGGCCAAGCGCGCCCAGGAGCTGCACGCCTGCGTCAGGGACAACAAATGGGCCGACCGGCTCGGCATCCTGCCCTTCGACCTCTACGACAAGACCGTCGTGATCGTAGGCTTTGGCCGCATCGGCAGCCGCACCGCCAAGCGCTGCCTCGCTATGGAGATGAACGTCCTGGTCTATGACCCCTACAAGCCGGCGGCCGACATCAAGGCTGCCGGTTGCGAGCCGGTCACCGATCTCGACGCGGCGCTGCCCCGCGCCGACTTCGTCAGCATCCACTGCCCGAAGACGCCCGAAACCGTCGGCATGTTCAACGCGGCACGGATCGGCCTGATGAAGCGGACGGCCTATCTCATCAACACCGCGCGCGGCGGTCTCGTCGAAGAGAAGGCACTCTATGGTGCGCTCACCTCGGGTCGGCTCGCCGGCGCCGGCCTCGACGTGTTCGAGCAGGAGCCGCCGCCGGCCGGACACTCGCTGTTCGAGCTTCCGAACGTGATCATGGCGCCGCATGTGGCAGGCGTCACCGTCGAGGCGGTCGATCGCATGAGCGAGCAGACCGCGCGCAACATTTTGAGCGTGCTCGACGGCGATCCGATCCGTCAGAACGTGATCAATCAGGACGTTCTCGCCTGACCACCGCGGTTTTCGGAGAGGCGGACATTCGTCCGCCTCTCCAAGGTCAACCAGGTGTCCCATTTCGGCACAATCGGGCCCAAACCTAGCCTTAATCAACGGCAACCTAGGGTGACAGGTCGCGACCGGTCGTGGGACAGAATTGCCGGCGCGTCCTCTTGGAGGATGGACCCTTGTCAGACATCGACCCGACCGACCACGCGCTGGCGACGATCGCCAGCATTCTCGAACACCCCGAGGCCCCGCCCGAGACTGAGAAGTTCGCGAGCGTCGACGAGGATCTGGTCGTCGACGAGCAGCCGCTCGTGCCGCAGCACCCGGCCGACGCCGACGGCTACAGCAAGCTCGGCCCCGGGCCGATGGCGGCGCTGCGGTTCAAATGGACCGTGCAGCGCGGCGATGAGGGTCTCTACTACGTCCACGAGACCATTGGCGAGTATTCCACGCCCGTGGTCAGCGGACCGATGTCGGGCGAAGCCGCGGTGCAGTTCGTCGACGAGCGCGAGAGCGAAGCGCATCGCCGTTTCGAGGTCCTGCGCGACGAGATCGCCAACCGCAGCTCGGTCTCCGACATCGTACGGAAAGGTGAGGTGTAAGCCTCACCTTCTTCCCAGAAAATCCCTCTTCACGAGATCGACGCCGGCGTGCCGCAGGATGTCGTAGGCCGTCGAGACGTGGAAGAAGAATTGCGGGACCGTGAAGGTCAGCAGCAGCGAGCGTCCGGTGAAGGGCAGCTCGACGCCGCTTTTCAGGTGGAAGGCGACGTCCTTCTCGCCTGCGGCCTCGATCTCGGTGCGCGGCAGGCTCTCGACGAAATCGACCGCGGCCGCGATGCGCCGCTGTAGCTCCGCAAGATCAGGCTTCGCGTCGGCAAACGTGATCGGCTCGCGCCCGGCAAGCAGCGCGGATCCGACCACGGCATGGCGGACCGCCTCGCCCACCTGCTGCGCCAGATCATACATGTTCGGATAGAGCCGCATGCCGAGCAGGATCGCCGGATCGATCTTGCGCACTTCGGCGTAAGACGCGGCCTTGTCGAGCAGCCCGGACAGGTTGCGCAGGAACGGCACGAACATGCCGACGGAAACCTCATGGAGGGAAAGCGTCACTTCAAAATTTCCTTCTCGCAGTTTGCGGACATCTGGTCTAAATCCGCAGGTTCTGGAGCAACATGACAGCTGATGCGAGGGTGGGAAAGAGATGATCGTGCGACGACTGGCGGCCCTGGCCGCGGCGGTGGTGGTGAGCTTTGCGGCCCATGCGCAGGAGACGACGTCCCCTTCCCGCCTCGATGAGATCATCAAGCGCGGCACCTTGCGCATCGGCATGACCGGCGACTACCGGCCATTCACCTCTCTCGACAAGACAACGCAGAAATTCAGCGGCTTCGACGTCGATATGGCCGAGGCGCTAGGCAAGGCGCTCGGCGTCAAGGTCGAGTACGTCCAGACCGCCTGGCCAAAGCTGATGAAGGATTTTGAGACCGATCAGTTCGACATCGCGATGGGCGGCGTCTCAATCACCCTCGACCGCCAGAAGAAGGGCCTGTTCTCCACGCCGATCATGCGCGAGGGCAAGACCCCGATCTCGCGCTGCGCTGACGTCGCCAAGTACCAGACGCTCGCCGACATCGACAAGAAAGGCACGCGCGTCATCGTCAATCCCGGCGGCACCAATGAGCGCTTTGCGCGGGCGCACATCAAGGACGCCGACATCACCGTCTTCCCAGACAACACCGCGATCTTCGACGAGATCGCCAAGGGCAATGCGGACCTGATGATGACCGACGCCTCCGAGACGCGCTATCAGCAGAAGCAGCATCAGGGCGTGCTCTGCGCGGTGCATCCGGACAAGCCGTTCGATTTCTCGGAGAAAGCCTACTGGCTCCAGCGCGACGTTGCGCTGAAGGCCTTCGTCGACCAGTGGCTGCACGTCTCCATGGAGGACGGCAGCTACCAGAAAATTTATGGCGCCTGGTTCGATTAGCGCGCGCTTCTTAAGCCCGGACCTAAAGCGCGGTGAGATTGGGATGAGTCGGTCATCGCGCTTTAGATTATTGTTTGAGCATGATCTCCTCGCAAACGCGCTTCGCGTTCGTCGCGAGGGAATACCGCTTCGCACTTTGCGCTCGCGCCCTTCGGGTCCGGATCATGCTCCTGTCGCAATAGTCCGCATTTTGGCTGCCGTCGGTCAAACCTTGGACCGAGTTGGCGCGCATTGAACCAAGATCGAAGGGAGCACGACTCATAGCTTGAAAGTGATCTGGATCACGTTTCGTCACGGGGCCGGGGCGTAGGCGTGGATACGGGGACGACCACCTGCTCGGGAGATTGCAATGAAAAAGCTATTGGCGATGGCCGCATTTCTTTTGGCGAGCACGGCCGCGCAAGCGCAATACACCTTCGAGTATGGCGGCCGCACCATCCGCATCGACCCTGACCGCGGCACGGTGCAGATCCCCGGGGTCTACGACAACACCGGCCAGGGCAAGTCGAAGAAGGCCAAGAACGACACGAAGAACGCGACCAAGACCGACACCCAGCCGCCGCAGCAGGCCAAGGTCGATCCGCAGCCGCCAGCCAATCCCGCGCCCGCGCCGGCTCCCGTGACGCCACCTCCGGCAGTCCAGCAGACGCCCGCCGCAGCCGCGCCGCCACCGGCGCCACCTGCCCCGCCCGCACCGCCGCCGACCACGACCGCCAACAACGCGCCGGCCGCAACCGCCATCGCGCCTCCGCCGGCTCCGCCGCCCGCCCCGGCTCAGCAGGACGGTACTCCCGCGGTGACACCGCCGCCGGCTCCACCAGCCGCCGTCGCGGTTGCTCCGTCTGCACCCCCAGCTCCGCCCCCGCCGCCGACGCCCGCTCCGCCTCCCGTTCAGGCGGCGGCTCCGGCGGCAGCGCCCGCGCCCACGCGTGACCTCAATTCGCCGCTCGGCGTCTGGCTCACTGAGGAGAAGGAAGGCAAGGTCCGTATCGAGCAGTGCGGCAACAATCTCTGCGGCTACTCGGTCGATGCCAAGTCGGACCAGAACGGCGAGCAGATCCTGATCAACATGAAGCCGGCCCAGGGCCAGAAATGGACCGGCCGGATCGTCGATCCCAACACCGGCTCGACCTACGATTCCACCATCGCCATGCGCGGCACCGACCGCCTGCGTGTGCAGGGCTGCGCCTTCGGCGGCATGTTCTGCGGCGGCCAGACCTGGACGCGCGTGAACTAGTTCACGCCCGTCTAGGGCCTCGCCTCGATCACATGCGCCTGGATTTTTGCGGAAATCTCGCCCTCGCCATGCCGTGCGGCAATTTTCCTTGCCGCGTGGGCAGTAGCAGCCTCCAGCGCGTCGGGGCGTCTCGCCTCGATCTCGTTGCGGAGCGGCGTGCCCTGACAGTAGCTCATCGCGACATGCTGCGCCGAGATGGCCCGGCTTTCATCGGACCGTGTTTGAACTGCCACCTCTGAAAATCCTGCATCCTGCAAATCGCGGCGGATCAGGGCGGTATCGTGATAGCCGTGCGGCGTGCGTGCGAGGAAGCGCGGTGGATCGTCCGGGAACAACTCGGCCAGCGCGTCGGTGACATCTTTAGCAAAGATATTGTCCTCGATCCTGTCCCAGACATTGAAGATGAAAACCCCGCGCGGCCTCAGCACGCGGCGCGCCTCCTGGTAGGCCTTGACGCGATCCGGGAAGAACATCGCGCCGAACTGGCAACATACGACGTCGAACGAGCCGTCGAGGAATGGGAGTACCTGCGCGTCGGCCTGGCGCCAGCTCACGCGCGCATCGGCGCCCTGCCGACGCCTTGCATGGTCGAGCATCGGTTGATTGAGATCGGTCACCACGTAGGTCGCATCCCGCGGCAGGACGGCTGCGACGGCGCGTGTGACCACTCCGCTTCCCGCCGCCGTTTCCAGCACGGCCATTGGCCCGCGCGCGGCGACGCGGCGCGCCATGTCGTCGGCATAGCTCTGGAATATCAGCGGGACCATATAGCGGTCGTAATTTTCCGGCACCGAGCCTGCAAACACCTTGTCGGATTCAGGCATCCTTTCGTCCTCCGCGACGTGCCTTTCGGGTCGCAAGCAGCAGGCCACGAAGGCGGCACCTTGTCACGTTGCGCCGCACGGGCGCGGCATCATGTCCACGGGCATGTGGACGGCGGAAAGACACTAGGCATGGCGACGCTTGCCCACGCAGGCAATCGAGTCGCGGCTCATCAATGGTGGCAGGCATCCCAGGGAACGTCGCTCCGTTCGATGCGTTGGAAAGCTCAGTCAAACCCCATTCCAGCCTGTCGTGCGACGGATGGGCCGAGTGAGATTTGCCGGCTGGACAAGAGCGCGCCAAAGCGGGCGCTGCGAACAGGTTTGAACAATGAGGGTCTGCGGAGCTGTGCGGGCCGGTTTGTTCACCGCATTCATTGCAGCGGCCTGGCTCGGCGGACAGGTCCAGACCTCCCTCGCGCAAGCCCGGCCATCCGTTTCCCCCAGCGACGCGGCGAAGACGTCTCCGCGGAAAGAAAGTGCACCTCGGAAGGAAGCTGCAAGATCTGACCCGCACACGACAGGATTTGTAACCGGTGCGGCACAGAGCACCGAGTTCGCCATAGCTCAGGACATTGCGACGACGCTGGCCAGCGGGCAGGAGACCGGCCCTCACGGCGAAGTCGCATTGCGGGTGCTGCCAATAGTGGGAAATGGTGGCAGTCGCAACCTCATCGACATACTCAGCCTGGCGGGTGCCGACATGGCGATCGCTCCCGTCCTGCTGGCCAATCGCCTCCGAGCGTCAGGAACAGTCGGAGATACCGGCAACAAGCTTGTCTACATCACCCCGTTGTTTGTCGAAGAGTTCCATCTCCTCGCGCGATCCGAGATCAATAGCGTTTCGGATCTTGTGGGAAAGCGGGTCAATCTCGGCGAAGAAGGCAGTGCTGGCGCTGTCCTTGGCCGCGAGTTGCTCAATCATCTGGAGGTGAAGGTCAGCGAATCTAACCTTGCTCTGGACGCAGCACTGGAGGGAATGCGGAAGGGGCAGATCTCCGCCACCTTGCTGGTGTCGGGCAAGCCAGTCAGCTTCCTGGCCCGCTACGCCCAAGGCGACGGCCTTCACTTCCTGTCCATCCCCTACTCGAAGGCGATGCTGGAGCATGATTATCTGCCATCGACGCTCAGCCACGAAGATTACCCAGAGATCATCGACGTCCCTGACAGCGTCGACACCATCGCGATCAAATGCGCGCTTTTCGCTTACAACTGGCCACCGCGCAGCGAGCGGTTTCCGCTCCTGGAACTGTTCGTGCAGACTCTGTTCTCGCGATTTCCTGAATTTCTGGGCGACGGTCATCACCCCAAGTGGCGAGAGGTGAACCTAGCCGCGCTGCTTCCTGGTTGGAGGCAATTTCAACCTGCGGAGCGCTGGCTCCAGCAGCAATCCGGCGGAGAAGCCGCGCTTCGCAAGGCGTTCGGTCGTTTCCTCGAGCAACAGCCGATCAGCAATCCGCCGAACCGCGAACAATTATTCCAGGACTTTATGCGGTGGCGAGAACGCCAGCAGGGCCGATGACCCAAGCACACTGGGAGGTCTTGATGCGCAATTCAGTGGTGACCGCAACCTTGGTCGCGTTGCTTGCGTTGACCGCTGACGTGAAGGGGGCGGCCGCGCAACTCTTTCCATTCGAGCAGCCGGCCCCTCAGACGCTCGCTCCAACCACGGTGCCATCAACCGACAACGCCAGGAAAGCCAACACCGGGAAAGCCAAGGAGGTAACTCGCGCAGACCGCAAACCACATACTCGCCCGGAAACACACAGAAGGCTCTACGTCGTTCCCTTACAGCCAAATCAGCGGAGGATCGCCGAAAAGAAGGGATACAAGCGCGTCAGCGACCTCGTGAACTTCCCGAAGTTCTTTCCCGGCCTGGGCATCCTCTTTGTCAAACCCGAGACTCTGCCGCTTGGGCCTTTCCTATGCTTTGATCGCAGGGATCGCCTGGTGGCGAGCCTGTATATGGTGCCCATCCAGGATATCGACGATCACAAGTCGTTGGAGGCGCCGGGCTTCGCCGGAGCAGTTGACCACGTCAACATCTACTTCAATCCAGGTCATCCTGGAGTGGGCGTGCCGCACTACCACGTCGTGATCTGGCACGTGAGCAAGAAGGAGGAAGCGCGCGTCGCGAAATGACGCATGTCACCGTGAGAGCGATATCCTTCCCAGCAGCTTGCGTTTGCTCATGGAACGTTTGCTCATGGAAAAAGTGCTCGCCTATGCGATTTCGGGTTTCATCGTGTGCTTCGGCGTCTGGATCCTTGTTGCCGCCCTAAGCTCCAGTGCACCCGCGCTGTGGTCGTGCGCTGCCCTCTTGCCCATCGCAATCGGGCTCTGGAGCGCTTTCGGGCACATCTAGAAATCGTTCACCGGAACCGGGACACCCCTGCCGCCTTGATCTCGGGTGGCGAGATTTTTTCTGATGGACCTTACCGCGACCGAACGCGATTTCCTGAGACGGCTGGCCTCCGAAGCCTGGATAAGCCCGCCGCTGTTCGACCACGAAATCGTCGCCCGACTTGTCGAATTCGGACTCGTTGAGACCGAGCCACTGGTTTCAGGCGAGGTCGAATACCGGATCACCGACGCGGGCCGCGATGTCCTGTGAATTCGTCGTGCTGCCTGAAGTGCTGCGACGCGGGCGCGACGCATCGCCACGAGGCGATGCGTCCTGTCCGGGACATGAGAGCGAGTTGCTAGCCGACCGGCGCCGAATATTCCGCGTCCGTGACCGGCTCCATCCAGGTCGAGTAGACGCCGTCGAGCGCTTCCTGCATGGCGATGTGGGTCATGCCGTTGGTGGGCGACGCACCGTGCCAATGCAATTCCCCCGGCGGAATCCAGACTGTATCGCCCGGACGGATCTCGCGGATCGGGCCACCCTTGGCCTGGACGCGGCCGACGCCGGAGATGACGTAGAGCGTCTGCCCGAGCGGGTGGTGATGCCAGTTGGTGCGCGCGCCCGGCTCGAATGACACGCGAGAGCAGTTCAGCCGCGCCGGCGCGGGTGCCATGATGACGGGGTCCTGCAACACCGTGCCGGTGAAGTTCTCCTTGGGCGCGCGGCGGGTCGGCCGCGTGCCTGCGACGTGGATCTCCATGGGGTACCTCGCTTCGTTTCTCGTTACTTCTTGCTCGCGGCGTAGCGCGCCTTGGTCTCGGCGTTCATGGGATAGAGACCCGGAAGCACGGCGCCGTTGTTCACCTCGTTGACGATCCAGGCTTCCATCCGCTCCTGCTCGACGCCCTCGTTGAGCACGTGCTCGAGCAGCGCCTGCGGGATCAGAACGCAGCCGTCCTGGTCGGCGACGACGATGTCGTTGGGAAATACCGCAACGCCGCCGCAGCCGACCGGCTCGCCCCAGCCGACGAAGGTCAGGCCAGCGACCGACGGCGGCGCGGCATAGCCGTCGCACCACACCGGGAGATTGGTGCCGAGCACACCCTCGACGTCACGCACGACGCCGTCGGTGACGAGTGCGGTGACGCCGCGCTTGACCATGCGCGCGCAAAGGATGTCGCCGAAAATGCCGGCATCGGTGATGCCCATGGCGTCGACCACTGCGATACAGCCCTCAGGCATCGCCTCGATCGCGGTGCGGGTCGAGATCGGCGAAGACCAGGATTCCGGTGTCGCCAGATCCTCGCGCGCTGGCACGAAGCGCAGCGTGAACGCCGGGCCGACCAGCCGCGGCAATCCCGGGCGCAGCGGACGCGCGCCGCGCATCCAGACATTGCGCAGGCCCTTCTTCAGGAGGACCGTGGTGATGGTGGCGGTGGTGATGCCGGCGAGGGTCTTGCGGGCTTCGGGGGATAGCGACATGGACGACAACGAGCTCCGGATGGGCGGGAAAGAAGCTGCGCATCTTGCGAGGCGCGGGCCTGCCGTCAAGGGCCAAGGCGAAGCAGCGCAGGGCTGTTATGCGATGCGATAACAAGGCTTTATCAGACACCCTTGCATTAATTTATTGGACTTGCAGGCGCATTTACGCGAAGCAAAGGGGAGCGGGAACCAAGGGAGTCTCCTGCGACCTCCAAGAGGCCGATTTCGACAGCTCATGGCCGCGACCCTTGCTCCGACTCTTGCCCCGCCCCGCCTTTTGCCCAGTGGCGACAGTGCCGTCACGGTCGAGTTCAGCCGAACCATCGACGATGCCGCCAACCAGCGCGTGCTGGCGCTCGATCGGGCGCTCACCGAATCCGGCATCGAGGGCGTCATCGAGGCGGTGCCGACCTATCGCTCGCTGCTGGTGCACTACGATCCGGGCCGGATCGGCTTCGATGCGCTGGGCGACAAGCTGCTCGCGCTGGCAAGCCAGCCGCAACCGCCCACGGCAAAGGCGCGCCGATGGCGCATTCCCGTCGCCTATGGCGGCGAGCACGGCATCGATCTCGAGGATGTCGCCAAGACGCTGAACACCACGCCCGACGACATCGTCGCCCGCCATGTCGCCGGCGACTATCGCGTCGCCATGATCGGCTTCACCCCAGGCTGGTCCTATCTCAGCGGCCTGGAGAAATCGCTGCACATGTCGCGGCGACAGAATCCGCGGCTCTTGACCCCCGCCGGAACGATCGCGATCGGCGGCGTGCAGACCGGCGTGCAGTGCCTCGCAGGTCCCAGCGGCTGGCACCTCTTGGGGCGCACTCCCGTGCGGACCTATCAGCTCCACCGGAATCCCACCTTCCTCACCGAACCCGGTGATCGCGTGACTTTTTTTGCCGTCGACCACAAAACCTTTGCGGAACAGGACCGCGCCGCCGAAGCGGGCAAGATCATTGCGGAGCTGACGGAGTCATGAGCCGGCTCATTGTCGCCAGCATCGGGCCGGCCAGCTCCGTCCAGGACGGCGGACGGCCGGGCTCGCAGCGTTATGGCCTCACGCCGAGCGGCGCGATGGACCGGCTGGCGCTGGCAACCGCCAACTGCCTCGTCGGCAACGAGCTGTTTGCGGCCGTTGTCGAGATCGGCCCGTTCGGCGCCTCCTTCACCGCGCGCGACGGCGCGGTGCGGGTCGCGATCGCGGGCGCGCCGCGCAATGCCGATATCGCCGGCAAGCCGGTGGCGAACGAGACCTCGGTGACGCTCAGGGACGGCGAGACGCTGACGCTCGGCTTCGCCCGCGGCGGTGCGTTCAGCTATCTCGCCATCGAAGGGGCTATCCGGGGCGAGCCGGTGTTCGGCAGCCTTGCGGTGAACGCCCGTGCCGGGCTCGGCAGCCCCTACCCGCGCCCGCTCCAGGCCGGCGACGAGTTCAGCGTCGCGGCCGCAACCGGCGGGCCTGAGCAGAGGATCGAATTGCCGAAGCCGCCGAGCGGTCCGATCCGCGTCGTGCTGGGGCCGCAGGACGACGAGTTCGATGACGCCAACAAGACGCTGTTCCTGTCGAGCGACTGGAAGATCTCGGCCACCTCGGACCGTATGGGCTATCGCCTCGAAGGCCCCGTGATCAAACATCTCCACGGCCACAACATCGTTTCCGACGGCACGGTCAACGGCAGCATCCAGGTGCCCGGCAATGGCGCGCCGATCGTCCTGATGATGGACCGCGGCACCAGCGGCGGCTATCCGAAGATCGCAACCGTCATCTCCGCCGATCTCGGCCGCCTCGCCCAGACCTCGGCCGGTACGGCGTTCCGCTTCACGGCGATCAGCATGGCGGAAGCGCAGGATGAGGCCCGGAAATTCGCGCAGCTCCTGCGCGGCCTGCCCGACCGCTTGCGCGCGGCCGACACCGTGGAGCTCAACATCGAGGCGCTGCATGATGCTAACGTCGCGGGCCACGCGGTGAACGCCGTCGATGCCGCGACTTGGCAAACTCCGGCAGAGCCGTAGACACTCTATCCCCTCATCCTGAGGAGCCCGCGGGACGCGGGCGTCTCGAAGGATGAAGGCCGTGATCGGGCTCATTGTTCGAGACGCGCGTTCCGCGCTCCTCACCATGAGGGTCATCAGGACTAGTCGGAAGAACCAGAGGCGGAGAGCACCATGACGACGATCGATCTCAACTGCGACCTCGGTGAAGGATTTGGCGCCTGGGAGATGGGCAACGATGCCGCGATGCTCGAGCTTGCGACCTCGGTCAACGTTGCCTGCGGCTTCCATGCCGGCGACCCCGACATCATGCGGCGCACGGTTGAATTGGCGAAGGCGCGCGGCGTCTCGATCGGCGCGCATCCCGGGTATCGCGACCTGCACGGTTTTGGCCGGCATCCGATCGTCGGCCTGAAATCCTCCGAGATCGAAAACCTCGTCGCCTACCAGATCGGCGCGCTCCAGGCGATCGCGACCGCGGCCGGCCACAAGGTCACGCATGTGAAGGCGCATGGCGCGCTCTCCAACGTCGCCTGCGAGGACGACATGACCGCAAGAGCGATCGCGGCCGGCATCAAGGCCGTCGACCCCTCGCTGATCTTTGTGGTGCTCGCCAATTCAAAACTGGTGAAGGCCGGCGAGGACGCCAACCTGCCGATGGTGCATGAGGTGTTCGCCGACCGCGCCTATGAGGACGACGGCAATCTGGTCTCACGCAAGAAGCCCGGCGCGGTGCTGCACGATGCCAAAGGGATCGCGGATCGCGTCGTGCGCATGGTGCAGGACGGCGCCGTGGTCTCGGTCACCGGCAAGGTCATCAAGATGCGGATGGATACGGTGTGCATCCACGGCGACACGCAAGGCGCGGTGGATATCGCGCGCAATCTGCGTCAGGCGTTGAAGGATGCGGGGATTGCGGTGGCGCCGTTCAAGCGCGCCGCGTGAGGAATGGTTGTAGGGTGGGTTAGCGAAACGTAACCCACCTCTTTTGCTTTCCGCGAAGAGAGAAGTGGTGGGTTACGCCTTCGGCTAACCCACCTTACGAATTCTCAGAACGGGTGCACCGACAGCGTGCCGAAGACGATGGCCGCGATGACCGCAAACGCACTGTAGAGCGCAACATGGTGCATGCTCGCCCCGGTCCGCCGCGAGAGCGAGCGCGCGTAGAAGTGCAGCCTCGCTTCCGCCGATAGTTCGCGCATGGTCGATCTCCAACGCCCCATTTGGGGAGATATGAAGGATCAATTGCGGCGACGGACAAGATGGTGGCGGAAATAGCGACGGCGGTTCTCTTCAGAACCGCCATTGCAGAGGGAAATTCTCTTCATCCCCGGGTTCCGAGAATCTTATTCGCTCAACCTTTAAGCCAATGGAACCGGTTCCCGTGCGCTAATACACGTCCGCCTGGAACCTGCCCTTCTTTTTGAGATCGGCCACGAAGCTCACGGCCTCGTCCGTGGAACGTGCGCCGAATTGCGCAACGATGTCGACCAGCGCACGCTCGACGTCCTTGGCCATGCGCTTGGCATCACCACAGATGTAGAGATGCGCACCTTCGGCCAGCCACGTCCACACCTCGCGGCCGAGTTCGCGCATGCGATCCTGCACGTAAAACTTCTTCTCGCCATCACGCGACCAGGCGAGCGAGAGGCGGGTCAGCAGGCCCGAGGTCTTCAGCGCGTTGAGCTCGTCGCGGTAGAAGAAATCGCAGTCGCTGCGCTGATGGCCGAAGAACAGCCAGTTCTTGCCGGGCGCGCCGGTCGCCTTGCGGTCGAGCAGGAAGGCGCGGAACGGCGCAACGCCGGTGCCGGGACCGACCATGATGATCGGCGTCTTCGGATCCTGCGGCAGCGCAAAGCCGTGCGCTTTCTGCACATAGACCTTCAGCTTCTCGCCCTCGATGATACGCTCGCCAAGGAAGGTCGAGGCGACGCCGAGGCGCTTGCGCTTGCCGATGACGTAGCGCACGGAATCAACCGTCAGCGACAACTTTCCGGGCGTCGCATTGTGCGAGGACGAGATCGAGTAGAGCCGCGGCTGCAAGGGCTCGAGCGCCTCGACGAAGGCTTCGGGATGCGGACGGCAGCCGGAGAACTTTTGCAGTGCCGCCATGACGTCAAGCGTTGCGGCATCGCCATCGGGATCCTCGCCCTGCGCCAGCGCCCGCGCCTTCTCGCGCTGCGCACCGCCGGTGATGAAGGAAAGCAGCTCGAACAGCTTGTCCGGCGCAGGCGACAGCGAGACGTCCTCGACCAGCGCCTCGCGCAGCGTCTTGCCGTTGACCTGGGTGGTATGGGAGGCGCCGAGCAGCGCGATGATCTGGTCGACGAGGCCGAGATCGTTGCGCGCGAACACGCCGAAGGAATCGCCGACGACGTAGTCGAGCTTGCTCTCGGAGAGATCGAACTCGATGTGATAGGTCTCTTTCTCGGAGCCCTGCTTGTTGAGAAGGCGCCGCGACAGGAACACGGCTTCAGCCGGATTTTCACGGACGCGGCCGGGCTCGCCCTTCACCTCTGATACGGCCGGTGCGGCGGCTGCCGGTGCGGCCGCGCCCTCGGCGGGCTTCGCTGCCGGCGCCTTGTCGAGCTCCTCGAAGAGCTGCTTCAGCATCCGCGCCGTCTCCTTGCCGCCGGGAGCGCAGAGGTTGAGGCGAGCTTCGCTTTTCTTGGCGATGGCGTCGGAATAGTCGGCGCAGTTGTAGCCGCACTGGCCACAGTCCTGCTGCGCCATCGCCGCCATCATGCGGCGACGGAGCGGACGCCCTTCCGCAAGCTTCATGCGATCGCCGATCGGCATCGCCGGATCGTGCCAGGGCGCCTCGCCGTCATCGCCATCGCCCTGCGGCGCGAGCACCGCACCGTTTTCGGCGGGCGACAGCGGCGTCGAGCCGTCGAGGCCGAACATGCCCACGAGAAATCCATTCAGCCACAGCCGCTGCCCTTCGCTGAAGGGCGCGTTCGGCGGGATGATCTCGAGTTTCGGTGGGACAGGCATCTGGGTCATGCTGTTGCTTCCGCTCCGGCAAGTTTGCGCAGGGCTTCGCCGTCATGGCGACGTGAGAAGGTGAGGAACGTTTCTTCCGGCGAGGCGCGGTTGGCAAGATAGGCCTTCAAGAGACCCTCGACGAGCCTGGGCGCGTCCTCGGCCTTCACGTCGTGATAGACCTCCTGCCCGATATCGGCATCGGGGCCGAAGCCGCCACCGGTGAAGAGGTGATAGCCTTCGACCGTGTCCTCCTCCGTCGCGCCCGGCACCTTGGCCGCGATCAGGCCGATGTCGGAGATGTAGTGTTGCGCGCAGGAGTGATGGCAGCCGGTCAGGTGGATGTTGAGCGGCGTGTCCAGCGTCACACGCTCATCGCACCAGTCACCGATCGCGGTCGCGTGGCGCTTGGTGTCGGAGGCCGCGAACTTGCAGCCGGCATTGCCGGTGCAGGCGATCAGGCCGGCGCGGACTTGCGAGACCTGCGTGGCGAGGCCGAGCTTCTCGACGGCCGCGGTCACCAGTGCCACGTTCTCGTCGCGCACGCCCGAGATCAAGAAGTTCTGCCAGACGGTCAGGCGGATGTCGCCGTCACCGAGATCCTGCGCGATCTTCGCGATACCGCGCATCTGCTCGCAAGTGAGCTTGCCGACCGGCAGCGCGACGCCGACCCAGTTGAGTCCGGCCTGCTTCTGCTTGTGCACGCCGATATGGGCCATGCGGTCGAAGCTTGGACGCGGTGCAATCGCATCAGCCGGCACGCGCGCGAAGGGCTTCTTCAGCCGTTCCTCGACGAGCTTGAGAAACTGATCGTGCCCCATGTTGTCGAGCACGTATTTCAGCCGCGCCTTGGTGCGGTTGGTGCGGTCGCCATGTTCGATGAAGACGCGCACGATGGCGTCAGCAACGGCGGTGGCGTCCTCGGGACGAACGACGATGTCAGAATATTTTGCGAAATCCCTGTGGCCGGTGATGCCACCGATGCCGAGCCGGAACCAGACGCCCGCGTCGACGCCAAAGCCGCCCTTCACCTCGACCGCGGAGAACGCGATGTCGTTGGTCTCCTCCAGCACCGCGACGCGCCCCGCGCCGTCGAAAGCGACGTTGAATTTGCGCGGCAGGCCGTAGAGCGAGCGGTCGTTGAGGATGTGGTAGTGCCATTCGCGCGCGAAAGGACGCGTGTCGAGCAACTCTTGCGGATCGATGCCGGCGGTCGGCGTGCCCGTGACGTTGCGGATGTTGTCCGCGCCCGAGCCACGCGAGCAGAGGCCGATGTCTTGGATGCTTTCGATGAGCGCGACGGCGTTCTTCGGCTCGATCTCGCGGATCTGGAAATTGGCGCGCGTGGTCACATGGGTGTAGCCGCCGCCGTAAGCTTCAGCCAGATCGGCAAGGCCCGACATCTGCCAGTGCTTCAGGATGCCGTTCGGAATGCGCAGCCGCGCCATGTAGGATGTCTGCGCCGGCGCGACCCAGAAGATGCCGTAATAGCGCCAGCGGAAATTGTCCGCCGGCGTCGGATTTGCGTTGTTGCGCGCCTGATCCTTCAGCCGCTCGTAGCCGTCGAAAGGGTGCAGCTCGCGCTTGAACTTCTCCTGGTCGGCGAGCTTCTTGCCTGCCGCAGTGAGCTTGTCCTGCGCCTTAATGGCGGCGGCATCGGGCCCCGTCGGCTCCGAGGGCGCTGCGTCCGCGGTGGCAGGCGCGCCACCAGCGACAAAGGCGCGGCCCACACGTCCGACCTGGAGGCCGGACATGAAGCCTTCGAGATAGCGCTTCTGCTCGTCGGAGAAGTCGGCCGTGGGTGCTGTGTCGAGTTTCATGGAGTGACTGGACCTACTCTGCTGGCTGAACCGCGACCTGCGCCACTTCGGCTGCCGGCTTCGCGGGCTTGTACGTTGCGTAGAGCGCCAGTCCCGTGAACAGGAAGCCGCCCAGAATGTTGCCCAGCGTGACCGGGATCTGATTCCACACCCACCACTGGTAGACGCTGACCTTCGCGCCCATCAGCATGCCGGTCGGCATGACGAACATGTTGACCACCGCGTGCTCAAAGCCCTGCGCGAAGAAGGTCGTGATCGGCAGCCACGCGGCGACGATCTTGCCGACCGTCGAGGTCGAGGTCATCGCCATCACGACGCCCATGCAGACCAGCCAGTTACAGAGGATCGCCTTGACGAAGACGCTGATCATGCCGGCGGTGCCGAGCGCTTCGTTGGCGACGGTCTTGGCTTCGGCGATCGCAATGATGCGCGCGGCGACGCCGGTCGGCGCGGCCGTGCCCATGTTGGTCAGCGCGATCGCGAGCAGCCCGCCGAACAGGATGCTGCCGAGGAGATTGCCGAGGAATACCCACGACCAGTTGGAGATCACCGCGCCCCAGCTCGACTTGCCTTCGAGCGGCGCGAGCGGCAGCAGCGCGAAGCTGCCGGTGACGAGTTCGAGCCCGAGCAGCACGATCATCACGAAGCCGACAGGGAAGATGATAGCGCCGACCAGCGGCTGGCCGGTGGTGACGGCGGCGCCGAACGCGAGGCTGGTGGCGGCGCCGAGAAGCGCGCCGGAAATCGCACCGCGGATCAGGAGGTCGCGCGGGCCGAGCGCCAGCTTCTTCAGGCTGGCATCGACCATCGAGGCCACAACGTCGGAGGGTTTTGCGTAATCCATATCGAAGCTCCAGCGCCGCGCGCGGCGGCCACAACGGGTTGAAACGACGTTGATCGCTGGGAGCACGATTTCAGGCACACGCGGCCTGGCCGGAACCCGGGGCGATCCGATCAGCCTCGTTGCTGCGGAAATCCATCATGGACTTGAGGCCGCCAGCTTCCACGCCGGTCGGCTTGCTCTCCCCTATTCAAGGAGTGTGCCAACGCAGCATAGTTCTAGGATTTGTGTGAAATCAGTGGCTTAGCATTATATGCAACGCATGAAATGGATCAGTATTCATGCCGCATCGGGCAGCAACGGCCCAAAGTTTAGTCTTCGAATCGAGTTGCCCATTATGTAGGCAGCGCCTAACGGGTGCGGTGCGCAACCTCGAAGGAGGCAAGATAACTGGCCAGATCCTGGGGATCGAAAGCCGCTCCGTCGAAGGCGCCAAACGGCTCGCCGGCAACGTCCTTACCGCCCCCGCTTTGCCCCACCGCGGCGTCATAGAGGTCGGGCCGGAACACACCCATGGCCGTCCGCAGCGCCGCCTCGCTGAGTGCGGTCTGCCCCCAGCGCACCATTTGCGCATAGAGCCAGGCAGCCTGGACAGGCTCCGGCCGCCCTGCCCCTTCGCGGCCGACCAGGAGATAGCGGCCGCTCTCACGCAGCGTGCCGTCGGGCGAGATCTTCAGGCGGCCACCCAGGGTGCGCTGAATCACTTCGGCATCGACGCCGATCCGCTCCGGCTGCGCCAGGATGCGCGCGGTCTCGTCGCGGTTGTCGGGATGCTCGATGAAAGCTGCGGCCTTCTCCGCGGCACGCACCAGCGCGGCCACGACGTCCGGATTCTTCTCCGCCCAGGCCTGGCGCATGGCCAACACCTTCTCCGCGGCACGGACCAGGATGTCGGAGACGAAATGCAGGATATGGCCGACGCCGAGATCGACCGCGACCGAATTCCAGGGCGCGCCGACGCAGAACGCATCAACATGGCCGTTGGCGAGGCTGTCGACCATGTAGGGTGGCGGCAGCACCACGAGGCGCACGTCCTCGTCGGGATCGACGCCGGCCGCCGCCATCCAGAGCCGGAGCTGGTAGTTGTGCGTCGAGAACGGGAAGGTCATGCCGAAGGTCAGCGGTTCAGCTCCCGCCTTGCGCCGTTTCGCCACCACGCGCGAGAGTGCTTTGGCGGTCGCCATCGGATCGAAGCGGTCGCCATCGATCTCCTCCATCAGTGCAGCGTGGAGCGGCGGCGAGACCGTGATGGCGTTGCCGTTGATGCCGAGGTTGAATGGTGCCGCGATCGGGACCTTGACGTGGCCGAGCCCGAGTGAAGACGCGATCGCGACGGGCGCGAGCAGATGCGCAGCATCGAACAGGCCGATATTGAGCTTGTCGCGGACGTTCGACCAGGAGACCTCGCGTACCAGCTCGACCTCGAGCCCTTCGGCCGCGGTAAACCCCTTGTCGACGGCAACGATCAGCGCGGCGGCATCGACCAGCGGGATGAACCCGATGCGGAGTGGTCCGGTCATTTCAGCATCTCCGACGCGGTGATGATCGACTGGGCAATCTCGCCGATCTTCTTCTTCTCGCGCATCGCGGTGGAGCGCATCAGCACGTAGGCCTCGTCTTCGGTCAGGCCCTTCACCCGCATCAAGATGCCCTTGGCACGCTCGATGATCTTGCGGTCCTCGAGCTGCGATTTGGTGCGCTCCAGCTCCTCCTGGAGTTTCGCGAAGGCGTTGAAGCGGGACACGCAGAGGTCGAGGATCGGCTTGATGCGCTCTTTCTTCAGCCCGTCGACGATGTAGGCGGATACCCCCGCCTCCACGGAGGCCTGGATCGAGGCCGAATCACTCTGGTCGACGAACATCGCGATCGGCCGGCGCACGGCGCGGCTCACCTGGAACATCTGTTCCAGGACGTCGCGGCTGGGGTTTTCCAGATCGATCAGGATGATATCAGGGTCGACGGCATAGATGCGCGCCAGGAGGCTCTGCATTTCGCTGATATGCACGACCTGGGTGAAGCCCGCCTCCCGCAACCCCTCCTCGAGGATCGCGGCCCGGATCGGGCTTTCGTCGACAATCACAATTTTAGGCGACTGTTCGGCGCTCATCGCTCAACTCACCCCCGGCGACGCATCCATAGCACGCCGGCGCCCCATGCAAAGGGTTGTAATTGTGGGCAATTGGGACTAGCTGCAAGCGGTCAATCAGGCAGATTTAGGTATGGATCAGACGGCTGCGCCCAAGGTCAGCTTCGTTTCGCTCGGATGTCCTAAGGCATTGGTGGATTCCGAGCGCATTATCACGCGGCTGCGCGCCGAGGGCTACGAGCTTGCCCGCAAGCATGACGGGGCGGATATCGTCATCGTTAACACCTGTGGCTTCCTCGACAGCGCCAAGCAGGAATCGCTCTCGGCGATCGGTGAGGCCATGGCCGAGAACGGCAAGGTGATCGTGACCGGCTGCATGGGTGCCGAGCCTGAGCAGATCGAGCAGGCCTATCCCGGCGTGCTCTCGATCACTGGCCCGCAACAATACGAGTCGGTGCTGGACGCCGTACACCGGGCGCTGCCGCCGGCGCACAATCCGCATCTCGACCTGGTGCCGCCGCAGGGCATCAAGCTGACGCCGCGCCACTACGCCTATTTGAAGATCTCCGAGGGCTGCAACAACCGCTGCACCTTCTGCATCATCCCGAAGCTGCGCGGCGATTTGGTGTCGCGCCCCGCCAACGATGTGCTGCGCGAGGCCGAGCGGCTGGTCAGCGCCGGCGTCAAGGAGCTGCTCGTCATCTCGCAGGACACCTCGGCCTATGGCGTCGACGTCAAATATGCCGAGAGCCCGTGGAAGGAACGCCAGGTCCGCGCCAGATTCCTCGATCTCGCGCGCGAGCTCGGCGAGCTAGGGGCTTGGGTCCGGCTGCAATATGTCTACCCCTACCCGCATGTCGACGAGGTCATCGCGCTGATGACCGAGGGCAAGGTGCTGCCCTATCTCGACATTCCCTTCCAGCACGCGAGCCCCGAAGTCCTCAAAGCGATGAAGCGACCGGCGGCGCAGGACAAGACGCTGGCGCGGATCAAGCGCTGGCGCGAGGAATGTCCCGATCTCGCTTTGCGCTCGACCTTCATCGTCGGCTTCCCCGGCGAGACCGATGCGGACTTCGCCTATCTGCTCGACTGGCTTGATGAAGCCGAGATCGATCGCGTCGGCTGCTTCAAATACGAGCCGGTCGCGGGCGCCACCTCCAACGCTCTGCCCGGCGCCGTGCCGGATGAGGTGAAGCAGGAGCGCTACAACGCGTTGATGGCGCGCCAGCAGAAGATCTCCGCGCGCAGGCTCAAGCGCAAGGTCGGCACCCGGCAGCAGGTCATTATCGACGAGGTCGGCCTGACCGTTGCCAAGGGCCGCTCCAAGTCGGATGCGCCGGAGATCGACGGCGCGGTGTATCTCTCGAGCCGCCGCCCGTTGCGGGTCGGCGAGATCGTCACCGCCAAGATCGAGCGCGCCGGTGCCTACGATCTGCACGGCAGCGTCGCCGGATTCTGATCTTCACCTGAGCGCGACGCGTTACGCGGCGCGCACGTCCTTCAGGAAACCGGCCACCTTGTCGCGCAACGCAACTGCATGCCGTGACAATTCACCGGCAGCGCCGAGCATGTCATTGGCAGCAGTGCCCGTGGCATCGATCGTGCGCGTGACGGCATTGATGTTTGCGGCGACCCCGCTGGTGCCTGCCGCCGCCCGGCTCACGGACCGCGCGATCTCCTGCGTTGCCTGACCCTGCTGCTCGACGGCGATAGCAATCGATTTGCCGATATCGCTGATCTGTCCGATCGTCCCGCCAATTCCCTGGATGGCTGCAACAGTATCGTCCGTTGCACGTTGCATGGCGCTGATATGGGCGCTGATCTCTTCGGTGGCTTTGGCAGTCTGGCTGGACAGGCTCTTGACCTCGGAAGCGACGACGGCGAAACCGCGACCGGCATCACCGGCTCGCGCCGCCTCGATCGTGGCGTTCAAGGCCAGAAGATTGGTCTGGCTTGCGATCGCATTGATCATCTCGGTGACCGCCCCGATCTTGGCTGCCGCCTCCGACAGGCTCTTCACGAGATCATTGGTACGTGCGGAGGCCTCCACCGCTTCGGCAGCAATGCTCGACGAGGTCGTGACCTGACGGTTGATCTCGGCAACCGAGCTCGACAGTTCTTCGGTCGCACCGGCCACCGACTGAACATTGGTCGACGCCTCGGCCGATGCGGCCGCGACGGTCGAAACGCGTTGCGCAGCGCTCTCGGCAGTCGAGCTCAACGAGCCCGCAGTCACCTCTACGTCCTTGGCAGCCGACGACACGGCATTGGCAATGGAGCCGATGGTTTCCTCGAATTCGCCGGCAAGTTTGGCGATGGCGCGCTTCTTCTCTTCCCGCGCTGCAATCAGCTCCGATAAGTCACGCCGATAGCTGATGACGACGGGCTGGCCATCGATCTCCGCGGGAACGAGTGTGACCTGCACCGGAACCATCTGCCCATCCGCTCGGCGCGTGAGCCATTCGAAGCGGGCGTGGCCGTCCTTCATCGCCCGCGCGAGCGTCTCCTTGACGCACTCCGACGAGCGGCGGCCATCCGCCTGGAATTCGGGAGCCATATCGGCCGGCGACCGGGACAACAGATCGGCCTTGCTGCGATAGCCGCCAAATCTGACCGCGGCCTCGTTGCAGGCGATGATCTTGGGTCCCGCCAGGACCATGATCGCATCAACCGAACGTTCGAAAACTGCTTGCCAGATCTGGCCGTCGCGATCCTGGCTCGTCTGCCGCCCGAAGAATCTCATCCGCTCCCCCCATTCGAAGCGGACAGTGAATAGCAAGAGAATATTAACCAAAGACTTAATGGTCGCGAGCCGTTCGGGCCGAGGTCAGTCGGCAGCAAGCCAGGTCGGCACCCAGCGCTCCGGCCGCGGCGCACGGGCGAGATCGGCTTTCGCCTCGGACAGCTCCGCCGGGACGTCGTCGATCGTCGGGCGCTCGTCATAGTCGAAGCGCGGCATGACGCGGCCGTCGGCGTAGAGGCCAAAATCCATCGAATACCAAAGCCCGAGCTCCGGCTGCGCGCGGCGCATGTCGTCGCGCAACTCACGCAGCAACGGTTCGATCGCCTTCTCCTCCTTGAACGACTGCGGACCGGCACGCATGACGCGCGCCTGATATTGCGCGCCGACGATCGCGACTTCGAACCGTGTCTTGTCCCAGGGATTTTTTCCTTTCGGCAGATGCGCAGCGAGGCGCCAGCCGAGCTCGGCCATCATGGGATGGTTCGCCCAATAGGTCTCGCGCTCCCTGCTCCATCTGTCGACGAAGCCGCGAAAGTCAGGCAGCTCCGATAACGCCTCTTCCAGTGGCGTCAGCCCGACATCGGAAAATCGCCTTGCCAGCCACTGCGCAAGCTCGACGGTCTCGCATTCCACCTCTTCGTGAGGCGCCAGATCATGCCAGGTACGCTGGAACTCCTGGCGAGCGAGCTTGGCGATCAGCCGTGGCAGCGACGGCGCGAGAATGTCGTATTCGCCTTCCGATCCAAGTCCGACGATGGGCGGATCGGCTCTGTCCAGGCCCTCGCCATACCAGGCGCCGACGGCCGAGCCGTCCGGTAGCCGCATGAACAGAGCGAACTTGTCGCGCAAGGGGCTGCTGTCGAAGACCGGAGCGGTATCGGCGAACTGCCCGCGCAGATCGAAGCAGCCGACGCTGCCCCACGGGCGCCCCTCGAGCCAGCCTGCAAAATCCAGCAGCAGGGCTGGCACCTCGGTGCCGGGTGGAAAGGCCCGGCGGATGCTGTCGACATCGATGCAATAGGAGGGATCGGACAAGGGGGCGCGCCTGACGGAATGAAGATGTCTACTTGGTCGCGCAGGTCGCCGGCCCGGTTCGAACCAAACGGCGCCTGATTGGTACAAACACGCGGGCGTGAAAATGGTTCGGCGCGGACGCGATCGATGAAACCTGACTTTTGGGCTGATCTCAGGGCTTTTGCGGCCGTTCTCGCGCTGCTGGTGCCCTCGCTCGCCGCTACCACCTCGACGGAGGCGCAGACGCCCTCACCGTCCGAGCTGCGCGAACAGTGCTTCACAAAGGAAATGATCCGCTTCGACGAGCGCATCGAAGGCTGCACGGCCGTCCTGCAAGCCAATCCACCCCCGCAGGACACGTCAAAAGCCTATCTCAGCCGCGCCACCGCCTATCTCCTTTCGGGCGACAATGAACGTGCGATCGCGGATTTCAGCGAGGTGATCAAGCGCGACCCATCGGATGAAGTGGCCCTCCTCAACCGCGGCCACGCCTATCGGCGCAACGGCGATCCGGAACGAGCTATTGCCGATCTCAATCGCGCCGGCGAGCTCAAGGCGGACGACTTTGCCGTCTGGTTCTATCGCGGCGTTGCCTATGCCGACCTGGGCGACCACGACCATGCACTCGCCGACTACGATCGTGCGATCGGGCTCAAATCCGATGAAGCGTCGTTCTACAGCTTTCGCGGCAACTCCTATATGGCCAAGCGAGACTATGACCACGCGTTCGCTGACTACAATCAGGCCATCAAGCTCGATCCGGCGTCGGGAGACGCCTACTTCAGTCGCGCCAATGTCTATTTCGATCGGCGCGACTACGCCCGCGCGCTGGAGGACTACGATCGCGCGATCGACGTCGACCCGACCGTTCCCAACGGGTTCAGAGCGCGCTGCATGCTGCGTGCGATCGTCGGGCAATTGCAGGCGGCGCTTGCCGATTGCGACCAGGCGCTGCGGACGAGCCCGGATGATGCCTTCGCACTCGACAACCGAGCGTTCTGCCACCTGAAGCTCGGCGATCTCGATGCAGCCATCAGTGGCTTTGATGCCGCGCTGAAGATCAATCCGAACCTCGCGATTGCGTTCTACGGACGCAGCATCGCCAAGCGCAAGAAGGGCGACGTCGTCGGCGCCAACAGCGATGCGGCTTCCGGGAAATCGATCTGGTTCGGAGTCGCCGACGAGTTCGTGCGCTGGGGCATCAAGTAGTCCGCTACCGCAACTCGCGCTCCTGCGCGGCGAGCTGATCGACAAGTCGATCGCCGATGCCGATTGGGGCAATGACGACGCGGAGGAGTCGCCGCGATTCAGCTAGAGCCGGCGCAGCATTGGGCCGTCGTTGCTCGCGAACCGGCTTGACAAGCCCTGCCCTTCGGCTGTATGGCCGCGCCCCATGATCTCTTCTCGGACCCATCGCCGCGCAGCTTTCCGTCGTCGCACCCGTGACGATGATGGGTTGCGCCATGTCCGACGACGCCGCTGAACATTTGAAATCAGCAGAGTTTTCGTGAAGGCCGCACCCGCAAAGTGCGGCCTTCGCTTTTTCGCGCGTCTTTTTCCCGAAGATTGTCCCTGCCCAAGAGGAGTCTGACATGACCAACGCTACCCATCCGTATGATGCGCTGATGGACATCACCGCGCGGCCGAAGGCCGTGTTCGTCCGCGGCGCGGGCTCCTACCTCTGGGACGACAGCCGCAAGCGCTATCTCGATTTCGTGCAGGGATGGGCGGTCAACTGCCTCGGCCATTCGCCGCCGGCGGTCGCCCACGCGCTTGCGGCTCAGGCCAAGCGGCTGCTGACGCCGAGCCCGGCCTTCTACAACGAGCCGAGCCTCAAGCTTGCGCAGGCGCTCGTCGAGAACAGTTGCTTCGACCAGGTGTTCTTCGCCAATTCCGGCGCGGAGGCCAATGAGGGCGCCATCAAGCTCGCGCGCAAATATGGCAGCGTGCACAAGGGCGGCGCGTTCGAGATCATCACCTTCGCGGGCGGCTTCCACGGCCGCACGCTCGCCACCATGTCAGCGTCGGGCAAGAAGGCCTTTGAGCCACTGTTCGAGCCGAAAGTCTTAGGCTTCAAGAAGGCGACACTTAACGATATCGCCTCCGTCGAAGCGCTCATCACCGCGAACACGGTGGCCGTGATGGTCGAGCCGATCCAGGGCGAGGCCGGCGTGTGGCCGGCGACCGACAAGTTCCTGCAGGACCTGCGCGCGTTCACCAAGGCCCATGGCCTGTTGCTGATCTTCGACGAGATCCAGACCGGCATGGGCCGGACTGGAAAGCTCTTCCATTACGAGCATGCCGGGATTGCGCCGGACATCATGACGCTCGGCAAGGGCATCGGCGGCGGCGTGCCGCTCGCCGCGCTGCTCGCGACCGAGCACGCCTCATGCTTCGAGCATGGCGATCAGGGTGGCACGTTCAACGGCAACCCCGTGATGTGCGCAGCTGGGCTCGCCGTGCTCGACGAGATCGGCAAACCGGGATTTTTGAAGGCCGTCGCCGACACCGGCCTGTTGCTCGAGAGCGAGCTGCAGAAGGTCTCGGCGCGGCATGGCCTCGGCGAAGTGCGCGGCCGCGGCCTGCTCCTGGCGCTCGACCTGAAACTGCCGATCGCATCTGCGATCGTCGCGCAGGCATTCGAAGAGGGCGTCCTCCTCAATGCGCCGCAGGTCGACACACTGCGCTTCATGCCGGCGCTCAACGTAACGCGCGAGGAGATCGCCGAGATGATCGATTGCCTGGATGCGATTTTGACCAAGGCCGGCGCAGCGCGAAGGGTGGCGTGAGAGCCACAAACTTGTCATTCCGGGGCGATGCGAAGCATCGAACCCGGAATGACGACGCCCCTACGGCTTCAAGATCGACGCGCCCGTGGTGGCACGGCTCTCCAGATCGATATGCGCTTTCGCCGCATCCTTCAGCGCATAGGCGTGGTTGATCGGCACGTGCAGCTTGCCGCTGATCACGGCGGCGAACAGCGTGTCGGCGCCTTCCAGCAATTCCGAGCGCTTGCCGATATAGTCGTTGAGCTTGGGCCGTGTCGCAAACAGCGAGCCGTGATTGTTGAGCTCGGCGATCGCAAACGGCGGCACGGGGCCTGAGGCATTGCCGAAGGAGACGAACATGCCGCGCGGCTTCAGGCAGGACAGCGAGCCGGGGAAAGTCGCCTTGCCGACGCCGTCATAGACGACATCGCAGCCCTCGTTACGGCTGATCTGCTTCACGCGCGCGACGAAATCCTCCTCGTTGTAGAGGATGACGTGGTCGCAGCCATTGGCCTCGGCAAGCTCCGCCTTCTGACGCGAGCCGACGGTGCCGATGACATGCGCCCCGAGCGACCTCGCCCATTGGCAGGCGAGCAGGCCGATGCCGCCGGCAGCGGCATGGATCAGCACGCGATGATGCGGCTCGACCTTGAAGGTCTTGTGCAGGAGATACCAGACGGTGAGCCCCTTCAGCATCAGCACCGCGCCCTGCTCGTAGGTGATGTGGTCGGGCAGCTTGACCAGCTTCTCCCAGGGGATATTGCGCTCGCCGGTGTAGGCGCCGAGATTGTGGTAGTAGGCGACGCGGTCGCCGGGGTGGAAATTCGTCACGCCGGGCCCGACGGAGACCACCTCGCCCGCCGCCTCGTTGCCGGCGATGAAGGGAAGTCCCGGGGCCTTGTAGAGCCCGGTGCGGAAATAGACGTCGATGAAGTTCAACCCAACCGCGTGCTGGCGGATACGCACCTCGCCCGGTCCCGGCGCCGGCACGTCGACGCTCTCATAGACCAGGGCTTCGGGACCCCCGACCTGGTGCACGCGGACGGCTTTGGTCATCACCGACCTCCTCGTTCTTGTTGGTGCAAGCGAAAGCCATCACGCCTGCGTTGTCAACTCGACGCAAGAAGCGGACCGGACAAACCCGCCTATTTGCTGGCCTTCTTGCGATTGCGCTTGGCCAGCACGTTGAAGAATTCGACCGCCGCCGAGAACGCAATGGCGAAGTAGATGTAGCCGCGCGGAATGTGAAACTTGAATCCGTCCGCCACCAGCGCGACGCCGATCAGCACCAAAAATGCCAGCGCCAGCATCTTGGTGGTGGGATGCTCGGCAACGAACCGCGCAACCGGTCCGGACGAGATGTACATCACGAGGCAGGCGATCACGACGGCGGCGATCATGATCTCCAGGTCCTGCGCCATGCCGATCGCAGTAATGATGGAATCCAGCGAGAACACGATGTCGATGACGGCGATCTGGGCGATCACCCAGAGGAAGGCGCGGCGGCCGGAATTGTCCTCGCCCTCCTCGTCATCCGCATCGACCTCGGCATGGATCTCGTGGGTCGCTTTCGCGATCAGGAACAGGCCGCCGCCGATCAGGATGAGGTCGCGCCAGGAGAAATCGTACCCCTTGAGCAAGAACACCGGTTGGGTCAGGCCGATCAGCCAGACCAGGACGCTGAGCAGAATAATGCGGAACACCAGGGCCAGCGCGAGCCCGATCTGGCGGGCGCGGTGCGCCTGCTTGTCGGGGATGCGCGAGACGATCACCGACAGGAAGATGACGTTGTCGATGCCGAGCACGATCTCGAGCGAAGTCAGGGTGAGAAGCGCGGCCCAGGCTTCCGGGCTGGTGATGAGATGCATCATGCGAAGGATCTTGCCATCCTGATCACGGCGTCGCTGCCGACAATCCACAGCGCGATCGCGCACAGCGCGACCTTCGTGGCGGCACCGACCTGGAAATCCATCTCCAGCGCGTAGAGACCGAGCGCGGCCCAGATCACGATCAGCGACATGGTGAGCCAGCGCAGCCGCACCACGCGTACCGGATGCAGCACGTGGAAGGGAACGAAGGTCAGGACGACCAGCGCTGCAACCAGCAGCGTCGACCATAGCGGCGACCAGTGCAGCAGGAACAGATAGAATGCCGCAGCGTTCCACAGTGCCGGAAAGCCGCGGAAGTGATTGTCCTCGGCCTTCATGCGCAGGTCGGCGAAATACAGCGCGCTGGTGACGATGATGGCGACGCCGAGCAACGGCGCCGCGACCGGCAGCAACAGGCCGCTCGCCACAATCGCATAGGCCGGCACGAACACGTAGGTGACGAAATCGACCACGAGGTCGAGCACGTCGCCCGACCAGTTCGGCTGCACGTCCTTGACGTTCAGCCTGCGCGCGATGGGCCCGTCGATCGCGTCGATGATGAGGGCGACGCCGAGCCATTGAAACATCGCCGCCCAATGCTCGCGCACGGCCTCGAGCATCGCCAGCAGCGCCACAGCGCCGCCGAACGCCGTGAAGATATGCACGGAGAAGGCCGCGGCGCGGGCGGCCGGCGTGGGGTTGAGAGAATCCTGCGGGGTGTCCATGGCTGGCGCAGTGCTATCAGAATGAGAACGATTTGCACATAAGCCGCGGCGACATCCGGCCGCGCAATTCGCGACAAATTCGCGCGAAACAAGCGGCTTGAATTTGCCGCCGGGCATGTCAAATGTCCGGTCATGACAGATCTAGCAGCACCTTTTGACGTGGCCGTGATCGGCGGTGGACCGGCGGGCGTCGCCGCGGCCATCGCGCTTGCGGAGACCGGCGCACGCACGGCGCTGGTGGCGCGGCGCGCGCCCTATTCCGACAACCGCACCACGGCGCTGCTCGGCGGCTCCGTTGAATTCCTGGACGGGCTCGGGGTCTGGTCGCGCTGCAGCGACAAGGCCGCGCCGCTCGAGGCGATGCGGCTCGTCGACGATACCGGCCGCCTGATCCGCGCGCCGGAGGTGCGGTTCTCCTGCCATGAGATCGGGCTCGACGCGTTCGGCTACAACATCGACAACCGCTCGCTGATGCTGGCGCTGGAGGCGCGTGCCACCGAGCTGGCCAATCTCGTTCGCTTCGATGACGAGGCCGACAGCGTCCTCACCGAGGCGGAGGATGTCGCGATCCACACCGCCGCGGGGCAATATCTGACGGCGCACCTCGTGGTCGGCGCCGACGGCCGGCATTCGCTGTGCCGCGAGGCCGCCGGCATCGACGTGACGCGGCGCGATCTCAGGCAGACCGCGCTGACCTTCAACGTCAGCCATTCCCGGCCGCATCGGGGCGTCTCGACCGAGTTCCATACCCCGCACGGCCCCTGCGTGTTCGTACCGCTGCCGGGTGATCGTTGCAGCATCGTCTGGGTCGCCTCGCCTGCGGAAGCCGAGCGGCTCAGGGCGCTGAGCGACGAAGAGCTCTCGGCGGCGATCGAGAAGCAATCGCATTTCATCTTTGGCCAGATGCGCGTGGAACCGGGCCGCAACCTGTTTCCGCTGGCGATCGAGCGGCCGAAATCCTTCGCCTGCGACCGCATCGCCCTCGTCGGCGAAGCCGCCCATGTGGTTCCCCCGATTGGCGCGCAGGGCCTCAATCTGGGCCTGCGGGATGCCGCCGATATCGCCAGGCTCGCTGGAGAGGCGATCGCGGCCGGCCGCGATCCCGGTGCGGATGAGGTGCTCAAGCGCTACGACTGGGCGCGCCGTCCGGACATCTTGAGCCGTACCTTCATGATCGATATGGCGAACCGTTCACTGCTGAACGATTTCCTGCCGCTGCAGCCGGTCCGCGCTGTCGGCATGCACCTGCTCGGCGCCATCGGCCCGTTGCGGCGCCTCGCGATGCGAGAGGGGCTCGCACCGACGTGGCGACGGTAACTTGGCGACGGTAATTTGGCGCCGGTAGTTTGGCGGCACCAGCCGTGGTTCACGGAAACGCCAGCCGTCCGGTCTGGATAAACCACATCACGCTGGTCAGCGTGACCACCGACGCAAACGTCCCGAGCAGCACCGCAACCGAGGCGGACTCGATCCAGGCGTCATTCTGGCGCGCGATGACGAACACGTTCAGCGCCGGCGGCAGCGAGGCCATCAGCACCGCAGTCGCGGCCCATGGCTGCGCGAACGGGCCGAACGCCAGCATCAGCGTGAATGATGCGAGAGGATGGATCAGCAGCTTAACCGCGATCACACCCGGCACCTCCCAGGGCACGCGATCGAAGGGCCGCAGCGCCACGGTGACGCCGAGCACGAACAGCGCGGTCGGCGCGGCGGCATTTTGCAGGAAGGTGATGGTGCGATCGAGCGCGACCGGCAGCTCGATATGGAGTGCCGCGACGGCCGCGCCAAAGCAGGCCGACATGATCAGCGGGTTGAGCAGGATCTGCTTCAGCACGACGCCGAAGGCGTGCAGGATCGAGGGATGATCGCGGTCGGAGAGCTCGATCAGGAGCGGTACGATCGTGAACAGGAAGATGCTGTCGCAGCAGAAGATGAGCGCGGTGGGCGCCGCAGCCTTCGGTCCGAGCACCGCGAGCGCAAGCCCCGGGCCCATATAGCCGATATTGCCGTAGCCGCCGGAGAGCCCCGCAAGCGTCGCCTCGCGCAGCGACAAGCGGCCGAGAACCTTCCCGACCACCAGCGCGATGCTGAACGCTGCAACCGTCGACAGCGTGGTCGCAACCAGAAACGGCGGGTTGTTCAGCTCAGAGAACGGCGTCTTCGACATGATTGCAAAAAGCAGCGCCGGCAACGACACGTAGAGCAGGAAGAAGTTCATCCAGGCGAGGCCCGATTCCGGCAGGGACTTGGCCTTGCCACAGGCGAAACCGACGAAGATCAGACCGAAATAAGGTAGAGCCAGATTGAGGATATCGACCATTTATGAAGTGATTTCTAAGGTAATCGAGGCTATCCGCCCGCCCTCCGCGGGTTAATTCCAGGCAAGGGCACTAGCATCGGCCACAATCCTGGTCTATCGACGAAGCATGATTAAAGCCCGGACCGCCAAATTCCAGATCGGACAGGTCGTGCGCCACCGGATCTTCTCGTTCCGGGGCGTGATCTTCGACATCGATCCGGAATTCAACAACACCGAGGAATGGTGGCTGTCGATCCCCGAGGAGGTCCGGCCTCACAAGGATCAGCCGTTCTACCATCTGCTCGCGGAAAACGCGGAGTCCGAATACGTCGCCTACGTTTCCGAGCAGAACCTGTTGCCCGACGATTCCGGCGAGCCGATCCGGCATTCGCAGGTCGCCGAGATCTTCGTGAAGGACAAGTCGGGCGGTTATCGCCCGCGCAATCCGTCGCTCAACTGATCCCTTACGAATTCGGCCAACCAAGCCAATAAAAAAGGCGCTCGATCGAGCGCCTTTTTCGTGTTCTTGCGTCGGCCTGATTACTTCTGGGCCGAAGGTGCCGGCGTCGCCTGACCGCTCTGCTCGAGCTTCTTGCGTTGCTCGTCGGCCTTCTTCTGAAGCTCTTCCTGGAGCTTCTTCTGGTTCTCTTCGAACACCTTCGGATCGGTCGGCGGACCGTCATAGGCCTTGGCGAACTCGCCGGCCAGCGGCAGCGGGAGCGTCAGCGGCGCGCCATTGGCGTTGATCGCCTGAACCACCAGGTTCTGGCCCTTCTTCAGGTTGCTGATGAGGTCGGGCGTCGCTTCATAGTCAGACATGCAGCCGTTGGCGAAGCAGATCACGTACGGGCTCTGCAGCGGCGGATTGTTGTCGACGATGATGCGGGTGCCGTGCACGAGCTGCATGCCGAGCGGCAGCGTGACGCGAAGGATCTTCTTCGGCTCGCCTTCCGGCTCGATGATCACCGCGGCGATCACGGGCTGGCCGGACTCGATGCGGCCGTCCTTGCCGGTGAAGCAGACCTGCTTGGCGTTGGCGTCCTGGCCTTTCAGGCAGAACTTGGTCCAGGGCGCGTAGATCAGCTGGACCTGCTGCTGTTGCTGGTCGGCAGGCGGCGCGCCGGCCGGCGGAGCGCCGGCGGCGGGTGCCTGGCCCTGGGCCTGCGGTGCCGGTGCGGCGGGCGCAGGCGCCTTGGGAGCTGCCTTCGGCGCTGCTTTCGGAGCAGCCTTCGGCGCCGCCGGAGCAGGCGTTGCGGTCTGAGCCTGGGCGGCGAACGGAACTGCCAGTGCCGAGGCCGTCAACAGGGCGAGAAGGCGCCCGCGCGGCCGGACCGACGCGGCCAAAATACGGAAATTCATTGCGGAAAACCCTTTCTGAACGGGAAGTGCCCGAACCGCTCCTAAGCACCGATTCCGAGCCGCCTTGCGCGGCTGTCTCCCCATCAATAGAGGCGGAAACGTGACAAGTTCGGCGCTCCTGCGCGATTGCCCGCCTTCTTAACGTGGCGGACGAAAAGATCAATGCCGACAAGCATGTTTGAAGTGGGCAGAGAGGCTTAAGACGAAGGCCTATGCTAGGGTTTGGGCGTGACCGGTCCCCGAATCATGCTGCGCGCCGTTGTTCATGTCTGAGAGCGCGCGCTTAGCCGCCGCGGCCTGCGTGGCGCTTACTTTTGCGTTTGCGGGCTTGACGTCCGTTCCGGCAAAAGCGGCCGAAAGCTACGCCATTGCCATGCATGGCAAGCCGGCGCTACCGCCCGATTTCACGCATATGCCCTACGCCAACCCCGATGCGCCCAAGGGCGGCCGGCTGATCTGGTCGGCGCTTGGCACCTTCGACAGCCTCAATCCTTTCATCGTCCGGGGCATCGCGGTCCAGCAGGTCCGCAGCTACGTCGTCGAAAGCCTGCTGGCGCGCGGCAATGACGAGGCCTTCACGTTGTACGGCTTGCTCGCCAAGACGGTCGAAACCGACAACGACCGGACTTATGTGACATTCCACCTCGATCCGCGCGCGCGGTTCTCAGACGGAACACAGGTCGCGGCCGACGACGTGCTGTTCTCCTGGCAACTCCTGCGCGACCATGGCCGGCCCAACCACCGGCAATATTACGCCAAGGTCGCCAAGGCGGAGGCGCTGGATCCCCTCACCGTCCGCTTCGATCTTGCCGGGGCCAATGACCGGGAACTGCCGCTGATCCTCGGGCTGATGCCGATCCTGCCCAGGCACGCCGTGGATGTTGCGACCTTCGAGGAGACGACGATGTCCGGTCCAGTCGGCTCGGGCCCCTATCGCGTCACGGCCGTGAAGCCCGGCACCAGCGTGACGCTGACCCGCAACCCCGATTATTGGGGCCGCGACCTACCGGTCAATCGCGGCCTCTACAATTTCGACGAGATCAGGCTCGATTATTATCGCGAGGCTAATGGCCAGTTCGAAGCCTTCAAGCGCGGCCTCTATGACTTTCGCGTCGAGACCGAACCGCTGCGCTGGCACGACGCTTACGACTTTCCCGCCGTCAGAAGCGGCGAAGTGATCCGCGACACCATCAAGCCGGGTGTGCCGCAGCCCTCGGAATTCCTGGTGTTCAACACCCGCCGCCCGATGTTTGCAGATATCCGCGTGCGCCAGGCGCTGACGCTGCTGTTCGACTTCGAGCTGGTCAACCGCAGCTACTTCTTCGGGCTCTATTCGCGCGTGGCCGGCTACTTCGCGGGCTCGGATCTGTCGGCCTATGGCCGCCCCGCCGACGCGCGCGAACAGGAACTTCTGAAACCATTCGCGGCGCAGATCCGGCCAGACGTCATGGACGGCAGCTATCGCCTGCCGGTGACCGATGGCTCCGGGCGTGACCGCGCGACGCTGCGCGCGGCGCTGAAGCTGTTGTCGGAGGCGGGCTACGATCTCGACGGCACGGTGCTGCGTAACCGCGCAACGAAAGCCCCCTTTACCTTCGAGATCCTGGTGACGACGCGCGACCAGGAGCGCATTGCGCTCGCCTTTGCTCGTGACCTCAAGCGCGCCGGCATCGAGCCAACCGTGCGTGCGGTCGATCCGGTGCAGTTCGACCAGCGCCGGCTCGGCTACGAGTTCGACATGATCCAGAACCGCTGGGACCAGTCACTCTCGCCGGGCAACGAACAGTCGTTCTACTGGGGCAGCGCCGCCGCCGACAATCCTGGCACCCGCAACTACATGGGCGCGAAGGACCCGGCGGTCGACGCGATGATCGCAGCCCTGCTGGAGGCCCGTGATCACGCCGATTTCGTCACCGCCGTCCGGGCGCTCGACCGCGCCCTGATCGCCGGCTTCTACACGATCCCCCTGTTTAACGTATCGGAGCAATGGATCGCGCGCTGGAATCGGATAGAACGGCCATCGGCTACCGCGCTGTCCGGTTATCTGCCGGAGACCTGGTGGCAGAAGGCGGACGCCCCGAGCAAGCAACAAGGCCACTAGCAAGCGACGTGATGCCGTGAACCAGCCAGCCGTATCGCCGACGCTCGACACGCTGTTCCAACGGACGCTGGCCCGTCAGCCGCATGGGCCTGCGCTGTTCGATCCCCTCAACAAGATTCGCATCACCGGGCATCTGCCCAGGCGCTTGACCTATGCCGAAGCCGATCGGGCGATCGAGGCGCTGTCGGCCCATTTCGTCGAGTCCGGCCTGCCCGCCAACTCCGTCATCGCCGTGCAGCTGCCGAGCACCGTCGAGTTCGTGCTCACGGTGCTCGCGGCCCAGCGCGCCGGCCTCGTCGTCGCCGTGCTGCCGCTCTTGTGGCGGCACGCGGAGCTGACCGCGGCGCTGAACCGCACCGCGGCGCGTGCGATCGTCACCATGAGCAAGGTCGACGGCGTCATCTACGCCGATCTCGCCATGCATGCCGCGGCGGAAGCCTTCTCCATCCGTCATGTCTGCGGTTTCGGCACCGACCTGCCCGAAGGCATGGCCTCGCTCGACGACGTTCTTTCGCGCGCGCCCGGCACGACGCGCAGCGTCATCCAGGACGGCCGCAAGGCGGCGATGATCTCCTTCGACGTCACTGCGGAAGGCTTTCGTCCGGTGCCGCGACCGCATTTCAGCATCATCGCGGGCGGGCTCGCGATGTCGCTCGAAGCCGACATTCCGCAGGGCGCGACCATCATGTCGGCGTTCACGCCGATGTCGTTTGCCGGCCTCGCCTCCTCGCTTGCGATCTGGCTGCTGTCGGGCGGAACGCTGGCGTTGCATCATCCCTTCGACAGCGAGGTGCTGGAGCAGCAAGTCAACGAGCAGGGCTGCGAGGTGCTGATCGCACCCGCCCCGCTCGCCTTCCGGCTCGGCGAGGCCGATCTCGCGGCGCGAATGCCGAGTTTGCGCAACGTCGTCGGCCTGTGGCGCGCACCGGAGCAGGTCGCGGCTAGCGATGCCTGGATCGCGCCGCATGCGCCACTGACGGACGTCTATTTGTTCGGCGAGGCCGGCCTGTTCGGGGCCCGGCGCGGCGAGGACGGCATGCCCGTGGCGGTGATGCCGGGGCCGCATGGCGCGCCGCGGGAGCAGTCCGGCTCCTCGGTCGCCGGCGAGATCCTGCTGACGCCGAAGGGCACGCTTGGCCTGCGCGGGCCGATGGTGCCGATCGCGGCCTATGCCCCGCCGCAACCGGTGGGCGAGACGCTAATCGCGCAGCCGCCGCGCGACTATGTCGACACCGGCTACGCCGCGCGGCTCGATCGTCCGAGCGGCGCGATCTGCATCACAGCGCCCCCCTCCGGTATCATGGCCGTCGGCGGCTACCGGTTCCTGTCCAACGACTTGCAGGAATGGGCACGCCGGCTCGGCCAGGGCGCCCTGCTCACGGCACTGCCCGACCGGCTCTCCGGGCACCGTCTGGCCGGGCGCGCCCAGGACAATGCAAGGGCCCGCGAAGCACTCAGCGAACTCGGGCTTAACCCCCTGATGGTTGAGGCGTTTCGCGACCGCACCGGGCCCAGTTGAAGCGCCTTTCATCGCTTCCGTTGACCGGGCATTAAGGCGGCCGAACTAGATTGCGCGGCATTCGCGTGCGTAATCAGAGCTTGAGATGTCCCAGGCGGGCCCGATCGTCTTTGTCTCCAATGCCCAGCGGCCGGCCTTCATTTCGGCGCTCGACGAGGCCCGGCTTTTTCCCGTCATCGACAGCGATTGGGCGAGCGCTGCACGCGCAGTCGAAGAGGTCCAGCCCGCCGCTGTCGTCGCGGCGCTTGCCGGCGGACATGAGCCGCACCTTGCCACGGTCGCAAAGGCGATCGCGGGCCAGACGCTCTATCTGCCACTGATCATCGTCGATCCCCAGGCCTCCCTGCCGCATAACGCACTGCCGTTCACGCTGCGCGGCAACAATTCCGACCGCCTCATTGCGCGGCTGCGCGCCGCGATGCGCGTCCGGACGCTGCACGCGACCGTGTTGCGCCGCCTGCCCGAGGCAAAGGTCTCGCTGCCCGACTCCGACCCTGCGCGCGATGCCACCGTCCTGCTGATCGGCCGCGGCTCCGCCTATCCGGCGCTGTCGGTCGCGCTCGGCGAGCGCATGGGCGTGATCGGAGCTCTCAGCATCGAAGCCGCAGCAAAGCATCTCAACACCCGCGACATCGACGGGGTCGTGCTCGCCGAAGGCTTTACTGCGCGTGTCGCGGATGCCTTCCTCACGGTGCTTGCGGAAGACACCCGCTTCCGCAACATGCCCGTGATCGTCACTGCGCATCAGCTCACCCAGACTTACGACCTGCCGAACCTCGAGCTCATCCCCGGCGAGCCCGCACAGATCGCAGCCAACGCATTGCCGCTGATCCGTCAGCACGCGATGGAGGCACAGTTCAGCCGTACGCTGCGCTCGATCGACGCCGGCGGCTGGCTCGATCCGCGCAGCGGCCTGCTAACGCCGGAAGCCTTTGCCCGCGATTTCTCCAAAGCGGTCGAGCAGACGCTGGCCCGCGGCGGCGGTCTGTCGGTGGCGCGCTTTGCTTTCGATGCCCGCAATCCACGCGCGCAGTTGGATGCCGCTCGGATCCTGAGCCGGTTGATGCGGCAGATGGATTTTGGCGTCGCGCAGAAGGATGGCTCTGTTATCGTGGTGTTTGCGGAGACCGATTTCCGTACCGCCCACATGATCGCCCGCCGCCTCTCCGCCGTGATGCGCCATACCTCCAACGGCAAGCGCGAGCCGCGCAGCGAGCCCGTGGTCAGCGTGGATTCGCTATCACCGTCGGATAACGCGAGATCCCTGCTCGCACGGCTCTGCGCGGACCCGTCCCGCGCGGCGTCGTAACCATTCTCTCGATGCCATAGGGTGGGCAAAGCGACTTGTCCGCCGTAGCTCGAAGAGCGAAGGCGGAAGCGTGCCCACCTCTTCTGTCGCACTCATCGTGAGATCGCGGGCACGGCGCTACGCGCCTTTCCCACCCTACAACATCACATCAACAGCTACGCCGCCTTCTTGCTCGCGGCGAGCTGCGCGAGCTGACGCATGATTTCCGTGGTGCCGACGAGACGCTCCTCCGGAGTCTCCCAGTCCTGGAAGAATACCACCTTCATATCGGGTCGCACCTTCGCAGCCTCGCCGTGGCTGCGGATGAACGACACCAGGCGGTCGGGATAGGCAAAGGAGTTGTCGCGGAAGACGATGACCGCGCCCTTCGGGCCGGCATCGACCTTCTCGACATTGGCGCGCCGGCAATAGGCCTTGATCGCCGCGATCTTGAAGAGATAGCGCACCTCGTCGGGCAACACGCCAAAACGGTCGCGCATCTCGGCGGCAAAGTTCTCGATCTCCTCCTCGGTGTCGAGATCGGCAAGCCGCCGGTAGAGCGACAGCCGCACCGAGAGGTCGCCGACGTAGTCTTCCGGAATGAGCACGGGCATGCCGATCGTGATCGACGGCGACCAGCGGTCGGCCGCGGGCTCGGAGACGCCGGCCTTGAGGTTGACGATCGCCTCCTCCAGCATCGATTGATAGAGCTCGAAGCCGACCTCCTTGATGTGGCCCGACTGCTCCTCGCCGAGCAGATTGCCGGCGCCGCGGATGTCGAGATCATGCGAGGCGAGCTGGAAGCCTGCGCCGAGCGTCTCCAGCGATTGCAGCACGGTAAGCCGGCGCTCGGCCTGCGCGGTGATCTTCTGCTGTGCCGGCAGCGTGAACAGCGCATAGGCGCGCAGCTTCGACCGGCCGACGCGGCCGCGAAGCTGATAGAGCTGGGCAAGACCGAACATGTCGGCGCGATGCACGATCAGCGTGTTGGCGTTGGGAATGTCGAGGCCGGACTCGACGATCGTGGTCGAGAGCAGGATGTCGAACCTGCCGTCGTAGAACGCCGTCATGATGTCCTCGATCACGGCGGGCGGCATCTGCCCGTGCGCGACCGCGACCTTCATCTCCGGCACGTTCTTGTCCAGGAAGTCCTTGACCTCGGCGAGATCGTCGATGCGGGGCACCACATAAAACGCCTGACCGCCGCGATAGCGCTCGCGCAGCAGCGCCTCGCGGATCATCAGGGGATCATGCGGGGCGACGAAGGTGCGGACCGCGAGGCGGTCGACCGGCGGCGAGGCGATGATCGAGAGCTCGCGCACGCCGGTGAGCGCGAGCTGGAGCGTGCGCGGGATCGGCGTCGCCGACAGCGTCAGCACGTGCACCTCGGAGCGGAGTGCTTTCAGGCGCTCCTTGTGGCTGACGCCAAAGTGCTGCTCCTCGTCGACGATCAGGAGGCCAAGGTCGCGGAACTTGATCGCCTTGCCGAGCAGCGCGTGGGTGCCGACCACGATGTCGACCGAGCCGTCGGTAATGCCCTTTTTGACCTGGTTGAGCTGCTTGGTCGGGATCAGGCGCGAGGCCTGCGACACCTCCACGGGGAAGCCGCGGAAGCGTTCGGTGAAGGTCTTGTGGTGCTGGCGGGCGAGCAGCGTGGTCGGCACCACCACGGCAACCTGCTTGCCTTCGAGCGCGACGGCAAAGGCGGCGCGTAGCGCCACCTCGGTCTTGCCGAAGCCGACGTCGCCGCAGATCAGGCGGTCCATCGGACGACCTTTTTCGAGATCCTTCAGCGTGGACTCGATGGCCCCGAGCTGGTCCTCGGTCTCGTCATAGGGGAAGCGTGCGCAGAATTCGTCGTAGAGGCCGGGCTGCACCGGCAGCTTTGGCGCCTCGTGGAGCTGGCGTTCCGCAGCGATCTTGATCAATTCCCCTGCGATCTCGCGGATGCGGTTCTTCAGCTTGGCCTTGCGGGTCTGCCAGCCGCTTCCGCCGAGGCGGTCGAGCTCGACCGTCGTCTGGTCGGAGCCGTAGCGCGAAAGCAGCTCGATGTTCTCGACCGGCAGGAACAGCTTTGTCTCGGCGGCATAATGCAGCTCGAGACAGTCATGCGGCGCGCCGCCGACCTCCAGCGTCTGCAGGCCGACGAAGCGGCCGATGCCGTGATCGACATGGACGACGATGTCGCCGGCCGCAAGGCTCGTCACCTCCGAGATGAAATTGTCGAGCTTGCGGCTCGCCTTGCGCGGCCGCACCAAGCGGTCGCCGAGGATGTCCTGCTCGCTGATGAGCGCGATCTCGTCGGTCTCGAAGCCGCTCTCCAGGCCCAACACCGCAAGCATAGTCTCGTTGCGCGGGGTCGCCTGAACGGTGCGCCAGCTATTGACGCTGGTCGTATGCGTCAGCTTGTGGTCCCGCAGCATCGAGGTCATGCGGTCGCGCGAGCCTTCGGTCCAGAGCGCGACGACGACTTTCTTGCGTTGGGCTTGCAAGGCCATCACATGCGCGACCACCGCTTCGAAGACGTTGACGGTGGCATCGTTGCGCTCGGGCGCAAAGTCGCGGCCCTTGCGCGCGCCGGCATCGACGACGCTGCTGCCGTCGGAGGGCACCGCGAACTGCGTCAGCCGCACCATCGGGACGGCGCCTTCCCGCTTCGCCCACTCCTCTTCGGTCAGATACAGCCGATCCGGCGGCAGCGGCTTGTAGACGGCACCACCGGTTGGATGCTCCAGCGCATCGCGGCGCGCCTCGTAGTAATCGAGGATCTGCTTGAAGCGTTCGCGAATCGCGTCCTCGGCTTGCGGCTCGATCGCGACCGCCGCGCCTTGCAGATAGTCGAACAGCGTGTCCATCCGCTCCTGGAACAGCGGCAGCCAATGCTCCATGCCGGGATGGCGACGGCCCTCGCTGACGGCCTCATAGAGCGCATCGTCCCGCTCCGGGGCGCCGAACTCGGCGACATAGCCCATGCGGAAGCGGCGGATGGTCTCGGTGACGAGCTGGAATTCCGAGATCGGCACCAGGTCGAGCGAACGCATGTCCAAGAGCGTGCGCTGCGTCTCCGCGTCGAACGTGCGGATCGATTCCAGGCTGTCGCCGAAGAAATCGAAGCGGACGGGCTGGTCGAGCCCGGCCGGGAACAGATCGAGGATGCCGCCGCGCACGGCATATTCGCCTGGCTCGCGCACGGTCGAAGAGCGGTTGTAGCCGTTGTGCTCGAGCCAGGCGACGATGGTGTCCATCGGCACGACGTTTCCGGGCGCGAGCGAGAGCGCCTGGGCCGCGACCAGGTCGCGCGCGGGCACGCGCTGCACGACGGCGTTGACGGTGGTCAACACGATCAGCGGCTTGTCGCTGCCGGTGAGCGAGGCAAGGCGCGCGAGCGTGGTCAGACGCTGGGCCAGGATGCCACCATGCGGCGAAACGCGGTCATAGGGCTGGCAGTCCCAGGCCGGGAACTGGAGCACCGGCAGATCCGGCGCGAAGAATTGCAGCGCGCGCTCGAGCTGCTGCATACGCGGACCATCGCGGCAGATCACCGTGAGGCTGACGGCGGGCTTCTTCGGCCGCGCGGCGATCGCGCGGGCAAGATCAGAGACAACGAGCCCCTCGGCGCCTTCGGCGACATTGGCAAGCGTCAGCACGCGGCCGGGCGCCAGCAACTCGGCTGGCGATTTCAACGCCTGTTTCATGCGTTGCCATCCGCGATTGGAAACGCCTTGATGCGGGCAAACAACGAGCCGGCTACATCGGCGGACAGCACCTTGTCGCCGGTGATGGCGGCATAGAGGTCGGGATCGTTGACCTCGAGCAGGCGCTCGAGCTCGGAGAGCTCGCCCTCGGACAGATTGCCGATCTCGGCGTCCGCAAAGCGGCCGAGGATCAGGTCCATCTCGCGCGTGCCGCGGTGCCAGCAGCGGAACAGAAGCCGCTTGCGCCGGTCATCCAGGCCGCCGCTCGATCGTGTCGTTCCCGTCATTTTCGTAAGATCCAGTCCAACGCCGAAAGCCCGGACGTGCCGGGCGGGGGTGATATAGCGACTGAGGCGTCCGATGTCAGCCCTTTCTTGTCGCGGCGCGCGGTTTCAAACCATCATGGACCGGGCGCTCGCCGACGAAAAAAGCCGTGGATGCCCGGCATAAAGCCGGGCATGACGGGCACGAACGATCCTAGATTCGCCTCATGCGCCCCAGCCTGCTCAATCCGCTGTTTGCTCCCGTGACCAGCCTGCCCGGCGTCGGGCCGAAGCAGGACAAGCTGTTGCGCTATCTGCTCAGCCGCGATGAGACGCCGCGGCTGGTCGATCTCCTGCTGCACCTGCCGAGCAACGTGATCGACCGCCGGGCGCGGCCGAAGATCCGCGATGCCGTTCCCGGCACCGTGGTAACGCTGGAGGTGACGATCGATCGCCACCGCCCGCCGCCCCCGCGCAATGCGCGCGCGCCCTATCTCGTCTACGCCAGCGACGACACCGGTGACGTCGTGCTGACGTTCTTTCGAGCCAAGCCCGGCTATGTCGAAAAGCTGCTCCCGGTCGGCGAGAAGCGCTACGTCTCCGGCACGCTCCAGATGTACGACGGCATTCCGCAGATGGTGCATCCCGACCGCGTGCTGGACGAGGAGGCCATCGCAAAGCTCTCCGGCATCGATCCCGTTTATCCGCTCACCGAAGGTCTGGCGCTTGGCTCACTGCGGCGCGCGATCGCGCAGGCGCTGCAAAAGCTGCCGGCCTTGCCGGAATGGATCAGCCCCGAGGTCATCCGCCGCTGCCACTTCCCGCCCATCGCGGAAGCGCTCACGCGTGTGCACCAGCCGGTCGAGCTGACGGACGTGCTGCCGGACCAGCCGTTCTGGTCGCGCCTTGCCTTCGACGAGCTGCTCGCCGGCCAGCTCGCGCTGGCGCTGATCCGTGCGCAGCTGCGCAGGCCGGCCGGCGTGCGCAACGCCGGCGACGGCCATTTGCGCAACAACATCATCGACGCCCTTCCCTACGCGCTGACGCCGTCGCAGCGCAACGCGGCGGCCGCGATCGCCGATGATTTGAAGCAGCCCGTGCGCATGCTGCGCCTGCTTCAGGGCGACGTCGGCTCCGGCAAGACAGTGGTGGCGCTGCTGGCTGCCGCCGCCGTCGCGGAAGTCGGCAAGCAGGCCGCGCTGATGGCGCCGACCGAAATTCTGGCGCGCCAGCACATCAAGACCATCGCCCCGCTTGCCGAGCGCGCCGGCCTGCGGGTTGCGATCCTCACCGGGCGGGAGAAAGGCAAGGAGCGGCGCGACATCCTTGCGCGGCTTGCCGATGGCGAGATCGATCTTCTGGTCGGAACCCACGCGCTGATCCAGGACGACGTGATCTTCAGGGGTCTCGCTCTTGCGGTGGTCGACGAGCAGCATCGCTTCGGCGTGCGCGAGCGGTTGGCACTGACCTCGAAAGGCGAAGCGGTCGATGTCCTGGTGCTGAGTGCCACGCCCATCCCTCGCACGTTGGTCCTGACCTATTTCGGCGACATGGACGTCAGCGAGCTGCGGGAAAAGCCGGCGGGCCGGCAGCCGATCGACACCCGTGCGGTGCCGATGAGCCGGCTTTCCGAGGTCATGGACGGCGTCGCCCGCGCGCTGCAATCCGGCAAGCTGGTCTACTGGATCTGTCCGCTGGTCGAGGAATCCGAGGCCGAGGGCACCGAGCATCTGACCAATGCGACGAAGCGCTTCGAGAGCCTGCAAAAGCGTTTTGGCGATCGCGTCGGCCTGGTTCACGGCCAGATGAAGGGCACGGAGAAGGACCGCGTGATGGCGCAGTTCGCCGCTCACGAGATCGGACTTCTGGTCGCCACCACGGTCGTCGAGGTCGGCGTCGATGTGCCGGCCGCCACCATCATGGTGATCGAGAACGCGGAGCGCTTTGGCCTGGCGCAACTGCACCAGTTGCGCGGCCGCATCGGACGCGGCTCGGAAGCCTCCACCTGCCTCCTGCTCTATAGCGAGCCGCTCGGCGAGATGTCGAAAGCGCGGCTCAAGGTGATCCGCGAGACCACTGACGGCTTTCGGATCGCCGAGGAGGATTTGAAGCTGCGCGGCGAAGGCGACGTGCTGGGTGTGCGCCAGAGCGGCCTCCCCGGCTACCGGATCGCGCGCTCCGAGGTCCACAGCCAGCTCATCACGCAAGCGCGCGACGAGGCGCTGCGCATCATGAAGGACGATCCGAAGCTGCAAGGTGACCGCGGTGAAGCGCTGCGTTGTCTGCTTTATCTCTACGAGCGCGACGAAGCGATCCCGCTGATCGGTGCGGGCTGACGCTACGGGGCCCGTCATTGCCAGGCTTGACGCGGCAATCCATCACCGAAGCGACTTCTCTTTGCGAGATGCATCTTTGATAGACGCGCAGGTCAAGCTCGCGCATGGCGAGTTGAAAATCTCAGCGCAGGCAGCGTTTCGCGACATTCGGCCTCACTTTCAATTCGTGAACTACTGGCGGCCGGTAAGGACAAACTTCAAGACGGTGATCGTTCACCCGGAGGTATCATGGGGCGGCGTTGCAGAAGATCATTCGAGTGCGGCCTCGCACGAAGCGCTGTCAGCGCGATGATCGCGATGGTGATGTTGCCGGCGTCGGCGCGCGATCTCGACGGACGCTACAAGGACTCCGCGCTTCATGAGTGGTTTGAGAGTTTGGCGAGCGGAAGGGGTCTGTGCTGTTCGTACGCCGACGGCCTCGCCGTCGAAGACGTTGACTGGGAAACAAAGGACGGCCACTACCGCGTACGGCTGCCGGAAAACGCCGGCTCGAAGGTTATGATCTGGGTCGATGTGCCGAACGATGCCATCATCACCGCACCGAACAAGATCGGTCGCACCGTGGTCTGGCCGGTCTACAACGATTTCTATCCGGATGTATCGATCCGGTGCTTTATGCCAGGGACCATGACTTGATTGACTGGCTGATCTGGTCGTTGATGTCTGCCTGGCAATACCGCGGGCGCTGCGAAGCAAGGACAACGCAACGGGCGCCGCCAAATGAAAGGGTGCGGTTTAGCTGCTTCGTTGCGAACTGGTTCACATTCAAGGATGGACCGCTTGTGCTATCGTTGGGCATCGCAGGAGCCATCCCTGTATCACTGCGGGAGGTTAGATCATGCAACTCATCTCCGCCGAATGGCAGCCCACTTCGACAGCTCCATCAGACCGAGATCTCGAAATCTGCGCGCTGGACTTTGACGGCATCGTCCATGCGCTTCCTTTTCCCTGTCACAAGGATGGGTCCAATTGGGTTGACGGTCGGGGCAAAGCGCACGCCGACATTCAGCCGACCCACTGGCGCGGTTGGACTGACTGACGCCGGTCCATGAGCCAGCGCAAGTCCTCGCGCGGCATACCGGGTGCAATCGGACCAGTGGGCTCGCACTAGACGGCCTTGACGGTCCTCGCCGCGAACGCTTTCAGCAGCGCGGCATCTGCCCCCTCGCCCTTGGCATCCTCGGCGAGATGCTCGAACCAGCGCGCAAAACCCTCGTAGATCTGGCTGGCTGGATGGTCCGGCCCGAGGAACCCAGCGATCTCCCGCATCTCAGCGACCCAGCGATAAGCCTTCGGGATCATGTCCGGCAGTGCGGTGGACAGCCGCGCCAAGATCGCGGGCTGGCTGAGCGCGAGCTCGTCGCGGAGCGCATCGGCTGCGCCGGCCTTGGTGGCCGCGAGCACCATGGCCGAGCCGATGCCGGCGAGACCCTTGACGATGCCAGCATAGGACATCTTCAGCGCGGAGGCTGCGCCGACCGGGCCTTCGACGATCCGCAGGTCGAGCCCGAGCTGTTTTAACACCGCGAGGTCCCTTGCGTGCTCGCCGGACACGTAGAACGCCGGCCCCTTGCTGCCGGGCTGCGGCGGGAAGCCGATGATGCCGGCATCGACGAACGGTGCCTGCGCCGAGCCGATGATCTCCTCGATTCCCAGCACGGTATCGACGTTGACGGCGTTGCAGTCGACGACCAGCGGCTTCTTCTCCCGCCTCACGATCACTGCGGCCAGCCGCTCGGCGAGCGCCAAGGCCTCGCCCGGCGGCACGATCGACAGGATGATGTCGCAGCCCGCGATATCGGCATCCTCCGCGGCGATCATGCCCGCCTCCGCGGCGCGCTTTGCGGTTTGCTCGCTACGCCCCTTCAGCGAGGTCAGCACGCGCGCGCCGTTCTCGCTCAGGCAGCGGGCAACCGCGCTGCCCATGGCGCCGGGTGCGAGGATCGCGATGGTTGGGGACATGGCTCACTCCAGTTCGAATGCGAAGGCGATCTGCGCTTCGTCACCTCGAATGATAGCAGAGTGAGGGAACCGCAAAGCGAATGCCGGCCATCCCGCGGGGGAATGACTGACGCTCACTCCACCTTGACGGGCTCGGGGCGCACGGCGGCGGCATTGGCAATGCGGGCGGCGTTCGCCACGCCCGCAAGGGCTGCGACCTTCTTCGGATCGGGGCTCGATCCCGGCTGCACCACGCCCGCCGACATGATCAGCGTCGCGGCGTCTTCCGCGCTCAGCTCAACCTCGATGATCTTGCTCTTGGGCACATAGAAGAAGAAGCCGGTGGTCGGGTTGGGCGAGCACGGCAGGAACACCGAGACATGCTCCTCCTGTCCCGGCAGGCTGCGGGCGATGTCCTCGCTCGGCGATTGCGAGATCAGCACGATCGACCACATGCCCGGCGAGGGAAACTCGACGAGACCCACTTTCCGGAAGCTCGACCCCTTGCCCGAGAACAGCGTCTCGAACACCTGTTTCAGGCCGCGGTAGATGGCGCGCACGGCCGGGATGCGGCCGAGGAAAGTCTCGCCGACATCGACCAGGGTCCGGCCGATCAAATTGGCCGCGAGGAAGCCGACCAGCGTCAGCGTGAAAAAAGCGACAATCAGTCCCCAGCCGGGAACGCCGTACGGCAGATAGGTTTCCGGCCGATAGGCCAGCGGCACGAACGGTCGCACCACGCCATCGACCCAGGTGACGAACCACCAGACCAGATAGAGGGTGATCGCGATCGGTCCCGTAACGACGAGCCCGGTGAGGAAATAGTTGCGGAATCGGCCCATCAGGCCGGTATGCGGCTCCGGCGGCAGGTCTTCGGCAGGCACAGGCGGGGACGCGTCGTCGCGGGCGGTCATTCGGGTTCCAAGTCGGTCGCAGCACTCTAGCTAGGGTCTTCTAGCAGATTTTTGAAGGTGCAAGGCGACCGCGCCTGCTCTCCTTCTGCGCTCACCCTGCCTATTCGACGGTCACCGATTTCGCGAGGTTGCGCGGCTGATCGACGTCGGTGCCCATCACCACCGCCGTGTGGTAGGCCAAGAGCTGCACGGGAACGGCATAGACCATCGGCGTGAAGGCAGCCGCCATGTCGGGCATGACGATNGTGACGAGNGNATCGACCGTCGCCTCCGCAGCGCCCTTGGCATCCGTCATCAGGATGATGTTGCCGCCGCGGGCGGCGACTTCCTGCATGTTGGAGACGGTCTTCTCGAACACGCGATCGTAGGGCGCAATCACCACGACCGGCATGGTCTCGTCGATCAGCGCGATCGG
>NZ_AXAS01000127.1 GCF_000472925.1 Bradyrhizobium sp. Ec3.3
CAGCCTGCCTTGGCAATGCCCCCTAAGATCTTGCAAGGGTTCCTTCACCTTGAGCCAGGGATACATCCGAATGGGCTATAGCCGGAGATCGCTTCGCGCTGAAGAGTNAGACCGCCGCTGCTGGGGGCCAAACGGAGATGTCCGATGGGTGTGGCAGGCTGGCGCTTTGCGCATATGACGAGAACTCTCCACGTCCGGGCGGTCGTTATCGGCGTGCTGGAAGAGTTGCCGTTTATCTGCCCGGTGGCGGTCGCAATCGGCTCGCTGATCATGATCGGCATCACGCTCTGCAAGGATTGGCCGCAGTGAGGCGACCCGACGACCAAGGCGCGCTCAATCATCTATCGAATGATCTGCAACCTTCTCGCGCCCCTCGATGTGAACCGTGCCAGCATCGAGCCCACCGCCGTGCACGTCTGCTTGGCCGCCAATTGCGGCGCGAGAGCAGACAATTCGGGACCGCCGAGAGGCAACATGTACTGAACGGCGAGATCGGCGGATAGCGCCACCGGGTGAGCGAGTGCGGCGCCGCCTTTTCTTCACGCTCAGATGGCCGCCGCTAGTCAGCTGGCGCGCGCGGCGCGCCAGCTTTCGACGCCATCATTTAGATGACGCTCCTGTTTGCGCAACTCATCGATTAGACGCTCGAGGTATGGCGGCAGGGGCGAAGTTTCGCGAGATAAGTCCTGTTGCAACCTGTCACCCACCTCGTCACAGATCGACCGCGCGGTCTTATGGTCGATGTGGTCCGATATTCGGCTGATCGGTTCCATGACGCGACTTCTTTGATCGGGCCCCACGATTAACTTAAGTTACAGAGTGAGAAATTGTTTCGCGTTCCTCAAACGTCGTCGATGGTTCCATGGAGTGGGAAGATCCACGTCGGGGTCGCGCCAAAAGGCGTCGCTGCCCTTGCGTGAATTCCCAGGGCGGTGCCCGTCCTCCTTCACACCGCGAGCAAGGGATGAAGCTGTGAGCGACACAACTCGGCAACGTCGGCCGTGAATTCCTCAAGATCGTAAGGATTCTCCCATCGCCGCACATGCTGGAAGCGGTCGGGGATATTCTCGGCACCGTAGCCAGTCGTGAAAATGAAGGGCTTTCCGACACGCATGAGTTCGTCCGCGATTGGAAAGGCTGAGCGTCCGCGCAGATTGATATCGACCGCGGCGACATCGAAACCATCGTGCTGGACAGACATCGCGTCGATGACTGGCCCGATCACGTGAGCGCCGAGCGCACGGAGCGCCTTCGCTAGATCATCTCCGAGCAAGTACTCGCTCTCAATGATCAGAACGCGGCAATCCTTCACGGAACGTCCGGTGGGAGGAGACATCGTCCACCTCGCGATGTGTCGGCCTGCCTCGCTAGGACAAAGGCCGACCGACGAAACCGTTCCTTGCCATGGTTCCAAGTTCCGCGACGCAACTAGCCTCGTGGTGCGGGCACAGGAATTCCTCGTAAAGCGCTATTATTCGGCATCACCGGCTAGGGGAACTGAATGGAAGCAGCGCACGTTGATCTCGTATGCTTTGTCGGGAAGAACTTCGACCGCTCGTTATAGTGATGGCAGCTATCGTGCTTGGTCTGGTTGTGAAGGAGATAAAGCTCAGTCACCACGAGGCGGCACCAGCAGGCATCGACTACGCGGCAACGGAATAGAGCACGCCGCGCGCGCGGCATCGCAGCACGTCATGATGTCCACATCCATCGTCCGCGCGCCGGGAGCGGTGGCGCAAGTTGTCAGCGGCCAGCGGCGCGAGAGCAAAGCCGTCATTCGATCACCTCGTCGCTACAAGCACTGGGCTCATTCGGGCAACCCCGCTTTCCGAAGACCCTCGATCAGCAGCTTCGCGTTTGATCGCCCGCCGCGAGCGATGAACCCAGAGATTGTGAAGGCGGGATCGGTCTCGAGCACACGCGCCGCCCCTTCACGCGCTTCTGCGTCGCGTCCGAGATGGGCGAAAGCGGACGCAAGACAACAATAAGTTAGCGAAAAGAATGGGTTCTGACGCAGGGCCTTCCTCGCGGCGACGACGGCCTCGTCAAAGCGACCCAGTTCAACTAAGGCAATCCCCATGCCGGTAAGCGGCCGGTGTAACAGCGGGTCTACCGGGCTCGCGCGAATGGCACGTTCAAAGCTGCGGATCGCTTCCTCCGGCAGCCCCGCACTTCGATAGACCCAGCCTCTGCAGCCCCATCCGGTAAGCGAATTTGGGTTGAGCGCGACGGCCCGGTCAGCCATTTCGATTGCACCTTCATAATCGCGGACCAAGAACGCTGAGATCAGGGCAGCAAAAGCCAACGTTTCCGGATCACCATCGTCGAGGCTCAAGGCCAAGCGACAAAGCCGAATTGCTTCCTTGCGTTCGAATTGCGGATCGGCAGCAAAGCCAAAAACGACGTTGTTCATGTGGAGGACACCTGCCAGAGCCGCGACAAGGCCGAACCGAGGGTCCAGTTCCAAGGCACGATGCGCCAGCGTGATCGCCTCGGCCACCCCTTCGTGGGTCGCTAGGTAAAACTGCGGCATAGCTCGGAGATAAAAATCATAGGCGGTAAGGTTCTCCGGTCGCCGCCGCTTCGCTATTGCGATTTCTGTTTGAAGCAGTTTCGGCTGAATAGCTGAGACAACGGCGACGGTGACTTCATCCTGGAGAGCGAAAATGTCGGTCAGGTCACGCTCGAACCTGTCCACCCAAATGTGCGCGCCCGTAGTCGCATCAATCAACTGCCCTGTAATCCGAACTTTCCCTAACGCCTTGCGCACAGACCCCTCAAGGACATAGCGCACGCCAAGCCTGCGCCCGACTTCCTTGATATCGACGGCTCTGCCCTTGAAGGTGAAGCTCGAATTTCGCGCGATTACGAACAGCCAATGAAACCGGCTGAGCGCCGTAATGATTTCCTCAACCATTCCGTCCGCAAAATACTCCTGTTCGGGGTCGCCGCTCATGTTCTCGAACGGCAGCACGGCGATGGATGGCTTGTCGGGTAGCGGAGGTGCGGCACTTATCTTCTCGATCAGCGCGCTATGCTCGCCCGCGCGGACAGCATAGGCGCGAACCGGCTTGGTGATGTTCTTGAGCTGCTGTTCGCCCCGGTCCTCGAAGTCTACGTCCAGCTTACCCTCGACCTCGCTGTACACCTTTTCGGAAATCAGGATGCCGCCTGGATCGGCTGTCCCTTCCAGCCGGACAGCAATGTTGATCCCGTCGCCAAAAAGATCGCCGCCGGTTCCAACGATTACGTCACCAAGATTGATCCCGATACGCAACTTGAAGCCATGGCTGCCCGAAGCGAGACCTTCCTGTATCTCAACCGCGCATCCCACAGCGGCTAATGGACTGGCGAACTCGGCAAGTGCGCCATCGCCCATTGTCTTGATAAGTCGGCCTTCGTGGCGGGAGAGGCTTGGCTCGATTACCTCGCGCTTCAGCCGCTCGAACTCGGCGTAGGTGGCTTCCTCGGCGCGTTGCATCAACGCAGAGTAACCGACCACGTCGGCAGCCAAGATCGCCGCTAATCGCCTTTGGACCCGCTGCTCCGCCACAGCGCCCTCCGACCGGCCAGACTAACCACGCCGCTGGGACACGGAGGAGCCTAGCACACCGCACACCGGGAGCGGCGGCGCAAAGGCGTCAGGGGCGGGTTCGGGCGCATCAGCGGTCTTCCCAGGAGCCTTGGCTGATCGGGACACAACGGAGGACACACGAAGCAAACACCGTTGTTTTCATTGAGAACTTTACCATTCTACGTCCCCCGCAAGGGGAGAAGGTGGGCTTCAGGGCAGGGCTAAGCCACAGAGACCGTAAACTCAGCAGAAAACTGTCGGGGGGAACGTAGGTAGCGCTCCGCCGACTCAAACCCCCGACGTTCACGATCTCGTCCCCGCACGCTAGTGCCGAGATCAGTCATTCCGACAAGGAGAAAACCCATTGCGGGTTCAACGCAGGTTTGGCGGCTCAGTTGCCGGAATTAGCGTTGATCTTTCTAGCAAATCATACGTCTCCTAATCAGCGGATCCCAGGTTCGAGCCCTGGTGCGCCCACCAAGCCTTTCAGTGGCTTAGTTACCTTGCGAGACGGCCATTCCGACAAGCCGTCAGCCGCTATATGGCCGATCTTTCATTCTCGATCCTATCCAGAGCCGAGCGTTGTCTCTGCGCCTTTATTCTCGGCACGAAGCATGCGTCGGTGAATTTGGTACAGATCGAAAATCGGCGCATCGTAGAATAGGATGCCGAGGCGAATTATTGGGCCGTGCCGTGAGTGTCGCGCCTCTGGATGGATTGCTTGTCTCCTCCCGTTCTTGTCGTCCCGCGGTGAATTGCTGCCTCGTCTAGCCACCTGGGCTGACGAGCAGCGGATCGGCGGACATGACGAGCTTCAGGCTTCGCAGCGAAAACGTCGATCGGGTGTGCCTGATGCCCTGAATCCTGTAGAGCTTCTCGCGCAGAAACCGCTCGTAGTGCGTCGTGTCGGCGACCGCGACCGTCATAGTCGCCGGTGACGAGGTTGGCTTCGATCACTTCCGGAATCTTGGCGAGAGCATCGCCAAAACGTGTGAGCACCTTGTCGCCGTGCTTGTCGAGCGTGACTTCGATGAAAACGATATCCTTCAGGCCGAGGGCGGTGTGATCGATGACGGCCGCGTAGTGCTTGATGACGCCGATCTCCTCCAGGCGCCTGACCCGCGACCAGCAGGGCGAAGATGACAGCCCTACGCGATCGGCCAGTTCGTTGATCGTAAGGCGGCCCTCGTTGCGAAGAATTGAAAGGATCTTTCGATCGATCAGGTCGAGCTGCGCCTTGGTTCGCGCCTTCGCATGAGAAGATGATTTCATCAAAAATCTCCATGTCCGCGGATGAATCTTCTTCGAATTGGCATTCTCGCGCAAAAGATCGGGAAAATCACCTGATGGCCCGGGAGTACAGTCTTGGCGAGGAGACCAGCCAATGCCAGCTTCGGCGCGTCGCGCTTCATCTGTCGTCTTCAGGGCCTTCGCCACGGACTCGCTCGCTGCGGCGTCTCAGCTTCTGGCCGATGTGCAGCGGTTCGGCCTGCAGATGGTCGAATTCCGTATGACGGTCGATGCGGAAGGAGGGGCAGCCATCGACTTCGACATCGATGTCGCCCCGTGCCGCGATCCTGCGGTTCTGCGCTCAATCTTGTTGATGTCCGAGGTCGAGATGAGAGATTTGATGGGCTCCGGATTCATGTTCCAATCTTTGCTGAGGCTCGGTCGATCGCGTCAAACTCGGTCTCACTCAAGCGCCAACCGAGTGCATCGAGATTGGCCCTTGCGTGATGAGGCTTCGTCGCGCCGGGGATGGGAATCACGTGCCTGTCGCGCGCCAACAGCCAGTTTAGGGCGACCTGGCTGATGCTGGCCTCGTGCGCGCGGGCAATATCGGCGAGACACGTCAGCAGGGCTTTCGTGCCAATGCTGTCCGATGGCTGCGTGAGGCGGCCGGACGCAAGGGGAAAATACGCGACCAGTGCTACATCGAGCTCACGGCAGGCTTCGAGTACGCCACTTGTTTCCGCTGCCCGTCGGAGCAGGCTGTAATTGACCTGATTGGCGGCGAGCGGAACTCCGGTCCTTGCGAGGTGATCGGCGATGCGGCGCATCTGGTCCGCATTGAAATTTGCCACGCCGACCGCGCGTGCCTTGCCAGAGTTCACCGCTTCGGCGAGGCCCTCGGCGAACACTCCCACGTCAATCAAGGGCAGCGGATAATGGACATAGTAGAGATCGATTGTCTCGAGGCCAAGGCGCGCGAGCGAACCGTCAAGCGCGCTCATCAGGCGGCGCGGAGAGGTTCGGCCCGGAAAGGGAAGGAATTTCGATGCTATCACCGCGCGGGTGGGACCGGCGCGCAAGCAGTCACCCACGACGCGCTCCGAGAAATAGATCTCAGCCGTGTCGATCATGCACGGGCCGGCATCATGAATGGTCCTGTATGTTTCCAACACGGCCCCACGATCGGCACGCCGCCATTTGTTCGTGCCGATGCCCAAGGGCAGCACATGGATGCTGGTTCGACCCAGAGGGCGCGTATCATGCTCTGCGGGCATCGCTGGACCTCTCATGAAAGCGCCGTGGGCTGGTCGGTGTGATCACGTTGGCGTTTCAAGGTTACGCCTTAGCGACTGCGGCCGCATCATCTTCTGCGGCTACTGTCCGTATCAGGGAGACGCCCGGGTCGTGAACGTTGCGGCAAGCCGGATCAGGCTCGCGGGGTGAACGGGAATGCCGAGCAGACCGAGGCGGTCAGATGAGGCAGAATTGATGTCCGCTTGTCGGCGTGCGCCGTGAGAAGGCGGCGCTTTCCAGTGGGTGCAAGCCCCACCCGGCGAAACGCTCCAGCCGGAAGCAACCGGAGCAGCTATGGAGGTGACGAAGTGGCTGAAGCCTTCTGATAGCGTGTCACGATATACGGTGACAGCGCGAGTGTGCAGGCCGTAACGCAAGTGAACGCTGAGCAAGCCTCGAAAAGGACGAAGCACAGGCCGACCTGACAGCCATATCAGGGAAGGCTGACACGATTGGGGAGGAAGAGAGCGAAGTAAGGCTCCAATCGCTGTGCCGGGGTAGTGGCGACAGCATGCACACAAGGAAAGCGTACGCAACACGGGAGGCCCCACGGCGTGGTCAGGGATGATCAACCGGACGCCCGCGAGGGACAGGCCGGGCACCGTGGGGATGCGGAGGGGTTCGTAGTACCGCTGAAGCCGGGTAACGCCGAGGGAGGGAAGGGACCTCAGTTCAAGACGAACGCAAGACGTAGCGAGGGACCTGGGGATTGGGCAACCTATCAACTCCGAAGAGTGTTCAGAAACTGCAGACGGCGTTGCACGCGAAAGCGAAGGCAGAAGCCGGCTACCGCTTCTA
>NZ_AXAS01000128.1 GCF_000472925.1 Bradyrhizobium sp. Ec3.3
CACCAGCACCGGATAGCCCGGTCGGCCAGGGCTTCCTTCATCCCGCAAATGCGCCATCAGCTTCTCGAACCGGTACCATTTGACCAAGCCCGACAACCGATTCAGCGCCGCATTGGCACCGGCTCCCTTCGGCAACCACGCCTCAATAAAACTCGGCTGCCCAGTCTGCTTCACTGCCATCGTTACCTCCAAGGCTTCTGCCCTAGAGAATCACAATCGCGGATTACGCAACAGGCCCCTTGCGGGAGAGAGGGTGGCTTCGCGAAGCGAAGCCGGGTGAGGGGTCTCTCTCCGCGAATCCATTGTCGCTCGAGCTTGCGGATGCAACCCCTCATCCGGCGCTTCGCGCCAAGGGAAGACGCACCTCAATAACAATACGACACGCCGTCCAGGATCGCACACTGCCGCTTGTTGGGCGCGTTGGGATCGTCCATCGGTACCATGCCTTTGCCCTGGCCGACGAACACGCCCTGGCCGACATGGACAGATGATTTGTTGCCGATGATCACGCTCGGATGCGGCGAGGCGCTCGAGCGCGTGCCGTCCGGCCAGATGATGGCATCGCCCGCTAGTACCCCGCGCCGGCCGTCATCGCAGGTGACGTCGACGCCCTGGCGCGTGCACATCTGTGCTAGCGCCGGGGCTGAGATCATCGAGAGAGCGGATAAAAAACCAAGGGCGGCGATGGCTCGGAAGCAGGTCATGGTGTCCCTTCTGATGTGTCTGAAGCAGGCTTCCGTGAATCGTCGCGCCGGAGCCCCCTCCGGTTCAGCCCCGGGGCCCTCAAGACGCGCCCAAGGGGCGCAAATATTCCCTTTAAACACAACATCTTAGGGATTTTTCAGTCGATCGGCTCACAGTCCCTTGCAAAATCAGCGGCGCCCCTTCAAGAGAAGGCGCTCCGGAGAGATGGCCGAGTGGCTTAAGGCGCACGCTTGGAAAGCGTGTGTGCGGGAAACCGTACCGTGGGTTCGAATCCCACTCTCTCCGCCAGTGTTCGTTGAACTCGTTGCGCTTTTCGGCGCCTCTTGCCGTGTACCACCGGATGGACATCCGGCGTAACATCGCAACATGCCCGGGTGGTTTTTCGGTCGCTTTCAGTTCGCCTGACACAACGGTAGCCAACGCCTTCTTGGCCCCCAACAGCGGCGACATTCCGGACCGTCGCTCAGGGCAAAGAGTTGACGTCTCAATTTTCCGCTTGCTTGCTCAACTCGCTGGCGCCTCTGCATCCCGGAACGCGGTGGACCAAAATTTGCCAATCTGCTACCTGAAAGCGAGTATCGAGGTTTGCAGGTGGGGCAATGGCAAGATACTGGTTTGTGGCTGCTCTAGTTGTCGTAGCGTTCCCGGCGAGAGGCGCTCCAACAGTTTGCGATGCCGCAAACTATATTGGAGACAACATTCCTGGCGCCTTAGACATTTCCCTCAGCCTTTCGGAGGACGGCAAAACTTATCCGATACGAGCAAAGTCGGCAGTCACCGAGGGCTACTCCCGTGATATTCTTTGTTTCCAGTATCAAATCGTCAACGTGGGTAGTGAGACAATCCCGCTGGCGTTTTGGAATTTGGTAGATGATTACAGAGCCAAAGATCTAAACAAGCACGAGAGCCGATTTCGAAATCGTGCACGCCCGACGTCGTTTGATGATCCGGTCAAAGCTCCGACAAAGATAAAGGGACTACGCGCCGCTGAAACCTCGGCAACTGCTTGGCGTACTGTAGAAGATGCCAGCAAATCAAAGGACGCGAATGGGAGTAGAACTCCTGCGTTTTCTTTTGCCAAAGCTTCGTCGCTCGATCCCGCAGTGGCAGACGCAGTCAAGTCTGGTCTTTTACCCGACGTAGAAGTGGCGATTTTTGACTATAATGCGGCGCAGGGAAAAGCTGCTCCCGTGTCCGATGCTATCGGCTTCGATGCTGGATCGGTTCTTTCAAGTTCTGGAATTGATTTCAAGGAGAAGGCGTCATCGTACACCTATCTACAGGTCAACGCAGTTGGGCCCTCGATCGACGGCAGCTACGCCTTCGATAAGACATTCTACGTTGTCGAACACCCGCTTACGATCGAGTGGTTGGTACACACCCCTGACGGAAAGTCAGTGTCATCCGTGCAATGCATAAAAATAGCATCTTACAGTCCATTCCCGGTTTCTTTAAGTCAACAATTCTGCATTCGATGAGGACACTTAAACATGAAGGAGGCCGTTTCTAAGGTTCTTGAGGGGTTGGTAGGAGCGCTTGGGGGATAGTTGGCTGGTGTGATTATCTCTGTTTGGACTGCTGGTCCTATTCAAAGCCTCTTTGACTACCAAACGGGCTGGTACCTTGCTTACGCACCGTACTTGTTGGTCCCCATCGTCGTTTTTGTCGCCTACATCTATCTACTAAATGGCGGATGGTTGGTGGGTATCCTTCTGATCGTTGCTGTGTTCGCGGTTTTCATCGTGTCTCGCCAGATGATACCACTCGCCAGCCCCTATCGCTTTGTTGAGTTCGTCGCATTATGGACGCTCGTCGCTCAGTTTGCCGCAATGTTCACTCTCGGCGCATGGCGTCTTTTTTGGGATCGCTACGAATTCGTTCGAAAGAATTCCTGACCCTGCCGGTTTTGTGCCCATCCGCGGGTCAAGAGCGGTAAGGTTCAGACCGAGCAAGTGTTTTGTGCCTCAAGCAGAGGCAAGGCGTTAATCAATTTGCTCGTCGCATTGGGTTCGGCAGATCGATCACCTTGGCTTTTGTTTCGATCGCTACCTTTCGGGCGGCCGTCGCGGATTAGTCGACAGCGTGGCGAATGGCATTTCGCAGGCAGCGCATGGATAGCTCGGAAGCCCATAGCTGGTGAGTGTCAATCGTCGGTTTGATTTCCATTGCGGAACACTCGGCTTATTTGGGTCTTTTGTTTGCTGGAAGAAGTCCACTCAGCATAGGAGGTTAAGATGTTAGGGATCACCTCTGCCGAAGAGATCGCATCGTATGAGCCTACGAACCAAATTATTAGCGTATTCGTCGTCTCAGGGTATGACCGTAAGCTAGTCAACTGGCTTGACGATACCTGGGAGGAAATTCATGGAGATACTGGCGTGCATTGGAAGCTCCTCGTTCCAGTCAAGGATCCGAGACGTCTAACTCTACCGTCACAAATCGACTTAGCTTTATCCGGTGAAATCCGAGAAATGTACGACATTCCCAAAAAGAAAACGCCTTGCTTAGTGTTCGACAATTTTCTCGAGGAAGAGCATCAGAAAATATTGAGCCTCCAGGGCGATGACGACCTGCTCAAGAGTATGATGCTTAAAATGACGAGCCTCATTGAGGCTGAGGTTCGTCAGCTGGGTGACAGTCCGCCCACAGAGCGCTGGAGAAGGGAAGTCACACGAAAGCTTTTCGATGCGGGCCAGTGGACACGAGCAGAAACGAAGCTATTCGGCGCAGCGCAGAAGGCATTTAGCCTTTTGCCATCTGCGGTAAAGATTTTCTTGGGCCACCCGGCTTAGTGCGCGTCCGGCACGCCGTTGAAATCGCTGCTAGTGAAAAATTGCTGCGTTTCCCGAGTTCGACGTCCGAATGCCGGGTAGGAGGCTGCGCCTCCTGACATAACGCCTTCTCCAAATCGAGAGTTGGGGTTAGCTCTCGATTTGTAAAAACCGTGCTAGTTCGCCTTGCGCAGCAGGTTTGGCAGATCGATCACCTTGGCTTTCTCGCTCTTGATGATCGAGCGCAACTCCGTAATCGTCTCCTGCAACTGCGTGCATTCGATCCGGAGCGATTTGACTTCCCCGGCCAGATGGTCGTGCGCTTCGGTCACCGCGTTGTTGATTTCCTCCGCAATGGCTTCGAGAACCACGGCACGTTCTTTTGCCAGGGCGTTGGCAATCTTGCTTTCTGCCCAAGTATTCCATCCCGCCCATGGATCAGCTTCACTGTTCGACGGACTGCGCGTGTCGAGCTTCGCGTCGCCGCTGCGGAAGTCGCACCACAACAGTTGCCGGTGCGCGCGAGTTCAACCGCTCGCGTGTCGATTTTGAAAGCACCGATTTCCGCCAGCACCGGGAAAGCCATTAGCGGCGTCCCCTCGCTTATGCTGGCGCGGACATCCCGCACTGGCGGCGCTCTAACGTATAGGCGGGCTTCCTAGTGGGCTGCGGCGAGCAATGCGGCGTTGCCGGTCAACCTCTTTGCCTGGTTTTGCTCACCTCAAGATTCACCGCGCTTTGAACGCATGAGGCTCCGAGGGCTCCCGGCGCGGGTGACGAATTTCATCTCGTGACCGTCTACTTCAATCCAAGTATTGATACCTTGGCGGTTGTGATCTCGGTTGGCCAAAGCACCTCCGTCAGCCCCGTCGCGGCGGCGACGCGCTGGCCCTGCGGCGTCTGAAACGTGATAACTCCGCCGCCGACCGCGCCGCCAATCTTATTGCCCCAGAGCTTGCGGCCTGTATCTGCGTCGAGCGCATAGAAATTGCCACCCATATCGCCAAAGAAGACAACACCGCCGGCTGTAGGTACCACGCCGCTCTGAACGGGGTAATTGGTCTTCGCGCGCCAACGCCATTTTCCACTGTCCGCATCGACCGCGTAAAGCCATCCCGCCCAATCGAACGCGGGATCCGCCTTGCCCCACATGTTAAAAGGATTGATCGAATCTTCGGCTGACCAAGGCGTATATTTCGGCGTTTGTTCGGCTACCCTGATGGGATCGACCCTTACGGTTGTGCACCATTGAACCTCGCCGATCATCACGAGATTGTTCTGCGGGTTGTATGCCGGCCCGTTCCATTCGGCGCCGCCAATAGAGCCGGGGCAGAAATGCACGCTCTTTTCTGGCGAGAAGTGTACGTCGGCGTTCTCTACCGCCGTGACCGGAAGCCGATAGAGCATCTCCTTCGTGTCGAGGTCGAAGCCGTACAGATGGCCATCCTTGGGTGCAACAAGCATGACCCGCTTGCCGGCCGCGGTTCTCACAATTGCGGGCGCACCGGATACGTCCCAATCGTGCCAATCCTTGGGAACGATCTTGAAATGCTCCTTGTAGGCGCCGGTGCGCGCATCGAGGACAACGACTGAGCCGGTGTAGAGATCGCCGCCTCCACGCACGGCGGCGGCGAAGTCGGGCGATGGATTGCCACCCGGGACATAGAGCAGCCCCGTATCGGGATCGAGCGAATAGGAGGTCCACGTAGCGCCCCCCGAAATCGGCTGGTGGCGCGCCATTTCCCAACTTGACGTGTCGAGTGGCGAAGCGCCCTCTGGGCCTCGGGTAGGATCGCCTGGCTGCTTCGGAACGAGATAGAACTCCCAAACGATCCGCCCAGTCTGAGCGCCAAGCGCATACATGCGCCCCTTCACGCCCTTGAAATCGCCACCGGCATTGCCGATGAAAACCAATCCATTCCAGGCAATCGGGGCCGCCGGCGCGCTCTCACTCTTCTTCGGATCAGCGATTGCGGTGTCCCACAGGCGATCACCGGTCTTGAAGTCGTACGCGAGCACGCGGCCATCCTGCGTCCCGCGGAAGATCCGGCCGTCGAGATAGGCTACGCCGCGGTTGACGGCCTGCGGCGTCGCGGGCGTGTAGCTCTCGTGCTTGCGCCAATTCTCGCGGCACGTGGCAGGGTCGATGGAAAAAGTGTCGTATTGTGTCGAGAACAGCAGTGCGCCGTTTACGGCAAGGATCCCCGTGTTGAAGCCGGTATAAATACCTGTATCGTAGGTGCAGAGCACCTGGAGCCGACCCGCGTTCTCCCGGTTGATTTCGTTTAACCCCGAGAAGCGGTCGGAAGTGAGCGTCTTGTTGTAGCTCGGCCAGTCGCCGGAATCCCTGATCGGTGATTGCGAGGCGCTCGCCGCCGGCGCGGCATCAAAACCAGGCGCGGTCTCGACCGTCAGCTCGCCTTTGGGCGCGTTGAGATAGCGCACATAATTGATCCCCATGGCAGCGATTGGAACGAACGCGTTCCAATTCATATAGATCGTGCCTGCGACCGCAACGCCGACGACGGCTATGGTTATGAGACCGATCTTCATCGCTTTGTTCATTTGGAGCCTCCTTCCGCGCAGAAAACCTTGGTACGCGCGTTCGAGCCGATGAGATCCTTGATTTCATTCCTTTCGGACTCCTGGCTGCTCCAGTGTCCGTCAAGCGCATGTTGGCTCCTTTCTTCCCTCGTCAGGCCAAATAGTCGAACACGACCTGCCCCAATCCCAGCGTCAGATCAGTGATGTAATGGCTACCGGAAACGACGCCGCGCACCGGCAAGCGGGAAACGTCGCACAATGCATGCTCGAAGAGCTCAATAGCGGCAGGGCCAGACCAGGCGCCCTTCAGCGTGACGTCCTCGCAGTAATAGCGCACAAGCTCGCAGATCCGCGGCGTGCAATCCACGTGCGGGATGATCTTGATCATGAAATTGGGCCGCGCGAGGTTTTTCAGCAAAGGCTCTGGATCGAGCTCATGATGCTTGTAGCCCATGGTGGCAGAGACGCAGAGAACTGAGCCATAGTGCAGGGTGCACACCAGGGTTTCGCTCTCATGCGTGATTTTCGGAGCA
>NZ_AXAS01000129.1 GCF_000472925.1 Bradyrhizobium sp. Ec3.3
CGCCTGGGGTACCGGCCATCGAAGAAAAGCATCAAGCGCATGGTTGAAACCATTCATGCGCTGACGGCTCGAACTGGGTTAGGGCAAGACACCACAGAGTTGGTGGCGAAGTTGAACCGCNCGCTGCGCGGATGGGCGAACTACTTCAACGTAGGCACCGTCATCAAAGCGTATCGCGCGATCGACAACTACACCGCTGTGCGGTTACGCCGGTGGTTACGCAGCAAGCACAAGGTCAGGCGACGCAGGGGCGGGACCTATCCACTCTCGCACCTTTACGGGCACTTCGNGCTCGAACGTCTAACCGCGCTTGGTCGCGACCNGCCGTGGGTGAAGGCGTGAGGTCTTGTCCGAGAGCCGGATGCGGGAGATCTGCCTGTCCGGTTCGACGAGCGGGATGTGGAAACGGAGTCACGGCTGCACCACTAAGGCACCGCCAGACGAAAGAGGCGGAAACAGATATGTGCAGCCTAAAGCCACCGCGCCACATCTCGACTCTACCATTTTCGACGGATACAGCGGGGGCGTCGGCAGGTTGATGTCCGCTTCTGCCCGCAAGCGCCGAACCGGGGCCGGGCCAGAAGCGTTGCGTTTGGATGCGCAAGAGCGCCATGACCGGCGCTTTGCCTTGCGGTTGATATGCGAGCTCGTGCAGGTGCTTCCGTGGGGATGCGATGGTGCTGAACTCCTCGTGGAAGACAGTCTGCCTCTCTGGAAATATGACGGGATCACGGCGATGGTCTCGGATGATGACGATCTTTGAGATAAGAAGATGGGCCGACGACCGCGCCCTGTGATGGAGGCTGTTGCGGCGGGGAGGGAAGCGTGCGCCTTCCAAAAGCCAATCGAACGAGCGCGAGTTGCTTGCGGCACGTTGCCGAGGATGGTGCAAACCGGCGGGAATGAAACACATGGCGCGGCTTAAATGGAGGAGCACGCTTCTCATCTCGGGCGCGTCCACCATGCGCAGCGGGCTCTATGAGCTGCGCTCACCGAGTCTCACGCCTCGGCCCGTCGGGTCACGATCGCCTCGCGCAAGACATAAGGTGCGCCTCGCCGGGGACACTCGCAGGAGGGGCTCGCCTTCTGTGATCGCCATCACTGCCCATCCTGTCGGGTGCCCTTTTAACCGGTCTCACCGCTGCACCCGTTCCGCGTGCCGTCCCCGCGCGCGAGGACGTCGCTATGCTCACGCGGCCCGGGTGCCATTTCAGGTGGGCGATGCGCCGTCGCAGCGCCCCACAGGGGCCTAGCGGCCCCCAGGCCGTCAAGGCCAAGCCCCTCATGAGGATGAGGGCGGAAAACGGCGGGCCGTGTCGTCGCTGCGCTCCGGCCCGCGCCAGCCCCGCTCGTTTTCCGGCCTGTGACGGCCAACCCCTGCTCATTGGCGCTGGCCTAGTTCCGGTTGCATGCGCAACCGTGTCCGTTGGCGATCACTGCGCGGTATCCGGTGTGACTTCGGTTTCCGACGTGGCGGGCCGCTCAGGTCTTGCCACGCGTCGGCGTGGACGGAAGCGGAATCGGCCGAGCTAACGAGCGGGATGCACGCGATGGGTTACCCGCCCAGACTTCGTATTGATCGGCAAGCTTCAAGAGGCGTTGCTTCGTAAACGGATCAGCCGTTTCAGCGATGTCGCGAACCTGCGAAGCCCGCGCCCGATAGAAATCCTCGTCCATGAAACACCAAACACATGTTGCGACTGAATTATCCAGATATAGCGCTCGATTCGGCCAGGAGTCTGCTTCTTTTGCGCGATAGTTAAGCGCATTCTGGAATCGTTCAGCCAGCTTGCGCCAGCGCCGGCTCGCTCGGTTTTGCCGGGTAGGGCGCGCAGCACCCCTGCTCGCCGCGAATTGCCCCGCCGAGCTGGCGCGCGCATCGAGCAAACGTCATTGCAGCGTAGGCGGACCAGCCCCCATCGTTCTTGCCAGCAGGCGGTCTTTAAGCTGGCGGATTTTGTCCAACATCTCATGAGCCTCGTCGGCATCGCGGGCGTGATGATTGACGACGCCGCCCGTCAGAAATGCTATGGTCAACGTTGCGTCTGAAACATCTTCGTCAATAAGGGCCGTTGCCAGCTTTTCAGCGAGCTGCGTTGCGCGGGCCAGATATGATCGCCCGTCACTTGTGACGGCACGGGCCGTACCGGTTCTGCCATTCGAAGCTATCCTTACGTCAGGGAGTATTCGTAGCATCTACCTGAGCGTTTCCTTGGTTCGAATCATATCAGGCAGCCTCGGCGAGTTTGTAGGACCAAGTATGGATGACCGGATGGCCGCTGACGTCGTCGATGCCGGCTATGATGCGCTGCTTCAGCTCGTGTTTTGATGTCACCCGGATGTGGCGCAATACCGAGCGAGCAAACTTGGAGAAGAAGCCCTCGACCGAGGAGTCCGCCAACACTCAATCAGTTCTAGCGCAGGATTATTGGAATCGATCGTCTAGGTAGTGCCAGCGTGCGAGAGATTCGGCCCGAAAAGCGTTGCACTGGTCAACTACTAGAACTTGTAGTCGCCACAACGGGCCTACCGTTGGCGATACGCTAAAGCGTTAGACGAGCCAGGCGAACGGATCGACGTGGTTCATCTTCGCTGTCTGCAGCAGTGTTGCGACGCTCGCCCAGGTCCCTGCACCACCATCGCTACCAGCGAGGAGACTATTTTATCTCGTAGTTGTTCGCGGGGCGCGAAAGGAATGAATGCGCTTGGCGCGCTATTTGCTCGACTCGCCTTAAACTTATTGAGGTGTGCTGTGCTAAACATACGTTTGAATGTTCCGCTTGTCGGCCAAGAGCATGGTTATGATGGCCAACCGATCATGCGACGAGATTACCAGGGAATTATGCGGCGGTCTGGGGATTGCGCGTGTTGGTATGCTTCCGCTTGTATGGTGTCCTATTACTTTCGCGCGGGGCCCCGCCTGGGTTTGCCCATGCTTTGGCGGCCCGACTTAGGCCTCCCCCGAAACTGTTTTGACGATTTGGCTTTGATCGAAGGATTGGAGTGGCTCGAAAAGCCATATGGCGGATTTACCCCAAATTTCATCGCCGAGACGTTGCGGAGGCGAGGGCCAATCTGGGCTGCGGTAACGCTAGCACCGGAGGATAAGCATGTAGTGGTACTGACCGGCGTGCGTGGACATACGCTACACTTCAATGATCCCCAACCCCCAGAACGTGCAGAGATTGGCTTCTTTGATCTTGAGCTCGACGCGCTTTGCGTCAAGAACCGCGATTGGCCGTGAACGCTCTGCCGCAAGGCCCTTCGCACAGGACTGGGACGCCAGTTGAGCGGAAGTAGCAGCCATGCAGGCGTAGGGTTGCTGAGAACTTTGGGGTGATAGAGTGGCGGGCTTTTGGGGTGCGATTGGCGTCTTTGCACTGGGTGGTATCGGCTGGATAGTAACGTCGTGAACAGGCGTCCGACCCAGACTACTTTGCGATCGATCCGATTGGGATCATAACCTTGCCTAAGGATATGGTGAACTGACCATCGCCGGTTTGCGGCGCGCAACTGATCCCCCGCTATCGCCTGATGAACTGGCTTCTATCCAAGAAGCAGAAGCTTTACGTATCGGCATGCGCGTCAAGACAACGAGGAACCAAGGCTTGGCGGAAGTTATCGAAGAAACGAACGTGGCGTCGTTTCGCATCGTCGTCGGCATCGTCTGCAATGACGGCAAGGTTCTGCTCGTTAGGCGGAACAAAAATACTGAGGGATTGAACTGGATGTTCCCTTCGGGAAAAAAGCTGCCCACGGACGTCGAAGTCGATGTCATCGAGAAGGAAGTGCAGGAAGAGGCTGGCATTGCCTGCACGGTGGCGGGGAAAATCGGCGAACGCGTGCATCCGCTCACAAAGTTTCATTGCGTATACTACCACCTCGAGCCGGCCGGTGATCTGCCAATCATCAATGGCGATCCTGTTGAGAATTCGGCAGTCGAGTGGACGCCCATAGGCCGAGCCATTCGTGCTGTAGGGGCTCATCTTTCTCCCGAGGTCGAGAAATTTCTCAAGACCCAGGTCGCGAAGGCCTAACCGTCGGATAGCCCTTCGAAATCCGCGAAATAGCACCCTTTGATTGTTCTGATGCATTATTGCATCACAAGCGGGCGTAGGTGAGCTGCCCCTCTTGCGGAAAAAGCGAACGGCGAGTAGTGAAACTGTGGTTGATTGCGTTGTCCGGGGTGGGCACGATTAAGCTATTGGAGAATTGGTATTTTTTATGTTGGTGGTCGAAACGGCATGCGAACCAAGGGTGACTGGAAGAAGATCGCTTTGGCTGTCGTGGTTCGTGATCGCGGACCTCGCCGGGACGTGCTCGTTATTGAGCGCTCTGACGACGATGGGCGTTGCCCAAAATGGGTGTTTCCCGGAGGCAAAGTCGAGAAGCAGGAGAGCGTTCCCGATGCAGCACGACGCGAATTGCGAGAAGAAACCGGGGTAGTTGCAGCTGACGCGTTTCTTATCGGTAAGAGGCGGCATCCGGTTTCAGGTGCCCACGTGCACTATGTCGGATTTCGGGCGATCGAGAGCGAGGCCGTGAATCTGACGGACTCGAAAGTCAAAGCAGCCAACTGGATTCCGGCAGACAAAGTGCACGATGTTCTCGGCCCAACGCTCTATGGAGCCGTCGCCAACTACATATCGTCTCCGCAATTGATGTTGAAATTTTAAGCCGCTGTCGCTCGCGCTCCCCAGAGGTGTCCGCGAGCGAGTGCCACACATTCCCAATTCTTCCGTTCTGATTCCCAATCCTTCCTATCCGAAATACTGTGCGACTTCGCTAAACCGGAATCTCCTATCAACCACAACAAAGGAGATGTCCATGAAAGTCGTCACCATCGGTAAAAGACTGGTCCCCGTCGAGCAGGTCGCGTTCGTCGAGCCCTTCGATCCTTCCGCCAATCCAGAGTTCAAGCCGGAAAAGGACTTCAAGGCGCGCCTCGTTTTGCTCAATCGCGACGTTGTTCTCACCGAACAGACACCGCAGGAGTTCGCAACCGAGCACGAACTGCATCTGTTCGCCGAGGACAGCGTCGCCGTCAATCGGGAGATCGTGTTCAGGGTCGAGACGTTCGAGCCGACCGAGAGCTTCAATCCCGCAAAGCCCTACAAGACCAGGCTCAAATGGCGCGACTTCGGCGGCGGCGAACAGAGCAAGCTGCTTCTGACTCCGCCCGAGACCGTCATCGCCGAACTTCTTGGCGCCAAGGAAGAATTGGCCAAGACGCCAAAGCGTCCGTCACGGCGGGCGGCAAGAGGCCGCTCAGGCTCCCGTAGAATGGAAGCTTTCCGCAGCTAACGAAGTGCAAATGAAGGCAAGTGTTGAGAGCGCCCCTGTCGAGCAATCGGCAGGGGTTTTTCGCATGAGATCTACGTGGCCTCGAATTCGACAATGGCGAAGACCATCCTATGTTGCCGATTTATAAGTGTGTTGATTTTTGGTGCGTGTCGCAAAAAGGCCTGCAGATAGAACCTAACGCGCACGGATAACCGTCCGCCGCAAGGGTCAGTCCCTCGCGCGCAGGCGCGCACCTCTCGGTGTGCGGCGTCCGTCCCTCCGCGTCCCTTCGGTCGCCAGGCACGGCCGACGGCCGCAAACAAAGGAGAGACGACAGCAAGGAACGCTTCGATATTCACCAGCATCTCACCGACCGCATCGTCGCGGCGATCGAGGCCGGTGCGAGGCCATGGCTGATGCCCTCGCCGCGCGCGGGAGCAACCTAAGGAATGTACAGCACGGCAAGGAGTGCGAGCGCGGCGATGGCGCAGGGACCCATGGTCTTGCCGATCACCGCGCGTTTCTCGATTTGCTCGGCCGCATATCCGAAACCCCGAGCGAGATTGAGCAAGCTGTCTTGTTCGAGCCCTCCCGGCGAATGCTCGGCCTGTTGCAGGTAACCCCGCTCGAGCCGCCGGAACTCTTCCGCCCGCAATCTGCGCGCACGCACCGACATACGCATTGTCCGTTCCAACTAGCTCCAACCAGCTCACCAAGATGCCCGAAGGCTATCCGCGAACTGCGGGCCGGATGTGACCGCCGGCCCACCAGATCAGATAGTTGAGACGGCG
>NZ_AXAS01000130.1 GCF_000472925.1 Bradyrhizobium sp. Ec3.3
GCGATCACGCAATCCCTCCACACCTTCTGCGCGGAACCGCTTGACCCATTTGGCCACCGTCTTCGGTGTCGTATTGAACAGATCGGCCGCGCCAGCCTGGCTGAGCCCGCCTTGCGCCACGCTTCGGACCATCGCCTCTCGACCTTTGGGCGTCAAAGGCGCATTCTTGTGGACGTTCATCTGGTCTCTCCTTGGAACACTGAAGCTTCGCAACCTCAGCTTCCTCGGTTCAGACCAGATGGACAACCTCCTGACAGGCCACACTTAGGCCGGGGCCGCCGGTCGTATGGCCGACTGATCTTGGGGGAAGCCGCGATCACCGACATTAAAGATCAGCAAGCGACTACCCGTAGGCCAGTTCCGACGGCGAGTGCTTGACACCGAGCTGGCACCCGATCGGTTCAAGGACTTCTGGCGCTGATGCGCAAATTGCGCTAACCCAATTACTAGCGGTCAGCCGGGGCGAACTCACATCGCGCTCTACTTTTTCTCCCTCGGGAATTCCAGCGACCGATCCTCAAAATCCTCGATCGGGATATCGGTGCCCCTGGCGCCATAGCCTTGCGAAGTCGTTGTCGCCATGCCCGTGGTTCCGACCCGACTGTCGATCAGGAGCGCGTGCGAACGGAACAGGCCGGTCCCAGCAGCGAGCAGAGCGATGAACACGAGTGCAGAAATCATCAGACGCTTCATATCAAACTCCAGTTTGCGCGCGCCTTTGGCCACCATTTGCTCAATGCAATCTGAACACGCCATCGACGGCGCGCAGTTCAGCCGGCTTGATCAGCCTGGAATGCGCCACGGTGACCGAGAACAAGGGGCCGTCGAGCTTCTCCCGCCAGAAGGCGAGGAAATCCTGCAGCGCCGGGAATTTCGGAAACAGATCGTAATTCTGCCAGACATAGGTCTGCAGCAGCGAGCGATGATCCGGCATCCGATAGAGGATCCGTGCCGTCGTCAGCCCGTATCCCATCACTTGTTTCCGAAAATCCTCGGAAGCAATCCCAACCCGAGAAGCCATGCCAATCTCCATTCCCTCCACGCTGGTCCGTCCCAGCAGATCATCTTCGCCGTCGCGGCCTGACACCCCCTTATCGCTCCCGAAGCGCCAGCCATCAGTGATGGCCATCACTGTGACGCGACGGGGCTTTTGAAGTCGGTGAGGGCGCTTCAACCCGAAGAAGCGGCGTAAGCGCCCGAAGCGGCCCAAGTAACAACCCAACTGCCCCACACCGAGCCCGCCCTGCCAGCCGGGGGTTGCTTGTGTGACAACAAGCACAGTAACTCATTAGGGACCGTCCTAGCCTTGTCAGTCCGGCGGGAAGGATCCCATCCTGAAGCAAGCAGGGAAATCCCATGACGGATGATCTGAATAGCAAAAATCGCGAACTGAAAAATCGCGAACTGAGAAGCGAGGAATTGACGATCGATGAGCTGGACTCAGTAAGTGGCGGACGAATGAAAATCCCAACTTGGTGGGATTTTCAGCTTAAGGCACTTGCCCCGGTCCGACCAAGTAATCCCGGATTCTGAAACAGGACCTGTGCTTGGTCACTTGAGGCCGCCTCAGCTGGCGGCCTCTCCGTTTGGACCCCGCAACGAGCCGTTCCTGCCCCGCCCACGAGCCGGCGGGGCTTTTGCTTCGCCGTGCGCTGGCGGCCCTCGCCTGCGCGTCATTCCGAAAATCGTGATCGCCCGTGACCGTCTATCGCCTTCTTTTGGGCACCTATGAGGAGAAGGCTGTTAGGACGACGCCCAGCGCAGGGGGGCCGGAATGACCGATCAATCCCAGCCGGTAGTGGATCAAGATTTACGTAACCTCACTCGGGTCATCTCCGCGTGCACCTTGGGCCTCTGCGCTTTTGCGATCGGTTTGCTGATCGGGGTCTTTCTGTTTTCGTGATCCTTCGGCAGGCGCCTGCAATTCCGGGCTTCTCCAGTCACATGTGCGTGCGAGGCGGGCGGGTTGACTCGATGTGTGTCGACGGGGCGCTCCGGCGATCCGTTTTGGCCACCCGAATGGCAAGCGCCGCGAAGGCGCCGAGCCCGTTTCGGCAGCAACCTCGGCAAGTGCAGGGGGTGCGAAGCTGCGCCGGCCCATCAACTGAGCGGGCCTCGCAAATCACGCAACGGCAAGGTCGGTGCTCGATCAGTCTCGAAGCGTTGATCCAACGCAGCGAACCGGCTCCGCGACCCTTCGCCCCGTCATCGACAGTGGGCGACGCAGTGTTGCGGCATCGTCCAGATACAAGGAGTTTCGGATCATGAGGATGAACAATGCCGACACACCGCGAGCCGCACGCGACGCGGGAAGACCCGTCGCTCGCGATCTGGAAAGTTGGCGTCGGTGGTGGATGGAGAACCTCACCACCGACGCCGAGCGCGACCGCGTGCCCGCTGAAAAGCACGCCGAGGTTGGTCGCGGGTTGCAATCACGGGACGTGCGTGGTGCCGCCGCTCACCACAATCTGCCAACCGGCCCCGAGCAGAACGGGGACGAACATGGAGGACACCAGGATCTGCCCGCTGGCGCTCGGTGTCACCGTCGACCCATCTGGCAGGTGTACGATGGTCGGCACAGCGGTGCCCGTCGGCGGCTGCATGGCGCTTCAAGAGCGCAAGCCGGAGACCGATTCCGCTGCTGCATCGATCGTTGACGAGATTGAGCAGGAAGATCTAGAGGCCGAATGCAAGGCCGAGGAGGCCGCGTCGATACGTGAGTCGGAGGATGAAGCCGCGGAGGCTGAGGCTATCCTGGATGGCCCTCCGCCAGACCTGCCGCTAACTCTAACGCCACCAGAACCGCAAAGGTTGGAAGCTGGCACGGAATGGGCGGCGACCGGGGCGTTTTTCAACTCCGTTACCAACTTATTTGAACTGCGCACGAAGCCGGCCGCGAGATTTGTAGGCCAGTGCTCAGCAGCTGAGTTGCGTTCAGTCAGCGACTTCCTGCTGACCGTGGCAGCGGCCGAGAGGGACGTCGACCTCGTGAGGGTGGAAACGGTCTAATCCATGTCCCGCGCCCGCCAGCACTTCCGCCAATCAGACCTGGTCAAGGCCCTCAAGGCGATGGCCAAGGTGGGGGTGTCGGGGCGGGTCGAGATTGCGCCCGATGGGCGTATGGTGGTCATTGCAGGTAAACTGGGGCAGGGGCAGGATGTCGACCATTCGGCTAACGAATGGGACTCAGTTCGATGAAGCGTCGCAACCCGCCTTTCGTGCATGAGTACCAGACCCAGCACTGCACCACTGCGTACTATCTCCGTCGATGGATGCCCCAAGATTAGACTCCGTATTCCCGTCGACGTGCTGCCGTGGTCGCCATCGTTCATGGCGATCTATGAGGCAGCGATGGCCGAGGTACCGGCGAAACCCGAACTCGGCGCGGGCCGCACGATCCCTGGCACCGTGAATGCGGCGCTGGTCAGCTACTATCAGTCGACCGCCTTCACGAAGGGCCTCGCGAAATCGACACAGAGTAACCGGCGCGCCATCCTCGAAAACTTCCGCAACGATCACGGCGACAAGCGCATCGCCATGATGCACACCCAGGCGCTGCAGAATATCCTGAACGGCAAGGGCCCGATCGTGCAGCGTAATTGGTGCAAGGCGCTTCGCGGCTTTGTCGATCATTGCTTGTCCATCGGCATGATGAAGGTCGACCCGTTGGCCGGCGTGAAGCTGGCGAAGCTGAAGAAGTCGACGGGCTTCCACCCTTGGAGTGAAGACGAGATCACGAAGTACCGGGGGCGGCATGCGCCTGGTACCAGGGCGAGGCTGGCACTCGAGCTGATCCTACAGACCGGACACGCTCGCGCCGATGCCGTCAGAATGGGCCGCCAGCACGTCAAGAGCGGCAAGCTGCCGATGCGTCGCCAGGCGCTAGCCCAAGCGATCTAGCTATGACCACAACTTCGGCGTCACAAAGGAGGACGAAGCTGGCGGTCATTTCAGGTGCGGCCTGCCAGTCCAACGGTGGGGAGAGGTCTTCTGCATCGCAGGTGAAACGGCGCGGGATCGCTGAGCCGCCAGAAATGGCATTTGAGCTGAGCTGCATTGGTTGCCTCCTGGTTGCTGGATGTCGGCGCCCGCCGCCCGGTCCTCGCGGGGTATTGGACGTCTCGTCGAGGATTCCGGCCGCCGCGTAGTGGCAGCTGGCGCCTGCCCGATTCAGCACGTCACGTGGAAAAGCCCTATCTTTTTCGCATGCGACCTGTTGAACGTACGGATCGCCTCAGGGGTCGGCTGCAACAGCACCTTGCAGCCCTTTTTCACGAAATACGCCTCAGCTTGCGGCGATAGATGCACATTGCCCAACTGGCCCGAGCCGAGAATGAGCTGCTCGCATCCGTTCTCAAAGACGAACTTCGCCTCGTCCTTCGAGAGGACATGAGAGGTGCCGTAGTACTTCTTCGATAGCTTCTTCTTTCGCTTCACCACCTCGCCGGATAGACGAATGATCACGTCGTGCTCATAGGTTTTTCCGTCAATCGTGATGGTGCCGAACGTGGTGCGATCGATCTCCATGGCCTGTTTCCAATCTCCGCACGAGGCCGTGACTTCGCCTCGGCAGACGCGCGCCATATCGGTGCTCTTCCGACGACGTTGCTCCCGGTCAATCGCCGGATCCTGGACTGCTTCACGCCAGGTCGGCCAGCTTCGATGGAGGCACCGCGCCGTTAGCCCCGCGTCCAATCTTTTTTCTCCTCAGCCTCTCAGGATGGCCCCTCGGCGGAAACGTATGGCGCAGCCTGCTATCGGGCAAGCGCTGGGTCGGGTTGAAGTGTCGCAGGTCGCCCGGATGGGGTTTCGGGAGAGTTCGAGAGAGCCTCTTCAGGATGAACTCGCTCCGGCACGGTCCCGCCCCGTCCCGGGGGACCAAAAAGCGCTCCAGCCCACCCGGCACGAAGCTGAGCAGCAGGGTCGCCTGGTCGCCGACCACCTCGATCGTATGCGGCACACCGCCGGGAAGAGCCGCGTAGGCGCCCGGCCCCACCTCGACGCGGCATCGCCGACCCGCGCGATTAGCTGCCCCTGCACCGCGTAGACCAGTTCGTCCTCGCGCGAGTGGGTGTGCAGCGGCGGGGATCTTGGTAGTTGGGCGGGGTCAGGCAGTATGGCATAATCCACGACGTGGACCCGTTAAGTCCATTGCTTCTTTGTCAAAGGAGAATCGACATGTCCACGTACATGCTTCTCTGCAATTTCACCGAGCAAGGTGTTCGGACCATCAAGGAAATGCCGCAGCGTCGAGCGGCCGCCAGGGAGTTGGGCAAAAAGTTTGGCGTTGACATCAAGGCCGGCTATCTCGCCATGGGAACATATGACCTCATCATCCACGCCGAGGCCACCGACGATGAGGCCATGGCCAAGTTTCTCTTGTCGCTGGCCGCCATCGGGAACGTACGGACGACTTCGGTCAAGGTGTTCCCGGAAGCGGACGTTGACAAGATCATCGCGGGACTTGCGTAAGCTAACGCAAATCAAAACGAAGGTCAGTTGTTGGCACATAACGTCGGCCAGCGCAGCGACATGTCTGCGACAAGGTGCGGGTTTGCTCCCTAAATCGCGCGGGCCGTTCGTCACATGGCGTCAAGCTGAAGAACCCGGTGTCGCCTTCGAAGGATGTGCAGAGGACTCAGTCGTTCAGAGATGAGCACGCGGCAATAGCCATCCCATGATCTTCTGATACGGATCGCGATGACTGCGGACGAATGCGTTCTCGTTCTGCTGAGCGGCGGTCCTGGCGAATTCAGAAATCCCCTCCNTAGACTGCCGTTTATCCTTCGGAAGCTTCGCCCATTGGCGAATGATCTTCCGGCGGGCTTCGCGTTGCTTTTCCCTTACGTCATGCATCGGGACGCTCCTGAACAGGATTATTCCGGTCGACCTAGTATTGTTTGGGCTCACTAGAACTTCAACGTCCAATCAAGAACTCTTAGCCC
>NZ_AXAS01000131.1 GCF_000472925.1 Bradyrhizobium sp. Ec3.3
TACAACCTTCTCATCGCACGACGGCGAGCGCAGGTGGAGACGACCTTCGCCACCCTCAAACGCCGCATGCGATTGACTTGCATCCGATACGTCGGCCTCATCAAGGCAAACGGGCAGGTTCTGCTCGCCTCCATCGCGTTCAACATGAGGCGGTGGGCCGCAATCGCTGCGTGAACCGCCCGCCGAGGAGCATGAGCCGCTCCATCGTCGGCCCGCTACTCCGACAACTAGCTTCTTCCCTGACCTGTCTTGGCCTCAAAAGCCAGTAACGCAACAGGCCCACAAGGGGAGAGGGTGATCGAGATCGCGGCGCTGATATCAAGACAACTTGGAGCGCTAGCTACATCAACCGCACACCTGAAATCGCCGACCTCAGCCAGCGCAGCGCCTGCGGGGATTGGGCGGTCAATGGCGCAACAGTGGACTTCTCGGTCCGGCTCCGCTCCAGCTCCGCGACGAAGTCGGCGGACCATTGCTGGATGGTGTGCCCGCGCAGCTTCTTCATCATCGCCTCCCAGCGCATCTTGCGCTCGGTGAGCGGCATCGAGGCCGCGATCGAGATCGCGCGCGCCATGCCGTCGATGTCGTGCGGATTGACCAGCAGCGCGGTGTCGAGCTCGTTGGCGGCGCCTGCGAATTTCGACAGCACCAGCACGCCGGGATCGGCCGGATTTTGCGCGGCGACATATTCCTTGGCAACCAGGTTCATGCCGTCATGCAGCGGCGTCACCACGCCGACCTGCGCGGTGCGATAGAGGCCCGCGAGCACCGCCTGGCTAAACCCCTTGTTGAGATAGCGGATCGGTGTCCAGTCGACCTCGCCATGGCGGCCGTTGACGTCGGTCACGAGACGCGCGACCTCGTTCTGGAGATTGCCATACGCCTCGATGCCACCGCGCGAGGGGTTTGCGATCTGAAGCAGCGAGATGCTGCGCGAAAATTGCGGCTGCTCGGTCCACAGCCGATCGAACGCGCTGATGCGATTGACCAGGCCCTTGGAATAGTCGAGCCGGTCGACGCCGATCGCGAGCTTCTCGCCGTTGAGGCTGCGGCGCAGCCGCGACACGTCGGGATGCGAGATCGACTTCGCGGCATATTGCGCGAATTTTTCTGCATCGATGCCGATCGGAAACACCTGGCACCGCGTGCGACCATGCTTGGAGCTGACGATGCCGTCCTCGACCGTCAGTCCGAGTTCGTGACCGACATAGGTGAGAAAATTCCGGCAATCCTCGCCGGTCTGGAAGCCGATGAGATCATAGGCAAGCATCGCCTCGATCAGCTCGCGATGATGCGGCACGCCCTGCATCACCGCGGGCACCGGCCACGGCGTGTGCAGGAAGAAGCCGACGGGATCCTCGACGCCGAGCTCGCGCAGCTCCGCACCGAGCGCGAGGAAATGATAATCCTGCACCCAGAATGCGGTGCGCTCTTTGCGAAAACGCAGCAGCGCGCGCGCCATGAAGGCGTTGACCTCGCGATAGCTGAGATAGTCGCCTTGCGAGACGCGAATGAGATCGCTGCGCGAATGCAGCGCCGGCCACAACGCCGAATTGGCAAAGCCCTCGTAATAGCCGCCGTAATGCGCCGCCGGCAGATCCAGCGTCGCCAGCGCACCGGTGCCGAGCGCCTCGACCTCGGCGAAGGGTTCCTTCTGATGACCATCGCGCACCCGGCCCGAGGAACCCACCCAGATCGCTCCCGAATGTTCCACCACGGGAAGCAGAGCGGCAGCGAGGCCGCCCGTCATGGGTTCGTTGGCTTTACCGCGCGCGACGCGATTCGATACGACGACGAGATTCACAGGGTCGTCCCCTCCTGTTATTCCGCCTCGTTTAACTGGCGTTCATCAATATGGTTCCTGTTCATGGTTTCAACCAATTGAAACCAAAATCAGGCGCGCGCGTCGGAACTGTCTTTTGTCCTCCGAAACGAAAATCCGACGCAAAGACAGTTTTCTGCGTTCCCTTTCCGCAGCAAAAATCGCGGGTGCGCAACGCGGTTCCGAGGCCTTTATGGCTCTGGCGTGGCGCTGCCTTGCTTTTACCTTGGATCGCCGTCGAGCAGATGCGCGAGGAACTCGCGCACATCACTGGGTGAGTCGAAGTGACCATTCACGCCACGCGCGCGACGCCCCACCGAGAATGCGAGCCCGTTCATATCGGGCATGATCGCGAATACCGTTTCATCGGTGACATCGTCGCCGATGAACAGCGGACGGCGGCCCCTGAACGGCTCATGCGTCATCAATTCACGCACGCCGCTCGCCTTGGTGAAGCCGGAATGCTTGATCTCGCAAACGAACTTGCCTGGCAAAACCTCGATCGGTGCATTGGGCAGGTCGGCGCGGATCAGCGACACCGCCGCATAGATCGCCTTCTCCGCATGCGGGGCGAGACGATAATGCAGCGCGAGCGAATACCCCTTGTCCTCGAGCAGAATGCCGGGCGAGAGCTTTGCGATTGCGGCGAGCCGTCGCTTCAACTCCTTGTCCATCGGGGGAGCGTGGCTTGCCACCGCCTCGCTGTCCGGCTCCAGCCGCATTTCGGCGCCATGGCCGCCGACGGCGGGGAATTGATCCGGCGCGAAAATCAGATCGATGTCGTTGAGCGAGCGTCCGCTGACGAGCGCGAGCGCGCCGGAGGTCCGCTCGACAAGGCCATTGAGCGTCTTCGAGAGGCCGGGCGGCACCCAAACCTCCCGCGGCGTCGGCATCAGTTCGAGCAGCGTGCCATCGATGTCGAGCAGTATCGCCGTCTCGCTGAGATGCGGCACCAGGGCGTGCGGCACCGGCACCGTCTCCGGCGTCTCGTCATCGTCCATGGTTCGTATGTCCATCACTTCCGAAGTCATAGCCTACTCCATAAAGGCAAGCGGCCGCGCGATTTGTTCGAGCGATTTACGTTCCGCGGCGACGGCGTAGCGCCACGCCACGATTGCGGCCGCGATCATCAGTGCCGACCCCAAAAGATAGCCTGCGAATACGCTGGTGCGGGACCCGGTGTCGATCAACGCGCCGAACAACGCAGGACCCACGACGCCGCCAATGCCGGTGCCGATCGCATAGAACACCGCGATCGCAAGCGCGCGCACTTCCAGCGGAAAGGTTTCGCTGACGGTGAGATAGGCGGCGCTCGCGGCCGGCGACGCAAAGAAGAAGATCACCATCCAGGCGATCGTCTGTCCCCGCGCGCTCAGCGCGCCGATCGCGAACAGATAGCCCGAGATTGCAAGCAACAGGCCTGACAAGCCATAGGTCAGCACGATCATCGTGCGGCGGCCGAGCGTATCGAAGAAGCGGCCGAGCAACAGCGGGCCCAGAAAATTGCCGGCGGCGAACGGCAAAATGTACCAGCCGACGCCATCGGCGCTGATGCCGTAGAAATCGGTCAGGACCAGCGCGAAGGTGAAGAAGATCGCGTTGTAGAAGAAGGCCTGTGCGCTCATCAGCACCAGTCCCACCAGCGCGCGCTGGCGATAGACCGTGAACAGCGTGTGCACGACCTCGCCGAGCGGCGTATGGTGGCGCATCTTGAGGCGGATCTTCGCGAAAGCGGTCCCGCCCTGCTGGTGGCCGATCACGGAGCGCTCGATGTCGTCGACGATCGCGTGGGCTTCATCGGGGCGGCCGTGGATCATCAGCCAGCGCGGGCTCTCCGGGATCCACATCCGCATGAACAGCACGACCAGACCGATCGTCGCACCGATCAGGTAAGCGAGGCGCCAGCCGAGATCGGGACCGATCACGGCGGGATCGAGCAGGATGATGGCGCTCACCGCGCCCATGGCGGCGCCGATCCAGAAGCTGCCGTTGATGACGAGATCGGTCCAGCCGCGATAGCGCGCCGGCACCAATTCCTGGATGGTCGAGTTTATCGCGGTGTATTCGCCGCCAATGCCGGCGCCAGTGAGGAAACGAAACAGCGCGTAGCTCGCGATGTTCCACGACAGCGCGGTCGCTGCGGTCGCGGACAGATAGACCGCCAGCGTGATGAAAAACAGTTTCTTGCGCCCGATGCGATCGGTCAGCCAGCCGAAGCCGAGCGCGCCCAGCACCGCGCCGGCAAGATAGGCGGAGTTGGCGAAGCCGAGATCGAGATTGGAGAAGTGCAGCGTTGTGCTTTGCTTCAAGGCGCCGGAGAGCGCGCCGGCCAGCGTCACTTCCAGCCCGTCGAGAATCCAGGTTATGCCGAGCGCCAGCACGACACGGGTGTGAAAGCCGCTCCAGGGCAGCGCGTCGAGGCGCGAGGGGATGCTGGTCTCGACGATGCGATCATGCGCCGCCGCCGAGGCCGCAGAATCAAAATTCAGCGCTGGGGTTTGCTGCAAGTCCATCGCGCTATTGCTGGAGGTGCGGCCTGATTCAGTCCGCGACCATCGACAACGTTTGCGGCGAAGTCAGGTTCCATCAGGAACCGCTTCACAGCGCAGCAGTTTTCAGAGGAGCTGCAAGGAGTTAACGCATGGCTCAGGTCAGAAAGTCGACACATTCGCGCAAAACCGCAAAGCGCAAGGCGACGCATCGCACATCAAGCCGCGCACGGCGCCATCCCGCCTCGCGCAAGACGTCGAAAACGACATCGAAACGCGCAGCGCCCAAGCGCTGGTCGCAGCGGGTGACGAAGGAGAGCGACGCGCTCGATCTCAAGCGCGGCGTGTTCAAGCAGACAAGCGCGAAGAAGATCGCCGCGTCCCTGAAGCGCTCGGCCGAGCACTCCAGACGCCGCAAGTCCGGCGCCTATCGCTCGGCGCTGTCGATGCTGACCTTCTACATCAACCGCGCCGGCAAGACCTTGCCGAAGACACAGCGCACGCGGCTCGAGCGCGCGAAGGTCGAGTTGAAACGGGCGTTCGGGAGGGAGTGAGGGCCCTGTCGCTAATAGACTTAGACGGCGCCACAAACTCAGCTCGTCATCCCGGACAAGCGAAGCGCAGATCCGGGATCCCCGCGCGAGCGCACCGGGCTCGTCGCGAGAACCACAGGAAGTGGTTTGGCGAAGACTCGGGATTACCAGCCCCGCACCACAACTTCTCCCTGGGGGTATGGGTCCCGGCCTTCGCCGGGACGACAATTGAGAGTTGGGCAACAGCGAGCGCTAGACGCGCAGCGAAGATTTACGCCGCCCTGATATTCGCCATGAAGCGATCGAGCTCGGCGCGGAGGCGCGTGCTTTCGGCCGACAGCGTCTGGGCAGAGTTCAGCACCTCTTCCGAGGCCGAGCCGGTTTCGGCGGCGCCGCGGTTGACCTGGCCGATGTCGGTGGCCGCTGTCTGCGTGCCCTGCGCGACGTTCTGGACGCTGCGGGCGATCTCCTGCGTCGCGGCGCCCTGCTCTTCCACCGCGCT
>NZ_AXAS01000132.1 GCF_000472925.1 Bradyrhizobium sp. Ec3.3
AAGCAGGCAACAGCGAACTCAAGAGCTTCGCCAACGGCATCGCGCGCGACATCGATGCGGTCCGAGCGGCAATAACTACATCCTGGACAACCAGTCCGGTCGAAGGCCAGATCAGCAGGATCAAAGCCATCAAACGACAAATGTATGGCCGCGCGGGCTACCCACTATTACGTCGACGCGTCCTCCTGGCTGCTTGAGAACGACCAGGCAACCTATCGCTATGCTGCACCAAATATGCGGAAGAACCCCAGATTGTCGCTCCACTTCCACCATCGCCGCGCAGCAATCAGAGTAGCTGCGACGGCATCTTGGCATCTCCAACCGGATGATTAATCGCATAGGCCGCATCGTCATGCGGCTGCTGATGGGCACTTGGATGCATGCCCGGGCGATACAACCCCCGTCCGCGTGGTGATTGTTGTCGAGACGAAGCGAGCGTCAATTGCCTTCGTCAGCACGATGGCCATGGCGTGGAGGGTTACCTGCGGTTTCCCAGTTCGCGACGTCTCTGCCGACCAGGCCTCGAGCACGCCGTGCCGATCATTCCGCAGTGGCCTTTGTCAGCGTTGCCGCCCTACATCGATTTCGCCGATGTGGAGCGCCTGATCGCGAAGTGCGACGCGTGCGATGCCATGCTCAACCTTTGGAGCGGGGGCCGATCTCGAGTTGTCTGCGCCCGGCTCTTTTTGACGTCCTAAAGCACCGTTCCAGCTCTCAGGGGACCAACCTCTCTAGAGTTGTCCGATGAGCGCTCGACAGGGCGGCATTGGCGCGCGCTCAAAGCACGAATCTGCTCCGCACGCGTCGCGTGAGGTTCGACATAGTGCGAACTGTGCTCCGACATAAGTTGCCCGAAAGGACCGCGCACTAAGCCGAGGTCGACATTCTCATGCTGAAGCAGATCGCGCAGCCGCCGCCGGGAGATACGCGATCTCGAGCCAAAATCATTAGATAGTTAGACCTGCGGCGCTCGCTCGGATTCAAGTTCCGCATACAGCATATCCTGCTCAGGGCTTCCTCGCCGTCGCCGAGGAGCATGACGAAGGATAGGCGCTTGCTCGGGCCACCGACGCACCGTCACCGGCACAACGCCTCAACGGCCTGCTCACCGTACGGCGGTTTGCTCTAGCCATGCACGCTGAAGAGGAACGTGACCGTTTCCTGCACCGGATGGGCTCCGAAGCCCCGTCGTGACGTGACAATCAACTTGTTTCTACACGCCGGATGCGATCGACCGATGATTTGGCCGCGGCCGAACTCCGGGGCTGCCGTGTGGGTGATGATCTTGCGCAGGCTACTCGCCGCAACTGGCATGTTCATCTCGGCCGCGCGGTATGGCGCAACGATGTCACCTTGATGGCTTTTGTCCGCGAGGCCGAGTTCAGAAGATCCGGATGTTACCACTGCATGCAATTGCGGAGCGGGCGGCCGACAGTTATCAGGCGGCTTGCGCAGAGCTTGTGTCTAGGAAGCTCGCGCTCTTCGCGTCCAGCGCCGGCGGCCATCTCACCTACTACATGGTGAAGGGCGTCTGCTTCAGTTGCTCACCCCGGGGGCCTGGAAGCCGTGTCCCCCGAGGAAGCCACGCATCCACGACCAGCGCCACGGCAGGCGCGGGTATCTATGGGGTTTGCGGTGGCGTTTGGATGGCGCGCCACTCTGGAGCCAAGGCGCCTGACGCTGTCGGCTTCTATGCCATCATCGCCGCCGCGACCGTGATCGGCTTCGGATTGGGGTTTTTGGCAAATCAGCGGCAAGTCTGCACCTTCCTGGGCGCGATGGCAGCCGTGGTAGCGGGGCTTGCACTGTTTTGCTTGATCGCAATCGTAGTCTGGGAGGGGCTCTCTTGAGCGGCGATCCTGCCGCGGATCATCGGCCAGTCGCGCGCGTCCGAGCTGCTCTACACCGGCCGCTTCATGACGGCGGAGGTGAGTGAGCGCTGGACTTTTTCAGCCGGATCCTCGCATCCGACCAGGTTCTTCTCCCATTTCAAAATCCTCTCGCATTAGTTGTCCATGGTAGCTGATCCGCCCTAAAATAGGCCACCGACTTTCGTGGCTCGGTAACACTAGGTCGCAGTCCGAGACGATCCCACAGGAAGTGCGAACGCTTAAGGAGCGCCCGCGCTTAACTAATCGGGTTTTAAACGTCACCCCTCAGGTGTGGTAGGGGGCGCCCGCCTTTACGACGTTCTAGATCCGGACCTATGCTCTGCGACGCAATCTGAACGCTATGCAGGGCTCCAATGATTGATGAAGCTAGTGTTTTCGATCATCGCCAAATGGGCACCGAATTTTCGGAGAACGAGTACTCTGACGCCTATCCGCCCGGTTATGAGCGACACTATTGGCATCGCGCTCGGAGCGCCATTTTGAAGAGCTATGTCCACGCGTTTTGTGGCCTCAGCGATACGCTTCTCGAAATCGGCGCTGCTCGGGGTCATTACGTAAGCATCTTGCGTAAAGCCGGGTTCGACGCGTACGGCTGCGATCTTGGCGATCCATGGGTCCATGAGGAGGTCAGACCATTTGTCTTTACGAAAACTGATTTCGCCGATATTGACAAGGGGCTGCGCGAGCGCGTCACCACGGTTCTGCTCTTGGATGTGCTTGAGCACATCGAGCAGCCGGTCACATTCATCGAAGCAATTTTTCAAGCCCTTCCGGCGTTGCGTTCGGTGATCATCGCAGTACCAGCGCGGCAAGAGCTTTGGTCGAACTTTGATGAACATTACCGTCATTTCATACGTTATGATCTTGCTGAACTTCGCAAATTGGCGCTACTTTCCTGCCTTTCGATCAAATCGTATAGTTACTTCTTTCATGCCTTATACGTGCCAGCTTTATTGCTGAAGACACTAGGCATGAAGCGTCGGGCTCCGCTTTACGCGCCTAAAGCATCCCCATTGCATAGACTATTAGGAATTGCGTTTTGGGTGGAAAGCTGCCTTTTGCCGAAGAATATCTACGGCACGTCGCTGATGTGCGTCTGCGTCAAAGATGATCCGATTTGAGAATTCGCGGTGCATCTATCGGCCCACTGCAGATTGGGTGGCCACAAGAGCGGCGGCGACCAAACCGGTTGCCGCATTAAAATCTGAGTGTCCGCGATAAAGGCGACTGACGCCGGCGTACCAACCGGTGCACCCAAAGGGCAGCGCGTCGCATTCCACCCGCGCACTCACATTGCCGGCAAAATTTCGTCATCAATGCTGCGGGAACCCTCAGCGGGCCGAAATGTGTCATACCGCATTCAAGATCCGGCGTCATCAGCGGCGCCGCTGGTGATGCGTGCTCTTCTGCATGACGGCTGCCAGACCTATTCATGAACAGCGCCTTTGGTTCGGGCGCAGTGATCGGCGCACCCAATATCGCCGAGCTACGCGAGCGGCGAAGCGGCGATCTGCGACCGCGCATAATTGATGAGCGGGGCGATTGCTGCGGTCGCGCTGAGCCGCAAGCCGGTGTTGACCGCAGTAGCGCTGGTTCTGGCGGGAGCCGTTTGGATGATGGTGGCGACGCTGTTCAGTATCGGCGTGCAGCTATCCGCCCCGCGTTGGGTGGGAGTTGCTCGCTCGCAGTCCGGCAGGCAGCGAGATCAGGCGAAGTTGCTGCTGGCAGCTTGGGCTGGGCCATCTCACCGAACTGGCCGGCGTGGAGACGCGCCGTCTTGGCCAGCCCTGATGCTGACCTATGGTGCGTATGACTCGCATGCAGACACCCGACGACGAAGCAGAGGTACTGGCCGATCCCCAAGGCCTTTGCCCCTTACCGGGCGCAGCGGGCCGCTCGCGCGAGCGTTCCACAACCTGATGCAACCTGCAGCTATCCCGACGCGCTACAGCGCCTACGGCTCGTCGCTCCCGCACGATTGCGATCCCGAATTGTGGACCGAGTCTATCACTTCCCACCTGCCTCGACCACCTGCGTCACCGCAAGCGCTTGACCCGGTCGGAGCGGGCGATGGAACAGCAGGCGATGGCCCTTCACATCGGTCCCGCTGCCGTGCGCGTCCGTTGCATACTGAAGCCCCATTTGCGCTTCGGAAGGACGACACCCCCGATCATGCGGACGCCGAAGAGAAATAAATGCTGCGTCATCAAGTTTCCATGGAGCGGCGCTTTTTTTCTCAACCGGGAGCCTTCCAATTCGCCTCACACGCGAGTAGGACCGTGCGCCGCCGAGCGCCGCGGCCGCTGAAACGGCGACGCACTCTATAAAAGCCCAGTCCGGCTTGAAACGGCGAGCCATCAAGCGGAGCCGGACCAATCGCATGCAGTTCTTGGAAATGGACAGAGCCCGATTACTCTAAAATAGGCGTTCTGCCCTTGGCTACTACGGAATTAACAACCTGACGTCGGACCTTTATAGTTCATATCACCGCAGAACTCACAATGCGCGAATACTGCCGCGTCAAAATGGCGGTCCAGCTGGCCGAGTTCGCGGCGGTCTCGCCGACTTCGACTTCGCCCTCCAGCCGTCGCGACACGAACCGGGTCCTGGCGCTCGCCGGATTGCAGCTCTCGCGCCGAAGCCGTCCACCTCATCCGGCCACGCAAGTCTGCTTCGAACTGCCAGCCTCGCTGAATTCAAGCTCTCTTTGGCGCAGATCGCCTGACGGCGGTCGCCAGCAGCGCCGCAATTGTGCTGCCCCTCTTGACCTTGGGGTGCTCCAGATCAAGCGCCTTGATAACCCCGGGTGCGCCTTAGATAGCTGGCGCGCGGGCAAGCTTCGCTGCGCGAACAGACGGCGAAGCGTCGCTTAGCTGCCTTTCAACGCAGCGGCGGCTTCATGCAGGGCGATTTCTCCCCTTTCTATGCATTCGCCTTCCCGGTAGGGCGCGATAGCTTGCTGGTTGCGCAGCTAGCAAACGCGGGCCCGGGTCCAGCTGTTACCCCGCCCCTTAGTCGCCCGTGAAGAATTCGGAAGCGATTGATCTGTCGCTGTGATTTGACGTGAGCAAGTATTCGATTGTGCAAGAAGGCCGTGGGTAGGTGTTGGTTTTCTTGCGTTTTTGGATTCCGGATTTGGCGACTTCGTGATTCCTTTGACGGCGAGATTCGCTGTTGGGGAGAACCCATGAGCCATCCGCGCGACGATCGTCAGGACGATCTGTTTCGTCCATCTTTGGAGAAGATCATCAACCTTCGCCATCCGTTGGTGCGTCTGGCGGCGGAGATCGATTGGGACTTCCTGGCGGGACGCTTCAGTTCGGTCTGTCGCCTCGGGCCGGGGCAGCCACCGTTGCCGACACGATTGGTAGCCGGACTGTTCATCCTCAAGCACATGCACAATCTCTCTGACGAGGCGCTGTGCGATAG
>NZ_AXAS01000133.1 GCF_000472925.1 Bradyrhizobium sp. Ec3.3
TGTGACGTGGGTCACGGCGCGAACGAACCCAAGAGAGCCACACTCTTCTCTTCCTAAACCATTGCAGGAGCGAGAATGAGCAACGAACTTCACGAACTATCTGTCGACGATCTCGATGAGGTCAGCGGGGGCATCGCGTATGGCCCGTCCATTACGCCAAGCATCCCCATCCCGCCGCCCGTGCTGGCGCTATTGGGGGGGCTCTTTGGGCCCAGCCCGCAGCCCGGGCCCGTCCCCGTCGACACGCGACTTCAGCGTTCTTAATGCAGGCGGCGCCTAAAGCGCCGTCTGCAAAGCACCTTACCGGCACTTGGATCCCAGGTTGGTGCTGCAGCGGGCATTCGAAAGGGGTAATCCGCCCTTGTAATTGATTGAGTCAGAACCTTCGCTCATCCTCGCAAGCTCTAACGCCTCTCGCAGAGTGATGAGGCGAGCCATGCACGTTCCAACGTTGGGCGATGTGTTTCTTGTGTCCGCGATCACAGGCCTGGCCCTCCTGATCGAGATCGGCATTTTCATCGTTTTTGGTCTGATCTGAGCCCCGGGAACTGCTGCTGATAGTCAGCAAAAGGACAATAGTCATGAACAAGCAAGCCACCTCCCTGACAATCGCTGGGGCTATTATCGGTGCGGCTGTGGTCGGCTGGGTTCCCGCCACATCGGCCGCGCCGGTATCGTCATCCGTGACGGCCTTCAAGCAAGCAACTCTCTCTGATGTGACTGATGTCTACTATCGTCGCTATTACGGTCGTCGTATCTACCCGGGGGCTGCGATTGGCCTTGGCGTCGTGGGTGCTGCGGCTGCGGCCGCCGCCGTTGGGTCGGGCTATTACGGGCCGGGATACGGATACTACGGACCGGGTTACGGCTATTCGGGCTACGGGCCGGGAGCCGGATACTACGGCAGCCCTTATCCCTACCGGCGCTACTATCCGTACTAAGCAGCACAAAGGATACGGTGGCCGCGCGCTCTGAGCGCCTTCTACGATCTTGATTGAGATCGAAGGGGGGTGTGGGTGCCATCACTGCTGTCCCTCTCGCGTTTCGAGCAGCGCATGATCCGGCCCGTTCAACCCCCGTAACGCATAGACGGCTGGGAGAAAAAATTCCTGCACCCCTCCGCCGCCCCTACCGGACGGCCGGCCGCCGTCGCGCTTGCGGCCAGCCGCCAGCTCGAGCCGCCACCCCTGGGGGCGGAAAGTGGCGGCGAGTGCTCACCGGCCAATAACGTCGGAGCGCGACCACCGGGGGGCTTGCGATTTGCTCGGATCTTCTCACCCGGCGATCGCGTCGCGGGGTGCTACCCCCGCCTTCTGCTACAACGTTGCTGGTGGCTGCCTCGTTCATCCATCGGGCAGATTTTCCCGCCTAGAAGCTTCTCATCACAAGCCTCGATCTCCAGCGCGTCGGCCTGTGCGCGGTGCGCGGCCTGTAATTTGTGAAACTTGTAAGTTTTGCAAGAAACCGCTGGACGTGGAAAATCAGCGTGTTACACTTTGCGAAACTTATTTGCGAAATGGAGCGCGCGCAGATGGCCATTCTCGGATATGCTCGCGTCAGCACCCAGGACCAGCACCTCACCGGCCAGCTCGAGGCCCTGAAAGCCGCCGGCGCTGAGACGATCTACCGCGAGAAGATCAGTGGAGCCCGGGCTGATCGGCCGCAGTTGGCTAAGCTGATGGCCTCGCTGAAGGCCGGTGACGTCGTCCTGGTCAGCAAGTTGGATCGGCTCGGCCGCTCGACTCGTGAACTGCTCGACCTGATGGAGCGCATCGGGAGGGCCGGCGCCGCGTTCCGCTCGCTCGGCGACCCGCTATGGGATACCTCAAGCTCGCAGGGCCGTCTTCTGTCGACGCTGCTCGCAGCAATTGCCGAGTTTGAGCGCGACCTGATCCGCGAGCGCACCGGCGACGGCCGGAAACGCGCCCGGGCCAAGGGCGTCAAGTTTGGCCGTAAGCCCAAGCTGTCCGACTACCAGCGGCAGGAAGCGATCAAACGTCGCGCCGCGGGCGAGACATTGGCGTCCATCGCCAAGTCCTACGCGGTCGACATCAGCATGATCTCGCGCCTGGCCGAATGAGGGTGGGCCGACCCATGACCAATTTGGTGCAACGATTGCAATCCGAGCGATCCCCGCTCTGCCTCGAGGCAGCACGCGAGATCGAGCGCACGGCCGCGATGCTGCGCGAGGCAAAGGCCGAGATCATTCGTCTGCGCGATGCCAAGCGCCGCGCTATGCAGGTCGCTGACGAGCGCGCGAAAGAGGTGGTCGACCTACGCATGCGGCTCGCCAAGTCCTACGCGGTCGACGTATCGATGATTTCGCGGCTGAGCCGAAAGTCTACGGATCATTAACAGCGCAACGCGCGCATCGCTACGCCGCGACCCCGGCCACTCTGGGGCTGGACAGCGAAATGGTCCATGGTCGGCCGGCTGTCGACTCAAGGGGCGCTCGGTCCAGCCGGCGCGGGTAGCTAACGGTTGGTCGGCAGCGCGGTCACGCGCCAGCGGCTCGGCCCCCCTCTCCGTGATGCTCGTCACGGCGCCTGCGCGAGCATCGGGCGAAATTCCGAGCGTCGGCGGAATGGTCCGCACTTGAAACGAAGGCCGATCCATGATCGCTGCTACCCTTCCGAACCCCTTCATGGACGCGCCACTGACCTCGCTCGAGGATCAGATCGAGAATGTGCAGCTGAAACTCAATCGCATGGGCCGCATCGCGGAGACCGGCCGCGATTTCGCGGCGATTGCCGAGGTCGAGGCCCGCGAACTGATGCCGCTGCGCGCGCAGCGCTCAAGCGCCGTGCGGCCGGCGAGACACTGGCCGGGATCGCCAAGTCATATGCCGTCGACGTCTCGATGATCTCCCGGCTGCGCTAAGGAGCCCCGCCCCCAAGGGTCAGGTCAGCGATCCTGGCGCGAAGCAGTATGTGGTCTTTGCGCCGGCTTGTCCCTCGTTGTACCACCACACCGCGGTGCCGGTCGGGTTTGTGCCGGATAGCACCTTGTAGGACTCGACGTGGTGGGCGTCCGGGGTGCCGGGGCTGATCGTCACCGAGCCGTCGGAATTGAGCACGTAGTCGCCGTAGTAGCGGTGACCGTCGGCATCATTGCAGCACCAGCCGCCGAACGCGTTGTGCTGCGACCGAAACCACTCGCTGATCTCGGGTGAGTTGCCCTCGCGGGGACCGCCCTTGGCGTGCAAATCTGTGACCATGACGGCGATCAGCATTATCGGCGCGATCGCCAGCGCCATGAACATACGGTTGCGGTTCTCGTCGGACATGAAAAAGCAGAAGCAAGAAGCATACCAAAGCACCTTGCCCCCTGCAGCGGGCTTTGCTTTTGGCAGGATATCCCCGCGCCGTGGAAGTGGCGGCCCGGCACACAGCCCCCGCCGAAGAATGTGCCGAGCCTAGCCAGCCAGTCCGCCGCTGGTCAAATCATGACCGGCTAGGTGCGATAGTGGGGCAACAATGTGACTTTGGAAATTGCACGGCGGCAACACCTGTTAGGTTTTTCATTCTGAACGATTGGCGCCATGGATCGGTCGCCAACAAGCCAAAATCACGACGGTAAATCCTTACGTCTCGGGCATCGATCGTCTCCGCGCTGGTCCGACCGAAGCCCCTGACTCCCCGCTCCATCGCTAATTAGCCCCCAGGCCTCCAGCGATGGAGCGGGCTACTGCGCGCCCGCGATAAGACGGCCGTTCCGGCCCGCCTGCGCGCTTCCACCTACCGCCCCGCAGGTAGACAGCCCCGCCGCCAAAACGCGCTGTACGGCCCCGACAACACACACACGATGTTTGACGCCATCAATTCGATGTTGCTCGACATGCTCGCTGCCGTTGCTCGCAAGGACTACGAGGACCGACGGCGCCGGCAGACGCAGGGGCAGGCCAAAGCCAAGGTGGAGGGCCGCTATAGGGGCCGTCCAGAAGGCGCAGAGCGCAATGAGGGCATTGGCCGCATGGATCGCCGCAGGCCAATCCTGGAGCAGCATACAGGCCGCTACGGGGTGCAGCCGCGCGACGATTGCCAAGATCGCGAAGCGCATAAAGTCGGCAGCCTAGGACTAGTCGGCTGCCCGCCGCGGCTCATCCCAGATCTCAATGGGGTGTTCGCCGCATGTGTTTTCCTTCAAGTACGGGACCGGGCAGCAAGCCGCGTCACGTCATCGGTCCCGGCGCAGCACAATGACGGGCAGGGTTTTTACGACACTTATTGGCCGGCCCTGCCGCCCCTTGTACCCGCATCGCAAATCCAACCCTTGATGCGGCAAACAGGGCGAGAAGGAGGGCCCAAACTAGATGGTCATGTGGAAGATCATCACTCGTGCCGCGATGGTCGCGACCGTGATGGTGATCATTGCAGCTGCCGAAGCGAAAGCGGACGGCGGCGCGAGTGCCGGTGCTGCTGTTGGCACCTGGGTGCTCGAACGTATGAAGGCCAACAGCGAGAGCGCCAAGGACGAGTCAACGGTCCTTGGTAAGATCGTCAAGCCAGGGACGGGCATCAGCGTTGACGCCATCAGGGAGCACGGCATCCTTGGTGGTCCGAACAGCGTCCTGCGCAAGCCGCTTGGCACCCTGTTCAAGTAGCTTGTGGCCCAAACGAGACACCCGGCCAGCACATTGCTGGCCGGGTTTGCCTTTTCAGAGTGCCAAGTATTCGCCGCTGATCTGGAGCCGCGCGGCTTAACGGCTCCATCGCCGCTTGGGCTGGCCCCATCGCCTCTTGGGTTGGGGCCGCTTGCGCCGTCCCCAGAGGTCAACTCCCATGGAGGCGAGAAGCACGGAGAGGAGCGCTGAAATGACCATGAAGCTGATGAGCGCGATCCAACCCTGCCACGCGTGGAAGATGCGAGGCTCGATGTGATGCTCGATAAATCCGACGAATGCGAACGCGCCGAAAAAAGCGAGGAAGAATACGGCCCCAAGCGCTCCTCCGCGCCCGCCAAGCTGTGCCTACCGTAAATCACATCCGGCCATATTGATGGTGCAGTCCGCCTAGGATCGGTCGGCATACGATATTCCCGACTCGCTCAACACCGCGAGGAACCGGGGCATCCTTGTTCAATGACAAATGACTGCGCGTGGCGTTGTAGTAATCTTTGTACGATAGCAGAACGTGGCGCAGATGTCGTTCGCCGAAGACTACGACATGATCAATGCATTCCCTCCGGATTGAACCGATCAACCGTTCTGCATAGGCGTTTTGCCAGGGTGAGCGGAAAGACGTCGGGCGGTCTCGAATGCCGATCGACCG
>NZ_AXAS01000134.1 GCF_000472925.1 Bradyrhizobium sp. Ec3.3
CACTAACAGACTTCGGTTTGCAATAAAGCCCCCCGCCATCGGGAATGCCCGCCCGGGCTGCTCCCGGGGGGTTGAGTGCGGTCAGGTACCTGGACCGGTTACCGACAGCGGCGCGAGAGCGGACAATCGGGCGACCGCCGAGACGCAACCCTGAAACAGTGCACTCAACGACAAGATCAGCGGAGAGCGCGCCGGGCGAGCGCGGCGACGAGGTTTCTTCACGCTCAGACGGCCGCGCTAGTCAGCGGGCGCGCCAGGTTTCGACGCCATCATTTGGATGACGCTCCTGTTTGCGCAACTCATCGATTAGACGTTCGAGGTAGGGCGGCAGGGGCGAAGTTTCGCGAGATAAGTCCTGTTGCAACCTGTCACCCACCTCGTCACAAATCGACCGGGCAGTCTTAGGGTCGATGCGGTCCGATATTCGGCTGATCGGTTCCATAATGCGACTTCTTTGATCGGCCCCATGATTAACTTAAGTTACAGAGCGAGAAAATGTTTCGCGTCAGCCCATCGTCCTACTACCGGAACGAAGGCTGATCTTGCGCATGGGCGAAAGTAGCCGGGGTGATCTTACGGCGACAACTTAACGTGGGCCTACAGGGCGCGGGGCTGCGGTCTCGCGCCCCTCTCTCTTGATCCGCGCTGACGCGGAAAAGGGGCCCGGACCTGGCTTTCCGCGGTCACGCACCCAAGCGCAGCCGCGCGCGGAGCTACTGGAATCCAGCGTGGCTGTTTGCGGCCCCGGCATCGGCATTACCTTGGCGGGTGCAAATCGCCTAGAAGCCAGCGGCCAAGGGCCTTTGAGTGCATGGTATCTTCGTGCGCCGCAAGGATCGAAAGCACGTGATTGCAGACAGCGCATTGAAACGTATCCAAGTCGACGCCTGGGCGTTCTGACTCGATGCTGACGAGCATCATCCGAGCTTTGCACCTCGGACAAGCGGGGCGCTCAAATGCGACTGGTGGGACGGCTGACGACGGACGTTGAGGCGTAGCGCTCATAACGCGCCCCCGGGTTCTTGGCAAACCGCGGCATGACGCCTCAACTCACAACGTGCCCTAAAGGTCCTAGATAAGGGCAAGCGCACCGGCGGTTGCAAGCGGTGGGCTTCGGCGCTCCTGGGCCATCGGTTCACGCTGGCGGGCCTCGTCAGGCGGACGTTAGCCTACCATGAGAACTTTTGTCGTCGTCGATTCCTCCCAGGGTATCGGCGGCGGCGAGGTCCGGTTGGATTTGCCTCCAATGCCGGGCCTCGCTTCCGGAACGGTCATCTGAAAACCCTATGCGCCTTGGCTTTCTTGCGTCGCGCTTCAGCATCTGGTGGTGGCTTGCCGCGGTTCAAGGCGCGCATGATGCCGATGCAAGCGAGCATCGCCGGGCCGCCTTGCTCGGCCACCAGAATCAGCGCCTCCATTGCGGAGCCGGCGGGCCTCTCTCAAATAGAAGCAGTGGCCGTGCTATTGCCATTTTTTCCCGGTCTTTAAGTCATTCCGCTCGGACCCAGCGCGCAAGAACGGCTCCGGCGTTGCCAGCCCCATGCCGGGGCCGTTCTTTGGAGCGGCTCCTGTCATTTCGCCGTAGCCCGGTTCAAGGCCCGCATGATGCCGATCCGGGCGAACATCGTCGGTCCACCTTTCTCTGCCACCAGGATCAGCGCTTCCATCACGGTTTGCCACTCCGGGCATCGTGCACAGCCTTGGGTTGCTTGGCGATGTACTCGCCGGCATCGCGCAAGGTGACGAGATCGCGCCCGCCAACCTTTATCGGTTCGTCGAAAGGCCGCCCCAGCCTCGATCGGTCATTCTATCTGCTTCACAATCCTGGTGCGTCCAAGGGTCACGCTAGACCCAATTACCACGTTTTCCCAAGGCGCCCTGCTAGTTTGATCTGGTCGGATTGCAGGCTTACGGACTGTCATTCGATGTTTTGGCAATACTTAAGTCCTCGTGCCCCGCCTTCGGACGCATTTCGTTGGTGCAGTTCTTCCCATGAACTCGGAGGCGGGTCTTTTTTCATTCCGATTGATGTCCCGCGGCATCATCCTTCAGGAGCCGCACATAGGTCCCGCTCTCGTGCAGCTCGAGCCAACCGCGCTCGACCGACATCTTGATGCCGGCGCCGAATTCCTCGCCGCCGGCCTTCAACGCGTAGAGGAACAGCGCGTTGATCTTCTCGTTTTGCGTGCTCGGCAGATCAAAGGTACGATTGACATGCTCGATGCCGTCAGAAGAAGTGCGGGCGCTATGAATGAGATACGCAAATGTGTTCCCCACATTCGACGTCGGCGGCGCAGATGCGACAGCAATAGGTAGGCTCGGTATCCTTCCAATGAGCGATCAACGGCGCGCGCCAATGGGTTGATCGGAAGGCGTGTTCCAACTCGGCTTGCGCCTTGGTGACGATGGCCCGCTTGCGCAAAAGGCGCGCGATCGGGCCGCGTTGCGGCGGCCTCTGCATAGTCGAACCTCTATGTGTGCGGTGTGATGCTTTGGCGCTTAGCGCCTTCCACCAATCAAGTGGGATTGTCCTCTTAGCTCGTGTGACGCTTCGAGCCAAATCCCTTAGTGTCGAGATCGGTCAAAAGGGGGACGAGCTGCTCATACGTTTTTGCAACGGCAGAAGTCCACCGCCTCACGTCACCCTCCGGCGGGCGAATAGCACGCTCTGGCTCCATGAAGAAGTATCGATCCTGTTCGCAAACGAGCGCGCCGACCTCGACGAGCTTGTCGAGCTTCGGTCCGATCGTTGTGCGCGGCAGGTCGAGGAACGCCGCCACGCTGCTTTTGTTCATCGGGCGTTGTTCGGCGTGGCCGATGATCACGGCGGCCATTATGAGCAACATGGTGCCGATGTCCGAGTCGGCGATGACTTCGCTGCCGTCGATTTGGATGATCTTGCGCGCCAACTGCGCCAGCGTGACGAACATGCGACACGCAGCGAGCCGTTCTTTGGCAATTGCCATGGGGCGCTGCGGTATCGGCTTTCTTCTTGTCATTGGGACGAGCACGCCGCGCAATTTTGGAGAAAATTAGTCGAGATCGAACGACGTAAGTGAATGGTTGGAGTTGCCGAGGAACTGAGCGCCCGCACCCAAAGGGTTTGAACCGCAAAGCTGCTCTCGCGACAGAGCTTATGCTAGGGGGCGGATGGTCGAGTGAGCAGTGCCATGCGTATCAAGACACTCGCGTCATATTTCCTTACCTGTATCGTGACCCTCGCTGCATTGATAGGAGCGCAGCAGGCATTTTCCCTTCAGGCAGATGTTAGCGCGAAAGTTTCCATATTTGTTGATCAGGTCGCCAATCGGGCGGTCAAGGGTGACAGGCTACCCACTGTGCGAGCATTGCCTAACGACGCACGTTGCAAGCCGCCGATTGACGTCGTGGGACGTTGTTTCGCCGACGCGAAATTGAACGAGAGGGTAGCCTGACCCGAGCAGCATTCCGACCTATTCCCAGCGAGCTCCGGGCTAACGGCGATCGGGCCATGGCTCAATGCGACAGCTCGTATTTCCGGATCTCTTGCACCCGCGTCAGGCAATAGTCTCGATACAGATTTTCAATAAATGCCCACACGACCGAAATCCCCATTGGACAATAAACAGTAGGCTAGGCTCGGCTTGTTTCCGGAATGCTTCGCCGGTTCTGGAAAATGGTTGCTGCTTGGTGTTGGCGTCTGGGATACCAGTGAGCCGGAGAGGCTTAGCATGGGGCAATGCAGCACTGGCAAGAGGCTCGACGCCTGATCTGCGGGAGATCATTAGGAAGCTGCGCCGGAAGCTGAATTGAGGTCGGGACGGACGCGGGCTGCGGTCTCGCTTCAGAGCTCACGCCCCATCGCGCGATGGCTGGGCTGTGCCGGTACTTTCTGCTCAAGCTGGGTCGCCGCGGCCCGGTGCTTAAAGTGGTCGAGGACGAACAAACGTAACGCGGACGACAAATTGCCGTGCGGGCGGTTGCGGTCGATCTCATCGGCCAGCGCCGAGAGCGTCATATTGCGCAGAACGGAGATCTCCTTCATGCCGTTCCAGAAGTCCTCTTCCAGGCTGACGCTGGTCTTGTGACCTCCGACGACGATGGACCGTTTCACGACCGGGGATCTCATGGCTATTCCTTGCGCTCGATGGCCAGCCGGACAAGGTCCGATCCTGCAAACGAGAACGGCCCCGGCGCGCGAGGCTGGCTGGAGGCACACCGGAGCCGTCCCGCGCACCGCCGCGCGCAAAGCCACT
>NZ_AXAS01000136.1 GCF_000472925.1 Bradyrhizobium sp. Ec3.3
CAGTTCTTCACCGGCGAAGAGTTCTTCCAGCACGCCTTTCCGCACGAACCCTCGGACCTCAGCCATTGGCGCAAGCGGCTCGGCGACAAGCTGGAGTTGCTGCTGGCAGAGAGCCTGCGGGTGGCGCACGAAGCCGGCGCGTTACGCAGCCAGGACCTCAAGCGCGTCACTGTCGACACCACGGTGCAGCCGAAGGCCATCACCTTTTCGACCGATGCCAAGCTGTTGCATGCGGCCATCAAGGGGCTCAATCGCCTGGCGAGGAGGCACGGCGTAAGGCTGCGGCAATCCTATTCTCGTGTGGCCAAGGCCGCCGCGATGATGGCGGGACGATACGCCCACGCCAAACAGTTCAGGCGGCATCAGCGGCAGTTGCGCATCCTGCGCAGCCGGCTGGGCCGGATCATTCGCGACATTCGCCGCAAGATCGAGAGCCAGCCGGCGCTGGAGGAGGCGTTCGCCCTTCCGCTCGGCCGGGCCGCGCAGATCCGCTCGCAGCAGCAGCGCCAGCGCGGCTGGAAGCTTTACTCCTTCCATGCCCCGGAGGTGGAGTGCATCAAGGCCGCCGCCCCTTACGAGTTCGGCGTGAAGGCCTCCATCGTCACCAACAACCGCCGTGCTCCCGGCGGCCTGTTCGTGCTGCACGCCCGCTCGCTGCCCGATAATCCCTACGACGGTCATACCCTGCGGGACGTCATTGACTGCACCGAGACACTCACCGGCTGTCCGATCGAGCGGGCCTATGTCGACAAGGGATACCGCGGCCACGACGCACAAAACCCACGGCGCGTCTTCATCTCCGGCCAGAAGCGCGGCGTCTTCGGCATCATCAAGCGCGAGCTGCGCCGCCGCTCCGCCATCGAGCCCATCATCGGGCACATGAAGACCGAAGGTCACCTCGGCCGCTGCCACCTCAAAGGCCGCGTAGGAGACGCCGCCAACGTCATCCTCTCAGCCGTCGGCCACAACTTCCGCCGCATCCTCGCCTGGCTCAGAGAACTCTTGTGCCTCTTCCTCACCCCGTTATGGCGCGCAATCGTCACTCTACACCCGCTCGATTCGGCTTCTTAACGGACGACTCGAGTACAGGAGAGTAGGACTGCGCCTGGTGAACAACGGCTGATCAGCGGAGCTGGCCGGGTTTGTTCAATGGATCAGATGACGCGCTGTCTGCGCCGATAACGGCGCGTCCTCCGGGTCATGGCGGCTGCTGAAGGGCGATCGTCAACGCTCTACCGCCCACCAGAGTTGGTAGCCCAACGATGCATCGATTAATGCTGTACGATCAGTTACACACTCGCCAAATAGGCTATGACGCAGCTCATCACGATAGGAGCGTGCAGTAATGAGAAGCGTAGTTAATCCGTTAGATGTCTCACGCTTCATCCAATCGTATGACTTGGCCGCCAGACAAAAAGGCATCAAGCTATCGATAGGATTTGATTTTAGTGAGTATCTCTCGATCACACAGGCCACTCCAACAAAGGGGCCGACATATCCAAATTTCCGGCCCGACCGCTCGCCAATTAAGTCAGGCGAGGGGTATTGGATGGTGGGCGTCGATAACAATAATGAGGTCGCACTTTTAGAGGCTGCTCGATTGTATGATCTTTCGCACAGCAACTTTGCAGAGCATCTTGAATCCCTGAAGGCGTTTTACGCCGACCCAACCGCACATGCGCATACTCAGGACCGATGTACTTGCATAGCAGCGAGCGCGAAGAAGATGACCGGAAGAGTGGCCTACCAGGGGGATCGTTGGGTCCGCAGAGACTTCCGAGGGCAAGGCCTCCCCAAGATCATGGCAGGAATAGCACGTGGCGTGTCTTTTGCGATGTGGGCTCCTGACTTCTTATGTGCGCTTGTAGCGCGCCGACGATTGGATCGGGGCAGTGTATACGGATATGCACACTATGAGCCCGGCGGGAGCGCATTGCGGCTGATAGAAGATGGTATTGTGGACGACGATTGGCTTGTTTGGCTCACCGGCGAGGAGTTAAGGAACCTTGTCGAATCTGGGGACATCAGTCAGCTGGTCGCAACCTCGTCGTTTTCTCCGACATCACCCGGCACCGCTTAAGCTGGCGCTAGCGTCACATTGCTGTCGCTGCAACACGGGAACCCGCCGAACATCGAAGGGTGCAGGATGGCTTAGCCACCCATACGCTCCTCTGGTCTGCGCACCGTCCACCCTCTGTCCACGGAGTACGCATGAAGGCAATTTTGAGTAGATCGAGCGGGGGCGCCGAGACACTGGCGCTAGAAGAGGTTGATGATCCCGTGGCTGCCGCCGGTCAGATTATCGTTCGCGTTAAAGCAAGTGGGGTAAACTTCCCGGATACACTGATAATACAGGACAAATATCAATTCAAGCCAAAACGCCCGTTTTCGCCCGGAGCCGAGTTTTCTGGCGTGGTCGAAACGATTGGTAGCGGCGTGTGCTCGTTTCGCGTGGGTGATCGCGTGATGGGATTCTCCAGATGGGGAGCAATGGCGCAGAAGATTGCAATAGACGCAGGCCGTTGCGTAGTAATGCCGGACAAAATGCCGTTTGATGAAGCCTCGGCGTTCATGCTCACCTATGGTACGGCCTACTACGCGTTAAAGGAGAAGGCTGCTCTGAGAAGCGGCGAGACGCTGCTTGTGCTTGGAGCAGCTGGCGGCGTCGGCCTCGCCGCAATTGAAATTGGAAGAGCGTTAGGCGCTCGCATTGTGGCCGCAGTTTCTACAACTGAGAAAGCGACACTAGTTCGAGAACGCGGAGCAGCTCGCGTAGTGATATACCCAACTGCGCCGTTTAATCCAATTTCCCGCAGAGAGGCCGCTCGCCTTCTCAAGGAGGCGTGCGGCCCCGACGGCGCTCACGTTGTATGTGATGTCGTAGGCGGCGATTATTCAGAGGCGGCGTTGCGCGCGATAGCTTGGGACGGTCGTTTCCTTGTTGTAGGATTTGCTGCAGGCGTCCCACAGATTCCGCTCAATCTCCCCTTGCTTAAGTCTTGCCAGATTGTCGGGGTATTCTGGGGACCGTGGCTTGATCGTAGTGGTGATCATCTTAGTCGAAGCGCAGGCGAGTTGCTCGAGTGGTACAACAACGGCAAGCTACGACCTTGCATTTCAGAGCGGTTCCCTTTGACGGAGGCTGGCGACGCCATTGCTAAATTGGCCGCTCGAAAGGCAATGGGGAAGATCGTCATCAATATCGATTGAAATTGGCTACGGCATTCGAGCGAGCTAGACATAGTAAGGTAAGGCACGTGGAGCAAAGATAGTTTCGGACGACGCCGCCAGCGCGGGCAGGGGCGCTGGACTACCGGAACGGCAAGTCGAGTTTCACTAGTCGCCCGGGTTAGAGTTTAAGTTGCTTGCAATTGATGCTGCAAGCGGCGGTTTGCGATGGTATTGCGCTTGATGCGTTTTCGCTCGGCGAGGATTGCCTCAGCCCTGCCGAAGTAGACATCGGCAGGAGTGAGGTTGTCGATGCTCTCGTGATAGCGGACGTGATTGTAGTGTTCGACGAAGGCCCGTACCTGCCGTTCGAGGTCGCCGGGCAGGTAGTAGTTGTCGAGCAGAATGCGGTTCTTGAGGGTCTGGTGCCAGCGCTCGATCTTTCCCTGGGTCTGGGGATGATACGGAGCGCCGCGCACATGTTGCATGCCCTTCTTCTCGAGCCACCTGGCCAGATCATCTGCCACGTAACTCGAACCATTGTCGCTTAGGAGCCTCGGCCGGTGAGTGACGCGGTCGAGCTCAGAGGCCAGGAGTGCCTGGTCGAGCGTGGCCGTGACGTCGGAGGCAGCCATCGTGGGACCAAGCCGCCAAGCGACGATGTAGCGCGAGACGACGTTTACCGACTTCGAGGAACTCCTTGGACCAGCCATAGTACATTGAGGCGGCAATGCCCTCGCGCCGGCAGAGCTCGGAGATATTCTCCTCGCCCCGCAGTCCTTCCAGCACGATACGGATCTTCTCTTCCGCCGAATATGCCGGCGTGTCTGGCGCCGAATGTCCTTGAGCACTTGTTCTGCCGGCGCTTTGCCCGGTCCGGATTTCTGCTTCATCTTCGCTCCTGGTGGCTACGATGAACCAGAAATCCTCCCTCCGCAAAACCCTTCAATGTGTCTCACAAGCCCTGACGGCGAACAGGTCGCCTGT
>NZ_AXAS01000137.1 GCF_000472925.1 Bradyrhizobium sp. Ec3.3
CGCCATCGGTGAAGTTCTGACGGCATTCACCCCTGGAGAATGCGCGAACTACCTCGAAAATTCAGGCTATCGAACCTAATGCCATCACGCTTTAGGCTGATGAGATGCGGCTATCGGACATCGAGAGAGCGGCACCTATGTGCGGCTGATCAAAGCTGGCGCGCACGAATAGAGACGGCCCCAGCACAACCCTGAATGCCTGGGCCGTTGGAGGTTGCTTGGCGTATTTGGGTGAACCAAGCCAAGTGAGCTTAAAGTAGTCCGCTATTTTGTTATGTCCGATCTTGCACAGAGGAACAGATTCAAATTTGCCGACTTTTCCCGAATGGATTTGCACTTGTTAATGGCGGCGTTGGCAGAGCTCGGTAGCCTTCTTTCGCCGGGCAGATATTTGAATTTCCGATCTATTGTTCCACCCGGGGCTGGTCGCAGCATAAGGATTGGCTGCGGGCATTAGATCAGCGCTTTCGATACTTAAGGCCGCCTTCGGGCGGCCTCTTTTTGATAGGCAAAGCTGACCCCAGCCGGTTGGCGGCCTTGGGGGAGTGGTCTGGCAACCGGCGTGGACTGCGGCTTATCCGGCAACACTTCATTGACGCTGAGCGCCACGTGGCGACAACCCGCCTCATTTGGCTGCCTCTGTCTTGCTTGTTCACCGTCTCAACCGACGGGCATGCATCGCCAGCCGCTACGCCGCCCTTCGTTCCGTTGCGGAGCTGCGCCTAGTTTTCCCAGAAGCGCTTTCCGCACCCACATTCAAACATGTGAGTGAGGCTTCCGGTCTCAGAGTCTACCACTGTTCGTACAAGCTTCATTTTCTTGCCACAGATACGGCAGGTTCTGTTTGAGTTGTCCTCGACAACGCAAATCTTCTCAGCGCGAAATACTTCCATGAGTCCCGCCCCCGTCCGAGGTAACCGTAACTGGAACTTACAGCCCATTGCGGCAGTAAAATCTGGAAGAACTGGGTACGAAGTGGCGACAAATTTGCGACAGTACACGGAGCAAATTAAGACGCGTCAGCAAGTCTTGACGACCCTTTGGCTCACCAGCGACCGCCGCCCCTTCATCAACCCGGAAACCGCCGCGACATCTTGCCCGACCGCCCCGCCCGCACGTCGTAGCTGATCCGCGCCGTCGACCAAGTCGGTGTAGCCAGCTTTTTTTCAACCGCACTGACATGCACAAAGACAGTCTGGGTCGCCATCGTCAGGAGCAATGAAGCCGTAGCCTTCCGTCGGCGTTTTGGTTCCCGCTATGCTGGAATTAGGAGCCTTGCACGCAATCATGAGTTTAATAGCCGCAGCAGGTTCGTGGAATGGGTGATCGTCATGAAGCGACACCGCTTCAAGCACGAAAAGCTGCTCGGCGAACGACTGGCGAAAGCAGCACGCCTGGCGCGAGAGAAAGCAGACCAATTGCCGCCGGGGGCCGAGCGCGACGCCCTCCTTGAGAAGGCTCGGCAAGCTGACGCCACCGCGCACATTGATGGGTGGTTGAATTCACCGGGTCTGAAGCCGCCGACCTAGTCGAGAGTCCCATTCGGCAAAAAAACGGCCCCGACCACTGGGGATCATCATCGAGGCCGTGAGCATTACCGTCCACCGGACGTGCCCCGGTAATCTCCGATACTGTCGGGCTCGGCACAGGCGCATTCACCTATTCAAATGATGCTGATCGGTTCCCCGTCTCGCCATCCCTCCATCGATGAAGCATCTAAACGGCCCAGCATTTGGCTGGTGGCGGTCGACACTAACCATATTTGCAACCATTTATTGATTAAGCAAATTATGACACTCATAGTTGCGGCTTTCAGCATGGAATTAATCGATGGTGGTCCGCTTACCCATCGTCGCGGTCATCTCGGCCGATGGGGAAAGGTCATACTGGGTTGCAGCGGTCGAACCTGAAAAGGCGATCGACGCGGTCGTACGAGTCATCGGCAATGGACATGTCATCAGGCTCTTGCGCCACAGCCTGCGCGTAAAACCAGATGCGCTCCGACCAGGAGAAGTCCGGCAGCTCAGGTTGTGACCGGGACCGTACTCATCAAGAGCATTCATCCCGCTCAAAAGAGACTCCGTCCGGGGTTTCACAGTTCATCGAATCGCTCACGTTGGCGGACTGAGACCGCGCGCAGGATCTGCGGGCAGACTTTCCGTTCAGTTTTCAGTCACGCATACAGCGATCACCTCTACCGCGGCAGCCGGTAAAAGCCTGGGATCGAGGTGAGAACCGTAGCCATCCGGCTATGGAAAGGAACAAGCCAGGCGCCGAGCGGCCGTGTCCGTTCACACTGGCGAGACACCATCAAAATGCGAAACACCGACGTTTTCGCAAATTGAGACGAACGCCCTCTTCGTCTCAGCGTCCTCAAAGTAAAACCGGGTCCCTCTGACGTCGCGCTCAATCCACCAGTCTATTTTGTTCGCCCTTGAAATGCGCGATGCCTCTCCGCGCAACTGGTCCAATTGCCTTCCATGGGCCCGAACGATCACAAAATTTGTCATTCTCTAATCCAACAATTGCACTGTTTTAACTAGCCTTGAACGCAAGAGTTATTCCGACTGCTCATCCTGCTCATCGCGCACGCGCGGTGAGCTATCCCTTCGAAACGCCAGAAAGTCACAGAGTCACTCGCTCCACAGCGATCGCACGTCAATCGCTGCTCGCCGAGCATGTAGCGCCCGCGGATCGCGGAAGCAGCATTCTTGCAAGACGGACAAACCAATAAAAAATTGCGCATACGCCAGCGCATCACCAGATCACCCAACACCTTCGAACGCCCCTTCGTGAATCAGGTATCTCGCAGAGGTGGAGATTAGCGCACCTTTGCACGTCTGAATGTTCGGTTGCGAACACATCTTCCAATTCACTTCGCAGACCCGAATTGCACTGGAATGCCCCAAAGATTCACATATGCAAAATGCGGACAATCATCCGCAAAGGAGGCAAGGGTTGGCTGGATTATGATCGTGAGCGAAAGGGTCCAGCGCAAATTGGAACCAGTTTGGCGGCCAACCTAACGATGGAGCAAGCCGAACACGCGAAGCGGATACTGACTCGTCCACGGGGTGACAAAGTCTGATTTGAGCAGAGCATTCTAGTTGGGGCATTCTGTGATCGTACTTGGCAGCGAAGCCGGCAGCAGCATCACTGTACGGTTTTTTTAGTTCCCCCTTACAGCTCTTCCGAGCTACCCATTTATTACGGCCGGAGACGCCGAGCCCCGGACTGCCAGAATACGAGCCAACGAAAACGTTGGCCCGCCGGCCGAACGCAATCACGGTCGCCCCTCTCGTTGTAGATCGAAGCATGCGCTCTCCTTTCGGAGTGGCTGCGATCAGCCCTCGGTAGCGGCTTTCGTACTCTCGTGCCAGACTTTCCACTTTTTCCCTGCGAGCCCGCGGAACCGAGCACGTGTTGCGCGATTGCATTTGGCGGACGAGGGTCGATCCCATCCCTCTTGATCCTTTATGCTCTCAAGAATGGAGGAATCATGCGCACGTCGGATGTCGTAGAGTGGCGCGATGAGGCAGGACTGGCAACGAAGCTGGAAAACGAGGCATCGGCCTGGCGCAAACGGCGCCTCGCGCGACCGAAGTTTTCGATGAGTGGCGTCCAGGTCGTTCGGCTTCCGAGACGTCGGCTATCGCGTTCGGCCGTCGGGGCCGTGGTCAGCCGTTCTTGAGGGTCGATCTCACCTCCCGTACGGACCAAGATTCGCCTGCGCGTATGACCCGGGCCACGCCGCCGGCGCCGATGAGTGCATGAGAACCGACGTCGCCCTTCGTCGCGACGACGTCAAGCTCGGTTTCCGGCTTCCGGTCGAGCGTGACGGTGACGCCGAGGCTTTTGTAGTAAGCCACAGCCGCCTTGAGAAAGGGAACAGCGCTGTCGGCTGTTTCGTCGGGCTTGATCTGCGTG
>NZ_AXAS01000015.1 GCF_000472925.1 Bradyrhizobium sp. Ec3.3
TGCGTCATCGCGGCATAGACGAGATAGCCGCCCGAGGTATGCAGCACGCCCTTCGGCGTGCCGGTCGAGCCCGAGGTGTAGAGGATGAACAGCGGATCCTCGGCATGCATGTGCTCGGCCGGGCAGTCCGTCGTCACCATCTTGGCCGCGTCGTGGTACCAGAGGTCACGCGACGGGGACATGTCGACCTTGCCGCCGGTGCGCTTGACGACGACGACCCAGTCGACGCCTTCGGTCTTGGCGAGCGCCGCATCGACATTGGCCTTCAGCGGCACCTTCCTGCCGCCGCGCAGGCCTTCATCGGCGGTGATGATCACCTTGGATTTGCAGTCGCTGATGCGCTGGGCGAGGCTGTCGGGCGAGAAGCCGGCGAACACCACCGAGTGGATCGCGCCGATCCGCGCGCAGGCCAGCATCGCGTAGGCGGCCTCGGGGATCATCGGCAGGTAGATGGTGACGCGGTCGCCTTTCTTGACATTGCGGGTGCGCAGGATGTTGGCCATCCGGCAGACCTCGTCGTGCAGCTCCTTGTAGGTGATGTGCTTCGACTGCGAGGGATCGTCGCCCTCCCAGATGATCGCGGTCTGGTTGGCGCGCTTGGCGAGGTGCCGGTCGATGCAGTTCCAGGCGACGTTGAGGACGCCGTCCTCGAACCATTTGATGGAGACGTTGCCGGGTGCGAACGAGACGTTCTCGATTCTGGTCGGCGCCTTCATCCAGTCGACGCGCTTGGCCTGCTCGGCCCAAAAGCCGTTCGGGTCCGAGATCGAGCGGGCGTACATGTCCTTGTACTTGGCCTGGTCGACCCAGGCGCGCTTCGCCCACTCTGCCGGCACGTCGTAGATCTTCTCGGACATGTTTTCCTCCACAAGCGGCAAGCTCAACGCCACGCCTACATCATTTGAATGATTATGCGTCGGGCTAACGGCGCCCGACAAGGAGGACAAGCTGGACCTTCGGCGGGCATCCGGCCATGCGAAAGATCAAGGTCAGTGAGGGTGCCTGTCGCAAGTCTGAAAACAACCGGCGCGAGGGCTATTCCGCTCTTTACCGAACCTTGCGGAAGCGGCAACGCAGACCCTCCATGCACCGGAAAGAGGTATCTGGCAACCGTTCGTCACTGATTCGGGACTCGCAATGCCGTTCGGAACCTCCTAAATGGCCTGACCGGGGGTCCAGCGAGACCCAACGGAACAAAAATCAAAACAACAGCATTGTCCGACAACAGGCGGAGCTAAGGCGTAACACTATGATGGATCAGCAGAATTTCGGGACGATGCGGCCCGCTTCAGCCGATCCCGCCGCTATTGCGCTCGCCAAAGCACTCGGACAATGGCCCAAACCGACCGGTTTCAGGCGTCCCACCCCGAAAAAGACCTACGATACGGCCCCCGCGACCTCGGTCGAGGCGCTGGCTCGGGAATTGGGCCTGCGGCTTGGCGACCAGAACGAGCTGACCATCCGCCGCATCAAGCGCGGCAAGGGCTATTCCTTCGTCCGTCCCAACGGCGCCCATATCCGCGACGCCCGCACCATCCGCCGGCTGCACGCCATGGCGGTGCCGCCGGCCTATCGCGAGGTGCGCTACTCGGCCGATCCGAGCTCGCATCTCCAGGCGGTGGGTCGCGATGCCGCCGGGCGGTTGCAATATCGCTATCACGCCGACTGGGAAAAGGTCCGCGAGCAGCGCAAGGCGCATCGCCTGGAAAAGCTCGTCGGCGCGCTGCCGAAGATCCGGCGCAAGGTCTCGGCGTTCCTGTCGGGCGAGGAGCCGACGCGCGAGTTCGCGCTCTCGGCGGTGATCGAGCTGATCGCCCGTACCGCGATCCGTCCCGGCAATGAATCCTACGCCCGCCTCAACGGCACCCGCGGCGCCACCACGCTGCTGAAGTCCAACGTCACGCTGGAAGACGACTGCTTCGTGCTGACCTTCAAGGCCAAGGGCGGCAAGGCGGTGCGGAAGGAATGCGATGCGGCCAAGCTGGTTCGCGCCATTGGCATTCTGCAGGGTGTTCCAGGCAAGCGCATGTTCCAGTATCGCGATGCCTCCGGCACGGTGCGTTCGGTGAACACCACACAGGTAAACGCGTTCCTGCGCGAGATCGCCGGCATCAAAATTTCGCTGAAGGATTTTCGCACGCTGATGGCCTCGGCCGTCGTCGTGGAATCGCTGTCGCGGATCACGCCGGCGACCAGCCAGCGCGGCCGCAAGCGACAGGTGCTGGACGCGATCCGCGCCGCTGCCGACAAGCTCTCCAACACGCCGGCGATCTGCCGCAGGAGCTACGTCCACGACACCATCGTCACCGCGTTCGAAGACGGCATCCTCGAGCGTTTTGCTGCGACGATGAAGGGGCAACGCTCGCAGGCCAGGCGCGAGCAGCTTCTGGCGCAGGTGGTGGCGACGGCCGCGGTGTAAGGCCCGCTACATCTTGCCCTGAGGCTTCATCACATCGGGTCCGGGATCACGGCCCCCGGCCACGAGGCTCAACCGGCCCAGATAATGGGCCCAGCCCTTGCTGTGGGCTTCGCATTGTTCTGCGGTCGGCAGGCCGCTGTGCGTCATGCGCAACAGCGTGCCGCCATCGCGTTCGATCAGATCGATTTCGATCAGGCTCGAGCCGGGCGGCACTTCCTGGCCGCCCTCCCAACCGAACGTGTAGGCGAGCCGGTGCACCGGCACGACCTCGCGAAACGCGCCGCGGGCGACGCCGCCGCGCTGACCAATACCCTTGAGCAGGTAAAGCCCGCCAGGCTGCGTCTCGAACGTTGCCTCCGAGCCCATCCAGTTCACGATTTTGTCGGGGTCGGCGAGATAAGCGAAGACAGTGGCGCGCGGGGCCGGGATATGGGTCTCGCGGCGGACTATGAATGGCTCAGTCATCGGCGTCGGTTCCCAGGTTGAACTAGGCAGATGGCGCCACTACAGCGCCTCTTCAAGGCCCGCCATCGACGATAGGCCGTGACAAAAATGGCGCGCAGACCGCATGATCGCGTCATGCAGTTATCCTCGACGCTCGCCTGGCTCGTCGATGCCGCCGCCGAGACCACGGGCGCCGACCGGTTGCTCGCGAATCTCGGCGCGCATCTGGTTGCGGATGGATTGCCGCTCATCGCGGGCAGCCTGACCCTGGACGTCCCGCATCCCTTGATCGCACAGCGAACCTGGCTGTGGCGCGCCGAGAGCGGCGAGGTCGTCGAAGCCCTCGGCTTTGCACCGGGGGCTGCCGCACTTGCACCACGCAACGATGCCGGCCGACGCTGGCTGAGCGGACTCGCTGCCGGCATCGTCCACGAAGACGTGATCGGACGGCGCCAGGAAGGGCCGTTGCTCGGCTGGATCGGGCCGCGCCCGTTCACGCCGCGCGAGATCGACGATCTCCAGCAAGCCGCGCGCTTTGCTGCCGCGCCGCTCGCCGTGCTCGCCGTACGGGCCACGCTGGCGGCCGCGCTCGAAGCCTATCTCGGCCGGCGCAGCGCCGAGCGCGTGCTGGCCGCGCCGCTGCGCCGCGATCTCGGTGAAACCATCCAGGCTGCACTGCTCTATGCGGATCTGCGCGACTTCACGGCGCTGTCCGAAGCCAATCCGCCGGCCGCGGTCATCTCGGCGCTCGATGCCTGGTTCGATCGCATCGCGGGCGCGGTGCACGCCTTTGGCGGCGAGGTGCTGAAATTCATCGGCGATGGCGTGCTGGCGATCTTCCCAGTGGTTGATGGTTCGCCGTGTCGTGCCTGCGACGCCGCCTTGCGCGCGGCGACCGCGGCACGCGCCGGCATGGTTCATCTGGATGACGAACGGCGCCGTCAGGGATTGCCGTCGCTGTCGTTCGGCGCCGCGCTTCATCTCGGCGAGATGCTGTGGGGCAATATCGGCGCCGCCAATCGGCTGGATTTCACCGCGATCGGTTCGGCCGTGAACCTGGTGAGCCGGCTCGAGGGATTGTGCAAGCCGCTCGGCAAGACGGTTCTGGTGTCGGGTGCGCTGGCCGCCGAGACCGACACGCCATTGCTTTCGCTCGGGATGCATCGGCTGCGCGGCATCGCCGCGCCATGCGAAGTGTTCGCGCTGCCGGAAAGTTGATTGCCGTAAGGCGAAAGGAGAGGCGGGCACGCTTCGCTTTGCCCACCCTGCAACTCGAGCTACGGCAGCAACTACAACCCGCCCATCTTGCAGACGAGTTTCCATTCGTCCGCGGTCACCGCCTGCACCGAGAGGCGCGAATATTTCACCAGCGCCATGTCGGCGAGCTTCTTGTCGGCCTTGACCGCGGCCATCGTCACCGGCGTCTTCAATGGCTTGTCGGCCTTGATGTCGACGCAGACGAACTTGCCGGTCTTGTCGGTCGGATCGGGATAGGCCTCCTTGATGACTTCAGCGATGCCGACGATCTCCTTGCCCTCGTTGGAATGATAGAAGAACGCCTTGTCGCCCTTCTTCATGTTCACGAGATTCTGCCGCGCGGTGAAGTTGCGCACGCCGGTCCAGGCCTCGCCCTTGGCGCCCTTGGCGACCTGCTGGTCCCAGGACCAGACGGACGGTTCGGATTTCACCAGCCAGTACGCCATGTTCATTCCTCTGCCTTGAAGGGGCGCGTCAAAAGCCCTGAGATCGCGGCGTCGATCGTGCTCTTGCCGCTCAGGATCGCCGCCACCGCTTCTGATACCGGCATCTCGATGTTTTGCGAAGACGCGAGTTCGATCAGCACGGGTGCGGTGAACTCGCCTTCGGCGAGCTTGCCGGCCGGCGGCGTCTCGCCGCGCCCGAGTGCGAGCCCGAGCGCGAAATTGCGCGACTGCGGGCTTGAACAGCTCAGGATCAGGTCGCCGAGGCCGGACAGGCCTGCAAGCGTCTCGCTACGCGCGCCGAGCGCACGGCCGAAGCGGGCGAGTTCGGCAAAGCCGCGCGTGGTCAATGCGGCCTGCGCGGAAGCGCCGAGCCTGCGCCCGACCGCGATGCCGACCGCGATCGCCAGCACGTTCTTGGCGGCGCCGCCGATCTCGACGCCGCGCACATCGGTCGAGTGATAGGGGCGGAATGTCGGCGAGCCCAGCGCCTGCACCAGTGCGCTTGCGAGCTGATCGTCTGTCGCGGCCAGCGTCACCGCCGTCGGCAAGCCGCGCGCGACGTCGTCGGCGAAGCTCGGTCCCGACAGAATCGCAGGCAGCGCGAGCGGCGCGGCTTCCGCGATCACGTCGGTCATGAATTTATGGGTGCCGTGCTCGATGCCCTTGGCGCAGGCGACGACCGGAGTTGGCTTGGTCAGATGCGGCGCCAGCGTGTTGACCGCGCCGCGCAGATGCTGCGCGGGCGTCACGATCAGCAGCATGTCTGCGCGCGCCGCGAGCGCCAGCTCGCTCGTCACCACGATGTCGGGAGCCAATTTCACGCCAGGAAGCCGCGGATTTTCGCGCGACGATGCAATCCGGCCTGCGTGCTCGGAATTACGAGCGCACAGCGTCACCGTTCTTCCCGCCCGTGCAGCGACCGTCGCCAGCGCCGTTCCCCAGGCGCCCGCGCCGATCACCGCAACGGACTGGAGGGATGTCATCGTTAAAATCCTGCGCGCGTGTTGGCGTAGCCTTTGGGCGCCGTCGCGTTGGCATCGAGCAGCCAGCGCGCGCGGGGCTGGGCATCCATCGTGTCGGTGAGGCCGAGCGCGAGACGCTCCGCGCCAGCCCAGGCGATCATCGCGCCGTTGTCGGTGCAGAGCGCGGGCGGCGGCATGATCAGCCGCGTCCCGGCCGCTTCAGCAACGTCCTGCAATGCGCCGCGAATCGCCTGATTGGCGGCGACGCCGCCGGCCGCGACGAGTGCCTGCGGCGGACCGAACTGCTCGCGGAACAGCTTTAAGCCCATGCTCAGGCGGTCTGCGGTCGAATCCAGCACCGCGGCCTGAAAACTCGCGCAGAGATCGCTGATGTCCTGTGGCTCGAGCGGAATGATCCGGCTCGCTTCGTTGCGCACCGCCGTCTTTAGTCCCGACAGCGAAAAATTAGCGTCCGGGCGTCCCTGCATCGGCCGCGGAAACGCAAATCGCGCCGCATCGCCGTCTGCCGCGGCGCGCTCGACCTGCGGACCGCCGGGATAAGGCAGCCCGAGCATCTTGGCGACCTTGTCGAAGGCTTCGCCGATCGCATCATCGACGGTGGTGCCGAGCCGAATATATTGTCCGACGCCGACCACGGCGACGATCTGGGTGTGGCCGCCCGAAGCCAGGAACAGGCAATAGGGGAATTCGAGGTGATCGGTCAGTCGCGGCGTCAGCGCATGCGCCTCGAGATGGTTCACCGCGACGAGCGGGGTGTCGTGCACCATCGCGATCGCCTTTGCCGTGGTCAGTCCGACGATGACGCCGCCGATCAGTCCCGGACCGGCCGCGGCGGCGACCCCCGACAATTCGGCGAAGCCAATGCCGGCTTCTGTCATGGCGCGGTCAATAATACCGTCGAGCAGATCGACATGGGCGCGCGCGGCGATCTCCGGCACCACGCCGCCGAAGCGGGCGTGTTCCTCGACCTGCGAGCGCACGATGTTGGAGAGAATCTTGCCGTCGCCATCACCTGTGCGCGCGATCACGGCTGCGGCGGTTTCGTCGCAGGTGGTTTCGATGCCCAATACCAGCATTGGCGAATTGTTATCCAATTTGCGCCCTTGCGCTCTTCCGCAAAGCAGAGTTCTGGTACGTCCGGTAGCATTCCGGGGTCGCCAAAGGCAATCGCGCCTTGCAACTTCCGGAACACCAGGTCGCGGTGCGCCGGAGAATAGAGATCATGGCCATTCTTGTCACACGGCCGCATCCCGACAATGAGGCCACCGCGGCAAGCCTGCGTGCTCAGGGTCATGTGGTGCTGCTCGCGCCGGCGCTCAAGTTCGAGCCGGTCGCGTTTCACGACGAAAGCGAGGCAAGCTATAGCGGCATCATCGTCACGTCCGCCAATGCAATCCGCGCCATCGCGCCGCAATTGCCGGAGCTTTGTCTATCGAAGCTGCCGCTGTTCGCGGTCGGCGAGCACACGGCCGCAGCTGCCCGCGAGGCCGGCTTTGAAAAGGTGATCGTCGCCGGCGGGGACGGGGCGGCCCTTCGAGACAAGGTGCTGCAAGGCGCGCGCGACAAGGTCGTGAAGAAAAAGAGCACGCTGCTTTATCTCGCGGGCGCGGATCTGTCGCGCGATCTCTCGGCCGAGCTGGGTGCGGAAGGATTCAACGTGGTCGCGCAAACCATCTATCGCATGGTGCCGGTCAAGCATCTGCCGCGCGAGGTCTGCGAAGGTTTTGTCGCCCATGGCATCCGGGCCGTCCTGCATTATTCGCGGCGCAGCGCGCGCGCCTTCCTGGATGCGGCGCGCGACGAGGGCGTCGAGATCTCCGCGCTGTCGATTCCGCAGTGCTGCCTGTCGGAGAGCATCGCCGGCGTGCTCCGCGAGGCCGGCGCGACGCAGGTTGCGGTCGCGGCCGCGCCGGACGAGAATGCCTTATTTGAGACCTTGGCGCGTGCTTTGCGCACCCGTTTGGCGTAAGAGAACGGGCCGAATCCTTCAACTTTGGGGTCCGGTCCGAGTACGTTGCTTGCAAGTGTGAGGAAACGTCACGATGGCCGAAGACAAGCCTGAAGACGCAGGATTGGCCCCCGAGTCCGGTCGTGCCAAGCGCACTCCGCCCACCATCGATCTCGAGGCGACCGAGGTATCCACCCAGCCGCAGCAGCCGGCCGATGAGCCGGAGCCGGCCGAGGCCGATGCAGCCAAAGCCGAATCGGTCGCGGCCGAGGCAGCCGAGCCCGAAGCCGCCAAGCCAGAAGGCGAGCCGGAACGCGCCGAGGCCCAGGCCGCGGTGCCTGCGACGTCCAAGCCGGTGTCCCCCTGGGTCATCGCGCCGCTGTCGGGCGCGGTTGCAGCCGCGCTGGTGATCGCGGTCGGCTGGATGTTGGGCTGGCCCCAGGTGCAGGCGCCATCGGCGGCGCCGCAGGTCGCGACCGCGACGGTCGATGCATTGAGCGGGCGCCTCGCCACTGTCGAGACCAAGGTCAACAAATCAGTGGCACCTGCCGCAGACCCGGCCGCAGCGGCGCGGCTTGACGCGCTGGACAAATCGGTCACCGCCTTGCGCAGCGACATCGCGAGCCTGCGCACGCAATCGGACAAGCTCGGCAGTGCACTGAACGACGTGAAGTCCGCGCCGCGCGACGCGGCTGCCGCGCCGGATCTGTCTGATATCACCGATCGCATCGCGCAGCTCGAGCGCACCATCAAGGCCGAGCGTGCCGAGCGCGCACAGCAGGGCGAGAAGATCGCCGATGCAAAGTCCACCGACGACAAGGCGCTGCGTCGCGTCGTTGCGGCGGCACTGCTCGACGTCGCAGTCCGTCACGGCGATGGCTATGCAGCGCAGCTTGCGGCAGCGAAATCCTTCGCGCCTGATCCGCAGGCGATGAAGCCGCTCGAGACGTTCGCATCCGTCGGCATTCCGTCTCCCGTGCTGCTGAGCCGCGAGCTCCTCAACATCGTGCCAAAGTTGTCGCCACCGGCGGAAGCGCCGGCCAGCAGCGGCGGCATCGTCGATCGCCTTCAGGCGGGGGCATCAAAGCTGGTCCGCATCGAGCGCACCGACGGCGTCGGGAATGATCGCGGCGCGATCGTCGCGCGGGTGACCGCGGCAGCGCTGCGCAACGATTTCGATACGGCGCGGCGTGAGCTGAAGACCTTGCCGGAAGCCGATCGCGAAGCCGCAAAGGCCTGGCTCGACAAGACTGATGCGCGCGATGCCGCGCTCGCGGCGTCCCGCAAATTCGCCGACGATGCCATGGCGGATCTCGCCAAACCCGCGCAATAGACTGCGCCTGAAGGGATCACCATGCTTCGCGTCGTATCGTTCCTCATCCTCATCGCACTTGCCGCGGCCGGCGGGGCCTGGGTTGCCGATCAGACCGGCGATATCATCCTGACCTGGGGCAACTTACGCGCCACGACGACAGTGCCGGTGTTCGCGTTCGGGCTCGGCCTTGTTGCGGTGGCGGCAATATTCGCCTGGAGCATTTTGAGCGGGATCTGGCGAACGCCGGCGCGGATGCGTCGCCGTCGTCACGAGAAGCGCCATGCGCGCGGCCGCCACGCCATCACCCATGGCCTGCTGGCGATCGGCCACGGCGACACCGCGCTCGCGCGCCGCCACGCGGATGCGGCGCGGCGGCATGCGCCGGACGATCCGCTGGCGCTGCTCCTGCACGCGCAGTCGGCGCAGCTCGACGGCAATCGCGACGAGGCGCAGCGTGCCTTCCGCGCCATGGCCGAGCGTCCCGATACGCGGCTCCTCGGCCTGCGCGGCCTTTTCATCGAGGCACAGCGCGCCGATGATGCAGTTTCCGCGGTGATGATCGCCGAGGAGGCCATCAAGCTGTCGCCGTCCTCGACCTGGGCCTCGCAGGCGGTGCTCGGTTTCCGCTGCGCGCGCAGCGACTGGAGCGGCGCGCTCGCGATCCTCGATTCAAATCTCTCGGCCGGCCTGATCGACAAGAAGGCATGGCGACGGCAGCGCGGCGTGCTGCTCACGGCGCGCGCGCTGGAGCTCGAGACCATGGACCGCGACGTCGCGCGCGAGAGCGTGATGGAGGCGGTGAAGCTCGCGCCGACCCTGGTGCCGGCCGCCGCGCTCGCAGCGAAATTCGAGAGCGAGGCGCATCAGGTGCGCCGCGCCATGAAGCTCGTGGAAGCCGCCTGGCTTTCGCATCCGCATCCCGATCTCGCCGATGCCTATGCGCATGTGAAGCTCGGCGATTCCGCGCGCCAGCGCTTGCAGCGGATCGAGACGCTGGCGGCCAAGACGCCCGGTCATGTCGAGGGCCAGCTCGCGCTCGCGCGCGCCGCGATCGACGCATCCGAATTCGTCCGCGCCCGCGAGGCGCTGGCGCCGCTCATCAACGATCCGACCCAGCGGGTTGCGCTCCTGATGGCGGAGATCGAGCGCGCCGAGCATGGCGACAGCGGCCGTGCGCGGGCCTGGACCTTGCGCGCCGTGCGCGCCCGTCACGACCCGGCCTGGACGGCCGATGGCTATGTCAGCAACCGCTGGCGTCCGGTTTCGCCGGTCACCGGCCGGCTCGACGCCTTCCAATGGCAGGCGCCCGTTGCGAGCCTGCCCTCGGACAAGGGCACGACGATCGAGGCCTCCCCGTTCGAGGAGGCCATGCTGGCTGCCCCGCCGCCGAAGCGGATCATCGTCAGCAGCGAGGCGCTGGAACCGGTCCAGCCAGCGCCTGCGCCGGCCGCGCAGGACAATCTGCCGCCCGCGCCCAAACCTTTGGAAGCCAAGCCTTTGGAAACCAAGTCTTTGGAAACCAAGCCTGCCGAGACCAAGCCTTCGGAGGTCAAGCCTTCGGAGGTCAGGACGCCGGAAGCCAAGAACGAAGCCAAGAACGACGCCAAGACAATCGACATGAAGGTGTCCGAAGCGCCTAAGCCGGTCACGGCGGCCAATGAGCTGGCCAAACCGGCGCCCGAGCCCGCCGAATCGGCCCCCATTGCGGCTACGCCCGTGTTCCGCGCCCGTACCGACCTCGGCAAGCCGGCGTTTTCGCCAATTCCTGCCGTTATCCCGATCATCCGTGCGCCAGATGACCCCGGAATCGATGACGAGGGGCCGAGCGATGAATTTACGGAACAAATCGGCACGCCGAAGGCCCAGGCCGGCGGCTGGCGGGGTTTCTGGTCCCGCTGGGGACGCTGATCGGCAAGTTGGGCCCGGCTTGTCCTTGCCAATTCGGGCCATGCCCGATATCAGGAGCGCGCGCGTCCGGGGGCCGATAGGCCCCCAAGGGCCGTCAAGGGTCCGCCGCAATAGCTCAGTTGGTAGAGCACGTCATTCGTAATGACGGGGTCGGGGGTTCGAGTCCCTCTTGCGGCACCACTTCTCCTTCACCAGCGTTCGCCGCCTGTCGTTTTTAGCGCTTAAAGCGCTGAAACGATTACTATTTTTGATAATCCTGTTCTTGGCAGTGCGTCGGCGTTCTTTGACAGCCGGAACAACCGTTGGCAGTTTTGTTGGCATCGGTACGTTGGCGATTCTCTCAATGCCAACATTTTCAATGCCAACATTTTGAAAATACCCAAGCACTGAGCTACGGACTTTTTGCCTCGCGTGCCTGCCTGCCGTGAAGGCGCGCCAATAGTCATCATGTGATTTCGTCAATGGGATACGACGAGAAATCTGCGGGTCCCATATTGCCAGCCGGGCCCCTGCGCCTATGCCCTGACCAACCCAATTTCAAACTGCTCGACTTAAAGGTGGCCGCCGCCGCGGTTACAGCAGGAGGGTGCATTCATCGAAGTCCGCCCCGGTCGCTACCAAATTCGGCCCCGCACCGGAGTGTCGGGTGGAGGACCGGCTTAAGAATGGGCCGTCTTAGCTGATTGCGAAGTTGCCAAATCTAATCAACCGGCGCGCCCGCGGAGCGTTTTCGAGGACGCCCCAGTTTCGGTCGAGGCGGTATCGGGCGAGGTGGTCTCGCCTTTACGGTGAGGCCCACGCCGAGGGCGTTAAGGAGAGCCATGACCCGGTAAAGGAAAGGCTCTGTCTCTCCGCTAAATGTCACGTAAAGCTTGTCGCGACGCAGCCCGGACTCCCGTGCCAAAGCTTGTACGTTCTGAGCCCGCATTACCCGATTCATTGCCATCAAGATAACATCGATGTCATTTTCTTCAAATGCGTCAGATAGATAGGCCGCGATTGCCTCCGGATTATCTCTGAAAAGTTTGGCGTCTGCTTTCCGATCCGACATGGGCTGCCCCCCGTTGATTAAGGGTGACTGTGGCCTCCGAGCGACAGCCTTATATCGAGAAATGCGTATAGTTGCCGCACTAAATGCGTATAGCTGCCGAACTGAAATTTGGGAATCGGTGCGGAACGCCCTCCACCGTGATCAACTTTGACGCGAACTATTGGGGATTACCATGAGGAAATTGGTGCTCGCACTGGCCGCGACAGCGGCGCTCACGGGGCAGGCATTTGCTGCTGATATGGCCGTCAAGGCGCCTCCGCCTCCGCCTCCTGCTCCGGTTGCCAACTGGACCGGCTGCTACATCGCCGGCAGTGTTGGTTACGGCCTCTACGACAACGAAACGAATAGCCGCTTCAGGGACCCCGTCACCGGTACGGACTTTGTTGCTGGCGCGAACGTGAACGTGGCCGGGAAGGGCTGGCTGGCCGGCGGCGGCGGCGGCTGCGACTATCAGTTCGGGCTCGGCGGGGGAGGCGGGTTCTTCGGCACGGGTCAGTTCGTGATCGGCGTCCTGGCTGATTACTATTGGTCCGACATGAGGGGTGATCGCCCCAGTATCGTTTCCCCCTTCTTTTCCGCGCAGGAGAAGGTGAACTCTCAGTGGGCTGTAGGCGGCCGCATCGGCTGGCTCGTGAATCCGAACACCCTCACCTACTTCTCCGGCGGCTACACTGAAGCCCATCTGACTGGCACTGGTAACTTCTTCACCCCAATAAACAACACCTTCCTTGGTACCGTGATTCCGGGCCGCACGGTCCAGGGTTGGTTCCTTGGCGGCGGTGTCGAGTATCAGAGCGGTTGGATTCCGAACCTCACCTGGAAGACCGAGTATCGCGTCTCCGAGTATAACCGGACCGATCGCTTCGAGAATGTTATCGCGACTGGCCTGTCCACCAATTTCTTCAGCAGTGACAGGCTCATCACTCAGACCGTCATGACCTCGCTGGTCTATCGCTTCAACTGGGGCGGCCCGGTCATTCCGAGGTACTGATCTCTCCCGACTTGAACGTCCTGAAAGCCCCGGCATCGCGCCGGGGCTTTTTTATTTGAGGCTTTTCGCGACTGAGCTTGCGGGCAACAGCGACGAATCCATTACAAGCTACTACCGCACCGACCGCACCTTCCAGAAGGATGAGATGCTGGCGCCCGGTATGACTGAATTCGCAGCGGACCTGGGGGGCCATCGTCAACGACATCAGGGCCAGCCTTGGGGCCCCCTTGGGGGCATGGTACCATTTCCAGGCGCGCCCCCACCCCTGGCTTCAAAAAGTTTGGGCTAAAGCCAAAGCCTGTGCCGGACTTCACAGGGCGGTGTCCACTTTCGGAAAATATTGGGGGCAGGGGCACCGAAGTACCAACGCCCTTAGGAGCCCCTGCGGAGGCCGCTGGTTGCCGTCTGGGTTCTGGCCCATCGCCTTAAGCGCGCCGTGCTGCAGGCCTGGGCAAAGGCACTTCCTGCTTGGTCTAATTGCGCCAACCGAAGATTGGTAGGAACGACGGTGCCTGGGCATTTTGCGCAGACTGGTCCTGTGCTCGGGCGTCTTGTGCGGGTGGGACCTGTACCCGTGCAGTTTGCTCCCGCCGGATCTTTTTTTGCGGATTTTGCACGGGCTGTATCTCTGCCCGGGCATGGTGGACGGGCCTGACGTGTTGGTGCCTTTGCATGGACCGAAGCGGTGCTCGGGCATTTTCCGCAACCCGTGCCGGCGCATCTTGAACGGGCTGTACTGGCCCGACCTGTGCCTGCGCATCTTGCTCGGCCATCCAAGCTTGGAATTGCCTAAACAGGGTTTCAGATGGCACCTCACTATTTTCCGTCTGCCTCTGACCGGCGGGTTCAGAGACCGCAGCCGCTTCGTCGCGGGTCGGCGCGTCCGTTGCGGTCGGCGGCAAGGCCTGAGCATCGGCGGTAGATTGAATTGTTGACGTCGATCGGTCGGTGCCAGGCTGACTCTGACCGGCGGGTTCAGAGACCGCAGCCACTTCGTCGCGGGTCGGCGCGTCCTTTGCGGTCGGCGGCAAGGCCTGAGCATCGGCGGTAGATTGAATTGTTGACATCGACCGGTCGGTGCCAGGCTGAAGCGCCGATTTGTCGACCAGCGAAGCCGTGACGTCCGCAATGGAAGCCGTGACGTCCGCAAACAGCGTCACTGGATTTCCCACCGATAGAATCGCGATACCGATCGCTGTCGCCGTTGCAACCAAAATACTCGCCTTAAGAACTCGCGACGAGATAACAGCTGCTCTTTCCCACGCTTTCCCGATACCCTGCTGCTCAGGTTCATCGGCGAGAAAGAGAGGCAAAGGATAGTCCGGATCAAAACTGTCTTTGGTCGGCATAGGGCGATACCCCCCTTAATCTTCTTGTCGACCAGTACCCTGCTATCGAGGTCCAAAAAGCGGGGAAAACTTGATTTCACTTGGGCGGGGGAACCTCACGATTCACCGGTCCGTACCCTCAGCGAACCACCATGCTCACCACTCTGAGACGCTGATTCGCACACTGTTGCTGCCGCAGCGCGAATGAAAACTTTTCGCTGTCGCTCGCCCGAGGCCACGAAAATTGTTGGCATTCATGCTGGCATTCAGCCAAAATCGCACAGAAATTAGCTAGTTTGAACAATAGCTTATTCCTATAGTGTGATGCCCTCTTGCGGCACCACCTTCTCATCCAGACACGTCCAGACCAGCCTCCAGATTCGGTCAGCGTCGCTGTCCGCTGCGTCGCGCGGTGGCAACAGTCATCGTGAAACTTGCACCGCCTTGGTCGTTTGCCGCATTTGTGGCCGTTCCTCCGAGGATTGTGGTGTTCGTAGATTGCAATCTGAGCTTTGAACTTGGCGCGGCTTCGCCGTTCACGGTGGTCCGCGCGCAATTGAAACATTCTAGCGGCCGAACCGACTGACGCGTCCCGACCTTTCGTTATTGCCTTTGCCGGCGTGACAACTGTCCTTGAGGGCGGCGATGAAGTGCGGGTTGTGCCCCATTGCGCGATCTCTCGTCGCGGCGCTTGCGATCCGTTGGTTTTCGAAGCCGCCTCGCGTGGACGCTGCTGCGACGGCAGCGCAGAGATTGCGCTGCCGCGCGACGGTGTGGGCGGCAGTCATGGGCGTGCTGATCGCGTTTCTGTCCGCCAGCCCGGGGTCTGCGCAGGTGCGCGGGCAGAATACGCCGACGATCGACAAGTCGTTCGGCGCATCGGAGATCACGGTTGGCAGCAGCACGACGCTGACGTTCACCGTCACTGGCGCCACTCTTGGAAACACCGGCGTAAACTTCACAGACGCTCTGCCCAGCGGACTTGTTGTCGCCACTCCCACCGGTCTGACCGTCACCGGCTCCGACGCCTCCTGCAATGCCTCCAATGTGACGGCCACGGCCGGTGCAACCAGCATCAGCTTGGCGAACGTCTCTTTGGCGTCGAACCAGACGTGCACCGTCGCTGTCAACGTGACCGCCACCGCCACCGGCCAGAAGAACAACTCAGTCAAGGTCTCCTCGGACCAGGGGCCCGGCAACAATGCAACGGCGCACCTGACCGTTGACGCGGCGCCGACCCCTTCGCCCCCCGCAATCGCCAAGAGCTTCGCGCCTTCATCGATTCCGCTTGGTGGCACATCGGTGCTCACCTTCACGATCACCAATCCAAATGCTTCGGCAGCGCTCACGGGCGTCGCGTTCAGCGACACTCTGCCCGCCGGGCTCACTGTTCCGGCTGCCAGCATCGCTCAATGCGGCGGCACGCTTACGACGACCGCGACGAGCATCGCGCTCGCGGGCGCAAGCATTGCGGGAGGCGGGGTCTGCAGCTTCTCGGTCACCGTGACCGCTACCACCAGCGGCACCAAGGTCAACAACTCCTCGGCGGTCACATCGACCAATGGGGGGACCGGCAACACCGCCAGCGCGTCGCTCGAGGTGACCGCACTGGCTCCTCCTGGAATTTCCAAAAGCTTCGCGCCGGCATCGATTGCCGTCAACGGCACATCGTCGCTCACCTTCACGATCACCAATCCCAATGCTTCGACGGCGCTCACGGGCGTCGCGTTCACCGACGCGTTTCCCGCCGGGCTCCTGGTTGCGACCCCCAGCGGCCTGACCAACGCCTGCGGCGGCACCCTCACCGCGCCTGCCGGCGGCAGTAGCGTCAACCTCTCGGGCGCCACCCTCGCGGCCGCCTCATCCTGCACGATCTCGCTCAACGTGACCGGCACGACCACCGGCATCAAGGTCAACAGCACATCACCGGTCAGCTCAACCAACGGAGGAACCGGAGACAACGCCAGCGCGGCGCTCGCGGTGGGCGTGACCTCTCCGCCTGCGATTGCCAAGAGCTTCGCGCCTTCACTGATTCCGCTCGGCGGCACATCGGTGCTTACCTTCACGATCATCAACCCCAACCCTGTGCTGGTGCTGTCCGGGGTAGCCTTCACCGATGCTCTGCCGGCCGGGCTCACTGTTCCGGCTGCCAGCATCGCACAATGCGGCGGCACGCTTACGACGACAGGCACGAGCATCGCGCTCGCGGGCGCAAACATTACGGGAGGCGGGGCCTGCACCTTCTCGCTCATCGTAACCGGCACCACCACCGGCACCAAGGTCAACACCACCTCGAACGTCACCTCGAGCAATGGAGGGACCGGCAACACTGCCAGTTCGTCGCTCCAGGTGACCGCACTGGCTCCTCCTGGAATTTCCAAGAGCTTCGCGCCAGCATCGATTGCAGTCGGCGGTACGTCGTTGCTCACCTTCACGATCAGCAATCCCAATGCTTCGACGGCGCTCACGGGGGTCGCGTTCACCGACGCGTTTCCCGCCGGGCTCCTGGTTGCGAGCCCCAGCGGCCTGACCAACTCCTGCGGCGGCACCCTCACCGCGCCAGCCGGCGGCGGCAGCGTCAACCTCTCGGGCGCCACCCTCGCGGTCGCCTCATCCTGCACGATCTCGCTCAACGTGACCGGCACGACCGCCGGCATCAAGGTCAACGCGAGCTCACCGATCAGTTCGACCAACGGAGGGACCGGAGACAGCGCCAGCGCGACGCTCACGGTCAATACGTCGCTCTCTCCGAGTGTCCAAAAAGTATTCGGCGCCGCGTCGATTTCGACGGGCGGCATAACTTCGCTAACGTTCACCGTCGTCAATCCCAACCCCAGCTCGGCGCTCACCGGCGTCGCGCTCACCGACAGATTCCCGGCCGGGCTCGTGGTTGCGAGCCCCAACGGCCTGACCGGCTCGTGCGGCGGCGGCTCCATCACGGCGACCGCAGGCGGCGGCAACGTCAGCCTCACGGGTGCGACGCTCCCGGCCGCTGCGTCCTGCACGTTTTCGGTCAACGTGACGGGAACGACCGTCGGGTCGCTGACCAACGTCACCGACCCGGTCACGTCCACGAACGGCGGAACAGGCAACACTGCGAGTGCCTCCATCACCATCAGCGTGCCGGCGGACAGCGGGCGCTTGCGCGATTTGCAACTCACCGTCACCAAGATCGAGGCCCATGCTTCGGGCGCCGCGGTCTCCGGCGCGGTCGATGAGGCGATTGCCGATGGCTTTACCGATTGCGCGGGCCCGCAGGTGCCGGTCAAGGCGAGCGGCGGCGGCCTGCGCTTCAAGTTCGGCTGCGAACTCCAACCCCCGCCGACCAAGGGGACGCCGTCGGTCGTGCTCGCACCACCGTTGTGGCTGGCCTGGGCCGACATACGCGGCAGCGACTGGAATACCAGCCAGCAGACCGGCGATATCCGCGGCGGACAGATCAATGCGCTGTTCGGAATATCGCATCGCCTCACGACCGATATTCTGATCGGCGCATTCGGCGGCTATGAGAACTTCGACTACACCTCGCAGCTGCTCGACGGCCGATTGAAGGGTGACGGGTGGACGGCCGGCGGATATTTCGGCTGGCGCTTCCTGCCAGGCATGCGATTCGACGCCAGCCTGGCGCGCTCGGGAATTAGCTACAACGGCGTCGCCGGCACCGCATTCGCGACGTTCCCGGGGCAACGCTGGCTCGCGACGGCGTCGCTGATCGGCGTCTACAAGACGCACTACGGCGTCGAGATTGAGCCCTCGCTCAAGGTCTATGCCTTGTGGGAGCGCGAAGACGCCTACACGGACAACTTCGGCGTCACGGAGAGCTCACGCTCCTTCTCGGAAGGCCGCGCGAGCGCCGGCGCAAAAATCATGTATCCGTGGCTATGGACGACCACGGTCAAGCTGACACCTTATGTCGGCCTCTACGCCGACTATTACTTCAACCGCGACGACGCGACGCTGCCGGTCGGGCCGCTGTTGCAGCCGACCCAGTTCCTGCAAGGCTGGTCGGCGCGCGTCACGACCGGCGTCGGCGTGACACTGGGAGCCGGCCCGAGGTTCTCGGTCGATGGCGAGCTTGGGGGGCTCGGGAGCAATCAGTTCACCGTCTGGTCGGTGCGTGGACGCGCATCGGTGCCGTTCAGTGCAGATTAGATCGGGGCCGGGGCGCCTGAACAAAGATTCCGGCCAATGATGCAGCGACGTCCGCTTGCGTGACCCACGTCACGTAACGCCGTGCCGACTTGTCCTAGCGTCCCGTGACGCTCAGAACGGGAGACACACATGCACAAGATCATTCTGGTTGCGGCCATGGTTCTGGCCTCCGCGTCCGCTCAGGCCGCCGGTTCGCGCGGGCTCGCGCTCGCTTCCGCCGATGACCCGGCCGCGCAGCAGACCACGACCACCACCGCGCCGCAGGCCGCAAAGCCCACACAAGCTCCGAAATATGTCGACCGGCCCGCGGCCGTGTCCACGACACCGACGACCACAGGCTCAACGCCCGCAACGACGCAGACGCCAGCAAGCACGGCCAAGACCATCGCGAAGGCCGATAAGCCGAAGCGCAAGCCTTACTGGACCGAAGGCCGCATCATCAGCGAGTTGCATCGCCACGGCATTTATTGGTGAAGCGGCAGTCTTTCCGCTCGCACAGTCATTCCGGGGCGCCCGCAATGGCGCACCTGAGAATCTCGAGATTCCGGGTTCACGCTGCGCGTGCCCCGGAATGACGGACCAAGAAAAACGTAGATGGCCGGGACAGGCCCGGCCATGACGTAAATCGTAGCGCTCAATTGGTGGCGAGAACTACTGCGAAACCGTCTGCACCACGCTCGAGATCGGACGCGCGCTCGACGTCGGCACCTTCAAATCCTTGAGCAGCGCCTCGTCATATTCCGGCAGCGTCTGGAACGTCGTCTTCGCCTTCATCTGCACGACCTTGTAGCCGCCGGCCTTGAGGCGCGCGAGCAGCGTCGGCAGCGCTTCGGCGGTGTGCTTCTGGAAGTCGTGCATCAGGATGATGCCCTTGCCGAGCTTGTCGAGCTTGGTCATCACGTTGCTGACGATCTTGTCCGGCGTGCTCTCTTTCCGGAAGTCGAAGGAGTCGAGGTCGGTCGAGAACATCGCCACGTTGCGGGTGCCGAAATAGCTCACGATCGCCGGATTGTGCTGAAGCTGGGGAAAGCGGAAGAACGGCGCGGGGTTGGTGCCGAGCGCGAACTTCACCGCGCTAAAGCCCTTCTCGACTTCGTCCTTGGCCTGTTGCTCCGTCATCTTCTTGCTGTTCAGGTTGACGTGCGACCAGGTGTGCGTGCCCACCGTGTGGCCCTGGGCCAGCACCTGGCGCAGGATCTCGGGGTGATAGGTCGCATGCTTGCCGACCGCGAAGAACAGGCCCTTGGTGCATTCGTCGGCGAGCGCCTTCAGCACGGCCGGCGTGTTGTTCGGCCACGGACCGTCGTCGAAGGTCAGCACGACCTCCTTGTCGGTGAGGAAGTCGAACTGCTTGAAGTGCTCAAAGCCGAAGCCCGGCCCGCCGGTGGTATCGATCTCGACCACGCGGGCAACCCCAAGCGCGTTCGGATTGGTGCAGGTGGACTTCTGCTGAACCGGCATCGCTGGTGCCGGCGTGGGCGTCGCGGCCGCAGCCGCGACCTGCCTGCCCGACAGTGCCGCCGTGGTCTCGACATCGTCCCTGGCCGCAAGCTTCGCCGAGGCCGGGAGGGGCTCCGGCGCGCGGGCGGCCATCGTCTGGGGAGCGGCCTGTTCGGCGCGCGAGGAATAGAAGAACCAACCTCCGGCGATCACGACCGCCGCAATCACACTGGCCGCTATCAGGCCCAACGCATTACGCATCGCTATTCTTTCCAAATACGCAACCAAACCAGCGGTTTTTCCCCGCGCCGAGCCATTAATGCGAAGGAACAGTTAACGTGACACCAACACGACGGCGGTTGCGGAGGAATTTCAGCGGGGTGCGCCAAAGTGACCGATGTCACAGTCAACGGGCCGGTCGTGACCGTCATCACAGTGGAAACGGTTTTGCCGGATCATCGTAGCTCCCGTTAACGCATCCCGCCCAACGGCGGCACCAATGGGAGCCTCAAATGACCATCTCGTTCTCGTCCAAAATCCGCGACGCCAGCCTGGCGCTGGGTTTTGCCGCTTTCGTTTCCATCCTGTCCACGACGACAAGCTTTGCCTACACTGCCGAGGCGCAGCAGATGTGCACCGGTGACGCCTTCCGGCTGTGCTCGTCGGAAATCCCCAACATCCCCGCGATCACCGCCTGCATGATCAAGCACCGCGCCGATCTCAGCCCCGGCTGCCGCGCCGTGATGGACAAGGACCTCGCCAAGGCGCCGTCGCGCAAGGTCGCCGACGTCCAGGAAAGTGCGCACTAAGACAAGTGCCGCTTGCGTGGCGATGATGCCATCATCGCGCCCTTGAGCTCCCTCGCGAAGTGCCCCGGTGCCGGACCGGGGCCACGCGCCTCTCGCTGGCACGGATCATTAACAAAGCCGTTGCAGCGCGGGAACCATCGCTCTAGCTTCGCCCGCCTATCGTTTCGGGTATGAGGCATTGCGCGATGAGCAGATTTCTTTTGATTCTTCCATTGGTCCTGATCGCATCGAGTGCGTCGGCGCAGCAGCAGCCGGGCCACGATGCCTGCGCTCGCGACGTCTCCCGCTTCTGCCGTTCGGTGATGAACAATGGTGATTCGGCCGTGCTCGCCTGCCTGAAGCAGAATCGCACCCGCCTCAGCAAGGCCTGCGACAAGGTGCTGACCGAGCACGGGCAGTAGTCTCTCCTCGGTCATTCCGGGGCATCGCGCAGCGATGAGCCCGGAATCCTGAAGTTGTGGCGCGAGATTCCGGCTTCGCGCGGACCCGTTGGCGCGCCGCATTGCGCAATTGCGCAATGTGGAATGACGAGCAGCAAGGATTACGTACTGCTCCCCGCCGCGGTCGCGACCACCGGCAGCACCTCGCCGCTGCTGCGGTCCGGTGTCTCTTCCTTCCAGCGCACCGAGCCGAATGGGCGCTCGAGCATGCGGCGAATCCGCACCGGCTCGGGGCCGATGTGGAAATCGATCGCCTGCTGATGCAGCGCGCGCTCGGACTGCGTCGAGCGGTTGCGCTGGCGCAGATAATCGAGCCAGGTCGGGCAGTGATAGCGCTCGGTCCACAACTCCGGATCGGCGATGTCGCGCGCGATCGACCAGCCATAGGCGCCGTTGCGCTGGCGACTGAGCTGCACGTCCTGCATCACATTGTGGAAGGCGCGCGCGTTCTCCTGCGCCACGCGATATTCGATCTCGACCACCAGCGGCCCGCTGCGCCCGGTCAGCGACAGCCTCACCTCGGGATCGGCGAGCACCTCGGCGTCCTCGTTGCGCGCGCCGACGCGCGGCATTGCCAGCCACAGTCCGAGCAGCGGCGAGATCAGCATCAGGCCGGCGGCAACCAGCAGCGCCGTCTCGACGCCGGCATAGTCGGTGAGATGGCCCCAGCCCCAGGCGCCGATCGCGATGCCGCCGGAGATCGAGGCCTGGAATGCGGCCAGCGAGCGGCCCGCGACCCAGCGCGGCGCTGAGAGCTGCACGCCGATATTGAACAGCGCCACCGACGCCATCCACACCGCTCCAGCCAGCACGAGAGCCGCCGCGGTCAGCACCGGCTCGCTGCTGAGCGCGATCGCGGCCATCGCAAATGCCATCGAGATCGTGCAGGCGCGGATCGCCGATTCACCGCTCATGCGCTTGCGCAGTTCGTGGATATTGAGCGCGCCGACCACCGCGCCCATGCCGAAGGCCCCGAGCATGATGCCGTAGGTCTGCGCGCCGCCATGCAGGAGGTCGCGCGCGACCAGCGGCATCAACGCCATGATGGCGCCGCCGATCAGGCCCATCACCAGCGTCCGCGTCAGCACGATCTTGATCGGCGGCGAATTGGTGATGTAGCGCACACCTGAGACCATGGCCCGGTTGAGCTTTTCCCGCGGCAGGCGCGACGGTTCGTTGGAGCGCCGCCAGAGCAGCAGCACGACCAGCAGCGGCAGATAGAGGATCGCGTTGCAGGCAAAGGCCGCCACCGCGCCGGCCGCAGCGACGATGACGCCGCCGATCGCGGGGCCAAAGCTGCGCGCGATGTTGTAGCTGATGCCGTTCAATGCCACCGCCGATGGCAGCGAGTCCGGCGGCACCTGCTCGCTGACCGAGGACTGCCAGGCCGGGCCGAACAGCGCGTTACCGCTGCCGACGATGAAGCAGAACGCGAGCAGCGTTTCCGGCGTGATGAGCTTGAGCCCGGCCAGGATCGTGAGCGCGGATGCGCCGACCAGCGCGATCGAGAGCGAGATCAGGGTGACTATGCGGCGGTCATACATGTCGGCGATGGCGCCTGCCGGCATCGAGATCAACATGATCGGCAGCATCAGCGCGGTCTGCACCAGCGCGACCTTGTCGGCCGATGCCGCCATCTGCGTCATCGCCCAGGCCGCGCCCACGCCCTGGATCAGGAGCCCGAGATTGGAGAGCAGGCTGGCGAGCCAGATGCGCCGGAATACGGTATACCGCAGGGGCGCGGTGATGCCGTCATTGGCAAATTTCTGGCGTTTCGGCTGCTCGGTCATATCCCCTTCCAAATGGCTTGCGAGAAATGGTTCGGCGATTCCTGCTGGGCCAAGTGATGCCTGCGAAAGTCCTTCGCTGTCCAGTGGTTAGACGGCTATAAGCGGTGCAACCAAGTGGTTTGCCGGGGAGGAACGACATGAAACTATCGCGACGGACAATCTTGCAGGGCGCCAGCGCGCTGCCTTTCGCGGTTGCGAGCATGCGGACGTCGGCATGGGCGCAGACCACGCCCGCAGTGCCAGCCGCTGCCGAGGTGCCGCCGATCCTGTTCGTGCACGGCAACGGCGACTACGGCGCGCTCTGGATGACGACATTATGGCGGATGGAGTCCAATGGCGTTGCGCGCGAGCGCATGCTGGCGATCAATTTCACCGATCCCAATGCGCGGGACGTCGACAGCGTCGAACAGCCCAACCGCTCCTCGACCGAAGACCAGCGCCGGGAGCTCGCCGCTGCGATTGCTGAATTGAAGCGCCGCACCGGCGCTGCGCGCGTCGCGCTGGTCGGCAGCTCACGCGGCGGCTATGCCATCCGCAACGTGATCAAGAACGGCGGCGCCGGCGATGTCAGCCACGCCGTATTGTGCGGCACGCCCAATCACGGCGTCTGGGCTAGCGATGATGTGCTCGGCAGCGAGTTCAACGGCCGTGGCGCCTTCCTGCGCGGCCTGAACGAGGGCGAGAGCGAGGTGACGCCGGGGCCGGCCTTCCTCACCCTGCGCAGCGACGGCATGGACAAATATGCGCAGGCCGACGGCCGCTTCATCGGCAAGCCCGGTGTGCCCACCAATGTCACTGCCGAGGGCCCGGAACTGAAAGGCGCCACCAATCTCGTGCTCGGCACGCTCGATCATCGCGAAGTGGCATTTCATCCACGCGCATTCCGCGAGATCTACAAGTTCATCGCGGGGCGCGAGCCGGACCGCATCGCGATCACGCCCGAGAGCAGCGTCAAGTTGAGCGGGCTGGTGATGGGAACGCCCGGTGGCGTGCCGACCAATCGTCCCGTGGAGGGCGCCGCCGTCGAGGTGTTTCGTGTCGATCCCGCCAGCGGCGAGCGCCAGGGCGGTGCGGTGCATAGCTCAAAGACCGCCGCCGATGGCCGCTGGGGGCCGGCGCAGGTTGACCCGACCTGGTCGCTCGAATTCGTCCTGACCTCGCCGGCCGCGCCCACGACGCATATCTACCGCTCGCCCTTTCCGCGCTCTTCGGACGTGGTGCACCTGCGCGCCGCCCGCCCGCTCGGTCCGCCCGATGCCGGGGCCGCTGCAGTCCTGATTCTGTCACGGCCGCGCGGTTATTTCGGCCTGCCGCGCGACATCGTGCTGTTCGACGGCAAGGAGCCGGCGGACGTCAAGCCGGGCGTGCCAACGGATACGGCAGCAACCCTGCGGCTTCCGGCCACAGAGGTCGGGCGTAACTTCGTGGCTGAGTTCAACGAAGAACGGATCGTGGCCCGGGCCTGGCCGGCCGCCGAGAACAGGATTGCGATTGCCGAGCTGACTTACTAGCTCTGTGAGTGCGGTGGATATGCGGGGAGAGAGCCCATGAATGTCGCCAAGGTGCGCCGGCCCATCATTCCGCCGACCCCGCCGCGTGCGCCGGAGGGCATGCCGTTCCTCCGTCGCGTTGCGGTGATCCGCAAGAACATGATCGCGACGTGGGCACAGCGCGCCTACGAGGAAGACGTCATCCAGGGCCGCTTCTTTCTCCACAACAGCTTCATCCTCAACCGGCCGGACTCGATCCGGCATATCCTGCTCACCAATTACGAGAACTATACGCGCACGCCGGCCGGCATCCGGATGCTGCGTCCGGTGCTCGGCGAGGGTCTGCTGATCGCGGAAGGACAGCCGTGGCGGCATCAGCGTCGAACGCTGGCGCCTGCGTTCACGCCGCACGCCACCGCAAACCTCGTTCCGCACATGACGGCGGTGCTCGACGAGACCATCGCAGAGCTCAAGACGAAGACCAGTGAGGTCCTCAACCTCCGCGAAATCATGCAGCGGATGACGCTCGAGATCGCCGGGCGGACGATGTTCTCGTTCGGCATGGACAAGCACGGCGCGGCCTTGCGCAACTTCGTCATGGAGTACGGCCAGCGCCTGGGCCGGCCGTACTTCCTCGACATGCTGCTGCCGGTGTCCTGGCCGAGCCCGATGGATTTTGCGCGCGCCCGTTTCCGCAAGCGCTGGACCGCGTTCGTCGCGACGCTGATCGCCGAGCGGCGCGCCGCGGGCAAGAAGGAGGGCGCGCCGCCGCGCGATCTCTTCGACCTCATGGACGAAGCGCGCGATCCCGAAACCGGCAAGGGCTTTTCGGATGCGCAACTCGTCGACGAGGTCGCGACCATGATCCTGGCGGGTCACGAGACGACCGCGACGGCACTGTCCTGGGCGCTCTATCTTCTGGCGCTCGATCCCGAAACCCAGGAGGAAGTCGCCTCCGAGACACGCGGCGAGCACCTTGACAGCATAACCGATATCGACCGGCAGAAATTCACCCGCGCCGTGATCGAGGAGACCATGCGGCTCTATCCGCCGGCCTTCCTGATCGCGCGTGCGGCACTCGACAAGGACAACGCGGCGGGCGTCGAGATCGAGAAGGGCGATATCATCATGATCGCGCCGTGGCTTCTGCACCGGCACGAAAAGCTCTGGGACCAGCCCAACGCCTTCATTCCCAAGCGCTTCATGTCGGCGACCCCGCCCGACCGCTTCGCCTACCTGCCGTTCGGCGCCGGTCCGCGCGTCTGCATCGGCGCGCCTTTTGCGCAAGCCGAGTCGGTGCTGGCCCTGGCGCGGCTGATCGGAGAATTCCGTGTTGAGCTGGTCGACACCGGTCCCGTCATTCCCGTCGGCGTCGTCACGACGCAGCCGGACCATCCTCCCATGTTCCGTATCACGCCACGGTGACGAGCCGGTCCTTGGGATCGCTGCGCCGACACACTAGATGAGGCGACATGAGCGACATTCAGGCGCAGTTTTCAGTTCTCAAGCAGACCGCCGAGCCCAAGGTGGTCGACCAGATTGAGCGGCTGATCGATCGCGGCGAGGATCACGAGCTCAACCGCATCAACGCCATCGATTTCTCCAGGCAGCATGGCTTCGACGAGGAGCGGGTCATCTCCGCCTTCCTGCATTCGGCGCGGCTCGGACTGTTTGACCTGAGCTGGAACGTCCTGTGTCCGGGGTGCGGCGGCGTGCTCGGCGCACACACGACGCTGAAGGCGCTGCGACCCGACGACTATCACTGCGCGCTCTGCGCCTGCGGCTACAAGGCGTCTGTCGACGAAGCGGTCGAGGTCTCGTTCACGGTCAGCCCGCGCGTGCGGCGCATCGCGGCGCACGATCCCGACTCGCTTTCAGTGTGGGATTATTTCAAGCAGATGTTCTGGAGCTCGGGCGTCGACTTCAACAAGGAATCGTTCGCGACCCTCGCCAATGAGGTCACGCTCGACACGCTCGAACTTCCAGCCGGTGAAAAGGCGACGATGTCGCTGCAGCTTCCGAACGATTTCATCATCGTGTTCGAGCCGGTGACGCATGCCGCGCATTTCGTCGATGTCCAGGGCGAGCCGACCAAGGAGCGTCAGCAGCTCGCGATCATGTACAACAAGGTCCAGGCCCCGACGGGGACAACGACCTTGCGGCCCGGACCCCTGCGGCTGTCCCTGGACAACCAGGCGGGCGTGCGTGTGCTGCCGACCGTGTTCATCGCGGCCGAGGCGCTGCATCACCTGATCGGCAAGCGCAAGCCGTTCCTGACCGCCAAGCGGATGCTGTCCAACCAGACTTTTCGCGATGTCTTCAAGGCGGATAATCTCAATATCGACCAGCGCCTGCAGATCACCTCGCTGACCTTCCTGTTCACCGACCTGAAGGGCTCGACCGCGCTTTATGAGCGGGTCGGGGATCTCGCCGCCTTCGACCTCGTGCGGGCGCATTTCCATGCGCTGCTCGAGATCATCGCGTCCGAAAAGGGCGCCGTGGTGAAGACGATCGGCGATGCCGTGATGGCGACGTTCGTCAAGCCGGAGGACGCGCTTGTCGCCGGCTTGCGCATGCGCTCCGCAATGGAGGAATTGAACAAGAAGCGCGGCTCCGCAGATCTCGTTCTCAAGATCGGCATTCATGAGGGGCCTTGTCTTGCGGTCATGCTCAATGAGCGGCAGGACTATTTCGGCCGCACCGTCAACATTGCCGCCCGCGTGCAGAGCGTGTCGATGGCCCAGGAAATCCACATCACCGGTCCCGTGCTGGACGCGCCGGCGGTCGCCAGGATCCTGGAGCAATGGTCGATCAAGCCGATCCAGAAACAGGCCGCGCTGCGCGGCATCGCCGACAAGATGGTGGTGTACGAGCTGCCGTGAGCGGTGGAGTATGGCCGCCACAATCTCCGTCATTGCGAGCGCTGTACTGTGCCCCCAACGTCGTCCTGGCGAAAGCCAGGACCCATACCCACCAGTCTTGGTTCGCGCGAAGACTAGTGGTTGGCGGTTTCGTACAAAAGGTCTCCCTGGGGTAATGGGTCCTGGCTTTCGCCAGGACGACTCGGAAAAGTTGCGCTACCAGATTGCCGAAACGTAATGCAGTGCGGGGCATAAGCGCGCATTGCGCGGTGCGAATTTCCCGCTCATATAAAGGGGAGAGGCCGCAGTTGCGGCGCCACCCATTTGCGGCAGGATTTCATGCTCGACGGATTGCGCCAATTCATTGCCGACATCGTCGCCCCCGAGGCGCAGGACCGCGCCTTTGGTGACAACGATTATCGCCTGGCGGCGACCGCGCTGCTGATCCATGTGATTTCGCTCGACGGTGAGCCGACGGAAGCCGAACGGCGCAAGCTGCACAGCCTGATCGAGAGCCGTTTCTCGCTGGATCGCGGCACCGCGGAGCGCCTGATTGCCTCCGCAACGCAGGTCGAGGGCGAGGCAGTCGATCTCTATCACTTTACCAGCGTCATCATGCGCTCGCTCGACGAAGAGGGCCGCAAGCGCATCGTCGAGATGATGTGGGAGGTCGTCTATGCCGATGGCCAGGTGACCGAGTTCGAGGACAACGTCGTCTGGCGTGCATCCGATCTGCTCGGCGTGTCACAGCGCGACAGGATCGACCTCAAGCATCTCATCGCGAGCCGCGGCACCGGTCAGGTCAAGGACGGCGTCGCCGGCGCCTGATCGCATCGGCGGGACGAAGTCGCGATCACATGACGAAACTTTAATGTATCGGCTGATCACGGCTTAGCCGAATATCCCCGCAAATCTGCGGTTTTTTCTGCATCCTCCATCCTCGACGCTGGTTGCGAGGCTGACGGGCGGCTTGCATCGCGCACGCGGCCTATGCTCTCGTCTTAGGCTCTCGTCCTGAGGTTGTCGCCCTAATTTCGCTTTGCATTGAAGAGACGTCGATCGTGACTGAGCGTGTGACGCTGATTACCGGTGCCTCGGCGGGCATAGGCACAGAGCTGGCGCGCGTGTTTGCCGCGAACGGTCACCGCCTGGCATTGACGGCACGTCGCGCCGACCGGCTCGATGCATTGGCCAGCGAGATCGCAGCCAAGGGCGGCAAGACGCCGATCGTGATCGCCTGCGATCTGGAAGAGCCTGGCGCGGGCGAGAAGATCGCGGCGGCACTGGCCGCTGCCGACGTCGAGCTCGACCATCTCGTCAACAATGCCGGCTTCGGGGTGTTCGGTGACGCGATCGAGTGCGATCGTGCCGCGCAGCTCGGCATCATCGACGTCAACATCCGCGCGCTGACCGATCTGTCGCTGCGTTTCGCGGATCAACTCGTCAAGAACAAGGGCGGCATTCTCAACGTCGGCTCGGTCGCGGGCTTCCTGCCCGGCCCGGGCATGGCCGTCTATTATGCCTCCAAGGCCTACGTCATCTCCTTCACCGAGGCGCTGCGCGGCGAACTCGGACCGCGCGGCGTCCGCGTCACCGTACTTTGTCCGGGTCCTGTGGCGACCGAATTTCAGGCCCGCGCCGGCTTCGCCCCGGGTATCGATTCCGCCGTGCTCGACGTCTCTGCCGCTGATGTTGCGCGCGCCGCCTATCGCGGGCTGATGGCCAATAAACGGGCGGTGTTGCCTGGTCTCGGCATCAAGATCGTGCCGTTCCTGCTGCGCTTCTTTCCGCGCGGCTTCATTTTGGCCGCCGTCGGCCGGTTCCAGAGGCGCCGGCGCTAAAGCATGATGACCCCAAGGGCCGCGTTAGCGCAAAGTGCGAAGCGGTTTTCCGAAAAGGTCATGCGCAAACAACTACCTAAAGCGCGATGACGATTCATCCTGATCTCATTGCACTTTAGTCGCGGCGAGAACCGATTTTGGCCCGGCGCTTGCTTTGTCTCCTTCAGTCGAGTGTGTGCGCAAACTCACACGAAATTAAGGATCGCTTAGTTATGCTGGCGGTCTGAACCAATAGCTTTCGAAGAGGGCAATGTCGTTCCGGACGGACAGGCTTGGTGGCGCGGAGGTGGTCCCCTTCAGGAGAAGGGAGCCAGACGCCGCCGACCGCAAGCCGTCGCTGCCCGTTCTGATCGTCCTGCATCAGGAATCCTCGACACCGGGGCGGGTCGGCAACGCCTTGCGCGCGCTCGGCCATCGCCTCGACATCCGCCGGCCGCGCTTCGGCGATCCCTTGCCGGGGACGCTCGAGCATCACGCCGGTGCCGTGTTTTTCGGCGGCCCGATGAGCGCCAATGATTGCGACGACTACATCCGCCGCGAGATCGATTGGATCGAAATTCCGCTCCGCGAGCAGCGCCCGTTTCTCGGCATCTGCCTTGGCGCGCAGATGCTGGCCATGCAGCTCGGCGCCCGCGTCGCGCCGCACCCCGACGCGCTCACCCAGATCGGCTACTATCCGATCCGTCCGACAGCGGCGGGTCAGGCGCTGTGTCCGGACTGGCCGGGAAAGGTCTATCACTGGCACCGCGAAGGCTTTGAGCTGCCTGCAGGCGCGGAGCTGCTCGCCGAGGGCGACGATTTCCCGGTGCAGGCGTTCTGTGCCGGCAATGCCTTCGGCTTCCAGTTTCATCCCGACGTGACCTACGCGATGATGCATCGCTGGACCACGCGCGGCTATGACGGCCTGAGTGCGCCCGGCGCATGCGCCCGCCACCATCATTTCGCGGACCGCGCGGTCTACGACGTTGCCGAGCGCACCTGGCTCAAGAAATTCGTCGACGGCTGGCTCGCGCGGAGGCCGGTCATGGCGCAAGCCGCCGAGTGATCGCGGCGGCGCATTCCGTCTTCCTCTTGCCTCTTCCCCGGATGTGCTAGGCTCGCGCTCAACGCGCGCTTGAAGGCGTGCGACCAAGCAAGAACAAGGGAGAGCGCGCCGTGAGCTACGAGCATATTCTTTATGAGGTCAGCGACAGGATCGCGACCGTCACGCTCAACCGTCCCGATCGCATGAATGCGTGGACGCCGATCATGGAGCGCGACGTCCGCCATGCCATGGAAGCTGCCTCAGCCGACGACGATGTCCGCGTCATCGTGCTGACGGGGGCAGGGCGCGCGTTCTGCGCCGGCGCGGACATGGATGCCCTGAAAGGGCTCGATCCCAACGATATCAGGCGTGCCTCGAACCTGCCGCCCTTCGACATGAACCGCCGGCCCGATTGGCAGACGCGCTACGGCTTCTATCCGTCGATCGGGAAACCGGTCATCGCGATGCTCAACGGCGCGACCGCCGGCATCGGCCTCGTGCATGCGCTCTATTGCGACCTGCGCTTTGCGGCGGACAACACGGTGTTCACCACGGCCTTCGCGCGGCGCGGACTGATTGCCGAACATGGGATCTCGTGGATGCTGCCGCGCATCGTCGGCCACGCCAACGCGCTGGATCTTTTGCTCTCGGCGCGACGGGTGGGAAGCGAGGAGGCGCTGCGCATCGGGCTGGTGAACCGGCTCTGCCCGCCGGAGAAGCTGCGCGAGGAGACCTACGCCTATGCGCGCGATCTCGCCGATTTCGTCTCCCCGAGCGCCATGGCCGTGATCAAGCGGCAGCTCTACGAGGTGCCGTTCCAGACCCTGGCCGAGGCCACGATCGAGGCCAACCGGGAAATGCTGGTGGCGCTCAACGGCAGCGATTTCAGGGAAGGCGTGGCGAGTTTTGTGGAGAAACGCCCGCCGCGGTTTACGGGGAGGTAGGTACGAAAAACAGTCCGTCTTCGCCCTTTGGGCTTCGCCGGACACCACGCTTCACCCTTCGGGCTGCCTGCGTGGCTGCGCCACGCGTAGCCCGAAGGGCGAAGCGTGGTGGAGCCAGGCGGGATCGAACCGCCGACCTCGTCATTGCGAACGACGCGCTCTCCCAGCTGAGCTATGGCCCCGTCGCGGGCCGCTCTGGTAAACGCGGCCGACAACCGGGCGCCATTTAAGTCCCCGCCAAGGTCAAGTCAAGGACGGGCGTAACCCGGTTTTAGCCCTGTGGGTGCCGGGACTTCCCTTGTTTGGACCGGGGGGAACCGATATCTAGCAAAAGGCGTCAATCCCCACCGGAACCAGAGTTTTCCCAGCCATGCGTGCCGTTCTCGACATCGTCATCATCGTGCTCGACCTCTACGTCTGGCTGCTGATCGCCTCAGCGATCCTGTCCTGGCTGATCGCCTTCAACGTGGTGAACACCCGAAACCAGTTCGTCTCGGCGGTAGCGGAGTTCCTGTTCCGCATCACCGAACCTGTGCTGGCGCCGATTCGCAACTTCCTGCCCAATCTCGGCGGCATCGACATCTCGCCGATCATCCTGATCCTGATCATCATGTTCATCGAGCGGGTGATCATGTACTACGTCTACCCGAACGTGATTTAGGCGAAGCAGGCGGGCCTTGGCCTCGACAAAGCCCTCTACAGAACCTTGGCGCTATTCCACCTCGGGTATCAGTATCGCGCTGCGAGTGACGCCGCGCGGCGGCCGCGACGACATCGACGGCGTCGAGGCGCTCGCCGACGGCCGCAGCGTGCTCAAGGTGCGGGTGCGCGCGATTGCCGATGGTGGCGAAGCCAATCGTGCGGTGTTGCAACTGATTGCGAAATCGCTCGGCGTGCCGAAGGCGAGCGTGCGGCTGCTCTCGGGCGCCGCCTCGCGGTTGAAGCAGATTGCGGTTGATGGCGATCCGGTGCGCCTTGGTGAGGCGCTGCGCCGGCTCGCCGCGGCCAAATCGACGGACAAGGACTAGGACATGACGGCCCAGATCATCGATGGAAAAGTCATCGCCGCGGAGCTCCGCGCCCGCGTCGCGGACGAGGTTGCCCGCGTCAAGCGCGAGCACAATCTGGTGCCGGGCTTAGCCGTCGTGCTGGTCGGCAACAATCCCGCCAGCGAAGTCTATGTCCGCTCCAAGCGCACCCAGACGCAAGCGGCCGGCATGGCCTCGTTCGAGCACAAGCTGCCGGCCGACGTCTCGCAAGGAGATTTGCTTGCGGTGGTCGCAAAACTCAATCGCGATCCCGCCGTGCATGGCATCCTGGTGCAGCTTCCGCTGCCGAAGGGCTTCAACACCGAAGCCGTGATCAACGCCATTGATCCCGCCAAGGACGTCGATGGCCTGCATCCGAACAATGCCGGCCGGCTCGCCGGCGGTTTGGAGGCGCTGTCACCCTGCACGCCGCTCGGCTGCATCATCCTGACCAAGAGCGTGCACGCCTCGCTCGAGGGTATGAACGCCATCGTCCTCGGCCGCTCCAATCTCGTCGGCCGTCCCCTGGTGCAGTTGCTGCTGAACGAGAACGCCACGGTGACCGTCGCGCATTCGCGATCGCGCGATCTGCCTGGTCTCGTCAAGCGTGCCGACCTCGTCTATGCCGCGGTCGGCAAGGCGGAAATGGTGCGCGGCGACTGGCTGAAGCCGGGCGCGACCGTGATCGATGTCGGCATCACTCGCATCCCGAAAGAAGACGGCAAGACGCGTCTCGTCGGAGACGTCGCCTATCAGGAGGCGCTTGGCGTCGCCGGTGCAATCACGCCGGTGCCGGGCGGCGTCGGCCAGATGACGGTGGCGTGCCTGCTGGTGAATACGCTGCGTGCGGCTTGCGCAATCGCCGGCCTGCCGAAGCCGGCGGTGTGAGTAGCTCGTCATTCCGGGGCGCGTGTAGCGCGAACCCGGAATCTCGCGCCACAACTTCTGGATTCCGGGTTCGATGCTGCGCATCGCCCCGGAATGACAGAAAGTGACTTACCCCGCCGTATTCTCGATCAGCCGCCGATAGAAACGGATCATGTCGGCATAGCCCTCGATGCTGAGGCGCTCATTGGTGCCGTGAAACCGTTTCAAGTCCTCGCCGTTGGCGCGCACCGGCGAGAAGCGGAAGATGTTGTCGGCGATGCCTGCGTAGTGGCGTGAATCAGTCGCCGCGACCATCAGGCCGGGCGCGACGACGACGTCGGGGAAGACCTCGCGGATCGTGCGGTTCAGCGCCGCATAGGATTTGCTCGCAGTCCCCGTCACCGGCGGCGGGTCGGTGTTGCCGGGAAACGGCGCGATCGAAATCTTGTCATTATCGATCGTGGTGCGGACGTGATCGGTGACGCTGGCTTGCGTGTCGCCGGGCAGCAGGCGGAAATTGACGGTGGCTTCCGCATTCCCGGGCAGCACATTGTCCTTGTCGCCGGCATTGAAGATGGTGAGCGCAGTGGTGGTGCGGACCATCGCCTCGCTCGGGCCGTTCTTCTCGAACTCGCGCAGCAGCAGCGGCCGGAACAGCCAGAGGTTCGACAGCGCGACGCGGCTGAAGCCGCTCATCTCCGGCGCCAGCGTGTCGAACATCTCGGCGACCGCGCCGCGGATATGCATCGGCAGCCGGTGATCCTCCAGCCGCGCCAGCGCCGCGCTCATCATGCCGATCGCGGTCTCGCGCGGCGGCATCGAGGAATGGCCGGGCGTCGCATGCGCGGTCAGCACCAGCGTCGCGTAGCCCTTTTCTGCGAGCCCGATCAGCGCGGCCGGCTTGTGTAGTCCCTTCATCATGCCCTCGGCGATCAAGAGGCCCTCGTCGAGCACGAAGTCGAGATGTACGCCGCGCGCTTTGAGCGTGGCCGCGATCACCTTGGCGCCGCGGGTGCCAGCGACCTCCTCGTCATGGCCGAAGGCGAAGTAGATCGTCCGCTTTGGTCGGAAGCCGTCCTTCGCCATCTGCTCGGCCGCCTCCAGCATGGAATAGAGGTTGCCCTTGTCGTCCCAGGAGCCGCGGCCCCAGATGAAGCCGTCGGCGACGACACCGTCGAACGGCTTTTGCTGCCAGTCCTTCTCGGTGCCCGGCGCGATCGGCACCACGTCCTGATGCGCGAGCAGCGCGATCGGCTGGGCCTTGGGATCAGAACCTTCCCAGGTGTAGAGCAGGCTGTGGCCGCCGATCACCTCGCGCGTGGCTGCGGCATCGAACGCCGGAAAGCTTTGCGAGATATGCGTCTCGAGCCCGTGTAGAGCGTCGGCGTCCTGCTCGGGATTGAGGAAGTTCGAGATGGTCTGAAAGCGGATCGCTTCCGACAGCCGTTTTGCCGCGCCTTCGGTGTCGACCGTCGCGCGCGGGATCGCTGCGACCTGCACTTGCCGCGATGCCCGCGTGAGGACGTTGAACAGCAAGACGCCGGCGAGCACGAGCACGCCGGCGACGATCAGCAGAACGACGTTGCGGATGATCCTGAGAAGACGGCGCATAGCCATTCCGAACGAAGCTCATGCCCCTGACGCAGCGCAGCACGCCAGTGATGCGCTGCCGAGCCGGGGCCCAGCGGCGCCATGGGTCCCGGCTCAGCGGCGCGTCATTTCATGCCGCGCCGCGTCCGGGAGACGGAAGCTTACTTGTTCTTCTTCGCGCGCTCGATGCCTTCGAGGATCAGCTTGTGCGCTTCCTCGGGGCCGCCCCAGCGCAGAATCTTCACCCATTTGCCCTTCTCGAGATCCTTGTAATGCTCGAAGAAGTGCTGGATCTGCTGCAGCGTGATGTCGGGCAGGTCGCTATAGGCTTTGATCTTGTCGTAGCGCTGCGTGAGCTTCGAAGACGGCACCGCCAAAATCTTCTCGTCGCCGCCGGCCTCGTCCTCCATGAACAGCACGCCGACCGGGCGCACGCTCATGACGGCGCCGGGGATGATGGCGCGGGTGTTGACGATCAAGACGTCGCAGGGGTCGCCATCGTCAGAGAGCGTGTGGGGGATGAAACCGTAATTGCCGGGGTAGCGCATCGGCGTATAGAGGAAGCGGTCGACCACCAGCGTGCCGGCTTCCTTGTCCATCTCGTACTTGATCGGCTCGCCGCCAACCGGCACTTCGATGATGACGTTGACTTCGTTTGGCGCTTTGGTCCCGATCGAGACCGCATCGATACGCATAAAAAGCTCCGTGTTTGCCGAAAGGGGATCTCGCCCGGCAGCGATTTCGCGCTGTCATACGCGGGCTTGGCCCGCCGATCCATCGACTTTTCGCGAAATAATGAACACCGGTTCTTACCGGCTCAAATGGGCAAACGGTATCGGCGGAAGGAAGTACTGCCAGCCAAATGACAGCGGATCAATTGGTCCAGGCGAAAGCGACCTTGTCGAGCGATTTGGGCCCGAACCGCTCCGAGGAGCGCGCCACCATGCGGCCGCCCAGCGCCCGGTAAAATTCCGTAGCCGGATCGTTGTCGGACAGCGCCCAGACCACCATGCTCTTCAAATTGCTCTGCATCAGGTCGCGGCGGGCGGCGGTAAACAGGCGCCGGCCGAAGCCCAGCCCCTGGAATTCCGGACGCAGGTAAAGCTCGTAGATTTCGCCGTCGAAATGCAGGCTGCGGGCGCGGTTGCGGCCGTAATTCGCGTAGCCGGCGATCTTGTCGCCGAACACCAGCACGCTGACGCGGCTGCCCTTGCGGATCGCGCTGTCCCACCATTGCGGGCCGCGGCGATTGATCAGCTTTTCCAGTTCGGCGCCGGGAATGATGCCCTGATAGGCCGAGCGCCAAGCTTCGTCATGGGTAGACGCCACCGCGGCTGCGTCAGCAGCTTTGGCCGGCCGGACCTCGATCAGGGTTGTGCTCATGGGCGCGATCAAACCAAGTCGCCGGGCCGGCGGCAAGAGCCATCGTTAATTATCGGTTAACCTGTGGACTTTCTGCATCAGTTTCCGAGCCGTGTTGTTCCGAAAGAGGACAGGGCGCCGCTTTGGACGGCAGCGAGATGCCCTGCGCCGGTGCAAAACCAGCCGTTTCGCGAAGGACTGCATGGCGGCAACGCGAGAAAAGTCCGCCCATGATGATTCGTTCCAGCTAGTCTGGCCTTTGTCGTTCGAATTCTGCTGCCGGCAGTCATGCGGTTCTCTGCGCTCATCGTTGCCATGCTCATTCTCGCCACGCCCGCGCGTGCGCAGAGCGCGTTGGGGGCATCGGGTGCCGAAGGCGAGCCGTTTCGCCGGCAAGAGTGGCGCGTGCCCTCGTCGGATGCTGCAACGCCGGCACATGCCCTGCTCTTCCGTCCCCCGGGCGACGGCCCGTTCCGCCTCGCGTTGATCGCACATGCCTCCACGCAAAACGTGCTGCGTCGTGCGCAAATGCCGCAACCGGAGTACCGCGCGCTCGCCGCGTTTCTGGTTGCGCGCGGCTTTGCCGTGCTGGTGCCGGAAAGGCTTGGCCATGGCGCAACCGGCGGCCGTTATGTCGAGGACCAGGGCGGCTGCGACGAGGCGAACTACGCGCGCTCGGGCCGCGCCACCGCCGAGGAAATCGCACGCGCGCTGGAATTCTTGCGAGAGCAGGATTTCGTCCGCAAGGACGGCGCCGTCGTGCTCGGTCATTCCGCGGGCGGCTGGGGCACGCTCGCGCTTGCCAATGCCGACCCCAAGACGGTTGGCGCCATCATCGCCTTTGCACCCGGGCGCGGCGGCCATGCCAACGACTTCCCCAACCAGGTCTGCGCGCCGCATACGCTCACCTCGGCGGCAGGCGAGTTCGGCAAGGCGGCGCGCGTGCCGATCACCTGGGTGGTGGCGGCCAACGACAGCTATTTCGCGCCGGCATTTTCGCGGCAATTGGCCGATGCGTTTCGCAGCAGTGGTGGGAAGATCGATTTTCGCGCGCTGCCAGCCGTGGGCAGCGAGGGCCACTGGATGATCGAGACCGAAGCCGGCGTCAAAGCCACCAGCGCTGAACTCGAGCGCGCGCTGAAATCACCAAAGCCGCTGGTGGCCAAGAAGCCATGACGCTGTATTTCCTGGTCAAATATCTGCATGTGCTCGGTGCCATCGTCATTCTCGGCACCGGCAGCGGCATCGCCTTCTTCATGCTGATGGCGCATCGCAGCCGGGACGCCGAGTTCATCGCGCGCACGGCCGCGGTCGTGGTGATCGCGGACGCCCTGTTCACGCTCTCGGCGGTCATCCTCCAGCCGGTTACGGGCGGACTATTGATGATGCTCTCGGCGACGTCGATCGCGGAGCGCTGGCTCTTGGCGTCACTCGCGCTCTACGCGGTCGCCGGGCTGTTCTGGGTGCCTGTGGTGTTCATGCAGATCGAGATGCGCGGTCTCGCGCGCAAGGCGGCCGAGCAGCGCGCGGCCCTGCCGCCGCGCTATTTCGTGCTGTTCCGCCGCTGGTTCGCCTTCGGCTTCCCGGGTTTTGGCGCAACGATGCTGATCCTCTGGCTGATGATCGCAAAGCCGTTCTGAGTAATATGATGAGTGAAGTGGTGCGCAACATCCTCCTGTTGGGAGCCTCCGGCCTGATCGGCCGCTTCGTCACCGACGATCTCCGCGCCCGCGGCTTTCGCGTCATCGGCGTGGCGCGACAGCTGTCGCCGGCGCAGAAGATGAGCGCGCTCGATATCGAGCTGCCGATCATGGCGCTCGACGCGGCGGCGCTGACGCGCCTTCTGAACGAGCATGCGGTCGATGTGGTCGTGAATTGCGTGGGCGTCCTCCAGGACGCTCCCGGCAGCGACACCAACGCTGTTCATCGCGACTTCGTCGTGCGCCTATTGCAGGCAATTGGCGCGAGCGGCCGCGCGATCCGGCTGGTGCACATCTCGATCCCCGGCGCGGCCAACGAGGATCGTACCTCCTTTGCCACGACCAAGCGCGAGGCCGAGCGCCTGGTCGCCTCTTCCGGCATTCCCCACGCGATCCTGCGCCCGGGCTTCGTGGTCGCGCCGTCCGCCTATGGCGGCAGCGCCATGCTGCGCGCGCTCGCGGCCTCTCCGCTCGACCTGCCGGCCAAGGAGATGGCGACGCCGTTCCAGCCCGTCGCTATCAGCGACATTGCCGCCACGATCGCCTGGCTCGCGGCGCGCGAGATCGACGATCCTGCCGTGAAAGCCGTGAGCTGGGACCTGATGCAGGCCGAACCAGCCACGATGGCCGGCGTCATCAAGCAGTTTCGTCTTGCGTTCGGCACGGCCGGCTGGCCGCATCTCGCGATGCCGGCATTCCTGTTCGATTGCGGCGCGTGGGCAGGCGATCTCGCCAGCCGGCTCGGCTGGATGCCGCCGATGCGCTCGACCGCGATCGCCGAACTGCGCCGCGGCGTGACGGGCGACCCGCAGCACTGGATCGCAGCCACAGGCATTGTGCCGACGACACTGGCCGAGGCGATCGGGCGTCATCCCGCCACCATCCAGGACAAATGGTTTGCGCGGCTATACCTGGTCAAGGCGTTTGTGTTCGCGAGCCTGGTGGCGTTCTGGGTCGTCTCCGGTTTCATCGCCCTGATCGTCTCCTACCGCGCCGCCGCCGGCATCCTGAGCGCGCACGGCTTCCCATCCGCGCTGGTCGATCCCATCACCATCGGCACCAGCCTCATGGACATGTCGATCGGCGTGCTCATCGCCTTCCGCCGCACCGCGGGCGTCGGGCTCGTCGCGGGCATCGTTGCCTCGCTCGGCTATATGGTCGGCGCCGCGATCCTGACGCCCGACCTCTGGATCGAGCCGCTTGGCGCGCTGGTGAAGACGGGCCCGGCGATTGTGCTGATGCTGGTCGCTCTGCTGATGCTGGATAGCCGATAGCGTTTTCGGTTCGCGTGAAGAAGACGCGTCAATAAAGAGACTCTGATGAGTAAATGGCCTGACGACGACGTGATCCTGTTCGACGGCGTCTGCATCTTCTGCTCACGCTGGATTCGCTTCGTCGCGACGCGCGACACGGCGCGCCGATTCCGTTTCACGCCGATCCAGTCGGAGTACGGAACGAAGCTCGCACAGACCTTCGGCATCGATCCCGATGATCCCGACACCAACGCCGTCGTTCACGGCGGCGAAGTATTCATGAAATCGGACGCCGCGCTGACCGTGCTGTCGCAACTCCCCGGCTGGAGCTGGGTGCGCGCGCTGTTCGCCGTGCCAAAACCGCTGCGGAACGCGGTCTACAATCTCGTCGCACGCAACCGCTATCGCATTTTCGGCAAGTATGATGCGTGCTTCGTGCCGGACGCGGACTTGCGGGCGAGGGTGATCGAGTAGTAGCCCCGTCATTGCGAGGAGCGAAGCGACGAAGCAATCCAGAATCTTTCCGCGGGGGATTCTGGATTGCTTCGCTCCGCTCGCAATGACGGAGTTTGTTGCTACGCCTTTGCCATCGTTGCCAGCACTTCATTCGCCGCCCGCTCTCCGCTGTCCCGCGCTCCATGCGCCGTCGAGAAAAAGTTCGGCGACGTCGCCTCGCCCGCAAAGAACAGCCGCCCATCGACGGGAGCCGCCAGCACGGCGCGGTCGCCGGCATGACCCGGGAGCGCGTGGGAATAGGCGCCGCGGGCGAAGGGATCGTGGGCCCATCGGGACTCACGCAGCGGCTTCAGCATGCGCCTGATGTCGTTGCCGAGGTAACCCGCGATCTCGTCGATGCTTTGGGCTGCGAAGGCGCCGTCGCCGGCATCCTCCAATTCGCGTGCAAAGCGGCCGCCGAAAAAACCGTCGATGCAGGGCTGACCAAACGGGCGGATGTGATAGGTGCCCATGGCGGTGCGCATGGTGGCGCCGCGCAAATTGCCTTCGCTTGGAAAGGCTTCCGCGTTCTCCAGCGCCAGCGTCACCTTGTCATCGACGCCGAGCGGCAGGCCGCGCGCGGCGTCGACCTTGGCCGGGAGCTGCGGCGAGAAGCGGATCGCTTCATCTGCAATCAGGCTGGTCGGTACCGTGACGATCACCTTTGCAGCATCGAGCGTGCCAAGCGACGTTTCGAGCCGGATGCGTTTGCCGGAGTGATCGATCAGCGTGACCTTGCAGTTCAGTGCCACTGGACATGACGCACCGTAGGCCGCGACCAGCGCGCCAAATCCGGCCCGTACGCGCCAATTGAAGTAGGTGTCCTCGTAGGCGTCCATGTCCAGAATCGAGACGCGGTCGAGCTCGCAGCCGTTCACATAGGTCGAGACTGCATTGATCATCGGGTTCCAGCGATTGCCGGGTTCGAGATAGCGTTCGGCTGGCGTATCCTCGCGGTCTTGCGCAGCTTCGGACACACGCTCGTAGAATTCGTCGATCGCGCGCCCGAAGTCCTCGCGCTCGCTGTCCGGAAACACCTCGCCAAAGGCGCGATCGCGCCAGGGTGGAAGATCCCTGTTGACCTCGAAATTCAGGCGTTCGGCGATTCCTACGAAGGAGTTCTTGTCTGCCGAATGTAGCCAGCCGCAGCCGACATCGAAGATCACTTCAGGCGAGGCCTGCACGGTCCAGGCGCGGCCGCCGAGCCGGTCGCGCGCTTCCAGTACGATGATGGAGAGGCCGGAATCCTTCAGCGCGTGGGCTGCGCCGAGACCAGCGGCGCCCGCGCCGATGATTGCGACGTCGACGGAGGAGGGGAGGGAGATCATGGCTGGGCTCTAGCACGTCTGTTGTGTGCGCCAAAGCCACCACCACGTGAGCGTCATCACCCGCGAAGCGGGTGATGACAGCGAGATGACCAAGAAATGACAGCGTGAGTGGCTTACGCCACCGCTTCCTTGGCCTTCTCCGCGCGCTTGCGCTCGTTCGGATCGAGGTGCTTCTTGCGCAGACGGATCGACTTCGGCGTGACCTCGACGAGCTCGTCGTCCTCGATATAGGCGAGCGCCTTTTCCAGCGTCATCCGGATCGGCGGGGTCAGGCGCACCGCCTCGTCCTTGGACGTGGTACGGATGTTGGTGAGCTGCTTGCCCTTGAGCACGTTGATCTCGAGATCGTTGTCGCGGGTGTGCTCGCCGACGATCATGCCGCGATAGACCTTCCAGCCGGGCTCGATCATCATCGGGCCGCGGTCTTCCAGCTTGAACATGGCGTAGGCCACCGCGTCGCCCTGGTCGTTGGAGATCAGCACGCCGTTGCGACGGCCCTGGATCTCGCCCTTGTACGGCGCATAGCCGTGGAACAGGCGGTTCATGATCGCGGTGCCGCGGGTGTCGGTCAAAAGCTCGCCCTGGTAGCCGATCAGGCCGCGGGTCGGCGCGTAGAACACCAGGCGCTGACGATTGCCGCCCGAGGGCTTCATCTCGATCAGCTCCGCCTTTCGTTCGCTCATCTTCTGCACGACGACGCCGGAATGCTCCTCGTCGACGTCGATGACGACTTCCTCGATCGGCTCCATGGTGGCGCCGGTCGCTTCGTCCTTCTGGTACACGACGCGCGGACGCGACACCGAGAGCTCGAAACCTTCGCGGCGCATAGTCTCGATCAGGATAGCGAGCTGCAATTCGCCGCGGCCCGACACTTCCATCGCATCCTTGTCGGCGGCTTCGACGACGCGCAGCGCGACATTGCCTTCGGCTTCGCGGAGCAGGCGGTCGCGGATCATGCGGCTCGTCACCTTGTCGCCTTCGGTGCCGGCGAGCGGGGAGTTGTTGACGATGAACGACATCGACACGGTCGGCGGGTCGATCGGCTGCGCCGGCAGCGGCACCTCGACGGTCGGATCGCAGAAGGTGTCGGCGACGGTGCCCTTGGTCAGGCCGGCAATGGCGACGATGTCGCCGGCTTCGGCCTCATCGAGCGGCGTGCGCTCGAGACCGCGGAAGGCCAGGATCTTGGTGATGCGGCCCTGCTCGACCAGTTTGCCGTCGGCGTTGAGCACCTTGACCTGCTGGTTCGGCTTCAGGATGCCGGACGAGATGCGGCCGGTGATGATGCGGCCGAGATAGGGGTTGGCCTCCAGGATGGTGCCGATCATCTTGAACGGGCCTTCCTCGACCTTCGGCGGCGCGACATGGCGCAGGATCAGGTCGAACAGCGGCTCCATGCCCTTGTCCTTCGGACCCTCCGGGCTTTCGGCCATCCAGCCCTGCTTGGCCGACCCGTAGAGGATCGGGAAGTCGAGCTGCTCCTCGCTGGCGTCGAGGGCCGCGAACAGGTCGAACACCTCGTTGATGACCTCGGTCGGGCGCGCGTCGGGGCGGTCGACCTTGTTGATGACGACGATCGGCTTCAGGCCGACCTTCAGCGCCTTGGAGACCACGAACTTGGTCTGCGGCAGCGGGCCTTCGGCGGCGTCGACCAGCACCAGCGCGCCATCCACCATGTTCAGAATGCGCTCGACCTCACCGCCGAAATCGGCGTGGCCGGGGGTGTCGACGATGTTGACGCGGGTGTCCTTCCACTGCACCGAGGCCGCCTTGGCCAGGATGGTGATACCGCGTTCGCGCTCCAGGTCGTTGGAGTCCATGGCGCGCTCGGTCACCTTCTGGTTCTCGCGGAAGGTGCCGGATTGCTGGAGGAGGCGGTCGACGAGGGTCGTCTTGCCGTGGTCGACGTGGGCGATGATGGCGACGTTACGAAGGTTCATGAGTGAGCTTCTTTGCGGTCGAACAATGGGTTAGCGCGATCTCGCCGGTCAGACCGGGACCTCTTTTTCGGATAACGCTGGAAACCTGAGAAACGGGCGCTTTCCGCCCAAAAAGGAAGCCCGGCCATCAAAGCCGGGCACCTCAACGCGTTTGCAGCGCAATATAGTCAGAAAACGCTAAAAAACAATGGCTTCTTTGGCCGTCGCTTGGCCGTTCTACCACGGGGTTTGGTCAAATTCTTTCAAAGTCTTGGGCATGCCAGCGCGGTGAACCCCAGGTTCCTCCGACGGGCTTCCGCGAGCCCTCCGGGCAGAAAGTCGAGCGTCTCGCGCAGCTCGTCGTCTCGTACGCTGTGACAGCAATAGCGCCTTGCCCTCGTCAGCATCTCGTTCGTCGCCAGGCCCGAATAGGCCCGATGGGTCGCCTCAAGGGCGGCTTCAACCTCGTTTGGAGCCAGCAGCATGTTGCCCATCCGGCCAGGCAGCAGCTCCGAGCGTTCTGCGCCCAGCGCGTGCCAGACGATACTCACCGGTGCATGCCGGGACGTGATGACCATACCGAACAGGTTTTGTTCGTTGGCGATCCCGGAGAGCTCGTGGCCCTCAATCAGCAACTGCACTGCAAGCTCGACAAACCCGGGAAGGCCGAACGCGCAAATGAAGGCGTTGGTTTGAGCCGCCGTTTCTGGGTTTGAACAAAAGGCCGCTTCCTCGAAATCGCCTGGGTTGGCGCGCCAAGCCGCGATCGCCTGCTCCGCTTCGATCGAAAGGCTGCTGTTCGCAGCGGCTGCCTTGAAGTGTGGTTTGAGGCGCTGACGCGTCGCGTCGTCGACGAAAAAGCCGACCCACCAATAATCGACGGCCAAGGTAGTCCTCCATGGATACCCCGGTTTTGTAGCAGCGCTCTTTGCGTGGGTTCACGTCGCGCGGCGAGGGGATCGACCCGCCTCCACGCCGATATCCTCTTCCTCCGTCGGATACACCCCGCGCAGCACCTCCTCGAAATGGCCCTTCACCGCGTCGTTGCACAGGCAGGCCCGCAATTTGAGGCCCTCGCGGTTGTACACCAGGATCGAGCCGCGACGCGTCTCGATCAGGCCTTGCGCCTTGAACGACTGGATGACGCGGCTCGCGTAGCTACGCCCGACGCCGAGCAGGGTCGCCAGCTGCTCGTGCGTGAGCGGCACGCTGTCGTTGCCGTCGATCCGCTCCATCGCGGCCAAAATCCATTTGGCGGTGCGCTGCTCGATCGAGTGGATGGCGTTGCAGGCCGTCGACTGGAAGATCTGCGCCAGCATGCAGTCGGCGTAGCGCGCAAAGATGTTGCGCAGCGTCGGCGAGCTGCGCTTGGCGGCCTCGAGCTTGCCGACATGGATGCGCACGAAGGGGCCACCGAACTTCACGACGATCCGCGTATAGGCCGGCAGATAGCCTTCGCTGACGACGCCGCCGACGGCGCCCTCGCGGCCGACCAGAATGGTCTCGACGTCGCGGCCGTCTTCGTTGGGAACGAGGAAGGTCGCAAGCGACGGCCCGCAGGGAAAATGCACGACCTGGACGTCGTCGCCGGGATTGTAGAGCAGCTCGTTCGCCGATGTTGCCTCGGTAGTCAGATGCGCCGCGATCAGCGCGTAGTCGGCCTGGCTCAGTCGCCGCAGCAGATTGTTGTAGGGCCGGCTCGCAATCTCGGCTGTCCTGTTGCTTCGCGCATCCATCCCAACGCTCTCCGATCTCCCCCGACATTAGCTGGTTCCGCTCGCCGCCTGTGTGCACAAGTGGACAGACGGAGAAACGGTGATGTGGTGCGCTTCGTTCCTGGAACCTCCGATGCGCGGGGCGCAGGCATCGGGCTGAAACCGTCTTGATTGGAACATCATGCAGCCCTCAATCGACGAGACCATGCAGCGCGCTTCATTCGACGGCTCCGATGTCCCCGCCGATGTGCTGATCGTTGAGGACGATCCCATCATCGCGATCGATTTCGAAGAACGCCTGCTCGGGTTCGGCGTGAAGGATGTGCGGACAGTCGCATCCGTTGCGCGCGCACTGGATGCGATCACCGACCGCGCGCCCGACTTTGCGCTCCTCGATGTCGAGCTGGTCCGCGAAACGAGCTTTGCGATCGCCGAGCGGCTGGTTGCGCTGAAAATCCCGTTCGTCTTCGTCACCGGCTACGGCGCGGAGACGAGGATTCCGCCCGAGTTCGCTGGCGTGCCGCGGCTGCAAAAACCCTGCTCGAGTGATGCGATGGAGGCCGCGCTGCGCGCGCGTGCCTCCAGGTAGCAGTGGGCTCTAAGCGAGCTTCGGATCGAGCGTCGTCGACCACAACGCGGTGTCGGCGCGGTCACGCATGGTCACCGTCATCTGGCCGCTTGAGCCGCCGATCTTGACGTGACCGAAGAACTGCATGCCGGCCGACGGCGGCAGGTTCTGCTTGTCGAGGCCGGGCGCCTTGACGAAACGCACCTCGGGTCCAAACGTGTTGTCCACCTCGCCCGGTCCGAACGTTCCGGCATGCAGCGGCCCCGAGACGAATTCCCAGAACGGCTCGAATTCCTGGAACTGCGCCTTGTCCGGATTGTAGTAGTTCGCGGCCGTATAGTGCACGTCGGCGGTCAGCCACACCGTGTTCCTGATCGGCGCCATCTTGATGAAGCGCAGGAGGTCGGCGATCTCGAACTCTCTCCCGCGCACCGGCCCGTCGCCCTGCGCGAAGGCTTCCGACCCCTTCTTGTTCGCAGCATCGTCGTAAACGAGGATGCTGAGCGGCATGTCGGAGGCGATCACCTTCCAGGTCGCGCGCGAGTTCAGGAGGCCGCGCTTCAGCCAGGCCATCTGATCCGGCCCGAGGAAATAGGACGCGGGGCCGTATTCCGTCTCCAGGTTCGGACCGTTGGGGCCGCGATAGCTGCGCTCGTCCAGCATGAAGACGTCGAGATGCGGGCCGTAGGAGATCTGGCGATAGACCCGGCCCGGCTCCACGATGCTCTCGCGCATCGGATACATCTCGTGGAAGGCGCGCGCGGCGCGCGCGGCGAGCAGGGTGACGTTGCGCTCCTTGTAGGCGGCCGGCAGATCCTTCGACAGCGACCAGTTGTTGGTCACCTCGTGGTCGTCCCACTGCACGAAGATCGGCACCTCGGCATTGAAGGCGCGGACATTGTCGTCGGTGAAATTGTATTTGTGCGCGGCACGGAACTCGTCGAGCGTCTCGGCGACCTTGGCCTTTTCGGGGATGGTGACGTTCTTCCAGATCTTGCCGTCGGCAAGCTTCACCTCGGAGGGGATCACGCCGTCGGCATAGATCGTGTCACCGGAATGCAGGAAGAAGTCCGGACGGTGTTTGCGCATCGCCGAGAATGTGAACATGCCGCCGTCGTCGGGATTGATGCCCCAGCCCTGGCCGGCAACGTCGCCGCCCCAGACGAAGCTGACGTCGCGGCGGTCAGCGGGCGCGGTGCGGAAGCGGCCGACCACCGGCTCGCTCTCGATCGCGGTGTGAGAGAGATCGCGGAAACGGACGCGGTAGAAGATGTCCTGACCGCCGGGCAGATTTTCGACCAGCATCTTCGCGGTGAAATCGCTCTCGGGCAGCGCGGCAATCGGCGGCAGTGCGCGGGCGTCCTTGAAGCTATCCGTCGTCGCCACCTCGACCAGCATCTGTGAGGCACGATCGGCGCGCGCCCAGACCACGCCGCCGTCGACCGTGACGTCGCCGGACTGAACGCCATGGGTGATCAGCGGCCGGTCGGCCGCGCGCGACACATAGGGCATCGCGATCGCGCCGAGTGCGCCGGCGCTGGTGGAGAGGAATTGGCGACGGGAGAATTTGATTTTCATGGAAAGGCGTCTCGAAATCGGTCGGGACGACTGCGGTGGCAGCCGTCACTGCGAAGCCAACGCTATATTGAGACAATGTGACGCAGCGATTACGCGCGGAAGCTTTTACGCGTTGCCGGCGGCGCGGAATTGGGCACCGGCGCGCTGCAGGTTCTGCGGCAGGCTGAGCAGCAGCGCCTTGCGGTCGGCGACCGCGGAGTGGAACTGGTCGAGCGCGATGTTGAAGGCGGTCAGCGCGCTTTCTTCAATGGCGCCGTGGTCGAAGCAGCGCAGCGTGTCGCGCAGGATGTCGTCGGCCTCGCCCTGCATCTGGTCGAGCTCGTCGACGGTCTCCGAGCGCCGCGCCGCCGCGATCATGTCCAGCAGCCGTTCGCGCAGATGGCTGTTGTTGTCGCGCTCGTCCTTCTTCAGGTAGCCGGCGAACCAGGCGCCGATCGAGCCCATCGCCGAGAGCGCCATCAGGCTCCACCAGATGTAGTCGCTGTATCTGTCAAGGAAGGTCTTTTCCTCGCCGTCGACGAAGGCGGCCGCGCCCGGATGCACGGGGATCACGGCGTCCTTGTCGGTGTCGGGCGTCTCGATCTTCGCCGCCAGCGGGAATTCCGTCACCAGCTGCTGGCGTATCGCGAAGAGCTGCCGGGTGAAGGCGGCGACGGTAGTGTCCGACAGGCCTTTGCGCGCCACGATGTGGTGCGCGAAGCTGATCGTCTTGACCTCGTCATCGGGCCGGTCGGGCGAGCCGCCATAGGTGCCGGCGGGGATCTCGGCGGCTTCATAGACCGGATGGTTCTGCGCGATCGCGTCGGCCGAATCGATCGCGAGGAAGGTCGGCGTGCCGCCGTCCTTGGTGGAGGCGGCGATCGCATCCGCGGTAATCTTGCTGTTGACGGGGCCGGCGGCGAGATAGACGTCGGCCTTCTGGGTGCGGATCGCTTCGGCGGCTTCATTGGCCGGGAATTGCACGATCTCCACCTTGGCGGGATCGACGCCGTATTGCTGGAGGATCACCTTCAGGAGATTGACGTTGGCCTGGGTGCGGCCAACCACGCCGATGCGATGGCCGGCGAGCTGCGCGATCTTGGTGATCTTGGCGCCCTTCTTCTTGCCCTTGCCGGTCGCCGGGACCCAGAGCACGACGACGTTCTTGCGCAACGTCGCAACCGCCTGGGCGGTCTTCGGCACGTCGAGATCGCCGCGGATGATGGCGAGGTCGACCTTGTTCTCGGCGAGCGCCTCGGCGCTCGCGGTGGCGCCCTCGGTCTGGACCGGACGCAGCCGGACATAGCCCTTGCTCTGGACGAAAGCCTGCGTCAGCGCCTGCACGACCTTGACGTCGTCGCTGTTGGCCGGGCCAACGGCGATTTTGAGCGTCACCGGGCGCATGGCAAAATAATAGCCGCCGACGAGCGCGCCGACGACAGCAAGCACGAACGCGAGCGAAACAAGCATGGTCTTCCGCGCCGCCGATCGCGGCGACGTCGGTGTGGGTGTTTCGGCCAGCTCCAGGCCCCCGGTCATCGATCTCCCATACAGGCGTTTCAGGCTCGGTTTCATCTTGGCCTGGTCATTACCCCCGCAATTGTAGCAAATTTCTTGCCCGTCAGGGTTACATCTGCGTCATGGTTAGCGGATGGAGGACAACTCCATATGAACCCCGGCGTCAGCACGGTGTTAGGGTAAAGTTCCCCTGAAGACGGAGGCGACCATGACGGAGCGGCTGTCGGCGGAAGCACGCAAGCTGGCCTTGAGCGAACTATCCGGCTGGACCGAGACCGGTGGCCGCGAGGCGATCGGCAGGACGTTTACCTTTAGGGATTTCAACCAGGCTTTCGGCTTCATGACACGTGCCGCGCTGGTGGCCGAGAAGATGGACCATCATCCCGAATGGAAGAACGTCTACAAGACGGTCGAGGTGGTGCTCTCGACCCATGATGCCGGCGGCGTCACCGCGCTCGATATCGAGCTCGCCAAGGCGATGAACGCCATCGCGACCCAGGCAGGCCTTGGCTGACGTCTTGTTGCAATGCCGCCGCATCCCCATCTTGTGATCGGCATTGGATGCGGCCATCGGCCGCGCCGGCCTAAACGGGGAGTTTTGGACCATGGCTGCTGCCGAACACAGCGTCGGCTTTGAGCCGGCCGATCGGCGGGCGGAAGACCGCGAGACCGTGCGCCGGCGTTTCTGGCGCAAGCTGAAGCGCGTGGTCGCGCACCTGCCGTTCGCCGAGGATCTGCTCGCCGCCTATTACTGCGCCTTCGACAAGCAGACGCCGCGCCATGTGCAGGCATCGCTGCTGGGCGCGATCGCGTATTTCATCCTGCCGTTCGATGTCGTGCCCGACATGCTGCCGATGCTCGGCTTCACCGATGATGCCGCCGTGCTCGCGACCGCAATCAAGCTGGTCGCCAGCCACATCACGCCAGATCACCGCGAAGCCGCCCGCGCCGCGCTGAAGCGCGGTGTGGGCGAAGCAGAGGCGGAAGCCGCGTAGTCGCGGGAGTAACACGCTCCGCCGTCATTGCCGGCGAAAGCGGGCAATCCAGTACGCCGCGGCTTATCCGTGTCCTTGCGCTGCCTCTGCAATACTGGATCACCCGCTCCAGTGCGCAATCGCGCACAAGGCGGGTGATGACAGTGAGAGTGCAGCGCTAGCGTTCCACAAGCTCGTCATTGCGAGCGAAGCGAAGCAATCCAGAGATGTTTCCGCGGTGGCAGTCTGGATTTGCTTCGTCGCTTCACTCCTCGCAATGACGGTGTTTGCCGCTACTTCTTCTCCGACCTCGCCTGCGCCCGCGAGCCGTTCTCCGCTTCCCAGGCCTGGAATTGCTTGAACAGCGCTTCCTTGTCGGTCTCGGACACCTTCGCCGCCGCGGGGTTCTGCTTCAGGAATGTCTCGAAGCGTTGGCGCGCCACCGGCTCGACGCCGTGGCTGTCGAGCCATTGCTGCGCCACCGGCAGCCTGTTCCAGCCCGACAACGGGGCCGCGAGCGAGACCTCTTTCCATTTCGGATGGAAGGGCGGGTTCTGCAGCGTCGGGAATTTCGTGAAGAACGCGTCCACGAACAGTGCGATCTTGCGGTAACGATCCGTCTTCGGCCCCCAATTATAGGCGGCAAGCACGGCCGGGACCGCGATCGTGTCGACCGTCTCGCCATCCTTGATCAGGTTCGGATAGTCCTTTGCCGTCAGCGTCGCCGGCAGATAGTCGCTCTGGAGCGGCTTGGCGTAGTCCACGCCCGCAAGATGGAAGCGGCCGTCATTATTGAAGGTCGAGACCGACTTGTACGGCTTGCCGCCGACCACGATCACGGCGTCGATCTCGCCGGCCTTCAGCTTCTCCATCGCGATACGCTGCTCGATATAGACGAAGTTGGCCTTGATCCCGAGCCGCTCGAACACCGTGAGCGCGGTGACGAAGGTGCCGCCATTGGGCAGGTCGACGCTGACCTTCTTGCCCTCAAGGTCCTTCAGTGTCGCGATCGACTTCGGCGCGATGACCTGCATCTCTTCATTGTAGAGCTTGGTCACGTAGGTGAACTGCTTCTTGATGTCGCTCGCAAAACCCTTGCGCTCGAGGTAGTCGAGCGTGTCGGCGCGCACGATGCCGAGATCGACGCCCTGGAGGAACAGGATGTCGGCGACGCTCTGCACCGAGCCGCGGCCGACGATCGGCAGCACGCGCAGCTTGTTGCCGTCATCGAGCACGGAGGCGAGGTCGGCGCCGAACTGCACATAGGTGCCGCCGATGGTGCCGGTGATCAGCGTGACCGTGTTGGCGTTCAACGCCTGCTTGGTCGAGACCGATCCGAACTGGAAGATCGCCTTCAGACTGTCCGAGACCTTGCTCGGGTCGTATTCGGTCTGCTCGGCCTGTGCTGACAGGCCACACATCGTCACGATGGCGGCTAGCGCCATTCTCAAAGCGTTACGCATGATGTCCTCTGCTTAAATTGAAATCCTAGTCCTGAAGTTGCGTGAGGCGCGCCCGCGCCTCCGCGGATCCGAGGGCAGCGGCCTTCTGGTACCAGCTTCGTGCAGCGGCGGGATCCGCGGTGATGCTGCGCGTATCCTTGGTGCCGAGTACGGCCGGGTCAAAAGTCTGCGCCAGAACGAACGCCGCTGTCGCATCCTGCGCATTCGCCGCGCGCTCGAGCAGCAGCCGGGCGGCGGCGATATCGCCGATGGTCATCAGGCTCCTGGCGCGCGTCATCAGTCCGGCCAGCGTGTCGGCGTCGAGCGTTTTGACGGGCTGAGGTGGCGCCAGCGGTGCGGGCGGCGGCGCGACGGGCGCGGCGGCGGCCTGTGCCGGCGTCTGCGCTTGCAGCGCGTTCTGGTAGGCGGTCGCGATCGCCTCGCGGCTCGGCGGCGCCGGCGCCGTGACTTCCCTGGCTTCTGCGGCGGCGAGTTGCATCGGGTTCGACACCCGGGCCGGATCCTTCAGCGGGGTCTGGCGTGCGACCGGGGCCGGTGGTGTCGCCGGCTCCTCGGCCGCCACGCTGCTTATCCATGCCGTAGCATTGGCGGCGAACAGGCGGCTGACGTCGGAGTGGAACAACGTGACCAGCACTGCGATCGCGGATGCGGCCAGCACGCTGGCGACGATTTGCGTCGCGAGGCCGACGCGCCGCGCGCGGCGGGGGGTAAACTCTCGTGGATCCGGCGTGCCCTGCGGATCGGACAAAAACAGCGGCATCGGATCGTGCGGTGAAAGCTCGGTCCGGTCGGCCTGTGCCAGATGATAGGGCATGGCGTCCAGATCGGTCATGACTTGCTCGGCGTCGAACGCCCGAGATGTCTTGGACAGACGGTAGGCCGTCGTCTCCATGGTCTGATGCTCCCCTATTACTAAACGCAACGCGCTGGGGGCATCCCGGGTGAAGTCTTCTTATTGTTGTCCAGAAGCCCCCGCTCACTGGAACCGGTAAATCGCCGTCCGATTCAGCCCAAAAGACGACCACGGTTTGGGCGAATCAGGAAACATTTGGGTTTGATTGAGGCAAGAGCGGGACGTGCACCGCAATTTTGATCGCGGTGGTTGAGGGAACTTTTACCATAAATCCGGCGGTCTGCTGCGAGAGGCCCGTTGCATGCACCACATTCTACGCGGTCATTCCCCGCGACCCGGCTACGCCAAGGCCGGCTACGCCAAGGCTTTAGCGTAGGCGGCGAGCGGGAAATCCAGTACGCGGCGGCTTCTCCGCATGCGCCTGACGTCGCTGGAATACTGGATCGCCCGCTCCAGTGCGCAACTGCGCGCAAGGCGGGCGATGACAGTTGGATGACAGTTGAATGTGCGGCCGGCGATGACGGCCAGGTTTGTGGCGAGCAACGTTTCGTAACATCCGCGCGACGTCAGGGATGCAGGATCACCTTGCCCATCGCCTGGCGGCCGGCCAGCACCTTCAGCGCATCGGCGGTCTGCGCCAGGGGGAAGGTGCGGTCGACGTGGGAGGAGATCTTGCCTTCCGCCGTCCACTTCACGAGCTTCTCCAGATTGGCGCGGTTCTTCGCCGGGTTGAGCCGCGTCCAGGCGCCCCAGAACACGCCGCGGATATCGCAGCCCTTCAGCAGCGCGAGGTTGAGCGGCATCTTTGGAATGTCGCCGGCGGCAAAGCCGATCACCAGGAAGCGGCCTTCCCAGGCGATCGAGCGCAGTGCCTGCTCGGCATAGGCGCCGCCCACGGGATCGAAGATGATGTCGACGCCCTTGCCGTCGGTGAGCTTGCGCAGGCCCTCCTTCAGATCTTCCTTGCCGTAGTTGAGCGTCAGCTCCGCGCCGTGCGCTTTCGCAAAAGCAAGCTTCTCATCCGACGAGGCGCAGGCGATCACCTTCAGGCCCATCAGCTTGCCGAGCTCGCAGGCCGCCAGGCCGGTGCCGCCGGCTGCGCCGAGCACCGCAAGCGTCTCGCCCGGCTTCGGGCTCGCGCGATCCTCGAGCGCGTGCAGCGCGGTGCCGTAGATAATGATGATTCCGGCCGCACGGTCGTAATCGAGATTGTCCGGAATCTTCACGATCGAAGCCGCCGGCAGCGCGATCTTCTCGCGCGCGCCGTTATGGCCGCAGGAGGCCACCACGCGGTCGCCCACTTTCAGATCGGTCACGCCGGGGCCGATGCTCTCGATCACACCGGCGACTTCGGCGGCCGGTGAGAACGGGAACGGCGGCTTGACCTGGTACTTGCCCTGAATCATCAGGATGTCGAAGAAATTCAGCGCCGCCGCCTTGATCGCGATTACGGCTTCGCCGGGCCCTGCCACCGGATCCGGTACATCGGCCAACACGAGATCGTCGGGCTGGCAATATTGCGAGCAGAGGATGGCTTTCATGGCGACACCTAGGCGTTTCAAAGCGGAATTATAGTTTGCCTGCTTTTGCCGGATTTAACGCCAGCCCACAATCCGGTTTCTTTGTTCAAAGCGATGCGTAGGCCTATTCTCCGTCATTGCGAGCGCAGCGAAGCAATCCAGAATCATTCCGCGGCGACAGTCTGGATTGCTTCGCTGCGCTCGCAATGGCGATGTTTGCGAACGGGAGGATTCAAACGATGTTTGAAACAGGCCTGCTCAGGGACAAGCGCATCCTGGTTACCGGCGGCGGCTCCGGACTTGGTGCTGCGATGGCGCGTCGCTTCCGCGCGCTCGGCGCCGAGCTCGTGATCTGCGGCCGCAAGCGCGATCGCCTCGAGGCTGCCGCCAGCGAGATGCGAAACGAGACCGGCGGCAAGGTCACAACCATCGTCTGTGATGTCCGCGACGGCGCGGCGGTCGATGGCATGATGGATCAGATCTGGCGCGAGGCGCCGCTCGATATCCTCGTCAACAATGCGGCCGCGACCTTCATCGCGCAGAGCGAGCATCTCTCATTCCGTGCCGCGGACGCGATCCTGGCGCCGACGCTGCACGGCGCGATGTATTGCACGCTTGCGGCGGGCCGCCGCTGGATCGAAGGCGCGCACAAGGGCGTCGTGCTCTCGATCCTTTCGACCTCGACCATTACCGGCCGTGCCTTCACCGTGCCCTCAGCGATGGCGAAGTCGGCCGTGCTGGCGATGAGCAGGAGCCTCGCGGTTGAATGGGGGCCGAAGGGCATCCGCACCGTGGCGATTGCGCCGGGTCCGTTCCCGACCGCCGGCGCCTCCGGCCAGCTGCGCCCGGAGGGCCGCGATGAGGGCTGGGCGTCGCGCAATCCGCTGGGCCGCACCGGAGAGCATGCCGAGCTCGCGGATCTCGCCAGCTTTCTGGTCTCGGACCGCGCCGGCTATATCAATGGCGAGATGGTGGTGATCGACGGCGGCGCCCATTTGCGCAGTTCCGGCGCCGAGGACCTGCTCGGCTGGACCGAGGCGCAATGGGCCGCGCAGCGCGCCGCCAGATCCAAGGGCTAAGACCGAAAGACTAGGACTTTCTTCCCTGTAACCTCGTTCCGAATCAGGCTCTTACCGGCTATTTTGGGTGCGGGACAAAGTCCGGCCGGGCCATCTTCCAGTCACAATATTGAGGGAACCACTCCAGGATGTGGCGGGTGCTTTTTTTATCCTTGATGACTGGCGTGGTGGCGTGCGGGATCGCCGATCTTGCGCGCGCGCAAACCGCACAACCGGCGCCGAAGGCAGTGGCTAAGCCGGCCGCGGATGCCAAGACCGCAGCAAAGACGGCGGCAAAGCCCGAGAGTAAACCGGTGGCGCCGCCTCCGGCCATTGCAGGCGGTGCGGAGCCGTCCCTGATCGGCCAGTTCGGCACCTGGGGCGCCTATTCGGCGACGCCCAACGGCAAGAAAGTCTGTTTTGCGCTGGCAAAACCCTCGTCCTCGAAGACCAATCCGCCGAACCGCCCGCGCGATCCGGCGTATGCCTTCGTCTCCACCCGGCCGTCGGAGAGGGTCAACAACGAAGTCTCGGTCATGATCGGCTACGCGCTGAAACCGGGCTCGGAATCGACCCTCGAGGTCGGGGGCGCGTCCTACGCGATGTACACGCAAGGCGACGGCCTCTGGATCAAGAACGCGGCCGAGGAGGAGCGGATGGTCGAGGCCATGCGCAAATCCGCCGATCTCGTGGTCAAGGGCGTCTCGGCCAAGGGGACCGAGACCACCGACACCTTCTCGCTCAAGGGCCTGGCGCAGGCCCTCGATCGAATCGCGCAGGACTGTAAGCGGTAGGGTGCGTTTCGCGCTAATTTGGCGTTGTTTGGGGGCTTTCAAACGCCTATTTGAAAGCTGCTTCCCCTCACGGTGAGGAGGCGCGCAAGCGCCGTCTCGAACCGCGAGGCCGAGATGCTTGTTCCGGGCCTTCATCCTTCGAGACGCGCGCGATGCGCGCTCCTCAGGATGAGGGGCGAGAGTTTTTCTCAAGACAGAATGACGATGACCGTTCAATCGACCGACACCGTTGCCGCCGGGCTTCCCTTGGAAAAGGTCCCGCTCGAAACCTATGTGCCGCCGGCGAGGCCCTCGCTCATCGGCCTGTCGCGGAGCGAGCTTGCCGAACGCCTCGGCGAGATCGGCGTAGCGCCCGCGCAGCGCAAGATGCGTGTGCAGCAATTGTGGCACTGGATCTATTTCCGCGGCGCCAGGAGCTTTGACGAGATGACCTCGATCTCGAAGGACATCCGCGCCGAGCTCGCAAAGCACTTCACCGTCGACCGGCCCGAAGTCGTGGCCGAGCAGATCTCCAATGACGGCACCCGCAAATGGCTGTTGCGCCTGCCGAGCGGTGACAATGTCGAGAGGGCGCATGAAGTCGAGTGCGTCTACATTCCCGAGACCGATCGCGGCACGCTGTGCGTCTCCTCGCAGGTCGGCTGTACCTTGAACTGCTCCTTCTGCCACACCGGCACGCAGCGGCTGGTACGCAACCTCACCGCCGGCGAGATCGTCGGGCAGGTGATGGTGGCGCGCGATCGCCTGAATGATTGGGCCGATCGCGAGAACGGCACGCGCCTCGTCACCAACATCGTGATGATGGGCATGGGCGAGCCGCTCTACAATTTCGACGCGGTGCGCGATGCCCTGCTCATCGTCGGAGACAATGAAGGCATCGGCATCTCCCGCCGCCGCATCACGCTGTCGACCTCGGGCGTGGTGCCGAACATCGTGCGCGCCGGCGACGAGATCGGCGTCATGCTCGCGATCTCGCTGCACGCGGTGCGCGACGAGCTGCGCAACGAGCTCGTGCCGCTCAATCGCAAATATCCGATCGCGGAATTGCTGCAGGCCTGCCGCGATTATCCGGGCGCCTCGAACGCGCGCCGCATCACCTTCGAATATGTGATGCTCAAGGGCGTCAACGATTCCCTCGACGACGCCAGGCTCCTCGTGAAGCTGCTCAAGGGCATCCCGGCCAAGATCAACCTGATCCCGTTCAATCCCTGGCCCGGCACGGCCTATGAATGCTCGGACTGGGACCAGATCGAAAAATTCTCCGAATACATCTTCAACGCCGGCTATTCCTCGCCGGTGCGTACGCCACGCGGCCGCGACATCCTCGCCGCCTGCGGCCAGCTCAAATCGGAGACGGAAAAGCTCTCGGTTCGCGAGCGCCAGGCGCTGCGCGCGATGGCGATGACCGATTGACATGAAGCGGCCATCAACATCCGTCATGGCCGGGCATCGTTATTTCTAGGCAGTCATTCCGGGGCGGCTGGACGACCCGAACCCGGAATCTCGAGGTTCCGGGTTCGCGCTACGCGCGCCCCGGAATGACGGTGGGGGACGTTGTGTTACATTCGGTCAACGATGATGGATGCGTCCGATGGCACTGATCGGGCGCCTCGTCGTGATCTTTCTCGGCTTTCTGGCCTCATGCCTGGTCGGCGGCATGATCGTCGTGGCTGCGCTGCTGTTCCCGGAATTCTCCGATCTCGGCGCAGGTCCGGTTGATGAAGGCACGATCGACGTCCTGCTCGGCTTTGGCTTCATCTTCATCTCCGGCTTCGCGCTGTTGCCGGCGATGGTCATCGTCGCGATCACCGAGGCCTTCTATATCCGCAGTGCGCTCGCCTATGCGGTCGGTGGCGGGCTGGTCGGGCTTGCCTGCTATCTCGGCCTTATTCCGTTCCATCCCGAGACGCTCGAGTTCGAGGGCATCGTGCGCCGCCATCTCGAGATCATGACCGGCGCGGGTATCGTTGCCGGGGTCGTGTACTGGATGATCGCCGGTCGCAATGCGGGCGCCTGGCGCCATCCGCCGCCCCCGCGCAAGCCGCCCCCGCCGCTGCCGTCGAATTCGCGGCCGGATGCGCTGTAGGTAATGTAGTCATTCCGGGGCGGTACGCAGGACCGAACCCGGAATCTCGAGATTCCGGGTTCGATGCTTCGCATCGCCCCGGAATGACAGCCGAAGGGTTTCCATCCCCATCCCGCTCGGCTAAACCGCGCGCCATGAACCGGACTGGACTCTTCATCGCGCTGGCGCTGTGGCTCGTGATCGGCGTCGTCTTCGGCGTCTTTCCCGAGCTCGATCTCAAGCTCGCCTCGCTGTTCTTCGATCCTGAGACGAAGACCTTTCCGCTCAAGCTGAATGGCTGGGCCGGCTTTGCGCGGGATGCGGCGATGTGGATCGCCTGGGCGTTCGCAGTTCCATCGATCGTGGCGCTGGTGGTCAAGCTGGTCAGGCCCGACCGGCCGCTGATGGTCTCGGGACGAACGATCGTCTTCCTGCTGGTGACGCTGACGCTGTCGGCCGGCATTCTCACCAATCTCGCCTTCAAATCCTATTGGGGCCGGCCGCGCCCGGTGGTCGTGACCGAGTTCGCCGGTGACCTGTCATTCGTGCCGTGGTGGGATCCGCGCGGCGGCTGCGGACGCAACTGCTCGTTCTTCTCCGGCGAGGGCGCGACCGCGTTCTGGACGCTGGCGCCGGCTGCGCTGGCGCCGCCCACGTGGCGGCCGCTCGCCTATGCCGGGGCCGTGGTGTTCGGCACAGTCACCAGCGGCCTGCGCATGGCCTTTGGCGGGCACTTTTTCACCGACGTCTCGATCGCCGGCCTCGTCACCTTCCTGGTGATCTGGCTCGCCTACGCCCTGATTTACCGCTGGCCGCGGACACGGTTTTCCGACGAGGCGGTCGATGCCGCCCTGACCCGGCTGGCTTGGCCGGCCTATCGGCTCCGCCAGCGCCTGTTCGGCCGCAAAACCGGCCCGGCAGCGTCGATGTAAGCCATTAAAGGCGTGCCCATGCACGCGAAATTTGATAATCGCGCAAGTCACACCGAAAGACGACATCAGCCCCTTAAGATCCGATTGGAAGCGCCATGACTACGATTCTGAAGAGCCTGCCCAAGGGAGAAAAGGTCGGCATCGCTTTCTCCGGCGGTCTCGACACCAGCGCAGCGCTGCTCTGGATGAAGCAGAAGGGCGCGCGCTGCTATGCCTATACCGCCAATCTCGGCCAGCCGGATGAAGCCGACTACAACGAGATCCCGCGCAAGGCGATGGAGTTCGGCGCCGAAAAGGCGCGGCTCGTCGATTGCCGTACGCAGCTCGTCCACGAAGGCATCGCCGCGATCCAGTCGGGCGCCTTCCACATCTCGACCGGCGGCATCACCTATTTCAACACCACGCCGCTCGGGCGCGCCGTGACCGGCACGATGCTGGTTGCCGCGATGAAGGAAGACGGCGTCAACATCTGGGGAGACGGCTCGACCTTCAAGGGCAACGACATCGAGCGCTTCTATCGCTACGGTCTTTTGACCAATCCATCCTTGCGCATCTACAAGCCCTGGCTCGACCAGCAGTTCATCGACGAGCTCGGTGGCCGCGCCGAAATGTCGGCGTTCATGACCGCCCAAGGCTTCGCCTACAAGATGAGCGCGGAGAAGGCCTATTCGACCGACAGCAATCTGCTCGGCGCCACGCACGAGGCAAAGGATCTCGAGAGCCTCGACAGCGGCATCAAGATCGTCAATCCCATCATGGGCGTGCCGTTCTGGCGCGACGATTGCACTGTGAAGGCCGAGAAGGTCGTGGTGCGTTTCGAGGAGGGCCAGCCCACAGCGCTCAACGGCCAGACCTTTGCAGATCCTGTCGCGCTGTTCCTGGAAGCCAATGCCATCGGCGGCCGCCATGGCCTCGGCATGAGCGACCAGATCGAGAACCGCATCATCGAGGCCAAGAGCCGCGGCATCTACGAGGCGCCCGGCATGGCGCTCCTGCACATCGCCTATGAGCGCCTCGTCACCGGCATCCACAACGAGGACACCATCGAGCAATATCGCGTCAGCGGCCTGCGCCTCGGCCGTCTGCTCTACCAGGGCCGCTGGTTCGATTCGCAGGCGCTGATGCTGCGCGAAACCGCGCAGCGTTGGGTCGCGCGCGCCGTCACCGGCGAGGTGACGCTCGAGCTGCGCCGCGGCAACGACTATTCGATTCTCAACACGGAAAGCCCCAACCTGACCTATGCGCCGGAGCGGCTGAGCATGGAGAAGGTCGAGGACGCGGCGTTCACGCCGGAGCATCGCATCGGCCAGCTCACCATGCGCAACCTCGACATCGCCGACACCCGCACCAAGCTCAAGCTCTACACCGAGAGCGGCTTGCTGTCGGGCGGCGAAGGCTCGCAGATCTTCCGGCTCGAGAGCGACAAGGGCTAAGCGCGTCTGCTCGTGTCCCGGACGCGATGTAGCGCCATAAGCGCGTTCACGCGCGTCTTCGACGCGCTATGGCGGTGCGTCGCAGAGCCGGGACCCAGAATCTCGATCCAATTGCACCGATAGTAGATGAGCCGGGGCACGAGAGTGCAAGAAACAAAAATGGCCGGGATCGCTCCCGGCCATTTTGCATTTGTGGCTGCGCTTACCGCGGCGGCGTGGTGCCTGGCGGGGGCGGCGGCAGCGAGGCCTGGCCGCCGTTGAGCAGCGGCGTGATGCGGCGGATGGTGACGCGCCGGTTGATCAGGCTCGGCCCCTGCGTCTGCTCCTTCAGATACTGCTCGCCGTAGCCCTGCGAGGTCAGGTTCTCCGCCGGCACATTGAACTGCTGGGTCAGCAATTCGGCCGCGGCCTGCGCACGGCGGTCCGACAATGACAAATTGTCGACGTCGTTGCCGACCGCGTCGGTGTGGCCCTCGATCAGGAACACCTCGCGCGGGTTGCGCTGGATCGCCCGGTTGAGACCGTCGGCGATCACCTGCAGCCTCGCAGCCTGGTCCGGCGGGATGGTCCACGACCCCGTCTCGAAGTTGATCGTGTTGACGTCGATGCTCGGCATCTGCATGCGAACATTCGGGCTGTAACGGATCTCGTCGAGCGAGTAGCGCCGATCGATCCGCTGCACCGGCGGTGCCTCCATGGTCTGGTAGATCACGTCCGGCGACGCCTCCTGGGCGTCGACGATGTAGCGATCGTAGGGAATGTTCACCACCGGCGGCGGCACGTCGACATAGAAGCCGCCGACCGACCGCGGATCACGGTAGCTGTTGTCGATGATGATGATCTCGCGCCCGCCGGGGTCCCTGCGGATACGCCGCAGCAACTGACCGTCCGGACCGACCACGGTGATCACCTCGCTGCCGTCGGGACGGATCACGACGGTGCGGGTTTCGCCGCCGACCGTCTCGCTGCGGATGTCGCGGGCGCCATAGCGGAAGCGATAGAGATCGTTGCCGCGGACGTACGCTTGCCCGCCCGGGTCGCGGATGATGATGCGGTCCGGCTCGGTGTAGACGGTGCGGCCGCCTTCGACGACCTCCTGTCGCTGGTTGCGGTAGTCGGCGATGGTGGCGCCGATCACGGCACCGGCCACCACGCCCGCTCCGATAGCGAGCGGCGTCAGATCACGCTGCGGCGGGCGCGGCGGTGGCGGCAGCGGCGCTGCGACCGTCGGCGCGGCCCGGAAGGCCGGCGCAACCGTCGGCGGAGCGTATTGCGCCCTGTTGGGCGGTGGCGCTGCGGCTGGCGTGCCAGGGACGACAGTTGGCGCCGCGGCGCCGGCGGGAGGCGTGGGCCGGGCCGGGGCGCCCGCCTGCGGCGCAGGCGGAGTTCCGGCAGCGGGCGCACCCGCAGGCGGCGTGCCGGCTGGCGGTGTGGTTGCAGGGGGCGTTGCGCCCTGACGTCCGGTCGGCGGCGTCATGGCTCCGCCGGGAGCCGGCGTTGCTGTCGGGGCCGGGGTTGCGCCGGGGGCGGGCGTCGGTGCCGGACCCGTGCGACCTGCCGGTGGCGTGGTCGTCGCACCGCCAGGAGCGGGCGTAGCAGTTGGCGCGGGCGTCGGGGTCGGCGTGGCGCGCGTCGTTGGTGCCGCCGGTGCAGGCGTCGCTGTCGGCGCTGGCGTCGGCGCGACCCGTGCCGGAGGCGCGGCAGGGGGCGTCGGCGTCGGTGTCGGAGCAACGCGCGACGGCGCTGCCGGAGGCGGCGGTGTTGGCGTCGGTGTCGGGGCAACGCGCGCGGGCGGTGCAGCCGCAGGCGGCGGAGGTGGCGTCGGCGCATGCTGCTGCGGTGCCGCCGCCGGGGGTGGCGATGGTTGCTTTGGAGCCGCTGGCGCCGGAGGTGGTGGCGGCGGCGGAGGCGTCGGCCGTGTCGGCGCAGCCGCCGGAGGTGGTGGTGTCGGGGCATGCGGAGGCGCAGCCGTCGGCGGCGGCGCACTCGGACGCTGTGGAGCCGCGGGCGGAGGCGGCGGTGGGGCCGGTGCGGGGCGAGCGGCCGGCGGTTGTTGCGGCGGCGCCTTCGGCTGCTCCCGCGATGGCTGCTTCGGTTTTCCGTCAGGGCCGGTTTCGCCCTGCGCCTGCGCGATCACGATGGGTGCGCTTTGCGCGTGCGATGCGGAGCTTGCGAATGGCATCGCGGTCAGAGCCGTCGTGGCAAGCAGCACGAAGCGAAATTGAGTCATGTGATGAGATCCTGGGGAAGGTTCTTGTAGAGGAAGTTCTTGGAGTCAGTGTTGCGATCAACGGATACGCGTTAGGCCGGATTGTGGCGGGCGAAGCAGCCGCGTCTCGATTTATTTCTGCATGCAAATCACTTCAGAACATCGACGTTCATTGCGCATTCAGGCCCATCTTGCAATCGCCTCGAATGTGACGATGCGACAAATTCGCATCCGTCGCGGGATTGGGCGTGCGCGGCCCGTTCGGTCCGCGCGGCGGGATCTCCTCCGGGACACGGCCGGGCAATTCATCGGGTCGCGGTGACTCGCCGGGCTCGCGCACAGGCGGCACGATATCCGGCTGCGGATTGCCCGGTGGAATTCCTGGTGGCGGCTCACTCGGTGTGCCCGGTGTTGCCGGCGGAATCTCCGGGGGTTCGATCGGCGTCATCCATCATCGACATATCGTTGCTCGAAAGACGATAACGTTGCCGATGCGTCGATGTTCCCGCGCATCATGACGATGGAACAGGCCTATTCGGGCGCGTGACAGACGGCTTCGATGTTGTGACCATCGGGGTCGAGCACGAAGGCGCCGTAATAAGTCGGATGATAATGCGCGCGAATGCCAGGCGGTCCATTGTCGCGCCCGCCGGCCGCGATGGCCGCCTTGTAGAACGCATCCACGGTGGCGCGGTCCTTGGCGAGAATCGCGACGTGCACCGGCTTGTTCAACGCGCCTTCGCCGCCGATCCAGAAGTCCGGCTTGCCGTCGGCGCCAAAGCCCGCCGCGGGATCGTGGCCGGTCTGCTCCTGCGTGACCTCCATGATCAGGCTGTAGCCGAGCGGCGCCAGCGCCTTGGTATAGAACGCCTTGGCGCGCTCATAGTCGGAAACAGGAAAACCCATGTGATCGATCATCGGAATCTCCGTCGTTGATCGTCGTCAGCGCGACAGGAAGGTGTTGCTCCGTGTCTTGCGCGTGATGGCAAAGCCGCGCGCCACCATGTCTGCAATACAATCCTCGCGCCATTCGTTTTGTGACAGATGCTCGATCACGACAGCGCGGGGCCATAGCGATTGCGGCGCGTCGCGGAAGAAGCCGATCAGCACGCGGTCTTCAAAGCCCTCGACGTCGATCTTGAGGGCATCGACCTTCGTGACGCCGGATTCCTCGAGGATGCGTATCAGCCGTAACGACGGCACTTTGATGGCCCTTGCCGTCGCCGTGCCGGTCACGACATGGCTGGCGCCGAGATTGTCGCCGTCGGTCTCGATCATCAGCTCGCCGTCGGCATCGCCGGCCGCAGCCTGCACGAGGCGGACCTGCATCGATCCCCGGGTCGATTCTTGGATCGATCCCGACGCCTGGTTGTTGAACGAGAGCCGCGCGAAGGTCATGGGATGCGGCTCGATTGCGACGATCCTGCCCTGCGCGCCGACATGGCGCGCCATCACCAGCGCGAAGGTGCCGACATTGGCGCCGACGTCGACGAACACCCCGCCGCTTGGTGTGTGCTGCCGCAGGAACTCGAGCTCGTCGAGATTATAGTCGGGGTTGAACAGCGCACCGCGCTCGGTCGCGCTCGCCTGGTGATGGAAGCGGAACGAGGCGCCCTGATACTGCACGTCGACGGGACCCGCGCGCAGCAGGTTGACAAGCCGCGACAGCCACGGGCGGAACGCGCCGCGCTTCAGCCCGGAGCGGTGCGCAAGCGAAATGATCGCAGCTTGCGCCGCATTCGGCGCGAACGCGCCGAATGGCGCGGGGTCGGTATCGGGCGTCAAGCAGAGGTCCTCGTTGCGAGCGGCGCATGCATAGCCGGTTTTCCCCCCGACTCCAACGTCGCTCAGACCGCCTTTTTCGGTGCCGGCTTGCGTTGGCGCAGGAAGCTGCCGAGCAGCCGCCGCTTACCCCTGCGCGGGATGAGGTCGACGTCGCTCACGAGCCTGGCACCGCCCCTGTGCCGCTCCAGCACGATCTTGCGGCTATGAAAGGCCTCGAGTTCGGCGCGATGCGCCACGCTGACGATGGTCGCCTTCGGCAGTTCGTCCGTGACCATCTTCATCATCCTGTCCTGGCTCTTCTCGTCGAGCGCCGAGGTCGCCTCGTCAAGCACCACGATGTCCGGGCTGTGCAGCAACAGCCGCGCGAAGGCGAGACGCTGCTTCTCGCCGCCGGACAGCGTCTGGTCCCATGGGCCCTCCTCCTCGATCTTCTCCTTGAGATGATCGAGGCCGACCTTGCGCAGGGCTGCGCAGATCTCATCGACCGTCCAGTCTTCGGCTGCGCCCGGATAGGCGACCGCGCGGCGCAAGCTCCCGGTCGGCACGTAGGGACGCTGCGGCAGCATGAAAAGCCGCCGGTCGGGATGGAGGTTGACGCTGCCACCACCCCATGGCCACAGGCCTGCGATCGCGCGCACCAGCGTGCTCTTTCCGGTGCCGGATTCGCCGGCCACCAGCAGCCGCTCGCCGGGCTCGATGACCACCTCGGTTTCGCCGACCACCGCGGTACCATCGTCGAGCGTGACGGAGAGATCGCGCAGCTCCAGCATCGCATCATCGTCCGTATCGCCACGCTTGATACGCCCGATGCCGTCACCCTGCTCGGCGCGTTCGAGACCATCGAGCGACATCATCAGCGAGGCAATGCGCCGGGCGCAGGCGTTCCAGTCGGCCAGCGGCGGATAGTGGTCGACCAGCCAGCCGAACGCGCTCTGCACGATGGTGAAGGCGGAGGCGGCCTGCATCACCTGCCCGAGCGTCATGCTGGCGTCGAGGAATTTCGGTGCGCAGAGCAAGAGAGGGACCACGGGAGCAACAAGGCTCGAGCCCTGAGACACCAGGGTGGTGCGCATGTGCTGTCCAGCGAGCCGGGCCCATTGGCGCAAGACGTTGCTGAAGTTGCGGTCGATGCCGTCGCGCTCCTCCTCTTCGCCGCCGAGCAGCGCGATGCTCTCGCCGTTCTCGCGCACGCGCGTCAGCGTGTAGCGGAAGTCGGCCTCTGCCTGGTTCTTGTCCTCGGAGACCCTCACAAAACGCCGGCCGATCACTGCGATCGAACCCGAGGCAATCGCGGCATACACGACGGCGGCGATCACGAGGAAGCCGGGAATGGTGAGCGATGTGGCGCCGAGCCTGACCGTGAGCGCGCCGCCGATGGTCCAGAGCACGACGATGAAGGTCGCCGCCGACAGGAATGCCGCGGTCACGCCGGCGAGAAAGTCAACTGGTGAATCGGTGGCGATGCGCAGGTCTTCCGCAATCCGGTATTCGGGATTGTCGTGGTCGCCGCCGACCAAATTGAGCTGATAGTAGCGGCCATTGGCGAGCCATCGCGTCAGCACGCTTGCGGTGAGCCAGGCGCGCCAGCGGCGCTGGATGCGCATGCGCGCGAAGACCTGGGCCACCCCGAGCGCGACGCTGCCGAATGCGAGCGGAAAGAACACCGCTGTCAAATGGTAGACGGTGGAGGCGTCGCGCTGCTCGATCGCATCGAAGATCGCGCGATTCCAGACGTTGATGCCGTACTGAAAGCCGACGGTGGCGACGATCAGGACGCCGAGCCCGATCGAGAACGGCCAGGCCAGCCGATCGCCATTTGGGCCCCAAAAGCCCCTTGCACTGATCCAGAAGCGGGTCAGCAGATAGTCTTTCCGCGCTTCCTCGATCTCCTCAGGCGATAGATCGGCGCCCGATTCGAGAATCTCCGGAGGCGGCGGAGCGACCTCCTCGTCGTTCTCGCCGGCGATCTCGATGATGGGCGGCTTCCTGCCCTTTTCGCGTTCGGCGGCCGGCTTTTGCATTGCTGAACAACGCGAGGGAAATCAGCCGGTTCCTTCTGGCTTCAGCGGCTCGCGGAAGTCACTCCGCCGCTCCATCCCGCACGCGGCGCAGCCGTGCCGCCTTGTACAGCACGCGCGACAGCGCCTCGATCGAGTAGGGCTTTTGCAGCAGTTCGAAGCCGAAGCTGCCGTCCTGCGCCAGCACGTGGCTGTAGCCGCTGGTGAGCACGATTGGCACGTCGATGCCGCGGTCGCGGATCGCGTGCGCGAGATCGAGGCCGGTCATGCCGGGCATCACCACGTCGGAGAACACCACGTCGAAGCGATCCGCGTCCACCGTCAGCTCGGCGAGCGCATCGCCGGCATTGTCGACCAGCGTGACGCTGTAGCCGAGCTCGGTGAGACCATCGGCGGCGAAATTGGCCACCTCGATATTGTCCTCGACGACCAGCACCGACATGCCGCTGCCAGCGAGTGCCGGTGCGGTGTCGGGCGCCTGCCGCTGCGGCAGCACCTCGGCGGGCACGCGCGGCAGATAGAGCGTGAAGGCGCTGCCGCGGCCGACCTCGCTCGCAACCGTCACCTCGCCGCCGGATTGCTTGACGAAGCCGAACACCTGCGACAGGCCGAGCCCGGTGCCGTGGCCGACCTGCTTGGTGGTGAAGAACGGCTCGAAGATGCGGCCGAGCTGGCTTATCGGGATGCCGGACCCGGTATCGGTGACCGTGACGGTGATGAAGCCATGGCTGCCGACGAGATGTGTCAGGCTGTCGGGAACGGCCGTCGCCGCCTCCACCGTGAACGTGATCCTGCCGCGGCCCTGCATCGCATCGCGCGCATTGACCGCCATATTGAACAGCGCCGTCTCGAACTGGCCGGCATCGGCGTTGACGAGAAAGGACGCCGCCGGCAGCCGCATCACGATCTCGATGGCCGGTCCCGTCAGCGTGGCGATCATGTCGCGCAGCGACTGCACGCGCGTGCCGACGTCGAACACCTCGGGCTTCAGCGTCTGCCGCCGTGCGAAGGCCAGGAGCTGCGAGGTCAGCTTTGCGGCGCGCGCGACCGCATCAGTGATGGCGTTGATGTAGCGCTGCCGCCTCTCCTCCGACAATTGCGGTCGGTTCAACAGGTCGATGGAGGCGCGGATCACGGTCAGCAGGTTATTGAAGTCGTGCGCCACGCCGCCGGTGAGCTGTCCGAGCGCCTCCAGGCGCTGGCTGTGCTTGAGTGCCTCCTCGGCGTCGCGCCGCCGTGCCGCTTCGGCCTGGAGGTTCTGCGTGCGCCGGAACGCCAGCGCGAGGATGAAGAAGAGCAGGGCGGTGGCAGGCAGACCGAAAATCAGGTGCTGGCCCATGGTGGCGAGCCAGCGCGAACGGATCGCCGAGGTCTCGAGCCCCGCGCTGACATAGATCGGATATTCGGCGACGCGCTTGTAGCCGATGCGCCGCTCGATCCCGTCGGCGGGCCAGGCGATGGTCATCAGCCCGTGCGCGGGGCTCAGCGCGATCTTCCGGCCGACCGGCCCACCGGGGTCGAGCCGGACATCGCGATCGAGGTGCGGATAGTGCGCGAGCAGGACGCCGTCGGTCCGCCCCAGCGCGAAGAAGCTGCCGGGATCGCTGCCGATGCGCGCGTAGAAGCTCTCGAAATATTCGGGAAACACCGAGGCCTGGATCACGCCGATGAAGCTGCCGTCGTCGGACTCGCGGCGGCGGCTCATGCCGAAGAAGCGGGCGCCCTGGTAGGGCTGGCGCGGCGTCAGCGGCGTGCCGATGAAGGTGCCGATGGTCTGGTCGACATGGGCGTTGAAATAATCCCGGTCCGCGAAGCTGACCTGCGGCGCCGGCGACAACAGGCTGTTGACCAGCGCATGGCCCTGCGCATCGAAGATCCAGACAGATTTGAGCTGCGGCAGCGAATCGGTCAGCCGCTTCAGGCGAAGATGCAGCGCCCCCTCGCGCGACCGGATGGCCTCGTCCGAAAGGCCGCGCACCACCTCGTTGAGCTCGGCGAGGCTGCGATCGATGGTCTCGAACACCTTGAGCGCATGCTCATGGGCGACGTCGAGCGTGCGCTCGATCTCGCGGTCGGCGATGTCGTTGGTCGAATGATAGGAGATCGCCGAGGCGATGATGAACAGCGCAATCGGCAGCGCCAGGGATGCCGCCATCATCCACTGCAGCAGTTTCAACGAATTGCGTTGCGCACCCTGCACAGTCGCTCCTGACCCGGAACGAAGCTTACTTGAATTTCCCGCAGGGAAGGAAGTGGCTTGTGATGGGAACCTTTGGTTGCGGCCGGCGCGTCGCCGCCCGCGAAGGATGCGCCAGTAGCAATCCTGAGCTAAGCTACTATAGGTAGCAATACGGCCGCGGCCATGCCCGGCCGCCGCCGATGCATAAAAGTTCGCTTAAACTTGCCGCTCGACGAGCTTCAGCTTCAGCTCGGCGATCGCCTCTGCGGGGTTGAGGCCTTTCGGACAGGCCTTGGCGCAGTTCATGATGGTGTGGCAGCGATAGAGCCGGAACGGGTCCTCGAGATTGTCGAGCCGTTCGCCGGTCGCCTCATCGCGCGAATCGGACACCCAGCGGTTGGCCTGGAGCAGGGCGGCGGGGCCGAGATAGCGCTCGCTGTTCCACCAATAGCTCGGGCAGGAGGTCGAGCAGCAGGCGCAGAGGATGCACTCGTAGAGGCCATCGAGCTTCTCGCGGTCCTCGTGGCTCTGGCGCCATTCCTTCTGCGGCGTTGGCGAAGTCGTCTTCAGCCACGGCTCGACGGAGGCATACTGCGCGTAGAAATTGGTGAGGTCGGGGACGAGATCCTTCACCACCGGCTGGTGCGGCAGCGGGTTGATCTTCACCGCGCCGTCCTTCACGTCGTGCATCGAGCGGGTGCAGGCGAGCGTGTTCTGGCCGTCGATGTTCATGGCGCAGGAACCGCAGACGCCCTCGCGGCAGGAACGGCGGAAGGTCAGCGACGGGTCGATGTGGTTCTTGATCCAGATCAGGCCGTCCAGCACCATCGGACCGCAGTCGTTGGTGTCGACGTAATAGGTGTCGACGCTCGGGTTCTTGCCGTCGTCCGGGTTCCAGCGATAGACGCGGAATTCGCGCAAGTCCGTCGCGCCCGCGGGCTTCGGCCAGGTCTTGCCGCCGGTGATCTTCGAGTTCTTCGGAAGTGCGAATTCAACCATTTTCGATCAGGCCTTCGCTTTCGCTCAGTACACGCGCGCCTTCGGCGGGATGTACTGGACGTCGTTGGTCATGGTGTAGTTGTGCACCGGGCGGTAGTCGATCGTGACCTTGGCGGCATCGTCGAGCCAGGCCAGCGTGTGCTTCATCCAGTTCTTGTCGTCACGCTCGGAATAATCCTCGCGGGCATGCGCGCCGCGGCTCTCGGTGCGGTTGGCGGCCGAGTTCATCGTCACCACCGCCTGCGAGATCAGATTGTCGAACTCGAGCGTCTCGACGAGGTCCGAATTCCACACCAGCGAGCGGTCGGACACCGCGATGTCGGTGATGCCGCTGTGGACCTTCTGGATCAGGTTCTGGCCTTCGCTCAGAACCTCGCCGGTGCGGAACACCGCGCAATTGTTCTGCATCACGTGTTGCATGCCCTCGCGCAGCTTCGCGGTCGGCGTGCCGCCGGAGGCGTAGCGGTAATGATCGAGGCGGCCGAGCGACTGCTCGGCGGAGTTCGCCGGCAGCTCCGGCTGCTTGCCGTTGGCGGTGAGCTTCTCGGCGCAGCGCAGCGCCGCGGCGCGGCCGAACACCACGAGGTCGATCAGCGAGTTGGAGCCGAGACGGTTGGCGCCGTGCACCGAGACGCAGGCGGCTTCGCCGATCGCCATCAGGCCCGGTATCACGGCGTTGTCGTCGCCATCCTTCTTGGTCAGCACCTCGCCGTGATAATTCGTCGGGATGCCGCCCATGTTGTAGTGGACGGTCGGCACGATCGGGATCGGCTCGCGGGTCACGTCGACATTGGCGAAGATCTTTGCCGATTCGGAAATACCCGGCAGCCGCTCCTGCAGGACCTTCGGATCGAGATGGTCGAGATGCAGGAAGATGTGGTCCTTCTTCTTGCCGACGCCGCGCCCCTCGCGGATTTCGATGGTCATCGCGCGCGAGACGACGTCGCGCGAGGCGAGGTCCTTGGCCGACGGCGCGTAGCGCTCCATGAAGCGCTCGCCTTCGGAGTTGACGAGATAGCCGCCCTCGCCGCGCGCGCCTTCGGTGACGAGACAGCCCGAACCGTAGATGCCGGTCGGGTGGAACTGCACGAACTCCATGTCCTGGAGCGGCAGGCCGGCACGCAGCACCATGCCGCCGCCGTCGCCGGTGCAGGTATGGGCCGAGGTGCAGGAGGCGTAGGCGCGGCCATAACCGCCGGTCGCCAAAATCGTGGTCTGGGCGCGGAAGCGATGCAGCGTGCCGTCATCGAGCTTCAGCGCGATCACGCCGCGGCAGGCGCCCTGGTCGTCCATGATCAGGTCGATGGCGAAGAACTCGATGAAGAATTCTGCCGCATGGCGGAGCGACTGGCCGTACATCGTGTGCAGCATGGCGTGACCGGTGCGGTCGGCGGCCGCGCAGGTGCGCTGCGCCTGGCCCTTACCGTAGTCCATGGTCATGCCGCCGAACGGGCGCTGATAGATCTTGCCGTCCTCGGTGCGCGAGAACGGCACGCCCCAGTGCTCGAGCTCGTAAACGGCTTCCGGCGCGTGGCGCACCATGTATTCGATCGCGTCCTGGTCGCCCAGCCAGTCCGACCCCTTCACGGTGTCGTACATATGCCAGCGCCAGTCGTCCTTGTGCATGTTGCCGAGCGAAGCGGAGATGCCGCCCTGCGCCGCGACGGTGTGCGAGCGCGTCGGGAACACTTTGGTGATGCAGGCCGTGCGCAGGCCCGCCTCGCTGCAGCCGACGACGGCGCGCAGGCCCGCACCGCCCGCGCCGACCACGACGACGTCATAGGTATGGTCTTCGATCGGATAGGCTTTTCCGTTGGTGGCGGGAGCGCCGCTGCCCTTGCCATTCGTGGTGGCGGCCATGGGTTACACTCCGGATGACAGCTTGAGGATCGCGTAGGTCGAGGCGAGCGCCACCGCGATCGAGAAGAAGTTGTTGAGCATGACCGCAACGAGCTTCAGCTTCTCGTTGTGGACGTAGTCCTCGATCACGACCTGCATGCCGATCTTCATGTGCCAGGCGCTGGCGAAGATGAAGAGCAAGAGGATCAGCGCGATCGGCAGCGAGCCGAGGATCACCTTGGCTCCGGCCTGGTTGCTGCCGAGCAGCATCATGACGACCACGATCACAGGCAGCATCAACAGCGTCATCGCGACGCCGGTGAGGCGCTGGCGCCAGAAGTCAGACGTGCCCGAATGCGCGGCGCCGAGGTTGCGGACGCGGCTGAGCGGCGTGCGCATGCTGCGCTTGGGTGTATCGGGCGTGCTCATCGTCCGCCTCCGATCGCGTAGGCAATGATCCAGATCAGGACAGTGAGCGAGATGCCACCGATCAGCGCGCCCCAGGTCAGGGCCTCGCGCTCATTGGCCTTGAAGCCGTAGCCGAGGTCCCAGACGAAATGCCTGATGCCGCTGAGCATGTGATGCATCAGGGCCCAGGTGTAGCCGAACACGATGAGACGGCCGAAGAAGCTGCCGGTGAAGGCCTGCACATTGCCGTAGGCCCCCGGGCCCGACGCCGCCGCAATCAGCCACCAGGCGAGCAGAACCGTTCCAAAATAGAGCGCGATACCGGTGGCGCGGTGGACGATGGATAGCGCCATCGTCAGCGTCCAGCGGTAGACTTGCAGGTGTGGTGAAAGCGGTCGTTCGATCCGTGCGGTCATGGGCGGCTTTGGTGTTTTATTGCGGCCCAGCATGGGGCGCGCGGGGATCGCGAAAGGTCGGCCCTATTTACGGAGTCGAATCTATCCACGCAATCACCAAATCGCCATAAAGCGAACCAGCGTTCAGCTCTAGAGGGATCACGAAGCAAGGCTGATCAGGAGCTTGGTATACCAGAACGACATCGGGATGTTGAAGAGCTGAATCTTACGCCGTTTCTTGGGGGCCTCGCTTCGCGACTTGAAATCGCAAGAGGATCGTCCTCACGCGAACCAGTCCGTTCATGCCGAAAAGCGCGGCCAAAGCGACCTGGGGCGGAACCGCGAAGAAGCCTGCCGCGCCTGCCGCTTGAGCTGTTTTCACGTCCGTCATCCCTCCAAGGCGCTTCCGATATGCGTGCCCTGCATCCCGCGCCTGTCGCTACCCGCTGACGACCACGAGCGAGATAGCCTAGAAGTTGCGGACGCGTCGCGCTTCGTCCGGGTGCATCGACCTGGGGGGTCGTGGCTCACGTGCCGGGATACGATTCGCGTGACTGCAGGTCTCACTCTCCAGGACATCGTCGAGCTGGCGCTGCTGCTCATCGCGGTCGGCGCGCTCTCCGGCTTTCTCGCCGGCGTGTTCGGCATCGGCGGCGGCGCGATCCTGGTCCCCGTGTTCTACGAATGCTTCCGCATCGCCGGCGTGCCGCTGGAGGTGCGGATGCCGCTCTGCGTCGGCACCTCGCTTGCGGTCATCATCCCGACATCGATCCGCTCGTTCCAGGCGCATTACGAGCGCGGCGCGGTCGACATGGCGGTCCTGCGCGTCTGGTGGCTGCCGATCGTCATCGGCGTCATCGCCGGCAGCGTGGTTGCGCGCTACGCGCCGGAGCGGCTGTTCAAGATCGTCTTCGTCGCCGTCGCTTATTCCGCCGCGGCGCGGCTCATTTTCGCGCGCGAGACCTGGAAGTTCGGTGACGACCTGCCGAAAGGGCCGCTGATGCGCGCTTACGGCTTTCTGGTCGGCATCCTCTCGACGCTGATGGGAATCGGCGGCGGCCTGTTCTCCAATTTGCTGATGACGTTCTACGGCCGCCCGATCCATCAGGCGGTCGCGACCTCCTCGGCGCTCGCGGTGCTGATCTCGATCCCCGGCGCGCTCGGCTACATCTATGCCGGCTGGCCGGCGGCGGCGCGTTTTCCCGAGGTCGCAGCGCTGCAATGGCCGGTCGCGCTCGGCTATGTCTCGCTGATCGGCACCGTGCTGGTGATGCCAATGAGCCTCGTCACCGCACCGCTCGGTGTGAAAGCCGCGCATGCGATGTCAAAGCGCACGCTGGAGACCGCGTTCGGCTGCTATCTCTTCATCGTGGGCAGCCGGTTTGTGCTGAGTTTGCTGGGTGGGCAATAAGCGCTGCACATTCCGTCATTGCGAGCGTAGCGAAGCAATCCAGAATCTCTCCGTGGCGGCGGTCTGGATTGCTTCGCTGTGCTCGCAATGACGATTCATTGTGGCGCCGGCCTCAACCCACGTCGTCCTGGACAAGCGAGCGGAGCGAGCGTCGATCCAGGACCCATTAGCACAGGGAATAGTTTGGCGAAGACTCGTAGTTACCGCCTCGCGCCGCAGCTCTTCCCTGGGGTAATGGGTCCTGGCTATCGCCAGGACGACAGCGAGAGTGGAGCGCGGCGCTACTTCTTCGTGTAAATATCCTTGTAGGTATCCCGCAAGACGTTCTTCTGCACCTTGCCCATCGTATTACGTGGCAGCTCGTCGACGACGAAGACGCGCTTGGGCATCTTGAACTTTGCGAGCCGGCCGTCGAGCGCCTTCAGCACCGCGGCCTCGGTGACATCGGCGCCCTTGTTGCAGACCAGGACGGCCGTGACGCCTTCGCCGAAATCAGCATGCGGCACGCCGATCACGGCGGACTCGATCACGCCCGGCATGGCGTCGATCTCGCTCTCGATTTCCTTCGGGTAGACGTTGAAGCCGCCGGAGATCACGAGATCCTTGCCGCGGCCGAGGATGTGGACGTAGCCCTTGGCGTCGATCTTGCCGAGATCGCCGGTGATGAAGAAGCCGTCGGGACGGAATTCGGACTTGGTCTTCTCCGGCATGCGCCAATAGCCTTTGAAGACGTTCGGTCCCTTCACCTCGATCATGCCGATCTCGTCACGCGGCAGCTCCTTGCCGGTCTCGGGATCGGTCACGCGGGCGGACACGCCGGGCAGCGGAAAGCCGACCGCGCCGGGCACGCGCTCGCCGTCATACGGGTTCGACGTGTTCATGTTGGTCTCGGTCATGCCGTAGCGCTCGAGCACGGCATGCCCGGTGCGCGCAGACCATTCGCGATGAGTTTCGGCGAGCAGCGGCGCCGAGCCGGAGATGAAGAGACGCATGTGCTTGGTCGTCTCGCGCGACAGCGCGGGGTTTTGCAGGAGGCGCGTATAGAATGTCGGCACACCCATCAGCGCGGTGGCGCGCGCCATCAACTTGATGATGAGGTCCGGATCGAGCTTCGGCAGGAAGATCATCGAGGCGCGCGCGAACAGCGTGACGTTGGTCGCCACGAACAGGCCGTGGGTGTGGTAGATCGGCAGTGCGTGGATCAGCACGTCCTGTTCGGTGAAGCGCCAGTAGTCGACCAGCGTCAGCGAGTTCGAGGCGAGATTGTCGTGGGACAGCATCGCGCCCTTGGAGCGACCGGTGGTGCCTGACGTGTAGAGGATTGCGGCGAGATCGTCGTTGGCACGCGCCACGGTGGCGAACTCACTCTTCGCCTTCGCGGCGGCGTCCGTCAGCGAGCCCTTGCCGTCGGGCCCGAGCGTCTCGACCTTGGCCTTCACCTTGGCGGCGATCGCGGCGATGCCGTCGGCCTTGGAGGGATCGCAGACCACCAGTGACGGCTCGGCGTCGGTGATGAAGTAGTCGAGCTCGTTCAGCGTGTACGCCGTGTTGAGCGGCAAATAGACCGCGCCGGCCCGCACGGTTGCGAGGTACAGCACGATATTGGCGACGGATTTTTCCACCTGCACCGCGACGCGGTCGCCAGGCTTCACGCCGCGCTCGACCAGCACATTCGCCATCTGGCCCGCGCGTGCGATCAGCTCGCCATAGGTGATGCGGCTGCCGTCATGGGTCTCGATCGCAAGCCGCGTCGGATCCTCGAGGTTATCGAACAGGCGGGAAAACAGATTGGCGTTGGCAGCTTGGTTCATGCAACATTCCTCAACGGCGAAGGCCGGTCAAAACCGAGGGCTGGATTAGCAAAAACAGCCCCGATGAAGCAACGGAGACAGTTTGCATGACAAACGAAAGGAAACGCGTGGCCTGGGTCACCGGCGGCGGCAGCGGGATCGGGGAGGCCGGCGCGGAGGCGCTCGCGGCCGACGGCTGGACGGTGGTGGTGTCCGGCCGCCGCAAGGACGCGCTGGATGCCGTGGTTGCCAAGATCGCCAAAGACGGTGGGGCGGCGGAGGCGATCCCGCTCGATGTCAGCATTGCCGCCGATGTGCAGAAGGCGGCTGATCAGATCCTGGCCAAGCACGGCCGCATCGACCTCCTGGTCAACAGCGCCGGCATCAACGTTCCCAGGCGAAGCTGGGACGACATGGAACTGGAGGGTTGGGACGAGCTCGTCGAGATCAACCTCAACGGCGTGCTCTATTGCATGCGCGCGGTGCTGCCGGCGATGCGCAGGCAGCAGGACGGATGCATCATCAACGTCTCGTCCTGGGCCGGCCGCCACGTTTCGAAAATGCCGGGCCCGGCCTACACCACGACCAAACATGCGGTGCTGGCGCTGACCCATTCTTTCAACATGGACGAGTGCGTCAACGGCCTGCGCGCCTGCTGCCTGATGCCGGGCGAAGTGGCGACGCCGATCCTGAAACTGCGCCCCGTCGTGCCCAGCGAGGAGGAGCAGGCGAGGATGCTGCAATCCGAAGATCTCGGCCGCACCATCGCCTTCATCGCCTCGATGCCCCCGCGCGTCTGCATCAACGAGGTGCTGATCAGCCCCACGCATAATCGCGGCTTTATCCAGACGCCGCTCAGCAGGGATTGAGATTACACTCCGTCGTTGCCCCAATCCCAACTCGTCGCCCCCGCCTAGTGCGCAATTGCGCACGGGGGGCGGGGGCCCATAACCACAGGGAGTGGTTTGGCGAAGACTTGTGGTTACCAGTCGCGCACCACAACCACTCCCTGTGGTTATAGGTCCCGGGCTCGCGCTTTGCGCGCCACGGGACGACGAGCGGAGGATGTGGCGCCTGCCCCACACTGCGGTACTGGCGTGCGTGGCGCGAGCGCGCAGCACCCCACGAATTCGCCCACCCAAAGTTTCACGCATCACAATAAATTATTGTCCGAAACCGCGTCGCAAACCCTCCCGTAGTTCGGCCAACGACGGCGCTATCGCCTCACACCTGTCGCAAGGTGCCGTTGTTGCAGGACTTCATCCAGATATCGGGAGACTCTCCATGTCGAAGCGTATTGCCTATCTCACCGCCGCAGCCTTCAGCGCACTCGCCATCACCGCGACCATCGTCGCGCCGGTTCGCGCCGAGGAAAAGACCGTCATGGTCGGCGGGGCCGCGATGTTCCCCTCCAAGAACATCATCCAGAATGCCGTCAACTCCAAGGACCACACCACGCTGGTGGCGGCGGTGAAGGCCGCCGGCCTCGTGCAGACGCTGGAAGGCAAGGGCCCGTTCACGGTGTTCGCGCCAACCAATGCTGCCTTCGGCAAGCTGCCGACCGGCACCGTCGACACCCTGGTCAAGCCGGAGAACAAGGCGACCCTGACCAAGATCCTCACCTACCATGTGGTGCCCGGCAAGCTCGAGGCCTCCGACCTCACCGATGGCAAGAAGCTCAAGACTGCCGAGGGCGAGGAGCTGACGGTCAAGAAAATGGACGGCAAGACCTGGATCGTCGATGCCAAGGGCGGGACCTCGATGGTGACGATCACCAACGTCAACCAGTCGAACGGCGTGATCCATGTGGTCGATACCGTGCTGATGCCGGCGACGTAACACCGCAGTACCCTGTTTCATCCCCGAACAGGATGCGCGAAACGGCGAGCCGGGGGATCCCGGCTCGCTTTATTGTGACCGCGATGTTTCATAGGCATCGGTTCGATGCCTATGAGGGCGTAACGAAACCGAAATTGCCGGCGTATATTTGTTGTCACGCGACCCCTGAGGACGGAACCACCATGTCCAGCCTTGCTGCAACCGATGCACCCGCTACCGCCTCGCCGGCGAAGGTCATTCAGCCGGCCTGGGTGAGGGTGATGCACTGGATCAACGCGCTTGCCATGATCCTGATGATCATGTCGGGCTGGCAGATCTACAACGCCTCGCCGCTGTTCAACTTCAGCTTCTCTCGCAACATCACGCTGGGGGGCTGGCTCGGCGGTGCGCTGCTCTGGCATTTTGCGGCGATGTGGCTGCTGATGATCAATGGGCTCGCCTATCTCATCACCGGCTTCGCCACCGGCCGTTTCCGCAAGAAGCTGCTGCCGATCACGCCGTCGGGTGTGCTCCATGACGTCAAGGCGGCGCTGACCTTCAAGCTCGGTCATGATGATCTTACCGTCTACAACTACGTGCAGCGCCTGCTCTATGCCGGCATCATCGTCGTCGGCGTGCTCATCGTGCTGTCGGGCCTGTCGATCTGGAAGCCCGTGCAACTCTATTACCTGGTGATGCTGTTCGGCGACTATCCGACCGCGCGCTACGTCCACTTCTTCTGCATGGCCGCGATCTGCGCCTTCCTCGTGGTCCACGTCGCGCTCGCGCTGCTGGTGCCGAAGAGCCTGCGCGCCATGATCATCGGTCGCTGAGCGAGCATGATCCGGAAAAGTGGGAGCCGGTTTTCCGACAAGATCATGCTCAGAACAAAAGATTCTGGAGAACTGTCATGGCCAAGCGTTCATTCCTGATCTCCGGCGTCGACAAGCGTCTCCTGATCAGGGACTCGCTCAAGGTGATGCCGGACCTCACACGTCGCCGCTTCATCACGGGCGGCGCCAGCCTGGGTGCGCTGAGCCTGCTCACCGGCTGCGACGTCGTCGATTCATCCTCCGCCGAGGAGATGCTGAAGACGGTGTCGAAATTCAACGACGCGGTGCAGGCCTTCATTTTCAACCCGGACGCGCTGGCGCCGACCTTCCCGGAAAGCGCGATCACAAAGCCGTTCCCGTTCAATGCCTATTACGATCTCGACGAGGCGCCCGAGGTCGACGGCAAGGACTGGAAGCTCGAGGTGCGCGGCCTCGTCGACAACAAGAAGTCCTGGACGCTGGACGAGCTCTACCAGCTCCCGCAGGTCACGCAGATCACCCGCCACATCTGCGTCGAGGGCTGGAGCGCGATCGGAAGCTGGACCGGCACGCCGCTGCGCGATTTCCTGAAACTGATCGGCGCCGACACCCGCGCGAAATATGTCTGGTTCCAGTGCGCCGACAAGGACGGCTACAACTCCCCGCTCGACATGCGCAGCGCACTGCATCCGCAGACTCAGATGACGTTCAAATATGCGAACGAGATTTTGCCGCGCGCGTACGGCTATCCCATGAAGATCCGCGTGCCGACAAAACTCGGCTTCAAGAGCCCGAAATACGTGGTCTCGATGGAAGTCACCAACGAGTACAAGGGCGGCTACTGGGAAGACCAGGGATATAATTCGTTCAGCGGGAGCTAGCCGCGGTTTGTAGGGTGGGTTAGCGAAGCGTAACCCACCTCTTCTCCCTCTGCGCGAAATAGTGGTGGGTTACGCTTCGCTAACCCACCCTACGACACCGAGCCTTTCGGCCTCACCTTCCTCTGGCACAGCGCCGCGACCGCACCGAGCGCTAACAACGCCGCCGAAACATTCAGCGCATACGAAAGACTGCCCAGCGCATCCGTGATCGCGCCGACCACGATCGGTCCGAGCGTCTGGCCGACGCCGAACGAGATCGTCATCGCCGCGATCGCGGTCGGCCACACCTGCGGCGGATAGTTGAAGCGCACGAACGCGGTCGTCGAACCGACCACGGCAAAGAAGGCGACACCAAATACGACGGCCGAGGTCGCAAGCCATGCCGTCGAATGCCCCAGCATCGGCAAGCTCGCACCGAGCGCGTTGGTGCCGAGGATGATCGCGGTTGCGAGCCCGCCGCGGTCGAGTGCCAGCACGCCGCGCCAGACCCAGGGTGTGACGAAGGCGCTGACCCCGATCAGGCTCCAGAACGCGGCCTGCGCGGCCGCCCCGCCGCCGGCATCGCGCACATAGGCGATCATGAAGGTCATGTAGGCGATGTAGCCCGCGCCGAACAGGAAGTAGCCGGCGAGATAGATCAGGATGGGCGGAAGCGCGAACGTGCCGTGCCCCGCCTCGCTGAACCGCGCCTTGCTCTCGATGCGGACCAGAAACAGCGGGATCGTCATGGCGGCCGAGAGCAGCGTCAGCGCCCACCACACGATCCACCAGGAGCCCGGCCCGAAATGCTGCAGCGTGAACGGCGCGATCAGCCCAGAGGCGAGGATGCCGACGCCCGGGCCGGCATAGAACAGGCTGAGCAGGAAATTGGCCCTTTCGGGATGCGACTGCGCGATGGTTGCGGCCAGCGCGCCGCCGGCGACGAAGCCCGCCGCCGCGCCAAGGCCCAGCACCAGCCGCGCCAGGCTGAGCGCGATGAAGTTCCCGGTGAGTGCGCAGACCGCCAGGGCCGCGAGGCAGGCCAGCGTTCCACCACGGATTGCAGCCGACCAGCCGACCCGCTGGATCAGCCGCGAGGCCATCAGGGCGCCGGCGAGGTAGCCGACGGCGTTGATGGTGTTCATGAAACCGGCGGCCGAATAGGACCAGTCGAGGCTGTCCCGCATGTCCGGCAGCACCAGCGCATAGGCAAAGCGGCCGATGCCAAGCCCGACCGTCGCCGCCAGCGACAGCGTCAGGATCACCCGCGCAGGGCGCGGCTCTAATGGGGCGCGGTCAGGGGCGTGCAAGGGGTGCTCCGGCAAGGCTGATTGTGGCAGGGCCTGCCCGCCTTGCACAGCCACGCCGCGGCAATGGTGTCTTGCCAAGCGCGCAACGCCGCTCTAGCACTCCGGCCGAATTCGATCTCAGAGGAACCGACCATGGCGACCCATAAACTGCTGCTGCTCCCCGGTGACGGCATTGGCCCCGAAGTAATGGGCGAGGTGAAGCGGCTGATCGACTGGATCAATTCGGCCGGGATCGCCAAGTTCGAGACCGACACCGGCCTCGTCGGCGGTTCGGCCTATGACGCCCACAAGGTGTCGATCTCCGAGGGCGACATGGCCAAGGCCAAGGACGCCGACGCCGTGATCTTCGGCGCGGTCGGTGGTCCGAAGTGGGATGCGGTGCCCTACGAGGTGCGCCCGGAAGCCGGCCTGCTCCGGCTGCGCAAGGATCTCGCCTTGTTCGCCAACCTCCGTCCCGCCGTGTGTTATCCGGCGCTGGCCGACGCCTCGAGCCTGAAGCGTGAGGCGATCGAGGGCCTCGACATCGTGATCGTGCGCGAGCTCACCGGCGGCGTCTATTTCGGCGAGCCCAAGACCATCACCGATCTCGGCAACGGCCAGAAGCGCGCCATCGACACCCAGGTCTACGACACCTACGAAATCGAGCGCATCGCCCGCGTCGCGTTTGATCTCGCCAAGAAGCGTCGCAACAAGGTGACGTCGATGGAAAAGCGCAACGTCATGAAGTCGGGCGTGCTCTGGAACGAGGTCGTCACGCAGGTCCACAAGCGCGAATATCCCGACGTCACGCTCGAGCATCAGCTCGCCGATTCCGGCGGCATGATGCTGGTGAAATGGCCGAAGCAGTTCGACGTCATCGTCACCGACAATCTGTTCGGCGACATGCTGTCCGACATCGCGGCGATGCTGACCGGCTCGCTCGGCATGCTGCCCTCGGCTTCGCTCGGTGAAGTCGATGTGAAGAGCAAGAAGCGCAAGGCTCTGTATGAGCCGGTGCACGGCTCGGCGCCCGACATCGCCGGCAAGGGTCTCGCCAACCCGATCGCGATGATTTCGTCCTTCGGCATGGCGCTGCGCTACTCCTTCGACATGGGCGCGCTCGCCGACAAGGTCGATGCTGCGATCGCCGCCGTGCTGGCGAGCGGCCTGCGCACCGCCGACATCAAGTCGGAAGGCACGACCGCCGCCTCGACCACGCAGATGGGCGAAGCGATCTTGAAGGAACTGCAGAAGCTGCACGCGTAACGGCAAGCACCGCAATCGCAGGGTGGGTTAGCGCAGCGTAACCCACCTCCTTTTGTTTCCGCGGAGGCAAACACTGGTGGGTTACGCCTTCGGCTAACCCACCCTTCGTCGTCTGCTAGTGGAGCCACCTGATGGATGCGTCGCATCGACCCAAGATCGCGGAAACCGTCATCCATGAAGCGGTGCGCCTGCGCGAGGCGCAGATCGGGCGCCGTTGCGAAATCCTCTGCAACACGCGCATCGAGTTTTCCTCGCTCGGCGACTACTCCTATCTCGGGGAGAGCTGCGAGGTCGCCGACGCCGTGATCGGGAAGTTCACGGCAATCGCCAATTCGGTGCGGATCGGCGCGCCGAACCATCCGATGGGCCGTCCGTCCCAACATCGCTTCACCTATTGCCCGGAATATTACGAGGCGACAGCGAGCCGTGACCGCGACTTTTTTGCAAACCGCCGCAGCGACCGGGTGATCGTTGGCAATGATTGCTGGATCGGGCACGCCGCCATCCTGCTGCCGGGCGTGACGGTCGGCGACGGCGCGGTGATCGCCGCAGGCGCGGTCGTCAGCCGCAGCGTGCCGCCCTACACGATCGTCGGCGGCGTTCCCGCGCGCCCCATCCGCAAGCGCTTTACCGATTCTGTCGCGGAAAGCCTGCGCCGTATCGCATGGTGGGATTGGCCGGACGAGATCATCTTCGACCGCTTGAGCGATTTCCGCTCCGAGGCGATCGAACAATTTTGCAAGCGTTACGACCCGGCTTTTGCTCCCGGCGGGTAGAGCGGGAGGTCATCACAAAACAAAAATGGCCGGGACATGCCCGGCCATCACGGCGTCGCTAGATCCGTCCGCTCAATACAGCGGCGGGAGCGGGAAGGCCGTCGGGAAGCCGCCGAGATCGGACGGCGTGCTCAGCGGCTGGCGATCGATCGGACGGTTGTTGTTCTCGCGCGCGAAGGTCGGGTACCCGTACGGCGACGGGAACGCATAGTCCATGAACTTGCGGTCGCCCGGATTGACCTCGGTGCCGCCATCGAGCCAGGAGCGCTTGCTGACATAGATGCGGGTGTGCGGACCCTGCTGATAGACCACGTTGGGACCGCTCGGGCCGTAATAGCCGCGATCGTCATAGGTGCGCTTGGTCTTGGCGTCAGCCGAGGTGGTCAGGCCGATGGCGGCAACAGCGCCCGCCGCAAGCCACAGCGCCAGTTTGTTCGCGGCGGAAAATTTCGAGCTCATCACGTCCCCTTCAAGCGGCAGGCCGCCAATCGATTTCATCTCATACTAGCGCGCCGGGGGTGGCTGCAACTAGGTCAATTGGGTCACACCGCGCCGGAATAATTCCGCCTGCGGCCAAAAGTTGCATGAAAACCAGCCACTTGAGCTTGATGCGCGTCAAAGCGCGCCGCGTAGCTGCGCATTTCCGGCGCCCATCAGCCAGTCCACGGAGGCGGGCGGGCCGCAAGGGCGACGCTTCAGCTCGGCATGGGCGAACAATTCGGCCAGCTTCGGCTCGTTGCCGGAGGTCAGCAGCGTGAGCCGGTTCAGCGTGCAGACGATCGCGGCGCGACGCCCCGGCAGCGTATCGCCTTCGAAGGTGTCGCCTTGGCACGACCAGCCGGAGATCTGAAGCGAGGGCTCCTCGATCCGCTTGACATAGCCGAGACAGCCGGAGGCCTGCCCGCTCGGACCATACAGCGCCACGGGCCCGAACTTGCTGTCGATGACGCCGGCTTCCTCGAGCCGCGTCGCCGCACCGAGGCCCATCCGGGCCGCCATGTCTGCCGGCAGGCGCGCCGCCGGGGCGAATTCGCCGCCGGGGCGGTAGATTTCGAGCTCGGCGACCGGCACCGGCGTGTCGCCGACCCAGCGAATGACGTCCTTGCGGCCGCCCTCGGGATGCCGAAGTATGATGTAAGCGTCTGTTTTGTGGTTGGAATCGAGCCGGCTGACGGCAAAGGCGGGATGCGAGCGGTCGGCCACGTTCCAGCCTGGCCGTATCGCCGGCTCGTCATCCCGCAGACCTGGCAACTGGCCGAGTGCGGCGAGGCCGAGGATGGCAAGCAGCGCCAGCGTCCCCACATACGCGAACAGGCCCGCCATTGCGCCGACGATCTCATCGGCCAAGCCTAGGAGTGCCAGATGGATCCTGGTTCTGGGAAATGCGCCCGGGAAGGCCTGGTACGGCGGCATCAATGCCTTCTGGCGCGGTCAAACGTTGTCTTGCGGGCGGTTCTCGCATAGAAGCGCTGCTCTTCCCGGTTAAGCGCGCCGCTTGGGGAAGGCTTTTTCATCGGAGAGTGAACGATGGGTTACAAAGTCGCAGTCGTCGGAGCGACCGGCAATGTCGGACGGGAAATGCTCAACATCCTCGATGAGCGCAAATTCCCCGCGGACGAGGTCGTGGCGCTGGCATCACGCCGCAGCGTCGGCGTCGAGGTCTCCTATGGCGATCGGACCTTGAAGGTCAAAGCGGTCGAGCACTACGACTTCTCCGACATCGACATCTGCCTGATGTCGGCGGGCGGCTCGGTCTCGAAGGAATGGTCGCCGAAGATCGGCGCCGCCGGCGCGGTCGTGATCGACAATTCCTCGGCCTGGCGCATGGACCCGGACGTTCCGCTCATCGTGCCGGAGGTGAATGCCGACGCGACCAAGGGTTTTGCCAAGAAGAACATCATCGCCAACCCGAACTGCTCGACCGCGCAGCTCGTCGTCGCGCTGAAGCCGCTGCACGACAAGGCGACCATCAAGCGTGTCGTGGTCTCGACCTATCAATCTGTGTCGGGCGCCGGCAAGGATGCGATGGACGAATTGTTCTCGCAGACCAAGGCCGTCTACACCAATGACGAGCTGATCGCGAAGAAATTCCCCAAGCGCATCGCCTTCAACGTCATCCCCCACATCGACGTCTTCATGGAGGACGGCTACACCAAGGAAGAGTGGAAGATGATGGCGGAGACCAAGAAGATCCTTGATCCCAAGATCAAGCTCTCCGCGACCTGCGTGCGCGTGCCGGTCTTCGTCGGTCATTCGGAAGCCGTCAACGTCGAGTTCGAGAACCCGCTCGCGGCGGATGAGGCGCGCGAGATCCTGCGCAAGGCGCCAGGCTGTCTCGTCATCGACAAGCAGGAGCCCGGCGGCTACGCCACGCCCTACGAAGCGGCCGGCGAGGACGCGACCTATATCAGCCGCATCCGCGAGGACGCCACGGTCGAGAACGGTCTCGCCTTCTGGTGCGTGTCGGACAATCTTCGCAAGGGCGCCGCGCTCAACGCGATCCAGATCGCCGAGGTCCTGATCAACCGCAAGTTGATCACGGCGAAGCAGAAGGCGGCGTAAGACCGATCGAGATCTCGTAGGGTGGGCGAAGGCGCAACGCGCCGTGCCCACCACTTTTCTCGATGTCATCAGAAGTGGTGGGCACGCTTCGCTTTGCCCGCCCTACAAAAATTCTCGTCGCGTTGACGAACCTACCCCGCGTCCCTGACGCTGCGAAATTCCTTCGCGACCTTGTCGAGTACGAACAGCGATCCCTCCGCGACGCCGAAATAGGCGCCGTGCGTCTGCATCTGGCCGGCGTCGACCGCCTTGCGCACGAACGGGAAGGTCATGAGGTTTTCGAGGCTGCGGAACACCGCGGCCTTCTCGATGCGCTCGACGAATTGCGCCATCGTCTCGCGGTCACGTTGCTCGACCACCTCGCCGGGCTTGATGAACATCTGCATCCATTTGCCGATGAAATCGCCGGGGGTCAGTGGCTCGATCTTGTCGACGAAGGCGCGGATGCCGCCGCATTGCGCGTGCCCGAGCACCACGATGTGCTTCACCTTCAGCACCGTCACGGCATATTCCAGCGCCGCCGAGACGCCGTGCGCATTCTGGTCAGGCTGATACGTCGGCACCAGATTGGCGATGTTGCGCATCACGAACAGTTCGCCCGGCCCGACGTCGAAGATCACCTCCGGCGAGACGCGGGAATCGCAGCAGCCGATCACCATCACTTCGGGTGACTGGCCCTTCACCGACAATTCGCGATAGCGCGTCTGCTCGGTTGGCAGCCGCTGCGTCGCGAAGGCCTTGTAGCCGTCCAGCAAGTGCTGAGGGAACGTGATCATGGCCTATGCCTAATCATATACCGCAGGGGCGAACAAGCCTTTCGAATAGGCAGGCCAGGTGCTATCGGCTCGGGCTAGAAGACATTCGAGGAACCCGGAAGGAACGCCAGCATGACCCGTCCGCGCCGCAGCCATCTGTTCATGCCCGGCTCCAACCCCCGCGCGCTGGAAAAGGCCCGCAACCTGCCGGCCGACGGCCTGATCCTGGACCTTGAGGATTCTGTCGCCCCCGACGCCAAGGCGGTGGCGCGGGACCAGATCGCGGCCGCGATCGCCGCGAAAGGCTTTGGCAGGCGCGAGATCCTGATCCGGACCAACGGGCTCGATACGCCCTGGTGGGCCGACGACGTCGCGATGGCTGCCAAGGCGTCGCCCGACGGCATCCTGGTTCCAAAAGTCTCGAGCGTCGAGGATCTCGATACGATCGGCCGCCGCCTCGCCGAACTTGGTGCCGCGCCGACGGTGAAGGTCTGGGCCATGATCGAGACCGCGCGTGCAGTCCTGCATGCAGAAGAGCTCTCGGCCGCTTCGCGTGATCCCAACACGCGCCTCGTCGGCTTCGTGTTCGGACCCAACGACATTTCGCGGGAGACGCGGATCAGGATGCTGGAGGGCCGCGCCGCAATGATCCCGATGATCACCCATTGCATCCTGGCGACGCGCGCTCACGGCCTCGAAATCCTCGACGGGCCCTATAGCGACATCAACAACTCGAGCGGCTTTGCGACGGAATGCGCGCAGGGTCGCGATCTCGGCTTCGATGGCAAGACCCTGATCCATCCCTCGCAGATCGAGGCCTGCAACGTCATCTTCACGCCGCCCAAGGAGGACGTCGCGCGCGCCCGCAAAATCATCGCGGCGTTCGAATTGCCGGAGAACGTCTCGCGCGGGGCGATCCGGCTCGACGGCCAGATGGTCGAACGCCTGCACGCCGACATGGCACGCCGCACGATCGAGATCGCAGATGCGATCGTCGCGATGAGCAAGGGGTAGGGCGTACGCTTGAAGGCGACGTTCGTCTTTCTGACGCCGGGTGCAAATCTTCTGTTCGCGAAGAGTATTCGCAGAAGGCGGTCCCCGCGCCGTTCGGCGCGCAGGGATCATCGCTCTCGCGTCACCGCCGTAAGGTTCATCGTAAGCAAGACGCCTGGCTTGGGGAGTTCCTGGACAGAAAAAACTGTGCGCGCAGGTCTGTGGTCGCCCATCATCTCGACATAGGCAGCATTCATCGCCTCGAAGTCGGACATGTGCTGCAGGAAGACATTGATGTCAGTAACGTGGCTGAGGTCGGAGCCGACGGCATCGAGCATCACTTCGAATGATTTGAAGATTTGCCGAGTCTGGGCACCTATGTCTCCCACTGCCAAATGTCCTGTCGCTGGATCAACTCCAGCGGTCCCACCAATCCATATATGTTCGCCGACTTTGGCGATGTGATTATAGGGCCCGATCGGTTTCGGCGTGTTCGGCGGTGTGAGTGTTTCTACGCGGGATTTCATCGTCTGCCTCATTTCGTATCTCAGATACCAACTCGCCGGCGGGTCTGAAAGCCGCCCCAACTCGGATTTCTGAGGGGGCTGCCATAGCGGCGCCGCTCGATTGAGATCGCAGATGCGATCGTGGCGATGAGCAAGGGTTGAGGCTGTACCCAAAAAAAGATGCTCGGCCGCCTGACGCCTGCGGCCGGGCAAAGCGGTGGCTATCACCTGTTCGGAATGCGCTCAGGGAGTGTTTGCGGTCGCTGCGTTCCCGGCCGACTTGGCCCTGGTCGACTTGGCCCCGGCCGACCTGGCCTCGGTGGGCGCGCTGCCGGCGGGCGAACTGTCGGTGGGCGTGCCACCGGGCGCTGATGTGGCCGTCGCCACCCATGCCAGCCTGCCGGACCGCCCCAGCCCATGCCGCGCCGCCAATTGAAGCCGCATCGGTACCAGCCGCCGCCACGCCATCCGCCATTGTACCAACAGTAACGGTGGCCTCTCCAGGTGAACTGGACTGTGTCCGCAAGGCGAAGCTGATCGGCAACCTCGCGCGCGCCCAGTGGTGCGATGAGGCTCGCCTGCGAAGGACCGCCGGTCGTCATGACCGCTGCCGAAGCGGCCGCAAGAGCGAGTACCCATAAAGTCGATTTTCGCATGATTTGCTCCTCGCTCGTGACAGCGCAGGACGCGCGCCGGCTGAATGGCCACAGCCGTGTGCTGCAACGTCGGAGTCATAACGCCAGGCAGTCTAGCTAGGCAGCCTTGGACTGAGTTGCGGCTGCGAGGGCATCGCGCAGGTGCTGTTCCTTCTTTTCATCGAGCGAGGTCTTGAGAACCGTTCCTCCCACATCCTTGATCTCGTTGAGAACCTTGTCTGCGGTCATGCTCTGGATCAGCAGGAACAGAACGGCATCTCCCGATTTCACCTTCGCGGCGAGATCCTTCATGAACTGATCTCTGATCCCGAAGTCGGTCAGCGCGCCGCCCAATGCGCCTGCGCCGGCACCGAGAGCCACGCCGATGAGAGGATTCAGGAACACCAATCCAAACAGCAGTCCCCAGAAGCTGCCGCTCGCGGCGCCCGCCATCGTCGTGTTCACGAGCTGATTGAGTTTGACGGAGTCCCCTGTCTTGACCGCGATCACGGCATCATTGATCGCGATCAGGTACTCCTTCTGGAGCTTGAGAATTTTCTGCCGAACTTCCTCTGCTTTGGCTTCGGATGGGTACACGATCGCAACAAGGTCTGACATTGAACACTCCCGTCCTGACTTGAAGTGCTGCCCCTGATCCGCTTGATACGCGCGGTCACGTTTAACACAGACCGAAAAGTCTCTTGTCGGCTGATCGGTTCCATGTGTTCACAAGTCGGAGATGGTTTTGATCGCCCGCGCAATTGAGTAAGCGGGATTGTCTTACGTGCCGTCGGATAAGGGCGTGCCACAAACCTTGCCTGCCCGCGCACCATCAAGATCCGCATTGGCGCCGCCTGCAGCGGCACTCTCGATCACGATGCGCGTTTCGTCCCAGACTGCCACACTCTCGCGACTGCCCGATGGCAGTGAGGGACAGAGCCGGTTTTTGTTCGGGCGTTGTGAGGAGAGGTGATGGATCTCAATCAGATCATCGGCTTCGCGGCGGGATTCGGGACGACCTTCGCCGCTCTGCCCGACCTCATTGCCATGCTGAAGCGGCGCTCCAGCGTCGGCATGAACCCTAGAATGGCGGCCATCACGGGTACTTTCCAAATTCTCTGGGTGATCTATGGCGTATCGATCGGCTCGAGGAACATCGTCATCTGGAATGTGATCGCAGTCTTGACCAATTATCTCACCGTCGGGGCCTACACGTACTTTCGTCGCCAGGAAGCGCGATCGGGATGATGTGGCGCAAGCCCATTTCACTTCGACGGAACCCTGCAGCGGGTGGACATTCCGCGGCTGTCAGAAATCTCCAGGCACCCGGCGAACTAGCCGCGACTGCGAACGGCTGCCGAATAGGGATTTTGAAGCCTTGCTCTCGCGCGCTTAGCAACCACTGAACGAGCAGCACGTTCTGGCAATCTCAAAGGAGAAGATTGGGGCAAACCTCATAGGAGGAATTGATATGTCGCGTTCAAAGCTGGCGCTGATCTCCGCGATGATGGTTCTCTCGATGGGCTTCGTTCTTTGTTCTCAAGACTCTGCCAATGCGGCCACGTTCTGTGCGCAGTTAAGAGGGGCGAAAGCCGCAGGACAACCTGACTGTTCATTTTCGACGCTGGATACTTGCCGCGCGCGTGTAAAGCACAGGGGCGGCGGGCATTGCTATAAACTGACCCAGTAGACTGCTCGTCAGTGCGGCGCGCCGCGGCGGTGCCGCTGACGAGGTTGCGGCCGCATTGCGCACAGACACGGTGCGAGGGCGGGCGGCCGAGCTGCCCTTCGCTGATTGAGGCGGCCGCAGGAACCGCCGGGGAACGTCATCGCGCGATTACTGCTGCATAGCTCTAGCCATAATTATGGTCACCTCAACGTACATTCTCAGCAGGGCGAGGATCACAGTCGGTGCTGACAAAATGAAAGCGATGCGACTTTCCTGAATTCCCAGCCGGCGCAGGTCATCATTGACCAACGCGTCAAGTTGAAGAGGCGCCATTGGCATGCGCTATCCGATTGAGACTGCACCAAAGAATGGGCACTCCATCGTGCTCGAGGATGAAGCGAGCGGAAGCTTTGAGGTTGCCCGGTGGTCGACCGAGACCGATGAATGGATCGGCGAATATGGCGAAGCGAGCCAGCTGACGCCATCGCATTGGTACCCGTGTTACAGTTTTTACAAGCCCTCGCCGTCCGGTATACCCCTCGCGCGGCCCGCCACCGCGATCGGCTCAGCGCTTGCAGAGACTGTTCAGATTGTGCCACTGCACGAGCGACGAGGAACTGCACGTTGGTGGATTGCCGCAATGGTCATCGCAGGTGCGATTGGCGGCGTCTATTTGCAGCGGACAATGCTGAATCCCCGAGGACTCTCCGCCCCCACTGCGCTCGAGGGGGACGTCGCGAAGGTGCGAAGTAGAACCGAGACGACGGGACTTGTGCGTTCACGCGAAAGCAGCGGGGCGAGCGAGGTAGCGCAACGACCCAGGCAGTCAATCGAGAACGAGACAGCGGAATTGCGGCAGTCTCTCCAGCAGGAGCACGATCGGGCCGAGTCGCTGGCGACTGAATTGGCACAAGTGCGCCAGGCCATGGAAGAGAAGAAGGCGATTGCAGTCGAAGATTCGCCAGCCGTTAAGCAGTCTGCTGGCGTTGCGCCAGAGCAAGGTGAACAAGAGAACAGAGTAACCGAAACAGGCCGACAACGGCGCCGGGCTGTGAGCCAGAGTGCCGGCCCCAACTGCCAGCAGTATCGAACCTATAATCCATCCTCCGGGACCTACAGGGGCTATGACGGACAGGTCCATACCTGCCAATAGTTGCGCCTTCGACCTGGCGAATGCTCCCGCCGCGCGTCTAGTGCGGCGCGCTGCCCGTGCGATCCAGCGTCTCCAGCGTTGAGGCGTTCGGGCAATAACCCCCGTAGTTCTCGGCGGCGGTGCCGTCGGCGAGATCGCGGTGGCAGTGCGCCTTTTCGTTGCACAGCGCGCAGAGGCGCTCCATGTCGCGCAGCAGAAGCGGCTGCGCGCGGCCGAGCTGCTCCTCGCTGATGCCGAGCTGCGCCAGCATCTTCGGCAGTTCGTCTGCGGCATGATGGCCGTGACGGACCAGCTCTTCGAGATCATCCGGCGACAGCCGCAGATCGCTCGCGATCCGGTTGAAATCGGAACGATCGAGCTGCCGCATCTCGTTCAGTTCGCGGCGATGCTTCAGCCAGCCGGCAAAGGAATCGATGAGATCCTGAACCACGGGATAGGGTCTGCTCTGGGTGCTCATCTCGACGCTCCATTCGGCGGTATTGAAGGGAGTAGAGCAGACATGCAGGAAATTGCGTTGCGCTGGATCAAACAGGAACGACGAGGCCGCTGATCTCGTGCCCCGGACGCAGCGCAGTGCGCAAGCGGTGCGCTGCTGAGCCGGGGCCCATGCAGGTAGGTGGGTCCCGGCTCTGCGGAGCGGCACTATGTGCCGCACCGCGTCCGGGACACGAAAGCAAAGCTAGATGAACCGCTCCGCCGCCCAGGCATACAGGCTGCCGGGAATCGGCTTCTGGCCGCCGCGTCCCTTGGGCGAGATGTGCAGGCCGATGATCTCGGGGTTGGCGACGAGGCCGAGATAGTTCGACGGCTCGAAGAACAGCTTTGGCTCGGCGTGCACGGCGTAGAACGATTGCTTCGGCAACGCGCAGCTCAGTTCGCCGAAGCGGCGCGCGAGCGCGGTCAGTGCGGCGGGCCCATAGATCGCGACGCGAATATCCGAAAGCCGGTTCGAACCGCCGCGCAGGCGACGCAGTGCAAACGTCAGGCGATGGCGCAGCGACAGCCAGTCCGGCGTCAGCTCCTCCTGCTCCATCAGCGCCTCGAATGCGCGGACGATGCCGTGCTCCGCCGGCAGATACAGCACGGAGTTACCGAGCTGGCGCGGCCGCTCCCAGGCGAAATAGGGTTTTGCGGGATCGATCTCGACCGGTTTCAGGAGCAGCACATCGGCGTCGAGCCACAGGCCCGCGCGTTGCGCCATCAGCTTCATGCGGAAGAAGTCGCTGAACTGAAGCGTGGTCCAGTCGCGCCAGCTTCCGTCCGGCTGCGGCGGCCGCAGCCTTTCCGAGAACGCGTGCGGCAGGATCGCTTCGGCCTCGGCATTGCCGACACCCGCGGGCAGGCCGGGAATGGTGTCGAAGCTGTAGACCGTGACCTTGTGCCCGGCCGCGAGCTGCGAGCGCAGACAGGTCTGGCGCAGCGCGTCCATCGGGCCATGCCAGAAGGTGACGACATCAGGCAACATGCGCGGAAGCTATAAATGACAAACGCAAGAGGGCAAAGCACAAGAGGGCAAAGAAAAAGCCCCGGCGCGCATCGCACCGGGGCTCGAAACGGAACTAGAGCATGATCCGGAAAAGTGCGAAGCGGTTTTCCGAATAGATCATGCTCAAACAATAAAATCTCAGGCCCAGGCGCGTTCGCGCTTGAGCTTCTCCTCGTAGGTGTCAATCGAGGCCTTCTTCTCCATCGTGAGGCCGATGTCGTCGAGGCCGTTGATCAGGCAGTGCTTGCGGAACGGATCGATCTCGAACTTGACCTTGCCGCCGTCGGGGCCGCGGATCTCCTGGTTGGGCAGGTCGATGGTGAGCGTTGCATTGGCGCCGCGCTCGGCGTCGTCGAACAGCTTGTCGAGGTCTTCCTGGCTGACGCGGATCGGCAGAATGCCGTTCTTGAAGCAGTTGTTGTAGAAGATGTCGCCGAACGAGGTCGAGATCACGCAGCGGATGCCGAAGTCGAGCAGCGCCCAGGGCGCGTGCTCGCGGCTCGAGCCGCAGCCGAAATTGTCGCCCGCAACGATCACCTTGGCGTTGCGGTAGGCCGGCTGGTTGAGCACGAAGTCCGGATTCTCGCTGCCGTCGTCCTTGTAGCGTTGCTCGGAGAAAAGCCCCTTGCCGAGGCCGGTGCGCTTGATGGTCTTCAGGTACTGCTTCGGAATGATCATGTCGGTGTCGACATTGATGATCTTCAGCGGCGCCGCGACGCCTTCCAGCGTAGTGAACTTGTCCATGGTTGCGCTTCCCGGTCAGGTCAGGGGAACGGCTATTTATCGCGATCGGGGCCCAAATCCTAGGCCAAATTCAGCAGATAAGGGCTGCGCTGGCGCGGCATCGGGATTTCACCTCTCCGGCTTGCGGGAGAGGTCGCGCCGAAGGCGCGGGTGAGGGCTCTCTCCTCTTGGGGGGCTGTCCCATTGCGGGGACAACCTCTCCCCAGCCCTCCCTCGCAAACGGGGGAGGGAGCGCACCGCACTTGCGGCGGCGCTTCAATCCGCCTGAGCCTCAATCGCGGCCATATCGTCGTCCGAGAGGCCGAAATGGTGCCCGATCTCGTGGATCAGCACGTGGCGGACGATATGGCCAAGGCTCTCCTCGTGTTCGGCCCAGTAGTCCAGGATCGGCCGGCGGTAGAGCCAGACCATGTTCGGCAGCCGCGCGACGTCACCAAGGCTCTGCTGCGGCAGGCCGACCCCCTGGAACAGACCGAGCAGGTCGAACTCGCTCTCGCAGTCCATCTCGTCCAGGACCTCCTCGGTCGGGAAGTCCTCGACGCGGATGATCACGCCTTCGCAGAGATCGCGAAAGTGCTTGGGCAGGCGCTCGAAGATGTCGTGCGCCACCACCTCCATTTCGGCGAGTGAAGGCGCTTTCAATTCCGTCCACATGCCTTCTCTTAGCGCGGGTTCCCCGGCGATGCATCCGGCTTTATGATCGCGGTGAGGTTGACGCGCGTCGCCAAAACGGGGAGCGTACGGCGCCTTGATGGGGACGGTTCAGGTGGGTGGTACGATGCGGGCGGGAACAGCGGCACAGATCTTACTTTGCCAGATCTTACTTTGCATGGGGTTGTTTTCGCTGTTTTTTGATTCCGGTGCGAAAGCCCAGACGACTGGCGCCGAAGTCCGGTTGGCCCAGGCCGAGCCGCCGGATGCGCCGCCGCTGCGCCGCCGGCCGCGGTTGCGCGTGGTGCCCTACGAGACGCCGGACGGGGTCTATCCGCGCTACTATCCCGGCCCGGACGCGGTGCGGGAATGCAACGCCACCTATGTGCAGGAATATCGGCCGAGCGGCACTGTGATCGTGCCGCGCATGAGCTGCTATTGGCGGCGCGGTTGACGCCTCTCGCCTAACGACCGCGCAGCGCGCCGATCAGGCCGACGCCGACGACGAGCGCGGACGCGCCATAGACCAGGATCGCCATCACCGCTTGCGCGAACGGGCTCGCCGTGCCGGCCTCGACGCCCGGTCCCTGTGCGGCAAGCGCCGCCTCCGAGCCGAACAGCGTGACCGTTGAAACAGCAAGGCGAGAAACCGGCAGCCCACCGCGAGACTGTGCCATGATCATCTCCTGCATCTAAAGCATGATCCGGACCCGAAGGGCCGCGTTAGCGCAAAGTGCGAAGCGGTTTTCCGAAAAGATCATGCGCAAACAAAAACCTAAAGCGCGATGACGGTTCATCCCAATTTCATCGCGCTTTAGCCGTCCAGAAGATACGCCGATCATTGACGGTTGGTTTTTTTGGCGCAAACGAAATGCGTTGCGCGGATCTCGAAAGTATCTGGCCGCAGGTCTTTCGCGTTCATTTCCTTCGCGTTCATCATTGCGGCGCGTTCATTCATACACGATTCAGCCCGCCGCCTCTAGCGTCCTGCTCCGTGACGTCATGCTGAATTGCGTCACACAATCGAGGTCGGAGGAGGACGACATGCAATCCAAGAAGGTCAAGGTGCTCGGTCTCGCTGCCGTCGCAGCGGTACTCATGTGTGCTGTGCCCATTGAGCGTGCGCAGGCCGTGTCCCTCATCAATCCCGGCGCCGCGCAAGCGGTGCAGGATGTCGCTGCTACAACGACGGAAGTGCATTGGCATGGCTGGCACCATCATCATTGGCGCTGGCACCATTGGCATCACCGGCGCTGGTGGTGACGCGTCGATCGGCGGCAAAACAGGCCCGGATAACCGGGCCTGTTTTCGCTTGCAGATGACGTAGTGAAGGCTCCATGCTGGCGGCATGGAGATTGTCATGAAGGCAGCGATCGTGATCGTCGTCGCTTTGGGATTGGCGATGGCATTACCTGATGCGTCGGTTGCGGCAACGTCGATCGCAACACAGCAGCAGGTCTCAGTGCGAACGGTTGATTTCGGCATGCGGCGTCACGACCGATACATGCGTAGCGTTCGGCACGTACCCTATCAGCCGCACTACTACGCGCGGCCCGTCTTTTATCGGCCCTATCCCTACAGCGTGCCCGCTCCCTTCGTGCTCGGCTTCGGGCCGTGGTGGTGACGGCGCGCTCTAGGTTGGCACAACTGCACACTCCCCCGCGCCGCAGCGATCTTCTGCGTCCTCGTTCATTCATGAGGCATTCACGTCGCCGTCCCTAATTTAATCTTGGGGAGCGACCGCACCTGAACAGCGCCCGCCAAGCCCGCCTCTCATTTGGAGACGGGAGCACACAACTGCGCTGTCCAGATTCAGGAGGGTTTGATGCTGAGGAGTGTTGATTCCCGGGCAGGCGTGATCCGCTTGTTCGGGCTTGCGGCCGCGGCAGTGCTGATGCTGTCGGCAGGGGCTGCGCAGCGCGCCGAGGCGCTGACCCCGATCAATCCGGTCGCCTTACCGGCAGCGAAAGCCGCGGCCGATGACATGGTCACGCAAGTCCGTCACGGTGGTGGCGGTGGCGGCCATGGTGGAGGCTTCCGTGGTGGTGGAGGTTTTCACGGTGGCGGAGGCTTTCACGGCGGTGGCGGAGCGCATGTCGGCGGCTTCCATGGCGGCGGTTTCCACGGCGGTGGCTTCCGTGCCGCGCCGGCCTTTCACGGCGGCGGCTATCGCAACGGTGGCTTCCGTTACGGCGGATATCGTCACTATGGAATCTACCATTCCTACTACCGGCATCATTACTTCCACCGGCGCTTCTACGGCGGCTACTATCCCTATTACAGCTATCCGCGCCGCTGCCGGGTGATCTGGACCTATTGGGGTCCGCGCCGCATCTGCCGCTGGCACCATCGGCATCGCTGGCATCACTGGGGCTGGCGGCACCGCTATTGGTGATGTGAGCTGTGGTCATTCCGGGTTCTCGCTTCGCGAGCCCCGGAATGACATCAATAGCAAACAGCTAATCCCTGAGCTTCCAGGATGCCGACTTCCAGCGCATCAGATTGTCGAGCTTCCATTGCCGGAACATCGCCGGCGGCCAGCGGCTGAGGCGCGAGGTTTCCTCGATCTCGGGCTTGGCGACGACGCGCAACGGCGCGGCGCGCCGCCGATGCTGGCGCGTCGCATCGCTGACGAGATCGACATATTCCGGCTTGTTGGCCATGGCGTTTTCATCCTCGCGAGCTTGTCGCGAGGATGAAGTCTCAGGCATGCCGCTTAAGGCAGGCTTGCCGGGATCATTAGAATTGCGCGGGAGTGGCTCAGCGCCAATCCCTGACGTCGACGAAGTGGCCGGCGATCGCAGCCGCGGCCGCCATCGCCGGCGAGACCAGATGCGTGCGGCCCTTGAAGCCCTGGCGGCCCTCGAAATTGCGGTTCGAGGTCGAGGCGCAGCGTTCTTCCGGCTTCAGCTTGTCCGGGTTCATGGCGAGGCACATCGAGCAGCCCGGCTCACGCCATTCGAAACCGGCCTTGATGAAGATCTTGTCCAGACCTTCCGCTTCAGCCTGCTCCTTCACGATGCCGGAGCCCGGCACGACCATGGCGTTGACATGGGCGCTGACGGTCTTGCCCTCGGCGATCTTCGCCGCGGCGCGCAGGTCCTCGATGCGGCCGTTGGTGCAGGAGCCGATGAAGACGCGATCGAGCTTGATGTCGGTGATCTTCGTGCCCGCGGCCAAGCCCATATATTTCAGCGCGCGATGCTTGGAGAGGCGCTTGGCTTCATCCTCGATCTTGTCCGGATCCGGCACCAGGCCGGTCACCGAGATGACGTCCTCAGGCGAGGTGCCCCAGGTCACGATCGGCGGCAGCTTGGCTGCATCCAGCCGCAGCTCGTGGTCGAAATGCGCGCCGTCGTCGGAGCGCAAGCCCTCCCAATAGCGCATCGCGGCATCCCAGGCGGCGCCCTGCGGCGACTTCGGACGGCCGCGCAGGAAGTCGAACGCCTTCTGGTCGGGCGCGACCAGACCGGCGCGCGCGCCGCCTTCGATCGACATGTTGCAGACCGTCATGCGGCCTTCCATGCTGAGCGCGCGGATCGCATCGCCGGCGTATTCGAGCACGTAGCCGGTGCCGCCGGCGGTGCCGATCTCGCCGATGATGGCCAGGATGATGTCCTTGCCCGTCACGCCCTCCGGCAATTTGCCGTCGACGGTGACGCGCATGTTCTTCGCCTTCTTCTGGATCAGCGTCTGCGTCGCCAGCACGTGCTCGACCTCGCTCGTGCCGATGCCGTGCGCGAGCGCGCCGAAGGCGCCATGCGTCGAGGTGTGGCTGTCACCGCAGACGATGGTGGTGCCGGGCAGCGTAAAGCCCTGCTCGGGGCCGATGACATGGACGATGCCCTGACGCTTGTCGAACTCGTTGTAATATTCGATGCCGAATTCCTTGGCGTTCTCGGCGAGCGCCTTGATCTGCTCGATACTCTCCGGATCGGGGTTCGGCTTGGTGCGATCGGTGGTCGGCACGTTGTGGTCGACGACGGCGAGCGTCTTTTCGGGCGCGTGCACCTTGCGCCCGGTGGTGCGCAGCCCTTCGAAGGCCTGCGGCGAGGTGACTTCGTGCACCAGATGGCGGTCGATATAGAGCAGGCAGGTGCCGTCCTCGGCTTCGTGCACCAGATGGTCGTTCCAGATCTTGTCGTACAGCGTGGTCGGTTTGGACATGAGCGTGAGCTCCGGGACTGTTGTGTGAGCGGAAGAGCGCGGGTTACGCGCGGAGCAACAAAATCGTCAGCGCAGCGTTCAAGCTGCGCGCCTAAGCTCTGACGTTGCCGCGGTCGCAAAGCGTCCGAAGAACCGGCCAGGCAGCCGCGAGCGATCGTCGATGACGATGCGCTTGATGGGCTCGTTGCTGGTCCGATCTGGAAACATTCTAGTCGTATATAACACAGCGCGACGAAATCGCGAGAGCTTCAAGTTCGTCATTGCGAGCGCAGCGAAGCAATCCAGGGATGCATCCGCGGAGACAGTCTGGATTGCTTCGCTGGGCTCGCAATGACGCGTGAGCGCAACAAAAAAGCGCGGAGCCAAGCCCCGCGCTTTTTGCCGATCCGCCTGTTTCGTAGATTACTCGTTGACTGCAGCCGCGCGGTCCTGCTTCTCGACGATGCGGGCCGACTTGCCGCGGAGATTGCGCAGGTAATAGAGCTTGGCGCGACGCACCTTGCCGCGACGCACCACCTTGATCGAGTCGATCATCGGGGAGAGCAGCGGAAACACGCGCTCGACGCCCTCGCCGTAGGAGATCTTGCGCACGGTGAAGCTCTCGTTGAGGCCACCGCCGGAACGGCCGATGCAGACGCCTTCATAGGCCTGCACGCGGGTGCGGTCGCCTTCGACGACCTTCACGTTGACGATCACGGTATCGCCGGGGGCGAATTCCGGAATCTCCTTGCCGGCGGAGAGCTTGTCGAATTGCTCTTTTTCGAGCTGCTTGATCAGGTTCATGGGTAATTCTCCATCGGCGCGCCCAGCCACGAAAAAGAGGGGGCTGCGCGAAATTCGTCTATCCAGCCATTGCGGATTTGGCCGCTCCTATAAGGCAAGCGGGAGCGTTTGTCACCCGTCTGTCGTGTTTTTTGGCGTTTTTTGGCCGGAGGCCCGATTCGCCGCTTTTTCCCACAGATCAGGCCGACGGGCGGCCGTCAGGGCCTCGGATTCGGCCCGCCGCCAGGCCGCGACCTTGGCGTGGTCGCCGGAGGTGAGGATCTCCGGGATCGGACTCCCCTCAAACAGCTGCGGACGGGTGTATTGGGGGTATTCCAGGAGGCCGTCCGAGAAGCTTTCCTCGGTTCCCGAGGCCTCCTTGCCCATCACCCCCGGCAAGAGCCGGACGCAGGCGTCAATCAGCGCCAGCGCCGCGATTTCGCCGCCGGAGAGCACGTAATCGCCGATCGAGACTTCCTCCAGGCCCCTCGCATCGATCACCCGCTGGTCGATCCCCTCGAACCGGCCGCAGACGATCAGGGGGCCAGGGCCCTTTGCCAGCTCGACGACGCGGGCCTGGGTCAATGGCCGACCCCTTGGGCTCATCAGGAGCCTTGGCCGCACCTCGCCGACCTCAGTGGCATCGATGGCTGCGGCCAGGACATCCGCGCGCAGCACCATGCCCGGCCCGCCACCGGCCGGCGTGTCGTCGACGCTGCGGTGGCGGTCGGTCGCGGACGCCCGGATGTCCCGCGCCTCCAGCTCCCAGAGGCCCGCGGCCAGCGCCCGGCCAGCCAGGCTCACGCCCAGCGGTCCCGGAAACATCTCCGGAAACAGCGTCAGCACCGTCGCGCGCCAGGGTGAGGAGTTCGTCATAGCAATCAGCTTAGCCAAAACCACGGCCTGTGGTTACGGGTCCCCGCCTTCGCGGGGACGACTCGTGGAGGGTTCTTCGTCCTCGCCCTCGATTTCCTGCGGCAGCTCGATCACCACGCGGCCGCCGTTGAGATCGACCTCCGGCACCACCGCGTTGGAGAACGGCAGCAGCAGCGTCGTGCCTTTCGGCGGGGCGATTTCGATGATGTCGCCGGCGCCGAAATTGTGGATCGCGAGCACGCGGCCGAGCACATCGCCGGCCGCGGTGACGGCGGCGAGCCCGATCAGGTCTGTGTGGTAATATTCATGCTCGTCGGTCGCGGGCAGTTTTTCGCGCGCGACGTAGAGCTCGATGCCGTTGAGCCGTTCGGCATCATCGCGGGTCGTGACGCCCTTGAACGTCGCGACCAGATGGTCCTTGGCTTCACGCGCTTGGGCGACCTCGAACTGGCGCTTGCCATCCTTGGTGAGAAGCGGACCATAGCGCCGCACGGCAAAGGGATCTTCGGTGAAGGTCCACAATTTGACCGCGCCACGCACTCCATGCGCGGCGCCGATCCGCGCGACGCAGACCAGCGCCGGCATGAGCTAGCCTTACGCCTTCGCGGCGGCTTCGGCCTGCGCCTTGCGCTCCTTGCGCGGCACGGCCTTCTGCGGGTTGCTGCGTGCTTCGCGCTTCTTGACGCCGGCAGCGTCGAGGAAGCGCATCACGCGGTCCGACGGCTGCGCGCCCTTGGCGAGCCAGGCCTTCACCTTGTCCATGTCGAGCTTCAGGCGGGTCTCGTTGTCCTTCGGCAGTAGCGGGTTGAAGTAGCCGAGACGCTCGATGAAGCGGCCATCGCGCGGGAAGCGCGAGTCGGCGACGACGACGTGATAGACGGGGCGCTTCTTGGTGCCTGCGCGCGCGAGGCGGATGACGACTGACATTCTGGTCTCCTGAGTAGCTGTTAATTCAAAGGTTGGTTCGTCATTGCGAGGAGCGAAGCGACGAAGCAATCCAGACTGTTTCCGTGGAAGCATCTCTGGATTGCTTCGCTTCGCTCGCAATGACGGTCGAGGTCACTTCTTCTTCCCAAGTCCGGGGAAGCCACCAAGCCCGGGAAGGGTCGGCTTGTTGCTGAGGCCCGTGAGCCCCGGCACATTCGGTAGGCCCTGGCGCAGGCCCGCGGGCAGGTCCTTCGGCAGGTTGGGCAAGCCCTGTCCGCCGCCCGCGCCCTGCATCTTCTCCTGCAACGCCTTCATCTCCTCGGGCGAGGGCATCTTCATGCCGCCGCCAAAGCCCATCGCCTGTGCGATGCCGGCGAGCGGGCCGCGCTTGCCCGAGCCCATCGCCTTCATCACGTCGGCCATGTTCCGGTGCATCTTGAGCAGCTTGTTGACGTGCTCGACGCTCTGGCCGCTTCCCGCGGCGATGCGCTTCTTGCGGCTCGCCTTGAGCAGGTCGGGATGACGGCGCTCCTCGCGCGTCATGGAATCGATGATCGCGACCTGGCGCTTCAGGATCTTGTCGTCGATCCCTGCGGCGGCGATCTGGTTCTTCATCTTGGAGATGCCGGGCATCATGCCCATCAGCCCGCTGATGCCGCCCATATTCGCCATCTGCGAAAGCTGCTCGCGCATGTCGTTGAGGTCGAACTGGCCCTTGCGCATCCGCTCGGCGGTGCGTGCGGCCTTCTCGGCGTCGATATTGGCAGCGGCCCGTTCGACCAGCGACACCACGTCGCCCATGCCGAGGATACGGCCGGCGATACGGTCGGGGTGGAAATCCTCCAGCGCGTCGGTCTTTTCGCCGGTGCCGATCAGCTTGATCGGCTTGCCGGTGACGGCGCGCATCGACAGCGCGGCGCCGCCGCGGCCGTCGCCGTCCACTCTCGTCAGCACGATGCCGGTCAAGCCGACGCGCTGATCGAAGGAGCGCGCGAGGTTCACGGCGTCCTGGCCGGTGAGGCTATCCGCGACCAGCAGCACTTCGTGCGGGTTGGCGGCGGCTTTGATCGCGGCGGCCTCAGCCATCATCTCTTCGTCGAGCGTGGTACGGCCGGCGGTGTCGAGCAGCACGATGTCGTAGCCGCCGAGCTTGCCGGCTTCCAGCGCGCGCTTCGCAATCTGCGGCGGCTGCTGCCCTGCGACGATCGGCAGCGTCGGAATGTCGAGATCGCGGCCGAGCACCGCGAGCTGCTCCATCGCCGCCGGACGGTAGACGTCGAGCGAAGCCATCAGCACCTTGCGCTTGTCGCGCTGGACGAGGCGGCGGGCGAGCTTTGCGGTGGTCGTCGTCTTACCGGAGCCTTGCAGGCCGACCATCATGATCGGCACCGGCGGCACGGAATTCACGTCGATGGTCTGGCCTTGCGCACCAAGCGTGTTGATCAGCTCGTCATGGACGATCTTGACGACCATCTGGCCGGGAGTGACCGACTTCACGACGGTGGCGCCGATCGCCTGCTCGCGCACACGCTCGGTGAAGCTGCGCACCACTTCGAGCGCAACGTCGGCCTCCAGCAGCGCGCGGCGAACCTCGCGCATCGCGGCGTCGACGTCCTTTTCGGTCAGCGCACCGCGCCCCGTCAGACGATCGAGGATGCCGCCAAGCCTTTCCGACAGATTGTCGAACAATGAAGTCGTCCTTTGTCCTGCTTGCGCAGGGTTGTCGCGTTCACCACCGTCATGCCCCGGCTTGACCGGGCATCCAGTACGCCGCGGCGGCGCGGTTCAAGCCGAGCTGCCTCTGGAATACTGGATCCCCCGCCTTCGCGGGGGATGACCACTTGCTCGGGTCGTGGCCCGAAGCCAAATGCGATCTTCCAAACACCTTTGCGCCCGAGGGCGCATCGCGCTGTCGGGCGTTGACCTCTGGCCTCGCAGGGCCAGTCGGCGGGTCGAAAAGAAAGCCTTTCCGAGAAGTGGTGCGGCCTTAAACCCCCGCAAGTCGCAAAAGTCAAGGAAACAAGCCGCAATGCCGCATCTTGAAGGGGCCGGTCCGGCTGCTTATTCCTTGCCGGAACCTTTATTTTGGGGCCATTCGGGCCGTTAAATGACCCGCCGCAGCATTAAGAGCTATTCCGGCCCGCCGTCCGATCATTTCGACGGCGAAAAGTTCTTCGATCCCGACGGGGTGCCGCCGAAATCGCTCCGCGAGGTCCTGCGCTGGCAATTTGGCGGCAAGCGCGACCGGTCGGCCTGGCCGAAATGGGTTCCGAGCCCCTATGCCGATTATCCGCCGCTGGCGGTTAACGGCGGCAAGGTGCGGCTCTCCTTCGTCGGCCACGCGAGCTGGCTGATCCAGGCGAGCGGTCTCAACATCCTCGTCGACCCCGTCTGGTCGATGCGGGTCTCGCCGGTGGGCTGGGCCGGGCCGAAGCGTCACAACGATCCCGGCATTGCCTTCGACAAGCTGCCGAAGATCGACGTCGTGCTGGTCTCGCACGGCCACTACGACCATCTCGACATCGCGACGCTGTCGCGGCTCGCCAAGAATTTTGCTCCGCGCGTCGTCACGCCGCTCGGCAATGATCTCACCATGCGTGAGCGCGATGGCGCGATCCGCGCCGAGGCGTTCGACTGGCACGACCGCGTCGAGCTCGGCGGCGGCATTGCCGTGCATCTCGTGCCGACACGGCACTGGAGTGCGCGCAGCCTGTTCGACCGCAACAGGGCGCTGTGGGCGAGCTTCGTGCTGGAGACACCCGCGGGGAAAATCTACGTCGTCTGCGATTCCGGCTATGGCGAGGGTACGCATTTCCGCCGCGCCGGCGAAACGCACGGACCTTTACGGCTCGCGATCCTGCCGATCGGCGCCTACGAGCCGCGCTGGTTCATGCGCGAGCAGCACATGAACCCGGAAGACGCGGTGAAAGCGCTCATCGATTGCGGCGCGCAGGCTGCGCTCGCACATCACCACGGCACGTTCCAGCTCACGGATGAGGCCATCGATGCGCCGGCGCAGGCGCTGCTCGAGGCCCTCGATGCAGCGAACGTTCCGCGCGAGCGGTTCGTGGCGCTGAAGCCGGGGCAGGTCGTGGAGATTTAGCGTCTCGTCGAATGATTCGTGCCCCGGACGCAGCGCAGCACGTTAGTGATGCGCTGCTGAGCCGGGGCCCAGACTTTATGCATTAGTGGGTCCCGGCTCTGCGCAGCGTCCATAGCGCGTTGAAGACGCGCGTGATCGCGCTTTCGGTGCCGCAGCGCGTCCGGGACATGAGAGCTACTGCGCCGGCTTGATCGCCCAGCTCACATTCACCGTCACCGACAGCGTCTCCTCGCCGGGAGCGACCTGCGCCGGGGCTGCGGCCATTGGTGCAGCGGCGATGCGGCCCTTGAACAGCGGCATCGGGCCGCCGCCTTCGGAGATGCTGAGGGGGGCGCCGAGCGTGACGCCGGCGGCCTTGGCATAAATCTCCGCCTTGCGGCGGGCGTCCGCGAGCGCCTGCTCGCGGGCACCGTCGAGCAGCTTCGAGGCTTGCGTCACCTCGAAGGAAATGTTGCCGACATCATTGGCGCCGGCACTCACCAGCGTGTCGATCACGCTGGCCACCTTGGTCACGTCGCGAATCTTGACCGTGACGCGGTTGCTGGCGCGGAAGCTGACGATGCTGGTCGCGCGGTCCGACGTCTTGGACGAGGTTGCATATTGCGGCTGCAGCGACAGCCGCGAGGTCTGGTAGTCCTTCTCCTCGATGCCAGCGCCCTTCAAGGCCAGCAGCACCTTGCCCATCGCCGCATTGTTGGCGTCGGAGGCCTCTTTCGCGGTCTTCGCGTCATTTGCGACGCCGGCATCGATTTGCGCGAGATCGGGCGCCGCGGACACGGTCGCCTCGCCGCTCACCGAGACCGCTGACGGAAAATCGTCGGCAAGCGCAGGTGTCGCGCCAAGCGCGGCGGCGAAAATGGCAGCAATTGCTTTTTTCATCACGCTCACTTCAGCGGCACATAGACATTGATCACGAGCTTGTCCTCGGCCGTCTTCAGGGGATCGGTGAGGTACTCCTCGATGAAGGTGTCCTTGGCTTCCAGCTTCTTGTCGTCGAGGTGATTGGTGATCGCCTCATAGGTGTTGTCCATGTTGTCGTAGGAGCCGCGATGGACGAACTTCAGCGCCTTGCCCTCCGGCGACTTGCCGATGCTCATGTCCTTCGTCAGGTTTTTCGGATCCTGATCGATCGGGATCTCGGCGAGGAAGGTGAAGCCGGTGTCGTCGGTCGAGGTGTAGACGATCATCGGATTGCCCGCGGGCTTGATGCCCTGCTTATCGAGAAGCGCGTTCAGCGCCTTGAACGAATCGATCAGCGTGTCGAAGGCGGAATCCCAGTTGGCGCTGCCCTTGGCCATCACGACCCTCTTCGGTTCCAGCGTCATCTCCTGGCCAAAGGGATCGGCGGTCTGAACCGGGGCGGAGGTGGCGGGCGGGGTCGTGGCTGCTGCCGGGGGCGCCGTCGGGCTGGGCGAGGGTGAGGCGCTGGCCGCCGGGGCCGGCGACGGGGACGTCGCAGGTGAGGGCGACGCGCTGGCGGCCGGTGAGGGCGAGGTCGCCTGTGCTGGCGAGGGGCTTGCGGAGGCAGCCGGTGCTGGGGTCGGCGATTGGGCGAACGCGCCGGAGAGGCAGAGGGTAATGGCCGCTGCCGGGATCATCGCGGCCAGAAAAGGACGGAAAAAGCTCGTCATTACGTGTCTCCCCAGGGCAAGCAAGGACCTGCCCGCATTTTCTTGCACCACGTGCGCGTCCCGGTTCGCGCGAACGCGCCTATCTAACACGCATGGCCCAAATTCGTCCCATGACAGATGCGTCATAGGGCACACGCGGCAAATGACTGGCCAACCGTCCCATGATCGCCATATAAGACAGGCGAAATTCAGGACATTTCATGAGCGCGCTCGCCAATCACGCATTTGCCAAGATGAACGGCATCGGCAACGAGATCGTCGTTGTCGACATGCGGGATTCGGCTGCGCCGGTCACGCCCGACGACGCGCGTGCGGTCGCCTCCGCGAACGGCGTGCCCTACGATCAGCTCATGGTGCTCCGGAAGCCGCGGCTCGACGGCACCGAGGCCTTCATCAGCATCTACAACAATGACGGCTCGGAGGCCGGCGCCTGCGGCAACGGCATGCGCTGCGTGGTGCGGCGGATTTTCGAGAAGACCGGGCAGACCACCGCGGCGTTCGAGACCGCTGCGGGGCTTCTGAACTGCTGGCAGGGACCGGCCCCCGATCTCTATACCGTCGACATGGGCGCGCCGAAGTTCGGCTGGCACGATATTCCGCTGGCGGAGGAGTTTCGCGACACCCGCTACATCGAGTTGCAGATCGGGCCGATCGACAAGCCGATTCTGCATTCGCCCTCCGCGGTGAGCATGGGCAATCCGCACGCGATCTTCTGGGTCGACGACGTCAACGCCTATGATCTCGGGCGTTTTGGTCCGCTGCTCGAGAACCATCCGATCTTCCCCGAGCGCGCCAACATCACGCTGGCCCACATCGTCGATCGCGATCACATCACGATCCGCACCTGGGAGCGCGGCGCCGGCCTCACCAGGGCGTGCGGCTCGGCCGCCTGCGCGACCGCGGTCGCGGCGGCGCGGTTGAAGCGCGCCAACCGCAGCGTCGAGATCACGCTGCCCGGCGGCAAGCTCGGCATCGAATGGCGCGAGCGCGACGATCACGTGCTGATGACAGGCACCGCGACCTTCGAATATGAGGGCAATTTCGATCCGGCGCTGTTCGCCTCGGTCGCCTGATGGGCGTCGAGGTCGTAACCTTTGGCTGCCGCCTCAACGCCTTCGAGGCCGAGGTGATCCGCCGCGAGGCGGAGGGCGCAGGGCTCTCAGACACCATCGTCATCAATAGCTGCGCGGTCACCAACGAGGCGGTCGCGCAGGCGCGCCAATCGATCCGCAAATTGAAGCGCGAGCGGCCCGGCTCGCGCATCGTCGTCACCGGCTGCGCGGCGCAAACGCAAAGCGACATGTTTGCAGGCATGGCGGAGGTCGATCGCGTCGTCGGCAATGACGACAAGATGCACGCGAGGGCCTGGCGCGATACGCGCGCCGCGTTCGATGTCGGCAGCAGCGACAAGATCGCGGTCAGTGACATCATGGCGGTGAAGGCGATGGCGCCGCATCTGATCGACGGCTTTGCGAGCGGCCTGCCGCGCGTGTTCGTGCAGGTGCAGAACGGCTGCGACCATCGCTGCACCTTCTGCATCATCCCGTTCGGCCGCGGCAATTCGCGCTCGGTGCCGATGGGCGCGGTGGTCGAGCAGGTGCGTGGGCTGGTAGAGCGCGGCCACGCTGAGATCGTGCTCACGGGCGTCGATCTCACGAGCTACGGCGCCGACCTGCCGGGCGCGCCCAAGCTCGGCATGCTGACGAAGCAGATCCTGCGGCACGTGCCGGAGCTGAAGCGGCTGCGCATCTCCTCGATTGATTCGATCGAGGCAGATAGCGATCTGCTCGATGCCATCGCAGATGATGCGCGGCTGATGCCGCATCTGCATCTGTCGCTGCAATCCGGCGACGACATGATCTTGAAGCGCATGAAGCGGCGGCATTCGCGGCGCGACGCGATTGCGTTCTGCGAACAGGTCCGCCGCATGCGGCCGGACATCGCGCTCGGCGCCGACATCATCGCGGGCTTTCCAACCGAGACGGAAGAGATGTTCGCGCGCTCGCGAGACCTCGTTGAGGAATGCGGTCTCACCTTCCTGCACGTCTTCCCCTATTCGCCGCGCCCCGGCACCCCGGCCGCGCGGATGCCGCAGGTCGCAGGCGCGGTGATCAAGGATCGCGCAAGGCGTTTGCGCGTAGCGGGCGAGGCTGCGTTGCAGCGGCGGCTGCAAGCCGAGATCGGCGAGACGCGCGAGGTGCTGATTGAGAGCGACAGCCAGGGGCGTACGGAGCACTTTTTGCCGGTGGCGGTTGCGGGCGAGCAGGCGGGACACGTGGTGTCGCTCAAGATCGGCGGCAGTGACGGTGAGCGGCTGACGACATAACTTGCCGTCGTTCGGCAACGGCACCCCCAACGTCGTCCCGGCGAAGGCCGGGACCCATAATCCCAGGGAGTAGTTTGGCGAAGACTTGTAGTTAAGAAGTTTTCCCGCGGTACTGCGAGCGCGCTTCACCGATGGATCACGCGGTATGGGTCCTGGCCTTCGCCGGGACGACACCGAAGATGTGGACGCAGCGCGCTTTCAAGAGTCCGCCTACGACGCCCTTACCTGCCAGAACCTGAGCGTGCGCCTTGCGTTGTCCGGCGTCATTCTGGCGAAATGGCCCTTGGCCTTGGCGAGGTCAGCTGGCTTCATCGTGCCGGTGGCGTAGCGGCTTTCCAGCACGGCGCTGGTGGTCTCCCAGCTCAGCAGCGCTGCGCGGCAGGGCACGAGCAGGCCGTCATCGCGCAGGCTCTGCATCAGGGGCCGGATCACCTCGACGGTGGACTGGGACAATGCTGCCAGCGCAGCGACGGTTTCCTCATAGCGCCGCTGCACGGCAAAGCCGAGCAACGTTGCCTCGTTGAGCTGGCCGGTCTCCTTCAGCTTTGCGACGGCGCGTTTGGCGCCGACGAAATCGCGGATCCCCGACATCTCGCGATCGACGCCGGTCGCGACGCTTGCGATGGCGTTCTGGATTTCCTCGAACAGATGCGGCGGGGCGCGCGACAACAGGCGGGTGCGAACGGCGTCGGTTGCCGAACGCAGCAATTGACGGCGCAGGTCCGACGGCAGATCGACGCGCACGCCGAGGCTCACCGTCAGTTCGGGGTCCTGTTCGGCCTGTCCGACGATAACGGCAAAGCCGCTTGCCGAAAACCGTGCGCCGGGATTGGCGGCTAGGCGCCGGCTGACGCTGGGATAGCGGCGCGCCAGCAGTGCGTCGGTGACGATGTCCTTCAGCCACCAGCGCCCGGCGACCGCAAGCAGATGCTGCTCGCCCTTGGTGGCCGCGATCCCGACGAGCTCGGCATCGTCGAGGCGCGCGGATTCCTGAAGCACCGGGCCGGCGATCCTGATCTCGTCATTGCCGGCAAGACGGCGGATCACGGACGGGGGCGCCTGCGCTATCGGCGCAAGCTGCGCGGCGATCTCGGCAAGTGCGACGCGCGCGCCCATGTCGGCGATCGAGCGCAGCTCGATGGTCTTGATCAGCCGCTCGAGCACGTCGTCGAACAGTGCGATCTGCTCGTCATTGAAGCTGCCGGCGGAGGACAGGAACAGGTCGGTGACGCGCCGCACCGTTTCCAGGCGCTTTTCGTCCGAGCCAGCGCGAATCGCACCCTCGACTTCGTGGATGATCGATGGCTGGGCCTGCGGCATGAAGCGTTGCTCGTCCTGAGCCGGTTCGAAGAAGCTTGTTCTAAGCAACCGGCATCATTAGAGGCGAGCACTGAACGTTTCGTAAACCATCGGCGCCTGTTGGGATCAGGTTCGATTGCCGCCACGAAGGCGGCGGGCTCCCTCGCCCGCTTGCGGGAGAGGGCCGGGGAGAGGGCGTCTCCGCAACCGAGAACCTCCAAGAGGAGAAAGCCCTCACCCGGCGCTGCGCGCCGACCTCTCCCGCAAGCGGGAGAGGTTGAGCGAACATGCGGCGCTATTCCCCGTTCCAGCCGCAGGTCCTGAGCCGCTCCTGCATGTGCGGCGGGGCCGGCGCGACCACCCGCACCGGCTCCTTGTTGCGGGAGATCGGGACCACGATCTCGCGCGAATGCAGATGCAGCCGCGGCTCGCCGAAGCGCGGGCCGTTGCCGTAGATGTTGTCGCCGACGATCGGCCAGCCCTGCGCCGCGCAATGCACCCGCAATTGATGGGTGCGGCCCGTGACCGGTTCCATGGCAAGCCAGGTCAGGCCCTCGCCCCGCCCCATCACCTTCCAGTTGGTGACCGCTTTCTGGCCTTCCGGGTCCGGCTTCTGCCACCAGCCGCGCTCGGCATTGAGGCGCCCGAGCGGCAGGTCGATGGTGCCTTCGTCCTCGGCCGGTCCGCCCTCGACCACGGCCCAATAGGTCTTGCCGATCTTGCCGTGCTTGAACAGCAGGCCGAGCGAAGCGGTCGCCTTGCGATGACGCCCAAGCACGAGGCAGCCGGAGGTGTCCTTGTCCAGCCGGTGGGCCAGCACCGGCGGCCGTGGCAGGCCGAATCGCAGCGCGTCGAAGGATGCTTCCAGGTTCGCCCCGCCCTTGGGGCCGCGATGCACGGGAAGGCCCGCCGGCTTGTCGATCACCAGCATCAACCCGTCGCGGTGAAGCACGCGCGCCATGATTTCATCCGCAGTCAACTCGGGAACATCGAGCAATATCAGGACTTTCGTTGGAGACTTTCGTTTAGGAGCCGGAACGGCTAACACGCCACCATGAACGATACCACTGACACCCCCAAACTGAGCTGGTGGCGACGCCTGTCCAACGGGCTGAAGCGCACGTCGGCCTCGCTCGGGACCGCGGTCGCCGATCTCGTCACCAAGCGCAAGCTCGACCGCGCCATGCTCGACGACATCGAGGACGTGCTGCTGCGCGCCGACCTCGGCACCGAGGTTTCGGTGCGCATCACGGACGCGGTCGGCGCCGGACGTTACGACAAGGCGATCTCGGCGGATGAGGTGAAGGACGTCGTCGCCACAGAGGTCGAGAAGGTGCTGGTGCCGGTCGCAAAAGCGCTCGACATCGATGCGGCGAGAAAGCCCTTCGTCATCCTCGTGGTCGGCGTCAACGGCTCGGGCAAGACCACGACCATCGGCAAGCTGTCGGCGAAATTCGCCTCCGAAGGCCGCAAGGTGATGCTGGCGGCCGGCGACACGTTTCGTGCCGCGGCGATCGAGCAGCTCAAGGTCTGGGGTGAGCGCACCAGGACGCCGGTGATATCAGGCGCGCAGGGCTCGGATTCGGCAAGCCTCGCTTTCAATGCGCTGACGGCGGCGAAGGAGCAGGCGATCGACGTGCTCCTGATCGACACCGCAGGCCGCTTGCAGAACAAAGCCGAGCTGATGAACGAGCTCGAGAAGGTCGTGCGCGTGATCCGCAAGGTGGATAGCACGGCGCCGCATGCGGTGCTCCTGGTACTGGACGCCACCGTCGGCCAGAACGCGCTGTCGCAGGTCGAGGCGTTCCACCGCACGGCCGGTGTTACCGGCCTCGTGATGACGAAGCTCGACGGCACCGCGCGCGGCGGCATTCTGGTGGCGCTCGCCGAGAAGTTCAAGCTGCCGGTGCATTTCATCGGCGTCGGCGAAGGCGTCGACGATCTCGCGCCGTTCACCGCGCGCGATTTCGCCCGGGCGATCGCCGGAATTGAATCGTAGGTTTCTCTCGTCATGCCCCGCGCAGGCGGGGCATCCAGTACGCCGCGCTATTGGTTGTCGATCGAAGCGCCTCGGAGTACTGGATCACCCGCTTTCGCGGGTGATGACGGCAACAAAGGTCAGGTAATGGACAAGACCCAGCCGCATCCGCTGTTCAAGCTGGCAACCGAGCTCGGCCCGCTGCTCGTGTTTTTCTTCGTGAATTCGAGGTTCAATCTGTTCGCCGCGACCGGCGCGTTCATGGTCGCCATCGTCGCGGCGATAATCGCCTCCTATGTGGTGACGCGGCACGTGCCGATCATGGCGCTGGTCACCGGCGCGATTGTGCTGGTGTTCGGCACACTGACGCTGGTGCTGCACGACGAGACCTTCATCAAGGTCAAGCCGACCATCATCTACGGGCTGTTCGCAGCCGTGCTCGGCGGCGGGCTGTTGTTCGGCCGCTCTTTCATCGCCATCATGTTCGACCAGATGTTCAACCTGACCCCGCAGGGCTGGCGCATCCTCACCTTCCGCTGGGCGCTGTTCTTTGCCGGCATGGCGGTGCTCAACGAAATCGTCTGGCGCACCCAGAGCACGGACTTCTGGGTCAACTTCAAGGTCTTTGGCGTGACGCCGCTGACGATGATCTTCGCCATCGCGCAGATGCCGCTGACCAAGCGCTACCACATCGCGCCGGTCTCGCTGGAAGCGAGCGAGGCCGAAGCGGGGGATGTGAGGAAGAGGTAGGCTGGCCACACATTCAACTGTCATCGCCCGGCTTGACCGGGCGATCCAGTATTCCAGAGACGGCAGAGGGATACAGAGAAGCCGCGGTGTACTGGATGCCCCGGTCAAGCCGGGGCATGACAGCGATATTGCTTCGCTGGTACCGACGACGGCGTCAGCTTCCCGCCTTCAACGCCTTCTCGAGCTGCGGCAGCAGCACGCTCTGCAAATTCTCCGGCGTGATCGGGCCGACCAGCTTGTAGACGATCTTGCCTTCGCGTCCCACGACGAAGGTCTCGGGCACGCCGTAGACGCCCCATTCGATCGAGGCGCGGCCGTTGGCATCGGTGCCGACGACGCCGAACGGATTGCCGTAGCGGCCGAGGAAGCGCCGCGCATTGTCGGGCGCATCCTTGTAGTTGATGCCGACGAGTTGGAAGCGCTTGTCCTTGGCGAGCTCGGTCAATAGCGGCGCCTCGTCGTGACACGGCACGCACCAGGACGCCCAGACATTGACCAGGCTGACCTTGCCCATGAACGCGGCCGGGTCGAGTCCCGGCACCTGCGCGCCGCCAACTTGCAGGCCATCGAGCGGCGGCAGCGTGGTCTGCGGCGCGGGCCGGCCGATCAGTGCCGAGGGAATGCGCGAGGGATCACCGCTGCCGAGCCGGAACCAGAACAGCAGCGCAAGGCAGATGAAGGCGAGCAGCGGCAGCACCACCAGGAAGGTGCCGCGCGACGGCGTGGCGGAGGTCGAGTGCTCGCTCATCGCAGCTCCGTGGCACTGCGGCCCGAGCGGCGGGTGACGCCGCTCTTTTCCAGTTCGCGCAGGCGCTCTGTCTGGCTGCGATAGTCGATCGCGATCCAGCCGATCAGGATCGCCACCACGATGGCTACGGCGAGATAGGACGTCACGATGAAGGAGGCGTAGGGGCCGAGCGACATGTTATGCGGCCCCAAATTCTTTTGACGCGTTTTCTTCACGCGAACCGGCGCCCACCTCGCTCGAAAACGCCATGCGGCTCGCCTGCATCATTTGCAGGGAGCGGACGCGGCGGCGCAAGATCTCGTTGCGCATCGCCGCCAGATGCAGCGTGACGAACAAGAGCGTGAACGCGACCGCCATCACCAGCAGCGGAATCAGGAACGATTTGTCGAGCGTCGAGCCGCCCATGCGCATCACCGAGGCCGGCTGGTGCAGCGTGTTCCACCAGTCGACCGAGAACTTGATGATCGGCAGGTTGATCGCGCCGACCAGCGTCAGCACCGCCGCGGCACGCGCCGCACGCGAGGGATCTTCCACCGCGCGCCACAGTGCCATCAGGCCGAGATACATCAGGAACAGGATCAACACCGAGGTCAGCCGCGCGTCCCATTCCCAATAGGTGCCCCACATCGGCCGGCCCCACAGCGAGCCGGTGAGCAGCGCGAGGAAGGTGAAGGCGGCGCCGATTGGAGCGGCCGCTTTCGCGGCGACGTCGGCGAGCGGATGCCGCCACACCAGCGTGCCGAGCGAGGCCACGCTCATGACGCCCCAGACGAACATCGACAGCCACGCATTGGGCACGTGGATGAACATGATCTTCACGGTGGCGCCCTGCTGATAGTCGTCGGGCGCCAGCGCCGACTGATAGAGGCCAAGCGCCAGCAGGATCACGGTCGCCCCCGCAAGCCACGGCAGCACGCGCGCCGTCAGCGCAAGGAACCGCGAGGGGTTGGCGAGGTCGATCAGCGTCATGGTCACCTGATAATCATGGCAAGGGGCCGCAGGCAATCAGCACGAAAGTGCGAACCGAAAGTTGATCGGGGTCAAGATCAGTCCAGTCCGTGCCGGAGGCTTGCGGCGGCCGCGAAGGGGCCGATCACCAGGCTGACGAGCGACAGCGCGCACAGGATCGAGAACGGCGCGCCGAACGACATTGGTCCGACGATCACGGCCTGGGAGGCCGCGACGCCGAAGATCAGCACCGGAATCGACAGCGGCAGCACCAGAACCGCCATCAGCAGCCCGCCGCGATGCAGCGTCACCGCCAGCGCCGCGCCGATCATGCCGGTGAAGGTCAGGGCCGGCGTTCCCGCCAGCAGGGTGAGGGCCACCGCGCCGGTTGCGACCATGTCGAGATTGAGCAGGAGGCCGAGCACGGGGGTTGCGACGATCAGCGGCAGGCCGGCGGCCAGCCAATGCGCCAGTGCCTTGGCGGCGCAGGCCAGTTCCAGCGGCGTCCGGCTCATCGTGATCAGGTCGAGCGAGCCGTCCTCGTGGTCGGCCATGAAGAGACGGTCGAGGGTGAGCAGGCTCGCCAGCAGCGCCCCCAGCCACAGGATCGCCGGTCCCAGCCGCGACAACAGCGCCAGATCCGGCCCCACCGCGAACGGCATCAGCACCACCACGGTCAGGAAGAACAGCACCCCAATGAGCGCTCCGCCGCCGACCCGCAGGGCAATCCGGACATCGCGACGAATAAGGGCGGAGAGGGCGGTCATGGGGCGCCTCTTGTTGCGCAACGGACATCGCGATCGCGCCGCCCGGCCGGTGCGCTCCCTCCCCCCTTGCGGGGGAGGGTGGGGGAGGGGGGTAGCCCCGAGGAAGGTGCTCGTCGGCGGCGAAGCGCCAGCAACAGAGCGCCTGCCTCCCCAGCGCTCGACCCGATAGGCCGTGCCGTGTGGCACCCCCCTTCCTGACCCTCCCCCGAAAGGGGGGAGGGAACGGAGAGGATGGAGCCTGGGCTCGAAGAAAGCCGAGAGCGCGGGGGACCAGAGCAGGAAAGCTGAGGCTGGTCGAACTTCACGCCACACCCCCGATCCGCAGCTCCCGCGCCTCGATCCCCAGCGGCATGTGGGTGGCGGCGATAATCATTCCTCCGCGTTCCAGGTGCTCCCGCATCAACCCGCAAAACATGTCCTGGCCGGCGGCGTCGAGCGCGGTGGTCGGCTCGTCCAGCAGCCAGACCGGGCGGCGGACCGTCAGCAGGCGGGCGAGCGAGAGGCGGCGGCGTTGGCCGGCGGAGAGGAACGCGGCCGGCAGATGGGCGGCGTGGTCGAGGCTGACGGTCGACAGGCTCTCGGCCCCGTCGAAGCGCTCGCCACCGAGAAAATCAGCCCAGAAAGCGAGGTTTTCCGCCACGCTCAGTGCCGGCTTCATCGCATCGCGATGGCCGAGATAATGACATTGTTCGGCGAGCGTCAGCTCGGCATCGCCGCCGGAAAGCTCGATCTTGCCCCCGGCCGGAACCAGCAGCCCCGCGATCAGCCGCAGCAGCGAGGTCTTGCCGGAGCCATTGCGCCCCACAACCGCCAGCGCCTCGCCGGAGGCGGCCACGAAATCGAGGCCGGCAAACACCTCGCGGCCGCCCCGCACGCATCTGATGCCACGCCCTGAGAGCTGCATGTCGCTTCTGGTCGACCCCGTCACCGCCGGCCCTCAAGAAAACTTGGGGTAGCGCAGCAGAATTTGAGGCTCCCGGATTGCTGCGGCACGATCGTCCTTGTGGCGGTGCGGTTAGAAAGCTTCTATAAGCCCGGAACTTGATGCAGCACTCCACTCGCTCCTGCAAGCGACCCCAGCCGGATTCGCTGACGGTGTTAAAGTACCCTCTGCCGGGTATAACTAACAATTGGGATTTCCTACATGACCTCGCTCGACAGCTTCAAATGCAAAAAGACCCTCAAGGTCGGCGCCAAGACCTATGTCTATTACAGCCTGCCGACCGCGGAGAAGAATGGTCTGAAGGGGATTTCAAAGCTGCCTTATTCGATGAAGGTGCTGCTCGAGAACCTGCTGCGCAACGAGGACGGCCGCTCGGTCAAGAAGGAGGACATCGTCGCGGTGTCCAAATGGCTGCGCAAGAAGTCGCTGGAGCATGAGATCGCCTTCCGTCCGGCCCGCGTCCTGATGCAGGATTTCACCGGCGTGCCGGCCGTGGTCGACCTCGCCGCGATGCGCAACGCGATGCAGAAGCTCGGCGGCGATGCCGAGAAGATCAATCCGCTGGTGCCCGTCGATCTCGTCATCGACCACTCCGTGATCGTGAACTTCTTCGGCGACAACAAGGCTTTCGCCAAGAACGTCACCGAGGAATACAAGCAGAATCAGGAGCGCTACGAATTCCTGAAGTGGGGCCAGAAGGCCTTCTCGAACTTCTCCGTCGTGCCGCCCGGCACCGGCATCTGCCACCAGGTCAATCTCGAATATCTGGCGCAGACCGTCTGGACCAAGAAGGAGAAGATGACGGTCGGCAAGAAGACCGGCACGTTCGAGGTCGCCTATCCCGACTCGCTCGTCGGCACCGATTCCCACACCACCATGGTCAACGGTCTCGCCGTGCTCGGCTGGGGCGTCGGCGGCATCGAGGCGGAAGCCTGCATGCTTGGCCAGCCGCTGTCGATGCTGCTGCCGAACGTGGTCGGCTTCAAGCTCAAGGGTCAGCTCAAGGAAGGCGTCACCGCGACCGACCTCGTGCTGACGGTCACGCAGATGCTCCGCAAGCTTGGCGTCGTCGGCAAGTTCGTCGAGTTCTTCGGTCCCGGCCTCGATAACCTCTCGGTCGCCGACAAGGCGACGATCGGCAACATGGCGCCCGAATATGGCGCGACCTGCGGCTTCTTCCCGGTCGATGCCGCCGCGATCGATTACCTCAAGACCTCCGGCCGCGCCGCGCCGCGCGTCGCGCTGGTGCAGGCCTATGCCAAGGCGCAGGGCCTGTTCCGCACTGCCAAGTCGGCGGACCCGGTGTTCACGGAGACGCTGACGCTCGATCTCGGCGACGTCGTCCCCTCGATGGCCGGTCCGAAGCGTCCCGAAGGTCGCATCGCGCTCCCCTCCGTGTCAGAAGGCTTCTCGCTGGCGATGGCCAACGAGTACAAGAAGGGCGATGACGCCGAGAAGCGCTACGCGGTCGAGGGCAAGAACTTCGAACTCGGCCATGGCGACGTCGTGATCGCGGCGATCACCTCCTGCACCAACACCTCCAATCCGAGCGTGCTGATCGGCGCGGGCCTGCTGGCGCGCAATGCCGCCAAGAAGGGCCTGAAGGCCAAGCCCTGGGTGAAGACCTCGCTCGCGCCGGGCAGCCAGGTCGTCGCCGAATATCTCGCCAATTCCGGGCTGCAGGCCGATCTCGACAAGGTCGGCTTCAACCTGGTCGGCTTCGGCTGCACCACCTGCATCGGCAATTCCGGTCCGCTGCCGGAGGAGATCTCGAAGTCGATCAACGATAACGGTATCGTCGCCGCCGCCGTGCTTTCCGGCAACCGCAACTTCGAAGGCCGCGTCTCGCCGGACGTGCAGGCGAACTATCTGGCTTCGCCGCCGCTCGTCGTCGCCCACGCGCTCGCGGGCAGCGTGACGAAGAACCTCGCCACCGAGCCGCTCGGCGAGGGCAAGGACGGCAAGCCGGTGTACCTGAAGGACATCTGGCCGACGACCAAGGAGATCAACGCCTTCATGAAGAAGTTCGTGACCGCGTCGATCTTCAAGAAGAAGTATGCCGACGTGTTCAAGGGCGACACCAACTGGCGCAAGATCAAGACCGTCGAGAGCGAGACCTATCGCTGGAACATGAGCTCGACCTATGTGCAGAACCCGCCCTATTTCGAAGGCATGAAGAAGGAGCCGGAGCCGGTCACCGACATCGTCGAGGCGCGCGTCCTCGCCATGTTCGGCGACAAGATCACCACCGACCACATTTCGCCGGCCGGTTCGATCAAGCTCACCTCGCCCGCGGGCAAATATCTCAGCGAGCACCAGGTGCGTCCCGCCGACTTCAACCAGTACGGCACGCGGCGCGGCAACCATGAAGTGATGATGCGCGGCACCTTCGCCAACATCCGCATCAAGAACTTCATGCTCAAGGGCGCCGACGGCAACATTCCCGAGGGCGGTCTCACCAAGCACTGGCCCGACGGCGAGCAGATGTCGATCTACGACGCCGCGATGAAGTATCAGCAGGAGAACGTGCCGCTGGTGGTGTTCGCCGGCGCCGAATACGGCAACGGCTCCTCGCGCGACTGGGCGGCGAAGGGCACGCGTCTGCTCGGCGTTCGCGCGGTGGTCTGCCAGAGCTTCGAGCGCATCCATCGCTCCAACCTGGTCGGCATGGGCGTGCTGCCGCTCACCTTCGAGGAGGGCACTTCCTGGCAGTCGCTTGGGCTGAAGGGCGACGAGAAGGTCACCCTGCGCGGCCTCGTCGGCGACCTCAAGCCGCGCCAGAAGCTGACCGCAGAGATCGTGTCGGCCGACGGCTCGCTGCAGCGCGTTTCGCTGCTCTGCCGCATCGATACGCTGGACGAGCTCGACTACTATCGCAACGGCGGTATCCTGCACTATGTGCTGCGCAAACTCGCGGCGTAAGCGCGGATTTGTGAACGATGGCTCACTGCGAAGTGAGTAGAACGTTAAGCGAAGGCGGCCTATCAAGGGCCGCCTTTGTTCGTTTGCGGTATGTTCCAGATGGGCTCGTCCAGCGAAAGGTTTTCGTCTCGGACGATGCGGGACGCACTGCGCGCGCAAGACTTATCCGTAAGACTACGGTGACCAACCGGCGAGAAGATTTCCCCTCGACATCAGCTAAGGTGTGCGGCGTTCAACATGACTATGATGGCCTCTAATCTGATTTCGCGATGGTCCGGTGCGATCTGGTCAGGTGCGATCTGGTCAAGTGCACTTGGCGTCTGCGCAATCATCGCGGTCGTCCGTCCCGCCCACGCCGATCCCCGCGCCGTCGTCGAGCTCTTCACCTCGCAAGGCTGCTCGTCCTGTCCGCCCGCCGACAAGATCATCGGCGAGCTCTCCAACGATCCCTCGATCATCGCGCTGAGCATGCCGATCGACTACTGGGACTATCTCGGCTGGAAGGACACGCTGGCGGACTCGCGCTTCTCGGCGCGGCAGCGCGCCTATTCGCGGATGCGCGGCGACCGCGAGGTCTACACGCCGCAGGTCGTGGTCAACGGCTCGGAGCATGTCATCGGCAGCGACCGCGCCGGCATCGAGAGCGCGATCGCAAAGACCGCCAAGGGCGACAACGTGATGAGCGTGCCGGTGTCGATGTCGCTCGCAGGCAAGCAGCTCAATGTCTCGGTGGCCGCGAGCAAGGAGGCGGCGGTGTCGCATGGCGAGGTCTGGATCTGCTCGATCACCAAGGCGGTGCCGATCTCGATCAGCCGCGGCGAAAATCGCGGGCAGCAGATCACTTACCACAACGTGGTGCGCAACCTGCTGAAGGTCGGCGACTGGAACGGTACTCCGGAAAGCTGGACCGTGCCGCTGGAGAACCTCACGCGCGAGGGCGTCGATGGCGCGGTAGTCTATGTCCAGGACGGCAGCCGCGAGAAGCCGGGCCCGATGCTGGGCGCGGCGTACACGTCGCTGCATTGATTGCCGACTAAAGTCTCTCGTCCCTACCGCGTATCCGCTCTTGATCCTCATGGTGAGGAGGCGCGTAGCGCCGTCTCGAACCATGTAGGCCCACGCTGAGGCAACTCGGCCTCGATCCTTCGAGACGCTTGCTGCGTAAGCTCCTCAGGATGAGGGGAGAAAATCTTTGGCGAGGAGAGAAAGTGCGTCGGCAGAAATGCCCCCACACAACAAAAAAGGACCAACTCGCGTTGGTCCTCCTTCGTGCTAACAGGCCCGATCCCGACGACCCCGGGGGGCTGGGGGCTGAGGAATCCGGAACCGAAAGGACCGGGCCAACGCACACGAATCTTTTCGCAGTGCAGGGCGGCAGGCGCTAGGCGGAAAAGCGGCGAGACTATGATTCCTGCTAACGATCCCGTGACGGTATGTCGCGAGGGAGTTCCACAGCCAGGAGGTGTGTTTGCGGTGCGATGTGCAGCCGGGCGGTTGGGGCGCCCCTTGCGGCCGACAGCGGTTGGCGCAATCATGCAACTGTCATGATCCGCGGACGGGAACGGTTTCGCGACCGCCGGTCATGCGTCAACGCGACAGGAGGCGCTGCCCATGGGTCTGATGTCGGAGGATACCGATCCGAGCGAGCAGCGCGCAGTGGCGCGTAGCGCCGCTGCGAGTTCCCAACCGAGCCGGGTGACGTTCAACCGGCTCGAATTGCATCGCATCCTCAACCTCTATGGCCGCATGGTCGCCGACGGCGAGTGGCGGGACTATGCCATCGACTTCCTGAAAGACCGCGCCGTATTCTCGGTCTATCGCCGCGCCTCCGAAGTGCCGCTTTACCGTATCGAGAAAGATCCGCGGCTCGCGCGCAAGCAGGGCATGTACAGCGTGATCTCGGCGACCGGCCTGATCCTGCGCCGCGGCCATGAGCTCGAGCGCGTGCTGCTGGTGATCGATCGGAAGCTGGCGGTGGTGTAGCCCAACGCCGTCATTCCGGGGCGATGCGAAGCATCGAACTATGGTGCGCAATTGCGCACCTGAGAATCTCGAGCCGCATTCACCACTTCTGGATTGGTTCGCGCTGGCGCGCGCCCCCTTTGCACAATTGCGCAAAGTGCATTGACAAACGCTACTTCTCCGGCACGCTCGTTGCGCCTTCACCGAGGTCGCGCTGCATCATCACCGTGTCCAGCCAGCGGCCGAACTTCAGGCCGACATTGGGGTGCGTGCCGATCATGTTGAAGCCGGCGCTGGTGTGCACGGCGATCGAGCCGGCATTGGCGGAGTCGCCGATCACGGCGATCATCTGGCGGAAGCCGCGCGCCTCGCATTCGACGATCAGCCGCTGCAACAGCGCCGAGCCGATGCCGCGGCGATGGAACGACGGCTCGAGATAGATCGAGTTCTCGACCGTGAAGCGATAGGCCGGCCGCGGCCGGTAGGCGCCGGCATAGGCGTAGCCGGCAATGCGGCCATCGAGCACGGCGACGAAATAGGGGTAGCCGCCATCCGTCAGCGCCGTGTAGCGGCGCGTCATCTCGGCGAGGTCGGGCGGTTCGAGTTCGAAGGTCGCCGTGCCGCGGCGCACGGCGTGCTCGTAGATGGCGGTAATGGCGGGAAGGTCGGCCTCGGTTGTGGGCCTGATTTCAGGTGCGGACATGGGGGCGAGATTAGAAGCTTCGTCCGGCGGCGGAAAGAGGCATTGGCGCTTCCACATAGTCATTGCGAGCGCAGCGAAGCAATCCAGAAGTGCATCCATGGAGGGACTCTGGATTGCTTCGTCGCTGCGCTCCTCGCAATGACGGTGCTTGTGGGAACGCCAACCTCACAAACAAAAACCCCGGCCTTGCGGCCGGGGCTCGTGTCATTCTCTCGGATCAGAACCTAGTCGCGCTGGCCGAGCAGCTGCAGCAGCAGCGTGAACAGGTTGATGAAGTTCAAATACAGCGACAGCGCACCGGTGATCGCCGCGCGTTCGGCAATGTCACCGCCGGCCGAGGCGTAGCCGTAGATGTAGTCGTTCTTCAGCCGCTGGGTATCCCAGGCGGTGAGGCCAGCGAACACCAGCACGCCGCCCACCGACACGATGAACTGCAGCGCCGAGCTCGCCAGGAACAGATTGACGAGGCTTGCGATGATGATGCCGATCAGGCCCATGAACAGGAACGATCCCATCCCGGTCATGTCACGCTTGGTGGTGTAGCCGTAGAGGCTCAGCGCGCCGAAGGTGGCCGCGGTGATGAAGAAGACCCGCACGATCGAGGTGTGCGTGAACACCAGGAAGATCGAGGACAGCGAGATGCCCATCAGCGCCGAGAACACCCAGAACAGGATCTGGGCGGTCGAGGGGGCCAGGCGGTTGATGCCGGCCGAGATCACGAACACCATGGCGAGCGGCGCCAGGATGAACAGCCATTTCAGCGGGCTCACGAACATCGCGTAGCCGAACGGCGTCAGGAACTGGCTGCCGATCTTGGCGGCGGCCCCCGAGGGGTCGCTGGTCACGGCCGCCATGTAGACACCGAGTGCGGCGAGGCCGGTGATGGCCAGGCCGATGCTCATGTAATTGTAGATGCGCAGCATGTATGCGCGCAGGCCGGCATCGACCGTCGCGGCGTCGACACGCCCGGCGGCCCTGCCGAAAGGAGAAGCGTAGTTGCGGTCTAGGTCCGACATGGTCGAATTCCCATTGGTTGGCCGGCCGGCACAAGGGCTGATGCCGCCCGGGTCGTCAAAATTCTATCCCGGATACCGTTGCCTGCCGACATTAATTTTGGCTAACAATCGGGGATCCGGACCCACTCGACATGTGGGAAACTAACACATTTGCTGCAAGCGTCCACGCGCGGCCGAATGTCGCCATGGACGCGCAATCTGACGCGCGGGCGTGGTTAACCCGGAAAATCCGGGAGATTGGGGTTGCCGCGCCGCCGCCCGCTTCAATTTGTCACAAATTCCGCAACACGGTGGCGGGCTTTTGGTTCAACGCCAGCAGCGTGCCGGCGAGCCCAAGCCCGACCGTGACGACAAGCGCGGAGACGACCACGCCGGCCGCGCTGCCGGCCTGCCAGACGAAGCTCAGCGTCATCAGCCGGGTCACGATCATCCAGGCCGCGATGCTGCCGGCGATGACGCCGAACACGGCGGTGGCGAGCCCGATCAGGAGATATTCGAGCGCATAGGCGCCGAGCAGCCGCAGCCGCGTGGCGCCCAACGTCTTCAGGATCACGGCGTCATAGACCCGGTGGCGATGGCCGGCGGCGAGTGCGCCGCCCAGCACCAGGATCGCGGAGATCAACGTCACCGCGCTGGCGCCGCGGATCGCGAGCGTGAGATTGGTGACGACCGAGCCGACCGTCTCCATGACCTCGCGGACCCGCACGCTTGTCACCATCGGATAGGCATCGGCGACCTCTTTGATGATCTTGCCGTCGCCGGCCGCATCGCCGCCCTGTTCGGTCAGCGTCGCGATGTGGGTATGCGGCGCGCCCTTGAAGGCATTGGGCGAGAACACCAGAACGAAATTGATGCCGAGCCCCTGCCAGTCGATGTTGCGCAAATTGCTGATTTTCGCCGGGATGTCGCGGCCGAGCACGTTGACGACGACTTCGTCGCCGAGCTTGAGCCCGAGCCCGTCGGCGATTTTCTTCTCCATCGAGACCAGCGGTGGGCCGGAATAATCGGCGCTCCACCATTCGCCCTCGACCACCTTGGAGCCCTTCGGCAGCTCGCTGGTATAGGTCAGGCCGCGGTCGCTTTGCAGCACCCATTCGGCGTCGGTCGCGGGCTTCAGGTCCTCGGCCTTGACGCCGCGCGCGGCGACGATGCGGCCGCGCAGCATCGGCACGTCCTCGACTTTCGCCCCCGGCGCGATCTGGCGCAGATAGCCGTCGAACTGCTCGGCCTGCGCGCTCGGGATGTCGATGAAGTAGAACGATGGCGCCCGGTCCGGCAGCGCCGCGAGAAACTGCCGGCGCAGATTGCCGTCGATCTGGGTGATGGTGACGAGGACGGCGAGTCCCAGCCCCAGCGACAGCACCACGGACGGCGTCAGCGCGCCGGGACGGTGGATGTTGGCGATCGCAAGCCGCAGCATCGGCAGCCGCGTGCGCGGCAATCGCCGAGCGATCGTCATCAAGAGCCCCGCAATGCCGCGCAGCACCGCAAACACCACGATGGACGAGAGCACGAACACCGTGGCGATGCGCTTGTCGAACGATAGCCCGATCACGACCGCGACGAGTAGCGCGACCACCACGGCCATGAAGGCGAGATAGCGCCAGCGCGGCCGGTGCCATTCGGCGCTGATCGTGTCGCGAAACAGCGCGGCCACCGGTACGTCATGGACGCGCCCGAGCGGCCACAGGCCAAAGGCGAGTGCGGTGAGCAGGCCATAGATGAAGGAGAGCGCTAGCTCGTCGGCATGCACGGCCGGGATCACCGGCAGCGGTAACAGCTTTCCGAACAGGCCGACGATGGCGAAGGGGAGGGCTGCGCCAAGCGCGAGCCCGATCACCGAGCCGATCCCGGCGAGCAGGATGACCTGCGCGAGATAGATGCCGAACACGTCGCGTCCGGTGGCGCCGACGGCCTTGAACGCCGCGATGACCTCGAGCCGGCGGTCGATATGGCTCTTCACGGCATTGGCGACGCCAACACCTCCGACCAAAAGCGCGGCGAGGCCGACCAGCGTCAGGAACTGGGTAAAGCGGCTGATATTGCGCTCGAGCTGAGGCGATGCATTGGAGCGGCTGCGGATCTCCCAGCCGGCCTGCGGTGCCGCGTTGCGGGCGTCGCTGATGAATGCCTCGGTCGCGCGCTCGCTGTTGGCGCTGTCAGGCAGCTTGACGCGATAGACCCAGCGCACCAGGCTGCCCGGCTGGATCAGGCCGGTGGCGCGCAAGGCTTCCTCGCTGATCAGGAAACGGGGGCCGAAGCCGATGCCGCCGGCAAGCTTGTCGGGCTCGGCCTCGACCGCGCTGCGGATCTGGAAGGTCGTGTTACCGATGGTGACGCGGTCGCCGATCCTGAGGGAAAGCCGCGCCAGCAGCGTCGGATCCGCGGCGGCACCGAACGCGCCGTCGCGCTCCGCGAGAAGATCGGACAGTGGCAATTGCGGCGTCAGCGTCAACTGGCCGAGCATCGGGTAATTGCCGTCGACCGCCTTCATCTCGACCAGCGCGAGCTTGCCGTCGGCCGCGCGCGCCATGCCGCGCAGCGTCGCGGCGATCGACACCGTGCCGCGCGAACGCAGGAAAGCGATCTCCTCAGGCTTTGCCTCGCGCTGGAACAGCACGAACGAGGCGTCGCCGCCGAGCAGCGTGCGGCCTTCACGCGCCAGGCCCTCGCTGAGGCTGGCCGCGACCGAGCCGACACCGGCAATCGCCATCACGCCGAGCGCGATGCAGGCGATGAAGACGTAGAAGCCGCGCAGGCCTCCGCGCAGTTCGCGCAACGCATAGCGCAGCGACAGCGCGGCCGCGCCGCGTCGCGCGAACGGTTCAGTGGCGACGCTCATGGCTGGGAATACTGCGTATCGATGCGCCCGGAGCGCAGGCGGATCACGCGGTCGCAGCGATGCGCAAGCGAGGAATCATGGGTCACCAGCACCAGCGTCATGCCGCGCTCGGCATGCTTGCCGAAGATGAGATCGACGATCTGCTTTCCCGTCGCTTCGTCGAGATTGCCGGTGGGCTCGTCGGCGACCAGGATCGCAGGGTCCGGCGCCAGCGCACGGGCGAGCGCGACACGCTGCTGCTCGCCGCCCGAGAGTTGCGAGGGATAGTGATGCAGGCGATCGCCGAGCCCGACCGATTGCAGCTCTTGCGCGGCGCGCTTGGCCGCATCCGGATTGCCGGCGAGCTCGAGCGGCACCGCGACGTTCTCCAGCGCCGTCATGGTCGGGATCAGGTGAAAGGACTGGAAGACGATGCCGACCTCGCGGCCGCGGAAGCGGGCGAGTGCGTCCTCGTCGAGGGCATTGAAAGGCGTGCCGCTCACCACCACCTCTCCGCTATCAGGACGCTCCAACCCCGCCATCACCATCAGCAGCGTGGATTTGCCCGACCCTGACGGGCCGATCAGGCCGATAGCTTCACTCCGGCCGACCCGAAGGCTGATATCCTTGAGAATGTGAACGCGTGCCGCGCCCGTGCCCAGTGAGAGATTGACGTTGGAAATGGAGATGGTGTCCGGCGTCGTGCCGGCCAGCGAAGAGGATTCGATGCGACTGTCCATGGTCCGGTCATATGGCAACTCCGCGCACCCGGTCGAGAGGCGTTACGGATTCTTCATGCACATAGCCGTGTTGATGGTCGCCTTGATGACGGGGATTGCCGGCGCCGGCGCGCAGGCCAAGCCGCCGGTCAAGCTGGTCGTGCTCGGCGATTCCCTGAGCGCCGGCCTCGGCCTTCAGGGCCAGGACGCATTTCCCATGAAGCTCCAAAAAGCCTTGCAGGACAAAGGTATAGCCGTCGACATGATCAATGCCGGGGTGTCCGGCGACACCTCTTCCGGTGGCCGGGACCGGCTCGACTGGTCGGTGCCGGAGGGAACCGAGGGCGTCATCGTCGAGCTCGGCGCCAACGATGCGCTGCGCGGGCTCGACCCCGACGTCACGCGCGCCGCGCTCAGCGACATCGTCGCGCGCCTGAAGGCGCGCGGCGTTGCGGTGATGCTGTGCGGCATGCTGGCGCCGCCGAACTACGGCGGCGACTATGCCGCGCGCTTCAATTCGATTTATCCGGATCTGGCGAAAAAATTCGACGTGCCGCTCTATCCGTTCTTCCTCCATGGCGTTGCGGCCGACGCCAAGCTCAACCAGGCCGACGGCATTCATCCCACCGCTGCGGGCGTCGACATCATCGTCAAGAACATGATGCCTGCCGTGGAGGCATTCCTTGGCACGATAAGCGGGCAACGACGTTGAAAAGCGGGCAATACTAACCCTAATACCCAGGGTTTTCCCGGAGTGGTCCGCGCTACGCTTCGCAGAGTCACATAACTGCGATAGGAATCAGGTTACCGGTGATTCGTCGCCGGCTCTAATTTGGACATGGGCCTTTTCAAGGCGCATGTCCAAGCATCGGGAGTGCTCAACGATGCCACGCTTGTTTACTGGTCTGGAAATTCCGGCCGAGGTCGGTCAGACACTTTCCAACTTGCGGGGCGGCCTTCCCGGCGCCCGCTGGATCGATCCCGAAAATTATCACGTCACCTTGCGCTTCATCGGCGATATCGACGGCGCCTCCGCCAACGAGATCGCCTCGCTGCTGTTTCGCGTCAACCGCAAACCGTTCGAGGTGAAGGTGCAGGGGCTCACGAGCTTCGGCGGCCGCAAGCCGCGCGCAGTCGTCGCCGCCATCGAGCCGAGCCGGCCCTTGATCGAATTGCAGGCCGAGCTCGAGCGGATGATGCAGCGCATCGGCCTCGATCCGGAAGGGCGCAAGTTCATTCCGCATGTCACGCTGGCGCGGCTGCACGATGCCTCGGACCAGGACGTCGCCGATTATCTCTCGCTGCGCGGTTACTTCCCGAGCAAGGTGTTCACGGCCGAACGTTTTGTCCTGTTCTCCTCGCGCGCATCCACCGGTGGCGGACCCTACGTCGTCGAGGATTCCTACGATCTCTGTGCGTAGGTTGGTTCTCGGGCCTCGGACGCAGCGCAGCGCTTGCGCGCTGCAGCGCGTCCGGGACACGAAATCCGCATACCCCTTTCCCTAATTCTCGGCTTGCATTTTCGGCCGGTCTCTGGCGGTAAGGGGGCCATGCTCTCCACCCCCAATTCATCGTTCCGAAGCGAATACCAGGCGCTGGTCTCGTCCGGCGCGATCGAGCCGGATGCGGCCCAGGCCGAGGTCGCGGAGGCCTATGCGGCGCTGGACCAGCGGCTTGCGAGCTACAAGCCGCAGCGCAAGCAGGGGCTGCTCGGCCGATTGTTCGGTGGCGGCGACAAGGACGATGCGCCGCGCGGGCTCTACATCCACGGCGAGGTCGGGCGCGGCAAGACCATGCTGATGGACCTGTTCTTTCAGCACTCTTCCGTCGCGCACAAGCAGCGCGCGCATTTCCATGAATTCATGGCCGAGGTGCACGAACGTATCTACGGCTATCGCCAGAACATCGCGCGCGGCGAAATCGCCGACGGCGATGTCATCGCGCTGACGGCGAACGCGATCTTCGATGAGGGCTGGCTGCTCTGCTTCGACGAATTCCACGTCACCGACATCGCGGATGCGATGATCCTGGGCCGCCTGTTCGCGAAACTGTTCGAACTCGGCACGGTGGTGGTGGCGACGTCGAACGTCGCGCCCGACGATCTCTACAAGGGCGGACTCAATCGCGCGCTGTTCCTTCCCTTCATCGCGCAGATCAACGATCACATGGACGTGCTGCGGCTCGATGCGCGCACCGATTTCCGGCTGGAGAAACTTCAGGGCGTGAAGATGTGGCTGGTGCCGGCCGATGCCGACGCCGATGCCGCGCTCGATCGCGCTTGGGCGAAGATGACCGGCCACGCCAAATGCAAGTCGCGCGATATTTCGATCAAGGGCCGCATCCTGCACGTGCCGTGCTCGGCGCACGGCGTGGCGCGGTTCTCGTTCGCAGATCTCTGCGAGAAGCCGCTCGGCGCATCCGACTACTTGCGGCTCGCGCACGACTATCACACCATCCTGGTCGACCATATTCCAGTGATGGAGTTCGCTGAGCGTAACGCCGCCAAGCGCTTCATCACGCTGATCGACACACTCTATGACAATGCTGTGAAGCTGATGGCTTCGGCCGAAGCCAATCCGGTGTCGCTGTACCTGGCAAACGAAGGCAACGAGGCCAACGAGTTCAAGCGCACGTCCTCGCGCCTGATCGAGATGAGCTCGGAATCCTACCTGGCGCAGCCGCACGGCCGCAAGGATTCCACCGCCAGTGGCTCCACCAAGGGCCTGGTGGAGACTTAAGTCCTATCTCCCAACACCGTCATTTCCGGGACGCGCGTCAGCGCGAACCCGAAAATCCTGCGCCACAACTTCGAGATTCCGGGTTCGCCCGCGCAATGGCGCCGGCGCCGCGGAATGACAGCGTTATCGTTACGCGCCCCAATTCTCGGCAAGCCCGACAATTGGGCATTGGGCGACTTGAACGGGGGAAGCGAAAGGGATAACCACCCGTCTCAGTTTTCCCCTCCTTACGTGTCTAAAGGACAGGTTCACATGGCGCGCGACAAGATTGCTTTGATTGGCTCCGGTCAGATCGGCGGAACGTTGGCTCATCTCATCGGCCTGAAAGAACTCGGCGACGTGGTGATGTTCGACATCGCCGAGGGCGTGCCGCAGGGCAAGGCGCTCGACATCGCGCAGTCCTCGCCGGTCGACGGTTTTGACGCGCGCTATTCCGGCGCGAACTCCTACGATGCCCTCGACAACGCCAAGGTCTGCATCGTCACCGCTGGCGTGCCGCGCAAACCCGGCATGAGCCGCGACGACCTCCTCTCCATCAACCTCAAGGTCATGGAGCAGGTCGGTGCCGGCATCAAGAAATACGCCCCCGACGCCTTCGTCATCTGCATCACCAACCCGCTCGACGCGATGGTCTGGGCGCTGCAGAAGGCGAGCGGCCTGCCGCACAAGAAGGTCGTCGGCATGGCCGGCGTGCTGGATTCGGCGCGCTTCCGCTACTTCCTGGCCGATGAGTTCAACGTCTCGGTCGAGGACGTCACCGCCTTCGTGCTCGGCGGCCACGGCGACACCATGGTGCCGCTGGTGAAGTACTCCACCGTCGCCGGCATCCCGCTGCCCGACCTCGTCAAGATGGGCTGGACCTCGCAGGCGCGCCTCGACGAGATCGTCGACCGCACCCGCAACGGCGGCGCCGAGATCGTCAACCTGCTGAAGACCGGCTCGGCCTTCTATGCGCCGGCGGCGTCCGCGATCGCGATGGCCGAGAGCTATCTGAAGGACAAGAAGCGCGTGCTGCCTTGCGCTGCGTACCTGAACGGCGAATACGGCGTGAAGGACATGTATGTCGGCGTGCCCGTCGTTATCGGCTCGAAGGGCGTCGAGCGCGTGGTCGAGATCGAGCTCGCCGGCAAGGACCGCGAGGCTTTCGACAAGTCGGTCGGCGCGGTGTCCGGCCTGGTCGACGCCTGCAAGAAGATCGCGCCCGACCTTCTGGGCCGCTGATCGGGAAAAATCTCGCCGAGGATCGAACCCGATCCTCGGCGCTTTCATGTCCGGGACCCCGGTCGGGCGGGTTTCCGGGGCCGGCAGTCCAGATTCCAAAAGATTCCGGGTTGCAGTTGTTCTGGTATATGGTATGCCAGACCGAAATTAGAGGTGAACCCCCGAGGTCACCACGCGCGGGTTCAGGGAGCGACCAGATGAATATCCATGAGTACCAGGCCAAGGCGCTTTTGAATGAGTTCGGCGTGCCGATCTCCAAGGGCGTTCCGGTCCTGAAGGCGGCCGACGCGGAAGCGGCGGCAAAGGCTCTCCCGGGCCCGGTCTGGGTGGTGAAGAGCCAGATCCATGCCGGCGGCCGCGGCAAGGGCAAGTTCAAGGAAGCCAGTGCCGGCGACAAGGGCGGCGTCCGCATCGCCAAGTCGGCCACTGAAGTTGCCGAATTCGCCAAGCAGATGCTCGGCGCCACGCTCGTGACCGTGCAGACGGGACCTGCCGGCAAGCAGGTCAACCGCCTCTACATCGAGGACGGCTCCGACATCGACAAGGAGTTCTATCTCTCGATCCTGGTCGACCGCGAGACCTCGCGCGTGTCGTTCGTGGTGTCGACCGAAGGCGGCGTCAACATCGAGGACGTCGCGCACAACTCGCCCGAGAAGATCGTCACCTTCTCGGTTGATCCGGCGACCGGCATCATGGGCCATCACGGCCGCACCGTCGCCAAGGCGCTGAACCTGTCCGGCGATCTCGCCAAGCAGGCCGAAAAGCTCACCGCGCAGCTCTTTGCCGCCTTCGTCGCCAAGGACATGTCGATGCTGGAGATCAACCCGCTGGTCGTGACCAAGCAGGGCCAGCTCCGCGTGCTCGACGCCAAGGTCTCCTTCGACGACAACGCGCTGTTCCGTCACCCCGAAGTGCTCGCGCTGCGCGACGAGACCGAAGAGGACGCCAAGGAGATCGAGGCCTCGAAATACGATCTCAACTACGTCACCCTCGACGGCAATATCGGCTGCATGGTCAACGGCGCCGGCCTTGCCATGGCGACCATGGACATCATCAAGCTCTACGGCATGGCGCCGGCCAACTTCCTCGACGTCGGCGGCAGCGCCAGCAAGGAAAAGGTCGCCGCCGCTTTCAAGATCATCACCGCCGACCCGAACGTGAAGGGCATTCTGGTCAACATCTTCGGTGGTATCATGAAGTGTGACGTGATCGCCGAGGGTGTCACGGCTGCAGTGCGCGAAGTCGGCCTCAGCGTCCCGCTGGTGGTCCGCCTCGAAGGCACCAATGTCGAGCTCGGCAAGAAGATCATCCGTGAATCAGGCCTGAACGTCGTGCCGGCCGATAATCTCGATGACGCCGCGCAGAAGATCGTGAAGGCCGTCAAGGGAGGCTAGGCCATGCCCCAGGACCATCTCGCTCAATCATCTCCGCTGCTGGAGCACGCGCGTCTCGCCGCGTTCGCCGGTGAATGGAATGGCGAGGAGATGGTCTACCCGTCGCGCTGGAATCCCGGCGGGCCGGCGACTTCGCGCACGGTGGCGCGCATGGATCTCAACGGCTTCTATCTGATCCAGGACGTGGTCCAGATGCGCGACGGCAAGGAGATATTCGCCACCCACGGCATCTTCACGTACGACCGCGACGACCGGACCTACAAATTGTTCTGGTACGACTCGCTCGGCTACACGCCGCCCTCGCCCGCCTCCGGCGGCTGGGTCGGCAAGACCCTGACGCTGGTGCGCGGCTCGCTGCGCGGCAATGCGCGCCACATCTACGAGATCATCGACGACAATTCCTATTCGTTGAAGATCCAGTTCTCGCCGGACGCGGAAGGCTGGGCCGACGTGCTCACCGGCGTCTATCGTCGCATCCACTAAAGTTAGTTCGCGAAAGCAGACCTCATGTCCATCCTGATTGACAAGAACACCAAGGTCATCTGCCAGGGCTTTACCGGCAAGAACGGCACGTTCCATTCCGAGGCCGCGATTGCCTACGGCACCAAGATGGTCGGCGGCACCTCGCCGGGCAAAGGCGGCGCGACGCATCTGGGCCTGCCGGTGTTCGACACCGTGCGCGAGGCGCGTGAGAAGACCGGCGCCGACGCGTCGGTGATCTACGTGCCGCCCCCGGGCGCGGCGGACGCGATCTGCGAAGCGATCGATGCCGAAGTTCCGCTGATCGTCTGCATCACCGAGGGCATTCCGGTCATCGACATGGTCCGCGTCAAGCGCTCCCTGGCCGGCTCCAAGTCGCGCCTGATCGGGCCGAACTGCCCGGGCGTCATGACCGCCGGCGAGTGCAAGATCGGCATCATGCCCGCCAACATCTTCAAGACCGGCAGCGTCGGCATCGTCTCCCGCTCCGGCACCCTGACCTATGAAGCCGTGTTCCAGACCTCCCAGGAAGGGCTCGGCCAGACCACCGCGGTCGGCATCGGCGGCGACCCGGTCAAGGGAACCGAGTTCATCGACGTCCTGGAGATGCTGCTGGCCGACCCCAAGACCGAGTCGATCATCATGATCGGGGAGATCGGCGGTTCCGCCGAGGAGGACGCCGCCCAGTTCCTCAAGGACGAGGCCAAGCGCGGTCGCAAGAAGCCGATGGTCGGTTTCATCGCCGGTGTCACCGCACCTCCAGGCCGCCGCATGGGTCATGCCGGCGCGATCATCTCGGGCGGCAAGGGCGACGCCGGTTCCAAGACCGAAGCGATGAAATCGGCCGGTATTGTCGTCTCTCCGTCGCCCGCACGGCTCGGACATACCCTTGCCGAAAAGTTGAAAGCTTAATTCAGTTCTTGGTGCTTTTCCGGGCGAAAGTTCGCAACAGATAGGGTAAACGGTGCCTGATACGCCGATCCGCTGCCGGAGGATCGGGGTCAGCGCCGTTTTCATTTGCGCGAACCGAAATCGCTGGGAAATCAAGAATGTCTCGCCAGGACGCGAACGCAGCCTTTGCCCTCTCATCCTTTTTGCAGGGCACCAACGCCACCTACATCGACGAAATCTACGCCCGCTACGAGAAAGACCCCTCCTCGGTTGACGCCGAGTGGCAGGAGTTCTTCCAGAGCCTGAAGGACCAGCCGGCCGACGTCCGCAAGAACGCGGAAGGGCCGTCCTGGGCCCGGGACAACTGGCCGGTCACGCCCCAGGACGAGCTCACCTCGGCGCTCGACGGCAACTGGGCCCAGGTCGAGAAGGCGGTCGGCACCAAGATCGCCGCCAAGGCGCAGGCCAAGGGCGCCGATCTCTCCTCCGCCGACGTGCTCCAGGCCACCCGCGATTCGGTGCGCGCCCTGATGCTGATCCGCGCCTACCGCATGCGCGGCCATTTCCACGCCAAGCTCGATCCGCTCGGCATCGAGGCGCCGCGCAACCGCGAGGAGCTCGACCCCCGCACCTACGGCTTCAGCGAGGCCGACTTTGACCGCAAGATCTTCCTCGATCACGTGCTCGGCCTCGAATACGGCAACCTGCGCGAGATCGTGGCGATCTGCGAGCGCACCTACTGCCAGACGCTCGGCGTCGAGTTCATGCACATCAGCAACGCGGCGCAGAAGGCCTGGATCCAGGAGCGCATCGAAGGTCCTGACAAGGAGATCTCCTTCACCCCAGAAGGCCGCCGTGCCATCCTGACGAAGCTGGTCGAAGCCGAGGGCTTCGAAAAATTCTGCGACACCAAGTTCACCGGCACCAAGCGCTTCGGCCTCGACGGCGGTGAATCGCTGATCCCCGCGCTGGAGCAAATCATCAAGCGCGGCGGCAATCTCGGCGTGAAGGAAATCGTCGTGGGCATGCCGCATCGCGGCCGCCTCAACGTGCTGACCCAGGTGATGGGCAAGGCGCACCGCGCGCTGTTCCACGAATTCAAGGGTGGCTCGGCCAACCCCGACGCGGTCGAAGGCTCGGGCGACGTCAAATATCACCTCGGCGCCTCGTCGGATCGCGAGTTCGACAGCAACCGCATCCATCTGTCGCTGACCGCGAACCCCTCGCATTTGGAGATCGTCGATCCGGTGGTGCTCGGCAAGGTCCGCGCCAAGCAGGACCAGCATGGCGACCCACCGGACATGCGCATCTCGGTGCTGCCGCTCCTGATGCATGGCGACGCCGCGTTCGCCGGCCAGGGCGTGGTCGCGGAATGCTTCAGCCTTTCCGACCTGAAGGGCTACCGCACCGGCGGCTCGCTGCATTTCATCGTCAACAACCAGATCGGCTTCACCACCTATCCGCGCTATTCGCGCTCCTCGCCCTATCCGTCTGATGTGGCGAAGATGATCGACGCGCCGATCTTCCACGTCAACGGCGACGATCCGGAGGCCGTGGTGTTCGCCGCCAAGGTCGCGATCGAGTTCCGGCAGAAGTTCCACAAGCCGGTCGTCATCGACATGTGGTGCTATCGCCGCTACGGCCACAATGAGGGCGACGAGCCGGCATTCACCCAACCGGTGATGTACAAGCGCATCGCGGCACATCCGTCGGCGCTGACGCTCTACGCCAAGCGCCTGATCGCCGAGGGCGTGGTCACCGAAGGCGAGGTCGACAAGCTGAAGGCCGACTGGCGCGCGCGGCTCGATGCCGAGTTCGAGGCCGGCACCAGCTACAAGCCGAACAAGGCCGACTGGCTCGACGGCAAATGGGCCGGCTTCAAGATCGCCGACCAGGAAGAGGACGCCCGCCGCGGCGTCACCGGCGTCGATACCTCCATCCTCAAGGACATCGGCCGCAAGATCACCAAGGTGCCCGACGGTTTCCGCGTTCACCGCACCATCCAGCGCTTCCTCGACAACCGCGCCAAGGCGATCGACAACGGCGTCGGCATCGACTGGGCGACCGGCGAGGCGTTGGCGTTCTGCTCGCTGCTGGAGGAAGGTCGTTATGTCCGCCTGTCCGGCCAGGACTGCGAGCGCGGCACCTTCTCGCAGCGCCATTCGGTGCTGATCGACCAGGAAGACGAGAGCCGCTACACGCCGTTCAACCATCTCGGCGTTGAGCAGGGACACTACGAGGTTATCAACTCGCTGCTCTCGGAAGAGGCGGTGCTCGGCTTCGAATACGGCTACTCGCTGGCCGAGCCGAATGCGCTGGCGCTGTGGGAGGCACAGTTCGGCGACTTCGCCAACGGCGCGCAGGTGCTGTTCGACCAGTTCATCTCCTCGGGCGAGCGCAAATGGCTGCGCATGTCCGGTCTCGTCTGCCTGTTGCCGCATGGCTACGAGGGACAGGGACCGGAGCACTCCTCGGCGCGGCTCGAGCGCTACTTGCAGATGTGCGCCGAAGACAACATGCAGGTGGTCTATCCGACCACGCCGGCGAACTACTTCCACGTGCTGCGCCGCCAGCTCCATCGCGAGATCCGCAAGCCGCTGATCCTGATGACGCCGAAGTCGCTGCTGCGGCACAAGCGTGCGGTGTCGCGGCTCGACGAGCTCGCCAAGGGCACGACGTTCCACCGCATCCTCTATGATGACGCCCAGATGCTGCCGAGCGAGGCCACCAAGCTGGTGCCGGACGAGAAGATCCGCCGCATCGTGCTGTGCTCGGGCAAGGTCTATTACGACCTCTACGAGGAGCGCGAGAAGCGCGGCATCGACGACATCTACCTGATGCGCGTCGAGCAGCTCTATCCGGTGCCGCTGAAAGCGCTGGTCGCGGAGCTCGCGCGCTTCAAGAAGGCCGAGGTGATCTGGTGCCAGGAGGAGCCGCGCAACATGGGTGCGTGGCACTTCATCGAGCCCTATCTCGAATGGGTGCTCAACCAGGTGAACGGCGTAAGCCGGCGTCCGCGTTATGTCGGCCGCGCCGCCTCCGCCGCAACCGCGACCGGCCTGATGTCCAAGCACCAGGCGCAGCTCAAGGCGTTCCTGGACGAGGCTCTGAGCTAGATTTTTTGAACTGCGTCATGCCCCGCTTCGAGCGGGGCATCCAGTCCGCTGCGTCGTCCGTACGTGCGAGCGTCGCGGCAGGCTGGATCGTTTGTTTACGCTGGCGATGACAACCGAATTCATGACCGCACAAGCGATCTTTTAGGGAAAAGACCATGACTGAAATTCGTGTGCCGACGCTCGGCGAATCCGTCACCGAGGCCACCATCGGCCGCTGGTTCAAGAAGGCCGGCGATCCCGTCGCCGTCGACGAGCCCTTGGTGGAGCTCGAGACCGACAAGGTCACCATCGAAGTGCCGGCGCCCTCGGCCGGCACGCTCAGCGAGATCATCGCCGCTGACGGTGCGACGGTTGCAGTCGGCGCGCTGCTCGGACAGATCACGGATGGCGCCGGCGCCGCCAAGCCGGCTGCCGCTCCCGCCAGGCCTGCCGCCGCGCCGGCTTCGGCTCCTGCACCCGCCGCGCCCAAGGCGGCGCCCGCCGATGCGCCGCTCGCCCCGTCGGTGCGAAAGCTCTCGGCCGAGACCGGCATCGATGCCTCGACCGTTCCGGGCTCCGGCAAGGACGGCCGCGTCACCAAGGGCGACATGCTCGCCGCGATCGAGCGCGCCGCCTCCGCGCCGACCCCGGTCAACCAGCCGGCCGCGGCCGTGCAGGTGCGCAGCCCCTCGCCGGCCGACGATGCCGCGCGCGAGGAGCGCGTCAAGATGACCCGCCTGCGCCAGACCATCGCGCGGCGTCTCAAGGATGTACAGAACACGGCTGCGATGCTGACGACCTTCAACGAGGTCGACATGACCAACGTCATGGCGCTGCGCGCGCACTACAAGGACGTGTTCGAGAAGAAGCACGGCTCCAAGCTCGGCTTCATGGGCTTCTTCACCAAGGCGGTCGTGCAGGCGCTGAAGGACATCCCGGCGGTCAACGCCGAGATCGACGGCACCGACCTGATCTACAAGAACTACTACCACATCGGCGTCGCCGTCGGCACCGACAAGGGACTTGTCGTGCCCGTCGTCCGCGACTGCGATCAGAAGTCGATCGCCGACATCGAGAAGGGCATCGCCGATTTCGGCCGCCGTGCGCGCGACGGCCAGCTCAAGATCGAGGAGATGCAGGGCGGCACCTTCACCATCACCAATGGTGGCATCTACGGCTCGCTGATGTCGACGCCGATCCTGAACGCGCCACAGTCCGGCATCCTCGGCATGCACAAGATCCAGGAGCGGCCGATGGTGATCGGCGGCAAGGTCGAGGTCCGCCCGATGATGTATCTGGCGCTGTCCTACGATCACCGCGTGATCGACGGCAAGGAAGCCGTGACGTTCCTGGTCCGTGTCAAGGAGAGCCTGGAAGATCCGGCGCGGCTGGTCCTGGACCTCTGATACCCAAAGTCTTGAAAGCGCCGTCGCCTGCACGGGCGACGGCGTGCGCGCAAGGATGGAGGCGAGCATGACGGACAAGGTTGCGATCATCACCGGCGGCAGCCGCGGCATCGGCCGCGCCACCGCCCTCGCAGCGGCGGCGCGCGGTTTTCGCGTGGTCGTGGGCTATGCCAGCAACAAGAAGGCCGCCGACGAGGTCGTCGCCGCGATCGAAGCCAGGAACGGCAAGGCCATCGCGGTGAAGTGCGACGTCGCCGAGGAAAGCGATATCCTCGCGCTGTTCAAAGCGGCCGACAAGTTCGGTACCCTCGGCGCGCTCGTCAACAATGGCGGCATTGTCGGCAAGAGCGGCGTGCGCGTCGACGAGATGTCGGCCGAGCGCATCCAGCGCGTCATGGCGGTCAACGTCACCGGCTCCATCCTCTGCGCACGCGAGGCGGTGAAGCGGATGTCGACCAAGCACGGCGGCAAGGGCGGCGTGATCGTCAATCTGTCGTCCGTCGCCGCCAAGCTCGGCTCGCCCAACACCTATGTCGACTATGCCGCCTCCAAGGGCGCGATCGATTCCTTTACCATCGGCCTCGGCTACGAGGTCGCCGGCGAAGGCATTCGCGTCGCGGGCATCCGCCCGGGCCTGATCGACACCGAAATCCACGCCGCCGGCGGCGAGCCCGATCGCGCCCATCGTCTGGCCCATTTGGTGCCGATGAAGCGCGTCGGCACCGCCGAGGAAATCGCCAATGCCATCGTCTGGCTGATGTCGGACGATGCCTCCTACGTCACCTCAGCCATTCTCGATGTGTCCGGCGGACGCTGACACATCCTTTCACGCTAAACCTACGGGACTTCCTCTCATGGCTACCTACGATCTCGTCGTCATCGGCACCGGACCGGGCGGTTATGTCTGCGCGGTGCGCGCAAGCCAGCTCGGCATGAAAGTCGCCGTGGTGGAAAAGAACGCCAGCCTCGGCGGCACCTGCCTCAATGTCGGCTGCATGCCGTCGAAGGCGCTGCTGCACGCCTCCGAAATGTTCGAGGAAGCCGCGCACTCCTTCGCCAAGATGGGCGTCTCGATCTCGGCGCCGAAACTCGATCTGCCCGCGATGATGAACTTCAAGCAGCAGGGCATCGATGGCAACGTCAAGGGCGTCGAGTTCCTGATGAAGAAGAACAAGATCGACGTGCTCAAGGGCAGCGGCAAGATTCTGGGCACCGGCAAGGTCGAGGTCTCCGCGGACGGCAAGTCGCAAGTCATCGAGACCAAGAACATCGTGATCGCCACCGGCTCGGACATCGCACGGCTGAAGGGCATCGAGATCGACGAGAAGCGCATCGTGTCGTCGACCGGCGCGCTCTCGCTGGAGAAGGCGCCGGGCAGGTTGCTGGTCATCGGTGCCGGCGTGATCGGGCTTGAGCTTGGCTCGGTGTGGCGCAGGCTCGGGTCCGAGGTCATGGTCGTCGAATTCCTCGATCGTATCCTGCCGGGCATGGACGGCGAAGTCGCACGGCAATTTCAACGCATCCTGGAAAAGCAGGGATTCGCGTTCAAGCTGGGCTCGAAGGTCACCGGCGTCGAATCGAACGGCAAGGCACTGCTCGCAAAGATCGAGCCGGCCGCCGGCGGTGCGGCTGAGACCATCGAGGCTGACGTCGTGCTGGTCTGCATCGGCCGCGTGCCCTACACCGATGGTCTCGGGCTGAAGGAGGCCGGCGTTGCGCTGGACAATCGCGGCCGTGTGCAGATCGATGCCCACTTCGCGACCACCCTGAAGGGCGTCTATGCCATCGGCGATGTCGTCGCTGGCCCGATGCTCGCGCACAAGGCCGAAGACGAGGGCGTCGCCGTGGCGGAAATTCTCGCCGGCCAGGCCGGTCACGTGAACTACGACGTGATCCCAGGTGTGGTGTATACCACGCCGGAAGTGTCTTCCGTCGGCAAGACCGAGGAAGAGCTGAAGCAGGCGGGCGTGGCCTACACCGTCGGGAAGTTTCCCTTTACCGCCAACGGCCGCTCCAAGGTCAACCAGACCACTGACGGCTTTGTGAAAATTCTCGCAGATGCGAAGACCGATCGTGTGCTAGGCGTGCACATTGTCGGCCGTGAAGCCGGCGAAATGATCCACGAGGCGTGTGTGCTGATGGAGTTTGGGGGCAGCGCGGAAGATCTCGCCCGCACCTGCCATGCGCATCCGACCCGCTCGGAGGCCGTCAAGGAGGCCGCGCTTGCAGTCGGCAAGCGGGCCATCCATATGTAGGCGACGCGCCGAGCCGAATCGGGCGGGAAACACATGCTGCGCCGCCTTCTTCAACCGGTCTGGGTCCTGCTGGCGATCATCTTTTTGATCGAAGCCTGGCTGTGGGACCATCTCGAGCCGATCGTGGCGCGTGTCGTTGCCGCGATCCCGCTCGCGCAGTTCAAGCAATGGCTGACCGAACGCGTCGATGCGCTGTCGCCGGCGATGACGCTGATCGTCTTCGTCGTGCCGATCATCCCGCTGTTTCCGCTCAAGCTGGTCGGGCTCTGGCTGCTCACCCACGAATACTGGATGAGCGCGGTGTTCACGATCCTGTTCGCCAAACTGCTCGGCGTCGGCGTCACCGCCTTCGTGTTCGACGTGACGCGCGACAAGCTGCTGGAGATGGCGTGGTTCGAGCGGCTCTATGATTTCGTGATGATGATCCGCGCCAAATCGACGGCGCTGGTCGAGCCGATCAAGCTGCGCATCAAGAATGCCCTTACCGGCAATGGCGAGGGATGGTCCTCCCGGGCACTCCGTCTGATCCAGCGCTTCCGCAAGAGCGTGCACGAGGCACGGTAGTTGCTGCGATGATCGCAGCGTCGAGCCAGGACTCGCGCCAATTCTTCAGTGTCGTCCCGGCGAAGGCCGGGACCCATAACCCCAGGGAGAAGTTTGGCGAAGATTCGTCGCCCGGTACTCCTGCCACCCGCAATCGATAAATCACGCGGTATGGGTCCCGGCCTTCGCCGGGACGACGATGGAGCAAGGTGCGACAACGCTACCCGTGCAGATGCAGCAGATGCGGCCACCACAGGCCAAGTGCGGTCATCACCATGCCGGCGAGCGTCAGGAGGCCGCCGACATAGGCGAGCGCAATGATGCCGGTGATGATGGTGGCCGAAGCCAGCACGATGCCGATCTGGAAGGCGGCCGAGGCCAGCTCGAAGTGATGGTATTTTGCGGTCGCCTCGTCGCGCTCGTGCTCGGCATGTTTTGCTTTTTCGGCGAGCTGTTCGGTGCCCTCGCCGGTCTCCGGCTCGGAACGATAACGCGCCGCGGTCTTCTGCCAGTCCTCGATCTGCTTCTGGATGGCCGCCTTGATGGCGTCGTCGGCGGCCGAGCCCAGCGTGAGCTTGCCCTGCTCGGCTGCGGTCTGCACCACGGTGCGGCGGACGCTCTTGGCCTGGAAGAACGCCCAGAGATTGGCGGCCTCGACGTTCTTGCTGATCGCCTCGGTCTGCGCACCCTTGCCGAGCGTCTCCGAGATCGCAAGGAACAGCGCCAGCACCGCGATCAGAAGGGCGATCTTCTTGTTCTCGCCGGATGCGTGCTCGGCATGCTCCGCGTGCTCCATGCTTTCGTGTGCGCTCATAATATCCCTCCTGCCTCGGTTCCCCACGATTGACCGAACCGCGGGCGCCGCGCAAGAGGCAAGCAAGTTGTGACGTCAGTGTGTCAGCGTCGCGGATGCGCGCTGGCGTAGACTTCGAGCAGCCGTTCGGAATCGATGCCGGTATAGACCTGCGTGGTCGACAGCGAGGAATGGCCGAGCAATTCCTGGATCGCGCGCAGGTCGCCGCCGCGCGACAGAAGATGCGTGGCAAAGGAATGCCGCAGCGCGTGCGGCGTGGCGCTGTCGGGCAGGCCAAGTGCGCCGCGCAGCCGCTCCATCGCGAGCTGGATGATGCGCGGGCTCAAGGGACCGCCGCGCGCGCCGACGAAGACCGGGCCTTCGGCCAGCAACGGATGCGGGCACATCGCGACATATTCGGCGACCAGTGCCAGCACGTTTTGCAGCACCGGCACCATGCGCGTCTTGTTGCCCTTGCCGGTGACGACGAGCACGTCGCCTTCACCGGGGCGCGGCACGTCGCGCCGCTTTAGTCCCAAGGCTTCCGAGATGCGCAGGCCCGAGCCGTAGAGCAGGGCCATCACGGCGGCGTCGCGCACCAGGATCCAGGTCTCGCGCTCTTCGCCGGCGCGCTCGTCGGCGTCGGCGAGGCGCTTGGCGGATGCCATCGGCAGCGGCTTTGGCAGGCTCTTGGCCACCTTTGGGGCGCGAATGGCAGAGAGCGCGCCGACCTTGCCCTTGCCCTCGCGCTCAAGGAAGCGGCCGAACGAGCGCAGGCCCGCAAGTGCGCGCATCAAGGAGCGGCCGGCGACGTCGTCGGCGCGGCGCATCGCCATGAAGGCTCTGATGTCGCTGGCCTCGAGCGCGGCGAAGCGCTTGAGCGTCACGCGCTCGCCCCAATGGGTGCAGAGGAAATCCAGGCACTGCCTAAGGTCGCGGGCATAGGCTTCCAGCGTCTTCGGCGACAGCCGCCGCTCGGCGCCGAGATGCGACAGCCAGCGCATCATCTCCTGCGCGATCGACGGATCGGCGCTGGCGAGCTCGATTGGTGGGGCGGCCGCTTTGCTCATGCGCTCTGGACGTGGTGATTCCGCACAGTATATCGCATCACACTCGTTTATCGTTCGCTAAGGCCGCCGCGCGCGGCTAGCCTTGAGGCCCCGGGTTCCGATTCTCCGTCCAAGACTATTCATGGATCATTCGTCGCGCAGCCACACTGCCCCCGCCATTTCGACCCGCATGGTCGACGTGCTGGTGCCGGTCGCGCTCGACCAGACCTATTCCTACCGCGTGCCGCGCGGCATGGAATTGAAGGCGGGCGATCTCCTCAGTGTGCCGCTCGGCCCGCGCGAGGTGCTGGCGGTGGTGTGGGCAGAGAACGCCAATCCGGATCCTCGCCTGCACAACCGTCTAAAGGACGTCAGCGAGAAACTCGACGTCCCGCCGCTGAAGGGCGAGCTGCGCGCGCTGGTCGACTGGGTCGCCAACTACACGCTCGGCCCGCGCGGCATGGTTTTGCGCATGTGCCTGCGCATGGGCGAAAATCTCGGGCCCGAGCGGATGCGCGCCGGCGTGCGGCTGGTCGGCGATCCGCCAAGGCGGCTGACGCCGGCGCGGCGGCGGGTGATCGAGATGCTGTCGGATCGCCTGCTGCACGGCAAGTCCGATGTCGTGAAGGAGGCGGGCGTTTCGGCCGGGGTGATCGATGGTCTCGTCGACGAAGGCACGTTGACGGTCGAGCCGTTGCCGCCGCCGCCACCACCGCCGGCGCCCGACCCCGCCTACGGCCAGCCGGAATTCACGCATCTGCAACGCACTGCGGTCGATGCGATGCGCGCGCTTGCGGCCAACGGCACCTTTCATGTCGCCCTGCTCGACGGCGTCACCGGCTCGGGCAAGACCGAGGTTTATTTCGAGGCGGTCGCCGAGACTATCCGCCGCGGCAAGCAGTCGCTGATCCTGATGCCGGAGATCGCGCTTACCGGCCAGTTCCTCGACCGCTTCGCGCAACGTTTTGGCGTGCGGCCGCTGGAATGGCATTCGGAGCTCACCCCGCGCACCCGCGCGCGCAACTGGGCGGCGATCTCGGAAGGGAGCGCGCCGGTCGTGGTCGGCGCCCGCTCGGCGCTGTTTCTGCCCTACGCCGATCTGGGCCTCATCGTCGTCGATGAAGAGCACGACCAGGCCTACAAGCAGGATGACGGCGTGCATTATCACGCCCGCGACATGGCGGTGGTGCGGGCGCATATCGCAAAAATTCCGATCGTGCTGGCCTCTGCGACGCCGTCGGTCGAATCAGAGGTCAATGCGCGCAAGGGACGCTATCAGCGCATCGCGCTGCCCTCGCGCTTCGGCGGCCAGCACATGCCGCATATCGAGGCGATCGACCTGCGCCGCGAGCAGCCGGCGCGCGGCCGCTTCATCTCGCCGCGACTTGCGGGCGAAATCCGGACCGCGATCGAGCGGCGCGAGCAGGCGCTGTTGTTCCTCAATCGCCGCGGCTACGCGCCGCTGACATTGTGTCGCGCCTGCGGCCATCGCTTCGCCTGCACCATCTGCGATGCCTGGTTGGTCGATCACAGGTTCCGCCAGCGGCTGGTCTGCCATCACTGTGGTTTCTCGATGCCGCGGCCGAACGTCTGCCCGCATTGCGCGGCGGAGGAGTCGCTGGTCGCGGTCGGGCCCGGCGTCGAGCGTTTGCAGGAGGAGGCGGCCGCGCTGTTTCCGCAAGCCCGCGCCATGGTGCTGTCGAGCGATCTCATCACCTCGATCGAGACGATGCGCTCGGAGTTGAATGACATTGCCGAGGGCCGCGTCGATATCATCATCGGCACCCAGCTCGTCGCCAAGGGTCACAATTTTCCGCGGCTCAATCTGGTCGGTGTGGTCGATGCGGACCTCGGCCTTTCCAACGGCGATCCGCGCGCTGCCGAGCGCACCTGGCAGCTGCTCAACCAGGTGATCGGCCGTGCCGGCCGCGAGCAGGGCCGCGGTGTCGGCTATCTCCAGACCCATCAGCCCGAGCATCCCGTGATGAAGGCGCTGATCGCCTGCGATCGCGAAGCCTTCTACAACAGCGAGATCGATCTGCGTGAGCGCACGCTCTATCCGCCGTTCGGGCGGCTTGCGGGCCTCATTATTTCCGCCGGCGATCGCCCGAGTGCGGAAGGATTTGCGCGCCGGCTCGTTGCGGTGGCGCCGCGCGACGAGCGCGTGAAGGTGCTCGGACCGGCGGAAGCGCCGCTCGCCGTGATCAAGGGCCGTTATCGTTTCCGCATCCTGGTGAAGTCCGCGCGCGGCTTCGATCTCTCGGACTATTTGCGCAACTGGCTCGCCGTGGCGCCGAAGCCGAAGGGCAATCTCAAGCTCGAGACCGACGTCGATCCGCAGAGCTTTTTGTAGAGAGCGCGACAAGTCTATCCACGTCATTGCGAGCGAGGCGAAGCAATCCAGACTCCCTCCGCGAGGGGCAGTCTGGATTGCTTCGTCGCTGCGCTCCTCGCAATGACGAGAGCACGAAAAAGCCCGCCGTCCCCCAAGACGGCGGGCTTGTTTCGAGCGCAGCAAATCTCACAAGGTCCGTTGCGGACGATGAAACTGCCGGGCTCGTTATGAGATGCGCGTCGAACGACGCGTCAGGAGACGACCTCGGCGGTCACGCGGCCGACGCCGGCGCCGGTCAGGCCGATGGCGCGGGCAGCGCCGGTGGAGAGGTCGAGGACACGGCCGCGAACGAACGGGCCACGATCATTGATGGTGACGATGACGCTCTGGCCGCCATGGGTCACGCGCAGCTTGGTGCCGAACGGCAGCGAACGATGCGCCGCGGTCATGGCGTTCTGGTTGAAGCGTGCGCCCGACGCCGTGCGGCTGCCGGACTCATTGCCGTAATAGGAGGCCATGCCGGAGAAGCTGTGGCCGGAACCCGAGGAGGGCGTCACGGAGGCGTTGGCGTTCATCCAGGAACCCGCAATCGACGTGTCGCTGGTGCTGGCCTCGTGATGATGATGATGCCGGTAATGGTGATGCCGGGATTTGGCGGAAGCTTCGGTGGCAGTTCCACCGATGACGAGAGTGGCAGCGACGAAAGCGATCGCCGTCTGCGGCCGGGTTGCAAACCCCAATGTCTTCAATGACAACATTTATTTGTCCCTACGCTAGTATTGCCACATGTGTGGCTAGTGGAGCCCCCATCGGTTTGTGAGCAAGTGCGCGTTTCACGCTGCAATGCGGCATGAATTGGGCAGTAATTTCGTCATGTGTCCGACTGAGACATCTTGTTATCCGATCCGATATTTGTCGGATGTTTTGTTATCTCTCGCGTTAACGATTCTTTAACCAAACGAATACTCGCTAATACTGTAAAACCAAGTCATCGGCCGGCGCGTTGAGAATTTGATAAGTAATTGACCAAGTGAAGCGGCGGTGGTCGGGCTCACGTCTCTGCGAGCTGTGTTCATGGCCGCTATGCGCTGAAAGCAGGAACGAATTCCTGTCGGGCCGACCGGTCGACACTTTTTGGGTGGTGCCGGAAAGTGGCGCGGTGCCGCGTGGCCCGCAGTGCCCATGACCGCAGCAGGGACGGAGAGCCGCAGCCTTTAATTTGGCGTCATGTTGCACCTGCGCGCCTGCTATGTTAGCAAAGCGCCGATTTTAACGAGCCCGGCACTTCCCTGTGTCGGTCGAAAATCGAAGTCCCGCTTGAATTCCAAGGGCTTGGATCGCTAGGCGCCGCTTCGTGGCGACGGTTTTTCCCTTGCGAGTTTGACAGCTATAAAGAGCGCGTCTGTGGCTGCAGAAGATACGTCCGTTTCAGGTGTGTCCGGCCGTTATGCAACGGCCTTGTTTGAACTGGCCCGCGACCAGAATGTGGTCGATGCGGTCAAAGCCGATCTCGACCGGTTCGGCACCATGCTCAGCGACAGCGCGGATCTGAAGCGCCTCGTCCGTAGCCCGGTGTTCTCGGCAGATAGCCAGTCCAAGGCGCTGTCAGCGGTGCTGGACAAGGCCGGCATATCAGGCATTTCCGCCAATTTCCTCAAGGTGCTGACGGCCAACCGCCGCCTGTTCGCGGTGGCCGATGTCATCCGCGCCTACGGCGCGCTGGTTGCCAAATATAAAGGCGAGGCCTCTGCCGACGTGACCGTCGCGGAGCAGCTCTCGGACAAGAATCTCGACGCTCTCAAGGCCGCCCTCAAGTCGGTGACCGGCAAGGACGTCGCGCTCAACGTGAAAGTCGATCCCTCGATCATCGGCGGCCTCGTCGTCAAGCTTGGCAGCCGCATGATCGATAGTTCGCTTCGCACCAAACTCAATTCGATCAAGCACGCGATGAAAGAGGCAGGCTGATGGACATCCGCGCCGCGGAAATTTCCGCGATCCTCAAGGACCAGATCAAGAATTTCGGCCAGGAAGCTGAAGTCTCCGAAGTCGGACAGGTGCTGTCCGTCGGCGACGGTATCGCCCGCGTCTACGGTCTGGACAACGTCCAGGCCGGTGAGATGGTCGAGTTCGAGAACGGCACCCGCGGCATGGCGCTGAACCTCGAAACCGACAACGTCGGTATCGTTATTTTCGGCGCCGACCGCGAGATCAAGGAAGGCCAGACCGTCAAGCGCACCCGCGCCATCGTGGACGCGCCGGTCGGCAAGGGCCTGCTCGGCCGCGTCGTCGACGCGCTCGGCAACCCCATCGACGGCAAGGGTCCGATCCAGGCCGACAAGCGCATGCGCGTCGACGTCAAGGCGCCCGGCATCATTCCGCGCAAGTCGGTGAGCGAGCCAATGGCGACCGGCCTCAAGGCGATCGATGCCCTGATCCCGATCGGCCGCGGCCAGCGCGAGCTGATCATCGGCGACCGCCAGACCGGCAAGACCGCGATCGCGCTCGACACCATCCTGAACCAGAAGCCGCTCAACGCGCAGCCCGACGAGAACATCAAGCTCTACTGCGTCTACGTCGCGATCGGCCAGAAGCGTTCGACCGTCGCCCAGTTCGTGAAGGTGCTGGAAGAGCAGGGCGCGCTGGAATATTCGATCATCGTCGCTGCGACCGCCTCCGATCCGGCGCCGATGCAGTACATCGCTCCGTTCACCGGCTGCACCATGGGCGAGTACTTCCGCGACAACGGCATGCACGCCGTCATCATCTATGACGACTTGTCCAAGCAGGCCGTCGCCTACCGCCAGATGTCGCTGCTGCTGCGCCGCCCGCCGGGCCGCGAAGCCTATCCGGGCGACGTGTTCTACCTGCACTCCCGCCTGCTCGAGCGCGCGGCGAAGCTCAACAAGGACCAGGGCTCGGGCTCGCTGACGGCGCTGCCGGTCATCGAAACCCAGGCCAACGACGTGTCGGCCTACATCCCGACCAACGTCATCTCGATCACCGACGGCCAGATCTTCCTGGAAACCGACCTGTTCTTCCAGGGCATCCGTCCCGCGGTGAACGTCGGTCTGTCGGTGTCGCGCGTGGGTTCGTCTGCCCAGACCAAGGCTACCAAGAAGGTCGCCGGCAAGATCAAGGGCGAGCTCGCGCAGTACCGCGAAATGGCGGCGTTCGCGCAGTTCGGCTCCGACCTCGACGCCTCGACTCAGCGCCTGCTCAACCGCGGCTCGCGCCTGACCGAGCTTCTGAAGCAGCCGCAGTTCTCGCCGCTGAAGATGGAAGAGCAGGTCTGCGTGATCTGGGCCGGCACCAACGGCTATCTCGACCCGCTGCCGCTCAACAAGGTGCGCGCGTTCGAGGACGGTCTGCTCTCGCTCCTGCGTGGCAAGAATGTCGAGATCCTCAATGCGATCCGCGACAGCCGCGACCTCTCGGACGACACGGCGGCCAAGCTGAAGGGCGTGGTCGAAGGCTTCGCCAAGAGCTTCGCTTAATAGTAGCTTTGCTTGATGGCGCGGCCGGGCATCCCGGCCACGCGTTTCGCTTGAAGCAACAATGAAGAGCGCGTGCCCGGCACACGGCCGGGCATGACGATAGGGACAGGCTAGCGGTCAAGTCGCAGACTGACCGTCGGGGTGAACGAAGAATGGCGTCTCTCAAAGACATGCGGGTCCGCATCGCCTCCACCAAGGCGACGCAGAAGATCACCAAGGCCATGCAGATGGTGGCGGCGTCGAAGCTGCGCCGCGCCCAGACTGCCGCCGAAGCGGCGCGTCCCTATGCGGACAAGATGTCTGCCGTGATCGCCAATATCGCCAGCGCCGCGGCGGGCTCGCCCGGCGCGCCTGCGCTGCTCGCGGGCACCGGCAAGGATCAGGTCCACCTGCTCCTGGTCTGCACCGGCGAGCGCGGCCTCTCCGGTGCGTTCAACTCCTCGATCGTGCGTCTGGCGCGCGAGCGCGCGTTGGCCCTCCAGAACGAGGGCAAGGAAGTCAAATTCTTCTGCGTCGGCCGCAAGGGCTATGAGCAGCTCCGCCGCCTGTTCGACAAGCAGATCGTCGAGCACCTGGATCTTCGCTCTGTCCGCCAACTCGGCTTCGTCAACGCCGAGGATATCGCAAAGAAGGTGCTGGCTCGCTTCGATGCCGGCGAGTTCGACGTCTGCACGCTGTTCTACTCGCAATTCAAGTCGGTGATCGCACAGATCCCGACTGCCCAGCAGGTGATCCCGCTGGTCGTCGAGGAGTCCGCCGCCGGCGCGACAACGACGTCCTACGAATACGAGCCGGAAGAGGACGAGATCCTCACCCGCCTCCTGCCGCGCAATCTCGCGGTGCAGATCTTCCGCGCGCTGCTCGAGAACAACGCTTCGTTCTACGGCGCGCAGATGTCGGCGATGGATAACGCCACTCGCAACGCCGGCGAAATGATCCGCAAGCAGACGCTGGTCTACAACCGCACGCGTCAGGCTCAGATCACCAAGGAACTCATCGAAATCATCTCCGGCGCAGAAGCAGTCTGACCGGAAGCGAAATTCGGATCGAAGGAGACAGTAAATGGCTACAGCAGCCACCCAGATCGGTCGCGTCACCCAGGTCATGGGCGCCGTCGTCGACGTGCAGTTCGAAGGCCACCTGCCGGCCATTCTCAACTCGCTGGAGACCAAGAACGGCAACAACCGCCTGGTGCTCGAAGTCGCGCAGCACCTCGGTGAATCGACCGTCCGCACGATCGCGATGGACGCCACCGAAGGTCTGGTGCGCGGCCAGGAAGTGACCGACACCGGTCAGCCGATCTCGGTTCCGGTGGGTGACGGCACGCTGGGCCGCATCATGAACGTCATCGGCGAGCCGATCGACGAGGCTGGTCCCATCAAGGCCGAGGGCATCCGCGCGATCCACCAGGAAGCGCCGACCTATACCGACCAGTCCACCGAAGCTGAAATTCTCGTCACCGGCATCAAGGTCGTCGATCTTCTTGCTCCGTACGCGAAGGGCGGCAAGATCGGCCTGTTCGGCGGCGCCGGCGTCGGCAAGACCGTGCTGATTCAGGAGCTGATCAACAACGTCGCCAAGGCGCACGGCGGTTACTCCGTGTTCGCCGGCGTCGGCGAGCGTACCCGTGAGGGCAACGACCTCTATCACGAGTTCATCGAGTCCAAGGTCAATGCCGATCCGCACAATCCGGATCCGAGCGTGAAGTCGAAGTGCGCTCTCGTGTTCGGCCAGATGAACGAGCCGCCGGGTGCGCGTGCCCGCGTCGGCCTCACCGGTCTGACCGTCGCCGAGCACTTCCGCGACCAGGGCCAGGACGTGCTGTTCTTCGTCGACAACATCTTCCGCTTCACGCAGGCCGGCTCGGAAGTGTCAGCGCTGCTCGGCCGTATTCCTTCGGCGGTGGGTTATCAGCCGACGCTCGCCACCGACATGGGCGCGCTGCAGGAGCGCATCACCACCACGCAGAAGGGCTCGATCACCTCGGTGCAGGCCATCTACGTTCCGGCCGACGACTTGACCGATCCGGCGCCCGCGACCTCGTTCGCGCACTTGGACGCCACCACCGTGCTGTCGCGCGCGATCTCGGAAAAGGGCATCTACCCGGCGGTGGACCCGCTCGACTCGACCTCGCGCATGCTCTCGCCGCTCGTCGTCGGTGAGGAGCACTATCAGACCGCGCGTCTCGTCCAGCAGGTGCTCCAGCGCTACAAGTCGCTGCAGGACATCATCGCCATTCTCGGCATGGACGAGCTCTCGGAAGAGGACAAGCTGACGGTGGCACGCGCCCGCAAGATCGAGCGCTTCCTGTCGCAGCCGTTCCACGTCGCCGAAGTCTTCACCGGCTCGCCCGGCAAGTTCGTCGAGCTCGCGGACACCATCAAGGGCTTCCGCGGCCTCTGCGAAGGCAAGTACGACCACCTCCCGGAAGCCGCCTTCTACATGGTCGGCACCATCGAAGAGGCGGTCGAGAAGGGCAAGAAGCTGGCTGCCGAGGCGGCCTAAGCAGCGAATAGCGAATAGGGAGTAGCGAATAGCCGCTCCCTTAATCGCCACTCGCCATTCGCTACTCACCATTCGCAGGTTTCCTTCATGGCCACCTTCCACTTCGATCTCGTCTCTCCCGAAAAGCTCGCCTTCTCCGGCGAGGTCGATCAGGTCGACATTCCCGGTTGGGAAGGTGATTTCGGCGTGCTCGCCGGACATGCTCCCGTCGTGGCTGCGGTGCGGCCGGGCATCCTGACCATCTTCGCCGGCGGCCAGAAGCAGAAGGTCATCGTGACCGGTGGTTTGGCCGAAGTCTCCGATAACCGCCTGACGATCCTCGCCGACGTCGCCACCTCGATCGACGAGCTCGACCGGGCGCAGTTCGCCGATACCATCACGCAGATGCAGGAAAAGCTCTCCGAGAAGGAAGGCGGCGAGCTCGATCTCGCGATCGCGCGGCTCGATCACTACAAGAGCATCCAGCACGAGCTCAATACGACGGCTATGCACTAAGCCCCGGGGCACCGCTCCGGGGCTCGCACAAAAAAATTCCTGAATGAATTCAGCGCTCGTCACGGAAGTGACGGGCGCTGAAACCTTATTGCACCGCGTCTTGGATAACGGCATTCTGCCGCAGCAAATGGAGTTCCAGGGCTGGTGCAGATGAAACGCAAGATCGCGGCGATCTTCGCAGCCGATATTGCCGGATATTCCAGGCTGGTCGCGGAAGACGAAGAGGAGACACTGCGGCGTCTCGCCTCTTATCGGTCCGTCGTCGACGATTTCATTGCGAAGGCCGGCGGACGGATCTTCAACACCGCCGGCGATGCCGTGCTCGCGGAATTTCCGAGCGCGGTGGATGCGGTGCGCTGTGCGATCGACATCCAGGAATCCCTGCGGACCCGCAACATGGCCTATCCGCCGAGCCGGCAGATGTCGTTCCGCATCGGCATCACCATCGGCGACGTGGTCGAGCGCGACGGCGATCTGTTGGGCGACGGCGTCAACATCGCCGCGCGCCTCGAGGGGCTTGCCGAAGTCGGCGGCATCTGCGTCTCGCGCGCGGTGCACGAGCAGGTCGCCAACAAGCTCTCGGTGCAGTTCGCCGACATCGGCGCGCAGGAGGTCAAGAACATCCCGACCCCCGTGCACGCCTACATGGTCGCGATGCGCCGCGAGGACGGAAGTTATTCGACACCGCAGGTCAAGAAGCCAGGCGCGAAGCCCGCGCCGGCGCCGAACTGGATGTGGCCGCTGGTGGTCGCGGTCGTCTCCATCGTCGCGATCGGCGTTGCGGGCTTTCTCTATTTCACCAAGCTCGAGCAGACATCGACGGCGGTTGCGACGTCGAGCCCGCCGCCGGCCGCAACCGCAGCCGCCGTGCCGAGCGCGCCTGCGACGCCGGCTACAACGGCACCAAGCCCGGCGGCAAAAGCACCCGCGAGCACGCCGACTGCAACTCCGACGACAAACCCGACTGCGACCGCAGCAGCCTCACCCACACCGGCCCCGTCGTCGCCGGCCGCCGCAGCCAAATTTCCGGCCGACCAGGTGCCGTTCGTTGGCGAGCGCGCTCGCGCTTACCTCACAAATGAATATTCCGCGGCAGGCGACTCCAAGGCGTTCGCGCTCAACATTGGCGGCTTCGTTGGCTACGCATTGAATCAGCCGAACGAGGACGCTGCGCGCAGTGCGGCGCTCGATCAATGCCAGAAGCGCGCCGATACCGCGCAGTCGCCGCGCCGCTGCGAGATCTACGCCGTCGGCAACAACATCATCTACGCTCATGGCCGGCCGCCGATGCCGCCGCAGCCTTGGGTCCGAGTGGACCCCATGACCCAGCGGCCGTTTGCCTCGAAAGACGTTCCAATGGTGAGGGATCAGGCGAAGGCCCGGCTGGAGAGCTTCGTGCCGGCCGCAAAGTCCCGTGCGGTCGCGCTCGGGCCCGGTGGGCAATATTTCATGGTGGTCGGCACCGCAACCATCGACGAAGCGGCGCGACGCGCTCTGGAATCCTGCGGCGCGTTTGCCGGGGGCGCCTGCATGATCGTGGCCGTCGACGACAATTTCACTGTGCCGATTCCCTCGACGCTGCGCGTGACCGGCTTCTTTCATGCCGCCAGCAATCCATCGATCATTGCCGATGCGCGTGACGACGTCGTCCGCAAGCTCGGCGAGGCCATGGGCTGGAATGCGGTTGCCGTGGGGACCGCGGGGCGCCCGGGACTGGGGCTGAAGGCTGCCGACGAGCAGACCGCCGTCAACGGCGCACTCGCCGAATGCGCCAAGCGCGACAGCGATTGCCACGTCATCGCCATCGGCCCGTTCACGGTGGGACCGATCAATTGAGGCGGGCTCGGTTCACCTCTCCCCCAGCGGAGAGAGCTCTGGTGCCGCACCGGTTCGGCGCTACCGAGATCGCGTCCTGCCGCTGATTTTGTCCGTCGAGTCAGTGACTTCTCAAAATCCACAGCGCATCGCGCCGGCAGTTGCCGGCTACTTTGCATGGGGCTGTTTTCGACTCTTAGGTTCCGAACGGCGCGAACTGCTGCGCCACCGCGCGATAGACCTCGCGGCGGAATGGCACCACCAGATCGGCGACACGGTCGAGACGCTCCCAGCGCCAGGCATCGAACTCAGCGGGCTGGTCGTTGCGCGGCGTCAGCGGATCGATCTCCTCGTCACGCCCCGTGAAGCGCAGCGCGAACCATTTTTGGCGCTGGCCGCGGAATTTCGCCAGGCGATGCGTTTGCGGTCCGTCATAGGGAGGAAATTCATAGGTGAACCAGTCGGTCTCGCCGAGATACTCGGCACTCTTGACGCTGGTCTCTTCCCAGAGCTCGCGCATCGCGGCATCGCGCAGGTCCTCACCTTCGTCGACGCCGCCCTGCGGCATCTGCCAGTCCAGTCCCGGCAGGATGATCTCGGGGCCGTCACCCCGGAAGCGATGGCCAATCAGCACCAGGCCGCCGGCATTGAACAGCGCGATCCCGACATTGGGACGATAGGGCTTTTGATCGGGCACCAACTTCTCTCTTCGTCATTCCGGGGCGCGCGAAGCGCGAGCCCGGAATCCTTAACCACAGGCCGTTACCGGTTGAAAGGTCGTGGTTGATATCTGCCGCACCAACTACCGCCTCTGGTTGTGGATCCCCGCCCCAGTGCGCAATTGCGCACAAGGCGGGGATGATCCCGGAGAGGGCGGCGGCGACTCCGCTCTGTCAGCTCGCCGCGAGCGCGGCAAATTCCTGCACCACGCGATCATAGACCGGGCGCTTGAAGGGAATGATCAGCGAGGAAAGATTCTTCATCGGCTCCCAGCGCCAGGTGACGAATTCCGCCTTGTGACCGCCGCCGCCGGGGTTGGCGACGTCGATCTCGCTGTCCTTGCCGGTGAAGCGCATGGCGTACCATTTCTGGCGCTGGCCGCGGTAACGGCCCTTCCAGGCGCGGCCCGCGACGGTACGCGGAATGTCGTAGGTGAGCCAGTCGGCGACCTCGCCGAGCCGTTCCACCGAGCGCACGCTGGTTTCCTCGTAAAGCTCGCGCATGGCGGCTTCCCAGGTATCTTCACCGGGATCGACGCCACCTTGCGGCATCTGCCAGACATGGGTCTCGTCGACATGCTCGATGCCGCCGGCGCGGCGCCCGATGAAGACCAGTCCGTCCTTGTTGAGCAGCATCACCCCAACGCAGGTCCGGTAGGGCAGGTCCTCGTAACGCGTCATTCCGCCAAACCTCTCACCACTCGTGGCCGACCCTTTCGTCCCCATGGGACCTGCCGTACCAATCCGTTGATTCAGCTGGATTTTGATTTCAACATCGCGGTTGTCAATGGCACCAGCAGGACACCGCGGTCGGGCAGCGTCTTGATCCAGGTACCTAACCGCTCGATCGAGACGGGCAGGGCGGAGGCGGTGCCGATGGCGACGCCGCGCTCGCGGGCGATGGATTCGAGCTTGTTGAGGGCGCGGTCGATTTCGGCGCCGGTCGGTACCGCATCGATCGCGATATCGCCCTTGCCGAACGGCATGGCCTGGCTTGCGGCGGCCTGGGGCGCGACGCTGCGCGGCGAGGAACCGTCGTCGAAGAAGCCGAGCCCGCGCTTGGCGGCCTCACGCACGATCGGCTGCACCGCCGCGTCGGTGGCGATGAAGCGGGCGCCCATGAAATTGGCGAGCCCGGCATAGCCCTGCATCCGGCTCAAATGCCAGTACAGCCGGTCCATGTTCTGGTCGGTGCTCAACGAAGTGAGCAGGGTCTGCGGGCCCGGATCATTGTCGGGGAAGTCGTAGGGCTCCATCGGGATCTGGAGGAAGATCTCGTGGTGCTGGGCGCGGGCGCGCTCGGCGAGCTTGCCGGGATCGGCGCCATAGGGTGTGAAGGCCAGCGTCACCGCGCCCGGCAGTTTCATGATCGCATCGGCGGTCTTGGCGGCACCGACGCCGAGCCCGCCGATGACGATTGCGACAATGGGCGTCTTTGCCGCCTTGGCGCGGTCGGCTTCCGCCGCATAGACCGTGAATGGCTTCAGGTCCGCGGCTGCGACCGGGATCATGCCGTAACGCGACTTCTCGAGCAGCCGCTGGTCGACCCCGGACATGATGGCGGGCGCGGCGGCTGCCGGATCGCCCTTGTCGGCAGCCTCGCCGCCGCTGCCGATCATGACGTCATGGCGGGCGCCGCTGGAGCCGTCAATGATGGTGACGGTCTTCTGGTCGCCGGGCGCGGCCTGCTTTGGCGCCGCCTTGGTCTCATGGCCCGAATTTTCGGGCGCCGCGGTTGCCGGCTTGTCCTCGGCGGCCTTCTGCTCGCGGATGGCAACGCGCGTGATCGGCTCGCCGCCGAGCGGGTCCTTGTTGAAGATGGCAAAGCCGGCAAAGGTCGCGAGGAACAGGAGAAGCAGGACGGCGATCACCTGCAATCCCGTGAACGGCAACCGCAGCCGGCGTTTCCGCCGCGGCGTGTCCCGTCCGAGCGGAGCACTCAGATCATCGGCCGTTTCAGTCATGCGCGATCCCGAATCACTCGGCAATGACGATAACACGACGTGGTCAAGCGGCGGCAGGCCGTGGGTCTACCGGGGTAAAGCTTCCCAGCAAAAAAGGGCGGCTCCGTGAGCCGCCCTTTTGAAACGTCTAGGTTGCCGCGTGACGTCAGTTCGCCGCTTTGGGCTTGTCGGCCGCTGCCTTGTTGTCTCCCGGCGCTGGCGCCGCTGAGGCGCTGTTCTTGATGCCGTGCAGGAGATCGTCGGCCATCTTGAGCGCCTTGTCGTCCTTGGCATCCGGCGGAACGTAGGACTGCGAGCCGGTCTTCTCGTCGCCATCGTTCTTGAGGTGCCCGCGCAGCGAGGCCTCGCCCTTGGTGTCGGTACGAGACTTCAACTCGTCCGGCACGTCCTGGAGCACTTCGATGTCGGGCACGATGCCCTTGGCCTGGATCGACTTGCCCGACGGCGTGTAGTAGCGCGCCGTGGTCAGCCGCAGCGCGCCATTGCCGCTGCCGAGCGGAATGATGGTCTGCACCGAGCCCTTGCCGAACGAGCGCGTGCCGACGATGGTCGCGCGCTTGTGGTCCTGCAATGCACCGGCGACGATTTCCGAGGCCGAAGCCGAGCCGCCGTTGACCAGCACGATCACCGGCTTGCCCTTGGTCAGGTCGCCCGGATGGGCGGAGCGGCGCTGGGTCTCCTCGGCATTGCGGCCGCGGGTCGACACGATCTCGCCGCGCTCCAGGAAGGAGTCCGACACTGTGACTGCTTCTTCAAGAAGGCCGCCGGGATTGTTGCGGAGGTCGATGACGTAGCCCTTCAGCTTGTCGCCGATCTGGTTCGAGAGATTGGCGATCTCCTTCTTCAGGCCTTCGGTGGTCTGCTCGTTGAAGGTGGTGATGCGGATATAGGCGATGTCGTCGGCTTCGACGCGGGCGCGCACCGAGCGGACGCGGATGTTGTCGCGCACCAGGGTGACGTCGATCGGATTGTCGACGCCCTTGCGGATGATCTTGAGCTTGATCTTGGTGTTGACGGGGCCGCGCATCTTCTCGACCGCCTGGTTCAGGGTCAGGCCCTGCACCGCCTCGTCGTCGAGATTGGTGATGATGTCGTTGGCCATGACACCGGCGCGCGAGGCCGGGGTGTCGTCGATCGGCGAGACCACCTTGATCAGGCCGTCCTCCATGGTGACCTCGATGCCGAGGCCGCCGAACTCGCCGCGGGTCTGCACCTGCATGTCACGGAAGCTCTTGGCGTCCATGTAGCTTGAGTGCGGATCGAGGCCGGAGAGCATGCCGGAGATCGCCGATTCGATCAGCTTGGTGTCGTCGGGCTTCTCGACATAGTCGGAGCGCACGCGCTCGAACACGTCGCCGAAAAGGTTGAGCTGGCGATACGTGTCCGCGGTCGCGGCGCGCGCGCTCGAACCCATGAACACCGCGCGCGGCTGGGTCACGAACAGCGTCAGCGCCGCGCCGGTGGCCGCGCTGAGGAGGATAACTGAAGTCTTGCGCATCATCCGCGAACCTTCTCGCCTTCATTTGCGGCCCACCATGGGCCTGGATCGATTGGAGTGCCGTCTTTGCGGAACTCGACATAGAGCACGGGTTGACTCGCATTGGTGGCGAAAATGGAGGCGACTTGGGATGTCGACCCCATGATCGCGACCGGCTCCCCCGTGAGCACAAACTGTCCGATGTTTACCGAAATGCGCTCCATCCCGGCGATCAGGACATGATACCCGCCCCCCGCGTTAAGGATCAAGAGTTGTCCATAGCTGCGGAAGGGGCCTGAATAGACCACCCAGCCGTCACACGGTGTCGTGACCTGGGAGCCGGGCCGACTTGCCAAGGAAATGCCCTTTTGGACGCCGCCGACGCCGTCGGAACCGCCAAAATCCCTGATCTTGGTACCGTTGACGGGCAGCGGCAGCAGACCCTTGGCCGAGGCGAAGGCGATTGCCGGGCTGGTCCGGGAACGGTCCTTGAAGGCGGCCGGCCCCGGCTTGGCGTTGGCGGCCGCCTTCGCCTCGGCCTGCTTTGCGGCCTCGGCTGCCTTGGCGGCGCTTTGCAGGTCCTGCTCCATCTTGGCGATCAGGCCCTGGAGGTCGCCCACCTGCCTGGAGAGCGCGATCGCGCGCGCATTTTCGGCGTCGAGGTCCTTTTCCCGCGAGGCCTGCTGGCGCTGCCGCTCGTCGACGAGGGCTGCAAGCCGCGTCTGGTCGTTGCGGACCTTGTCGCGGTCGGCGGCGAGCTGGTCGCGCTCGGTTGCGATGTTCTTGCGCAGGGCCACGAGCTCGGCGAGCTCACTTGCGATCTTTTCCGCGCGACCACGCAGTTCCGGAACCAGGGCGCCGAGCAGCATGGCCGTGCGCAACGATTGCAGCGCGTCCTCGGGCCGCACCAAAAGCGCGGGCGGCGTCCGCCGGCCGGCGCGCTGGAGCGCGGCCAGGACCTCGACGATGTCGGCACGCCGCGAATTGAGCGAATTGCGCATCTCCTGCTCGCGCCCGCTCAGCGCGGTCAGCCGTGATTCGGCCTCGCCGATTTTGGTTTCGACGCCGCGCACGTTGGCGGCGGTGTCGATCAGTTGCTGGTTGAGCTGGGTGCGGTCCTGGCCGAGCGAGGCGATCTCGGCCTTCAGCTTGGCCTGCGCCTCCTCGCCGCTCTTTTGCCGCTGCCGCGCGGCTTCGAGCTCCTGCTCGCGCTGCTTGATCGCATCCGCCGAGATCGCGGCGGTCTGCGGCGCAGGCGATGCCGTCTGCGCGGCCGCCGGCGCAAGATGGCTGCCGGCAAAGCCCGCGATCAGCAACAGGTTGAGAAACTGAGCCCGCATCGCGTCGGAAAAGGTGCTCGTTGTGGCGCGAATCACGCGCGATGATAGGGATGGCCGGCCAGGATGGTTGCGGCCCGATAAAGCTGTTCCAGAAGCATGACGCGAACCATCTGGTGCGGCCAGGTCGCCGCGCCGAACGCGATCACGAGCTTGGCCTTACGGCGCAATTCGGGCGAAAGTCCGTCCGCCCCGCCGATGATGAATATTGTATGCGCGCTACCTTGGTCGCGCCAGCGGCCGAGATTCCGTGCAAATACGGTCGAATCGAGATTTTGCCCGCGCTCGTCGAGCGCCACGATCACTGACTTGTCGGGAATGTGCGAACCGATTGCCGCGGCCTCTTCGGCCATGCGGGTCGCAGTGTCGCGCGCGCGGCTTTCCGGAATTTCATGGACGGTCAGCTCGCGAAACCCGAGCTTGCGGCCGACCTCGTCGAACCGCTCGAAATAACGATCGGCAAGCTCCCGTTCGGGGCCCTGCTTCAGCCGGCCAACCGCAATGACAGCAACACGCATGACGTCTTTAGAACCGCGTCTTTAGAACCGCGTCTTGAGAGCCGCGTGTTCAACCCGCGCACACCACGCGCGCGCACGACGCTAGCATGCGCGTCAGCCGATTCGAAATCGGCCTCTTCAGCCTCTAGATCGCCTTCGCCGCCCCAGGGCCCTGCGTGTACAATCTCTCGAGATTGTAGAACTCACGGACCTCGGGTCTGAACACGTGCACGATCACATCGCCGGAATCGATCAGCACCCAGTCGCAATTGGGCAAGCCCTCGACATGGATGTTCTTGATGCCGGTTTCCTTGAGGCTCTTCGTGACGTTTTCCGCGATCGCGCCAACGTGCCGGTTGGCCCGGCCCGTGGTGACGATCATGTAGTCGGAGTACGCCGATTTGCCGCGAAGGTCGATGGTGACCGTCTCTTCCGCCTTCATATCCTCGAGGCGGGAGAGGATCAGGCTCAGCGTCTTGTCGGCGTCGGGTTGCGCCTTCAAGGCCGCAGCTTGGGTCGATGTTTTACGCGTAGGCTTGGCAACCTTGGGTAAAACAGACTTGGACAATACAGATGTGGTCAGGGACCATTCCTTTCACTGTATCGCGAACGCCGAATCCGACGCTCACTGGCTACACTACATCATGTGGGGTTAAGGGTTTCAATATGCCAGAGCGTGTTCCCCCCCACGAGCTGCCTCACGCAATGCCTCATTTGGCCGCCTTCCAGCTCCCGTCCGGGTTCCGCAAGGTTGTCGAGGACAGGCTGAGCTTCAGCCCGGTGAGGAAGACCCATGCCGGCGCCGGCCGATCCGCAAGACGCGCTGCCTCATTCTCCGGCAAACGGTAACGGGCGAGTGCCCGGGCGGCGGGCGAGGCGAGGGCGCGAAAGCTTTGCGGCGGGCGGTCGATGACCGCCATCGGCACCTGGGCCGCGATGCGCTGCCAGTCCTGCCAGCGATGGAATTGCGCGAGGTTGTCGGCGCCCATGATCCAGACAAAGCGCAGGCCGCTTGCGCGGCGGCGCAAGAAGTTGATCGTGTCGATAGTGTAGCGCGTGCGGATGACGGATTCGAGACAGCTCACCTCGATGCGCGGATCGCCCGCGACCGCGCGCGCAGCCTTCATGCGCTCGCCGAGCGCCTGCAGCGCGCCGTTTTCCTTCAGCGGATTGCCCGGCGTCACCAGCCACCACACGCGATCGAGTTGCAATCGCGTGAGTGCGAAGCGGCTGATCGCGCGATGCGCGTGATGCGGCGGATTGAAGGAGCCGCCGAGCAGCCCGATGCGCATGCCATCGGTATAAGGCGGCAACGCTTGCGCCACGAAGCGCGGCACGACGAAATTGTTGCTCAATGCCCGCCCTGCGAGGTCACGGCCGCGTCTGTCCAGTGCCGTGGACGCGGTACTTGAAGCTCGTGAGCTGCTCGGCGCCGACCGGGCCGCGCGCATGGAATCGGCCGGTGGCGATGCCGATCTCGGCGCCAAAGCCGAACTCGCCGCCATCGGCGAATTGCGTCGAGGCGTTGTGCAGGACGATCGCGGAGTCCACTTCGCTCAGGAATTTTTTCGCGGCAGCTTCGTCCTTGCTGACGATGGCGTCGGTGTGGTGCGAGCCGTGGCGCTGGATATGCGCGATCGCGCCGTCGACGCCGTCCACGACCTTCGCCGCGATGATCGCGTCGAGATATTCGGTGTCCCAGTCGTCCTCGCTCGCAGCTTTGACGCGCGCATCAGTCGCCTGCACGGCATCGTCGCCGCGCACCTCGCAGCCGGCGTCGATCAGCAGGCCGATGAGCGGCTTCAGGCTCTTCGCCGCTCCCGCGCGATCGACCAGCAACGTCTCCGCCGCGCCGCAGACGCCGGTGCGGCGCATCTTGGCATTGAGCACGATCGATTTCGCCATCTCGAGATCGGCGCTGCCATCGACATAGACGTGGTTGACGCCTTCGAGATGCGCGAACACAGGCACGCGCGCCTCCGCCTCGACGCGCGCGACGAGGCTCTTTCCCCCGCGCGGCACGATCACGTCGATGGCGCCGTTCAGGCCCGCAAGCATCATGCCGACCGCGGCGCGGTCGCGCGTCGGCACCAGCGTGATCGCAGCTTCAGGCAGGCCGGCCTCACGCAGGCCCTGCACCAGGCATTCGTGGATCGCGCGGCAGGAGCGGAAACTGTCGGAGCCGCCGCGCAGGATCACGGCGTTGCCGGATTTCAGGCACAGCACGCCGGCATCGGCTGCGACATTGGGCCGGCTCTCGAAGATCACGCCGACGACGCCGAGCGGCACGCGAACGCGCTCGATGATCATGCCGTTCGGCCGCTGCCAGCTCTCGGTGACGACGCCGACGGGATCGGCAATGCCGCGCACGATGGCGATGCCCTCGGCCATCGCCTCGACGCGCGCAGGCGTCAGCGTGAGACGGTCGATGAAGGCGCCCGTGGCGTCGCTGCTGCTGCGGGCCTCGGCCACGTCCTCGGCGTTGGCCGCGAGAATGGCCGCCGCGTTGTTACGGATCGCACGCTCCATGGCTTCCAGCGCCCGGTTCTTCTGCTCCGCCGGCGCCAGCGCCAGCACGCGCGCCGCAGCGCGGGCCCGGGCGGCGAGATCGGTCATCAGCGCCTGGAGATCGGCAGTGCCGTCGAGGGCTTTGAGGGGGGCGGCCATGGGAATTCAACCTTCTGCTAAGGCGGTGTCCTAGCACGGAAATCCCGCATTTGCGAAGGGCGGGGAGGGAATGGCTGATCTCTCCCGGGGCGCGGCAGCTGGGTCATTGGCCCAGTGAGGTAGATCCGAAAACCGAGGTAGGTCCGGCGATAGTCGTCAGTTTAGCTTCCGGATCGGAACGGGACAGATTGGCTCACCAGGTGCCAGCCACTCGAACACATACTCGCACGGTTCGGCGTCGCCTTCGGCATAGATCTCATGCTTAAGGGTCCACCCCAGACGAACGTATTGCTGTGCCATCTGCGCTGAATGAGCTTTTGCGAGTCTTGGCTTGGACATGCCGCTCTTGGCTCGTTGGGAGCCTCCCCAATGGGAAAAAGCAATGAGGCCGCTTCGGCCCTTACCCGCCCACCACCAGATCATCGCGGTGGATCATCTCCGACCTCCCGCTGATGCCGAGGATGGCCATCACGTCGGGCGAGGAGCGACCCTTGATCCGCTCGGCATCGTCGGCATCATAGGCGATCAGGCCGCGGCCGATCTCGCGCATATCGGGGCCGCGCACGATCACGGCATCGCCGCGGGCGAACTGGCCCTCGACCTTGATCACGCCCGCCGGCAGCAGGCTGGCGCCGGCGCGAAGCGCGGCGACGGCGCCGGCGTCGATGGTCAGCGTGCCCTTCGGCTCCAGCGAGCCCGCGATCCAGCGCTTTCGCGAGGTCACGGGATTGGCCGGCGTCAGGAACCAGGTGCAGCGGCCGCCGTCGGCGATCGCCTGCAAGGGGTGCTCGATCTTGCCCGACGCAATCAGCATATGCGTGCCGCCGGTGGTCGCGATCTTCGCGGCCTCGACCTTGGTGCGCATGCCGCCGCGCGACAGTTCGGACTCGGCATCGCCTGCCACGGCCTCGATCTCCGAGGAGATGCTGTCGACCACCGGAATCAGCTTCGCGTTCGGATTGTTCTTCGGCGGCGCGTCGTAGAGACCGTCGATGTCCGACAACAGCACGAGCAGGTCGGCGCTCGCCATGGTCGCGACGCGCGCGGCGAGGCGGTCGTTGTCGCCATAGCGGATTTCGGTGGTCGCCACCGTGTCGTTCTCGTTGATGACGGGGATCGCGCGCCACTCCAGGAGCTTGCCGATGGTCGAGCGCGCGTTGAGATAGCGGCGGCGCTCCTCGGTGTCCTGCAGTGTCACCAGGATCTGCCCGGCGCCGATGCCGTGGGCCCCGAGCACCTCCGACCAGATCCGCGCCAGCGCGATCTGGCCGACGGCGGCCGCGGCCTGGCTCTCTTCCAGCTTGAGCGGGCCGCGCGGCAGCTTGAGCCGGCTGCGGCCGAGTGCGATCGAACCCGAGGAGACGATCAGGACGTCGCGTCCCTCGCAATGCAGCTTTGCGAGGTCGGCCGCAAGCGCCGCGAGCCAGGATGCGCGCACTTCGCCGGCATCGGAATCGACCAGCAGCGCCGAGCCGACCTTGACGACGATGCGGCGGAATTGACTGAGTTCGGGGTTGGCCATGGGCGCTTGGGGACGAATTTGCTCTGCATTGTAAGGCGGCGGAGCGAAAGGCGGCGCCGGTGAGGCCTGCTTTTGCAGCAGGACGATGGCCGGCGCAAGGCGGGGCTGCGGGTAACGGGGCTGCCGTTAAACAGCGTTAACGGCCTTGTCTGCCGCCGCGGCACCTGTCTAATGCGGCCGAATAGAGGGAGGGCACGTATGGATCGCCGCGACTTCATCGCCGGATGCCTCGGGCTGCCGCTGCTGTCGCAGGCGGGCCGGGCGCACGGCCAGGCCGGGCTGACCAAGATCATCTTCCCGTTCGCGGCGGGCGCCGGCGGCGACACGCTGTGTCGGCTGATCGCGCAGGAGATGGCGCCGGCGCTGCAGAAGACCATCGTCGTCGAGAACCGCACCGGCGGTGACGGCCTGATCGGCATCAAGGCGGTGAAGGGCGCCAATCCCGACGGCAGCATGGTGCTGGTGACGACGGGGCCCACCATGTACCTGCTGCCGATGGTGGAGACGACGCCGACCTTCGATGCGGCAAAGGATTTCATGCCGGTGTCGCTGCTGGCGCGCTTCGAGTTCGCGGTCGTGATTGGACCTGCGATCGCAGCCAGGAATTTCGGCGAGTTCGTCGCCTGGCTGAAGGCGAATCCGGACAAGGCGACGTTCGGCGTGCCTAGCAATGGCACCATCCCGCATTTCATGGGCTCCAGGCTGGAGAAGGATCTCGGCATTCCCTTGAGCCGTGTGCCCTATCGCGGCAGCGCGCCGATCCTCAACGACCTCGTCGGCGGCCACGTGCCGTTCGGCATCACGACGCTGGCCGACGCGCTTCCGCAGCATCGTGCCAAGGGCGTGACCATCATCGCCGTCTCGAGCGCAGAGCGTTCGCCGTTCGCGCCGGATGTTCCGACGCTGAAGGAGAGCGGCATCGATCTCGTCGCGGACGCCTGGTACGGCATGTGGCTTCCCGCCGGCAGCCCGCCAGAATTTGCGGCTAAGCTCAGTGCCGCCGCAGTTGCAGCGCTCGCAAAACCCGAGGTGAAGGAGAAGCTCACCGCGATCGGACTCATTCCGGTCGGCAGCACGGCGGAGGGGCTCACGCAGGAGCTCGCCGCCAACACCGCGTTCTGGCAGCCGATCGTGAAGGCGACAGGATACAAGATCGAGAATTGAGAGGTGCTGCCTCTTCTCCCTCTCCCCGTTCTTACGGGGAGCGGGAAGTAGTCACAGCTTCGCGCGCTGGGCGATGCCGTCGCGGATCGCGGTGAGTTCGGCTTCGTCCCAGATGCCGATCAGGAACCCGCCCTTCACCTGGAGCTGATTGTCGGCATAGGCCGCGATCTTCTCGGGGGACGTGGTGATGTGACCGCTTGGATGCAACGCCCAGTCGAACAGCTCGGCCTGAAGCCTTGCGATGATGCCGGCGCATTCAGGATCGTCGCCGCGATCGACAAATTCTTCCGGATCGGTCTCGAGGTCGTACAGCATCGGGCGGAAGCCGGAGGCGTGGATGTATTTCCAGCGGCCGTCGAACACCATGAACAGGCGGCAGCGCTCGATCGGCTGGTTCAGCTTCAGCCGCACGTCCTGCATGGCGTAGTCGTATTCAGAGAACGCGACCTTGCGCCATTGCGGCTTCTCGCCGCGCAGCAGTGGCAAAAGCGAATGGCCCTCGAGGATGTGGCTGGGCACCGCGCCGCCGAAATAATCGACGAAGGTCGGTGCGAGATCGATGCCCTCGACGAGCGCATCGCATATCGTGCCACGCGTGGCGTCGGCTTCCTTCGAGGGATCGATCACGATCAGCGGGATCTTCGCCGACTGCTCGTGGAACAGGTCCTTCTCGCCCATCCAGTGATCGCCGAGATAATCGCCGTGATCTGACGTGAACACGATCATGGTGGTTTCCAGGAGGCCGCGCGCCTCCAGGAATTTCATCAGCACGCCCATCTGGTCGTCGATCTGCGTGATCAGGCCCATATAGGTCGGGATCACCTTCTCGCGGGCATCGTCGCGCGCCATGTTGCGGGAGTAGCGCATGTCCATGTAGGCGCCGAACACCGGATGCGGGTTTTGCCGCTCGCGCTCGGAGCGGATCGGCGGCAGCATGTCCGAGGTCTTGTACATGCTGGCGTAGGGTTCTGGCGCGATATAGGGCCAGTGCGGCTTGATGTAGGAGAGGTGCAGGCACCACGGCCGTCCGTCGCTCTCCGCCTCGGTGATGAAGTCCATCGCACGGCGCGTCATATAGGGCGTCTCGGAATGCTCGTCCGGCACGCGCGCGGCCTTGTCGGCATGCACCAGCAGCCAGCCGTTCTGCAAAGACCCGTCGTCGGCAGCACCTGAATTCGCCCAATGCTCCCAGGGATTGGTCGCCTCGTAACCCTGCTTGCGGAGATACTCGTCGTATTTCGGACGCGGCCGGCCCGTCGGATGCAAGCCGTCGTCGCGCTCATAAGGCTCGAAGCCGCATTCGGCGACGTGCACGCCGATGGTCGATTCCGGCGGGATCCCGAGCATCTTCATGCCTTCGAGGTCGGGCGCCATATGGGTCTTGCCGACCAGCACATTGCGCACGCCGATCTTGCCCAGGTGATCGCCGAGCGTCGGCTCGCCGACGCGCAAGGGCCAGCCGTTCCAGTGCGAGCCGTGCGAGCGCATGTAGCGCCCGGTGTAGAACGACATCCGCGAGGGACCGCAGATCGGCGATTGCACATAGGCCTTGGAGAACAGCACGCCGCGCTTGGCTATGGCGTCGATGTTCGGCGTCTTCAGCGTCGGATGTCCGGTGCAGCCGAGATAGTCGTAGCGAAGCTGGTCGCACATGATCCAGAGAACGTTTTTCGCGCGCGACATGCTTTTCGCTCCACCGTTTCTTTATCTGCCGGATGCTGCGCTATCGATGGCGCGAAGACAACCTCTCCCCGTCGGGGAGAGGTGTTGAGAGAGCGCCGCCGCCCCCTTTAAGCCGACCAAGGCTCCGCTTCGGCCGCGCTCTTGGCCTTGCTGGAGACCGGGCTCTCGCCGATCACGTCGGCAAGTGCGCGCAGCGCTTCCTTGACGCCCTGGCCGGTGGCGCCGGAGAGCAGCAACGGCGTCTTCTTGGCGGCGCGCTTCAGGCGATCCTTCTGCTTCTTCAGTTCATCCGGCTCGACCGCGTCGATCTTGTTCAGCGCGACGATCTCGATCTTGTCGGTCAGCAGCCCGCCATAGGCATCAAGCTCCGTGCGCACCGTCTTGTAGGCCTTGCCCGCGTGCTCGCAGGTCGCGTCGACGAGATGCAGCAGCACGCGGCAGCGCTCGACATGGCCGAGGAAGCGGTCGCCGAGGCCTGCGCCTTCATGCGCGCCTTCGATCAGACCCGGAATATCCGCCAGCACGAACTCGCGGCCGTCGGCATTCACGACGCCGAGCTGCGGATGCAGCGTGGTGAAGGGATAGTCGGCGATCTTCGGCTTTGCCGCGCTGACCTTGGAGAGAAACGTCGACTTGCCGGCATTGGGGAGCCCGACCAGGCCGGCATCCGCGATCAGCTTCAGCCGCAACCAGATCCAGCGCTCCTCGCCGGGCTGGCCGGGATTGGCGTTGCGCGGCGCGCGATTGGTCGACGATTTGAAATGCGCATTGCCGAAGCCGCCATTGCCGCCCTCGGCGAGCACGAATTTTTCGCCGACCTTTGTGAAGTCGTGGATCAGCGTCTCGCGGTCCTCGTCGAAGATCTGCGTGCCCACCGGGACCTTCAGCACGATCGCCTTGCCGTTGGCGCCGTGGCGGTCGGAGCCCATGCCGTTCTCGCCCTTCTGGGCCTTGAAGTGCTGCTGATAGCGGTAGTCGATCAGCGTGTTGAGCCCGTCGGCGACCTCGATGACGACATTGCCGCCGCGGCCGCCATTGCCGCCGGAGGGGCCGCCGAATTCGATGAACTTCTCGCGGCGGAACGCCACGCAGCCGTTCCCGCCGTCACCGGAGCGGATATAGACCTTTGCTTCGTCGAGGAATTTCATGGGTCATAGGTAGGGCAGGGAAGCCAGCGCGGCAACCCGAACTTGTCCGGGAAGGAGCCGAAATTTAAGCGATTTTCGACCCTTGCTTAACCAGTTGACGTCACGCCGGGCGCAGCCGGATCAGGAATTTCTGCGTCCCCTCCAGCACCAGCTCCTTGCGCTGGTTGAACACGGTACTCGTCAGCGTCACGACGCCAGTCGAGCGTCCCGGCACCAGCTCGGTGACCTCGAGCGCGGGATAGATGGTGTCGTCGGCGTAGACGGGCTTGAGGAACCGGCTCGACTGCTCGAGGAAGCCGACGAGGGACTCCTCGACCATGAAGGGAAACAGGCCTGCGCCGGGCGCGGTGTGGATCAGCGTCTGGAAGCCGTGGGCGACAGGTTCGGCATGCCGCGGGCGCGGCAATATTCGACGTCATAGTGCACCGGATGAGTGTCGCCGCTCGCGGTCTGGAATGCGGCGAACACCGCCGAGGTCTGCGTGCGGCTCGGCAGCACGAAGCGTTCGCCGAGGACGAAATCCTCAAACCAGCGTTGCGCGGGGATCATGCGGTGCCGGGTCGGATCGAACGCGGTCATGACTGGTGCTCTCTTGCCAGAGATATCAATCGCTACCGCGATGCGAAGAGTGCGACAATACGTTCAATTCGTCTTGACCGGGCTTGTCTGGGCTCTCCATGCCTTTAAAACGGCCACAACTGACCTGTTCGCCAGCTCCTGGCGCGCTCTCCCCGTCATTGCGAGCGCAGCGAAGCAATCCAGACTGTCGCCGCGGAAGGATTCTGGATTGCTTCGCTGCGCTCGCAATGACGAGTTCCAAAAGCAAACTCTTCAATGCCTCTCTTCAAGAAACTCTCCGCCTATGACGAACGCTCGGCGCGGCTGGCCGGCATCGCGCTGATGGTGTTGTCGATCTTCCTGTTCTCGTTCGGCGATGCCATGGGCAAGTTCATCGTCGCGACCTATTCGGTGGGGCAGCTGCTGTTTCTGCGCGCCTGCGCGGCCTTGCTCGTGCTGGCGCCGTCGATCTGGCGGCAGCGTCACGAATTCACGCATCTGGAGCGGCCGTGGCTGCAGCTCTTCCGCGTGGTGCTCTCGACGCTGGAGGTGGCGGCCTTCTTCCTGGCGACGGTCTACCTGCCGCTCGCCGACGTCATCACCTATTATCTGGCAGGTCCCATCTTCGTCACCGCGCTGTCGGCGATCTTCTTGGGGGAGCAGGTCGGCTGGCGGCGCTGGACCGCGATCCTGATCGGCTTCTGCGGCGTCCTGATCGCGCTCCGCCCATCGGCGCAGACGGTGAGCCTGCCGGCGCTGATCGCGCTCGGCGGCAGCCTGTCGTTTGCGACGCTGATGCTGGTCACGCGGTCCTTGCGCGAGACGCCCGACATCGTGATGGCCTCCTCGCAGTTCGGCGGCACGTTCCTGCTCGGGCTCGCACTTTCAGTGTTTCACTGGGTGCCGCCGAGCACGGGCAGCCTCGTGCTGTTTGTGCTCGCCGGCTGCACCTCGGTCGCCGCGCTGCTGTGCGTCAACCGCTCGCTCAAACTCGCGCCCGCGAGCGTGGTGGTGCCCTATCAATATTCGATGATCGTCTGGGCCGTGATCTTCGGCTTCGTCGTGTTCGGCGACGTCCCCTCGATCGCCACCATCATCGGCGCCGCCATCATCATCGGCGCCGGCTTCTACATATACTTGCGCGAACGGGATTTGGGGCGGCAGGACACGCAGGTGAATCCACCTGTGTGAGATAGAGACGCAGAAAAATGTCGTCTCGGCCTTCGCCGGGACGACATTGATGATTGAGGAAGCGCCTGCGCCTTACCTCACCCGCCTCGCGCTGCTCCAGCTCTTCAGCGAGGACCACACGCCGCGCGACAGGCGGAAGCAGTCGACGGGCGTCGAGCATCCCAGCGCGTAGAAGCGGTGCAGCTGGACGCCGCTCCACTGGAAGCCGCACTTCTCCAGCACGTTGCGCGAGGCCGGATTGGTGACGCGCGCGCCGGCGTAGAGATGGCCTTCCCCGAACTCCTCGAAGAAGAAGTCGATCGCCCCGCGCGCAGCCTCGGTGGCAAAGCCTTTTCCCCAATGCTCGACGCCGAGCCAGTAGCCGAGTTCGGCATTGTCAGGCGTCGAGCAGTCGATCCCGATCATGCCGACGGGCGCATTGTCGTGCTCGATCAGGAACACGGTCTCGTTGCCGAGCTCTGCGGTGGCGCGGATGAATTCCACGGCGTCGTCGTGCGAATAGGGATGCGGCAGGCGACGTGTGTTCTCGGCGATGCGGCGGTCGTTGGCGAGGCGCGCGATCGCCTTGACGTCGGCGAGCGTCGGCTTGCGCAAGGTCAACCGCTCGGTGGCGACGACATCAGGCCTCGCCTCGCGCAAGGTGGTGCTCGAAAAATCCTGCAACATGTCCGGCTCCGTCAAAGACTTTAGGTCAAAACGAAAAGGGGAGGCCGGTTTCCCGCCTCCCCTGGAGCCTTCGATCTTTTGATCTTGAGGACTCCGCCGGTTTGGTCAGGACCGGCGGACTCCAATTTGATCCACCGTATTATTCAGCCGCCTCTGCGATCGGAAGCACCGATACGAATGTGCGGCCGTTGGCTTTAGCCTGGAACGCAACGCGGCCTTCAACCTTGGCGAACAAAGTGTGGTCAGTGCCCATGCCGACATTAAGGCCGGGATGCCACGTGGTGCCGCGCTGACGCGCAATGATGTTGCCGGGAATCACATGCTCCCCGCCGAACACCTTGATGCCGAGGCGCTTGCCCTTCGAATCGCGTCCGTTGCGCGATGAACCGCCTGCTTTTTTGTGAGCCATGGCTCGTCTCCGAAATCCTGCGTATCTCTAGATCAATTCCTTGACGGAATCATTTCACATTTTCTCACGCATCAATTCGTGAATTGGCGTGATCAAAGTCTCGCTATTCAGCGGCTTCCTTTGCCACCTTCTCCTTCTTCGGACGCGGCCCCTTGGTGGGCTTGGCGTTGCCGGTCAGGATCTCGGTGACGCGGAGCACGGTGATCTCGTCGCGATAGCCACGCTTGCGACGCGAATTCTTGCGGCGGCGCTTCTTGAACGCGATGACCTTCGGCCCGCGCTTGTGCTGGAGCACCTCGGCCGCCACGGACGCGCCCGCAACCGTCGGGGCACCCAGGACCGGCGCGTCACCGCCGACCAGCAAAACTTCACTCAGCTGCACGATCGTGCCGACTTCGCCGGCGATCTTGCCAATTTCCAGGACATCATCCGGTACGACGCGGTACTGCCGGCCGCCGGTTTTGATGACTGCGAACATCGTTCTCTTCCTTCGTGTTCAATCCCGGCCTTTCGGACTTTCGTCCGGGCCGGCTTTTTGTCAGTCGCTATGGGTTTTCAGCATTCTGCGCGGGTGGGGTATGCCCCTCAAAATCCACGCAAAAACAAGCGGCGCGAGAAACGCCCCGCGCCGGCTGGGGGACTTATAGCGGCCGAAGCGCTTGAGTCAAGGAAAACCGGGCTGAAAAAGCCCCGAATTTGAAGGATTTGGCCGGTTCTTGCCGCCGGGCCGGGGTACCTTCGGATAGTTGGCCGCACCTGCAACCATTGAGTTCCGCCGCAGTTGTCATCCCGAATTTCAAAGCGGGCAAGGGCTCCATGGCAGACGAGCTGGTTTTGACGACGGGAATCGCGCAGCACGGCGCTGCCCGCCTGCCGTCGGTGGACGTCGACAGCTTCAACGCCGAGCTGAAGGACGAGGACGGCTTTCTCGGCGACCGCGCCAGCAAAAGCGCATTCCGGGCCATCCTGGATCATTGGCGCAAGCCGCTGCGCAAGACCGGCGAGGACCCGTTCGGCGACGAGCCGTCGGACCGGATCAGCAAGAAGACGCTGGACGAGATGCTGGTTGGCGACGACACTGAGGCCTCCGCCGTGGTGCACAGCGCGATCGAGGATTTTGCCCAGGAGCTCGCCTACGTCACCCGCCGCTTCCTCAAGACAAAGGCGTGGGCGAAGACCGAGCGCATCGTGGTCGGCGGCGGTTTCCGCGACAGCCGCCTTGGTGAGCTCGCGATCGCCCGCGCCGACATCATCCTGAAGGCCGAGGGTTTTAAGGGCGACATGCTGCCGATCCGCTTCCACCCGGACGAGGCGGCCCTGATCGGCGCGCTGCATCTGGCGCCGTCCTGGATTTTCGAGGCCCATGACAGCATCCTCGCGGTCGATATCGGCGGCACCAATATCCGCTGCGGCGTGGTCGAGACGCGCTGGAAGAAGGCGAAGGATCTCTCCAAGGCCTGCGTCTGGAAGTCCGACCTGTGGCGCCACGCCGACGATGAGCCGACGCGTGAAGGCGCGGTGAAGCGGCTCACCAAGATGCTGAAGGAGCTCATCGCGGAGGCCGACACCGAGGGGTTGAGGCTCGCGCCCTTCATCGGCATCGCCTGTCCCGGCGTGATCAAGGAGGACGGCTCCATCGAGAAAGGCGCGCAAAATCTCCCCGGCAATTGGGAGAGCAGCAAGTTCAACCTGCCGGCGAGCCTGGTCGAGGGCATTCCGGCGATCGGCGAGCACGACACCGCGATCCTGATGCACAACGACGGTGTGGTGCAGGGGCTTTCCGAGGTGCCGTTCATGCAGGACGTCGAGCGCTGGGGCGTGCTCACCATCGGCACCGGGCTCGGCAATGCGCGCTTCACCAACCGCCGCAAGGAGGCTGGTAACGGCAAGGACCGTGACTCTGCGGAGAACGGGAAGAAGAAGACCAAGGAAAACAACAGGGAAAGCAGGCAGAACGACAAGGAGTAACAAGGAGTAACCTTGACTGGTTAGGTTAAGGCGCGGATTGCGTTGCAGCACGCTGCGCGGTCGTTACGGTCCATCCGTCGCCTCACGCCGGCCGGCGAAGCCGCCCTTCTCGGCCTGCATTGCAATGAGCGGCAAGGGACCGCCAGTGTTTACCGCGTCTGGCGGTCCCACCCGTGGGGCTCTGCGGCGCCTGCCCGTTTCTTCTCAGCTCATGTGATTCGCGTCCGCGAGGGCTCGACTGCGCGCTCTGCCGGTTCGGGAATTTTTGGCACAATCTGCACTTTGCACCCGTTCTGTCCGGTCTAATATTACCGTATGGGGAACGATCTGGTGTTTCGAATCACGGTTATTGTCCTGGGAACGCTGCCTGTCGTGCTGACGGCTTTCGCGCTGCTCGGCGCTCCGTTCGCAGACTGAGCGCCCGAACCCGGCGCCGGTGCAGGACCGTGCAAATCGGCGCGAAACAGGCTCTCGGGCCGGTTTCAGCCGGTGTTAGCCTGCGCGCACCTTCCACGAAGCGCTGGATTTTCGTCGCGCCCGCCTTGTCTGGCTCGCCATCCTCGCCTAGAACACGCCCCGACCGCACGGGGCTACCCCGATTTGGCGCCTTCAGGAGAGGTGGCAGAGTGGTTGAATGCACCGCACTCGAAATGCGGCATAGGTGCAAGCCTATCGGGGGTTCGAATCCCTCCCTCTCCGCCAGCCGCAAAGGCCACCGAAGTTGCAGGTGCAGGGTGCGCAGAAGCGGGCCGAGGGTCGGGATTCGTCGGTCGGACTGGACCTGCTCCAGAGCAGCGGCGTTCGCGACGAGGTCGGCGATGTGGTCGGCGGCAAATTGCGGAACGCCGGCTGCGCACCGGCGCATGGCCTTGATGCCGGGACGCCAGCGTTGTGGCGTCGTCGCATGTCGGGCGGACCCTGCCCGATTGTTGCCCAGGCGCCACAGCGGCCGCCCAAGTGCCGCGAGTACCGCCCAGGCAGATATCGTGTATCGAGGAGTCCAAGACGCGCGTCCTTCCTTGGGTCATTTTGCGCGCAGCGGCTGCTTCGGCCGTAGCACCAAGGGTTGCTTTGTGGCGCGCAGGACGACGGTGAATCTGGCAGCCAGCGTTCGCCCGGCGCGATCTCTGGTGATCTTTTGAAGCGTCCTGCGGGGGTGGCCTTTGCTTTCACGTCAATTCGGCTCGGCTGAGTCTGCTTCCCATCAGCTTGTGTCCGATCGGGCGCGGCTGCTCGCGAGCAGCGCGATGGTCGGCGGGGTGTTGCGCACCCTCGTCGAAGACGACGCCGGCGGCGGCGCGAGCGTGGTCAGGGCTCGGGGCAGAAACTGGTACGTCGAAAATCAGGCGCTCGAAAGCGCGATGACACCGAAATAGATTTTGGAGCGGGGGCGGAATAGCAGGCAATGAAGGCTTTCTCGACAATCGTACTTGCAATCGTACTTGCAATCGTCCTTTCGCAAGGCGCACCGGCCTTTGCGCAGACTTCGAAAAAAGCTCCGCCCGCCGTGCAGGCAGAGTTCACCGAGTTCATTGCCAGGTTCCGAGCGGCGCTGAAGGCTAACGATGCCGTAGCGGTCGCGGGCATGGCGAAACTACCGTTCGAGGGAGACGCTGCCGTCAGCAATGCCGCGCAATTCCAGAAAGAGATTTACAGATCCTATTTCTCCACGAAGGACCGCGCATGCATCCAGCGCGGCGCGGCTGTCTATGATCGCGACCAGGAGAACAACGACAACTACCACATCTTCTGCGGAGAGATGATTTACACCTTCACAAAAACGCCCGCCGGATTTCTGCTGAGGTATATCGGAGAGAATGATTAGACGGTTGAAAAGTCCTGGGGGGGCAAAATGCCAAAATCAAAATATTCCATGCCGCTTCAGATTTTGGCATTCTTGATGCTGGCGGCCCGCAACGACGGACCTCATATGGAGTGCGCGGCGGGAGGTTAGCCTCGCGACGTCATCGCCGATGACCTGATCATGCCTTACCATTGGCGGGATCCGGTCAAACGTTGGGGATCTGTCCATTTCCGCGGAGTATGGGCAATTGCGGGTTCGATTTGCCTTCTGCTCGGTGCTGCGGGTCTCGCCATTCTGGCTTACGGGGTCATCGGCACGAAACCGAGCGCAAAGCCCCAAACGAAATTCTACAGAAATTTGGCTACCGCATTGATCACCGTCGGCGCGCTCTTCTTCCTCGGAGTGTCGTATTTCGCCCAGGTGTTCGTCCGATGAGGATCATCGCTTTGGCAGGACGGAGATCAGGATAGGGCAATAGCGTAGGAGAATTGCCCGTCATCGTCGTTCACGGTCCGCCATGAAATCAATCGATCGTTGATGGTGACGGGCTTTTGCCGCCTTCAACCGGCAAAAACGCTTGCGCCGCTATCGGCGCAACTGACCCGCTCGCGGAAGAAGCCGAAGAGCTCACGACCGACCCCCACATGCGCTGCGGAGAGATCGGCTTGCGCGTGGGCTCGCGTGGCCCATTCGCTCGGCTCGACAAGCACCTCAAGCCGGCCGGCGGCGGCGTCGAGTCGAATGACGTCGCCGTCGCGAATCCGAGCAATCGCACCGCCGTCGGCGGCTTCAGGAGTGACGTGAATGGCTGCAGGAACCTTGCCGGAGGCGCCTGAGAGCCGCCCATCCGTGACAAGCGCGACCTTCAGGCCACGATCTTGAAGTGAGCCAAGCGGCGGCATCAGCTTGTGCAGCTCCGGCATGCCGTTGGCCTTCGGGCCCTGGAATCGCACCACCGCAACCAAATCGCCTGCGAGCTCACCCGCAGCGAATGCCTTTTGCAGATCGTCCTGGGAATGGAAGACGCGTGCAGGAGCTTCGATGATATGGCGCTCGGTCGCGACTGCAGATGTCTTGATGACGGCGCGTCCGAGATTGCCGTTGAGAACCCTAAGACCGCCTGTTGCGTGGAACGGATCGGCAATTCCTCGAAGCACGGCAGGATCGCCACTTGCGACCGGTCCGTCGTGCCACGTTAATGCTCCGTCGGCATCGAGCGCCGGCTCCTGCAGGTAGGCGTCGAGTCCATCGCCGCAGACGGTCAGGACGTCGCGGTGCAGAAGCCCCGCCGCCAGCAATTCCCGTATCAACATGCTCATCCCACCGGCAGCATGAAAATGATTCACATCTGCCGAGCCGTTGGGATAGATGCGCGCGATCAGCGGGATCACCTGCGCGAGGTCGGCGAAATCGTCCCAGGTGAGCATGAGTCCAGCTGCGGCAGCCATGGCAACCAGATGCAGCGTCAGGTTGGTCGAGCCGCCGGTCGCGTGCAGTCCGACGATGCCGTTGACGAAAGCGCGCTCGTCGAGCATGCGGCCGATCGGGGTATATTGATTGCCGAGCGAGGTGATGTTCAATGCCCGTTTGGTGGCCGCGCGAGTCAGCGCATCGCGCAAGGGCGTGTTCGGGTTCACGAAGGATGCGCCCGGCAACTGCAGGCCCATGATTTCCATCAGCATCTGGTTGGTATTCGCCGTACCGTAGAAGGTGCAGGTCCCGGCGCCGTGATAGGCCTGCGCTTCGGCCTCCAGAAGAGCTTCGCGACCGAGCTTTCCTTCCGCGTAGGCCTGCCGGATTTTTGACTTGGCATCGTTGCCCAGGCCCGAGGTCATCGGACCGGATGGAATGAATACCGCGGGCAAATGCCCGAACGAGAGCGCGCCGATGACAAGACCCGGCACGATCTTGTCGCAAATGCCGAGAAACACCGCGGCATCGAAGGTTTGATGCGACAGCGCGACTGCAGTGGACAAGGCGATGACGTCCCGCGAAAACAGCGAGAGCTCCATCCCCGATTCGCCTTGCGTGATGCCGTCGCACATCGCCGGAACGCCGCCGGCGACCTGGGCAACGCCACCTGCTGCGCGCGCGCTCTGGCGGATCAAATCAGGGAAACGCTCGTAGGGCTGATGAGCCGACAGCATGTCGTTGTAAGCCGTGACAATTCCGAGACTGGGAACGCGGCCATCCTGCATCAGCTTCTTGTCGTGCGCCCCGCAAGCCGCAAAGGCGTGGGCCTGATTGGCGCATCCCAATCGCCGCCGTACCGGTGTGGTGGCCGCTGCCGCGATGCGGTCGAGATAACGTGCGCGGCTGTCGTGGCTGCGGCGAGCAATGCGATCCGTCACCTCGGCGACCCGTGCATTGACCCTTGCATCGATCTTCATACAAGCCTCCTGTTTGCGAATTGTCCGTCTGCAATGCCTGGCTCTGCGCCATCGGCGCGGCTACGCCGCTCGAGCGGACGGGACCCGCTGCCGATGTCCGGCAGGCGCTGACGGCAACGGGAGCGAAAGAGTTCGATCTCTGAACGGATCAGGGATCATGGGCCGTCCTCCGCCCATGTTCGGCCATCGCGTTCGATCAAGGCGACGGCGGCGGAGGGGCCCCAGCTGCCGGCGACATAGGGGCGGGGGGGCTCATTCATCTGGCTCCACGCCTGACGGATCGGATCGATCCAGCACCATGCTGCTTCGACCTCGTCCCGGCGCATGAACAATGTGGCGTTCCCGCGGACCACGTCCATCAACAACCGTTCGTAGGCGTCCGGCACCGAGACGTCGAATGCTTCCGCAAAGCTCATGTCGAGGGGGGTATATTGCAACCGCATGCCCCCCGGCCCGGGCTCCTTGATCATGAGCCACAGCTTGATTCCCTCGTCCGGCTGCAGGCGGATCACGAGTCGGGTCTGCAAAGCTTTTCCCGACTCCGAATTGAAGATCGAATGAGGGACCTTCCGGAAAGTCACGACAATCTCGGAGCTGCGTTGTTGCAGCCGCTTTCCGGTGCGCAGGTAGAAGGGAACGCCGGTCCAGCGCCAATTCGCAACCGCCACCTTGAGCGCCACGAAAGTCTCGGTCGTACTCTGGCGATTGGCGATCTCGTCGGTGTAGCCTGGAACCGCTATGCCGTTGCATGCGCCGGCTCGGTATTGACCCGGCACCGTCAGGACCGCTGCGTTTGTCTCGTCGATACGCTCAAGCGACTTGAGAACCTTGAGCTTCTCATCGCGAACGGCGGCGGCTTCGAGCGAATATGGCGGTTCCATCGCGACGAGACACAACAGCTGCAACAGATGGTTCTGCACCATATCGCGCAGGGCGCCCGACTCGTCGTAGTAAGCGCCGCGTTCCTCCACGCCAATGGATTCGGCGACCGTGATCTGCACATGGTCGATGTGGGCGGCATTCCACAGCGGCTCGAACAGCGCGTTGGCAAAGCGCAGCGCCATAAGATTCTGTACCGTCTCCTTGCCGAGATAGTGGTCGATCCGGTAGACGCGCTCCTCCGGGAAAATCTTGCCGACGGTTTGATTGAGCCGTACTGCGGACTCAACATCCTTACCGATCGGCTTCTCGATCACGATGCGAGAATCGCCTTTTGCAAGACCGTAACGACCCAGTCTCTCGCAGATCGGTCCGAACAGATGCGGTGCAGTCGCCAGATAATGGACCTGGATGCGTTCGGCGTACTTCGACAAAGCGGCCGCAAGATCGGTCCACCCGTTCTCGCCTTCTGCGTCGGCGGCCACGTAGTCGAGGCGCGCCAGGAAGCGATCGAGTTCGGGTCCGGTCGTTTTCGATTCCGGCACATGTTCCAGGATCGCAGAGCGCACCATTGCAAGGAATTCATCCCGGGGCATTGGGCCGCGGGCAACGCCGAAAATGGTCGCCGCATCGGGGAGCTGGCCCGCAAAATCGCGACGAAACAGCGCCGGCAAGAGCTTGCGGCGCGCAAGATCGCCCGTCGCTCCGAAGACGGTCAGGACAAAGGGAGCCACCGGGATCGCGCGGCTTTTCATGCGCGCCCCTGCCTCAATTCGAACCGATCCGATGCTGCCATCTTGCATTCGTCAGCCTCTCACATGTGGACTCAGACTTGCTGTGACGTCGGCCGCAGTCGGCAGATCGGCGCCACTGCGGGAGACGGTGATGGCGGCGGCCGTCGTCGCATAAGCGAGCAGGTCGCAAATCGTCGACGGCTCGAGCGTCTCGATCGCCTCGGGATGTAGCCTTCCGGTCTTTGCGAGTTGCGCGAGCAGTGCCGCGTGGAAAGTATCGCCAGCGCCCACAGTGTCGCGCACGACGACCGGGCACCCCGGCACCGAAACGCTACCTCTTGCGGAAAAGGCGGTTGCTCCCTTCGCGCCCTCGGTCACTACCACCAGGCCCGCCCCGCAGTTGAGCCAGTAGGCGGCGGCATCGGCGATCGAGACACGACCGCCCCATGCAATGCGGATGTCCTCGTCACTTGCCTTGATCATCGTGGCCGTCCGGTAGAAGCGTTCCGCAGCGGCGGCCCAGCTTTCCAGATCGCCGACGACGGTCGGACGTAGATTCGGATCGACGCTGATGACGCGACGCCGGTGCTCGCGTTGGGCAAGCGCGGCAAATGTGGAGCCCACCGGTTCAACCGCCATGGAATAGGAGCCGAAGGTCAACGCCAGAATATCGTCCGGCAGCGTTGCGGGAAGATCGGCAAGCCGAAGCGAACGATCCGCCGCGCCCTCGCCATGGAACGCGTAGTTCGGCTGACCGTCATCGGTTGTCGCCACGACCGAAATCGTGGACAGCCGATCGGTGCGCACGAGAAAGCGATCGTCCACTCCTTCGCGTGCGAGCCCGTCCGCGAGGAACGCGCCGAACTGATCGCGCGAGATGCCACCGAGAAAGGCCGTTTCAACGCCAAGCCGGGCGAGGCCGATCGCGACATTGAAAGGAGAGCCTCCGGCAACAGCGCGGGCCGACATTTCCGCTTCGTCGCGCGCCTTCATAAACAGATCGATGAGCGCTTCGCCGCACACGAGAATCATGATGCCGCGACCGTGTTGATCGAAACAATCATCAAGGCCGTTCGGCGCAAGCCGCGAAGGGCATCTCCGTCAGGGGCGATCATACGCTGGGGGAGGGGAGCCATTCCGTTGACCATGCTCACTCCTTGAAGAGCACGTCGTAATCGCGAGCGAATGCCGCGAGCAACGGTAACGCCGCGCCGCCAATCGCGCGCGCATCCCGCCCGATCGAGCCCTCCACCACTACGGCGTCGGTGAGGCCCTGGCGGTCCATGCGCGCCCAATAATCGTTGGTGCGCGAAACGAGGCGCCGGCGCACATCGACCGGAAAGGCCCCGTCGATGATGATGGCTTCGAAGTCGATGACTGCCAGCGATGCCGCGATCGCCTGCGCCAGGGCCTCGGCGGCCTCTGCAATCCAGGCTTCGAGCGGCTCGTCGAAGCTCGACCAGTCGTCGGGCGAGAGCCAGATATCCGTGCCCTGTCGACCAGCGGCGATCAGTCCTCGCTCCAGCCGGTAGATGGAGGCGGTGCGGATCAGCTGTTGAAGGCTTGTCGCGCCGTTTTCCTCGCGCCGCATGATCGGCATGGAGCCGAGCGCGCCGGCATTGCCGCTGCGGCCCGGGAAGAGACTGCCGTTGAGGGCGATGCCGCCCCCGACGAATGCGCCGACGTAGAAATATGCGAAGTCGCGATAAGCTGCGCCGGCACCGAAGTTGAGTTCGGCCGCGCATGCCGATGTTGCGTCGTTGCAGACGCGCACCGGCCATGAGCCGAAGTGGCGCGAGAGCTCGGCGGCAACGTTGAAGTCACGCCACTTTCCCAGCAGGCCCGGCGGCGTTTGCAGATCCGCTTCCCAGTTCCACAACTCGAAGGGCATTGCGACGCCAATGCCGCTGATTCTGCCTTGCTGGGCTTCAGGCAATGCTGCGAGCAGATCCGGCATCTCGCGTTCTACAAACGCCATGATGTCTTCGGGCAGGGGGAAGGAATAAATCGTGCGGCGCCTCGCGCGGATGCCGCCAATGAAATCCATCAGCACCAGATCGGAACTGCGCCGGCCGATCACCAGACCGAGTCCGAAGGCACCGTCCGGGTTGAGCGAATAAGGAACGGAAGGTTGGCCGATGCGGCCGCGCTGCGGTTCGCCCGCGAGCAGCAGGCCATCAGCCTCCAGCCGGTTGATGATTACGGTTGTCGTCTGGGTGGAAAGACCGGTCAGGCGCGCGATCTCGACCTTGGCGAGATTGCGATGGCGCCGAATGAGGGACAGGATCAGGCGCTCGTTATAGAGCCTCACGCCCGACTGGGTCGTGCCGCGGCTCCCACCCGACAAGGCGGCCGGGAGATTCCCCGCAAGCGGTGCTGTTTCGTCCATCCTCGGCTCCCCAAACTCCGTGGTCATTTGCCGTCGCCGTGGTCTTATGGCCCATCCTGGGCGGTTGCTCGTGACAATGTACGAATCCGGTGGCCGGAGTCAATTAATAAATCGGGATGATTTATTTATTGACAGAACCGTTCTCGTCCTTCTAGGATCATCAGAACGCGGTCCAACCGCGGCCAACAAATGTTCCACGGGAGGGAATAAATGCGTCAACCATTCGGACTATTCGCTGCGCTCGTCCTCGCTCTGGGCGCCACCGGCGCCTCCGCTGCCGACAAGCCGATCGTCGGCCTCATCACCAAGACCAATACCAACCCGTTCTTCGTGAAGATGAAGGCGGGCGCCGAGGAGGCGGCCAAGTCGAATGACGTTGAGCTGCGCTCCTTCGCCGGCAAAGTCGACGGCGACAACGAGAGTCAGGTCGCAGCGATCGAGAACCTGATCGCGGCCGGCGCCAAGGGCATCCTGATCACGCCGAACGACTCCCGCGCCATCGTGCCGGCCGTCGAGAAGGCGCGCGCTGCTGGCATTGTGGTCATTGCTCTCGATACGCCGCTCGATCCCGCGACTGCGGCGGACGCGACCTTTGCCACCGACAATTTCCTGGCCGGTCAGATGATCGGGCAGTGGGCTGCCAAGATGCTGGGGCCCAAGGCGGCGTCCGCGAAGATCGCGCTGCTGGACCTCAACGTGAACCAGATCTCGGTTGATGTCGCCCGCGATCAGGGTTTCCTCAAGGGCTTCGGTATCGATCTCGGCAATCCCGCCAAGATTGGTGACGAGAAGGACGCGCGCATCGTCGGACATGATGTGACGCTCGGCAGCGAGGAAGGCGGTCGCAAGGCGATGGAGAATCTGCTGCAGAAGGATCCGGGCATCTCGCTCGTCTACACCATCAACGAGCCGGCGGCGGCAGGTGCCTACGAGGCGCTGCGTTCGGTCGGCCGCGACAAGGACGTGCTGATCGTTTCCGTGGACGGCGGCTGCCCCGGCGTACGCAATGTGAAGGACGGCGTCATCGGCGCCACCTCCATGCAGTTTCCGCTGCTGATGGCTGCGAAGGGCGTCGAGGCGGTGAAGGTCTACGCCACGGGCGGCGGCAAGCCCAAGGCGTCGCCCGGCATGGACTTCCTCAACACCGGCGTCGAACTCGTCACCGACAAGCCGGCCGCCGATCTGCCGTCGATCGACAGCGCGGCCGCATTGAAGAAGTGCTGGGGCTGATCCCCAAAGCGTTCCCCTGACAAGGCAGGCGCCCGGAGGACGGGCGTCTGAGAATAACGCAAACGTTTGCTCCGAACCTGGCTCGGTACGCAAGAGGAAACCGGCGATGACCGATATCGGAAATGCCCACCCTGGTGGTCAGGCCTTCGAGCTCGTGCTCGACAAGAGCGAAAACCGCGTGGCCGAATTCGAGGTCCGCGCGAAGTCACCCCTGCAGAAGCTGCAGCACCTTCTCCACGCCAATCCCACGGCCGTGCCGGCGATCGTGCTCCTGCTCAGCGTCGCGGCGTTCGGATTCACCGTCGGCCCGCGCTTTCTGTCGCTGTTCAACCTGTCGCTGATCATTCAGCAGGTTACGATCATCGGCGTGATCGGGGTTGCCCAGACGCTGATCGTCATCACGGCCGGCATCGATCTGTCGGTCGGGGCCGTCATGGTGCTGTGCTCCGTGATCATGGGCAAGCTTGCGATCGCAACAGGGCTCGCGGCGCCGCTGGCGCTCCTCATCGGTCTTGCCGTGGGTGCGGGTTGCGGGGCCATGAACGGCGTGCTGGTGACGCGCCTCAAGCTGCCGCCCTTTATCGTCACGCTCGGGACCTGGTCGATTTTCTTCGCCCTCAATCTCTGGTACTCGGCCTCCGAGACCATCCGCTCGCAGGAAGTGGCGAAGACCGCTCCGCTGCTGCAGGCACTTGGAACGCCGGTGGATGTCTTCGGCGCCCGCTTCACCTACGGCTCCTTTTTCATGCTGGGGCTCGTGGCCTTCATCTGGTTCGTGCTGAACCGCACAGCCTTCGGACGCCACCTCTATGCGGTGGGCGACGATCCCGATGCTGCCCGGCTTGCCGGTATCCGGACCGGCCGCATCCTCTTCGCCGTCTATGTGATCGCCGGCATGATCTGCGCGCTCGGCGCATGGGCGCTGATCGGGCGCATCGGCTCGATCAGCCCGCAGGCCGGCCAGACCGCCAATCTCGACAGTATCACGGCGGTGGTGGTCGGTGGGGCCAGCCTGTTCGGCGGCCGGGGCTCGATCATCGGCACGCTGATCGGCGCCTTGATCGTCGGCGTGTTCCGCAACGGGTTGGCACTGTCCGATGTAGACGTGCTCTGGCAGGAATTCGCCGTCGGCTGGCTGATCATTGTTGCTGTGGCCCTCGATCAATGGATCCGCAAGGTGTCGGCATGAGCATCGCATCCAACACATCCAACACTCTTCAGCCGCTTCTGCAGGCGCGCGGCCTCGTCAAGCGCTATGGTCGCGTGACGGCGCTCGATGACGCCGATTTCGATCTCTACCCCGGCGAAATCCTCGCCGTCATTGGAGACAATGGCGCGGGAAAGTCCTCGCTGATCCGCGCGCTCTCCGGAGCACTCACTCCCAACGCGGGCGAGATCAGGCTCGATGGCAAGCCCGTCGCGTTCCGCTCGCCTCTCGATGCGCAGGCTGCAGGCATCGAGACCGTGTATCAGACGCTTGCGCTGTCCCCGAGTCTATCGATCGCCGACAACATGTTCCTTGGACGCGAACTGCGTCGCACAGGGCCGCTCGGCACGGTCTGCCGCATGCTCGATCGCAAGGCCATGCAGCGCATCGCCCGCGAAAAGCTCACGGAGCTCGGGCTCATGACCGTGCAGAACATCAATCAGCGCGTCGAGACACTGTCGGGCGGCCAGCGCCAGGGCGTGGCGGTGGCGCGGGCTGCGGCCTTCGGTTCGCGAGTGGTGATCCTGGACGAACCGACTGCGGCGCTCGGGGTCAAGGAATCCCGTCGTGTGCTCGAATTGATCCTCGACGTGCGGCGGCGAGGTCTGGCGGTCGTCTTGATCAGCCACAACATGCCGCACGTATTCGAGATCGCGGATCGTATTCACATCCATCGGCTCGGTCGGCGGCTCACCGTGATCGATCCCAAATCCTATACGATGTCGGATGCTGTTGCCTTCATGACCGGCGCGCGGGCACCGGTCGAAGCAGCAGCCTGATCGGTCCGCCATCCCGATCGAATTGTCCTGGCTGACCCTCTCGGCGGCATCGTGATGCCGCCACATCCTCACCCGGCCAGGACGCGGACGGTCCCGTGAACACGGGCGCTACCCCCGGCTTCGGTCGGCGCATCCGCGTGCAGAAGGCAGGGGATACCCATGTCATCGCCTTGCACCACTTCGATGTTGTCTGCGCCGGCAATGCCGAGATCGCGGAGATAGGCGACAAGGGCTGCAGCGGCAGCTCCCGTGGCCGGATCCTCGTAAACGCCGCCGGCAGCGAACGGATTGCGCGCGTGGTAGCGCGAGGGACTCTCCGCCTGGATCAGGCTGATCGTCGTCAAACGCCAGTCGCGCATCAGTTTGGCGCCGGCCGGCAAGTCGTATTTCATCGCGGCCAGGCGCTGACGGTCGCGGATCGCGAGCAGCAGGTGACGTGCGCCAGCTTCGATGATCGCCGGAGGGAAGCGGTCGTCGAGGTCGGCCTGCGACAGCGCAAAGAGGTCGAGCGACCGATCGAGTAGCTCCGGCGGCGCGGGCTGATTCCGGGTAGGCGCCGATTGAAGAGCCGCGCTGAGACCACGCGCGGTGCGAAAACCCTCGACGATCGCCGTGCCGCCGTTCAGTTCAAGCGTGATCGGCCCGCTTTCACCCCTCTGAGCCAGAGCCGCGCCCAGTGCGATCGTCGCGTGGCCGCAAAACGGTACTTCCGCCTCGGGGGCGAAATAGCGGACGCGATAGCCCTTGGCAGTCGGTGCCGCAAAAACCGTCTCTGAATAGCCGACCTCTGCAGCCAGCCTCTGCATGTCGTCGGCTTCCGGCAGCACATCGCAGATCACCACGCCGGCGGGATTGCCGCCCTGATCGTCACGCGTGAATGCCGCAAGCCGTTGCACGTCCATGTCGATACTCCTCGCCATAAGCTCGATGGGTTTGGTTTCGTAGAGATAGTGACGCCTCAGCGCCACCCCAGCGCCGGCGCGACATGCTTCAGGATCGCTTCGATCGCGTGGGCGCAGTAGGCGACGCCCAGCTGGTTGGGAATCGTCAGCAGCAGCGTATCGGCCTCCGTTATGGCCTCGTCGTTGCGGAGCTGCTCGATCAGGACATCCGGCTCGGCGGCATAGCTGCGGCCGAAGATCGCGCGCGTCTGCGGGTCGATGAATCCGATCTGGTCCTCGGATTCGCCGCCACGCCCGAAATAGGCGCGATCGCGATCATCCATCAGCGCGAAGATGCTGCGGCTGACCGAGACGCACGGCTCGCGGGCGTGGCCGGCCTCCTTCCAGGCGGCCCGGTAGGCGCGAATCTGCGCGGCCTGCTGCACGTGGAAGGCTTCGCCCGTCTCGTCGTTCTTCAGCGTCGAGCTTTGCAGGTTCATGCCGAGCCTGGCCGCCCAGACGGCGGTGGCGTTCGAGCCGGCGCCCCACCAAATGCGCTCGCGCAGGCCGTCGGAATGTGGCTCGAGGCGGAGCAGGCCGGGCGGGTTTGGAAACATCGGATGCGGATTGGGTTTTGCAAAACCCTCGCCGCGGAGGAGGTCGAGGAAAACCTCGGCATGACGCCGGCCCATGTCGGCGTCATCGGCGCCTTCGGCCGGCTGATAACCAAAGTAGCGCCAGCCATCGATCACCTGCTCGGGCGAGCCGCGGCTGATGCCGAGCTGTAGCCGTCCGCCGGCGATCAGGTCGGCGCTACCTGCGTCCTCCGCCATGTAGAGCGGATTCTCGTAGCGCATGTCGATGACGGCCGTGCCGATTTCGATACGGCTGGTCCTCGCGCCCACTGCCGCCAGCAGCGGAAATGGCGAAGCAAGCTGGCGCGCGAAATGATGGACGCGGAAATAGGCCCCGTCCGCGCCCAGCTCCTCGGCGGCGACGGCGAGCTCGATGGATTGCAGCAGCGTATCCCCGGCCGAGCGGGTCTGCGACTGCGGCGAGGGCGTCCAGTGCCCGAACGAGAGAAATCCGATCTTTTTCATGGCGTTAATCTAGTGATGTCCCGATTGGTTTGCGATGGGCATTCTGAACATGGCGAAGACTCGAGATTTGCCCGTCTGCGCCCGGCATCCGCGAGCGGAGCGTCACCGGATGATGACGTTCGAACCTTGTACTGGCTGCTATCGTCTAATGAGGCAACCAATGTTTCCCAGCGACAAGGGCAATGTTCGACCGAAACTACCGCCAGCGACTTGAAGCTGATCTTGCGCAGTGGGAAGCCGATGGCGTGATCGCGCCGGCGGCCGCCGCCAGCATCCGCAATGTGCTTCCGCCGCTCTCCTCCGGCACCAACATTGCCGTGGTCGTGGCCATCGTCGGCGGCCTGCTGATCGCAGCCGCATTCCTTGCCTTCGTCGCCGCCCACTGGACGGAGCTTGCGCGCCTATTGCGGTTCGCAATTCTCATCGCCGGCATGATTGTTGCCGGCGGTCTCGGGGCGTGGTTCGCACACACGCAGCGGCCGGTTCTCGCCGATCTCTGCGCCGGCATCGGCGCGATCATCTTCGGCGCCGGCATCGCTTTGGTTGGCCAGATGTACCATCTGGGCGGGGACTTTGCCGGCGGCATGCTGCTGTGGTCGATCGGTGCGCTTGCGGCGGCGCTGCTGACCGGCTCGCGCGGCGCGCTTGCGGTCGGGCTCGCGGCCGCCTGCATATGGAGCTGCATGCGTGTCTACGATACGCCCGACGCCCTGCATCTGCCGTTCGCGGTGGTTTGGCTCGTCGCCGCGGGTCTCGCGCTTGCCTGGAACTCGCGCGTGGCCGCTCATCTCGTCGCGCTTGCCGTGCTGCCGTGGTGGATCGTGGCAGCGCTTGGCTTTGGTTTCGACAATCCTCAGCCGTCATTCGTTCTCGCTGACGGCGCGGCGTTGCTGTTCGGCGGCGGGCTTGCGATCGCAGCAGTGCCCTCGCAAAGGGCGCTCCGCTTCGGAGGCGTTTTGTCGGCCTATGGGGCATTTTCGCTGGCCGTCGTTGCCGTCCTCGAGGTGACGACTGTCGATGATATCTTCCGTATCGAGCCCGGCTCTGCCACTGCACAACCGCTGTGGGCCATCATGTGCGGGATCGCAGGCGCGATCCTCGCGTTTGCATCCGCCGGGATCACGAAGCGGATGGGTGAGGCCTTCGCAGGATGCGCGATCGCCCTCGTCCTGGTCGCTGCCCCCCTGTGGTGGGCGTCTCGGGCAGGCGAGCCATGGCTGGCCTATGCCGCTCTGCTTTGCGCGATGCTTGGCCTTGTCGTCTCCGGCATGCTCGATGCGGTACGCCCGCGGATCGTCGCGGGCTGGCTCGGGATCGCCGGCGTCATCGCTGGCATCACCTGGGTGGTGAAGGGCTCATTGCTGCGCCGCTCGGCCTTTCTTGCTGCAGCCGGCGTCATTGCTGTTGCATTTGCGACGGTCCTGGACCGCGCGCTGTCGAGGACCGACGAATGATCGAGGCCCTGGCTCCTCTCGCCGTGTTCTGGCGGCGCATCCCGAAAGCCGTGCTGTTCGGCGCGGCCATCCTGATTCAGTGTGCGCTGCTGATCGTGATGGTCGTCGATCGCATGCAGATCTTGCGCGATGGCACGGAGGTGACCTTGCAGACGCGGCCTGTCGATCCCCGCGACCTCTTGCGCGGCGACTATGTCGTGCTCGGCTACGATATCTCGCAATTGCCGGCGGGCGCGCTCGCCAATCAACCGGCCGCCGCGCGCAATCCCATCGTGTTCGTGAAGCTCGCGCCCAATGCCGACGGCCTCTACGAGGCGGTCTCGGTGCACACTGAGGCGGTGGCAGTTACCCCTCCCGAAGTGCTGATCCGCGGCCGCGTCAATTACGGCGCATCCTGCGGCTCAGGCCGGCGCGCCTTCTGCGACAAGCTCGCGATCTCCTACAATCTCGAAGGCTATTTCGTGCCCGAAGGCGAGGGCAGGAAGCTCGAACAAGCCCGCAACCAGAAGAAGCTGCGGGTCGTCGCAGCCGTGTTGCCGTCAGGCCGTGCCGCCATCAAGCGGCTGCTGCTCGACGGCGAACCGGTCTATGACGAGCCGTGGCTCTAGCCGTCGATCAATCCGGTCACATCTTCAATGCGCGGCGCATGACGTCCCAGACGCGTGGTTCCATCGATTGCGCCACGTTGAAGCGCATGAAGCGCGAAGCCGTTTGCGACACGCTGAACACGTTGCCCGGCGCGAGCACCGCGTCTTCGGCCAGGGCCGCGCGCGCGACTTGCGTCGAATCCAGTCCGTCCGGCAGGCGGCACCACAGAAAGAATCCGCCACGCGGCATCAGCCAGGGTTCGAGCCCGAGCGCGCCGAGCTTTCGCGCCACCTCGCGCCGGGTGCGCGTGAGCTTTTGCCTGAGCTCGTCCATGTGCTTGCGGTAGGTGCCGCCCGCGAGCACCTTCGCGATCACCTCGGTTGCGGCCGGGCTCGGGCCGCCGAAGCTGGTTGCGACCTGGAGGTCGACGAGATGCTCGATCCAGTCGGCGCGCGCGGCGATATAGCCGCAGCGCACCGAAGCGGAGAGCGTCTTGGAAAAGCTGCCGATACGGATGACGTTGGTGAGGCCGTCGAGCGCGGCAAGGCGCGGCGAACGTTCTGATTCGAAATCGGCAAAGATATCGTCCTCGATGATTGCCAGGTCATGTGCAGCGGCGACGCTCAGCACGCGATGCGCCGTTTGCAACGACAGCGTCGCGCCGGTCGGGTTGTGGAGTGCGGAATTGGTGATGTAGAGGCGCGGTCGCTCCGCGGCGAGGATTGCCTCGAAGCGCGCGACGTCCGGGCCCGACGGCGTGTAGGGCACGCCAATGATCTTCACCTGATGCGCACGCAGCAGGGCGCGAAAATTGAAGTAGCAGGGATCGTCGACCAGCACGGTGTCGCCGGGCCGCAGCAGGAAGCGGCAGACGAGGTCGGTGGCTTGTGTCCCCGAGGCCGTGAGCAGGAGCTGGTCGACCGAGGCCTCGATGCCGTCCTCGGCAAAGCGGGCCAGCAGATAGCGGCGCAGCGCAAGCGAGCCGCGTGTAGAGCCGTAGTCGGCAAGCAGGCTGTCATCGCTCCGGGCGAGCGCTCGGAAGGCGCGCCGCAAGGCGGCCTCCGGCATCCAGTCCGCCGGCAGCCAGCCGCAGCCCGGCTTGAGCGTCGTGGAATCCGCATCGAGCGATTGCCGTGAGACCCAGAACGGATCCACGGCGCGGTCGCGGCGCGGCTCGACACCGGTGAGCGCGAGCGGCGGCATGGTTGTCGCAGAGACGTAGAAGCCGGAGCCGCGCCGCGCCCGGATCAATCCTTCAGCCGCCAGGCGATCATAGGCTTCCACCACGGTGGAGGGCGAAACGCCCATGCTCGCGGCGAGCTTGCGGATCGACGGCAGGCGGTCGCCGGGGACAAGCGCGCGGCCCGCGACCTTGGCGCGGATGGTGCTCATCACGTCAGTGGTGCGCGCCCCGCCGCGGCCTCTGGTTTGCGTCAGTCTATCCAAGTGTATGGGCTTCCATACCGGTACAGTTTGGCCAGATTGTATGGGATTGTGGCTGGTTTCGCCACCGTCAAAAGGCCAGGGTCGCTCACGGGAAAGCGAGGCGACATGCAATCGGCCGGCAACGGATGGGGTAACGGACTTCTGGGCGTCGTCATCTTCAGCGGCTCGCTGCCGGCGACGCGCGTCGCAGTCGGCGGCTTCTCCGCGATCTTCCTGACCTCGGCGCGCGCGGTGATCGCCGCACTGTTAGGGGCGGCGCTGCTTGCCCTGCTTCGTCAGCAAAGACCCGCGCGAAAAGACCTTGCCTCGCTCGCCATCGTCTCGCTCGGCGTCGTGGTCGGCTTCCCGCTGCTGACAGCGCTGGCGCTTCTGCACATCACGTCGGCGCATTCGATCGTCTTCGTCGGCCTGTTGCCGCTTGCGACCGCAATCTTCGCCGTGCTGCGCGGCGGCGAGCGCCCGCGCTTGCCGTTCTGGTTGTTCTCGATCGTCGGCACCGCGACGGTCGCGGGCTTTGCGCTATCGGGCGGCGGCGCGGGCTCGCTCACCGGCGATCTCCTGATGGTTGCCGCGATCCTGCTCTGCGGCCTCGGCTATGCCGAAGGCGCGACGTTGTCGCGCCGGCTCGGCGGCTGGCAAGTCATCTCATGGGCGCTCATCCTCGCACTGCCATTGATGCTGCCCGTCGCGATCATGTCGCTGCCGCTGACATGGGACGGCATCGGCGCGCCGGCCTGGATCGGCCTTGCTTACGTCTCCGTCTTTAGCATGTTCGTCGGCTTCGTATTTTGGTACCGCGGCCTTGCGATCGGCGGCACCGCCAGCATCAGCCAGCTACAACAGCTTCAGCCCTTCTTCGGCCTCGCACTCGCCGGCCTCGTCCTGCACGAGCCGGTGGCGTGGAGCATGATCGCGGCGACCGCGCTCGTGGTCGTCTGCGTCGCGTTCGCGCGGCGGTTTGCGTGAGGCTGATGCCTCACCTCTGTCCCATCACCGTCAGCGTGCCTTCATTCGGGCGGCCGCCATCTAGTGTCAGGGCGATGCGATCAACGTTGATCTGAATCAACGCCCGTTCCGCAACTCTGGGTCTCATTGCATAAGGAGAGTTATCTCTTTGATGCATCGCATGCCCTACTTCGCAATGCCTGGAGCGGATAAGGAGTCGAACTGGCTGCCTGCACCCGCCGGCAAGTTCATTCTGATGCTGCGGATGTATTGGCCGAACGAGAAGGCGCCTTCGATCATCAACGGCACCTGGTCTCCGCCGGCCGTCAGAAGGGTTGCGAGCAGCTGATCGCAAAGGACCAGCAAACGGGAGCAGTGGTAGGAGCAGATCAAGGTTCAGCAGAACCTGAGGGAGGTCAAGATGAAGATCGCGCTTTTGTCGGCGGCACTCCTCGGAGGCCAATTGGTGATGCCCGTTTCCGATCGCGTTCCCCATTTGAATGTTGAGGCACTGTGCAAGGGCACAGCGGCCGATGACAAGGCGAATGGAATCGTTTTGGGGCAGAGTTTCGACAACTGCATGAGCGATGAAACGAAGGCTCAGCAGCAGCTGGTTGCCCTTTGGTCGGCAAATGCCGGTCCTGTTCGCGATCGCTGCGAAAAGGAGGCTACTTCAATTGCCTTCGCTCAAAGCTACGTTGATCTCCTCACTTGTATCCAGGAAGGCGACCCCGCGAGTCCGCCGTCCGGAGCCCCGTCAAACCGAGCAAGCAAGAAGCGAGACGCGAAGTAGATCTGTCGAACTAACAAAGGAGGCTGTCATGCAATACAGAACAAAACTGTGGTTGGCCGGCGCCGTTATTGCCTGCGCAGCCATAAGCTCGGTGCAGTGGTCAGAAGATGGACTTTCGTTCTCGATTCAGAGCGCACAGGCCCGCGTCGGGCGGCCAGCGACGCCAGTAAGTGTCGCCGGCGTCGCGCGTCGTACAACGCGCCGCGCCGTCGTCGGCGGTGCGGCCGTAGGTGCAGCGGCCGCTGGAGCCGCCGTAGTGGCGCCAACTTGCGCCCGCGTGCTGGTCAATGGTGTGTGGGTCTGTCGCTAGGCGAGCGAACGGTCCTTTGGAGGTGATCGCAGCGACCGCACTCGTGGTCGTCCGCGTCGCCTTTGCGCGGCGGGTTGGGTGAGGCCGTCGCCTCACCCCTGTCCCATCACCGTCCGCGTCAGCGCGCTCCTTGCGAACTTCTTCAGCGGCATCGGCTTGCCGAAAAGATAGCCCTGCACGAGATCGAAGCCGATCTCGTTGGCAGCGACGAGATCGGCGCGGGTTTCGATGCCTTCGGCGACGCTGTGCGCGCCGTAGTCGCGAGCGAGCTCGACGATGTGGCGGCACACGTTGCGCTTCAGCGCATCGTTGCTGCTGCCGGTGACGAAGTGCCGGTCGGCCTTGAGCTTGACGAAGGGAAACCGGTCGAGACCCATCAGCTCCGGCCAGTTGGTGCCGACATTGTCGATGGCGAGCCCGATGTTGTGAAAGCGTACCTCGGATGCGACGTCGAGAAGACAATCGAGATTACGGATCACTTCGTCGCTTGCGATCTCGATCGTCAGCCCGCCGAACGCGGGATGGGCGGGCATGCGCCGGCAGAGATCGCGCACGGCCTGGGGCTCGTGCAGGAACGTGGCCGGCAGGTTGATCGAGAGATCGACCGGGCTCTGCCGCTCCACGAGATAGTGCCAGTCCTGCAGGGCGCGTTCGATCACGAACTCGGACAGTTCGCGAAAATGCGGATCGCGCTCCTCCGGAATGAAATAAGCCGGCGGCACCACGCCCCAGGTCGGATGCCGCATCCGCACCAGCGCCTCGGCACCGCAGCGGATCAGTGTGCGTGCGTCGATCTTCGGTTGGTACCAGAGCTCGAGCCAGCCCGCATGCAAGGCTTCGCCGACATGCACGGCGGGGCTCGGCGCCGGCTCGTCCGGCAGCAGCATCGCGATGCGGTCGCGCAGCGTCTCTGCGGCAAAGGGCGTCGTAAGTGGCGGCAGCATGGCAAGGCCATACTCCTGGCCGACCTGCTGCACCGCCTTGACAATGATCGATTCGCGGGCGCCGACGGCCAAAACCTTGCCGCCGAATTCCTCGCGAACCAAAATCTCCAGAAACTTGCCGGGCTCGATGCCATCGGCGGCAATGCCGAGCAGGATGAGGTCGGGGAGTTCCGTGGCGAGCATGCCACGCAGCTCCTCGGCATTGCCGCATTCGCTGGTGACGAAGCCGAGATCCTCCAGCACTTCGCTCATGAAGGCACGCAAGTGCCGCTTGCCGTCAGCCACGCAGGCGCGCGGCGTCACTTTCCGCCGTCCAAAGGTTACGGTCTTCCGTCCGGCGAGCTCGCCCAGCCCCTCGTCCATCGCACACCACTCCCGTTCCGTGACAACTTCATAACGGCGAGCGCGGCTCCAAATATGGAGAGCTTCAGCATCATTGTTGAATTATTTGGGTAACGTTAAAGCCCTCATCATATGTAAAATTGTACGCATCCTGTTGAAGAAGACTTCACATTCGCGTCCGTCTCGCGCACGCGGTCTTGCAATCGTTGCGATATCGGCGATGCCGTGCACGCGAAGCGGCAACTCACCTGACCGGGCGATCAGGCGACATCGCGCGCGATGTCGCCTCATTCGATAACGCCGGTATCAGTTGCTGGCAGCCTTGTCGTGCCGAGCCATGCCGACCGCCTTGTAGTCATAGGTCGGATAGAACTCGGTCCGATAAGGCCCCCACGCGCTGTCCTCGATGATGCGGTTGACCTCGCGCAGCCGCGAGGCCGGCAGGCGCAGTGTGACCACCTGGCCGACGCCCATCATCACGTACCAGCTCACCACCTCGACGCCCGCTGGCGGGAAGGATTTGTAGTAACCCTGCTTCTCGAGCTGGGCATTCAGCTCGCTCAGCGGGCGCGACTGGTCGTGCTTGAAGAACACCGTGAGCATGACGGCATTGTCGGCGGTCGGCGCGACGTTCTCCGGCGGCGGCGCGGTCTGCGCAATGGCCGCGGACTTGATCGCCAATGCGCCGGCCAGCAATGCAGCCATGGTCAACGTCGCTCTCACTGATCTCATTTGCGAGTTCCTTCCCTTCTCACGCTTGCCGGCCCGGACGAGGGGCGGGCGTCAGCCCACCCTATATTCGCCCGAGATGTTCTTGCCAGTGTAGTCGGTCATCGCCGCGGTCGCGATCAGGCTGATCACGGCGCAGAGCGCGATATAGGCCGCGATCGCGGTCGCCGACTCGAACGTGCCGAACAGCCAGGCCGCGATCAGGGGCGCCGGACCGCCGGCGATGACGGAGGCGAGCTGATAGCCGAGTGAGGCGCCGCTGTAGCGCAGGCGTCCGGTGAAGCTTTCGGCGATCAATGCGGCCTGCGGGCCGTACATCATGTCATGCGGGATCAGCGACAGGATGATGGCGAGGAAGATGACCGGCTCCGAGCCGGTGTCGAGCATGCGGAAATAGATGAAGCCGAATACGCCGGTCACGGCCGCGCCGATCATGTACATGTTCTTGCGCCCGAAGCGGTCGGACAGATGCCCGAACAGCGGGATCGAAACGAACGACAGCACCGAGGCACAAAGCACCGCGGTGAGGAGGAAGTCGCGCGACACGTTCAGCGTCTTGACGCCGTAGGCGAAGATGAAGGCGGTGAAGATGTAGAACGGTGCCTGCTCGGCCATGCGGGCAAAGGCCGACAGCAGGATCTCCTTCGGATGCTCCTTGATCACCTGCAGCATCGGCGTGCGCTCGACCTTGCGCTCCGCGACCAGCCTGGAAAACACCGGCGTTTCCAGAATGCCGAGCCGGATGTAGAGGCCGACGCCCACCAGGATGAGGCTCAGCGCAAAGGGCACGCGCCAGCCCCATGACAAGAACTGCTCGCCGGACATCTGGCTGAAGGCGAGCACGGCGAGGTTGGCGAGGAACAGGCCGCAGGGCACGCCGAACTGCGGCCATGAGGCAATAAAGCCGCGGGAATGATCGTTGCGCGCCCATTCCATCGACATCAGCACCGAGCCGCCCCATTCGCCGCCGACGCCGACGCCCTGGATGAAGCGCAGCACGGTCAGGAGGACCGCGCCCCAGATCCCGATGCTCGAATAGGTCGGGACCAGCGCCACCGCGAAGGTGGCGAGCCCCATCAGCAGAAGCGTCGCAATCAGCGTCGATTTGCGGCCGATGCGGTCGCCGTAATGGCCGAAAATGGCCGCGCCGACGGGACGGGCGACGAAGCCGACGGCGTAGATCGCGAAGGCCTCGAGCGTGCCAACCCACGGATCGGAATGCGGAAAGAACAGTTTTGCGAAAACGAGGCCGGTGACGGTCGAGTAGAGGAAGAAATCGTACCACTCGATGGCGGTGCCGATGGTGGAGGCGATCACGGCGCGGCGCAGCTGAAGCTGGTGCTCGCCGTCGGGCAGCGAGAGCGGGTCGACATGGGAGAGGGACATGGCGGGAGCCTTTCGTGCAACGGCGCCCCCGAGCCCCTACTGTGCATGGGGTTGTTTCGACGAAAAAACCTCCGAGCCGCCGTCAGGGTTCCAAGACGACCGCGTCCGACGGGTTCGACTTTTGGAGGAACCCGGCCCCGGGGCGGGCGAGTGTGATGCAGTTCACATGCGTCTTGCCGCGCCCGCGCTATCAATGCGGTCACCGGTGATGGGCTGCGTGAGGATCGCAGCGATGACGACGCGGCGTATGATGGCCTGGTGGTTCTGGTTCGTGCTGTCGGGACGATTTCTCGACCGCTTCCTGAGCATGCCGCCCGCTCCGCGGGACTAGCCGAACTTTAGGTCTGCCCGATCAGCTTCCGGAACGCCGCCGCGCCATCCTGCACGGCATCGCGCCCCTTCCAGGCGAGATAGCTCAGCTTGCCCGCGATCGAGTCATGGTTGCGCAGGCGGCGCGAGCCGAGGATGTGGCCGACATTGTCGGGGAAGCGGCTGACCTCGGCGGCGACGAGCGCGGCGATCGCGTCCATCAATTGCTGGAGGCGGATGCCCCATTCGGATGGCTCGATCTCGTCGATGCGGACCTTGAGCGCATATTCGGTGTCATAGATTTCGGCGAGCAGGTCGCGCGCGATCAGCACCCGGTTGTTTTTCAGCGCGACGCGCAGCGCCAGGCGCTTGTCATCGAGCCGGTCGAGCACCATCGCAACCGTCATGGCATAGGGGGTGGCGGCAACGTCGGCGGCGGCCTTGGTCGGCGCGGCCTTGGTGGCGAGACGGATCAGGTGCCAGGGCGTCTTCAGCCGCCGCGCCACCAGCGCCAGCGCAAAGGGCAGGGCCTCGGGATTGGCCTTCCTGAAGGCGTCGAGGCGCGCGGTGATCTGCGCCGCCTGGCCGTCGTCGAATTTCGAGATCTTCTCGGGCAGCTTCTCGTTGAACTTCGACAGCGCGGCGTTCGCGCGCAGCACCTGCAGCATCTTGGTCACATCGTCGAAGGCGAAGCGCGAGGCGGTGTATTGCCCGAGTTTGGCGCGGGCGAGCCCGGTGCCGTCGGGCGAGGCGAGCGTGTTCTCGAGGACCTTGATGACCTTGATCTGGAACGCGGTCGCGGTCTTCTGCACCTCCTTCGGGTTATTGGCCGCGACCTGATCGTTGATCGCCTTGACGTAGTCGCGCGCCATGGTCGGCAGCAGGTCGCGGCAGATCCACTCCCAGATCGGGGTCAGCGTGTTACGCGAGATCCGCCCCATATTGGCGTGCTCGGGCGCGCCGTCCATCAAGAGCAGCTCGAGCGGAGCGAAGAAGGAACGCGACGGATTGGTGGCGCGCCCCTGGGTCGAACCGTCCTTGCGGAATTCGGCGCGCAGCTTCGCCTGGATGTCGGGTGAGCCCGGCATGTCGATGCCGCACAGCTCCAGCCGCTCGAGCTCGCTGAGCAGACAGCTCCGCGACAGCGGCGTCAGCCTCTGCAAGAATTCCCAGAGCTGTTCGACATGGCTCATGGCACGCAATTTTTCGCAACTTTTCCGGAACTGTTACTGGTTCGTCGCGTGGAGGCATTTGCGCGCTCTCAACTGTGCTCCAGAGAAGCAAGTCACTGTTAATTAATTGGTAAAGTCGTACGGCGTGGCCGCCCGCCGGCCGCCCTGACGTTAAGAAGGGATTTCAGGAGATGCCTGAGATTTAGGCAGGATCTGCAACCGATGTGCGGTATCCTAGGCAATCTAACAAGCATAAATTGTGCAACCGCCGGGGATTTGGCACAAAACCGTCAAAATCACCGTAGTCTTACGGAACAGAAAGTTAAGCACGATTCGCCCCGGGTTCCGCTAAACGAACCACATGGCGCATCAGAATGATCCGGTCGCTGATTCGCGATCGCCGGCTTGGTACGAAAGCAGCAGTTCTCCGCACGAAGAGCTCGAACTCGCCCGGTTGAACGCCGCCCGTGCCAAGGCATCCGAGGAGACCGCCACCGCGATCGCCCGCGAGCTGAACGGCCCCCTGACCGCCCTTCTCCTTTACATGGGCGAAATCAAGCATCACAGCGACCAGCTTTTCGCGATCTCGGCCGATCGAGCCTATTTGCAGCGCGTGGTCGAGAATGCGCTGGCGCAGACCGAGCGTGTCTGCTCGCTGGTGAAGCAGCTCGGCGGCGCGCCGCGGAACGGAGTGTCAGGGATCGACGACGCCGAGGCCAAGGCCGGACGCGCGCCGCTCGCCCTGCGTGAGGCCGGCAGCGAGCTCTCCAGCTCGCACGGTCCGAAGCGGTTGACCAGGCGCGAACGCGAGGTGCTGCGGCTGATCAGCGAAGGCTATTCGAACAAGCAGGGCGCGCTGCGAATGCAGATCAGCCCGCGCACCTTCGAGAGCCATCGCGCGGAGGCCATGCGCAAGCTCGGGGCGCGCAACACCGCGGATCTGGTCCGCGCGGCGCTGCTGCATTCGATCGATTGAGGCGGCCGGGCCGCCGTATAGTTTCAGTAATAGTCGTCCGCGAAGGGGCGCGCGCGCGAGCTCGGACGCAGCGGCTTCACCTCGTCCTTCGGCGCGCTCGGGATGATCGTGATGGTCCAGCGCGGCGGGATGCTCGATTCCTGTTCCAGCACGGCGCGCACGAAACCGGTCACCGTCTCCTCGCCCGATTTCACCGTCGCCATGCGGCCGTTGAACTGGGCGATGCGGAAGCGGCGGACTTCCTTCTGGTCCGCGGTTTCATAGGTGAACATGGAAACCCTCCTGGTCTCGCGCGACTATCGCCACCTATGATTAGCCATGTATGAAAATCCCAAGCCGTAGAAGTACGGCGGGATTTTCTGCGAGGGATCAGGCGTCCGCCTCGCGCGCCGCAGCGTAGGCTTTCGCCATCGCCTCGAGCAGCTCGCGGTAGGCGGCGTCATCGAGCGCCGCCGCGTCTCGTTCGAGCTGCTGGGCGAGCGCCGCGAGCCGCTGATAGCCGAACGTGCGCGCCGCGCTCTTCAGCGAATGGGCTTCGCGCTCGATCCGAGCACGCTGCTGCGCGAGGGTGAGATCGCCGAACAGCTTGAGGCGCGCATCGGTCTCGCTCCAGAACACGGCGCGGACCTCGCCGGCCCCGTCCACTCCGATCTCGCGCACCAGCGCCTGGAAGGCACAGGGATCCCGTACCGGCTCGGCGGCGAGGGAGGATTCGGCAGTCAGCAGGGCGGCAGCTTCGCGCATGAGAGGGTTCTAGCGGCTGAATGTCTACGCCGTGTAAACTTCACGCGCGGTGGCGGCATCTAGCGCATGATCCGGAAAAGTGGGACGCAGTTTTCTGCGCGCCAAACGCGGAACGCGTTTGCGCGGAGATCAAACAACAACCTAAAGCGCGATGATGATTCAGCCCAATCTCATCGCGCTTTAGCCCTTCGGATCATCGCGGCCCAAGCAGCCGGTCGTACTGCGCCTTCACCGTGGCGTAGCATTCGCACGCGGTCTGGCGCAGCCCGTCGAGATTGTTGATCTGGATGTGGCCGCGGCTGTAGTGGATGAAATTGGCCTGTTGCAGCGTGTTGGCGACCAGCGAGACGCTGTTTCGCCGCGCGCCGATCATCTGCGCCAGGTTCTCCTGGGTCAGCAGCAGCCGGACGTCGCCCGACAGGTCGTGGATCTGCAACAGGCACCGCGACAGCCGCGACTCCACGGGATGGGCGGCATTGCAGCCGGCGGTCTGCTGGACCTGCGCATAGACCGCAAGCCCGTGGCGCGTCAGCAGCGTCCGCAATGAGGAACTCTGGTCGGCCGCCGCGCGCAACCGGTCGAGTTCCATCACCGAGGCCGTGCCGCCGACGAGCACCACCGCGCTGTTCAGCGCGCTCGTATCGCCCATCGCCGACAGTGCTCCGAGCAGGCTGTCGCGGCCGATCATTGCGACCTGCACATGCTCGCCCCTGGCGAGTTCCACGACCAGCGAGATCACCCCGCGATGCGGGAAATAGGCGCGCTTGAGCGTTTCGCCGGTCTCCACCAGCACGGTCTCATGGGGCAGTTCGGTGATGCGCAAGTGCGGGCGGATCAACTCATAATCATCCGCCGACAGAGCAGACAGGAAACCGTTGGATGGACGCACCATCGTTTCCATAACTGCCTCCCGTCTTTCCCAGCCGGCGAAGCGCAAACGCGTATCCGCCATCCCTCGCACGGGTCTAAGGCGCCCATCATGTGCCTTCCGGGATATGTTGGCAATTGGACATATAGCCCCTCATCGTCGCGGGCAGCCTCTGTGCACGTCGGCATGCACAAGAAGTTGCGTCACCACGACGCAGCCTGCCGGCTCACGGAGCGGATACCAGCAGCCGCGCATAGACATTTTTCACCGCGCCGTAACACGCACAGCATGTTGCCTCCAACGCATGGGGGTCCGCGATTTCGATCTGGCCGCGGCTGTAGCGGATGATGCCGGCGCGCTGCAGCGAATGCGCGACCAGCGAGATCGCGTTGCGTCGCACGCCGATCATCTGCGCCAGCAACTCCTGCGTCAGTGGAAGGGTCGCGCTGTCGCAGAGGTCGCGGGCGCGCAGCAGCCAGCGCGCAAGGCGCGCTTCGGCCGGATGCAACGTGTTGCAAAGCACCGATTGTTGCGCGTGGGCCAGCAGCGCTTGTTCGTGCCGGACCATCAGGCGACGGAACCGCGGGCTTTTGTCGGCGACACCGCGAAATGCGGTGCAGTCCAGGCTGACCGCCGTGCCCGAAAACAGCACGACGGCGTCCGCCAGCGCAGCCCAGCCGGCCAGAGCCGCGCCGCTGCCGATGACACTGTCGCGGCCCAGCATCGCCACCTCGATCGTCTGTCCCTCTGCGAGATTGACCGTCAATGAAACCGCGCCGCGAAGCGGGAAGTAGACCTGCTTCGGCGGAGCGCCGTCCACGCCCAGGGACATCTCCCTGGCCAGCTCGACGGTCGCGAGATGGGGCTCCAGCAGCGCGAAGTCTGCTGCATCGAGCGTCCTGAGCAATTGATTGGGCGGGCGACCGCTTGCAGTCATGCGAGATCAATCCGGCGCTGCCGTTCGTCGTCACGCCGCGCGCCGCGGTCGCACGGCTGACCCACGATACAACATAAGTTGTGTATTGGTCTATATACACGTCGGAGGGCAGGCGCCTCGCCGCGACGGGAATGAGAACACGCGCCGATTGCCGATTCGCAGCCGGGAGAGCAGGCGCGTCGCATCCTGTGCGAGCCATCATGGGGTAAGAGTCTGTTTACCTCGAATGCCCATCGCGTGCGTCGCGGCCGGAGCAGCAATCACCGGCCTTACGGGCGATGACGGATGCGGATGTGTGATTCACCCGCGCGGCGCCGGCATAGCGCCTTTCACCGCCGAGGCTCTCTTTTACGGGGCGTCCCGCGACGCGTGGCGCGCCGACAGTTTGCGTCATCGCCGCGACGCCTGCGGCCGGTTTTGTCGAAAACCGCCAGGGCGCAGCGCCAAACGACAAAGTCGTCTTCAATATCCGTATTAGCACGGAGGTCGAAATTAACGCGGCCGTGAAATGCGATGTCTAACGATCGAAGGGAGGGCATTGCGTCGATTGTGAGAAGTCGGATCAGGCAGTCGCGATCAAGGCCGGGAAGCTGGCGGCGAGTCCAAGGTTGGTAAGGCGTATTCCATGGATGATCTGTTGCGGGAGTTTTTGACGGAGACCAGCGAGAGCCTGGACACCGTCGACAATCAGCTGGTGAAGTTCGAGCAGGAGCCGAACAACGCCAAGATCCTGGATAACATCTTCCGCCTCGTCCACACCATCAAGGGTACCTGCGGCTTTCTGGGGCTGCCGCGGCTCGAAGCGCTGGCGCATGCCGGCGAGACGCTGATGGGCAAATTCCGCGACGGCATGCCGGTCACCGCTGAGGCGGTGACGGTGATCCTGTCGTCGATCGACCGCATCAAGGAGATTCTGGCCGGGCTCGAGGCNACCGAAGCCGAGCCCGAGGGCACCGACCGCGACCTCATCGACAAGCTGGAAGCGATGGTCGAGCAGGGCATGGCCGCAATGGCTGCTGGCGGAGCCGCACC
>NZ_AXAS01000138.1 GCF_000472925.1 Bradyrhizobium sp. Ec3.3
GGGTTGGGCTTTGAAAACCCGCAATCCTCTCAGACAGGAGGCAATCCTTGCTATGGCTCCCTACATGCCGCGACAGCGGCTTCGTTCAATCCCAAGAGTCCACACAGCCTAGTGTCTGGAAGACTCCAGGGCGTTCGGAGCGCGACATTGAGCTCCCAAAGATCTGCAGTATTGCGCTGGTCCAAAACCTGCTTCGCTCTATGTGAGAAAGATCCGGAAGGATTCTAGCGCCGGTCGGCAATCCGGCTCCGTTTGGCCACGTCACGATCAGCATGTTTCTTAACTGTAGTCTTCGTTGGACTTTCCTGCAGCTCTCTCCCCGCAGCTGGCATCAGCGACGCAATCTGCGTCATCACCGACGGTGCATCGGGTCGCGGTCGCTGCGGCGGAAACAGATTCCCTGTGCAACTAGCGAGACGATTGATGAGCACTGACCTGCACGACCCCCTATTTAACCCTAGCAATCGTCTGCCCAACAACTACCGTGCTTACCGACGCATGGTTAATACACGCTTGCTCCAAATCCTTCGAGGGAATCCGGGCTGCCGTTTCCTCGAGATCGGGGTGGGACCAATCCTTAGGCGGGAGCTGTTCAGGACCATTGATGACAACTGCATTGAATATGTGGGTTTGGATCTCGAACACGTTTGTGCCAAACGTCGGGCCGACCTGGCCGCGGCCGGCATCGCCAATCGTGATATCAGATTTTTGGGCAACGTCGTGGGAACATACCTGTTCAACCTGATTAGGTTGGCCAGGCACCAGGAGACCTTCGATATCATCTATCTCGACGGTAACCATTCGATCTATGTCGATCTGGCGGCTGCCATTGCAGCAGTACGGCTGTTAAAGCCTAGCGCTCTTTTCCTTTTCGACGATGTGAGGTTTGCCTTCGGAGGAAGACATATCATCAACGCAAGCACTCAATATGCCAAGCGCGAGCAGACCGAGCAGTTAACGGAGGATGAGGCCAACGAACCTCATGTCACGATCATTATCCGAGACTATCTGATTCCCTTGTTCGGTTTTGAGGTCGAGCGCTCGTTGTCAGATCCGGATTGGGTTGCACTCCGAGCCCCAAAGTTCACTCCGTGGATACGGACATGACGATTTCTCGAACCCGGCTCCTTCATCGTTGCCGTGAACCGGACAAAGCTCAGATAAATTGCGGTCGCAGGGTGCCACACTTTCGCCACGGTTGGGAAAGCCGGTTTCGGTGCCGAACGGCTTCCAACTGTCGCGCTTTTGCCCGTGCCATATATGATTTCCCGGTGCTCGCTACAGAGTGTAGGTCCGTTGATCGTTTCGGCGAGTCGCGTTGAGCGGCCCCAAACGGGGAAGCGTAACCATCCGCGGTCTTTCAATTTTCCCGACTTCTCAACGGCGCATAGCGCCCAGCGCGGTGCCAGTGAGGAGTGAGAACACCTACGGCACTTGATGGTATTGCACTTGGGCAGATCGCTGGCGCGGGTGAAGATGACCGCCCAGCCGGGCGATCTTGATCAGATACTGCGAGAGCATTTTCTGTGTTGCCTTTGGTGTGTCGTTGCGAGTGAATCTCGAGCGCGCCGATTCTAATCGCATTCAACGGGGGTAAGAACGCATCTTCCGGCGAACGGTTGAGCATCGTCATCCAGAAAGCAGCCACGAGCCAGGCTACGCGCGTCATGCCAGCTATGTGTGCGTTGACGGGATATCCAGCTCGATTTCCCGCGACACCTCGACGATGGCTCCTGGATGATGCCCATTCTCAAATAGCGCATATTTAAGCGCATGGGCGCGGCTCACGAACAACCCGCCAAAAATACCGCTCTGTTCGCGGGCAACCCAGTTGCCACGACGATTCCTGCCAACAAAGACGGTGGTCGTTGCTGAGCTGCACAAAGGAGGTTCCACGAGCTTAACGTTCATAATACTTCCAATGACTTTCGAACGGTATGCTACTCAATCGTACACTGCCGCCGTTCAGGAGCCGTCGAGAGAAGGTCCATGCAGTATCCAACTACAGCCCACGGTCTTGTTGCATGACAAAGAGCCGATGCATACGCGAAGCGGCTGTCGGAAGCAGCGAGACTATTGCTCGACGAGTATCTTCGGATGCGGCTTCTGGCGTGATCTACTGTGAAACTATCTGCTTTAGCCGAAGTTCGGCACCGCGTCGCTGGACCGCGGCATTGATGTTCGCAGCTTAGTCGCTGCCAAGGACAATATCTCGTCACCCGAATCAAGGAGATCAATCGCGAAAGCTTCATCGGCCACTCCCGGAAAATCCAGCGCTCTTGGTCTGACTCTTCGTTTGTCGTCCCGGCAATTGGCGTGCCACTCCCGGGCTCGAAATGCGCGCCTGCTGGACCAAAAGAAGCAAGTGTACCTCCACGTCCCTGTTGGAATGGGTGGGCGCTTTTGTCCGCTTCCAACCGTGACGGTCTTCAATCCGACATGGATAGCAAGGATTGCGAAAATGATGCCAATCGCCTCTCGTGCCGAGCTTAAATCTTGAGAATGACGGGCCCTGTTGAATCCTCACTAGAGCGGTTCTCGATCAGGTTGGTTCGTATCCAGCGGCTGCGAAGTAGTTTGCGCATTCGTGCGACATGAAGCGGTCGAGACAGCGTCCGATTGCGTTCCATAAACCTTCGACGGTGCGCTCTGCGGCAGTGCGCAGTAGCGTCTTAAGTTTGGCGAAGGCGTTCTCGATCGGTTGAAGTCGGGGCTGTGAGGCGGGAGATAAAGGAGCTTTGCGCCAGCAGCCTCGATCGCTGCACGCACGCCTGCGCCCTTGTGGCTACCGAGATTGTCCATGACGACGATGTCACCTTCCCGCAATTCTGGAACGAGCACCTGGTCTACATAAGCCTGGAAGGCGAGCCCGTTGATCGGCCCATCGAGCCACGATGCCCGACAGACGTAGGCCTGCAACGAAGGTCGTTGACTTCCAGTGGCCGTGTGGAATGGAGGCCTGAAGCCGCTTGCCGCGGGGCGCGCGCCCGCGCATGCGCGCCATGTTGGTCGACGCCCGTGTCTCGTCAATGAAGACGAGCTTGTCAGGATCGAGGCCAATCTGGCCGTTGGCCCACTCTTCTGGCTTCTTCAGGACGTCCGGCCGCTGTTGCTCGGTGGCGTATACCGTCTTTTTTTGAGCGTGATCTTGCGACACTGGAAGAAGCGCGACAACGCGGAGACGCTGAAAGCGTGTCCATCGGCGGCGAGCGCCGCTCTCAGTTCCTCCAACGTGCTGTCGGACTTGGCCGCAATCAGCGCGAGGATACGTTCAGCCTGCGCTTCGATCGCCTGCGAACGTCGATCGCCGCCTGCGGCTTCGGTGTCACCTCGCCCGTCTCGCGCTTGCGCTACCCAGCGGATCGCGCTCGACACCCCCCTCGAAAGTGCGCCGCAGCCTCCCGACACGACATGCCGTCCGCAACGGCCCCCGACCACACGTCTGCGAAGATCAATCGAAAGAGGTGGCGCCATACCTGCCGGCCTCCTTCGCCAGCAGGCAGGTTGAATCAGAACCGGCGTGATTTGGGAATCTTGAGGGTTCTGTGAGGTCGCGGGACAGGCGCGAGCCACGCGCCCGGTTGTGCGTGCGACCTCATAGAAGCCGGATTGAACGAAGCTAGGAGTTGTGGGCGCTATGGGAATAGTGCAGCGGGTGCGGCTGCGGGGAAGGCGCGAGCGATTTGCTGCGCTGGAATGCATGGCCGAACGATTGGCAGGGTGTTCGGTGACGAGCGCGGCCGCGGCGGCTTCGGACGTTGCCACCGCGAAGGTGATCACGGAACGGGTGGATAGTGCAGGCGCTGGTCATGACGTATCACAACGAAACGGATGGTCGGGCGCGCAGGCTCGCGGGACGACATCGACGCGC
>NZ_AXAS01000135.1 GCF_000472925.1 Bradyrhizobium sp. Ec3.3
CGGTCACCAGGACCGTCCGGCCGACCAGCGGGTGGTACGGATAGGCGATCACGGCTTCGAATGTCAGAAACCCGGCACTATGGCCCCGGCTCGGACGGGGGCGCCGAACATTGGGCCGTCGTCGCAACCTTGGTCGAGACTTGCAAGATCAACGACGTCGATCCGCTCGCCTATCTCACCGACGTCCTGACCAGGATCGTCAACGGGCATCCAAACCGCGACATCGACCAGCTACTGCCCTGGGCCTACCGAGCTCAAGCCTTCAAAGCCGTGGCCTGAGAACGACGCTTACACGAGAGCGCATTGCTGAAGCTGCTCAATCGCTGGCGTGAGGAAGCGGAGAAAGCGGGACGCAGGATCGAACGCATTACCGTCGCCTTTGAGGCGGGCCGGGACGGTTTCTGGCTTGCGCGCTGGCTTGGAGCACGCGGCATCGAGGCCTATCCACGCATCGAGCGTAGCCGTGTCGCGCGAGCACCGGCGCGCCAAGACCGACCGTCTCGACACCGAGCTGCTCAAGCGCGCCTTTCTCGGCCGGCTGCGCGGCGAGCGAGATCACTGCAAGATGGTGGCGATCCCGACTACCAAGGACGAAGATGCCAAGCGGCCCAACCGCGAGCGCCAGAGCCTGGTTGGAAAACAAACTCGGATTGTCAACCGAACGAAAGCAGCGTTGATACGGCTGGGCATCCGCGGCTTCAATCCCAAGCTGAAGAAGGCCGCCGGGCGCCTTGAAGATTTGCGCACGCCCGAGGGCGAACCAATACCGCCCAACACACTAGCTGAGCTGCATCGCGACATGGAGCGCCGGCGGCTCGTCAGTGATCAGATCCGCCAGATCGAGGAGGCGCGCCTGGAGCGTATGGAGCAGGCGCCCGGTGATGGACCACACGCGATGGTCCGACTGATCGCCCGCGTTATTGGTGTTGGTATAGAAACGGCGGACATGCTGGTGCACAAGGTCCTCTTGCGGAAATTGCGGGATCGACGAGCCGTAGCGCGCTATGCTGGTCTCACTGGCGCGCCCGATGAGAGTGGCAGCAAACGGCGAGAGAAAGGGCTCGCCAAGGCGGGCAACGCACGAGTACGCAGCGGAATGATTCAGTTGGCTTGGCGCCTTTTTGCTCTTTCAGAAGGACAGTGCACTGGCCCAGTGGTATCGGACTCGAACTGAGGGTGGCAGAAACCGCAAAACAATAATCGTAGCTCCGGCGCGCAAATTGCTAATTGCCTTGTGGCGTCTGGTAACCATTGGCGAGGTTCCGGCTGGCGTCGTATTGCGAGCGGCGTGAGGGGAGGACTTAGAAAAGACAAGCTCTCGGAGGCTGACGAGCAGAGAATATCGTCGGTGTCCGACGACGATCCGAGGTGGCAGTCACCCGAAGCAAGCCATGGTTTTGAAACTGGTTTCGAGAATGGGTCCGCCGCCGAGGAGCTTCGCCGCCGATGCGCATGACTGCATCATGGTCAGGTCAGTACGGACCTAGCGAATACAAGGTTGTGGCGCGATGATCCCGCGCCCGATGGCAAAGCTCCCCGCTGATCATCGTCCCGCCCCCAACAACCAGGGTTGCCGCCGTGCTCGGGCCTGTCAAGGCGCGGCCTGGAAACGACGGAGCGTGCCGGCCCAGGGCAGAGCGACGGCCGACCTTGACAGGCCCTGTGCGCGTCGGCCTCAACACGTGTGGGTCGGGGCGAAGAAATGGGATTCCAAGTCGAACAAAGAAACTGGAATGAAGGAAAGAATGGTGTGAAATATATGCTTGACTTCAAAAGCCCCATACAAGGCTTGCTCGCCGTATCGCGGTAGGAACGGCCATTGCTGGCCGCCCCCCGCACAGATCCGGACTCGCCCAACTAAGGCATCCGGCTCCTACCTTGGGTGTTTGACGTCAAAGCGTATGTCTGGCCAAGGATGAAGGATGCGCGGCGGGGGAAGCCAGTCATTGACCAACTTCGTCATGCGCTCCCATGTGAATCCGTCTCGCTGGCTGCGCCGCCGAAGCGTTCGTCGCCAGAGGTCGGTCACGCAATGTCGGAACGTCGAGAGCGCCCGGCTGTTGGTTGGGACCGCATAGTAGGCGAAGTGGCCAGTCACCACCTGGCTCAACCACTTTCCCTGTTGGGGTATCGGTTGGTGCATTCGACGCTGCAACTCTGCCTTGATGTCCTTCAGCTTACGCCGCATGCGGTCGCATCGGGTCTTCCGTTGAAGCACGAAAGTGCCGCGGCGCGATCGTCCACAGATGAAAGTGAAGCCCAAGAAGGTGAACGTTTCTGGCTTTCCAAGCCCGCGCCTTTTTCGATCGGTCGTTGCAAAGCGGCCGAACTCAATCAGGCGCGTTTTAGCTGGGTGAAGCGACAGCGCAAATTCCCCAAGCCTGTCACGCATCGCATCGAGGAAACGCTGTGCGTCGTCCTTATGCTCGAAGCCGATCACCAGATCGTCGGCATAACGCACGACGATCATGTCGCCCCGGGCTTCTTGCCGTCTCCAGCGTTCGGCCCAGAGATCGAAGCAGTAATGCATGTAGACATTGGCGAGGAGCGGTGAAATTACCGAACCTTGGCCCGTCCCCTTATCATCAACTGTTACGACTCCGTCTTCAAGTATACCCGCCTTGAGCCACTTCTGGATGAGGCGGACGATGCGCTTGTCGCCGATCCTATGTTCTAGGAAGCGGGTGAGCCATTCCTGGCTAACAGCTCCAAAGAAGTTCTGGACGTCGGCGTCAAGTGTCCAGTTCACCTTCTTTATTTTGATCGCTGTCGAAAGTGCGTCCAACGCATCGTGCGGTCCCCGTCTGGGTCGGAACCCATAGGAGAAACCGACGAAGTCGACTTCGTAGATCGCGTTGAGCACCAAGACGGTTGCGCCCTGGACGATTTTGTCTTCCAAGGCGGCGATCGCTAGTGGCCGCTGCTTTCCATCCGCCTTCGGGATATACGTCCGGCGAGACGGTTGCGGCCGGTAGGCTCCTCGATGGACCCGTCCGTGCAGATCCTTGAGCCTGAGCTCAAGATTCGACTCGTAGTCCTGCCACATCACGCCATCCACCCCGGGGGCGGCTTTGCGCTTCAGCGCGTAGAACGCCGTCTTCAGGGTATCGACATTGATGTGGTGGAGAAGCGCGGTGAACCGCTCCTTCTTTCTTTGCCTTGCTGCTTGTCGTACACGGTCCAGCGCCTGGGTCACGCGAATCCGGCTCTGCGCCCGGTGCGTGCTTTGCTGGCCCACGTTTCCATTGGTCCCCGGCCTTGGCTCCACCGGCTCCGAAGCTGGTTGCCCAGCCTTGTTCGTCGGCTTCGTTGCTACTATGCCGGAGTCAGACTTCTCTGGATCGTGCATCAGCGGCAACGGCTCCTCGCCTTCCCGCCACGGACCATCGGCCCGGAAGGCCTATGGCCGATCCAAAGATCTCCCGGTTCCCGCACAAGGAGCGTCCGTACATGCCAGGGTCTCAGACCACGCCGAGCTCGGCGGGCACTCGCATTATCGCGCCTGCCGATTTTGCCTTCCGTCAAGTGAACAACGTCGGCACTCGGGTTTATAACGGTTTCGCGGCTCAATGGCTGGCCTATACGCTCCCCCACCGACGCTTCGCCGACGTCCTCACGGACGCCTGCGCACGGATCAGGGGCGACGTGGATTGCTACTCCTTCATCGCAGTGGACTTTCACCACATACTCCTTGCCGGTTTCTCCCGGCGCACTCACTCGCGTTACGGCCTGCACACTCGCGCTGTCACCAATTCGTGACACGCTAATCGAAGGCTTCAGCCACTTCGTTACCTCCATGACTGCTCCG
>NZ_AXAS01000139.1 GCF_000472925.1 Bradyrhizobium sp. Ec3.3
GCTACGCGCTACGAAAAGACGGCGCGAAACTACTTCGCCGTCGTCGCCATCGCCGCAACTCTGCTCTGGCTAAGGTAATTGTCCACACTGCCTAGGGGCCGTTGGCCTAAAACAGAAGCACGCGATTTACAGGTTGCCAACAAGCGGCCTTTGACACGGGGCAGCATTGGTAGGGATGAGCATTGAACCTCCTCCAATCCTGTGGAGGACGCGCGGTCATTGACGCGCACAGCAGCACCACCCATCACTCGCGAGCAGAGAGGGGTGACAACCGCCGATTTGACGCGCCAGATGGTGACTAGAATGTTCACGCCAGACAGTTTGATTTCACATCTGCCAAGAGCATCGCAATTCGTGATCGTTTTGCGTCAAAAACATGATCTCCAGCGTTTAACTGATTTTGGATCGCTCTGGTGATAACGAGATGTTTTCCAGACTGCCTCGATCGCGAAGCTTGGCCTAGCGCCGGTAGGTCAATTTTCAGCTCCTCAGGACTGGAGCCGAGGCGAAGTTTTCGCGATTCGTGATGCTTGCACTCGGGACTGACAGCTCAGGTACACGGATTGGCCCCACTTAAGGGGGCCGCTTTTTGATGGGCTGGGCAATAGTTAGAACTTGGTGGAATCGACGTATTCGCCTAGAAAAAAAGGTGAGTCGCTGCGATGTTGGATTCGTAATTGGAGGTTATGGGTCTGGAGCTGGCTCATGAATCAAAATGGGATTGCGGCCCCCATTCGAGATCGTCCACGCCTCATGGAGAATTGAGACGAACACGGTCAGGGGATAGGGCGGATTTTACGTGAGCAATGGCGTCCTTGGTCGCGATGATCCGGACCCAGCAGAACTAGGATCCCTAAGCTTCGCCTGTTTGAGTCCCAAGATGTTTTCGGCGTCGCACCGTTGTCGAGTAGACGACGCGCGCTCAATCATTCAAAAGGCACAGGATGTGGAACGCAGGATTATGCTCGCTTACTAGCGAAAGCGACCGACACCTCCAGTCGAAACAAGGTCGTTCCTGCATCACGATCACCCCCTGTAGCACCTTCGAGAATTGAGGTGCTTGAGAGCCCATGGCACGCCTCTTGCTTCGCTTGCGCCGGAGCCGCACTCTTTTGCACGAAGCAAATCTTGGGAAGGACAATTTGCTTGGAAGTAAGTTGTTTCGAAGGTATAGGTGCCTGCTCAGGTTTCACGTGCAGGATGAGAAGGGATAGAGCGCGTTCGAGGTGCGGGATGCCCAGAACCGCGCAAGAGGGTCTTCTACCCCGAAGACTGTCCCACGCCATATTAGAACGCTTGAAGGATTGCGTCGATTGCGCGGTCGTATCGGCTGAGTCTACCGTCAGGCTTCTACAACTCGCCAGCGCGAGAAGGACCCGCATCATCTGCCGACGGCAGTTCACCTTAAAGGAATGTCTTTGTGCAGACTGACGGAGATCTCCTGAACACGGCGCATGTGGCCTCATTCGAGTAGCAGGTACAGGAGCATCTCGAGTCGGTCGTCAAGAAACTTCTGCGAATTCGTCTCTCGTAATTTCGGATATCCAAATAGAACGCTGTGACCGCAACGCATGTGAGACCGGAATGACCATTCAGAACGCGAGCATGGAAATCCAGCATTCGATGAGTTTACATGGTAAGGTCGCGTTGGTCGTCGGCGGGTACGGAGCGATCGGCACGACAATCTCCGAAACATTAGCTCTTGCCGGTGCGACCAGCGTTATTGCGGGACCAAACGGCGACCAGGCGCGAGCACTTGCCGGCGAACTGAGCCATAAAGGCTACATTGCGGAGGGCCTTGAGCTCGACGCATCTAACGTCGCAGCCATCAAAGAACTTTCGACTCTCCTCATACAAAATTATGGCTCGATCGACATCTTGGTTAACTGCGTTGGCTTCAATAAGGAGCAGAAGCTGCTGGATGTGACGGAGGAGGCGTTCGATAAGGTCTATTCCAGGACATTACGCGCCGGAATGTTTCTCTCCCAGGCAGTGGCCGCACACCAAGTTGCAGCCGGCAAGGGGGGCAACCAGATCCACCTCCTCTCCGTTGGGTCATCGCTTGGCTTTCGAGACCGGGGCTACAGTGCCCTTTGCGCTGCGAAGGGTGGGCTGGCTGCTCTTTTGAAGCAGCATGCAACCGAGTTGGCGCCGCACGGGATCACTGTCAATGGCGTCGCTCCGGGCAGGACACAGACTCACAAAAATGAGAAGGCTCTCGACCACGCAGCCACGTTTCAGAGGGCCGTTGCGGATATCCCACTCGGACGATTGGCTACACCTAGCGACATCGCGGGCGCCGTACACTTCTTCGCGTCGCCCCTGTCGCGGTTCGTGACTGGTCAGATCCTCTATGTCGATGGCGGTCTCACCGCCTGTACATAAGAAAATCTTTGAAGGAGAAGTGAAAGCTAGTATCATTCAGCTCCGTTGCCAATGTCAGAATAGGGGCCATGATAGGCGTCATCGAGCTTTGAGCTTTTCGAACGTCCGATGAAGACGCGTGCAGCCTAGATCGCAAACGGCACGGCTTCAGCCCCATCTTACGGACCGAACTCGATCAACCAAGGAAGCCGGGCGCAAAGTAATTCGGTGTCGGATCTCGCTCCCTGTTGGATTTGCGAAGCCGCTATCTCGCTGGAGTCGGCGGGCCACGCTCCATGGCAGGCGAAAACGTGCCATTGACGTCGAGATAGCCGGGACATCAATATCGATTCCTGAGTAGATAGTCGCCTGTGAAGAACTCTGGCTTCAGGCAGGAACGGTCTGAAGCGCGGCAGTGAGAGCCGAGAGAATTTGACGCAGCCACAGGCTGAGCGTAAGCGGCGTGTCTCCCGCACCTTGTTGCTGTTGAGCAGATCGGCAATATGCGTTCCGTCTTGACGAGGGCGGTTTGCATAGATGATCGAGCGTGTTGTCGACGCATCGCAGCGACGGGTTCGGCGGCGCTGGAGCGACGAGGTCAAAGGACGGATCGTCTCGGAATCCTTTGTGCCGGGCGCGATCGTCTCGGACGTCGCGCGGCGCCACGGTCTGTCGCCGCAGCATTTGTCGGCCTGGCGCAAGGCGGTGCGCGACGGGTGGTTGAAGCTGCCGGAAGGCACAGAGCCGGTGGCGACAAGGCCTGCTGGATCGGTCGCGATCCAGGAAGCGAATTCATCAAGCGGCGAGGCCGTTAGCTTGCTCGGCGCTCCACGCCCAGGGCATGAGTTCGTCCAGACGCGAGGCCGGCCAGAGGTTGACGAGTCTGGTGAGGACGTCGGTCAGATAGGCCTGCGGCTCGACGCCGCAGAGCTTGCAGGTCTCGATCAGCGAAGCGATGCAGGCCCAGTTCTCCGC
>NZ_AXAS01000140.1 GCF_000472925.1 Bradyrhizobium sp. Ec3.3
ATTACATTCTGCAGTTTGTCATCTAAGTTGAAATCGCTTGCGAGCTTGAGCGCCAGAGCGGTCTTGGACGAATAACTTGTTCTATCGGGCTTAAGCATCTTGGCCTTTTCACACAGCCAAGACCCAAAGGCGACATTTCCGGCGGTCTCTCACGCCCTGCATCTTAAAATCTGATACAATGACCAGTCTTGAGCGCCGGGAGGCGACGATGAGACGGCGCGATTTTATCAGTCTTGTCGCGGGTGCCGTAGCATTGACGTTGGCTGCACGGGCGGAGCCTATAAAGAACAAATTTCGGATCGCTTTTCTTACGGCGGGCTTGAAAAGAGATTATCCAACAATAACGGAGTTCTTCGACGAGTTATCGCGGTCAGGCTACGTCGAGGGGCAAAATATTGTTGTCGAGTTCTTGTCAACCGAGGGGAACAGTGAACGGCGCTCAGAAATTGCGCGCGATGCCGTTCGCGGAAATCCAGACGCAATATTTGTAGTTACGGGACCTCTCACACAACACGTGAGAGACGTTACTCCTAAAATCCCTATTGCTTGCGTTACCTCCGACCCTATTGCTCTTGGACTTACGACGAGCTTAGCCCGGCCAAGCGGTAACGTGACGGGCGTGGTCGTTGACGCAGGGGTCGAAGGCTGGGGCAAGAAATTGCAGCTCTTGAGGGAGGTAGCTCCCAGAGCGAGGAGAATAGGCTTTCTCGCTCGCCAAGCTGTTTGGGAGGGGACTGAAACACCCGCGGTCGTGCGTGCTGTCCGTGCTGCGGCCGAGACCATTGGGGTGGATCTGGTCGGGGTGCCGGTTGCTAGTCCGATGCAGGAAGTGGAGTACCGACATGCATTCGAAACTATCACCATGGAAAAAGTTGACGCGTTGGTAGTTCAAGATTCCGTGGAGAACCTTGCGCATAGGCGGCTCATTGTAGACCTCGTTGCCAAGGCCAAAATTCCGACTGTCTATCCTTTTCGTGCTTATGCGCAACTCGGCGGCTTGATTACGTATGCTGTCGATGAATTTGAACTTATGCGGTATGCCGCGACCCAAATCGCTCAGATGATAAAGGGAAAGCCAGTTCAGGAGATACCTTGGTATCAAGCACGGTCATTCCAACTGATCCTGAACACAAAGGCTGCATCTGCAATCGGCATCGAGTTTCCCCCAACGCTCCTTGCGCGCGCCGACGAGGTGATCGAATGACCATTCTTGGCCCTGAGCGACCGACCTCAACATTTGTGTGCATGCATGGGTAGACCGGAAATGATTGAGACGCTCGTAAGCCGACGCAAATGACCCACTGCCGGCCTCGGCTGTGCAGCAAGCTGGCGCCCCCCCTGACTGACCGCTTCGAATTCGGTATGTTGGCAACTCTGCCCACCGGCGAACCGCACGAGCTTGATCGATCATGCAGCAAGATGCCGTCCGCAAGTACTACTTCGTTAGCGACCTCCACATGGGCGGTGACGGCCAGCTTCAGCATTGCGATTACACCGCCGAGTTCGTTGCATTTCTAAACCAACTGGAAAAAGAAGGTCCCGACACCGAATTGCTAATCGTCGGCGATACGTTCGGGTTCTGGGAACTGACGCTCGTGCGGGGAGTCGAAAAGCTTGATCACATAATTGCGGCGCACCAAGCCATTTTTGATCAACTCTACGCTACCGGGACGCGCATCAAGATCACCATGATGGTCGGCAATCATGACTATGACCTTGCTTGCAACGCCGAATTTGCCGCCAAGCTGCGACAATACAACATTCATCTTGACACCAGTCTGGTCCTGATCCGCGCCGTTGGCGACAAAAAGATCTGGATTGAGCACGGGCAGCAGCGCGACGAATTCAATGCCTTTCGCGACTATGGCAGTCCTTATGCGCTTCCGGTCGGGTACTTCATTACGCAAACCTTCGTTAGCGGAGCGAGCCGGCATTCCGATTTCGGCAAAGGAGATTGGCTCAAGGATATTCGTTCGGTCGGAACGATGCAGATACCCGACTGGGTTCTGTCCAACTACTTCTACCGGGAGATGAGCGCGGTGCTGCGTTGGGTCCTCCTGCCATTTTTGCTTCTCGCCGGAGTGACTATGGTGGCAATCGCAGGCGAGCTGCTCCGGATAGTCGGCATCTTCGATTACAATATTCTGTTTCACAATCCGCTCATGAGCAGGCTCGGGATCATCGACAACGTCCTTCAAGTGGTGATCGCGATCAATTCGATATTCTTGGTGCTGTTTGGTGTTCCCGCAGCGGTAGTTCAGCACGACCTCAAGCGAACTCTCGGTCGGTTTCGCCTCCTCACCGACTACGGAATTCCAAACCTTGATTCTGAGGAAAGTTATTTAAGAGCGGCTCAGCAAGTGTTCCAAACAGACGGCAGTGTCGCGGTATTCGTCTTCGGACACACCCACGCAGCGTTTCTAAAACGAACGGGGCCGGCCGGTCAGGTGGTTATGAACACGGGAACTTGGCTAAAGCTCTTACACCGCGTCCCAGTCCGGTTTGGTTTATTGCCAGCGGTCTACTATCCCTCATTTCGCCTCAATTATTTTTGCATCGAGAATGAAGACAACCGGCTTGTGATCACCTATGTGGCGGTTCCTAAAACCCCTGAGCGCGAATTGACTTGGCTGCAGCGGTTGGTAACGCTCGGTAGAGCTCCAAGATCATCGGAAGCCGTGCCGGCGAGGACGGTCGTGGACCTTTGACAATATTAATGCCGTAGCGGGTGATGTTCAATTGACGCATTGACGCATCGCTCCTGACGTTCGCCGTTGCCGTCGTTTGGTTCGCGGACGTTAGCGCCTCCCGCACGTACAATGCCGCTCGGAATTTAGCAACGTAGGGAAAGATGTGCGCCATAGAGATGGCGCAATGTCGGCTCCTGGCCCTTCGCTGCATATTGCACCGCCACGCACCATTGGTCGCTATCGGAGCATAGCGGAAATCGACAGGCCGACGTCTATTGCAGAGGTCGACGCTCATGACCCGAATGTATGGTCCGGCCGTGCGTTGCAAGAGGTTTCGTCAACCTGTCAGATGCGGTCTTGCATCAATGTATCCGGCCTCTGTTTGGAGCGTTGCTCCGGACCATCATGGATATCAGCGCGCATGCGATCTGATTAGCGGTCAGGCC
>NZ_AXAS01000141.1 GCF_000472925.1 Bradyrhizobium sp. Ec3.3
GGCCGGCTCCGTGGCGTCGCCTGCCACCACCATTCACCGAACCCATCAACCCAACCACTGAATCTTGAGAGTCATCATGACTGGTCGATCTCGATCAGGTGGCGCCATTTGTAATCGTCGTTGTCGATGTCCAAAGGCTGGGCGCGCGTTTGATGTTGAGAGATGACGATCTTGGCTTTGCGTTCGTTCAGGTCTTCGATGATCCAGTTAGAATCAAAGCCTTGTCGGCGATCGAGCCGCCAAATTCGATGTCTTTGATCAAGGGCTCGCATCTGACGCGCTCCTTCGATGCCCGCCTACCTTTTTGGCGGTGCCAGTCAAGAGCTGCCCGCGACCCTCCAGGCCGGCGGTAGGCCGACGGTGTCAAAGCGATGGCCAGGGAGGAGGATGAACCGCAACAGATTCCCAAGCGCGTCAGTCAGTGCGAGGATTTTGGTGGTCCAGCCGCCTTGGCGTGCACCATCCTCCGGGTAAAACCGCATTTTGCAGGATTTGGGCAAAACTCGATGTCTTTTGCGGTTTTTGCGCGTCGGCACACGTTACGATTTTGAGGATAGCAAACGAACGCTGGTACCTCGCCGTCGTGCAAGGGACATCGACCAAGATAGGAGAATCTGCTCGTGCCCGCATTTAGTCAACAGGAATACCGCGAGCGCAGTGCTCGGCTGCGCCAGCAAATGGCGAAGCGAGGCATGGACTCTCTGCTTGTTCCGATCGAGTCAAACATGAACTATCTCACAGGCTATGAGGGATTTTCGGATTACGTCCCGCAGCTTACTCTGGTGTGCCAAGACGAGGAAGATCCGTGGCTAATCCTGCGAGAGCAGGATGTCCAATGCGCGACGGCCACGTGTTACCTGCCACAATCGCGCGTCCTCAGTTATCCGGAAAAATACATTGGTTCGAGCGAGCGGACACCATGGCAGCCAATCGGCAAAATGATCCGCGAGCGAATTAAATCCAATCGCATCGGCATCGAACTGACCGCGAGATTGTTTGGAGTGAAGGCCTATGCCGCCTTGGGCGACAGCTTGGACTTGTCGAATTCCATCGATGCCGACGGGATGATTTCCGAACTAAAGGCGGTCAAGTCATCAGCTGAGCTCGCCTACATTGAGCAAGCCGGCAAGATCGCGGACAAGGCCATGCAGGCTGGCCAGCTGGCGATTGCTGTAGGTGCCCGCGAATGCGATGTTGCCGCTGCAGTTAACCATGCGTTGTGCACGGGTACCCCGGAATTTCCCGGCGGAGCTAGCCGCCACCCTATCGTCATGCCGGTCGGCTCTCCCGCCAACGCACCGCATATTAGGTGGACCGATGGCGTTTACAAAATGGGCTGTCAGACCAATTTCGAGATCGGCGCCTTCCGTCATCGCTATTGCTGCGCGGTATCACGGACCGTATTCTTGGGCGAACCATCTGCTAGGTCGCGTCATGTGCACCAAGCGTGCCTGGACGGGTTCCTCGCGGCGTTTGAAACAATCCGGCCCGGGGCGAAATGCGGCGATGTTGAGCAGGCGTTCCGACGCGTCTTTTGTCCTCGTGGTGTGCGCAAAGAATCGAGAATTGGGTACTCAATTGGTATCGACTGGGTGGATGGTGGGCCAAGCTTTCAGGAGGGAGGCGAGACCATCCTTCAACCCAATATGACCTTTCACCTAATTATTGGCATCTGGGAAAGGGATGATGGCTACATCTTTAGTGAAACCGTCCGCGTGACCGAGAACGGCGCGAAGTCGCTGAGCAGCTTGCCGCGCAGCATATTGGTCAATTACTGATCGCGAGCTCGGTCAGCCACCAACGGGTTCCAAGCCGAACGCGGATTCCGCGGTTCTTGGCGGCTACTCGTTTGATCCGCGCTGGCGTGCGCGCTTGGCATGTGCGCCGGGATAGTGGTGTGATGACGGGCACGCTAGAGCGGGCGTGGCGGGCGACCCGGATGCCTTTGTGCAAGATGCTGCGCGTGGTCGCCATGTTGGGCAGCACGTACGGGTGGGCCTTGTGGGCCGGTGCGGGTTTGCTCGTTCCCGGTTTGGCTACAGCGCCTTGATGTCCATGCGCTGCATCAGCTTACTCACATGCCGCCCGGCCGGCTCCCTTGAGCCGGATCGTCCTGCCTGCATCCCACGGCTTGCTCCTCGCCGGCCCCGGTAGCGCGTACATCGGGAGGGTTTGAAGGACCCGCCCTTCGAGCGGCGAGTGGCCGAACTGCGCGAGCACCAGCGGAATTTTCTCGTCGCGGCTGCGGTTACGCATGCATTGTAGGCGGGTACACCGGAATTTCCGGGCGGAGCTAACCGCTTCCCACTTACCAAGCCGGTTTGTTCTCCCGCTAACGCGCCGCATATCAAGTTGTCCGTTTACAGAACGGGCTGTTAGACCAATTTCGAGCTCGGCGCCTTCCGTCACCGATATTGCCATGGGGTGCCACGGACTATATTTTTGTGCGAGCCATCTGCAGGGCGTGGCACGTGCATCAAGCGTCTCTCGACGTGCTCGCGGCGTTTTGAAACTATCCGGGGGCGAAATGCCGTGATGTTGAGCAAGCCTTCCGACGCGTGCGCGCCCTGCGTAAACATCCAACGGCGGAGGCAGCTTCTAGGCGGACGACGACACCGTAGTTGAAGCCAACGTGATCCTTCACGTCCTCATCGGCATTTGGGAAAAGGATGCCGGCTACATCTTCAGTGAGACTGTCCGCGTCACCGATAGTCGCACGAAATCGCTGGAGCACCATGTCGCGCGACCTGCGGGTCAATTGCTGAATTTTAACCGTTTTCCCGCGGACCCCGGCCGATTGCTCAGCGCCACGCGCCGGCCTGCAGGACCATCGGCCACGCTAAAGCGGGATGGGGTTAGGTTGAATCGATTTTGGATTCCCAAATCTTCTGATTCACCATAGGCCAGCATGGATGGGCAAGCCTTATTCTCTGGATCTTCGCAAGCGTGTCGTGGCTGCGATTGAGGGCGGGATGTCCCGCAATCAGGCAGCCAAGCAGTTTGGGGTCGCGATCAGCACGGCAATTGGCTGGATGAAGCGGGTCGATGAGACCGGCAG
>NZ_AXAS01000142.1 GCF_000472925.1 Bradyrhizobium sp. Ec3.3
ACCAACCCCGCCGACCTTTATCGTCTGGTAGGAATATATGTCGGTCGCATCCTCAGGGGAGAAAAGCCGGCCGATACGCCGGTGCAGCAGGCGACCAAGTTCGAGTTGGTCGTCAACCTCAGGACTGCGAAGGCGCTCGGCCTCACCATTCCAGACAAGCTGCTCGCGCTCGCCGACGAGGTGATCGGATAAGGCCGGGTACGTTGGCGTGTCGCCCATCGCGTCATTTCGCGGTGATGCGGAAGTTGGTCGCCATCGGGGCATAGCGGACCATGCCGGATTTGCCGCTGGCTCAACCGGTCGCGAATGACCCGGAGCGACCCGGCACGCGGTCAGACAGGCCGCTCAATAGCCCCACCGCAAGACGACAAGATGCTAGTATCTGAATGCATCAGCGTGGTCCGATGGAGGGTGCCATGCGACGTCGGCAGTTCATCCTGTTTGTTAGCAGCAGTTTTTTAGTATGTCCTTCCATTGCTTTGGCTCAACAGGGTGCGAAGCAGACAAAAATTGGCTGGCTTGCTGCTTACTCACGAGACGAACGCATCACTGCGAAGATGTTGCAGACCTTTCGCCAGCACCTTGAACATCTCGGCCACATCGAGGGCCGGGACATTGCTATCGAATTTCGCTACGCGGACCTCAACAACGACCGACTTCCGGCCCTCGCCGCGGAGCTTGTCGAGCAAAAGGTAGGCATCATCGTTACAATAAGCACGCCAGCGACTGTAGCTGCCCGCAAAGCCACCAGCACGATACCTATCGTGGCGATTTCAATTACTGATCCAGTCGGACAAGGCCTCGTCGAGAGCCTCGCGAGACCGGGCGGCAACGTGACCGGCCTGACTTTTGGTGTGGGTCTCGACATCTTCAGCAAAGGTCTGGAGCTTCTGAAGGAGGCCGTGCCGGGCTTACAGACAGTTGCGTTGCTAATGAACCCAGCTAATCCTGTCCATAAAGCTGTGGCAAGCCAAATGGAAGCAGTCGCGCTCACGTTGAATTTGCGTGCCAAAGTGTTCCAAGCGCGTCATCCTGAAGAAATCGCAGCAGCCTTTGAAGCGATTGCGCAATCCCACTATGGAGCCGCGTGCATTGTCGCGGATACACTTTTTGCTCGGGAGCGCTCACGGGTCGTGAAACTTGCAATGACGTATCGGCTTCCGTCCATGCACCAATTGCGCGAAGAAGCCGAGGCAGGAGGGCTAATGTCCTATGGGCCCGATCCCACGGAAATGTATCGTCGCGCGGCCGCGTATGTTGACGCCATCATAAAGGGTGCAAAGCCTGCCGACCTACCTGTCCAACAGCCCACGAAATTTGAGCTTGTGATAAACCTCAAAGCTGCCAAAGCGCTCGGCCTCAATGTGCCACCCTCATTACTCGTTCTCGCCGACGACCTGATCGAATGACTTCTGTAGTTGACCCATCGCGTCATGGTCGGTGCGACGCGGAATTTGGTCGATCGGGACATAACCCGACATTGAGTAGGACGCACCTTCCCTGTAACTGCAACCACGACTTCTTTCGTACCCAAATATGCTCAGTATGTGCGGTCGCGCGGTCCCCGCCTTTCGGGCAGGCCCCAAAGGACCCGCACGACCTTTGGGAGGGCCGCCATTCCTTCGACGGTCCCGCCACGTCGCCGTCGCGCGCATCACCTCGACCATACGCACGGCTCGCACGGAGCGTCGCCCGCGCCACCATCGCCACGACGGGCACGCCTCAAAGGCAAATCGGCCAGTGTGGCCGATTTGGGCTTACGGTGGCTACGAACTTAGGAAGGCGAGGTCAAACCGGCGTCGGATTGCCGCATGTGTCGGAAATCGAAGGTGTGAGAGGCTCCACTGTCCGTCACCGGAAGTGGGGGGTCCTCCGATGTCATCCCTAAAAGGAAAGACGCTGTTCATCTCCGGCGCGAGCCGCGGCATTGGGCTAGCGATCGCATTGCGCGCGGCCCGCGACGGCGCCAACATCGCGATCGCCGCGAAGACCGCTGAGCCGCATCCGAAGCTCAAGGGCACCATCTTTACCGCCGCCGACGAGGTGCGCGCGGCCGGTGGTGAGGCGCTGCCAATCATCTGTGATATCCGCGATGAAGCCCAGGTAGTCGCAGCCGTTGAAAAGACCGTCGCCGAATTTGGCGGCATCGATATCTGCGTCAACAATGCCAGCGCCATTAGCCTGACCAACTCCCAAGCAACCGACATGAAGCGGTTCGACCTTATGATGGGCATCAACAGCCGCGGCACTTTCATGGTGTCGAAATACTGCATCCCGCATCTGAAGAAGGCGGAAAACCCGCACATCCTTATGCTATCGCCGCCGCTGGACATGAAGGCAAAATGGTTCGGGCCCTCCACAGCCTATACCATGGCGAAGTTCGGCATGAGCATGTGCGTGCTTGGACTATCGGCCGAGCTGAAGAGTGACGGCGTCGCCGTCAACGCGCTATGGCCGCGTAGCGCGATCGCCACCGCGGCAGTCGCCAATCTCTTGGGGGGCGAGGCCATGATGCGCTCCAGCCGCACGCCCGAGATCATGGGTGATGCGGCCTATATCATCCTTACGAAGCCATCGCGCAAGTTCACCGGGCAGTTCTGTATCGATGACAAGCTGCTCTATGCCAGCGGAGTGCGTGATTTCGATCGCTATCGCGTGGATGCCTCCGTCCCGCTGGCGTTGGACAAATTTGTGCCCGACGACGACGAGCCGCCGCCGGGCGTCACGGTCGTGCCGTTTGGCTAGGCCCTCGACCATTGCAATCGTCCGCGCACTTCCGGCGGCGCAAGGGTCAGCCATCAGGGGCAAGGCCGCAGGCAGGCCGCGAAGCCGGGGCTAGAGCGCGTCCGCCGAAGCTGGTAGGACGATACGACCGGCCCGGCGGAAGGCCACTCAGCGGCCTTCTAAAGGGCCTCCAGCGGATTGGGACACAACGGAGGACACTCCGGGTCTAAAGCGTGATGGCATTAGGTTCGATAGCCTGAATTTTCGAGGTAGTTCGCGCATTCTCCAGGGGTGAATGCCGTCAGAACTTCACCGATGGCG
>NZ_AXAS01000143.1 GCF_000472925.1 Bradyrhizobium sp. Ec3.3
GATCATGCGGCGGCGAAGTGGGCTGATCTCAGCCATCGGAAAACCTCCTGTCTGAAGGGTTGGGCTTCGAAAACCCGCAATCCTCTCAGACAGGAATCCTTGCTATGCCTCCCTACATGCCGCGCCAGCGGCTTCGTTCAATCCCAAATCGATTCAACCTAACCCCCATCCCGCTTTAATGATCAATTGTTGGAATGGCGGGCTCGGCTGAAGCATAAGCGCCCGATATGAGCTTGTAACAACCGCATGCCTTTTGTTCGAGGCCGCGCCGTTCGTAGATCTTCAGGACGCCGCGGTTTTTGCGGATGAGATTTTGTTCTTCAAAGCGGATGAGCGTCTCAGTTACTCCAGCACGACGCAGCCCTAAAACGGAGGAGAGATATTCATGAGTAACTGGAAGCACGTGAGCATCGACAGCATCGCTCGCCAAACAGAGCCAGGATGCTAGGCGCTTTTCACGGTCATGTCGAACGCCGCACAGTGCTGTCTGAGCGCAATGCAGGCTTAGCGCATCGCCGAATCGAAGCAGCTGTTCTCGGATTTCGGACCGCTTATTCATCAGGCGATGCAGGTCCTCGACGCAGATCCTGTGTGCGCTTCCCGGAATGAGGACAGTCGTTTGATGCGTCGAAACATGCACTCCCAATAGACGCGAGGCACCAACAGCACCGCGATGACCTATAGTAGCGATCTCAAGGATGCTTCCCGCAGCAACAATCCTGAGTGAGGCTAGACCCGATTCTATGAAGTAGACGTGTTCAAGAGGCCGTTTCGGATCCTGCAGAAACATCCGTTCCTTCAATACAACGGGCTCTAAGAATTCGCCCACTGCAACGAGATCTTGCAAAGAAAGAGCCGCCAAAATCGCGTTCTTGACGAAGAACCGTGGATTTGACCGTACCGTGTTAGGTCCGTGATGTATTGGCTGTGTATCCGTGGCCTGCAGCATGGCTGCATCTGCCGCGCTGTCAAATATCTCGAGAGCGCCGGGTACGTGATTGGCCATATTGCGGTCGTCTCCTGCTCCTGGTCTGCGGGGGTTACTCCCATCGGCCCTTCACGAACTCTTGAGTGTGACGATAACAGTGGTTCCCTCCCAATAAATGCAATCATGAGGACCAAGACGATTAAATCCTTCTCTTTAACTGCCCCTTTCGGAGACTTTCGGCATGCTTATGCCGAGCCCTGGGATAAGGACGCGCATCGCAACAAGTTCCTTCGGCTGCGGTTTGACGAATCGCCGTCAAGGCCTAGTACGTTCATCGTGATTTGACCGCCTCTAGTTGGATTTGGGCACTCAGGCGCGCAGAGCCGCAATGAGTCGGAGGCGCCACTTCAAAGCGGGAGCCTCCCTTTACGGCTCGCGGGGGGGCGCATTCGCCAGCAGGATCCGCCGAGGGTCGAATTCGCCTTTTCACGACGATAACGGTGGCTCGCGTTTGGTGGCACTATTCGACCTACATAAGCGCGGTTAACGCATCATAGGGGCTGAGGCCGCAGCTGGCCGTCTTGGTCGCATTGTCCAACGCGCCAAACGCCGAGCCGCAACCTGACGCGACTTGCAAAGCGTGTTGAGCGAGAGTTGCGGGCCGCCCTCAAATCGAAAACCCATATGGCGGGCGCTGTTCAAGTTGATCGATGCGAGCGTTCAACTGGCAGCTCTCGGTCTGGCGGACAGCCGTAAAGAACTGCCGCGGCCCTGTGTTCTTCTACGACGAAACTCGCGGTAGCAGTGAGGTCGCGCCTGCCGCAATCGTATTGGCCAGACAACCACAGGTAACCAGAATGGCTCCTTCGGGCTGGTTCTCGGCGGCATGCACTGAGTGCGGCGCGCGGATCCGCTCGGCGTATGCCGAGACGAATCGCGCCTTTCCTTTCGAGCTCTTCAATCTCGCTCTCATCGGACCCGTATTCCGTGAGCAGGTCCCTTGTAGGTTCGCCATAGACTGGCGCTCCGGATGCGTGTCATGGCCCTTCGGCCATTTCTCGATCTTGATCATGTCGGCCCCCATGTCGGCGAGCATCAAGGTGCAGGTCGGGCCCGCCGTTACATCTGTGAGGTCGACGGCCTGAGGCCAGCGAGCGGACCTGGCAGATACAAGCTTGCCGGGGATTAAATGGTTTAGATTGCCATATCCTATCGGCCGCTGTGGAGTGCGCTTTTTGAGAAATGCATCTAGTCCCTCACGAAATCCCCACTCGTATAACACATGGCAATGAAGTCCTCCCCTCCTCGGGGCTCAACCGCTTCTGCATGCGTGCAATCAATCGGGTTGAGCCACAATGGCGCATTGCTGGCGAGCAGCCGGGCTAACTCGCGGCGATTGTCCGGACCCGGCACTGCTCGAGCTTGGCAACCACATGGTCGATGCGGGTCTCGTAGTCGAGTGCATCCTGCGGCGTCTCGAAGGCGCGGAACTCGTTGATATTCGTCCCCGATGCAAAGGCTTGGTCGCCTGCGCCGCGAAGCACCTGGACGATCGGGATTGCGAGTACCCTCGTCGGCTTGCTCGCGTTCCTGTGCGGTCGCCAGATAGCCAGGACAGTTGCTGCGATGACTGCGGCAATGCGCCAACTCGGCGAAGGGCGGTTCTAAAGTTGTTCTGCCGGGACTCGGCCGCAAGGATGAGTTTGGCGAGATGGTTAACGCAGTTGAAGTGTTCAAGCGGAAAGCACGCGAGTGGGCGCAGGCCGATCTCGGTGCAAAGGCCGAACAGGATCGAATGGCCGCCGAGCAACGCAGAGCTGACTTGGTTCAACTCGCGGGCGAGTTCGAAGATGCTGTCGGCAGGGACATCAATGCCGTCTCGTCCGCCTCTTTGGAGCTTGAAGTGTCCGCGCGCAGTCTTACTAGTGTCTCTGCACAGTGATTATGACTCTTTGGAAGTGTCAGGATAGGCGCGGCCCATTTTGGCGCGGGCCTTGTCTGTCGTGAACATCCATT
>NZ_AXAS01000144.1 GCF_000472925.1 Bradyrhizobium sp. Ec3.3
CCGTCAGAACTGAACTTCAGCCATTGGCCACTCTGCCTTGCTTGCACCAGCGATCGAAGCGATTCCATAGTGTTTCTCCGAAGCACGAGGATGACCTTGAGGCGTGGCCAACGAACCAGCTCGGCAAAAACACCGGAACGATCGTGAAACTGCGGTTCGTTGATCTTGCAACCAACATGCGTCAGCTTGGTCTTATCGCTTCGCGTCGGATAGCGCAGATACGCAAGCTCGAGAAGCTCGCGATCCCCCCGCAACAAACGATCCTTATCGTGCCAATTCGTATCAAATGTATTGAGCAGCTCACCGTTGCTCAACACGTTCGGATGCTCATTCAGTAACTCTTCAAGATAGTGGGTGCCGGTCCTCGCCATTGCCAGGATTACAAATGGCTCGGGCGGCGATGTAGGGCGGGTCATTGCATCTTCCTTAGATAACATTGCTTTCGACAACTAGAGATTGCATCAACGACGGTAACGTTAGCAGGCTCATGGTCCCTGCGTTTCGCAGTAGCGGGCTCGCATTCGGATATGCCCGAGTTCAATTTCAATAAACTGACGTTTTCTACCCTCATTTCGTGGGATTGGTAAAATCGATTGTATGGATGGGCACTGTCTCGATAGGCGGAGGCCGCAAGAGCGACCTGCCTTGAATTTTTGCCAGCCCGAACCCATGTCGGGCGTGTCAATCAAGGGAGGTCCTGTTGACCAAACTTTTGAATGGCCCGGCCAACGACCATAGCGCGGTCGTTCACGGCCTCCGGGGAAGCGTCTGATAGGAGACGTATTGGCTTTTTAGGGCTTCGGTCCCGTGTTATCGTGGCAATGCAAAGCGTGGCTACCCTGTCCTACGGGAGTGTGAACCATACAGACGGCACGCCTATCCCGACCGAGCTGTACAAGGCCTTAGCGAAAGCTGGGGCCTTTCCTGTACGAGGCCCATTCAACTGGTGGTAGTAGGAAGACAGGAGGCCTGCTGCAACTCACGACGTTGGAGGTGGTGTTGAGCGACAAAGTCCCCGAAATGGTTGGAGGCCTATGCAGTTGGTCGTGAAGAGATTTGGGAGAAGGACCCTCACTACAGGGGATTTCTGGCTGCGCTTCAGGAGTTGCACGGGGAAACTGATCGCGGTGTCGCTCTGGTAGCAACTTCATTTCTTGACAAGCTGCTCAGGGACATTCTCGGCGCGTTTATGATCGAGAACCAAAGCGCTAAAGCCCTCCAGTCAGGCTTCAACGCCCGTTTTGGTAGCTTCAGCACCAGGATTGCCGGATGTCTCGCATTAGGCCTCATTACCGAACGCGAAGCGGAACAATCCGATACGCTGCGCAAGGTACGAAATCGTTTCGCGCATGAGGTCGAGGTGAACTTCAAAACTGAAAGCGTGCAGGCACTTTGCAACAATCTGCGGGTGCTCGAGCGAGACAAAGATGGTGATGATCGATGCAAGTTCTCATGTCGGCATCAATGATGGTTCTTATCGCTCTGCTGAACCGTCCATTTGAAGTCGGTAAGCGGCGATTGACGCTCGGGAGTGGAAATCAACAATCGACTAGTTGCTGTTTCTCCGCCTCCTGTGCTGGAGCAGCGGGTAACACATCCCGTCGTAACTTTCTTGCTGTCTCGGCACTTGCAGCCGCCGCAGCAACCATCCCCGTGATCCCAGCCGCCCGCGCCGCTTCGCCAGATCAGGAGCTGATGGATCTTGGTGCCAAATTTTTTTCGGCCAACGAGCTCTTCGAGGCTGCCGACGCGAACTGCGGCGAGCGGATTGACCGCGTCATCTCGGCGACGCCGGACCGGCCTTTCGGCCGTGAGATGGCGCATCGGCGACCGGTTAGCTATGTGATGGAGCGTCACCCAGCCGAAAAAGCACGGCCCCGACGATTATGAGGACGGCCCGTCATCGGCCGGCGCGCTGATCCGACAGCTCGCAGCCGTTTAGGCTCTCCCATGTGGCACTACCATCACGTCGTGGCCTACTACGAACGAAAGGGGCTGTATGGGCGCCTCGTGGCCCAAATCTACCGGCCCCTGACTGCCGAATGACCGGCGTTCCTGTTCGGGAACAAACGGCCATGGGTGGCGTTTCAACCACGCTTCGAGCTGCAGAACAGCTTGAGCAGTTACGAACGGCCGCAGCATTTGCCCCCCGGCCAGCTGAGGCCGTTTTTGATTGGAGCTCGCTGGACGCGTCGGAAATTGGGATTCGGTTATGGGTTCATTTTGGCACTGGATTTTGACGATTGCCGTATTTGCTAGCCGGGTAATGGGGATCATTCGAGGATTGCAAAACAGGTCTATCCTCAATTGTGCCTTGTCGGCGTTCATCCCGGGTTACGGGTTCGTCTATTTCGTCGTGGGGAAGGCAGCACCTCCGCGGATTAACGAAACGGCATAAGCCGGCCTAGGCGCAACTTCCGCGCAATCGATGGCAGGCTGCGGCGATCAAAGCGGGCCGCGGGGCGCCGACGCTGATCTGCGACGGTGCGGCCTCCTTCCGGCGCTGGAAGCTATCCGAAGAGCTCGCGCGATGCGCGGCTCGACTAGGACGAAATCCACATTCAGCGGAACCAGATGCAGATTGCGGCCAGGTGGACGAAGGCGAGGAAGTAGACTGCCCGTCGGTCAAATCGAGTGGCGAAGCGGCGGAAGTGCTTGAGCTTGTTGAAGCAGCGCTCGATATGCCATTGACAATACCGCTAATAATTTGACGGAATTCGACGAATCACCGAGAGTTGGATTCCAAGCGCTGAGCGCCTTGGCGCGTTGG
>NZ_AXAS01000145.1 GCF_000472925.1 Bradyrhizobium sp. Ec3.3
GGCGAATCACGGGCGTCGACTGCGATCCTGACCTTATGCCCTTATTCGCACTGTCCGTGAATCCCGCAGCCTGCACCAAATGTGCGGAAGAACCCAATCAGGATGAGAGCGTCTTCGCACTCAGATTGCCGCGCTATATCTGATGGCTGTCCATACGTACAGTTTTCAGTGATCAGACCAGCCGCCGCGAGACGTCTCTGCTCGGGGGCTTGCGTCTGCTTCTGCAGTCCGCGAGGATTAACGAGGTCGATCGGCATGCCCGGGTCACGCAAACGGTCGAACGGATCGCGCAGCGCTGCCCGATCTCGCAGATCGATGCGCTACGCTCTGGGACTTCAAGGCCCGAACGGCCTGAGCTCGGCGTATGTGGCTTACTCGCCACTACCCTGTGTTCGGTTCCAGAACATGCATCGTTTGTACCATTCAACTGTGCGGCTAAGTCCCGACTCCAAAATCGTAGATGGGCCCCAGCCGATCAGGTTATGAGATCGGCCGATGTCAGATTTTCCGAGTCGTTCAAGTGGTCGGTCCGGCAATGCTTCGAACAGTGGTTCCGGGGCACCAGGAATGAGATTGGTCAGTTGCTTCACGATCTCCCGGATTGAGTACTCCTGCCCAGATCCGAGATCTATCGGACGGTCGTCGGTAGGTGGTCCCTGGGCAGATGCGATTAAGCCATTAACCACATCGTCAACATAAATCCAGTCGAGCATCCGTAGGCCACTGGTCAACCTAGGCGCCTCGCCGCGCAAGAGAGTAGTGATGACGTAGGGAATCAACTTGGTATAGTCCGCTTGCCCGGGGCCATAAACCATGAATATTTTCGCGACGACAACGTCGACTTGGTATAAGGCCCGAAACATACGGGCATAACTTGATGCCGACCACTTTGCGGCGGCATAGGGGGAGCAGGGCACTGGATCCACTCCCTCCGGCTCTTCAAAGGAACCTGCGAGCAGAATCCGGTGAGTGCTGCCTTCAGCCGCAGCCAAGAGAAGATTGACCGCAGATACGAAGTTATTTTGAAGCAAGGGTAAGACCATCTCGATGTTGCGCGAACCAGTAACTTGGCTCGCCAAGTGGTAGGTCACCTCCGGTCGAATGGTCCGGATCAGCTTCCGAGTAGCCGTAAAATCAGTTAAATTGGCGCTCCACCACCGAATCTTAGCCGCAAGTGCAGCGTCACTGATATCTCCACCAGCCGATCGCCACCAAACCTCCAGCTCGTTCGGCGGATTACGTGAGACCGCGTGCACTTCGGCGCCCAATACTACTAGTTTTCTACACAGTTGCGAGCCGATGAAGCCGGTCGCTCCGGTCACCAATGCCTTTGCCATGCTGAGCACCCCAACCACTTTTAGACTACGATTGCTCCGTGACGATGTAGAGAAATGCTAGGCTTCATTGCGCCGAAAAGAGAAAATGGGCCGACCGCAGTGGTCCCCACGACCACAGGAACGCCAAACTAGCTCGTGGAGTCCAAAACCTCATTGTGTAGCAAGCCACGATTGACAGCTTTAAATCGCAAATCCGACCGTAAACATTGAGCGACCGCGTTTAACTCATCAGGTTTGCAACTTCACCCCTGAGGTCTGGTAGGGAGCGCGCGGCTTTACGATTCAAGGACGATCTGTTTCGCGCCAGGCTCGATCAGATCATCAATCTCAAGCACGACCTGGTGCAGCTTGGCCGCAAGATCGGTTGGGCTGGTCGATCGCGAGACCGCGCCGCTCTACAGCGACAAGGATCCGCCCACTGTCGCAAGCCGTTCCGTGATCAGACCCGGTCAGCCTGGCCATAGCGGCTTTCCCGGAGCTGCCCCCGCACCCAACACGGCGAAGGCTTCAGCACGACCATCATTTCGAGGCTGCCACAGGGCTTAAGTACCTGCTGTCTACGCTTCACGAGCGACGTTACCGTCACCCATGCAAGACTTGCTTCCGGCTGGCGGGCTCCGCCTTTGCCGCGAGGGCGTCGAAACCTCTGGGTCACGTTGAAAGGTTTCAGATCACATTCTTCCTCCTTTCCAGGACTTGTCCTGACGCAAGCTGGGTGCACATGCGGCGCAACTTCTACGAACTCGCGACAGCCGGCCCCGCTCCGATCGCAAGCGAGGCGCTCAAGCACATTGCCGCATTCTATGCGATCGAGAAGGAGATCCGCGGCCGCAGCGCGGAGGAACGTCGCCTCGTGCGGCAGCAGAAGAGCCGACCACTGGCCGATGCCTTCGACGTATGGCTGCGCGGCAAGCTGGCTCTCATCAGCCAGAAGATCAAGCTCGCCGAGGCCACCCGCTGCGCCCTCTCGCGCTAGCAAGGCTTAACGCGCTTCATTGATGACGGCCGCATCGAACTCGACAACAACACGGTCGAACGATCAATCCGGGGCGTCAAGCTCAGTCGCAAGAATGCGCTGTTCGCGGGGCATGACGTTGGCGCGTCATACTACTCATCTGGTGATGCCCTTATAAAGGAAGGAGATTTTGCTGCGGATC
>NZ_AXAS01000146.1 GCF_000472925.1 Bradyrhizobium sp. Ec3.3
AACGACTTGTCGAGGACGACGTTGCGGCCCTTCGGACCAAGCGTGACCTTCACGGCATTGGCGAGGATCTCGACGCCGCGCAGCATGCGGTCGCGGGCATCGACGCCTAACTTGACTTCTTTAGCTGACATATTTGTTCCTCCCTGAATTGAAATTCGTCTCTCACCTGCGAGGCAGCATAGGCAGGCGTTCCTCAGGGGTGAGCATTTGCGGCGGTCAGCGTTAGGCCGCTTTCTTGGAGCCGGCGACGTCGGTGAGAACGCCCATGATGTCGCTCTCCTTCATGATCATATGCGCCCACAGGCGGCACGGCGGAACACGACGTCCCGTTTTGCGATTACGCGCCCCGCTCGAGCAGTTCCTTCAGCTTTTGCTCGTTTCTCGGCAGCTGCCTTCGCACTTGCCGAAGGATGAGCGGAGCAAGCACCCTGGCGATCCCGTGGGCTTCTACTTCAAGGGCGATCGTTACGCGCGACCGCTTGCCCTCATCGAGTGGCTCAACTGTGCCTTTGGCAATCGCTGTGAGCGGGCCGCCAACGCCGCGCACCGTCCACGTCCTCGGAGGATTCAGTTCAGTTATCTCCTCGGTCCTCTGCAACTTCCGCGGACCGACCCGGCGGGTCACCACGGCTTTCAGTGGGGCGTCGCCCTGCCGGCGTGCCGACACGACGCCCCCCTGCCATTCGGGGAAATGCGAAAAGTCCGTCGCGTATAGGAAGACGTCTTCGGGGCGACGGGATATCTCAATGCTCTCTACGATCGCTGCCATCTGTTCCTCCTTTGCTCCGATCTCCTGCGGATGTCGCCGGGCCCCGGCGCTGGGCATCCGTCGCTATGGGAGCCGGCGGAGGCGCACCGGGTCAGCAAGGATGTCGTACCCGTCTGGGCCGATGGGCTCATCTCCATTTCGCACATGCTGTGGGCCTTTGCATCGTACTCCCCCAATCACCCGGCGGATAGCTGGACGTCCCTGAACAGAACTTCTCTCCTTCCGAAGAAACCGGATTTCCTGATTTACGGCGGCCAAATAAGGTGTACCACAGGTTCTTACTGGAGATCGCGAAACGTCCGTCTCGCTATCGGACGGCATTGACCGCGAAATCTGGCTGAATGAGCGTCTGTTGCCGGCCACAAGGTTCACAGGCAGCAACTGTTCAATGGCAGAAAGCGGCCCTTCGGCTTCGATGTCGAAGGCACCGGCAAGAACAGGCGGCTGGTCCCGAAAGCCTCTGAGCAGGCCGCGCTGGCTCGCGGGAGAGCGTTGCAGGTCGAAGGCAAGAGTCTACGTGAGATCGCGACGGTCTGAGCCGACGAGTTTGGTTTGGCGAAGATCGACGCGAAGAGCGTGGAGCGACTCCTCGATCGCGTTGCTGCCTGATCCACGATCTGATCGCGCCGTCGACGTCTCTATGATCTCGCGACTCCGCTGATCACAATCCTGACTATCTACGAACCTCAGCCTCTCAGCGGCCGGTGGTCAACCGCGGCGGGATCTGGGACATCATCCAAAGCTCGATCGCAGCCAGGATCGCGACCGCCGCGCCGATTACCACATGCACCGTCATCGCGGTGGTTCCCTGGAAGCCAAATACCCAGGGCGAAACCAGCGCCCACAAGCCGACGATGAGGTTAAGCCACTCCTCCCACACCGCGAATGCCGCCAGCGCCGCGATTGCGAGGATCGCGATGGCGATGCCGGTGATATAGGCGTTGGTGGAGACCGTTCCGGCGTCGAAGCCGAACATCCAGGGCGAAACGAACAGAATCGCGCCAAGGATCAGGTTTGCGACGTCGCACAGTTTTGCGTTCGTCCAGTTCTCCATCCAGTTCTCCATGACACCTCCATTGGAAGGTTTACACACGCTAATCAACCGTAAGTTCGCCGCGCCAGTTCCATCGCGGTCCGCGGCATAATGGCAAGGGACAATCCCCGCGGCTGGTGTACCGGCCTCCGCCGCTGTTCGCCGTCGTCGCAGCCACGCAGCGCGCGGCGTAAGCCCGCGAGCGCGCCTCGCCCGGACAGACACAAAGCGGCTAGCCGGGAGGCCTATCAGTGCGCTCGGTAGGCGGGGCCTTACGGCAGCGACCCTCGAAGCTCAGCGACACCAGAGGTGGCTCGACCGGATTTCTCAGCAGGTCCGACATTTCGCGCGAGGATCGCGGCAATCAGGAGGATAAACATCGCGACGGCAAGCCCATTCAGGATCGCAGCCTGATATCGATTAAACCAATAGCGCATCATTGCTGCACCCATGCGCATCGCCCCGCCCGCTGCAACTTGTGTCGTTGAGTCGTTGGGCGATTTGGTGGCGCCCCGGTCGCTAACCAACGTACAGCCTCCGCCAGGAGGCCGTCGCTAAGCGGACCATCAGCTGTCGCGCGCCATGGAAAACTGCCCCCTCGGCGCCATGAGGAATTGCCCCCTCCTTGGATAGCCGAGGAGAGAGCGAATGAAGCAGGAACGAA
>NZ_AXAS01000016.1 GCF_000472925.1 Bradyrhizobium sp. Ec3.3
TTGATCCGTTGCGACAGCCAGACCGCGTGGTCTCCCGAAACCGCCTTCGGCTTGTGACCGCCCATCTGGCCCGGAGCAACGCTGCCGGTCTCATCGACCCGCTTCATCCAGCCAATTGCCGTGCTGATCGCGACCCCAAACTGCTTGGCTGCCTGATTGCGGGACATCCCGCCCTCGATCGCGGCCACGACACGCTTGCGAAGATCCAGAGAATAAGGCTTGCCCATCCATGCTGGCCTCCGCCCAGCCAGCATGGTGAATCAGAAACAGCCTGATTTGGGAATCCCAAATCGATTCAACCTAACCCCATCCCGCTTTAGTTCCTTGTAATCATTATGTTATTTCCTCTTTCCCGGTTCCCGCAAGGGGAGAAGGAAGAAAGCGCGCGCGGCCTACTTCTGCGGCGGGCCGAGGTCGAGCGGGGGCAGGTCGATCTGCGGCACCTCGATCTTCACCTTGTCGAGATCGACATTGACCGGCTTGTCGAGCAGGCCCGTCACCACGGACGGGAAGACGATCACGAGCAGCACCATGATCATCTGCAATCCGATCCAGGGCACAGCGCCCCAATAGATGTCCGAGCTCTTCACCGAGCGCGGCGCGACGCCGCGCAGGTAGAACAGTGCGAAGCCGAACGGCGGATGCAGGAACGAAGTCTGCATGTTGACGCAGAGCATGACGCCGAACCAGATCAGCGCGGCGTCGGGGCCGACCACCGGCGCCAGCATCTTCTGCGCGATCGGCGCGATCATCGGCAGGATGATGAAGGCGATCTCGAAGAAGTCGAGGAAGAACGCGACGAAGAAGATGAAGAGGTTGATGAAGATCAGGAAGCCCCAGACGCCGCCGGGCAGGGAGGTGAGCAGGTGCTCGAGCCAGACGCCGCCGTTGCAGCCCAGGAACACGATCGAGAAGCAGGTCGAGCCGATCAGGATGAAGGTGACCATGCAGGTGATGCGCATGGTCGTCTCGTAGCCCTGCTTGATCAGGTCGCGCAGATCGGGGATGCGGGCCGCCTCGATGCAGATCCAGGCGACGGCAAGGTAGGTGATCGCATAGGCGATCTTGAAGACGATGTTCTCGCTGAACAGCATCGCGACGATCGTGCCGATGCCGGCGGTGATGACGCCGATGATCAGGATCTTGCGTCCCGTGGAGGAAAAGTCCTTGTGGTGGATGGCGGCGAGGACGATGGCGCCGACCGCGCCCATCGCGCCGGCTTCGGTCGGGGTCGCAAGGCCCAGCATCATGGTGCCGAGCACCACGAAGATCAGGACCGCGGAGGGGATGATGCCGAGCAGGCATTTCTTCCAGAGCGCCCATCCGGTCAGCGTGCGCGCCTCTTTCGGCACCGCCGGAACGTGGCTCGGCTTGAAGATGCCGAGCATGAAGGTGTAGCCGGCGAACAGGATGATCTGGAAGATCGAGGGGCCCCAGGCGCCGAGATACATGTCGCCGACGGACTTGCCGAGCTGATCGGCGAGCACGATCAGCACCAGCGAGGGCGGCACGAGCTGCGTGATGGTGCCGGAGGCCGCCAGCACGCCGGTGATGTAGCGGATATTGTAGCCGTAGCGGATCATCACCGGCATCGAGATCAGCGCCATGGCGATGACCTGCGCCGCCACCGTGCCGGTGATGGCGCCGAGGATGAAGCCGACGATGATGACGGAGTAGCCGAGGCCGCCGCGGATCGGCCCGAACAGCTGGCCCATGGAATCCAGCATGTCCTCGGCAAGCCCGCACCGCTCCAGCACCGCGCCCATGAAGGTGAAGAAGGGAATGGCGAGCAGCAACTCGTTGGCGAGCACGCTGCCAAACACGCGGCCCGGAATCGCCTGAAGGAAGTTCAGGTCGAAGAAGCCGAGATGGATCGCGAGAAAGCCGAAGGAGAGGCCGAGCGCCGCCAGCGTGAACGCGACCGGGTAGCCGATCAGCATCGCGATCACCAGGCCGCCGAACATCATCGGCGGCATCATCTCCAGCGTAATGGTCATTGGGTCGGTCTCTCGTACTTGGCGTCGATCGTCACATAGCCCTGGAGAGCCGCGATACGCTTGATGACTTCAGACACACCCTGCAGCGCCAGCATGACGAAACCTGCGGGGATCACGAACTTGATCGGCCAGCGGATCAGGCCGCCGGCGTTGCCGGACATCTCGCCGACGTCATAGGCCTGCATGAAGAACGGCCATGAGAGTTTTGCGAGCAGGAGGCAGGAGGGGATCAGGAAGAAGAGCGTGCCGATCAGGTCGAGCCAGAGCTGGCCGCGCTCGGACAGCATCAGGTAGAAGATCTCGACGCGGACATGCTCGTTGCGCTTGAAGGTATAGGACGCGCCGAACATCACGAGCACGGCGAACATGTACCATTGCAGTTCCAGCCAGCCGTTCGACGAGTAGCTGAAGGCGTAGCGGATCATGGCATTGGCGGCACTGACGAGGCACGCCAGCAGCACCAGCAGGTTACAGATGTTGCCGATCTTTTCATTGAGGAGGTCGATGGCGTTGCTCACCGCCAACAATGGACGCATCTTACTTTTCTCCGCCGCGGCCTTTATTCATTGAGGCGCAATTCATTGGGGCGAATTCGCATGCATCGCTCGGCCGGCGTGCGGATGCACGCGACTTTACGGCTCATCGTCCGGAGCGATTGCAGCGATAGTCCTCCCCCTCATGCCTTGCCGTCTTGACCGCGACCATCGAGGGTCGCGCCGGTTTATGCTGCCGGGCGAGCCAAGGCGCAGGCACCATTTCAGCGGCTTGTCGCGCCGTCAATCGGAAAATGGGCAAATTGACGCGCGGTCAGGGGGTTAGGGTTGCGGAAGATACGGTGATTCTACGCGTCGAGATCGGGATTATTGTCTGATTGCTCTAGCCGCCGGTGACGCTCATGTGCCGGCTGACGCTCGGGCGGTTGTGCCGGCGGTCGATGATGAAATCGTGCCCTTTGGGCTTGAGGCCGATCGCACGGTCGATCGTGGCCGCTAGCAGCGCATCCCCAGTGGACTCCCGCAGTGGCTTGCGCAAATCGGAGGCATCCTCGTGACCGAGACAGGTGTGCAGCGTGCCGGTGCAGGTGATGCGCACCCGGTTGCAGGCTTCGCAGAAGTTGTGGGTCATCGGCGTGATGAAGCCGAGCTTGCCGCCGGTCTCCGCGACGCTGACATAGCGCGCCGGGCCGCCGGTCGTCTCGCTTAAGTCCGTCAGCGTAAATTGCTGGGCAAGCCGCGCGCGCACCAGCGACAGCGGCAGATACTGGTCGATGCGGCCCGAGCCGATCTCGCCCATCGGCATCACCTCGATCAGCGTCAGGCCCATGCCCTTGCCGTGCGCCCACTGCATGAGCGAGGGGAGTTCGTCCTCGTTGAGGTTTTTCAGTGCCACGGCATTGATCTTCACCGCGAGCCCGGCCGCGCGTGCCGCCTCGATGCCCTCCAAGACCTTGTCGATCTCGCCCCAGCGGGTGATCTCGCGAAACTTCTGCGGATCGAGCGTGTCGAGCGAGACGTTGATGCGGCGCACGCCGCAATCGGCGAGTTCCCGCGCGTGCTTGGCCAGCTGCGTTCCATTGGTGGTCAGCGTCAATTCACCGAGCGCGCCGCTCGCGAGGTGGCGCGACAGCGAGCGCACCAGCGACATCACGTTGCGGCGGACCAGGGGCTCGCCGCCGGTCAGCCGCAGTTTCTTCACGCCCTTGGCGATGAAGGCCGAGCAGAGCCGGTCGAGTTCCTCCAGCGTCAAGAGGTCCGCCTTGGGCAGGAAGGTCATGTCTTCCGACATGCAGTAGAAGCAGCGCAGGTCGCAGCGATCGGTGACGGAGACCCGCAAGTAGGTGATGGTCCGGCCGAACGGGTCGGTCATCGGGCTCGACAGCGGGGACAGGGGACTCACAGCGGGTCCGTTCATTCAACAAGCCTTGTCACGATCACTATCACCGCGGTTTGCGCGGTGACAAATACATTAGATGCAATCTAAGCATCCCCGCGATTGCCGACAATCGTGCGCTGCACCGTATTAGCGCGTGGGGGCGGGGGCTTCGGGCGGCGGCGCGATGGCAGGCGGTGCCGAGTTCGGGTCGGGGAACGGAGAGCCCGCCGAGGCGGGCGCTGCTGCTTTCGGCGCCTTCGGCTTCTTCGGTCGGTGCGGCTTCTTCACTGGTTTCGGCGGCACGGCCGGTTGCAGCTCGACGAATGCCGGATTTGGATCGGTCGTCACCGAGGCGGGTGTGGAGAAATCGCCGGGGGTCTTGATAACGTTCACTGGCACTGAGGCCGGCAGAAACTGGTTCAGCGTGTAGTTGACCGTGAACGGCACATCCGACGCCGGAACCGAGACCGCGCAGGGGGTTTTGCAGCCCGGGCCGAGCGAGGTGACGGCCTCGGCGCCAGGCGGGTTCGATTCGAGTCGGACCTGGACGGCGGGGGGCGTCGACTTGAACATGTCCCACGAGACCGAGGAGCAGCCGGCCAGGCTCGCACCCGCAAACGCAATCGCGATCACACGATGCATGACCATCACAACTCACTGCGACGAACCGCTGCAATCCCCGAGCGAACCTTAGGTGCGTCGGTTTGCCCGCGCAACGGGCCGGGTGCGTATAGCTAATAGACGGTTAATGTTTCGGTTTACGTAACGATATCAAGCGCTTGCCTCGGCGCTTAGGCGCCCCATCAGGCTCGTCGCCGCCGCCGGCAGGTCGCGCATGTGATGGATCAGGCGGTCCGGCTTGAGTTCCTCGATTGGCACATCGGTATAGCCGAAGCTGACGCCGATCACGGGAACCCCGGCACGCCGGGCCACCCCAACGTCGGTTCCGGCATCCCCGACCATGATGCTGGCGGCGAGCTGTCCGCCGGCGCGGGCCACCGTCTCGCGCAGGATGGTCGGGTCGGGCTTCTGCACCCCAAAGGTATCGGCGCCGCAGATGGCGGCAAAGCGCCGGGAGAGGCCCAGCGCGTCGAGCAGCCGCCTGGAGAGCCATTCGAGCTTGTTGGTGCACACCGCGAGCCGGTGGCCACGCTCCGCGAGGTGGTCGAGCGCGGCCTCCAGCCCCTCGAACGGGCGCGATTCATCGGCGATATGGTCGGCGTAATAGGCGATGAAATCCGCCGTCAACCGGTTGATGTCCTCGACGCCGACGATCCGGCCTTCGGCCTCCAGGCCCCGCTCGATCAGCTTGCGGGCGCCGGCGCCGATCATATTGCGGGCCGATTGCATCGGCACGGGCGACAGCCCCTCGCGATCGAGCACGTGGTTCAGCGCGCTGATCAGGTCGGGCGCCGTATCCACAAGCGTGCCGTCGAGATCGAAGACGATGGTGTGAGCGGTCATGATCATGCGCTACCGGCAAGGCGGAGCTTCTGCAAGCGGACCGGCCATAAGATCAGCTTATAACCTCGTTCCGCAGGCCTGTTCTCCGGGCCAAAACGGGGCTAGATAGGCCGCCGAATGCGACTTATTTCGGCGGTCTCTCAAATGAGATCTCAAGTGAGACCTTGAAGCCACACACAAAGGGCAGGCCCGAACGTGGACATGGACCAGTTGAAGCGACAGGCGGCTGCTCGCGCCCTCGAGGAGGTGCGCGACGGCATGCAGCTCGGTCTCGGCACCGGATCGACGGCCAAGCATTTCGTCGAGCTGCTCGGCGAGCGGGTGCGCGCCGGCCTCAAGGTGATCGGCGTGCCGACCTCGGAAGCCACACGGGCCGACGCGGTCCGTTGCGGCGTGCCGCTGACCACGCTGGACGAGATCGACCATCTCGACATCACGGTCGACGGCGCTGACGAAGTCGATCCCGAGCTCAACCTGATCAAGGGCGGCGGCGGCGCGCTGCTCCGCGAGAAGATCGTCGCGGCTGCCTCCGATCGAATGATCGTAATCGCTGACGACAGTAAATGGGTGGCGACGCTCGGCCGTTTTCCGCTGCCGGTGGAGGTCATCCCGTTCGGGCTTGGCGCGACACGGCGGGCGATCGAGAAGGCATTTGCGCAATCCGGCGTTTCCGGGCAAATGGCGCTCCGCAAGGCCAAGGACGGCCACGTTTTCGTCACCGATGGTGGCCACTGGATCCTCGATGCCCATCTTGGACGGATCGAGGATCCGGCACGGCTCGCGGTCGCCTTGAGCGCGATCCCCGGCGTGGTGGAGCATGGACTGTTCATCGGCTTGGCCGGCTCTGCCGTCCTGGCGGGCGGCGAAGGAATCCGCGTGATTGAACGGCGAAAGCCGAAAGGAGACTAGGAATGAAGAGCGTTTTGAAGATGCTGCCCGTGGCAGGCCTCGCCCTGGGACTGGCTGGCCTGGGATTGGCTTTTGGCGCCGTCCCGGCGGCGGCACAGCAGGCGGCAGCGCCCAAGGCCTCGCCCGCGGCGATGGCGGCCGCCAAGGAAATCCTGACCATGAAGAACGCCAGCGCGCTGTATGCCAACGCCGTTCCCGGCATGGTGGAGAAGGTCAAGGGTGCGCTGATCGGGCAGAACCTCAACTACCAGAAGGACCTCAACGAGCTGGCACCGGTGGTGGCGCAGCAGCTCGCCGGCCGTGAGAAGGAGATCGGCGACGGCATGGCGCAGGCCTACGCCGCCCAGTTCACCGAGCAGGAGCTCAAGGATCTCGTGGCGTTCTACAAGTCTCCGCTGGGGCAGAAGCTGATTAACGCCGAGCCGCGCGCGATCGAACAGGGCATGGCCTTCACGAATTCATGGGCGCAGAATTTCTCCGAGATCGTCGCGAGCGCGTTCCGCGCCGAGATGAAGAAGCGCGGCAAGGATATGTGACGAGGAAGAAAGGCAGAGAGGTCGGAGTGGACAATGGCTGAATTCGACGTCGACCTCTTTGTCATCGGTGGTGGTTCGGGCGGCGTGCGCGCCGCTCGCATCGCGGCCGGTCACGGCGCACGCGTGATGATCGCGGAAGAGTACCGCATGGGCGGGACCTGCGTGATCCGCGGCTGCGTGCCGAAAAAGCTGTTCGTGATCGGATCGCATGTCCGCCACGAGATCGAGGATGCCGCGGGCTTCGGCTGGACCATTCCGTCCGCAAGCTTCGACTGGCCGACGCTGATCGCCAACAAGGACAAGGAGATCGCGCGGCTCGAGGCGGCCTACACAACGAATGTCGAGAAGTCGGGCGCGCGCATCGTCAAGAGCCGCGCGGTGATCGAGGACGCTAACACCATCCGCCTGCTCGAGAACGAAAAGACAATCACGGCAAGATACATCCTGATCGCCACCGGAGGCGCGCCCAACCATGGCTCGGCGATCCCCGGCATCGAGCATGTGATCTCCTCCAACGAAGCGTTTCATCTCAAGAAGTTGCCGAAGCGGATCGTGATCCAGGGCGGCGGCTATATCGCGCTGGAATTCGCCGGGATTTTTGCCGGCTTCGGCTCCGACGTCACCGTGATCTATCGCGGCGACAATATTTTGCGCGGTTTTGACGACGACGTCCGCGCTCATGTCCGCAGCGAGATGGAGAAGCAGGGCATCACCATCCTGACCGGCTGCACGGTGACCAAGGTCGATCGTTACGGTGACGAGTTCACCAGCCATCTGTCGAACGGCTCGAGCGTCGCCTCGGACCAGGTGATGTTCGCGATCGGCCGCCATCCGGCGGTCGCCAATCTGGGCCTCGAGAAGGCCGGCGTTGCCATCAACCCGAAGAACGGCGGCATCGCGGTCGACGGGTTCTCGAAGAGCTCGGTCGACAGCATCTACGCCATCGGCGACGTCACCCATCGCTTCAACCTGACGCCGGTCGCGATCCGCGAGGGCCATGCCTTCGCCGATACCGTGTTCGGCAAGCGCGAGGTGCGGGTCGACCACGCCAACATCCCGACCGCCGTGTTCTCGCAGCCGGAGGTGGGCACCGTCGGCCTGACCGAGACCGAAGCGCGCGCGCAGTTCAGCCACGTCGATATCTACAAGGCGACGTTCCGCCCGATCAAGGCGACGATGTCCGGCCGCGACACCCGCGTCTTGATGAAGCTCATCGTTGACGGCACCTCCGACCGCGTGCTCGGCTGCCACATCGTCGGCGATGCCGCCGCCGAGATCATCCAGGCGGTCGCCATCGCCGTGAAGATGAAGGCGACCAAGGCCGATTTCGACGCCACCATCGCGCTGCATCCGACCGCCGCCGAAGAGCTCGTCACCATGCGCACCCCGACCGCGCGCCACGTGCGGCAGGCGGCGGAGTAGGGGCGCCTTACGCGCCGACCTTGCCGTGGTCGGCGTTCTCCTGCCGTTCGCGATCGCCGAGCTCGCGCACCAGCTCCTGGAGGAACGACTCGGTGTAGGCGGGCAGGACCCGTTCGGCGCGAACATAGACGCCGAGGTCCGACCACACCGGACTGCCGTCGTTGTCCAGCGGCAGGAATTTGAGCTGTCCGCTATTGGCGAGGCGGCCGATGCCGATCTGGGTCTGGATCGCAACGCCGACGCCGCGCGCCGCAAGCTCGCGCATCAGGTCGATGGAATTGGCCTGCACGGCGGGCTCGGGCGTTTCGGCAAGCTGCGCGATGAGCGGTTGCAGCAGGTGGTAGATCGACAGCTCCGGAAGCGCGTGAATGATCGGAAAGGCGAGGCATTGCGCCAGCGTCACGGTCCGGCGCCGCGCCAGCGGATGATCGGCCGCAACGATCGCCCCTAACCGGAAGCGCTTCAGCGCGACCTGGCGCAGATCCTGGGGATGGCGCAGCGCCATGGCAATGCCGATGTCGGCTTCGCCGCGGCTCAGCGCGTCCAGCACGTCGGCTGATCCCATCACCTGCGTGGTGAAAGTGACGCGGCGGGCGCGGCCGCGATGCGACGCGATCAGGCCGGGCAGCAGCGATTCAGCGAGCGACTCGATGCAGGCGATGCTCACCGAGCCGCGCCATGTCCCGGACAGCGACTGGACGTCGGAGCGAAAGCGGTCGTGGTCCTGGAGCACGGTCATGACGTGCCGGGCGAGCATCTCGCCGACCGTGGTCAATGTCAGCCCGCGAGCCGTCCGCTCGAACAGCGGCGCGCCGATCTCCTCTTCCAGCTTGAGAACCTGCCGGCTGACCGCCGAGGAGGCCACGTTGAGGGTCCGCGCCGCGGCGCGGATCGAGCCGGTCCGGCGCACGGCGTGGAAGTAGTACAGGGCGGGGGCATGAAATCGCATCGCGCGACTATAGCTGTTGCCGATTCGGCAGCAAGGCGTACGAAATTCTCTGCTTTTCGAGAACAGCCTCTGGCCCTAGTTTTCGCCCGCGGCGGCCAGGGGGCGCGGCCGAACAGGGGGATTTGGGCGGTGGACGGGAAAAGCGCGTGCGCGCTGGCGGCGGAGCCGCACGGTTTGATCGATCGGCGCCGCGCGGCCGCCTATGTCGGCGTCACCGCCGGCCGCTTCGAGCAGCTGGTCCGCGACAGTGTCGTGCCGCCGCCGGTCATGGTGGACAGGAGCCGCCGATGGCCGGTCGCAGCACTCGATCTCGCCAAGCAATCGGTCAGCGCAGGGGCGACGAAGGCGGCGGTGGTCCCGGAGACTGCGCCGTGCGGCGAGCCGATCGAGCCATCGCGGGTGTTGCCCGATGAGGCCTGGCTCCAGCAGAGGGCAAAACTGGTGCGGCGGGTCCGCAGGTCGCTGCTGTCGGGCAACGAGATCCGCGCGTTGCGCGAGTTCAGGGCGCAGCGACAGAGCCAGATCAGCATGCACGGCTATTACGGGAGCTTCGAAGCGCTGATGGTCCGCGGTTACGTCGTCGAAATCGCGCGCAAGCCGCCGTCGAGCCGTCCGCTGGTGACCTACCGCTTGACGGAGCTCGGCGGACAGGTGCTCTCAGCGCTCAGGGACGAGTAGGGGGCGCGACTTCACTTCAGCACGGCGCACACCGTGGAATGCTCGGCTTCGACCGCGCAGGGCGAGGGCGTCGCGATACGCTGCCACCACGCATCGAGCGCGTGGCGCTCGCAGCGGAGCTTGACGCTCATGCCGCCGGCGAACTTGATCCAGTCGGCGAAGTGGTCGTTTGCAACCGCGATCACCACGGGGATGTCGGCGTTGAACGCCCGCTCGATCAGATAAGCCAGCCCCTTGCCATTGCGCTCCCGTTTGCCGAAGCGGTTGATGATGACGAGGTCGGCGCCATGTGCCAACGCCTCGGCGATCTGCTCGCCGGCGTTCTGGAGCCGCGCAAGATCGAGCCGGCAACCGCTCGCGGCGGGATCGAAGTCCTGCGCCAGCAGCAGTTTCTCGCCGTTGTGAAGCAGCACCGCCGACAGGCTGGAGTCCGCGCAATGGCCCGCCTGCACCATGCCCACGACCCGCAACCCGCGCGCATTCAGGTCGGCCGCGAAGCCGCGCAAGATGGTGTCGGGATCCTGATGCGGTTCATAGACCAGGGCGGCAAGATCGCTTTGTGCATCGAACATCGTCCGCCTCCGCTTGAGTGAGAATGAGCGGGGCCGCGGCGGTTGCGCAGCGACCCCGGATTTCGCCTCAGGCCGCAGGCGGCCCGTTGATGATCTGAAGCTGGGTGAATTCGGCAAGGCCCTCCTCGGCGAATTCGGTGCCGATGCCCGACTGCTTGGCGCCGCCGAACGGGATGTTCGGAGCCATGTCGAGATGCTTGTTGATCCACACGGTGCCGGACTCGAGCTGGCTTGCGACCTCGTGGGCGCGCTTGACGTCGGACGACCACACCGAGGCGCCGAGGCCGTAGGTCGTGGCATTGGCGCGGCGGATCACGTCGTCCTTGTCGGAATATTTGATCACCGGCAGGACGGGGCCGAACTGCTCCTCGTCGACCAGCTTCGAGCCCTCCTGAATGTCGCGCACGATGGTCGGTTCGATGAAATAGCCGGGACGGTCCATCGCCGAGCCGCCGGCGATGACGTTGCCGTTCTTGCGCGCGTCCTCGAGAAACGTTTTCACCTTCTCGTACTGCATCTTGTTCTGCAGCGGCCCGAGCTTGGTGCCCTGCTTCGATCCGTCATCGACCACGGTGTTCTTGGCGATCGCGACCAGCTCGTTGCAGAGCTCGTCATAGACGGACTCGTGGACATAGAGCCGCTTGATGGCGAGGCAGACTTGCCCTGAGTTCTGGAACGCGCCTTCGAAGATTCCCGGCGCGACCTTCTTCGGATCGACGTCGTCGAGCACGATGCCGGCATCGTTGCCGCCGAGCTCGAGCGTGATGCGCTTGAGCGTCTGCGCTGCGCTCGCCATGACCTTCTGGCCGGTGGCCGAAGAGCCGGTGAAGGAGATCTTGCGGATATCAGGGTGCTTGGTCATCTCGCCGCCGAGATCGTTGGCGTCGGTGATGACGTTGAGCACGCCTTTCGGCAGCACGTCCTTGACGAGCTCGGCAAAGCGCAGCGTCGCGAGCGGCGTGGTCGGCGCGGGCTTCACCACCAGCGTGTTGCCGGCGAGCAGCGCCGACGGCAGCTTGAAGCTGAGGATAAGCAGCGGATAGTTCCAGGGAATGATGGCGCCGACGACGCCGAGCGGCCGGCGATACGCCTCGACCTTGCGGTCGCCGGAGTTCTCGATCACCCGCATCGGCAGCTCGAGCGAGCCGAGATAACGGAAGAACGCGGCCATGCCGAGGACCTCGCCGGTGGCGTCCGTGAGCGGCTTGCCCTGCTCGGCGGTCAGAAGGCGCGCGAGCTCGCCGGAATTGGCCTCGATGACGTCAGCCATCTTGATCACGAGCTTGCGCCGCTCCTCGATCGGCGTCGCGGCCCAGGCCGGGTAGGCGGCTTTCGCCGCGGCCACGGCCGCGTCGAGCTGGCTCTTCGAGGCGCGCGGGCACTGCGCCAGTACGTCCTCGGTCGCGGGATTGAGCACGGGCATGGTCAGGTCGCCGGGCACCATCTTGCCGTCGATGAGAAGGTTGTAGTCGCTCATTGGCTTGTTCGCTCCCTGTCAAAACGGGCCGTTCGGGCCTCGCTATATCCATACGTATATCACGCATTCGGTGAGTGAGCCATGCTGTGCGTTTCGAGCGGTTCCAAAAAAGGCGGCTGGACGAGGCGGCCGATATCGATATATCGTGAGCGATATAGCGAAGGCGTGCATTTGTCGGAGCGTGCAATGGAAATCAGCGTCAAATCGCTCACGACCTGCGAGGTCGCGCCCGATGGCGGCGCGATCGCGCTGCGGTTCGAGGATGCTGCGGGCAAGCCTGCCGAGGTCCGCGTCTCGCTCAACCAGGTCGGCGCGCTGATCATGACATTGCCCGGCCTGCTCGAAGCCGCGCTGAAGGCCCGCTATGGCGACCAGAGCCTGCGCTACGCCTATCCGCTGGCAGCCTGGGTGGTCGAGCAATCAACGGACACGACCCAGCGCATCATCACGCTGGAGACCGAGGACGGCTTCAAGGTCCGCTTCTCGATCCCGAAAGCCGAGCAAAGCCTGCTCGGCGAGGCGCTGATCCAGCCGGCACCGGAGATGGCGGTGCGGCCGAACTAGGGCAATCCCGCGCGCCGCAGATCCACTAATCCATCGAGATCGACGTGCTCACGCGTGCCCGGGCAGCGGGCATTGCGGTCACCCTCTTACTTTGTTCTTACCCGAGGTGGAAAAGAGGCGTAGAATTATCCGCCGAAATAGTAGCGCGCGACCGGCAATCGTCCATTCGCATTGCAGAACCCAAGTCCAGTGAACTGAGGGGTTTCATCGAAGCCGGAGCGACTATCGTTCGGCTAAGAGCGAGGGCCACGCAGTTGCAGGATAAGCCCGAGCAAACAAGGCTAACGCAGCGGCGGGGGAGCGCGCTGATAAATATGGCCGTCGCAGCGCTGATTATTGCTGCGCTGTATTTCGGCCGGGAAGTTTTCGTTCCGGTCGCTCTGGCCGTTCTCTTGAGCTTCGTTCTCGCGCCTTTCGTCATCCGCCTCTATTCATGGCGAGTTCCGCGCACGGCTTCCGTACTCGTAGTCGTCTTCTTCGGATTTGCGATCATATTCAGTTTAGGCGGGCTCATGGTATCGCAGGCAACGCGCCTTGCCGCCAAGCTGCCCGGATATCAGCAAACGCTGAGTGACAAGATCGAGAGCCTTCGCGGGCTGATGGGCGGTTCTGGAACGTTGGAACAGGCCTCTACCGTTCTCAAGGAACTGGGGACGGAGCTGCAACATGGTGAGGCGACGACTGGTCGGCCGGACAATGGGCTCTCGAGACAAGCGTCAGATAGAACGCTTCCGATACCCGTTGAGGTCAAGCAGCCCGACCCGGGTGCTCTGACGACGCTCGCCAAAATTATCGAGCCTTTGCTTTCGCCGCTCACGACGACTGGAATCGTCGTCATTTTCGTAACTTTCATCCTGTTGCAACGCGAGGATCTGAGGAATCGCCTGGTCCGTCTTGCGGGCTCGAGCGATATTCAGCGGACGACGGCCGCCCTTGACGACGCGGGCAAGCGCCTGAGCAAACTCTTCCTGACCCAGATCATCTTCAACGCGGTGTTCGGTCTGGCAATCGGCTTGGGTCTCGAATTGATCGGCGTGCCCTCCGCTCCGTTGTGGGGGCTGCTAGCGATGATCCTAAGATTCGTTCCGTATATTGGTGCGCTGATCTCAGCCATATTTCCGCTCATTCTCGCTGCCGCTGTTGGTTCGGGCTGGCAAATGCTGGTGCTGACAGCTCTGTTGTTCGTGGTTCTGGAACTGCTCGCCGGCCAGGTACTTGAACCATTGATCTATGGCCATAGTTCTGGCCTGTCTCCCGTCGCAATCATCCTGTCTGCGTCATTCTGGACGTGGCTCTGGGGTCCGGTCGGACTGGTCATGGCGACGCCTCTGACAATATGTCTCGTTGTCGTGGGACGGCATGTCGAGCGGCTCAAGTTCCTTGAAATCATGCTGGGCGACCGACCTCCTCTGAGTCCGCCTCAGCTGGCTTATCAACGAATGCTGGCGGGGGATCCTCTTGAAGCCGCGGAGCAAGCACATGAGTTCCTCAAAGGGGCGTCACTTGAGGAATACTGCGATACGATCCTGCTCGAGGGACTGAGGCTCGCGGAAGCCGACCGCCGATTGGGCCATCTCGACGAAGAACGGCTAAATCGCATTGCTTCGACCGTCGACGAGCTGGTGGCCGACCTGGAAGCGCACCACGATTTGGACTCACCGGCCTTGGACATGAGCGCGAACCCCGGTGCCGCGATCGCAATTGAGCAGGCAAGGGCGCAACGCAAGTTGATCGAGGAAGAAAGCAGATCACCGCGTTCGGTGCTCTGCATTCCAGGATCCGGAAAGCTCGACGAAGCGACGGCGCTGGTGTTGTCCTATTTGCTGCGGCACCGTGGTATCGAGGCGATCGCGGAAGAAGCGGACGCGCTATCAACGGCGAAATTCTTTTCGCTCGATATGACGGATACCTCGCTTGCGTGCCTCTGCTACGTCAGTCAACCGTCCACCGCCAAGATTCAAGATGTCGTTCGCAGGCTCAATAAGAAGAACGCCGATACCCGCATTCTGCTCGCCCTGTTCGGAACAGGTGCCGCCACGCCGACGATGGGTGCGGTTGGTGCGACGGTTTGTGCTGGATCATTTGGCGCCGCGTTAGACGCAATAGTTCAGACGGCTGCCAGGCAGCGCGACCCTACAATCGTCGACACCAAAGATATTACTGCTACCTAACACGAGTCGGCGCGTTCGGACTCACGCCTTGCGCGAGCGCTTGATGTCCGTCCTCAGCGCCATCAGCTCCTTGCGCACGGCGCGCGCGGCGTCGCGCTCGATCTTGCGGTAGCGCGCGACGAGGGCGGTGCCGAACGGGGTCAGCATCGCGCCGCCGCCGTTCTTGCCGCCGGTCTGGCGCTCGACTGCGGCGTGTCCGCAGATACGGTTGATCTCGTCCACGAGATCCCAGGCGCGCTTGTAGGACATGTCCATGGCGCGGCCCGCGGCCGAGATCGAGCCGTGCTCCCGAATATTCTCCAGGAGCTGGATCTTGCCGGGCCCGATCCGGTCCTCGGCGTCCAGATCGATCCGGACGCTCAGTTGGGGAAGCGATTTTGCGCCCAAGCGCGACATGACTGGCTCTCTTCGGTCGTCCAGCGCGAGATTGCCACCACGCAGGCCGGCGAACAAGGTAAACGGGACGGATATCCCTTACGGCGATTTTATGAACGGCGCGCCGCGTTCCCGCGGCTGCTGGTCGCAGCTCGGCCGGCTTGATTTGGCCTGGGCGAACTTTATCTCTCCCTTCAACAGAATCCGGGCCCCTCTGACGAGGCCGCCGATCCCTCGGCCAACCTCGTGATGTCGGATGACCTGTCCCGCGCGCGAATGCGTTTGGATTGGACGATCGTTGGGCCCAGCGCACCTGCTCTCATCGACCAGCCATCCTCATCGCTTCCCGCGTGCGGTCACAACCGTAAGCTTGAGGAGCTATGATGCCTGACGCAGAAGCTTTGCGCCCCATCCAGGGCGAGATTACCGAACCTTCCAGCCTGCACGAGCAGGCCGCCGCCGCGCTCGTGATTGCCGGCGCGCTGGTCGCCGTCGCCGACCGCCGTGTCGCCGCGGTCGAGCGCGAGGAGGTGACCCGCTTCATCCGGGAGCGCGGGCTCGCCCCGCATGTCAGCGAAGCGCGGCTTGCTGCGATGTTCGACGAGCTCGCGGAGCGGCTGGAGCAGCCTGATTTCGCCAATGTCGTCATCGACACGCTCCGCCCGGTCTCGGACCTGCCGCTGGCCGCGCATCTCATCGACATCTCCGAGCGGGTCGCCGCGGCGGACGAGGACGTGCATCCGCATGAGGTGCAGGCGATCAAGCTGCTCCGCCTGCTCACGCTGGTGCTGCCGCGCTCGAAGCCGGTTAGCCGGGTCACGCCGCGCGGCGAGGGCCGCCTCGCATCCGGAGCGTGAGCATGCGCGCAGGCACCGACGATCACGCGAGGTCGCGCGAGCGCGCCACCGGCGAGGCCGCCGGCGGCGATCCGCGCCTTGACGCGCTCGTCGGCCGCCTGCCGCCGCGCGTTAGCGGCACCGTCACCTACCTGCTGCGACCCTCGAACCGCTGGGTGCGGATGCCCGCCGGCGCGCTGCTGGTCGTCGGCGGCGTGCTGTCGTTTCTGCCGGTGCTCGGCATCTGGATGCTGCCGCTCGGCCTTGCCCTGCTTGCCGAGGATGTGCCGGGCTTGCGCTCGCAGCGCTCGAAAGTCCTGGACTGGATCGAGCGCCGCAAGCCGCACTGGCTCGGTGCAGCCTCGCGTCCGAATGATCAGACATGAGCGAATTCATCACCCCCGAAGCGCTGACGGCGCTGTTTCAGGTCGTCCTGATCGACCTCGTGCTCGCCGGCGACAATGCCGTCGTCATCGGCCTTGCCGCGGCGGGCCTGCCTGCCGGCCAGCGCCGCCGTGCCATCATCGTCGGCATCGCGGCTGCGACCGTGCTGCGCATTGTTTTCGCCGGCGTTGCGACCCAGCTCCTCCAGGTGCTCGGCCTTCTGCTGGCCGGCGGCGTGCTGCTGCTGTGGGTCTGCTGGAAGATGTGGCGCGAATTGCGCGAGCAGTCGTCCCACGCCGGCGTGCTGGCGCTCGGTCATGCCGGGGCCGGGAGCACGACGCATGCGCAGGCGCCGCGCAAGACTTTTCGGCAGGCGGCGCTCCAGATCGTCGCCGCCGACGTCTCGATGTCGCTCGACAACGTGCTGGCTGTCGCGGGCGCCGCACGCGAGCATCCGTTCATCCTGGCCTTCGGCCTGTTGCTGTCGGTCGCGCTGATGGGCGTCGCCGCAGATCTGCTCGGCCGCGTGCTCCAGAAGCAGCGCTGGATCGCCTATGTCGGCCTCGCCATCATCGTCTACGTCGCCTTCGAGATGATCTGGCGCGGCTCGGTCGAGCTCGCGCCGGTCATCGCCAGCCTCTGATCCAAGCCTTTCCGACTTCTTTTCGGAAAACCGCTTCGCACTTTTCCGGATCATGCTTGTCGGAAACGTCTTGCTGTCAAGGAACGAGCGAGGACACCGCCAGCGTCACCACGCACGGACGATCAGTCAATGACAGAGAAGTTTCCGCCGCCTTACCCGGTCGGATCAGACCCGGCCGACGATCAGTTTGAGGGAGCCGCCAAAGGAGGGCAATTTTCGATGCTCGCCAAATCGCTCGTCCCAGTGGCCGGACGCCAGATCGCGGCCGAGGGCATCCTCGAAGCGCTGCACTGCATCGTCGTCGACGAAGCTCCAAGCTGAGCAGGCGAGCCGCGCGGCGGGATCAAGCAGCATCTCCGGCCGGCCGTAATAGGCTTCATTGAAGCCATCGGTGCAATCCAGCGGAATGGGAACGGACAGGATCTCGGAGTTGGCCCCGAGTGCCTGCGCAATGTCGTGCACCGGCGGATATCTCACCGACTCGACTGCGATCACCTCGGGGCAATAGGCGTCGAGCCAGAAGCGATCGAGTTCGCTCGGCTCGCAGCTCATGATGATGACCGGACCGCGTGTGACCCGCCGCATCTCGCGCAGGCCCGCATTGAGATCTTTCCATTGATGCACGGAGAAAGTCGACATCGCGGCGTCGAAGGAAGCGTCCTTGAAGGGGAGGTTTTCGGCAACGGCGTCGATCGCTGCGGGAAGATGCGGCGGGCGCTGGTCGCGCATCGACTGTGAGGGTTCAACCGGGGTCACCGTGCGGTCCTTCGGTTCGTACGAGCCGGCACCGGCCCCGACGTTGAGAACGGTCTGTGCATCGCCAAGCGCGTCCCCGATCAGGCTGGCGATGCGCGGGTCGGGACACCGAAAATTCACATAGCCCTTGCCGATCGCACCGTAATTGGCGTCGCCGGCACTGCCGTCCTGATGACGCGGCGATTCGTTTTGCATGAAGGCTCCTACGGCGCAGCCGTGCGCAGCGATGCGTCACGGTGCCCGATCTGGCGAAGCCAGTCGGAGAATACGCGATCAGCCTCGCGCGCAAGTCCGCGTGAGAGTTCTGCGGTCCGTGTCCGAAGCTGCGACACCGAAATTTTTGTCGCCGCAAGCTCGATAGCGTGGCCGACATACCATTCCTCGAGTTGCCGCGGATCGGCCTCGAGGTGGAATTGCAGCGCCAGCGCATGGGCGTCGCAGGAGAATGCCTGGTTTTCGTAGTTCTCGTTGGCGGCAAGCCGCGTCGCGGAAGCCGGGAGATCGAACGTGTCGCCATGCCAATGCAGGACCGGCGTGGTGCCGGCAAGCGGTTTCAGGCAGGAGGCGAGGCCTGACTCCGTCAGCGAGACCGGTCCCCAGCCGATCTCCTTGACGTGACCAGGATAGACGCGGGCGCCAAGTGCCTTCGCCATGAGCTGCGCGCCGAGGCAGATGCCGAGTGTCGGAAGATCCCGGCCGAGGCGGTGCTCGATGAGCGCGATTTCCCGCGCGATGAACGGATAGCTCTCGGTCTCGTAGACGCCGATCGGGCCGCCGAGAACGACGAGGAGATCGGCATCCCTGATCGAGGGATGGCTGAGATCGTCGACCGGTGCGTCGCAGAAGGAAACGTTCCAGCCTTCGCGCTCCATGACCGGCGCGAGCAGGCCGAGATCCTCGAAGGCGACGTGACGGAGCGCGACGGCAGATCGGCGGCGTTGAAACATTCAGCAAGTCCTGTTGCGCGAGTTAGCCGGGCCAGCATCCGCTATATTCAAACTGATATAGCGTGTCCCGGACCTCGTCCAGTCGGTTCGGGCTAATGCGGCGTCGACATGACCGCATGGCTTCACCGTACGGCGTGCATCTCCAAAAAGGCCTTCACGCCGGTGACGTCGCCGGTATCGGTCGGCTGGTAGCCCGGGAGGACGGCGACAGCGGCCCGAAACTCGGCGCTGCGGATGATCTCGAGGATGCGCCGCATCGGCTCGGTATCCAGGAATGCGCGCTTGCAGACGAAGAAATAGTCCTCGGTCACGACCCGGATGAAATCGAGGCCGAAATGCCGGGCGGCCGCTTCCACGCCAAAGCTCACGTCCGCCATACCGCTCGCGACATAGGCGGCGACTGCGGCGTGAGTGAATTCGATCTGCTGTGCGCCGTTGATGCGGCTCTCGTCGATGCCGTTCGCGGCGAGCAGCTGGTCGAACAACAGGCGCGTGCCGGAATCATGGTCGCGGTTGACGAAGCGTACCCTGGGAGCGGTCAGATCCTGGATCGATCCGATGCCTAGCGGGTTGCCGCGCGCAACCATCAGCCCCATCTCGCGCGTGACGAAATTGATGATGCGGTCCTCACGCGGATCGAGCCATTCGCGCGCCGCCTTGATGCCCTGCGCTCGCAAGGCGCCGTGCGGCAAGTGGAGGCCCGAGAGGTCACAGGCGCCCTGCGCCAGCGAGACCAGCGAATGCTGGTTGCTGACATAGCGCAGGTCGACGCCTATGCCGGGCTCGCGGTCGAGGAACTCGCGAAGCTTCGCGACCGCAAAGCCGTGGCTGGCATGAACGCGGATCACCGAGGGGCGCTGCTCGAGGAACGGCTTGATCTCGCTCGCCAGTTCCTGCGCGAGATTGTCGAGCTGGGGTCCGAGCCGCGCCTGCATGCGTTCGCCGGCCCATACCAGCCGCTCGCCGAACGCGGTGAGCTTGGTGCCCTTGCCGCGCTGGGTCTCGACGAGAGGCGTGCCGAAGAACTCCGACCATTGCTCGATCAGATTCCAGACGTGCCGATAGGACAGATGCGCGTCATTGGCTGCGCTGGTGATCTTGCCGGTCTTCCTGATCTCGTTGAGGACGCCGAGCATGATCACGGCGGTGCGCGGGCTTCCTTCGCGGCGAAACCGCCAGACGGCCTCGATCTCGATCTGAAGCATTGGCTTTCCTTATGAAGTTCGCTTCATATGAGAAGCGTCCATTTGCACACGATATCATATTTACTACAGCCAGTCGGCGCCTAGTCTGGCATACCAGAACAGGAGGAAATATGATGTCTGTTGCATATGACTTTGCGCACTCGCCGGCCAGCGAGTTCATGTCCCGGCCGCAGCATCTATTGATCGACGGCCGCCGCATCCCCGCCAGCTCCGGGCGTACCTTCAAGTCTCTCAATCCTGCGACCGGGCAGGTCATTGCTACCATCGCCGAAGGCGACGAGGCCGATGTCGAGCACGCGGTGGCGGCTGCGCGGCGCGCGTTCGAGGGCTCCTGGCGCACCATGCGCGCCTCCGAACGCGGTCAGATCCTGCTCCGCTGGGCGGAGCTTCTCAAAGCCCACGCCGACGAGATCGTCGAGCTCGAGTCGATCGATGCGGGCAAGCCGATCGCTGCAACGCTGCGCCAGGATTTCCCGGCTGCCGTCGACACTTTGATCTACTACGCTGGCTGGGCCGACAAGATCAGCGGCGACGTCGTGCCCGTGCGCGACGATGCCTTGACCTACACGGTGCGTGAGCCGGTTGGCGTCGTCGCGGCGATCGTGCCCTGGAATTTCCCGCTGATGATCGGCATGTGGAAGCTCGCGCCCGCGCTCGCCTGTGGCTGCACCGTGGTGATGAAGCCGGCCGAGCTGACCTCGCTGTCGGCGCTGCGCATCGCCGAGCTTGCCCTCGAAGCCGGCCTGCCGCCGGGCGTCTTCAACGTCGTCACCGGTCCGGGCCGCGTCGTCGGTGATGCGCTGGTCAATCATCCCGATGTCGACAAGGTCACCTTCACCGGCTCGCCGGGTGTGGGGCGCGGAATCATGAAAGGCGCAGCCAGCAACTTCAAGCGAGTCTCGCTCGAGCTAGGTGGCAAGTCGGCCAACGTCATCTTCGACGACGCTGATCTCGAAGCAGCCGCGAAGGCAGCCGGCTCCGGCATTTTCTTCAACGCAGGCCAGGTCTGCTCGGCCGGCTCCCGCGTGCTGGTGCAGGAGGGCGCTTATGACGAGGTGGTGGAGCGGCTCGCCGCCCGCGCAAAATCGCTGCGTATGGGCGATCCGCTCGATCGCAAGACCACGCTCGGCCCCGTGATCTCCGAAAAGCAGATGAAGTCGATCCTCGACTATGTCGATATCGGACAGAAGGAGGGCGCAACGCTCGTCACGGGCGGCGAGCGGGTCGGCGATCGCGGCTATTTCATCAGCCCCGCCGTGTTTGCAAATGTCGAGCACGAGATGCGGATCTCGCAAGAGGAGATCTTTGGTCCCGTGGTCAGCGTCATCAAGTTCAAGGACGAGGCCGACGCGCTGCGGATCGCCAACGGCACGGCCTATAGCCTTGCCGCCGGCGTCTGGAGCCGCGACATCGGCAGGCTCCAGCGTATTGCCAAGAAGGCGAGGGCAGGCACCGTCTGGATGAACACCTATGGCTACACCGACGTGCGCCTGCCCTGGGGCGGCGAGCGCGACTCCGGCCTCGGCCGCGAGCATGGCACTGCCGCGCTCGACAATTTCACCGAGCCCAAGGCGGTCTGGATGAACCTCGCCGTCTGACGGAGACGGATCGCGTGACGGCGGCCGGAGCATCCCGTAAGGAAGCTCAGGCCGCCCGGGCCGGTGGGCCTGCGGCCTCGAGCTCGGCGACTTCCTCGTCGGTAAAGACTCGGCTGCGTGTCAGAAACCGCACGCCCTCGGGTGCTTCGACGGAAAATCCCGATCCGCGTCCGGGAACGACGTCGATGATGAGCTGGGTGTGTTGCCAGTACTCGAACTGCGCGGCGCCGATATAGAAGTCGCATCCGGCGATATTGCCCAGCAGCACGTCCTGCGGTCCGACCTTGAAATCGCCGACCGGATAACACATCGGTGCCGAGCCATCGCAGCATCCGCCGGATTGATGAAACATCAGCGCGCCGTGCTGGGCCTTGAGACGTTCGATGATTTCGGCGGCCTTTGGTGTGATCTCGACCCGGTTGACCATGGCGTGCATCCCATAAAAAAGGGGCGCAAGCGCGGTCAGGCCGCGCCTGCGCCATCAGGCGGCGAACGATCAGAAGAAGCCGAGCGCCTTGGTCGAATAGCTGACGAGGACGTTCTTGGTCTGCTGATAGTGATCCAGCATCATCTTGTGGGTCTCACGCCCGATCCCGGACTGCTTGTAGCCGCCGAACGCTGCGTGCGCGGGATAGGCGTGATAGCAGTTCGTCCAAACACGGCCGGCCTGGATGGCGCGGCCGAACCGGTAGGCACGGTTGCCGTTGCGGGTCCAGACGCCGGCGCCGAGCCCGTACAGGGTGTCGTTGGCGATTGCGAGTGCGTCTTCCTCGTTCTTGAATGTCGTGACGGAGACGACCGGTCCAAAAATCTCTTCCTGGAAGACCCGCATCTTGTTGTTGCCGGCGAAGATGGTCGGCTCGACGTAGTAGCCTTCGGCGAGTTCGCCTTCCAGCTTGGCCCGGTTGCCACCAGTTAGAACTTTTGCGCCTTCCTGCTTGCCGATGTCGAGGTAGGACAGGATTTTCTCGAGCTGGTCGTTCGAGGCTTGGGCGCCGATCATGGTGCTGGGGTCGAGCGGATGGCCCTGCTTGATCTTTTTGGTGCGCGCGACCGCTTTCTCCATGAATTTGTCGTAGATCGACTCCTGCACCAGTACGCGACTCGGGCAGGTGCAGACCTCGCCCTGATTAAGTGCGAACATGGCAAAGCCTTCGAGTGCCTTGTCCAGGAAGTCGTCATCGGTCTCGGCGACGTCGGCGAAGAAAATATTCGGCGACTTGCCGCCGAGTTCTAGTGTCACTGGAATGAGATTGTCGGACGCATATTGCATGATCATGCGCCCCGTCGTCGTCTCGCCGGTGAAGGCGATTTTGGCGATCCGTTTGTTCTGCGCGAGCGGCTTGCCGGCCTCGATGCCGAAACCGTTGACGACGTTGACGACGCCTGGCGGCAGGATGTCCGCGATCAGCTCCATCACGGCGAGGATGCCGAGCGGGGTCTGTTCGGCCGGTTTGAGCACCACGCAATTGCCCGCGGCCAGCGCTGGCGCCAGCTTCCAGGTCGCCATCAGGATCGGGAAGTTCCAGGGAATGATCTGGCCGACGACTCCGAGCGGCTCATGGTAGTGGTAGGCGACAGTGTCGTGGTCGATCTCGGAGATGCCGCCTTCTTGGGCGCGTACCACGCTGGCGAAATAGCGCCAGTGGTCGACGACGAGCGGCATGTCGGCATGGGTCGTCTCACGGATCGGCTTGCCGTTGTCGAGCGTCTCGACGAGCGCGAGCAGGTCAAGATTGGATTCGAGCTTGTCGGCGATTTTGTTCAGGAGCCGGGATCGCTCCTGCACCGACGTCTTGCCCCAGACGTCCTTGGCCTTGTGCGCAGCATCGAGCGCAAGCTCGATGTCGGCGGCGGTGGAGCGGGGCACGGCGCAGAGCTTCTTGCCAGTGATTGGGCTCGGGTTATCGAAATACTTGCCTTCCACCGGGGCCACCCATTTGCCGCCGATGAAATTGTCATAGCGTTCGCGGATAAGGAGTTGTTTCGAGATTTGGTCGAGCGCTTGCTGGAACATGCATTTCCTCCGTGGGATTGACGAGTTTTTTTGTACTTGTCGTCTGCGGTCCCGCGCCTGGTTGACCGTGTGCGCCGATCGCGGCGGTGCAGCACGACGCAACAGGTTGGCTAGGAGCGCAGCAGGCTCCAGCAGCGAGTGGGGATTCAGTTATCCCGGCGAAACCATCAGGAATTCTGCGCTGAACGCAGACATTCGTCAACGTTATATCCGTACGGATATCGCGACGGTTTAGGACCTAAGTAGTAGGCGATCTCGCCGGGGCGCGAACTCGTGGGAGTAGTGCGCCCCGGCGCCGGCAAGGCGGATGATTTTATTTCGGTAAGGCGACGGACTTAAGTACGAACGGTCCTGGGTCCTTGTCCTTGTTGAAGCTGCCGACGTAAAGCGCGCCGTCGCTGGTTGACGTCACGCTTTCGGGGAAGCTCCTGTCGGCAAGGCTGATTGGTGCGTTCTGCGCATGCACGAAGCCTGCGGTCAGTCCAAGGACAGCGATGGTCCATGCGGCCGCGCCGAGTGTGCGACCGGCCTTGAGCGTTTCTCTCTGCTTACTCGAAGCAGCGTCATATTGTTGTTTCATGATTGAAAGTCCTGATGAATACGGGGCTATTCTTCAGAAGCGGTGCGGTGTCGACGGGAGGCTGCTCCGCCTTGCCGCGATCGATATATACCGATAAATATAGCGAGACGAAGGCTGAGGACCGTACAGAGGATTGCGCGATGAACCGCCATGGTTCGCTTGGGCGTGAAGCCGCCACGGATTCCTGGGTGGACACCCAGCACAGGTGCCTGAGCTGCAATGGCGTCATCGCCGGCCTTGCCGGCCAGGATCTGGGGCTCGGCCTCGACACCAGGTTTGGTCTGGTGTCGGATGAGTGCGCGCTGATCTGCAACGAGTGCACTGCAAGATTGATTGAGCCAAAACTGATCGAGCCAAGGGCGCCGGCCGTCATGGCGATACCCCGGCGGTAACGCATTCGTTCAAATTGTCTGCAATTTGCTGACCCGCGGCCAACCCTGCCGACAAGTGCCGCACGGTCTTAAACCTTGCCTTTGGAACCGGCCTGCATCCTCCCGGAAAAGGGTGGGGCATCAACATGTCGGTTCTCAAGGAAATCGTCGCTGCGATTGCGGGAGTCTACGCACTCCTGTTCGTCTGCGACGCATTGTTCGGCATCAACGAGACGCGTTTCGACGACGCCTATTACAGCCGCGACTTCTATGCGCCGCGGCCGAAAGAGTTTCGCTTCGCCAGCGATACGCCGCCGGCGGTCCGCGTCAGCGACGCCTTCGCGCAGTTCTCGCCGGGTGAAGCAAAGCCGGGCAAGCGCTACTCGTCTCTGACGACCATCCTTCGCTAGCCCCTCACTCCCCCTGGATCCATTCCGCCACACCGCGCCAGAGCGTGTCGCGGTGGTCGGGGCGGAAGAAGCCGAAATGGCCGATTGTCTTGACGCCAACGTCGGACGGCTTGACCGTGAGCACCTCCGGCTTGATCGCGCTGAAGCCGGAGCAGAGCAGCTCGACCGCGGGCCGCGTTGCCCAGGGATCGTCGGCGAAGGCGAGGGCGCGCAGCTCGCCCTTGTAGCTTGCGAAGTTTGCCAGCGCCGGCAGCTTGGAATCAAAGAGGTGGCGCGGGCTGCTCACCCATTTGGCGCCTTGCAGGAACACGCCCTTGGGCAAATCTTCGCCGATGCCGAGCCAGCCCGGCGCGTAGCCGAGCAGCTGGGTCACGGGCACGCCGATGAAATTCATGAACACGAAAACGCGGTAGTTTTCCGGCGGCGGGATCAGTTTCCACGTCGCGGCTTGGGACGCCACGAACAGCGCGCGCGAAATCTCGGCGTTGTTCGCGATCAGCCCAAGCGCCTGGCCGCCGAAGGAATGACCGACATAGTTGAGCGGCAGGGTATGATAGCGCTCGCGCATCCATTTGACTGCGGCGGTGACGTCGAGCGCGGCCCAGTCGGACATCGAGGCCTTGAAGCCGACCAGCGATTTCGGCTGGTTGTAGCCGACCAGCGCCGGCAGGCGGGAGTCGCCGATGCCGCGATAGTCGTAGGTCAGGACCGCGCAGCCGCGGTTGGCGAGGTACGAGGCAAAGCCCCTATAGACTTTGCGGGGGACGGCGGTCGCGGAATTGATCAGGACGGCGTGGCGCTTGACGCCGCGCGGCAGGAACAGGGTGCCGGTCAACGAATAGCCGTCGACGGCCGGAAAGCTGATGTCGTCGATAAAAACGTCGTCGAGTGCCGCGTCCATGAGCAGCGCACGCCCCAAGGTTTCTCCGCACGCCCCTACCAAATGCGAATTCGGCTTTGCCCGCAAGGGCTTGCGTGCGGAAATGGATTTACGACTGGCGAGGCGATGCCAGCCTGTGTATAAGGCGGCTCGCGCAACCCACAGATCAGGTTGCAGTTTTTGCTTTAGGAAAGAGGATTTACGATGTCCGAGCGGTGGACACCCGAGAGCTGGCGCAGCAAGCCCGTGCTGCAGGTCCCCGACTATCCCGACGCCAAGGCGTTGGCCGATGTCGAGGCGCAGCTTGCGAGCTTTCCGCCGCTGGTGTTCGCGGGCGAAGCGCGCAATCTGAAGAAGGCGCTGGCTCGCGTCGCTGCAGGCGAAGCGTTCCTGCTCCAGGGCGGCGACTGCGCCGAGAGCTTCGCCGAGCACGGTGCCAACAACATCCGCGACTTCTTCCGCGTGCTGCTCCAGATGGCGGTCGTGCTGACCTATGCCGGGGCCGTCCCGGTGGTGAAGGTCGGCCGTATCGCCGGGCAGTTCGCAAAACCGCGCTCCTCGCCGACGGAAAAGGTCGATGGCATCGAGCTGCCGAGCTATCGCGGCGATATCGTCAACGACATCGCCTTCACCAAGGAAGCGCGAGTGCCCGATCCGCAGCGCCAGCTGATGGCGTACCGCCAGTCGGCGGCGACGCTGAACCTGCTCCGCGCGTTCGCGACCGGCGGCTTCGCCAATCTCGGCAGCGTGCATCAGTGGATGCTCGGCTTCCTGAAGGATTCTCCGCAGTCCCGCCGCTACAAGGAGCTGGCCGACCGCATCTCGGACGCGCTGAACTTCATGCGCGCCTGCGGCCTCGATCTGGAGAGCCATCCCGAGCTGCGCGCGACCGATTTCTACACCAGCCACGAGGCGCTGCTGCTCGGCTACGAGCAGGCGATGACCCGCGTCGATTCCACCACCGGCGACTGGTACGCGACGAGCGGCCACATGATCTGGATCGGCGACCGCACGCGGCAGCTCGACCACGGCCATGTCGAATATTTCCGCGGCATCAAGAACCCGATCGGGCTGAAGTGCGGCCCGTCGCTGAAGCCCGATGAGCTCTTGAAGCTGATCGACGTGCTCAACCCCGACAACGAGCCCGGACGGTTGACGCTGATCGGCCGCTTCGGCTCCGACAAGGTCGGCGAGCATCTGCCGAACATGATCCGCGCCGTGCAGCGCGAGGGCAAGGTGGTGGTCTGGTCCTGCGATCCCATGCACGGCAACACCATCACCTCCACCACCGGCTACAAGACGCGGCCCTTCGACCGCATTCTGTCGGAGGTGAAGTCGTTCTTCGCGATCCACGCGGCCGAAGGAACGCATGCCGGCGGCGTGCATCTGGAGATGACCGGCAAGGACGTCACCGAATGTCTCGGCGGCGCTCGCGCGATCACCGACGAGGATCTCAACGACCGCTATCACACGGTCTGCGACCCCCGCCTCAATGCCGAGCAGTCGATCGACATGGCTTTCCTGATCGCGGAGCTCTTGAAGCAGGATCGTGCCGGCAAGGCCAGGCCGATGCCGGTCGCAGCGGGCCTTTAAGACCTTGCTGCGGCTCTGGAAGGCCACGATCAACTCGCGCAACGGTCTGGCCTTTGCTTTTCGTTCAGAGCAGGCCATCCGCGAGGAGATATTTGCGCTTTTGCTGTCGCTGCCGCTGGCCTGGTTCATTGGCGCGACCGCGATGCGCACGGTCGAGCTGGTCTGTGCCGTCGCCTTCGTGCTGGTTGTCGAGCTGCTCAACACGGCGGTCGAGAAGCTCGCCGATCGCCTGACGCTCGATCACGACAAGCAGATCGGTCAGGTCAAGGACATGGGCTCGGCCGCCGTCGGTGTCGCGCTGTTGATGGCGGGCGCGTTCTGGATCTTCGCCATCGTGGAGCGGGTAGGGCTGATCTAGCCAGATGAACGAACGCGTCAGCCAGTTCGCCGTGACGCTCGCCCAGCTCAATCCGACGGTGGGCGATATCGACGGCAATGCCGCGAAGGCGCGCGCGGCGCGCGCGCACGCCGCTGCAGACCGCGCCGATCTCGTGCTGTTTCCGGAATTGTTCATCGCCGGCTATCCGCCCGAAGACCTCGTGCAGAAGCCGGCCTTCCAGGCCGCCTGCCGCGTCGCGATCGAAAGCCTTGCGCGCGAGACCGCCGATGGCGGCCCCGCCATGCTGGTTGGCACGCCCTGGGTCGAGGAGGGCAAGCTCTACAATGCCTGTGCGCTGCTCGATGGCGGCCGCATCGCGGGCCTGCGCTTCAAGGCCAATCTGCCGAACTACGGCGTGTTCGACGAGAAGCGGCTGTTTGCGCGCGGCCCTGCGGCCGGCCCGGTGACCGTGCGCGGCGTGCGGATCGGCGTGCCGATCTGCGAGGACATCTGGCTGGAGGAATCCGAGGACTACGAGAACGTCGTCGAGACGCTGGCCGAGACCGGCGCCGAGATCATCCTCGTGCCCAACGGCTCGCCTTACGCCCGCGACAAGGGCGACGTGCGCTTGTCGGTCGCGGTCGCGCGCGTGACCGAAAGCGGCCTGCCGCTGGTCTATCTCAATCAGGTCTGCGGCCAGGACGAGCTGGTGTTCGACGGCGCTTCGTTCGCGCTGAACGGCGATCTCTCACTTGCCGCGCAGCTGCCGGCATTCGAGGAGAGCGTCACCACGCTGCACTTCACCAAGACCGGCGATGATTGGCGCTGCACGGGTCCGGTTGCGCAGCTGCCCGAAGGCGACAGAGCCGACTATATGGCCTGCATGCTCGGCTTGCGCGACTATGTCGGCAAGAACGGTTTTCCCGGTGTGTTGCTCGGCATTTCCGGCGGCATCGATTCAGCCCTGTGCGCGGCGATCGCCGTCGATGCGCTCGGCGCGGATCAGGTGCATGGCGTGATGCTGCCGTATCGCTTCACGGCGCCAAGCTCGATCGCGGATGCCGGCGAGCTCGCAGGCCACCTCGGGATCCGTTACGAGGTGCTCCCGATCGCAGAGGCGGTCAACGGTTTTGGGACCATCCTCTCCGATATCTTCAAGAATCTGCCGCCCGATATGACCGAGGAAAACCTCCAGGCGCGCACCCGCGGCACGCTGCTGATGGCGATCTCCAACAAGACCGGCTTGATGGTGGTGACCACCGGCAACAAGTCGGAGATGTCGGTCGGCTACGCCACGCTCTATGGCGACATGAATGGCGGCTTCAACCCGATCAAGGACATTTACAAGACGCAGGTGTTTCGGCTGGCGTCCCTGCGAAATAGCTGGAAGCCGGATGGCGCGCTTGGCCCCTCCGGCGAGGTCATTCCGCCTGACATCATCACGCGCCCGCCGACGGCGGAGTTGCGCGAGAACCAGCTCGATCAGGACTCGTTGCCGCCCTACGAACTGCTCGATGCGGTGCTCGAGCGCCTGGTCGAGCGCGAGGAGCCGCTGGAAGAGACCATTGCCGCAGGCTTCGACCGTGCGATAGCGACGCGGATCGACCATCTCCTCAACATCGCCGAATACAAGCGCCGCCAGGCCGCGCCGGGCGTGAAGGTGACGCGCAAGAATTTCGGTCGCGACCGCCGCTATCCCATCACCAACCGCTTCCGCGACAAGGGCGATCCACTGCCTGTGCCGGACGACACGCTGGTGTCACGCGGCAGCCGCGCCTCGATCGACGCGTTCGAGGGGTGATGGTTAGCGCATGCTGGTGAGGCGGACGGTCCCGCCGCCCACTACGCCGTCATCATCCGCGAAAGCGGATGATCCAGTACTCCGCGGCGGACGTTGTAGAAACCGACTCCTGTCGCGGAGTACTGGATGCCCCGGAGCCTGTCATCGGGCTCGCCGAAGGCGAGACCCGGTGGCGGGGCATGTTCGCGCGAGGTACGAACTCGCGTACTGCTAAGACGGGGCCGCGAAGAACAGCACCCGCAGGAGGTGCGTGTATTCGGATTCGAGCACCATGATCGCCACAAAGACCAACACCGCGATCGGCGGCGCCAGGATGGCGTAGGCCAGGGCCAGCCGTTCCCAGGCCATGTGCATGAAGACGGCGACGATCAAACCGGCCTTCAACACCATGAACAGCAGGATCAGCGACCACCTGAGATAACCATGCAGGCCAAAGTAGTCGACCAGATAGGAGCAGGTGCTGAGAACGAACAGCCATCCCCAGACCACGAGGTAGAGCTTGATCGGGTGCTGCTGACCCTTGGTGTGTACGGCAGGCACTGCGACTGCATCATGCGCATGAGCCTGGAGCTGTCCTTCCATGGGTAATGCTGCGTTTGTCATGCGCCGACCTCACCAAAGATAGAAAAGCGCAAAGATAAAAACCCATACGAGATCGACGAAGTGCCAGTACAGGCCCATGATCTCGACGATCTCGTAATATCCCTTGCGGCTCGTGAAGAAGCCGCGCCTGCCGACGTCGAAGTCGCCGCGCAGGACCTTGCGTGCGATCGCGATCAGGAAAATCACGCCGATCGTCACATGGGTGCCGTGGAAGCCCGTGATCATGAAGAAGCTTGAGCCGAACTGCTCCGCGCCCCACGGATTGCCCCAGGGCCGGACGCCCTCCCTGATCAGCTTGGTCCATTCGAAAGCCTGCATGCCGACGAAGGTTGCACCGAACGCCGCCGTGACCAGCATCAAGGCTGCGGTTCTGACGCGATCGCGGCGGTAGCCGAAATTGACGGCCATCGCCATTGTCCCGCTGCTGCTGATCAGGATGAAGGTCATGATGGCGATCAGGATGAGCGGGATCTGCTTGCCGGCGAAGTTGAGGGCGAAGACTTCGCTGGGGTTGGGCCACGGCACGGTCGTCGACATGCGCGCCGTCATGTAGGAGAGCAGGAAGCAACTGAAGATGAAGGTGTCGCTGAGGAGGAAGATCCACATCATGGCCTTGCCCCAGGACACGTTCTTGAAAGCGCGCTGATCGGACGCCCAGTCGGCGGCGATGCCGCGCCAGCCTTCAGGCCGTGCAGGCGATTGTCCGGAGGTTGTCAGCACAGTCTCTGCCATCTGGTCTCGCCCTCCCTAGCTCAGCAATTGGCGGCAGATGTCGACGAAATTGTCCGTCCATCCCGTGAGCAGCCCGAGCAGAACAAGCCAGACCAGCAGCAGGAAGTGCCAGTAGATGGTGCATAGTTCCACGCTCAAGCGCATGTCGGCGATCTCGGCGCCGCGCCACACCTTGGCCGAGGTTCGCCCGAGGGCTACCAGGCCACCCGTCAGATGCAGCCCGTGCACTGCGGTCAACAGGTAGAAGAAGGAATTGGCCGGATTGGACGCCACGAAATATCCGGCCGCGCTGAGCTGCTGCCAGGCCAGGAGTTGCCCGGCCAGGAAGATCACGGCAGCTACGCCGCCCGCGAGCAGGCCGACCATGACGCTCTCGGCGTCGCCCCGGCGCGCAGCCACATATGACCATTGCAGCGCGACGCTGCTCAGGACCAGGACGCCCGTGTTGAGCCACAGCAGTTTCGGCACGGGCAGGGCCCGCCAGTCCACCACGGACATGCGCATGGAGTAGGCGCTGATGAAGAGGACGAACAGACAACTCGCGACAGCGAGGAACACGCCTAGTCCGACCTTCGCCGCCGGCCATGCCATGGCGTCGCCGCCGGGGAAATCGCCGACCGAACCTTCCTCCAGCCATGGCTTGGCGGTCAGCCGTTGCTGCGAGAGCCACCATCCGGCGATGATCGCGATCATCGCCAGGAAAAGGACGATGGCGCTCACGAAGCAGCTCCCTGAACGGCTCTCGTTGCACGCGGCGGCTGGTTCTGCGGAATGAAGTCCTCTTCGGCGCCGGGTACGCTGTAGTCATAGGCCCAGCGATAGACGATCGGGAGCTCCTTGCCCCAGTTGCCGTGCCCGGGCGGCGTCTCCGGCGTCTGCCACTCCAGCGTCGTCGCCCGCCACGGATTGCCGCCCGAGGGCTCACCTTTGAACAGGCTCCAGGCAAGATTGAACAGGAACACCATTTGGCTGAAGCCGACGGTCAAGGCCACCACGGAGATGAAGGCGTTCAGTGAATGGGCCGAGGGCGGGATGAACGCTGCGTCGCCGAGTTCGAAGTACCTGCGTGGAACTCCGAGCAGCCCGAGATAGTGCATGGGGAAGAAGATCAGGTAGGCGCCGAGGAAAGTGACCCAGAAGTGAAACTTGCCGAGCGCGTCGTTCAGCATCCGCCCCGTGACCTTGGGGTACCAATGATAGATCGCCCCGAGCACGACCATGATCGGCGCCACGCCCATCACCATGTGGAAATGCGCGACCACGAACATGGTATCCGACAGGGGCACATCCACGACGACGTTGCCGAGGAAGAGGCCGGTCAGTCCGCCGTTCACGAAGGTGATGATGAAGCCGAGGGCGAACAGCATCGGCACCCTGAGATGAATGTCGCCGCGCCACAGGGTCAGCACCCAGTTGTAGACCTTGATCGCGGTCGGGATGGCGATGATGAGCGTCGTGGTGGCGAAGAAGTACCCGAATTGTGGGAACATGCCGCTCACATACATGTGGTGCGCCCAAACGATGAAGCTGAGCGCGCCGATGGCCACGATCGCCCAGACCATCATGCGGTAGCCGAAGATGTTTTTGCGCGCATGTGTGCTGATCAGATCGGAGACGATCCCGAAGGCGGGCAGGGCTACGATGTAGACTTCGGGGTGGCCAAAGAACCAGAACAGGTGCTGGAAGAGCAGCGGGCTGCCGCCACCATATTTCGACAGTTGGCCCATTTCGACGAGGGAAGGCATGAAGAAGCTGGTTCCCAGCAGACGGTCGAGCAGCAGCATCACCGAGGCAACGAAGAGCGCGGGGAATGCCAGCAGCGCCATGACGGTCGCCGTGAAAATGCCCCACACCGTCAAGGGCAGCCGCATCAACGTCATGCCGCGGGTGCGCGCCTGCAGCACCGTCACCACGTAGTTCAGTCCGCCCATGGTGAAGCCGATGATGAACAGGATCAGGGACGACATCATGAGAATGATGCCCCAATCCTGCCCGGGCGTTCCGGAGAGGATCGCCTGCGGCGGGTACAGCGTCCAGCCGGCGCCGGTCGGGCCGCCGGGCACGAAGAATGTCGAGGCCAGCACCAGGACTGCGAGCAGGTAGACCCAGTAGCTCAGCATGTTCACATACGGGAAGACCATGTCGCGGGCGCCGACCATCAGCGGGATCAGGTAGTTGCCGAAGCCGCCCAGGAACAATGCCGTGAGCAGGTAGATCACCATGATCATGCCGTGCATGGTGATGAACTGGAGGTACTGGTTGGCATCGATGAAGGAGAAGGTGCCGGGGAATCCCAATTGCAGTCGCATCAGCCACGACAGCGCCAGGGCCACCAGCCCGATCGCCGAGGCTGTCAGCGCGTACTGAATGGCGATCACCTTGGCGTCCTGCGAGAAGACGTACCGTGTCCACCAGCTCCTCGGATGATAGAGCTCGACATCAGGTACTTCGGCAGGCGGAATGCCGGCGACGGTATCATATGGGACATCGACCATAGAAATATCTCCTCGGTCGTTTCCTTCGGGGACAATGAGCTGGTCTCACGCACCCGATCTATTTTCCCAGCGGCACCTTCTTACTTGCCGCCGGATTGGTACGTCGCCTTCACGACGGCTTTTGCGGGCGACAAGTCTGCGAACGTTTTCTGCTGCTCCAGCCAGGCGTGATATTCGCCCTCGTCGTCGACGATCACCTTGGCACGCATTTGATAGTGCGCAGCGCCGCAAAGCTCCGCGCAGAGAACGTCGAACGTTCCGGTTCGGATCGGCTTGATCCAGAAGAAGGTGACCATGCCTGGGACCATGTCCATTTTGGCCCGGAATTCGGGCACGTAGAAATCGTGCAGGACATCAACTGAGCGGAGAAGAATCTTGACCGGCTTTCCCACTTGAAGGTGCAGATCGCCGTTCTCGATCACGACGTCGTCCTGCGCTTGCGGATCGTCGCGATTGAGTCCCAACGGATTGTCGGAACCGATGTTGCGGACATCGGATGTGCCCAATCGCCCATCCTTGCCCGGAAGACGGAAGCTCCATTGCCATTGCTGGCCCATCACCTCGACCTCGGTGGCATCCGCAGGCACCGTCACGAACTGGTGCCAGACCACGAGGCCGGGCGCCAGCATGGCCGCGACGCCGACGCCGGTCCCGACGCTCAGCCACCATTCGAGCTTTTTGTTTTCCGGATTGTAGTCAGCCCGTCTTCCCTCTTTGTGGTGAAAGCGGAAGACGCAATAGGCCATGAAGGCGATGACCGCGACGAAAACGAAGCCCGTGATCCAGAACGTGATGTTGATGGTGTGGTCGATATACGCCCAGTCGGTGGCGATCGGCGTCCACCACCACGGGCTGTAGAGGTGAAACAGCACCGAGCCGATCGCGACCAGAAGCAGTATCAGTGCGACAGCCATCCTGATCCATCCTTGCCATCGAAGGCTGCGGATACGATTCCAGGGCGGAGCTCACGTCTGTCGCGATGGCTGACTAAGTTGGCATCTACGTTGGCATGTTCGCCATCGCCGCGCCTCTTGCTTCGCCCATTCCACCGGTCGCAAAATCAAGAAAAGGTCGCGACCGTCAATTTCATCGGAGCTTTGGGTGTCTGCGTTTTAAAATGATCCCCGCCGAACCCGGCGTCAATAGCGCATGCTGGAGTTCATTTGGCGCGGACGAACTGTGCACTGCCGCGCAAGACGATGGGCGTCAGTCGCCGGACTTGCCGGGTTGCGCAGCGCACAAATCTGCGCGGATGCACGATCACCCAACCGTGAGCACAGCGGTGCGTCGTGCGCGCTAAGCTTGTGCGGGCAGGTCGCGGCGGGTTCCGTCCGGCCAGGGTCGTTTCGCTGAACCTGGGTTGCCGTACTCGGTCCATCGCGTCTCTCGCTCGTGAGGCGGACGCGCGTGGCTGAAAAGCGCGTGGTATCGCCACCGCGGCTTTCAGCACGGGAGGGTGCATTCATGGCCACTCTGTACTCCCACGACCTCATAAGACGGCACGTGTTCGGCGAAGCGGTCTCTTATCCCGTTCGCAAGATCGACCTGTCCGACCTTCGAGAAGCGCTGCGCCTGGGTTGGGAAGATTTCCAGGCAATGCCAAGTCACGCGATCGTCGTATGCGTGATTTATCCCGTTCTCGGCCTCGTCCTGTTCAGGATGGTCCTCGGCCATTCGGTGCTGCCGCTATTGTTTCCGCTAGCGGCCGGATTTGCCTTGATCGGACCCTTTGCCGCGATCGGTCTCTACGAGCTCAGCCGTCGCCGCGAACGCGGCGAGGAGGTCGATGCATGGGACGCGATCAAGGTGCTGCGGGCACCGTCGTTCGGCGCCATGGTCGAGCTCGGCGTGCTCCTGCTCGTCCTGTTCGGGGCCTGGATCGGTGTCGCGAACGCGATCTATGTCTCAATCTTCGGCCACGCGGCAGCCGCGAGCATTCCCGACTTCGCAACGCGCGTGCTGACCACACCGGAGGGCTGGTCGCTCATCATCGTGGGTTGTGGTGTCGGCTTCGTGTTTGCGGTCGTGGCCCTGTGCGTCAGCGTGGTGTCGTTTCCGTTGATGCTCGACCGGCATGCGACTGCGATCGATGCGATCCGCACATCGCTGCGAGCGGTGGCGGCGAATCCGGTTGCGATGGCTGCGTGGGGCCTCATCGTCGCGGCGCTGCTCGTGATCGGCTCGCTACCGCTCTTCGTCGGTCTCGCCGTCGTCCTTCCGGTGCTCGGCCATGCCACCTGGCATCTTTATCGGAGGGTGGTCGAGCCGAATCCAAATCCACCGGACGAGGCGCCGCCGCCCCCGAAGGGAAAGCGCTATGCCGCGGATTTCCCGGCCAATCTCTTCCCGTGGAGCCGCGAGGGCGAGCAGTAACAGCGCAAGGGCCGCGGAGTACTGGATGCCCCGCCTTCGCGAAGGCGGGGCATGACAGTAGAGTAGGGACCAGCTACTTCTGCTGCTGCGGCAGGAAGGTCGGACCGACTGAGCGGATCGGCTTGTTCTCGCTCGGGGGCGTCGTCGGCGTGGAATCCGCCGGTGCAGCCGTCGCCGGTGCGCTCGCCGTAGCCGTAGCCGGAGGTGCACCCTTCTTGCCGTTGGCCGGCGCACCCTTGGTGAGCTGCCGCTGCTGCATCTTCTTGGCGCTCTCTTCGGTGACGATGATGTCACCCTGCTGCTCGGCCGCCGCCTTGTCGTCGGCCGATTTCAGCGCGTCAGCCCAGCTCTGGCCCGCGGCCTTGCACGAGCAGGACGGGTTGAACTCGCTGCGGAATTTGAAGGCGTTCGGGAGCGCGGTGTAGGGCTGGCCGCTGACGGAGACCGCCGCGTTCATGTCCTCGCCGGGATTGCGATAGGCGTAGAGCGCAGCGTCGGCCGCCGGGCACAGCGCCTTGCAGGTCCTCTCGTCGTCGGGGAAGCGTGCCGGGACGGTGGCGAACGAAACCGGAAAGTAGGCGCCGTCGCAGGTGCGGACACAGACAGTACGATAAGTGCCCGACTGCGGGCCGAGATCGGCGGGCGGTGTGCCGGGTGGAGGATTATTAGGATTGTTGCCGCCGCCAAACAGGTTGCTGAGGAAATTGCCGGGGCCTTGCGACTGCGCGGCGTTGGCATATTGCGGGCCGCAATTGTTCTGCGCGAGCGCGACCAGCACCGATCGGCGCTGGTTGTCGCGGTCGGGGCTGTAGCTGCCAGGACCGCCGGCGCGTAAGCGTTCGAGATTGGAGGTGATCTGGTCGAGATTCGCCCGCATCTGCTGGATCTGGGTGTTGACCGGACCGCATTGCGCCGACTGGTTGTTGAACAGCGAGAAGAAGCCGGAACTGTCGCAGCCCATACGCTTGGCCTGCGAGGTGAGGCGATCGAGCTCGGCCTGCTGGCGGGTCGCTGAATCCTGGTAGCGGCGGATCTGGTCGTCCTTGGCGGGATCGCCGCTGCCGCCACGGTCGAGCGCGGCAAGCTGGCCTTCCAGCCGCGAGCAGATCGGGTTCGCTCCGGGCGCGGCTTGCGCGGGCGGCGGCGGCCCGGGGGGACCTGATTGTGCGAGAGCGTCAGTGCCGAGGGCGAGCGCGCTGATCAGCGCGGCGCCGGCAAGGATCGAACGGGAGCGAGAGAGAGAAGACAAAAATTCCGGCATATCCGCCATTCTAGCGATGTCACGGCCCCAAACATGGGGCCGGTGCGCGCCCTCCAATACCCGCTTCTCGGGGCATCGTCACGTCGTTTCGGGGGCGATGATTGGACCTAAGGTCCGCCAGCTCCGACCGAATTCAGCGCTGGCAGGTGATTGCGACGTAATCGTCGCAATGGCCATGGGAGCAATTTGCGCCTGATTTGGGGACGGAGCCGGTAATTTCGTCGGGATCGACCCGGCGGTAGGACGAGGCCTGGGCAAAGTCCCGGGACTGGCAATAGGAGCGGGCGGCGTGCGCGCCGCACTGTTCACCCTTGGCCAGGCACTGGTCGACGCCGTAGCCGTCCGCCTGGTTGGCGATGATGAAGACGCTGGTCTCCGCCGAGGCGCTGGAGGCGGCGATGATGAAGGCACAGCAAAGAAGTGCCGGAAGGGATCGCATGGAAAGCACCGTAGCTTGGGAGGAACCGCCATCACATGAGTAAACTCAAAAGGTTAAGGATGATTAACCCTGGTGGCGGGACGCGGGCGCTTTGAGCAGAGAAAGCGGCTTTTTCGCGGCTCACTTGACGGCAGGCCCGCTTGTGGCCCATATGTTCCGCATGAACGGTCTCCTCGCCATTTGCGCCATTTGCCGCGAGATTACGAGCTAGCGATTCGCTGGCTGGAGCCGTCTTTTCTCAAAACATATTGAGAGCACTGGACGCCCGGCCCGGCCGATAGGGATGGGTTGTCATGGACTTGCGTCTTCACGATACGCTGACGAGGGAAAAGCGCACTTTTGTGCCGCTCGATCCAAAGAACGTCCGCATGTATGTCTGCGGACCGACCGTCTACGACTTCGCCCATATCGGCAATGCGCGGCCGGTGATCGTGTTCGACGTGCTGTTTCGGCTGCTCCGCCACCTCTATGGCGAGGCGCACGTCAAATATGTCCGCAACATCACCGATGTCGACGACAAGATCAACGACCGCGCCGCGCGGGATTTTCCAGGGCTGCCGCTCAACGAGGCGATCGGCAAGGTCACCGAGGAGACGGGGCGGCAGTTTCACGCCGACGTCGACGCACTCGGTGCGCTTCGGCCGAGCGTCGAGCCGCGCGCAACCGAGCATATCGGCGAGATGCGCGAGATCATCGAAAAGCTGATCGCCGGCGGTTTTGCCTATGTTGCCGAGGACCACGTGCTGTTCTCGCCGCAGGCCATGAACGCGGCCAATTCCGAGCTGCCTCGCTATGGCGCGCTGTCCAATCGCTCGCTGGACGAGATGGTCGCCGGTGCCCGTGTCGATGTCGCGCCCTACAAGCGAGGGAACACCGACTTCGTGCTGTGGAAACCGTCAAAGCCCGGCGAGCCGTCATGGCCGTCGCCGGCCGGCATCAAGGCAGAGGGGCGCCCGGGCTGGCACATCGAGTGCTCGGCCATGGCCTGGAAGCATCTCGGCACGCATTTCGACATTCACGGCGGCGGCATCGATCTCGTGTTTCCGCATCACGAGAACGAGGTCGCGCAGAGCTGCTGCGCGTTCCACCAGTCGCGCATGGCGAACTATTGGATGCACAACGGCTTCCTCCAGGTCGAGAGCGAGAAGATGTCGAAGAGCCTCGGCAACTTCATCACCATCCGCGACCTGCTTGCGGATTGGCCGGGTGAGGTGCTGCGTCTGAACATGCTCAAGACGCATTACCGTTCGCCGATCGACTGGACCCTGAAATCGCTGGAGGAGAGCGGCAAGACGCTCGACGACTGGTATCGTGTCGCGGCGGACGTTCCGCCCGGCAAGCCGGCCACGTCGGTGATCGAGCCGTTGCTGGACGACCTCAACACGCCGCAGACCATCGCGGCGCTGCATGGTCTGCGCAACGCGTCCGACGCCGCCGGCCTGACGGCGTCACTGCGGCTGCTTGGCTTCCTGTCCGAAACTGCGGCGCAGTGGGAGGGACGGAAGCGGCAGGCAAGTGGTGTCGATGCCAGCGAAATCGACCGTTTGATCTCGGAGCGCACGGCGGCACGTGCGCGGAAAGACTTCAAGGAGTCCGACCGCATCCGCGATCAGCTCGCCGCGATGGGCGTTGCGATCAAGGACTCCAAGGAGGGCACGACCTGGGAGATCGCGCGATGAGCCGTCCCGATACGCCTTTTCCCAGGCACTGGCTTTACTACATCGTGCTGAAGATTCTGCTCCTTGCCGGCGCGGTTGCGCTGGCGCTGAAACTGTACGGAATGTGGTGACGATCATGGGACAGACTTTGCCGAAGCCCGCGCTGCGGCCGTTCCTGCCGGCCGATGTCCCGGTCGTTGCCGCGATCTTCGCATCCGCGATCGAGGAGCTGACCGGCGACGACTACAGCGAGGCGCAGCAGGAAGCCTGGATGGCGGCTGCGGAGGAGGACGAGTTCGGCCGCCGGCTCGCCTCCGACCTGACGCTGGTCGCAACGCTCGATGGATCGCCGGTCGGCTTTGCCTCGCTGCGGGGCAACGATCACATCAGTATGCTCTATGTGCATCCGGCGGTGAGCGGCCAGGGCATCGCGACCCTGCTGGTCGATGCGCTGGAGAAGCTTTCCGGCGGCCGCGGCGCCACGAGCCTGACGGTCGATGCCAGCGACACCGCGCAGGGCTTCTTCGCCAAGCGCGGCTATACCGCCCAGCAGCGTAACAGCGTGACGATCAACGACGAATGGCTCGCCAACACCACCATGAAGAAGACGCTCGGAGCGCCGCAATGAGCAAGGAGCGCCTCTATCTGTTCGATACCACGCTGCGTGATGGCGCGCAGACCAACGGTGTCGATTTCACGCTTGCCGACAAGCAGGTCATCGCGCAGATGCTGGACGAGCTCGGCATCGACTATGTCGAGGGCGGCTATCCCGGCGCCAATCCGCAAGATACGGAATTCTTCGCCGAGAAGCCGAAGTTCGCGCAGGCGCGCTTCACCGCCTTCGGCATGACGCGGAGGGCGGGGCGATCGGTGTCGAACGACCCCGGCGTCGCCGCGCTGCTGGAAGCGAAGGCGGACGCGATCTGCTTCGTCGCAAAATCCTCCGCCTATCAGGTGCGCGTCGCGCTCGAGACGACGAAAGAAGAAAACCTCGCCTCGATCCGCGACAGCGTCAGCGCCGCCAAGAAGGCCGGTCGCGAGGTGATGCTCGATTGCGAGCATTTCTTCGACGGCTACAAGGAGGATGCGGATTTCGCGCTCGCCTGCGCGAAGGCAGCCTATGAGGCCGGCGCGCGCTGGGTGGTGCTGTGTGACACCAATGGCGGCACCATGCCGCACGAGGTCGAAAGCATCGTCACCGAGGTGATCAAGCACATCCCCGGCGATCACGTCGGCATCCATGCCCATAACGATACCGAGCAGGCGGTGGCGAACTCGCTCGCAGCCGTGCGCGCCGGCGCGCGCCAGATCCAGGGCACGCTCAACGGGCTTGGCGAGCGCTGCGGCAACGCCAATCTCTGCTCGCTGATCCCGACCTTGAGGTTGAAGCAGGAATTTTCCGACGTCTTCGAGATCGGTGTGACGGGCGAAAAGCTCGCAAGCCTCGTCAAGGTCTCGCGCACGCTCGACGACATGCTCAATCGCGCACCGAACAGGCACGCGCCTTATGTCGGCGAGAGCGCCTTCGTCACCAAGACCGGCATTCACGCCTCCGCCGTGCTGAAGGATCCGCAGACCTATGAGCATGTGGCGCCGGAGGCCGTCGGCAATCATCGCAAGGTGCTGGTCTCCGACCAGGCCGGGCGCTCCAACGTCATCGCCGAGCTCGATCGCGCCGGGATTGCCTACGAGAAAAGCGATCCGAAACTGACGCGGCTGGTCGAGGAGCTGAAGGAGCGCGAGGCGCAGGGCTACGCCTATGAATCCGCCAACGCCTCGTTCGAGCTGCTGGCGCGCCGCACGCTCGGCAAGGTGCCGCACTATTTCGAGGTCGAGCAGTTCGACGTCAATGTCGAGCAGCGCTACAACGCGCTTGGTGAGCGCGTCACCGTTGCGCTCGCCGTGGTGAAAGTCGACGTCGCCGGCGAGCGCCTGATCTCGGCGGCGGAAGGCAACGGCCCCGTCAACGCGCTCGACGTCGCGCTGCGCAAGGACCTCGGCAAGTACCAGAAATACATCGAAGGGTTGAGGCTGATCGACTACCGCGTGCGTATCCTCAACGGCGGCACCGGCGCGGTCACGCGCGTTCTGATCGAGAGCGAGGACGAGAACGGCGACAGCTGGACCACGGTCGGCGTGTCGCCCAACATCATCGACGCCTCGTTCCAGGCGCTGATGGATTCGGTGATCTACAAGCTCGTGAAGTCAGGCGCGCCGGCGTAAGACCCGCGACGGCCGTCATACCCCGCGAAAGCGGGGTATCCAGTACGCCGCGGCTTCTCAGTAGCTCTCGGGCGTCTCGGAATACTGGATCGCCCGGTCGAGCCGGGCGATGACAGCGGAGGTGAGGAGGGGACGAAGACATGATCGACCACATCTCCGTCGGCGTCAGCGATCTCGATCGCTCCGCAAGATTCTATGAGGCGACACTTGGCGCCCTCGGGCTCACGCGCCTGATGAGCCGGCCGGGGACGGTCGGTTTCGGCAAGGCCTATCCGGAATTCTGGATCAATTTGCGCGCCGGCATGCCGCCCGTAGCACGGGAGAGTGGCGTCCACATCTGCCTGCGGGCGAAGTCGACTGTCGAAATCGATGCGTTTCACACCGCAGCGCTTGCGGCGGGCGGCGCTTCCGACGGTGCGCCGGGCCTCCGCCCGCATGACCGCGTGCGCTATTACGCGGCCTTCGTTACCGATCCCGACGGCAATCGCATCGAGGCGGTGACGTTTCCGAGCGAATAAGATTATCGTTTGAGCATGATCTTTTCGGAAAACCGCTTCACACTTTTCCGGATCATGCTCTACAGCTTCCGCGCAACTTCCGGCGCGAGGTTCTTCTCCGCCTCGGCCACCTGCGCGGCAGCCGCCTTCAGTTTCGGCAGGATATCCTCGACCTTGTCGGCCATGAGGATGTCGACGTTGAAACCGGCGCGGATGAATTCCGTCTGGCGCATGTGCGACAAGAGCGAGAACAGTGGCTCCCAGAAATTGTCGATATTGGCGAGCAGCACGGGCTTGGCGTGACGGCCGAGCTGCTTCCAGGTGAGTTGCTCGACCAACTCCTCCAGCGTGCCGATGCCGCCGGGCAGCGCCACGAAGGCGTCGGAGCGTTCAAACATCAGCCGCTTGCGCTCGTGCATGTCGGGCGTGACGACCATCTCCTGCACGCGGGTCAGCGCATTCTCGCGCATCCGCAGGAAGTCAGGGATGATGCCGGTGACGGTGCCGCCGTGGTCGAGCACGGAGGTTGCGACTGCGCCCATCATGCCGAGCGCGCCGCCGCCATAGACGAGGCGGACGTTGCTCTCCGCGAGCGCCTTGCCGAGCGCCTTGGCGCCTTCGATGAAACGGGGATTGGTTCCTGGGCCGGAGCCGCAATAGACACAGACGGTTTTTAGAGTGCTCATTGAACCCATGATGCATTGCAGCGAAAGGGCGTCAAGTCCAATCGGTGATTCGCAAGCCCCCGGGACTCTACCGGTAAATCACGACAAACAATCGAGAATAGCCGTCTGGTGGGGTGCGCGGCTGGCCCGAAGCCTCTATATGAGGGCGAAATCGGTTAATCGCAAACGGGCTCGCATCCGGCGGGTCTTCCAAGGTTGTCTATGGCTCACCCTCATTCGTCCCCTGCCGGCGGCGACGTCCCTGATGCCGCGCGCAGCTCCGCGGAGCGGGCGACCCTGGCTGGAACGCTGGCGCATCTGTGGCCCTATATCTGGCCGAGCGACCGCATCGACCTGAAGATGCGCGTGGTCTGGTCGATGGTGCTGCTGCTCATCGCCAAGCTCATCACGCTATCGGTGCCCTTCACCTTCAAATGGGCGACCGATGCGCTGACCGGCGCGAACACGGCGCCGGTGGAAGCCTCCAACTGGCACCTCTGGGTGATCGCTTCGCCGCTGGTCCTCACCGCAAGCTACGGCGCGACGCGTATCTTGATGGCGGTGCTGACGCAGTGGCGCGACGGCATCTTCGCCCGCGTCGCCATGCACGCGGTGCGTAAGCTCGCCACCATCACCTTCATCCACATGCACGAATTGTCGCTGCGCTTTCACCTCGAGCGCAAGACCGGCGGCTTGACGCGCGTACTCGAGCGCGGCCGCGAGGGCATCGAGGTCATCGTGCGCATGGTGATCCTGCAGCTCATCCCGACCATCGTCGAGGTGTCGCTCTTGATGGCCGTGCTGTTCTGGCAGTTCGACTGGCGCTACGTGGTCGCGACCCTGATCACCGTCGTGATCTACATGTACTACACCTACATCGCCACCGAATGGCGGATCGGCATCCGCCGCAAGATGAACGATTCCGACACCGAGGCGAACACCAAGGCGATCGACTCGCTGCTCAACTACGAGACCGTGAAATATTTCGGCGCCGAGGCGCGCGAGGCGCAGCGCTATGACCGTTCGGTCGAGCGCTACGAGGAGGCGAGCGTCAAGACCTACACCTCGCTCGCGGTGCTCAACACCGGCCAGGCCGTGATCTTCACCATGGGACTTACGGCAACCATGCTGATGTGCGCGATCGGCGTACGAAGCGGGCGCAACACGGTCGGCGATTTCGTGCTGGTCAACGCCATGATGATCCAGCTCTACCAGCCCCTGAACTTCATGGGCATGGTCTATCGCGAGATCAAGCAGGCGATCATCGACATCGAGAAGATGTTCAACGTGCTGTCGCGGGAGGCCGAGATCAAGGACGCCCCGGACGCCAAGCCGCTGGTGGTGTCCGCAGGCGCCGTGCGCTTCGAGGACGTGCGTTTTGCCTATGAGACGGCGCGGCCGATCCTCAAAGGCATCAGCTTCGAGGTGCCGGCCGGCAAGACGGTTGCGATCGTGGGGCCGTCTGGCGCCGGCAAGTCGACGATCTCGCGGCTCCTGTTCCGCCTCTACGACGTCTCCGGCGGCAAGATCCTGATCGACGGCCAGGACATCCGCGATGTCACCCAGGGCTCGCTGCGCGCCTCCATCGGCATGGTGCCGCAGGACACCGTGCTGTTCAACGACACCATCCGCTACAACATCCGCTACGGCCGGTGGGATGCGAGCGATGCGGACGTGGAGCAGGCGGCGCGGCTCGCGCAGATCGACAATTTCATCCGTATGGCGCCGAAGGGCTATGAGACCCAGGTCGGCGAGCGCGGCCTGAAGCTTTCCGGCGGCGAGAAGCAGCGCGTGGCGATCGCGCGCACCGTGCTGAAGGCACCGCCGATCCTGGTGCTGGACGAGGCGACCTCGGCGCTCGACAGCCACACCGAGCACGAGATCCAGGGCGCGCTCGACCGCGTCTCGAAAAATCGCACCTCGCTGGTGATCGCGCACCGGCTTTCGACCATTGTCGGTGCCGACGAGATCATCGTGCTCGACCAGGGCCGCATCGCGGAGCGGGGGACGCATGCCAGCCTGCTGGCGTTCGGCGGGCTCTATGCCAGCATGTGGAACAGGCAGCGCGAGGCGGAGGCCGCACGCGAAAAGCTCGCCAAGATCGCCGAGTCCAGCGAGGCACCGAACCGCGAGCCGCCGCCGGTCGATGACGTCCTCACGACGCCGGCGGCCGCCGAGTGACCTTGTCTATGGTCCCAACTCTGGCCTAAACCTCTCCCGCGCGCGAGGTGACCGCGCGCCAGCAACCCCAGGCGGCAGATAGCGATGTCCATTCTCGATTCGATCCAACGGCAGATCCCGCCGATCCACAAGGAAGGCTATCCCTTCATCGGCATCTTCGCGCTGGTGAGCCTCCTCCTGTTCTGGCTCTGGTCGCCCCTGGGGTGGATCGGCACCGTGCTCACGGTGTGGTGTGCGCTGTTCTTCCGCGACCCCGTCAGGGTGACGCCGGTGCGAGAGGGGCTCGTGGTATCGCCGGCCGATGGGCGGGTCTCGATGATCACGATGGCGCTGCCGCCGGCCGAGCTCGGGCTCGGCGACCGGCCGCTGCCGCGGGTCTCGATCTTCATGAGCGTGTTCAACTGCCACGTGAATCGTGCCCCGATCGCAGGCCGCATCGACCGCATCGCCTACCGGCCCGGCCTGTTCATCAATGCCGAGCTCGACAAGGCGAGCGAGGACAATGAGCGCAACTCGCTGGTGATCTCCTCGGCGCAAGGGCGGATCGGCGTCGTCCAGATCGCCGGCCTCATCGCCAAGCGCATCGTGTGCTTCGTCAAGGAGGGCCAGTCGATCGGCGCCGGCGAGCGGTTCGGTCTGATCCGCTTTGGCTCGCGACTCGACGTCTATCTGCCGCTCGGCACCCGGGCGCTGGTCTCGGAAGGCCAGACCGCGATCGCCGGCGAGACGGTTTTGGCCGATATTGTCGCTGACGACACCGGCCGGTCCTACCGCGCCAATTAACTATTACAGCGGCGAAAGGTCCCGCGGGCGCATTGGCGGGAGGCGGGGCGGCTTGCTATATCCCGGGGAAGCGAGGTCAAAGCCATGACGCCCTACGACTTCAAGAATCCCGACGTGCGCCGCCGGCGGTTCCGCCCGATTCCGGTGCGGATGCTGGTGCCCAACGTCATTACACTGCTGGCGATCTGCGCCGGATTGACCTCGATCCGGCTGTCGATCGAAGGGCGGATGACGCTTGCGGTCTATGCGATCGTGTTCGCCGCGGCCCTCGACGGCATCGACGGCCGCATCGCGCGGATGATCAAGGGCCAGTCGAAATTCGGCGCCGAGCTCGACAGCCTCGCCGACTTCGTCAATTTCGGCGTGGCGCCCGGCCTGATGCTGTATTTCTGGGAGCTTCACGAGCTGCGCAACGCAGGCTGGATCGCGGCCATGGTGTTCGCGATCTCCGGCGGCTTGCGGCTCGCGCGCTTCAACGCCACCATGGACGATCCCAACAAGCCGCCGTTTGCCTCGAATTACTTCACCGGCATTCCGGCGCCTGCCGGTGCGATCACGGTGCTGCTGCCGATCTATGCGGCGTTCCTGGATCTTGGGCGCTGGCCCGCGCCGGTGACGGCCGGCTACACGCTGCTGATCGCCTTCCTGATGGTGTCGCGGCTGCCCGTGTTCTCCGGCAAGACGGTGCGCATGCGCGTGCCGCCGGAGCTGGTGCTGCCGTTGTTCGTCGGCGTGATCTTCTTCATCGCGCTCCTGATCAGCTATCCCTGGTACATCCTGCTGGCTGGCTCGGTGCTCTATCTCCTGGCCCTGCCATTGGGCTGGAGGTCGTATCAGAAGCAGGCGCGTGCGTACGCCGCTGCGTCACCGGGACCGGTTGGCGTCACGCCGCCGGGTGCCGCGCCGACGCTGTCGCCGAACCTGCCGGAACCCCCGCACGACGACCGGCCCGAGCGGCTGCATTAGACGGCGCTCGCGGATATCTGCCATGAAGGCGCGCGCGTTGGGTTGACTCCCGATCTCGGCTATATCGCCTTGGGTCCGCGGCGCATGCGAAACAGCCGTGGCCAACAGGGGAGAGAACGCCGTGACGACATCCGCAACCGGGCCGCTGCCTGCATCCGTCCTCGAAGCGCTCGGCCGCTACGACACGCCGACGATCTGCAACGCCATGGAGATCGTGGCCCCCGAGCGGCGGCTGATCGGCTTCACCACCAAGCCGCTGGTCTGCCCGTTCCCTGATCTGCCGCCGATCGTCGGCTACGCGCGTACGGTGACGATCCGCTCGGTGCTGAAATCCTCGCTTCCCGCGGAAGAGCAGGCCAAGCGCCGCATCGACTATTACGAATATGTCGGCACCGGCCACGGGCCGCGCATCGCCGTGATCCAGGACATCGACGGCGCGGACGTCGGCTACGGCGCGTTCTGGGGCGAGGTGCAAAGTAACGTGCACAAGGCGCTCGGCTGCCTCGGCGTCGTCACCGATGGCTCGATCCGTGATATCCCGCAATGGGCGCCGGGCTTCCAGGCGCTCGCCGGCTCGATCGGCCCGTCACATGCCTGGGTGCATGCGGAAAGTTTTGGCGGCGAGGTGCGGGTCGCCGGCATGACCGTGAAGTCGGATGATCTCATCCACGCCGACCAGCACGGCGCGATCGTGATCCCGCTCGACGTCGCCGCCAAGCTCCCCGAAGCCGCGGAGCTGTGCGGCCGCCGCGAGACTCCGATCCTGGAGATCGCGCGCAGCCCCGACTTCTCGCTGGAGAAGCTGAAGGCCGCGCTGAAGCGCTCGGCGGAGATTCACTGATAGCCTCGGCCGATCGCCTTCACGTTCGCCGCAATATCGTTCGGAAGTAGCGCGGGCGGAGCGAGTTACGCGCAACTCCTCCGGTCGCGACAGGCGTCAGGCTTGCGGCGACCTCCACGATGTCGGCGACCCCACGAAAAATCATATCGACCGCGACATAGACAATCACGAGCAGGCCAACATAGGCGATCCAGCGTTGATGCTGCAGCAGCCTTGCGATGAGTGAGGCGGCTGCACCCATCATCGCAATGGAGAGGGTCAGCCCGAAGATCAGAATCACAGGCTGCTCGCGCGCTGCGCCGGCAACAGCCAGAACGTTGTCGAGCGACATTGAGACGTCCGCGACGACTATCTGCGATATGGCCTGGAAAAGTGTCTTTCCCGGCTCGCGTTTTGTGTCGACCTCGGTGGTGTTGGCGTCTTCATCGCTCGACGACGTGCGCAGCTCGCGCCACATTTTCCAGCACACCCACAACAGCAGGATGCCGCCTGCCAGGAGAAGGCCGACGATCTGCATGATCTGTGTGGTCAATACCGCAAACAGAATGCGAAGCACGGTCGCGGCCAGGACGCCGATCAGAATGGCTTTGCCTCGTTGGGTATCTGACAGGCCGGCCGCAGCAAGGCCGATGACGATGGCGTTATCTCCGGCGAGTACAAGATCGATGACAACGACCTGAAGGAGTGCGGTGAGGGCATCGATGTTGAGGAGTTCGGACATGGGCCACCCGCCTGACTCCAGTCCGACATCGCAGCCCGTAGGCTGCCAGAGGGGCCCGGCCTGGTAACGATCGACTAGGGTCGTGAGACCGAACGCAGCTCGGCCTGTTCCTCAAGGAACAGGGCGGCTTGATCCGGCTCGCCGAATACTGCAGCGGCGCAACCGATCAGAGTGAGTGCGCCGGCGAAATCCCATAAGGTTATATCCGCCGCATTCTCCGGAATGTGCATCAGATGCGCAACGATGCCGGTGACGGCGGCTTCCGCGAGGAGCAGGACGCTGAACGCGGGGAGAACGAGTTCCGGCTCAACCGTGCGCAGCGTTAGGATAGCGGGGGCGATGGTGAGGAGGCCGAACAGCGCCAACGTTCCGAACGGCTCCAGCGAGGGAGCGTGTCGCGTGAACCAATCTGGACTGGAGGCAGACATCCTGTCCCTTTCAACGTCCACATGAGGATCAACGGTCGCATCGCAGCCACGCTGTCAGGATAACAAAACGAGGCCCTGCCGGGGAGAGTTCGCGCCGCTCGCGAGGCGTGGCGCAGCGCCGCACACAGAGGCGTGCGCCTGCGCGCGCTAAGCCTTAACTTGACGGGTTTTGCCCCAGGCCAGCCGACTATGGTTAGCAAAGTCTTGCGATCGGAATGGCCTTGCGGCAATTCGCCCGCGCGATGAGCCCGGCGATGTGGCCGGATCGAGGCAGGCCGCACTTAACCTTTACGCGTCTTTAATGGCAGCTCTTTAGGGTTCCTCCAACGCGGTTCGGGGTTGGGCTGCGCCGCCGGCCATGACGGCCGGTGTGTGGCGTGCGGGTTGGAGTCTCCCATGGATATCATGACGGGCGTTGGGCTTGCGGCGGGTTTCGCTGTCATCGCCGTCATGATGATCATGGGTGGCGATCTCCACATGTTCATCTCCGAACATGCGATGATCATCATCTTCGGCGGCTCGATCTCCGCGACCATGATCCGCTTTCCGCTCAGCGCGCTGGTGCACGGCCTCCCGCTCGGCGCCAAGTTCGCCTTCACCATGAGCCGGCTGTCGGCGCACGATCTCGTCGACGAGCTCGCCCGCATCGCCGAGATCGCCCGCAAGCAGGGTCCGGTGGGTCTGGAAAAGGTCGAGACCGACGAGCCGTTCCTCGCCAAGGGCATCCGCTACGTCGCCGACGGCTACGACCTCGACTTCATCCGCGACAATCTCGAGCGCGATCGTGACAATTTCCTCATGCATCTGGACGAGGGCAGCAAGATCTATCGCGCCATCGGCGACTGCGCCCCGGCCTTCGGCATGATCGGCACCCTGATCGGCATGGTGCAGATGTTCGCCAACATGACCGACCCCTCCAAGCTCGGCCCGTTCATGGCGACCGCGCTGCTGGCCACGCTCTACGGGGCGCTGGTTGCGAACCTGTTCTGTCTGCCGATCGCCGACAAGCTGCACGGCAAGCTGCTCGACGAGGAGACTAACCGCACGCTGATCATCGACGGCATCCTGATGATCCGCGACTCCAAGAGCCCGACCCTGGTGCGCGAAATGCTGCTGGCTTACCTGCCGGAGAAGCATCGCCATGCTGAGGGCGAGCCGGTGCCGGCCTGATCAGCCACGCCGGGTTTAGGACATGGCCAAGAAGAAGCGCGGCGATGCACATGGAGGCGGTCACGGCTGGTTCGTGACTTTCGCCGACCTGATGGGCCTGATGATGAGCTTCTTCGTGATGCTCGTCGCGTTCTCCACGCAAGACGCCAACAAGCTCAAGATCGTCGCAGGCTCCATGCGCGACGCCTTCGGCATCCAGAGCGAGGCGCGCTATGCCGGCATCATCGAATCCGACGGCCTGCCCACGCGTCCCAAGCTGAAGAACGTCGATCACATCCAGCCCGAGGACGCCTCCAACACGCCGACCCCGGATCAGCAGGATCGCGACCGCACTTCGGGCGCGAAGATCAAGGTCGATCGCGACTTCGCGCTTGCCGCGGCCTCGCTCCGCCAGGCGCTTCAGGACCTGCCCGAACTCACCGAGATGTCCAAGCACATCATGTTCGAGGAGACCAAGCAGGGTCTCAATCTCGAGATCGTCGACCAGGACGGCCGCTCGATGTTTGCCGACGGCTCGAAGGTGCCTTATGACCGCACCCGACGCCTGATCGAGAAGCTGGCGGTCCCGCTCAAGGCGACGCCGCTGCGCGTCTCCATCGTCGGCCATACCGCCGCGGGCTTCGTGCCGAGCCGCAGCGACTACGGCGCCTTCGACCTCTCGGCCGACCGTGCCAATGCGGTGCGCCAGATCCTCGAGCGTGAGGGGCTGCCGCCCTCGCACATCTTCGCCGTGTCCGGCAAGGCGGACAGCCAGCCGCTGTTTCCCGACGATCCCTCGCTGGCCGCCAATCGCCGCGTGACCATCACCCTGATGCGCGAAGATCCGCCGCTGCCGCCGAACCTGAAGCCCTAAATTCCTTGCGTTACCATTTTACCTGAGGCATGTCGTCGCGCGGCGATGACCGTGGCTGCTCCGTCAGAGCATCCGCGCCGGCGCCTGCTATGCTGGGGCGATTGACAGGCGCGCAGGAAGCGTCAAAAGGCGCCGGATCAATTTCAGGGAAGAAGCGTTTTCCACCCCTATGACGGCGAGCATCACCACGACCGAAGGCCAGGAGACCACGGCCCATGCGGGCTTTTGGGCCCTGACGCTCGGAAGCATCGGCGTCGTCTTCGGCGATATCGGCACCTCGCCGCTCTACGCATTTCACGAGGCGGTCAGGGGCGCGGCCCATGGCGAGCCGGTCTCGCGGGTCATCGTGCTCGGCGTGCTCTCGCTGATCCTGTGGGCGCTGCTGATCGTCGTTACCGCCAAATATGTCCTGCTGCTGCTGCGCGCCGACAACAACGGGGAGGGCGGGACGCTTTCGCTGATGGCGCTCGGCCAGCGTGCGCTCGGGCGTCGAAGCTGGTTCCTGCTCGCGCTCGGCGTCGTCGGCGCCTCCATGTTCATCGGCGATTCCATGATTACGCCGGCGATCTCGGTACTGTCGGCGGTCGACGGTCTGAAGCTCGCGACGCCGGCTTTCGAGCACTATGTCGTGCCGCTCACCGTCTTCATCCTCGTGGTGCTGTTCGCAGTCCAGAGCAAGGGCACCGCGCTGGTTGCCTCCGCCTTCGGGCCGGTCATGGTGGTCTGGTTCACCTGCCTCGCGGTGATGGGCCTCGTTCACATCGCCGACGATCCGTCGGTGCTGGCGGCGATCAATCCCTATTACGCGCTGCAATTCCTGCTGACGCACGGCACGATCGGGCTTGTGACCCTCGGCGCGGTATTTCTCGCGGTCACCGGTGGCGAGGCGCTCTATGCCGATCTCGGCCATTTCGGCCGCAAGCCGATCCAGTCGGCCTGGCTGTTCTTCGTGCTGCCCGCGTTGCTGATCAACTATTTCGGACAGGGTGCACTGGTGCTGTCCGATCCCAGCGCGATCGAACATTCCTTCTATCGCATGGTGCCCGAGCATCTGGTGCTGCCGCTGGTCGGACTTGCGACCGCGGCGACCGTGATCGCGAGCCAGGCCGTGATCACCGGCGCCTATTCGCTGGTCTATCAGGCAGTACAGCTTGGCCTCTTGCCGCGCTTCGCGGTCCGCTACACCTCCGAGTCTCACGCCGGCCAGATCTATCTGCCGCGCGTGAACCGGCTGCTGCTGATCGGTGTGATGCTGCTGGTGCTGCTGTTCCGCACCCCCGGCGGGCTCGCCTCGGCTTATGGCATCGCGGTGTCCACCACCATGGTCGCCGACGGCATCATGGGCTTCGTCGTGATCTGGAAGCTGTGGAACTGGCGCGCCGCGACCGCAGCGGCAGTGATCCTGCCCTTCGTCGTCGTCGACATGACCTTCTTTGGCGCCAATCTGCTCAAGCTGCTCGAAGGCGCCTGGGTGCCGCTGTTGTTCGGCGCCTGCATGGCCGCGACGATCTGGACCTGGCGGCGGGGCACGGGAATTCTGCTCCAGAAGACCCGCCGCATCGAGGTGCCGCTGGACGATTTGATCCGGAGCCTGGAGAAGCGGCCGCCGCACATCGTCAAGGGCACTGCGGTGTTCCTCACCAGCGATCCCGCCTTCGTGCCGACCGCGCTCTTGCACAATCTCAAGCACAACAAGGTGCTGCACGAGCACAACGTGATCCTGACGATCGAGACCGCGCACACGCCGCGGGTCGATCTTTCGGAGCGGTTCCGGATGGAGAAGATCAGCGACAAGTTCTCCAAGGTGCGGCTGCGCTTCGGCTTCATGGAACAGCCGAACGTGCCCAAGGCGCTGGCGATTGCGCGCAAGCAGGGCTGGCAGTTCGACATCATGTCGACGTCGTTCTTCGTGTCGCGCCGCTCGCTGAAGGCCTCGGCACAGTCGGGCATGCCGCTGTGGCAGGATCACATGTTCATCGCGCTCAGCCGGTCCGCCAACGATGCCACCGATTACTTCCAGATTCCGACCGGACGGGTGGTTGAAGTCGGCACCCAAGTCACTATTTGACGAAATTGGCGGACTTATGCGATTTTTGCATGGCAAGGGCCCGAAATCGCGCTAGGCTATGCCGGTAGCGCAGGACTATAAGCCGCGCGCTCTCTGCCGCCATTGTGCAGTGAAGCATTTTTAGAGGCCAACAGTCTCTCCCATGACCAGTGAAGTCGCAGTTCCCGCCCCGGAAACGGTGGCGGCCAATGGGCATGGCGATGCCCACACCACCGCCGGCTTCGGCGCGCTGACGCTTGGCAGCATCGGCGTCGTCTACGGCGATATCGGCACCAGCCCGCTTTACGCGTTCCGCGAGGCGGTCACGGCGGCGTCGGGCGCGGAGGGCGTGCCCACGACGGTCGCTGTGCTGGGGGTGGTCTCGCTGATCCTGTGGGCGCTCGTCATCGTGGTGACGCTGAAATACGTCGTGATCCTGCTCCGCGCCGACAACAACGGCGAGGGCGGCACGCTCGCCTTGATGGCGCTGGCCCAGCGCGCGGTCGGCACGGGCGGGGCGACCATCGTCCTGCTCGGCATCATTTCCGGTGCGCTGTTCTACGGCGATGCCGTGATCACGCCGGCCGTCTCCGTGCTGTCAGCCATCGAAGGCATGAAGGACGTCACGCTGACGTTCGAGCCTTACATCGTCCCGTTGACCGTGGTGATCCTGGTCTGCCTGTTCGCCGTGCAATCGCGCGGCACGGCCCGCGTCGCGGCATTCTTCGGTCCGGTGATGTGCGTCTGGTTCGCGGTGATCGCGGTGGCGGCGATCGGTCCGATTCTCCGGCAGCCGCAGGTGCTGTTCGCGCTGAACCCGCTCTATGCGGTGTCCTTCATGCTCCACCACGGCATCATCGGGTTCGTCACGCTGGGTGCGGTGTTCCTGGCGGTCACCGGCGCCGAGGCGCTCTATGCCGACCTCGGCCATTTCGGCAAGCGGCCGATCCAGACCGCCTGGCTGTTCATCGTGCTGCCGTCGCTGGCGCTGAACTATCTGGGGCAGGGAGCTCTCGTCCTGGACGACCCCGGCGCGATCGTGAGCCCGTTCTTCCAGTTGTTTCCGCAAGGCTGGCTCCGCGGCAGCATGGTCGTGCTCGCCACTTTGGCCACCGTGATCGCCAGCCAGGCCGTCATCACCGGCGCCTATTCGCTGACGCGCCAGGCGATCCAGCTCGGGCTGCTGCCGCGATTTGAAATTCGCCATACCTCCGAGGCCCATTCCGGCCAGATCTTCATCCCGCGCATCAACCAGCTGCTGCTGGTTGCCGTGATCCTGATGGTGCTCTTGTTCCGTTCTTCCAGCGCTCTGGCGTCGGCTTACGGCATCGCCGTCACCGGCACGATGGTGGTCACGGGCATGATGGGCTTTGTCGTGATCTGGAAGGCCTGGAGGTGGTCGCCGCTTGCTGCTGCGGCTCTGATCGCTCCGTTCCTCTGCCTCGACTTGACCTTCCTGGCGGCGAACCTGCTCAAGGTGTTCGAGGGCGGCTGGGTGCCGCTGGCGCTCGGCGCGCTCATGATCCTCCTGATGTACACGTGGCGACGCGGCAGCCGGCTCTTGTTCGAAAAGTCGCGCAAGCTCGAGTTCCCGCTCGCCGACCTCGTGGCGATGCTGGAGAAGCGGCCGCCGCAGCGGGTGCCCGGAACGGCCGTGTTCCTCACCTCCGACCCGCTGAGCGCGCCGACCGCGCTCATGCATAGTCTGAAGCACTACAAAGTGCTGCATGAGAAGAATGTCATTCTCACCATCGAGACCGCAACGACCCCGCGCATCGATCCGTCCGAGCGCGTCAAGCTGGAGCAGGTCAGCCCGACCTTCTCCAAGGTGACGCTGAAGTTCGGCTTCATGGAATCGCCCAACGTGCCCAAGGCGCTGGCGATCGCCCGCAAGCTCGGCTGGCAGTTCGACATCATGTCGACCTCGTTCTTCCTGTCGCGCCGGGCGCTGAAGCCCGCCGCCCATTCGGGCATGCCGCGCTGGCAGGACCGCCTGTTCATCTCGCTCAGCCGCTCGGCGAACGATGCCACCGACTATTTCCAGATCCCGAGCGGGCGGGTGGTCGAGGTCGGAACGCAGGTGACGATCTAAAGCTCCGCTTCAATGCCATGCGATTTAGCTTTAAGTTCCGGGATATCGCTCAAGCCTTTGTAGCGCTTGATTTTCGCGTGCCGAGAGGCGAGGTTGCCGCCGGCCGGGGCAGCCCGGCCTAACGCGGCCGTTCTGGAGGATGAAGTGGCAAACCAGGTGCAAGATCTGACCCCGGACGAGGTCGCCAAGGGTGTGAGCGAGGGGCGCTATCTGCTCGTCGACGTCCGTGAGCCCAACGAGGTTGCCGCGGAGGCCTATCCCTATGGCGTCGTCGTGCCGCTCTCGACCTTCGACCCCAAGGCGATCCCCGATCCGCAAGGAAAGGACGTCGTGTTCGCCTGCCGCTCCGGCAAGCGCTCGGTGACGGCCTCGCTCGCCGCGCAGGCGGCGGGGCTTGCCTACGACAAGCATCTTGCGGGCGGCATGCTCGGCTGGAAGTCGGCGGGCCTCCCCACCAAGGTCGGTGGCTGATCTAAGCCGATGTCGTCCAAGAGCTCCTCCCTGAACAAGGTCTTCGCCGACCTTCCCGTCACCATCTTCGAGGCGATGTCGCAGGCCGCGCGCGACAATGCCGCCATCAATCTCGGTCAGGGCTTTCCCGACGATCCCGGCCCCGAGGACATCCGCCGCGCCGCGGCCGATGCCTCGGTGCATGGCTACAACCAGTACCCGTCGATGATGGGCATCCCCGAGCTGCGCCAGGCGATCGCGACCCATTACGGGCACTGGCACGGGTTGAAGCTCGATCCGATGAGCGAGGTCATGGTGACCTCCGGCGGCACCGAGGCCCTGACCTCGGCGATCCTCGCGGTGGTGCAGCCCGGCGACGAGGTCGTCTGCTTCCAGCCGGTCTATGATTCCTATTTGCCGATCATCCGCCAGGCCGGCGGCATTCCGCGCCTGGTGCGGCTCCAGCCGCCGCACTGGCGGCTGGACGAGGACATGCTGAAAAGCGTGTTCAATTCAAAGACCAAGGCGGTCCTGTTCAACAACCCCTTGAATCCATCCGCCGTCGTCTTTCCGCGCGAGGACCTCGAACTGTTGGCGCGCTATTGCCAGGAGTTCGACGTCATCGCGATCTGCGACGAGGTCTGGGAGCACGTCACCTTCGACGAGCACAAGCACATCCCGCTGATCACCATCCCCGGCATGCGCGAGCGCACCATCAAGGTCGGCTCGGCCGGCAAGATCTTCTCGCTGACCGGCTGGAAGATCGGCTTCGTCTGCGCCGCGCCGCCCTTGCTGAGGGTGGCCGCCAAGGTGCACCAGTTCCTGACTTTCACTACCGCGCCGAACCTGCAGGCCGCCGTCGCCTATGGCCTCGGCAAGCCGGACGAGTATTTCGTCTCGATGCGCAAGGATCTGGCGAGGAGCCGGGATCGTCTGACCAAGGGCCTGGAGAGCCTCGGCTTCCCCGTGCTGAAATCGCAAGGCACCTACTTCCTCACCGTGGACCTGTCGCCGCTCGGGCTCAACGAGAGCGATACCGAGTTCTGCTGGCGCATCGTGAAAGATTACAAAGTTGCGGCGATCCCGGTGTCGGCGTTCTACGAGCAGGACCCCGTGACCTCCGTGGTGCGCTTCTGCTTTGCCAAGAAGGACGAGACGCTCGACACCGCGCTGGAGCGGCTGTCGGACGCGGTGCGCGGGCGCAAGAGGTAGATCTGAGATGACGAACGTCAGCCGCTCCTGGCGTTGCCGTGGTTTCGCAATCGCCGCAGCGCTGACGTTGCTCTCCGCTCCCGCAGGGGCCGAGCAGCGCGTCGTCAACTTCTACAACTGGTCCAACTACATGGCGCCGGATGTCCTTGACAACTTTACCAAGGAGACCGGCATCAAGGTGGTCTACGACACCTTCGACGCCAACGAGACGCTGGAAACGCGCCTGATGGCCGGCAAATCCGGCTACGACGTCGTGGTGCCCACCGCCTATTTCCTCCAGCGGCAGATCAAGGCGAACATCTTCCAGAAGCTCGACAAGTCGAAGCTGCCCAATCTCGCCAACGCTTGGCCGATGGTGAACCAGCACCTTGCGACCTACGATCCCGGCAACGTCTTTGCCGCGAACTACATGTGGGGCACGACCGGCATCGGCTACAATGTCGCTAAGGTGAAGCAGATACTCGGGCCCGACGCGAAGATCGACAGCTGGGACATCGTCTTCAAGCCGGAGAACCTCGCCAAGTTCAAAGATTGCGGCGTCCACATGCTCGACTCTGCCGACGACATCTTTCCGGCGGCGCTGAACTATCTCGGGCTCGATCCGAACTCGACCAAGCAGGCGGACCTGGAGAAGGCCGCCGACGTCGTCGCCAAGGTTCGCCCGTCCGTGCGCAAGTTTCATTCGTCCGAATATCTCAGCGCGCTCGCGACCGGCGAGATCTGCTTCGTGGTCGGCTGGTCCGGCGACATCATGCAGGCCCGCGCCCGCGCGGCTGAAGCCAAGAACGGCATCGAGATCGGCTATGCGATTCCCAAAGAGGGCGCGCAGATGTTCTTCGACAATCTCGCGATCCCCGCGGATGCCAAGAACGTCGCGGAAGCCTACGAGCTGATCAACTATCTCTACCGCCCGGACGTCGCCGCGAAGAACTCCGACTTCCTGTCCTACGCCAGCGGCAACCTCGCTGCCCAAAAGCTGGTCGACCCGAAGATCCTGGGCGACAAGAACATCTATCCGGACGAGGCGACGCTCGCAAAACTCTTCGTCATCACCGCCCGCGATCCCGCCACCCAGCGGATCATCAACCGGCTCTGGACCAAGTTGAAGACGGGGCGGTAGAGCGGCGGCAAGCAAAATCCCGCAAAACAACCCCATGCAAAGTAGAACCGCCACCTCCGGGTTTACCGGGGTGGCGGTGCCTAAGTCGCGATGATGCCTGGCTTAATCGCCCCGCAGGCGCTCAGAACCCGACGCGCAAACCCGCGCGGCCGCTGACCACGTTGGAGTTGTCCGACAGCGCGAGATATTCGGCGGCGGCGAACAGGCTGACGTTGCGGCTGCGCCATTCCAGTCCCAGCCCGCCGAAGCCGCCCCAGACATTGGCTTGACCCGGCGTGGCGAAGGGAATGGCCTGGCCGAGCAGGGCGGCGTTGACGGTGGAGCTGCCGATGCGCTGCGTGCCCAGCACGCCGCCGGTGAGGCTGGTGGAGAGCTGGTTCATCGGGCCGAACGCCGCGCTGCGCGTCAGCTTCACCTCGCTGCGTTCCTCCAGCGTGCTTGCGGTCTGCTCGCCCACCGTCAGCGGCGCGGTGGTGCCGGTTTCGGTGTAGCCGTCGAAGGCGCCGTAGAGATAGCGCACGCGCGCGCTCGGCGTCAGCGTGTAGGTGGCATCCGCGAGCTGGCCGAGCGCAAAGCGATGACCGAAGGTCAGCTCGGGGCTGACGTACCAGCCGTTGAACGAGGCGACGGCGGTCTCCAGGCCGCCTGCGACGAGGTTGTTGTTGATGGTGCGTGTCGTGGTGTTGCGCGAGCCGCCGCCCTGGATCGCACCGTGCAGGAAGGATGCGCCGATGTCGTAGCGCGCATAGGCGCCGCCGAACAGCATGTCGGAATCCGCGCCGCCCTGGTTGAGATCGATGCTGGTGCGGGTCTTGCCGCCGCCGAGGAAGAGGCCGGTGCGCAGGTCGGGGCGCGCCGCGAAATCGGCGCCGATCATGCCGCCATAGAACAGATTGGCCGTGCGCAGCAGGACGCCGTCCTGCTGCTGGATGCGCTGGCCGGCAAAGCCGCGGGCCCATACCGTCGTGCCGTCTGCATAGGTCGATGTCGGTGCCTTGAACACCATGGCCTCGCTCGCATAGGCGGACGCAAGCGAGGGGATCGCGGCAAAGACATCGTCGAAACGCGAGGGCGCATCAGGCCCCGCGAAGGCGAGCGGCGCGCTGCTGCCGGACGTGCCACCGGAAAACACCGGCACGGCATCCGACACGCCGCGGGTGAAATCGGTGAGCGAGCGCCAGTTCGCCGCGAAGGAGGTGGGGTCGATGGCGACGGCCTGGTTGCCCGAGACAGCGAACGGCGTGGTGCCGGTCACGGTCGCACCGGTGAGCGTATCGAAAGTCAGGTTGTGGTTGCCGCCGCGGAAGTTGACGGTATCGCCGCTGCCGAGTGAGATGCTGTCGCCGCCCTCGCCAAGTTTGATAGCACTGCCTCCGCCGCCGAGATTGATCGCGCCGATGATGCGCGAGCCCGGCAGAAGCGTCAGAGTGTTTGCAGTGCCCCCAAACTGCAACGCAATGATTCCAGAAATGGTGCCGGAGTTCGTCACGGAAGCGTTGCCGAGGAAGGCGGCGATGCCGTAGGTGCCGCCCGAGATAGTGCCGGAGTTCGTCACGTTCGCGGTGATGGTTTCGATGCCGAAGAAGCTCCCTGAGATGGTGCCGGAATTTGTCACATTGGCGGCGTTGAAGGCGAGGACGCCGTAGCTACCCCCCGAGATGATGCCGGAGTTCGTCACTTTCGCTGTATTGGCGCTGATGCCGGCGCCGCCGCGTCCCGAGATGGTGCCGGAGTTCGTCACATTTGCGGTGTTGGCCTGATGCTGTTGAAGACCCCCGAGATAGTGCCGGAGTTCGTCACATTCGCAGTGTTGGCGCTGATGCCGTCAAAGCCCCCGGAGATGGTGCCAGTGTTCGTCACATTGGCGATGGTGGTGGCGACGATGCCGGTGCCGCCCGCCGAGATGGTGCCGGAATTCGCCACGTTGGCGGTGTTGGCGAAGACGCCAGATTTGCCCCCAGTGACCGTGCCGCTCGCGGTATTGGTCAACGTCAAGGTCGCCGTATCGATGATGCCGGCCATTGACGCAGAATTCGTGCAGGTCTGGTTGGTGCCGGTGGTGACGCAGGGTGTCTGCGCCTGCGCTTTCGCAAGCGGACACACCAGCAGCGCCAACGCGGCCGCTGCCCACCAGACTTCACTCACCTTCATTCCCATGTCTCGCATTCTCAAATTTCGTATTTCAAAGTCTCGATATCCAATTTGAAAAGAGTCGATGTGCCGCCTACCACGCATAGCGCACCGTGCCCTTGCCGGCGTAGGAGCGCGTCACGTTGGAGAGCTCGCCCTCGAAGCTTGCTGCCGCCGACCAGCCGTTGAGCCATTTCATTTCGGCGGAGGCGGTGGTGAGAGCGGAGTCGCTTGCGGCGCGTGCGCCGTTGACGACGAAGCTCGCGCCCTGCAGCGCCTGGAACGTCGCGGCGACGGAGTGATCCGGATTGAAGTCGTGCGCCCAGGCGGCGCGGCCGCGCAGGGTGAGGACGCCGTTGGCCATGGCGAAGGACTTGTCGGCACGCAGGCCGAGTTCGCTACGCGCATCGATGACGCTCTTCGCTGCATAGGCCAGCGCGAAGGCATTGCTGCCCGAGACGACGGACTCTGCGTAGCCCGGCAGGTTGAACGTCGTGAACTGGCCGGCGGCGTAGGGCGTCAGGCCGATGCCGCCGATCCACGGCGCGACAAAGCGATAGCCGCCTTCGAGCCGGCCGCTCCACGCATTCGCGTTAAACTCGGCGCGCAGGCGATCGACGCCGGCGAGCGTCACGGTGCGATCGGTGGTGACGTCCTGCCAGCCATAGGCCAGCGCGGCGGTAATGTAGCTCGGGCCATTGTTGTGGCGGACGTATGCGCCGGCCTGGAACAGGTCGGAGCGGCCACTGCCGCCATTGACCACGGAGAAGCTGGTGCCGCCGCCGGCCAGCGCAAAGCCGGCCAGTGTCTGCGGCGAGAACCAATACTCGGCGCCGGCGGCGGTGCCGAACAGGCGGCTGGTTGCGCTGTTCGAACCTAGCGCGGTGTTGCCGTCTGTGGTCTGCGATCCGGCGAAGCCGGAAGCCCACACGCTCCAGCGCTGCTCGAAGGTCTGGGCCGGTGGCGCCTTGGCCAGCATGGCAAAGGCATCGCGTGCGGCGCCTGTTGGTGTGCTGTCGGCATAGGCCGGCGGCGCGGAGCCGCCGATGTCGCGGCCCGCGCCGGAGGGATCGGTGAGCAGGCCCATGAACTGGCCCATGGCCTGGAAGGTGGTCTGCTGCGAGCCAGCGGCCGTTTCGCCCGAAGCCTGCGTCAGGCCGCCGGCCGTCAGCCCGCTATAGACCAGCGAGATGCCGCCATTTGCGTTGAAGGAGTTGATGATGGCATTGCCGACCTTCTGCTGATTGCCGGAAAGGCCGCTGCCCGGCGGCGCAACGAAGTCCAGGATCAGGTTGAGATAGGCGTGGGTGACGTCATAGCTCACCGTGGTATGGAAGTTCGACGGCAGGTTGGTCTGGACGACAGAACCGAACGTGCCGCTGACGCTGCCGGCGGTCAGGATCGTGTACTGCTTGGCGACGTAGCTGCCATTGGCGTAGACAGCCTGGAGTGTCGATCCGCCGAGCGTCGCCGTGCCCGAGACATTGGCGTAGCTCGACGTCGCCGGATTGATCTGCACCATGTAGAAGGCGCTGGATTGCAGCGCGAGGCTGCCCGCCACGGTCAACGACGAGTTGGCGGTGCCGTTGCCGGCCGCGAGCGTGCCGCCGGCGTTGACGGTCGTGGTGCCCACGGTGCCGCCGCCGCCGAGGGTCGCGCCGCTGTTGACGGTGACGCTGCTCGACGCCGCAATCGATCCGTTCACGACGAGCGCGCCCGCATCGACGATGGTCGCGCCGGTGTAGGTGTTAATGCCCGAGAGCGTCATGGTGCGGGTGCCGACCTTGATCAGCGATGTTCCGGTGAGGCTCCCGTTGCCGGTGAGCACGCCGGTGACATCGGTCGACAAATTGTTGCTGCCGACCGTCAGCTCTGTGCCGTTGAGGTCGAAGCGGCCGCTGCCGGCGATGGAGGCGGCGGTGAGCTTGCCGTCGCTGCCCGGGCCAGGGGTCCAAAAGTTGATCACGGCGGTGGACGCGGTGTTGATGAGCTGCGCGTTGCCGGCCGTCGAGTTGCCGTCGAACAGCACATTGCCGTTGTTGATGATGATCGCGTTGCCGGCTGTGGAGTTGCCGTAAAACGCTAATTGCGCGTTGTTGGTGATGGTCGTGTTACCGGCCGTGGTATCGAGGAATGCCAGCGTGCCGGCGGAGATCGTCACGCTGGAAAATGTGTCCGCGCCGGTCAAGGTCAGCGTGCCGGCGCCGGATTTGGTCAGCGCGCCGCCGTTGAGACTTTGGCTGACGGTGAAATTGTTGGCTGCGTCCGCAATGTCGAAGGCGCCGCCATTGGCACCCCAGGTGATGCTGCGCGTCGTGGCGTTGAACGTCGTTCCCGTGATCTGCAAGGTCCCGCCGTTGAAGGTCAGGCCACCCGCGAGGTCGCCGAGATTGGCTTCGGACGAGACGCTGACCGTGCCGCCGGCGAAGGTGGTGCCGCCGGTATAGGTGTTGGTCCCCGAGAGCGTCAGCGTGCCGGTGCCGATCTTGACCAGCGAGCCGGTACCCCCGATGACGCCGCTCACTTCGGTCGAGAGATTGTTGGATCCGACGGTCAGCTCATTGCTGCCGAGCAAATAGAGGCCCGCGCCCGCGATCGAGCCCGCGCTGACCTTGTTGTCGCCGTTCAATCCCGAGGTGGGGGTGAAATCGACGAGAGTGTTGGCATTAGCGATGAGGGTCGCATTGCCGGCCGTGCTGTTGTCGGAGAAAGTCATGCTCCCGTTGACGGTGATGGTCGCGTTACCGGCTGTGCTGGAGTTGAAGAACGAGATGCCGCCATTGTTGGTGATATCGGCGCTTCCCGCCGTGCTGGTGCTGTAGAAGTACAGGAGATTGGAGTTGGTGATAGTCGCGCTGCCGGCGCTGCTTTGGTCGGTGAAGGTCAACGTTGCCGAGCCGAGATTGGTGATGGTGGCGTTGCCGGCGCTGCTTTGCGCGTAGAAAGTCAGCGAGCCGTTGCCAACATTGGCGATCGTGGCGTTGCCGGCCGTGCTGTTCGTGAAGGACAGCCAGCTGTTGTTGGTGATCGTTGCGTTGCCGGCCGTGCTGTTGCCGTAGAAATACAGGTAGGCGTTGTTGCTGTTGGTGATGGTGGCGCTGCCGGCCGTGGCGTTTCCGAAAAAAAGGACCCTGCCGTTGCTGCTGTTGGTGATGGTGGCGCTGCCCGCAGTGCTGGTATCGTTGAAATACAGGTAGTTGCTGTTGATAATGGTCGCGCTGCCCGCCGAGCTCGAATTGTTGAATTTGAGGGTGCCGGCGACGTTGGTGATGGTGGCGGTGCCGGCCGTGCTCGTGTCGTAGAAAGCCAGCTGGCCGTTATTGGTGACGCTGGCGCCGCCGGCACTCGTAGCGTTGCGGAAATATGTTTTCCCGCTGTTGGAGATGCTGGTGATGCCGCTGGTGTCGGCGTTGAGAACGTCGAACGTGCCGCTGGCGCCAACGGTGACGATCCCCAGAATCGTGCCGACGCTGGTGGCCGTGCCGAGCTGTAACGTGCCGCCGTTGATCGTGGTGCCGCCGGTGTAGGTGTTCGCTCCCGACAGCGTCAGTGTGCCGGTGCCGATCTTGACCAGCGAACCGCCGCTGCCGGCGATGACGCCGCTCACTTCGGTCGAGAGATTGCTGGACCCGACGGTCAGCTCATTGACGCCGAGCAGGTACAAGCCCGCGCCCGCGATCGAGCCGGCGCTGATCTTGTTGTCGCCGCTCAGGCCCGCGGTCTGGCTGAAGTCGACCAGGGCGTTGGCATTGTTGATGATCGCCGCATTGCCGGCCGTGCTGTTGTCCTGAAAGGTGATGCTGCCATTGATGGTGATGGTCGCGTTGCCGGCCGTGCTGTTGTCCTGGAAGGTGATGCCGCCATTGTTGGTGATGGTGGCGCTGCCGGCGCTGCTGTAGTCATAGAAGTAAAGGAGGTTGGTGTTGGTGATGGCTGCGTTGCCCGCCGTGCTGTTGCCGACAAAGTAAGTCATGCCGCCGTTGTTGTTTGTAATGGTTGCGTTGCCGGCCGTGCTGCTGTCGCCGAATTGAAGGGAGCTGTTGTTGTTGATTGTCGCGCCGCCGGCCGTGCTGGTGTTCTGGAAAGCCAGTGAGGAGTTGTTCGTGATGGTGGCGCTGCCGCCGTTGATGGTGATGCCGGCGCCGGTGAAGTTCAGCGAGTTGCTGACGTTAAAGGTGTAGTTCGAGGCGCCGGCATTGAAGGTCCAGCCGCCGACGGTGGCGCTCGAAATCACCAGGCTGGTGGTATCAGAGGCACCGAAGGTGGCGGTGCCCACCGGCACGAAGCCGCCGCTCCAGTTGGAGCCGGTGTCATAGTCGTTGCTGCTGGGAGAGGTCAGCCAGGTGCCGTTCGCCGCGGCGCGCGATGGCGTGGTCGGCAGCATCCAGGCCAAAGCCAGCGCCGACGACGTCAACAGCGCGGCCCGCAGCCGGCGGGTGGCCCCGAAACAATATTTCTCCGTCCCCACCGCTTCCCCCCAGCACGCTCGCGAGTCTCAAGCCGGATTCTTGTCATTGGCTTGGGGGCGGTGTCCTGATAAGGCGCGGGGGAGTTTCTGAAGCTTTCTGATATTTCCGTTTCAGACCCGTTTTCCGGTCACTTTCGGCAGACTTCCACTATATGAGCGGGCTGGAGAGCCACTTTGGGGGATAGCGTGCTTCGTTTCGCCGGCTTCGGGCTGGATCAGCAGCGCGCGGAGCTGCGGGGGCCGGATGGCGTTGCGATCAAGCTCCGGCCGAAAACCTTCGAGATGCTGCGGCTGTTCGCGACCAGCGGCGGCCGGGTGCTCAGCAAGCAGGAACTGATGGAGGCGGTCTGGCCGAACGTCCATGTCGGCGAGGACAGCCTGTTCCAATGTATCCGCGAGCTTCGCACCGCGCTCGGCGATGACCGGCGGCAGCTGATCAAGCTCGCCTCCGGCGGCGGCTATCTGCTGACGGCGGAGGTTGAGGCCGAGCCGGAGGTCATGGCGGAGGCCGAGGCGCCTCCGCCCGCCGAGGCCATGGAGGCCGCGCCCGCGGCGCCGGCCGAAGGTGTCCTGGCACAGGCGAGGTCGCAGCGCTCGATCTTCGGTTTCAGCCGGCGGGCCATGGTCGCCGCAGTGGCCGGGCTCGGCGTGATCGTCGTGGGGCTTGCGGTGGACGCGCCGGTGCTGAAGCCGGACCTCCTGTTCCGGCGAAAGCCGCCGCGTGTCGCCGTGCTGCCGATCGTTGATGCCAGCAGCGATTCGCGCGGCGCCGGGACAGCGGAGGAGGTCACCGGCCGCCTCACGGACGGCTTTGCGAAGATCCAGAACATCAGCGTGGTTGCGCCGCGATCGCCAGCGCTCGCGGGCGTCGAAAGCACCAGTGCACGGGCCGCATCACCCGATTACGAAATTCGCGGCGAGTTGCAGCATGGCGATCAATCCTGGACGCTGCGGGCGCGCATGATCAAGACAGCCACCGGCGAGGTTCAGTCGGTCGTTGCGGCTTCGGTCAACGCGGATGAGGCGGACGCGCAGCTTGCGCAGTCGCGGCTTGCCGCGGGCGTCGGTCATGTGCTTGCGCGCCGCCTCAACGACATGCTGGAGCCCAGCGCGTCGTCGCCCGCGAGCCGCGGACAGTCCGCGGGCGGCGACAGGGTCGCCGTCGAGCAGGCGCTGGCGTCGATCAACCAGACCACGCGCGAGCGTTTCGGTGCGGCGCAGGCGATGCTGCAAAAGGCGCTCACTGACGACCCTGACAATGTCGATCTCGCCGTGGCGCTTGCTTCGCTCCAGATGCGCGGCATCCAGATGGTCTGGTTCAGCCCGGAGGAGGCTGTTGCGGTCGAGGCCAGGGCCAGCGCGACGCTCGAGCAGGCATTGCGGTCGAAGCCGAATTCGATTCCGGTGCTCGAGGCCTATTGCCGCTTCCTCAGCGCGACCAACCATTTCGTGGAAAGTCTCGTCACCTGCGCCAAGGCATTGAGCTTCGATCCGTGGAACGGCTCTGCGCTCTATCTGATCGGATTGGGCCAAATCTATCTCGGCCGCTTCGACGATGCGCTCGCGACATTCCAGCAAGCCGATCGTTACGATACGCCGCCGGCCTCGCGCTGGACCTGGCTGCTCGGCGCGGGCTTGGCGAATGTCTTGATGGGGCGCGACGAGGAGGCGTTGCCGTGGCTGCAGCGTTCGATCGCCATTACGCCGGCGACCGGCCGCTCGCACTTTCTGCTCGCCGCCGCCTACCAGAGATCGGGCCGGTTCGAGGAGGCGAGGGCGGCGATCGCGGAGGGACTGCGCTTGCGGCCCGGCACGACCAGGCTCAACGTCTCGCCGCCGATGAAGAACGCAAGTCCGGTGAATATCGCAGCCTGGGAACGCGTCGTTCAGGCCGAGGTCGACGCAGGATTGCCGGAGTGGTGAGGGCGAGTTTGCGGCGATGGGGCGATCGCAAGCGTGCACGATGAAAGCGTGCGTCAGGAGTGCAAGCCGCTTCCTAACCCTCGCTGTCATGCCCCGCGAAAGCGGGGCATCCAGTACGCCGCGGCCCCTCCGTATCCGTCACCGTCTCTGGAATACAGGATCGCCCGGTCGAGCCGGGCGATGACAGGCGAGAGTGTGGACGGCGCGTGCCACGAACCTCGTCATTGCGAGCGCAGCGAAGCAATCCAGAATCTTTCCGCGGAGGCAGTCTGGATTGCTTCGCTGCGCTCGCAATGACGGAGCAAACTACCGCCATCTCCGATGCAGCCAGAGCCACTGCTCGGGATATTCGCGCACCCAGCCCTCCACCACGTTGGTGATCGCCTGCGTCGTGCCCTGGACGTCGATCTTGCCCTCGGCGTCGCGCACCGGCGGGATCTCCTCGGTCAGCTCGGCGCGGAAGCGATAGCCGGGCAGGCGGATGATGCGCACGCCGTGGATGGGGCATTCGACCTGGCGCAAGAGCCGCGCCAGCATCGGGTTGGCGCGGGTCTTGCGGCCGAAGAAGGTGACCTCGACGCCGCCGGTCAGATATTGATCGACCAGCATGGCGACGTGCTGGCCGTTCCTGAGCGCTTCGCCAAGCCGGAACGGCGCGTCGCGCCCCGCCGGGATCAGCGTGCCCATGTTGACCTGGCGCATCTCCTGGATGATGCGATCGGCGGACGCGATATTCGGGCGGCGATAGAGGATCGCGGTGTCGAGCCCATGCGCGACGGCAGCGAGTGCCGGCAATTCCCAGTTGGCGAGATGCGAGGCGAAGATCAGCGCCGGCTTGCCGTCGTCCCTGATGTGGTCGAACAGCTCGACGGTGCGCGGCGACAACTCGATCCGGCTCTTTTCCGGATGATCGCGGTCATAGTCCCAGACCTGATCGAGATGGGCGAACTCGGCGCCGACGCGGCCGAGATTGTCCCAGACGCCCATCAGGATCTTTTCTATCTCTTCCGGCGATTTCTCGGGAAATGCCGCGGTGAGGTTGGCGCGGCCGATGCGGTGCTCGCGCAGGCGCGGGCCGATCGTCTTGGTGACGCGCGCGAAGAAGTCCGAGGTCTTGACCGGATCGAAATAGCGCGTGGTGCGCAGCATGCCGACGGTGGCCGCGCCGATCACGCTTCCGCCGATCGACTTGGCAACTTCCCGCGCGCGGGCCTTCGTGCTCGCAGGAAGCAGCGCCATGCGTCCGATCAGGCCGGTTCGCGGGTCAGGATCAGCGAGGCGTTCTGGCCGCCGAAGCCGAACGAGTTCGACATGACCGCGGTGACGCGGGCATCGCGCGCGGTATTGCCGACGACGTTGAACAGGATCGTGGGATCCGGATTGTCGTAGTTGATGGTCGGCGGAATGCGCTGATGCTCGAGCGTCAGCAGCGAGAAGATCGCCTCCACCGCTCCGGCGGCCGAGATGGTGTGGCCGACCATCGACTTGTTGGAGGTCACCGGAATTTTCTGCGCGAGATCGCCGAACACGGCCGAGGTCGTGTTGAACTCCATCTTGTCGTTTTCGGGCGTCGCGGTGCCGTGGGCGTTGATGTGGTCGATCTGGTCCGGCGTCATGCCGGCATCGGCCAGCGTCTTGTTCATGCAGCCGATGATCGGCTTGCCGTCGGGGGAGGAGCGGGTGCGATGGAAGGAGTCGGTGAGCTCGCCGCAGCCGGCGAGCACGCCGAGGATCTTTGCGCCGCGCGCGGTCGCCGCCTCATAGCTTTCGAGCACGAGGGCGCCTGCGCCTTCAGCCATGACGAAGCCGTCGCGATTCTTCGAGAACGGCCGCGAGGCGGCCTGCGGCGATTCGTTCTGCGTGGAGAGCGCGGAGAGCAGCGAGAAGCGCACCAGAGCTTCGGGATTCACGGTACCGTCGGTCGCGACGCACAGCGCCGCATCGGTCTCGCCGCGGCGGATCGCCTCGACGCCGAGCTGGATCGAGGTTGCCCCCGAGGCGCAGGCCGTCGACAGCGAGATCGGCGAGCCCTTGGTGCCGAAGGTCTCGGCGAGGTGTGCGGCTACCGAGCCGAACATGAAGCGGTGATGATAGGCGGTGTATTTGCCGCCGCCGGAGATGCGCAGGAGATCATCGTAGGTGAAGTCGGACGTGCCGACGGCGCGGCCGAGTTCGCGGCGCTGCGGCCATTCGACCTCGACCGGCGCAACCGCCAGGAAGAGGGGGCCCGGGAAATCGCCCTTGGCGCCGATACCGGCCTGATCCAGCGCTTCCTCCGTGACCATCTCGGCCATCCGTTCGGAGAGGCCGGTGGAGGAGAACGGATCGACGCTGACGAAATCGACCGTGCCGGCCATCGTCGTCTTCAGCCCGTCGGTCGGAAAGCGCGTGATGGTGCGGATGCCGGATTGCCCGGCGACGAGCTTCGACCAGTTGTCGGCCTTGCCGGCGCCGAGCGAGGTCATGATGCCCATGCCGGTGACGACTACGACGGGCCGTCCGAATTTGTCGCGTGGTGCTGTCATGATTCCCCCGCTCGTCTCAATCGTCCCAAACAACCAGCCGAACGCGCGGCTCAGCTGACCGCTTCCACCAGCGCCATGCCTTCGCCGCGCCAGTGTCCGGCTCCCACCACCACAATCTGGGTCGGAGCCGACTGCATTTCAATCTCGAGGCCGGTCGAATCGTTCGGCGGGAACAGGGCCCCGCGCGAGAGCGACAGTGCGGCGAGCGCAATCCCGAGCGGGAACTGCGTCTCCATGGTGTGGCCGAACATGGTACCGGTGGCGCGAACCGGGAAGTCCGCATGGCTCTCGAGGAAGGCGCGCTCCTCGGCGGTCGCCGGCTCCGCGCCGGTTGCCCCCGTGATGATCGCGCCCTTGCCCTCGCGCCTGGGCAGCTTCGACCACAGCTTCTGAAGCGTCGCGGTCAGTTCGCCCGGCTGCTTGCGCCTGGCCAGATCAGCCACCACGCTCGTCAGCTTCGCAAACGGTTTTGCGCCGCGCGCTTCCGCATGGGCCTTCGATTCCAGCACCAGGAATGCGCCGGCCGAGCCGAGCGCGAAGCCGGCGTGGTCCTTGCGCCCCCAGACCGGGGCGAACTTGTCCTTCAGGTTGAAGTCGCCGAACTCGTAGAGGACCATCAGGTCCTTGCGCTCGCCATTATGCGAGCCGCCGACCAGCGCAATGTCGCTCTCGCCCGAGGCGATCCGTGCCAGCGCGATGCGCGTGGCATCCGCGCCCGCCACCTCTTCACCCATGAAGGTGCGCGAGGTGCCGCCGAGACCGTGCACGATGGCGATGTTGCCGGCGAGCAGGTTGGAGAGCTGGGCCAGGAACAGCGTCGGCCGCAGATCGCTCATCAGCCGCTCGTTGAGGAAGCCGGGCGCATTGGCGCCCTTGGCCTCGGCCGTGAGCACGCCGGTATCGACGTTGAGATCGCGCTCGCCGCCGCCGGCCGCGACCACCATGTCGATCTTGGAGAGGATGTCCTTGTTGCCTTTGATCCCGGCCGAATCGAGCGCCAGGCCCGCCGCATAGGTGCCGATGCGCTGCCAGGCTTCCATCTGGCGCTGGTCGCCCTTCTTCGGGATCTGGCTGTCGAAACTGACCGGCATCAGGGGATGCACGATGAAAGGGGCAAACCCCTTCTCGTCGACGTTGATGCGCCGCTCGCCGAGCGCGGCCCAGTTGGCGTCCAGCCCTTCGCCGAGCGAAGTGGCGAGTCCAATACCGGTGATCCAGACTTCCGTCTGGCCGGGCTTCGAAGCAGGAGTGTCAGTCATGGCGAAACGGCCTGTTGCGGAAAGCCGATGCGCTTGGCGAACGCGTCCATGTAGCTGCGCATATCCGCATTGGGGAAGGGAATCTGCGTGAAGGTGAGCGTCGAATTCGCGCGCAGCTTGCCGCCGACCCGGATCTTGGCCTCGGTCATGGCGTAGCCCGAGCCCTCATGGGCGAGGGTTGCCTCGATGCTCATGAGATCGCCGGGGAAGACCGAGCCGCGGACCTTGGCCTCCTTCACGGCGGCGAGGATCGGCATGCGCTCGAACTTCAACACGCCGAGCTGCAGCCAGCCCGAGGCCTGCGCCATCGATTCGATCAGGAGCACGCCGGGCATCAGCGGATAGCCCGGAAAGTGTCCCTCGAAGATGGTGCTTTCCTTCGGAACGAGCGCCTCGACGACGATCCGCTTCTCGTCGACGTTGAGGTCGACGATGCGATCGATCATGTGGAAGTATTCGAGTTGCATGGTTGCGCGATCAGGCGCTCGCGCCCTTGGCCGCCACCAGCTCGTCGATGCGCGCGCACAGGTTCTTCAGCACGAAATACTGCTCGGTTGTCGCCTTGCCGTCGTTGACCTCCTGGGTCCACTTCTCCAGCGGCAGCTTGATGCCGAACTGCTTGTCGATCGCAAACGCGATGTCCAGGAAATCGAGGCTGTCGATGCCCAGATCGTCGATGGCGTGACTATCCGGCGTGATCGTGTCGCGCGGGATGTCGCAGGTTTCAGCGATGATCGTGGCGACCTGATCGAATGTAGAGGACATCACTAAGCCTTTGATATATTGCAGGTATTTGTCAGATTTTCCAGAGAGGCACGGTGGGCGGGCATCGCGCCCCGAGTGATGCCCTCAAACGCCCTCTGGCCGGGTCGAGTGCCCGTATATCGGACGGCCGCCCTGAGTTCAATGGAGCCGGGCAGGGCCCGGGGACAGGGCTGGGGATGCCGGTCGGAGCCCCGCGAATCCGGGCTCTCCGGGCCGGGCTGCCTAGATATGCGGCGTCGTGATCTTCACGCAGTCGCGACGGCCCATCAGCACGCAATCCTGGGTCCGGCGCAGGTCGGCAATGCTGACCGCGAGCCAGATACCGATCGCGGTGAGCGCGATGGTGAAGGCGAGGGCTGCGATGTTGGCGAGCATGCGGTGGCGGAAGTCGTCCGGCTCGTCGCGGGGCTGCTCGTAACGCGATAGGTCGAGCGGTTCCGGCGCGGGCTGGGCGTGCAACGGCTGCACCGTCCCGTTCCCCCGCCGGGGAACGCCCTGGGGCTGGCCGCGCGGCCTGAACTGGAGCACCCGGTGCTCGTCGTCCGAGGTTTTGGGCCGCTGGGTTTTCATGCCAAGGATCGGTCGCGGATCAGCCTTCAAAGCAGCGAAATTTAGATAGCACAGGGCTGCGAAGCGTTGCAGAAAATCTTCACAAGCACAGCGTGCATCTGTCGCGTTCGGAATTATGCTTCGCCGGTCGTTTCCAGTGTCTGGTGGAACCTGCCGTAGTCGATGCGCAGCCGTCCATCGTCCTGCGTATCGAGGATGTCGACATAGCGATGGCCGAACCTGATCTCGAAATGCTCGTAGGATTTGCGGGCATGCACCGTTTGCGCTGCAACAACGTCGTAGCCCGACAGCACCACGATGAGCGCGACAGTCGCGGCTTCCATGTCTTCCGCCGACAAAGCATGCAACGGGCTCGTCTCGTCCAGCGTGTGATAGAGCGTCCAGCTCAGGGCAAGGCCGGGGATTTCGTTGCGGTCGAGCGCGAGTTCGTAAAAGCGCCGCAGCGGCCGGCCTTCCTTCGTCACCACGCTCTTGAAGGCCCAGACCCGCGCATTGGCATTGGCGATGACGTTGTGCCGCTCATTGGCAAGGCGGATCATCAGGGTCGGCTTGCCCTCGTGCAGCGAGATCACCGGGTTCTCGGCGAACAACAGCCGCGCGCTCGGCCGCGAGAAGCGGGCGAAGATCAGCCCCGTCATCAGCGACATCGAGAAGATGCCGGTGAACAATTCGAGCGTCGCAACGAAGTGGCCGTAATGGCTCTGCGGATGCATGTCGCCGTAGCCCGCGGTCGAGAGCGTCTCGATGGAGAAGTAAAAGTAGTCGATATAGGCGCCGCCGGGGACGTTCGAGATCGGCAGGTCGCCGATCCAGTAGAAATAGGCGAAGAACGCGTTGAAGGCGAGAAAGACCAGCGCTGCGCCCGCGATGAACACCGGCCAGGACGCCGTCATGCAGCGATGGCTGATGTCGGCCCAGAAATTCAGCGTCAACCCCTCGGCGATGATTTCGCGCCCGCCGAGCCTGACGATCCGTGCCTTGCCGGTCCCTCCATTGGTCGTCCGTTCATTCGGGATTTTAAGCATCCGCTTTTGATCTCTTCGCGCCGCAGCGGCATTTGCCGTCCCGGCCGTCATGGCATAATCGTACGGAGTTCAGGACGTTCTTTGCAACCTTTGAGGGGTTTTCGACAATGACCAACACGCGCGAGCCCAGAGTGCACCCGGTGTCGATCCTGTCGCTGAAGCCGACGCAGATGACGGTCGGCATGCGCGAGGTCAAGGAGAAGCGCAAGCGCTGGCGCGAGCAGGACAAGCAGAAGCAGGCGGACTCGCTCGGCAAGCACATGATCCCCGTGGTTCACGGGCCGGACCAGCGCTACTACGTCATCGACCATCATCATCTGGCCCGCGCGCTTCACGACGAGGGCGTCAAGGACGTGCTGGTCACCATCGTCGGCGACCTCAGGATGGTCGAGCGCGACGCCTTCTGGGGCGTGATGGACAACAAGCGCTGGGTCTACCCTTACGATGCCAAGGGTGAGCGGCGGCATTTCAAGGACCTGCCGAAATCGGTCGCCGCTCTCAAGGACGATCCGTTCCGCAGCCTCGCCGGCGAACTCCGCCGGATGGGAGGCTTCGCCAAGGACACCACGCCGTTCTCCGAATTCCTGTGGGCCGACTATTTGCGCCGCAAGCTGTCACGCAAGGCGGTCGATGCCAATTTCGACAAGGCGCTGGAGAAGGCGATGGCTGCCGCAAAGATCAAGGACGCGATCTATCTGCCCGGCTGGTGCGGACCGGCGTCGGAGGATTAGGGCGCAGCGCTCACATCAATCGCGCTGGAAGATCTTGGCGCCGGGGTAGACGCGCCGGGCGTATGTCACGACCAGCTCCCTGTCCTGAGTCTCCAGGAAAGGGGTGCGGATCTGGCACGACCCGACGATCAGGTGCCACAGGCCATTAAGCTTCTGAACGAAGACGTTCATTTGATTGTTCCTCGACGAACCTGCATCCAGCAAGAGCTGCTTGTCGCAGCAGCCTTGCGATTCACTATCGTTATCCCGAGCGCAAAATTCCCAACGTGACCCGCGCCACTGTAAAACGACGTGACTATTGTTAGTTGCGCCTTTCGAGCGTGAAGTTCGCGCGGTTCATTCGTCGCTTTGGACTAGTCGGCGAGCATAAGGATCTCTCCCCATCGCTCAATTGTACGAGCTTATGCGGAGGTCATAAGAAGGGATGAGCGCGCTAAACCAAGGTATTCCGTTGTTTACCGGAGCGTCCTTGCCGGCCGGACCTCATCACAGTCTCTTGAGCGAAACCGTTTTCCGGCCGCGCGAAGAGGTCCTGAAACAAAGCCGTTCCATCCTTCGGGGCAGTCGAGCCCACAAAGGAGGGAGGAATGCGCCATCTGGTCTTCGCCGCCGCCTTGCTCGCGGTCGCCACAGTAGGGTTTCACACGTTCATCTCGGCCTCGCTTGCCGCGGCTCGCGAGGCCAAGGCCGCGACGTTTGCCGAACGCTTTGCCCCGGCGGTCGAGTTAATGGCGAAGCAGCACTAGCGCAGTAGCGCGCCGCCGCCGCAAGCAACGCAGCGGCGGCAGGCCCGGACATCAAGGCCGGTGGCTCAGGCTCCGGGCGGCGGAGATGGCGGCATCTTAGGGAAGGTCGGCAGCCCCTCGTGCATCAGATGCCACGGTGGCGCCGAGGACGTATAGAGATGCAGGGCCGGCGTCAGGTCTGAATTGCTGTCAAGCGCGCCAAGCTTGACAGTCAGGAACGGCGCATTGGGAGGCAAGCTCCACAGCGGAGACCCGCAATCCGGACAAAAGGCGCGACCGACGTCGCCGCCGCTGTCGCCCTTGCACGAGTAGATTTTTGCCTCGCCCTTCGTGACTTCGAGGCCGGTCTTCGGCGCGAGCGCGACGTAGTTCGGCCCGCCGCCCGAAGCCTTCTGGCAATCGGTGCAGTGGCAGATCCCGACACCCATCAGCGGCGCATTGATCCTGAATCGGATCGCGCCGCAAGCGCATCCTCCGGTACGGTCGGTCATGGTTGCCTCAATCCTCGTTGGCCAAGAGCCGCTCATCCTGGCCGCTCACATCAACAGCCGGCTTGACACGCATAAGCGAGCGCTGCTGCCAACGTCTTGTCAGCATGGCTTGTTGCCCCTCGCGCAATCGACGCGAAAATTCGACCGTGCCGTAGCGCGAGACACCCCATCTACTCGGCTGATCCCATACATCGGTTGGCAAATTCGGCGATGAGGGCTGTGATTTCCTCCGGGCGCTCCAGGCTAGGCAGATGCGCGACACCCGGCATCTCACGCCCTTCCGCGTCCGGTACTGTCGCTGCCACGTGACGACAGCGTTCCTGAACGTAGGGAAAGTCGAGATCGCCCCAGATCACAAGGGTCGGCACAGCGACGTCACTGAGGCGGTGGAAGAAGGGTTGAATGTCAATGTCCGAGCCGAATGGCGCGGAGCGGAGCGCGATGCCGTTCATGTCAAGGAGCAGGTCGCGAGCGGGACCGGCTACGCGGCCTTCGGGGGCCAGTGGTCCGTCCAGCCAGAGACGCGCCTTCATCGCGTTCAACCGATCCAGATCGCCCGATGCCTCAATCCTCCTTGATTGCGTCATCAGTTTATCGACTTCGGGAGGATAGATCAGGTGCGCCTGCGACATTGGGGGCGATCAGAACGAGGGCGCCAACACGCGATGGGTGTCGAAGCGTGGCATCAAGCGCGATGCGCCCGCCGAGGGAGCAGTCAACAAGGACCGCGCGCTTGCCGTCTGCGGTAGCATCCAGCACGGCCACGAGGTCTGCGAGGGCGGAGAAGTCCTCCAACTCGGCGTGAGTTTCGCCGAACCCACGCCGGTCATAAGCAACCGCCTTGTGAGTGGCGCCGAGTCCATTCAACTGGTCGCGCCACATGCGCCGGTCGCACACGTTGGCATGAAGAAAGACGATGGCAGTGCCGCTGCCCACGATCTCTGTTGCGAGCCTGGCGCGACCAGACGTGACATAGTGCATAGATTGCAGGTCCAAACCGATGACGTCTGCGGGTGAGGATAAACGGGATCAATCGAGTCCAGAACCCCGGTTGCCTGCATGGGGGTAGAGAAATCAAGGCGGGTCTGCCCGCGTGGTGCGAAGGGTGACGGGTTTCGCAAGAGATCTGCCCGACCTGGGGACTAGCGCTCCCGCGCGTCTCGCCTCGCCGTTGTCTCGGCATCATGCGACTCCTCCTCACCGCCGAGCGCGCGGTGCAGCCAGTGCTCGGTGCGGTTGCCGACGGTGAGGATCAGGAAAGCCAGGACGAACGCCGTGCCGACGATCGGCCACTCTCCGGCGCCGCAGGCAATCCCGACGCAGGCGGCGAGGAAGGTACAGGCGGCGCTGGTGAGGCCGCGAACCCGAAAATGCTCGCTTTCGTGGACGATCACGCCGGCGCCAAGAAAGCCGATGCCGGTGAGGATGCCCTGGATGACGCGGCTGGTCGCGTCCGAGATCTTGCCGGGCTCGGCGAACTGGACCGCGAGCAACACCACAGTCGCGGTCGACAGGCCGACGATGCCGAGCGTCTTCAGCCCGATCGGCTTGCCGTGCAGGTCGCGGTTCAAGCCGATGGCGCAGCCTGCGAGCGAGGCGGTGCCAAGCCGCAGCACGATCTCCGGCCAGTCGAGCGAGGCGATCATTGTTTCGGCAGGCGCCCCATCAGGTAGAACTCGTCGTTCGGCCGCATGCCCGTGAAGTTCGCGAGCCGGTTCGACAGCGCGAAGAACGCCGAGATCGCGGCAATATCCCAGATGTCGTCGTCGCTGAAGCCGTGTGGGGCAAGCGCCGCGAAATCCTCCTCCGAAATCCGCTGTGCGTCGGCCGAGACCTTCATCGCGAAATCGAGCATCGCCTTCTGCCGCGGCGTGATGTCGGCCTTGCGGTAGTTCACCGCGACCTGGTCGGCGATCAGCGGGTTCTTGGCGCGGATGCGCAGGATCGCACCGTGCGCGATCACGCAATACTGGCACTGGTTGGCGGCCGAAGTGGCCACCACGATCATCTCGCGCTCGGCCTTCGTGAGGCCGGAGTCTTTCTCCATCAGCGCGTCGTGGTAGGCGAAGAAGGCGCGGAACTCGTCGGGCCGGTAGGCTAGCGTCAGGAATACGTTGGGCACGAAGCCGCTCTTCTCCTGCACCGCGAGAAGCCGCGTGCGGATGTCGTCGGGCAGCGTGTCGAGGGCGGGAGCGGGGAAGCGTTGCGCGGCGGGCTTTGTCATTGGTGTTTTTTCCGGATCGGGGCTGGCAAACATAGTCGATGCGGGCGGTCGCCTCAACGTGCCACATACTCGCTGTCATCGCCCGACTTGATCGGCGATCCAGTATTTCAGAGACGGCGATGGGATATGGAGAGGCTGCGGCGTACTGGATGCCCCGGTCAAGTGTTTAGTCCGGGGCATGACAGCGCAAAATGCGGTGGCCGTGTCGTCGATCCTTACCGCAATGGCTTCTTCAACAGCGAGAAGCGGTCGGGGTCGAGCCCCATCGACGGCTGGAGCATCGGGGCATCGAGGCTGGAGGACGTCTTCGCAGACGGCGCGGAGAACATCGGATCGTTCGGCGTGTCGCGCTGCGAGGTGGCGCCGCGCCAGCGCTCGAGCACGGCGCCGACGAAATGCACGTCGTGACCGGCGGTGACCGAGGGAACGCTGCTGATGGTCGCTTCGCCGCGCGGCAATTGATGCGGCGGCACCTCCTTGAAGCGCAGCCGCGTCGGCAGCGCCACGCCTTCGCCGAACGCCAGCACCTCGCGGGTGCCGAGCGAAGGCACGAACGAGAGCAGGTTCGCGGCGGCATCCGACACCGCGGCGCGGAGCAGCGCCTGGTCGCGGTCGTTGGCCAGACGCATCGTGAACAGCGTGTTGCACTGGGAGATGATGGTGGCGTCGAGCTCGGCCGGACGCTGGGTGATGAGGCCGAGATAGACGCCGTATTTGCGGCCTTCCTTGGCGATGCGCGACACCGCCTTGCGGGTCGGTCCGAAACCAACGTTGCGGTCGGCGGACGCATAGCGATGCGCCTCCTCGCAGACGAACAGCAGCGGCGAGACGCCGTCGCTCCACAGGCCGAAATCGAAGGCCATGCGGCACAGCACCGAGACGACGGAATCGATCACCTCGACCGGGAAACCAGCGAGCTGCATCACCGTCATCGGCTTGCCATTGGCCGGCAGACGGAACAGGTGGCTGATCACCTCCGCCATGGTGTCGCCGCCGACATTGGCGTTGTCGAACATGAAGGTATAGCGCGGATCGTTGCGCACAGCCTCGATGCGCGAGATCAGCTTGTGATAGATGATGCGCGAGGAGCGGTTTTCCAGCTTGCCCATGCGCTCGTCGATCAGGGAGATCAGATCGACCAGGCGATACGGCACCGGTGTGTCGACGGTGAAGCCGACCTGCTTGGGATCGATGCGCTTGAGGCCGAGGCGGTCGGAGTTCTGGTACTGGGTGTAGACGCCCTTCGCGATCGGAATGACCTCGGCGAGGATGTCGAGCTCTTCGGGCACGCCAGGGCGGCCCGCAAATAGCACGTCGACGATCTCCTCGAAATTGAACAGCCAGAACGGCAGCTTCAGGTTCCGCGGGTTGAGCACCAGCGAACGGTCGCCGAAGCAGCGGCCATATTCGTTGTGGACGTCGAGCAGGAAGATGCGCAGGTTCGGGCGCGCCTTGAGGATCTCGTTGAGCAGCAGCGACACGCCGGTCGATTTGCCGACGCCGGTAGAGCCGAGCACCGCAAAATGCTTGGAGAGCATCTCCTCGACGTCGACATAGGCGACGACGGAGCGGTCCTGTTGCAGGAAACCGACGTTGATCTGGTCCGCTCCGGTCGGCGCGTAGATCGTGCGCAGCTCCTGGCTGGTGATCAGGTCGACCGCATCGCCGATGGTCGGATAGTTGGTCACGCCGCGCTGGAACTTGGCCTTGTCGCTGGCATTGAGGATCTCGCCGAGCAGGTCGACGGAGGCAATGGCAAAATAGTTCTCGGCGCTCGATATGTTCTCGCAGGAGACTTCGGTAATCATGGCCACGATGATCGAGCTTGCGCAGCGGATGCTGACGAAGCGGCCGACGGTGGCGCGCACTTCCGCGATCGGCATCCGGCTTTCCGCCAAAAGTCCGACCCGGGCGAGCGATCCTCGTACCGAAATCACGCGTCCAAAGGATGTCACGATGATGAACCTGGCAAGAACAAGGATATGTTCGCAACTATGCGCAGCCGTCACTGCACAAACGGTTAAATGCGAGGCGCCGCCGCTTTGTTAAATCCGCGACAATTCGGCGGGGAGATTTGTACCAAAGTGCATGTGTCCAGCGAAAATCGGTACGAAATTGCCGCTTTCCCGGCCGGTCGGCGGGTCGGTGCGTAAGGAAGGATTTACCATCCGGAAAGCCCGCTCAACCCGGTGGGGAAATGAAAGCGGCGCGGAGCGGTGCAGCCCAGTGCGGGAAGAGGGCGCTTCTATTTGTTGACGAGACCTAATCATTTGTACATTAGTACAAATGAACCGGCGGCCGGCAGGCCGCCCGCGCGCATGCAGGTTCCGCCGTGGCATCCGCAAGCCCGCGTCGAAATTCCGAGATCCGTGGAGAGCGGATCGCCCGACATGCCATGGAGGAAATGATGCAGCCCGAACCGATCCTCGATCTCGCCCATCTCGGCCACATGGAGCTATTGACGCCCAAGCCCGACGAGAGCCTGAAATTCTTCGTCGACGTCATGGGCATGACCGTCAGCGGACGACAAGGCGAGTCGGTCTATCTGCGCGGCTGGGATGACTATGAGCGCTATTCGCTAAAACTCACGGCGTCGAACACCTCGGGCATGGGTCACATGGCGCTGCGCGCGCGCAGCCAGCAGGCGCTGGAGCGGCGCGTCGCGGCGCTCAAGGGTTCCGGCTTCGATATTGGCTGGATCGACGGCGATATGGGGCAGGGGCCGACCTTCCGCTGCCGCGATCCCGACGGCCACATCGTCGAGCTCTATTACGAGACCGAATGGTATCAGGCTCCGCCCGAGCTGAAGCCCGCGCTGAAGAACCAGGCGCAGCGCTTTCCCGCGCGCGGCGTCAATGTGCGCCGCCTCGACCATCTCAACTGCCTCGCGGCCGATATCAAGGCCAACCGCGAGTTCTTCGAGACCTATCTCGGCTGCCGCCTCACCGAGCAGATCGTGCTCAACGACGGCCGGGAAGCCGCGATGTGGCTGACGATGTCGAACAAGAGCTACGATTTCGCCTATTCGCTTGACCATTCCGGCGTGCCCGGCCGCTTCCACCACGTCACCTACGCGCTCGACAGTCGCGAGGAGATTTTGCGCGCCGCCGACATCTTCCTGGAGAACGGCGTCTACATCGAGACCGGCCCGCACAAGCACGCGATCCAGCAGACCTTCTTCCTCTACGTCTATGAGCCCGGCGGCAACCGCGTCGAGGTCGCCAATGCCGGCGCGCGCCTCATCCTCGCGCCCGACTGGAAGCCGATCGTATGGACCGAGGAGGAGCGCAAGAAAGGCCAGGCCTGGGGCCTGAAGACGATCGAGTCCTTCCACACCCACGGCACGCCGCCGGTGGAGACGAAGAAGCACGCCTAGTGCGTGCGCACGCGTGCGATCGTCTCCCTGATGCCCGTCCATGCCGGCTTGTCCGGCGCGAACTGTTTGCGCAGGAACGTGATGAGCTCCTCGACCTGCGCATCGCTCATGCTGTGCTTGAACGCGGGCATGTAGCCGAGGTCGCTTGAGGCGGGTTCGGTGATGCCGTGCAGAATGACCTGCACGAGATTGTCCGGCGCGCTGCTGTGCAGATTGCTGTTGAGTGACAGCGAGGGTCTGCTGCCGAACAGCGGCAAGCCGCCAACCTCGTGACAGACGGCGCAGGCGCCCTGATAGAGCCGCGCGCCGGTGGACGGGGCGACGGTGACTTGTGTTGCGCGCTCGAGCTGGGCCGCGAGCGCGTCCTGCGCCTGCCGGTCGATCGCGGTGTCGTTGAACGAGCCGAGATAGACCGCCATCGCGCGGATGTCGTGATCGGGCAGGGCGGCGAGATCCCGCACGATCGGCGCCATCGGGCCCGCCGCCACGCCGTGGAAACGCGAATGGCCGGTGCGTAGATAGGCGTAAAGCTCGTCCTCGCTCCAGGGAACCGGCGCCCGCGACAGCGATGTCAGCGCCGGCGCTTCCCAGCCCTCGGCGAAGCCGCCGGCAAGATAGGAGCTGCGCTGCTCGGCGCCGAGCGCATTGCGCGGCGAATGGCAGGCGCTGCAATGGCCGAGGCCTTCGACAAGATAGGCGCCGCGATTCCAGAGCTCGGACTTGGCCGGATCCGGCTTGAGCGTCGTGGTTCGATGGAACAGCGCCTTCCAGCCGGCCAGCAGCGGGCGAAGATTGAACGGGAAGGCGAGCGCGTTGTCCGGTGTGGTCGCACGCACTGCGGACTGCGCCATCAGGTACGCGTACAGCGCCTGCATGTCGGCGTCGCTTGTCTTCGCAAAATGCGTGTAGGGGAATGCAGGATAGAGCTGCCGGCCGTCGCGATGCAGTCCCTCGCGCATCGCGCGCTCGAAGGCCGGATAGGACCATGCGCCGATGCCGGTCTCGACGTCGGGGGTGATATTGGTGCTGTGGATCGTACCGAACGGCGTTTCCAGCGCGCGGCCGCCTGCGTTCAATGCGCCGCCTATGGTGGTGTGGCACTCCGCGCAATTGCCAAGCGCGGCGAGCTCTGCGCCGCGCGCGATCGTCGAGGCCGAATAGACAGACGCATCGGGCCGCGCGATCGGCGCGATGGCGCGGCCCGGCAGCATGGCGGCGCCGATGCCGATCGCGGCCGTGCAGAGCGCGGCCGCCGTCGCGAAGACGCCGGTGCGTTTTGCAAACGGATTTATCCAGGAGCGAGCAGGCGCGGCCGCCGGTGCAGGCAACGCCTGAGGCTCAGGCGGCGCGTCGCCACGCAAACCCCTGAGAACGCGCTCCGGCGTGAACGGCGGCTCGCGGAAACGTACGCCGGTCGCATCGAAGATCGCATTCGCGATCGCCGCAGCGCTCGGCACCGAGGCGGATTCGCCGACGCCGAGCGGCGGCTGGTCCTGACGCGGCAGCATCAGCACGTCGATTTTGGGCACGTCGGGGAAGGGGATGATCGGGTAGGCGCCCCATTCGCGCGCCGCGACCGCTCCGCGCTCGAAGGAGACCTCTTCCATCAGCGCGCGGCTGGTCGACTGGATCACGTTACCCTGGATCTGGTGACGCACGCCGTCCGGATTGATCATCAGTCCGGAATCCTGGCCGGCGACGATGCGAGTGACGCTGACATCGCCGGTCGCCTTGTTGACGGCGACGTCGGCGATCCATGCCGACCACGCCGCGCCATAGCCGGGAAACTTGCTGTGCACGTAGAGCGCGTAAGCGAAGCCGCGCCCGTGCACGATCTCGCCGTCCTTGTCCTGCCGCACCGGCCGCGGTGTCCAGCCCGCGCGCTCGGCGACCGCATTGACGAGATCAACCGCGCGCCGGTCCTTCAGATAGCGCTGGCGATACTCGATCGGATCGACACCGGCTTCAGTCGCAAGCTCGTCGATGTAGGACTCATGTGCAAAGGTGTTCGGCAGCGCCGAGACGCCGCGAAGCCAGGAGGCGCGCACGATCGGCGGCATGTCGTGCGCGACGACGCGCATGTGATCGTAATCGTAGGGCGGGATGGCGGTGCGGTCGCCCATCTGGAGCACGTCGGGCGAGGGCGAGATCCGGCCGGTGAGAAGCAGCGCAAGTGTCGGCGCGGCATTCGAAGGATAGCGCGTGGCGAGATCGTAACCGGCGACGCCGCCGTCGGCGTTCAACCCGCCATTGACGTCGATGAGCTGCGCAGTGCCCTTCGGCTCCCAGGCGTGTTCCTGCTCCCGCGTCAACTGCACGCGCACGGGCCGGCCGACCGCGCGCGAGAGCAGCAGTGCATCCGCGGTGACGTCATCGGCGCAGTTGCGGCCGTAGCAACCGGCGGCCTCGAGCCGGAACACCTCGATCTCGGACTCGGGCCGCTCGATCAGCAAGGCGAGGTCGGTGCGCAGGATGTGCGGGTTTTGCGTTCCGGACCAAACCCGAATGCGACCGTCCTGAAAATCGGCAACGGCACAGGAAGGCCCGATCGAGGCATGCATCTGGTAGGGCCAGACGTAGGTGCGCTGCATCGGCTTGGCGGCGGCGGCGATAGCTGCGCTCACGTCGCCTTTGTCGATCAGCGTGCGTGGCGTCGACGGGTTGGCGCGTAGCGCAGTCTCGAGATCGGCGAGATCGGGCAGGGCGGGTGTCGGCTTCCAGGTCACCTTGAGCCGGCTTGCGGCCAGAATCGCATTCTCCTCGCGCTCGGCGACGACGCCGACGAAGTCGCCGATGCGCACGACGCCGACGAGGCCGGGAATATCGCGCACCGAGGACTCGTCCACCGCGATCAGGCTGGTGCCGACGAACGGTCCGGCATCGACGCCGGCGTAGGGCGGGCGCACGACGCGGCCGTGCAGCATGCCGGGAACGCGGATGTCGTGCACGAAGGTCAGCTCGCCCGTCGCTTTCGCTGGCAGGTCGACGCGCGGCACGGACTGGCCGACGATGGTGTAGTCGCCGACGGGCTTGACCTGCACGTCCTCGGCGAGCTCGAGACTGATGATCTCATCGCCGATCAGCTCACCAAAGCTGACGCTACGGTTGTGGCCGCGAACCAACCCATCCTCAATGCTGAGATCCGCAGCCGGCAGCTCCAGCCGCTCGGCGGCGCGCGCGATCAGAAAATGCCGCGCTTGCGCGGCGGCCTTGCGCAGGGGAACGGCGGTGATCTGGATCGTCTCGCTCGCAATCGTCGCGCCCTGGTTCGGCACGACGGCCGTATCGCCGAGCACCACGACGACGCGGGCAAAGGACACGTCGAGCTCTTCGGCGACGATCTGGCCGAGCGCGGTGCGGATGCCGGTGCCAAGATCGACATGGCCGTTATAGGCGCTGACTGAACCGTCCGCGGTGATGCGGACGAAGGTCTCGGACGTGCCATCGTCGAGCGCGCGGGCGATGACGAGCGAACCGGAGCGCCGCTCAGTTCCATTCGAAACAGCGGAGGCCATCAATCACCGGCCTCGGCGAGCTGGCCAGATGCGCGCATCACGGCGCGCAGGATTTCGACATGCGTGCCGCAGCGGCAGAGATTGTAGCGCAGCGCCGCCATCGCCTCCTGCTCGGTGGGCTGAGGGTTGATCGCAAGCAGCGCCTTCGTGGACATGATCATACCGTTGAGACAGTAGCCGCATTGCGCGGCCTGCTCGTCGATGAAGGCCTGCTGCACCGGGTCGGGATTTTCGCGCGTGCCGAGCCCCTCGAGCGTCACGATGTCGCGCCCGGCGCAACCGCCGATCGGAATGACGCAGGAACGCGCGGCCGCGCCATCAATCAGGACAGTGCAGGTGCCGCATTCGCCGAGGCCGCAGCCATATTTGGGACCGTTGAGCGCGAGGTCGTTGCGCAGCACATAAAGCAGCGGCGTCTCCGGCGCGGCGGCGACGTCATGGATCCTGCCATTCACGGTGAGGCGGATCATGGTCTGCGTCATCTCTGGTCCCGGCGCGGTGCGCGCGCATGTCAAATTGCGAAGCCCGACGATACCGTTTGTACACAAACGTGCAAGCACCGCATGCCGCACTGCAGCGCGGTTGCCCGCTTTGTGGACAGGGCGGGCAGGCAGATGAGGTTTTATTCGGCAGCCTCACGGTTTTGCCGGTCGCGCCGCTTGACAGCTTCCGGCATCGCGCGCAACATCGTTCGTATACGAATGATAAGCCCCCGTGATCCGCTGGCTTTGACATGGTGACTGAAGCGACGAGCGCTGCCTCCGACAAGATCCGCTGCGATGCCTGTCCGGTGATGTGCTACATCAAGCCCGGCGCGGCGGGCGCCTGCGACCGCTACGCCAATCACGACGGCAAGCTCGTCCGCGTCGATCCGCATATTATCCTCGAGCGCACGGTGTCGCATGGCGGCAAGCTGGTGCCGTTCAGCCGGTCAGAGGATTGGGACGGCAAGATCGTCCATGAACCCTCGACCTTCGTCACTGCGATCGGCGCGGGCACGACCTATCCCGACTACAAGCCGGCGCCGTTCATCGTGTCATCGGAAGTCGATGGCGTCGATATGGTCACCGTCGTGACTGAGGGCATCTTCTCCTATTGCGGCGTCAAGGTGAAGATCGATACCGACCGCTATCTCGGCCCGGAAAGCGCGGTCGTGCGGGCGCAGGGCGAGGCGGTCGGCCACGTCACGACCAGCGAATATGGGTCGCAGATGCTGTCGCTCGGCGGCGTGCATCATTTGACCGGCGGCTCCAAGAAGGAAGGTCGCGTCACCTGTGACACGCTGATGGACCTCTCCAACTGCAAGCCGGTCGAGTTCACGATCGACGGTGGCGCGACGGTGGTGGTGCAGGCGGGAGAGCCGCCGATTGTCAACGGCGTGAAGGAAGAGCGCATGCGGGTCGGCTGCGGCTCGGCGACGATCGGCATGTTCGCAAAGCAGTGGCACGGCAAGGTCGATGAGGTCGTCGTGGTCGATGACCACATCACCGGTGTGCTCAGCGAGCACCAGGCCGGCAAGCTGCTCGACATCGCCGACACCGGCATCAAGATGAAGGGCCGGCGCTCGACGCCCGGCCGCTATTTTCAGGTCGCCGATCCCGGCACGGGCTGGGGCGGCACCAACATCTCCGATCCGCTGTCGATCCTTGGTCCCTTCGACGCCAAGGAAGCGAAACCCGGCCTGACCATGCTGATGGTCTCCACGACCGGCGAGCACGCGTCCTACTATGTGCTCGACGATGCCTTGAAGCCGGTCGAGACCGAGATGCCGGCGGATTTGCGATTCTCGGTCGAGCGCATTCAGGAAAATTGCGAGCCGGCCCTGTGCACCGTGCTGTTCATGGCGGGGGCCGGCGGTTCCTTGCGTGCCGGCGTCACTGACAATCCGGTGCGGCTGACGCGCTCGGTGAAGGATGCGCTGACACGCGTCACCAGCGGCGGTGCGCCGGTTTATGTCTGGCCCGGCGGCGGCATCACCTACATGGTTGATGTCACGCAGATGCCGGCCGGTGCGTTCGGCTATGTGCCGACGCCTGCCCTTGTCGCGCCGATCGAGTTCACGATGAGGCTATCCGACTATGCCGCGCTCGGGGGCCACATGGACCATGTGCGTCCGCTATCCGAGGTCCAGGAGAGCGATGATATCCGCCAGGTGCCGTGGCAGAACCCGATCCCGGGGCGGCGCGCATGAGGAGGCTCCCGCAAATCGCATTGCTGTCTGATGGCCGGCGGCTGCATTTGCAGGATGGTCCGATTGATCTGATCGTGGAGGCGACGGGAGCCGAGCATCAGGTGCGCGCGGCCTATGAGGCGGCGGCGCGGCGTTTCACCGGGCTGCTCGATGAGCTCTGCGAGGAGCTGACGGAATTGCGCAAGGCGGCGCAGCCGGCGCAGTGTTCCCTGAAAGGCGTCGTCGCGCGGCGCATGCACGGCGCCGTTGCTCCCTATGCCGGCGATTGCTTCATCACGCCGATGGCCGCGGTCGCGGGCAGCGTATCGGAGGAGATTTTGGGTGCGATGCTCGGTGCAGCGCATCTCGAGCAGGCCTATGTCAACAATGGCGGCGACATTGCGCTTCATCTGGGTGAGGGCGAGCGCTTCACCGTTGGCCTTATGGATCGACCCGACCGCGACGGCGTGATGCGGGCGATGACGATCGAGGCCGACGATCCGGTCCGCGGCATCGCGACCAGCGGGCGCCATGGCCGCAGTTTCTCGCTCGGTATCGCGGATGCGGTGACGGTGCTGGCAACGACGGCCTCGCAAGCCGATGCGGCAGCTACCGTCATCGCCAATGCGGTCGATCTGCCCGGGCATCCGGCGGTCAAGCGCTGTCCGGCGAAAGAGATTCAGCCCGACAGTGATCTCGGCGCGCGTCTCGTCACCCGCGAGGTCGGCGCATTGTCGCAGACAGAAGTTCGTGATGCGCTGGAATTTGGCGCGGAATCTGCACGGCGTTTGTTCGATCGCGGATTGATCGAGGGTGCCGTGCTCAGGCTATGTGGTGATATGCTTGTCATCGGACCTAAGGATATTGAACGGCTCCGATCGCGTCAGCCGGTACTGGAGAGCGCGGTCCATGCCTGATCAGGAAGCGAATCTAGGGAAACCCACATGAGCGCGATCATCCGCAAGATCGTCACGGTCGTCGAAGAGACGCAGATGGAGATGGGAAGGTCGGTGTCGCCGCCGACCCGACGCGCCGCGGCGATCGCCGTGATTGAGAATCCCTTCGCCGGAAAATACGTCGAGGACTTGTCGCCGCTGATCGCGATCGGCGAGGAGCTCGGCGACCTCTTGTCGAAGCGCGCGGTGGCGGCGCTCGGCATCGAAGGCTCGAAGGTGCAGAGCTACGGCAAGGCCGCCGCCGTCGGCGAGAACGGCGAGCTGGAGCATGCGGCCGCGATCCTGCATCCGAAGATGGGCGCGCCGGTGCGCAAGGTCCTGAGCAAGGGCGCGGCGCTGATCCCGTCGTCGAAGAAGCGCAGCGGTCCCGGCACGACGCTCGACATTCCCTTGGGCCACAAGGACGCGGCCTTCGTGCGCAGCCATTTCGACGGCATGGAAGTGCAGATCAACGACGCGCCGCGGGGCAACGAGATCATGGTCGCGGTGGCCGTCACCGACAGCGGCCGTCCGCTGCCGCGGGTCGGCGGGTTGACGGTTGCCGAAATCAAGGGCGAAGACGGGCTGCGTTAGAGCATGATCCGGAAAAGTGGGAACCGGTTTTCCGACAAGATCATGCTCAAGAAATAGAGTCTTAAAACACTGGAGGTTGGGATGCGAGCAACGAAGTATTTTGTGGGCGCGGCATTCGCGCTGTTGGCCGGTGGTATGGCCAGCTCGGTGAAGGCGCAGGAGATCAAGATCGGCGAGATCAACAGCTACTCGCTGCTGCCGGCGTTTACCGAGCCCTACCGCAAGGGCTGGCAGCTTGCCGTCGAGGAGATCAACGCGGCCGGCGGCATCAACGGCAAGAAGCTCGTCGTGATCTCCAAGGACGACGGCGGCAAGCCCGCCGACGCGCAGACCGCGGCAAACGAGCTCGTATCGAGCGAAGGCGTGGCGATGCTCGCGGGCACGTTCCTGTCGAACATCGGCCTTGCCGTGAGCGACTTCGCCAACCAGAAGAAGGTATTTTTCCTCGCCGCCGAGCCGCTGACGGATGCCGTCACCTGGTCGAAGGGCAACAAGTACACGTTCCGCCTGCGTCCCTCGAACTACATGCAGGCCGCGATGCTGGTTGAGGCCGCGGCAAAGCTCCCGGCAAAACGCTGGGCGACGATCGCGCCGAACTACGAATACGGCCAGTCGGCGGTCGCCGTGTTCAAGAAGCTGATGTCGGAGAAGCGTCCCGACATCCAGTGGGTCGACGAGCAGTGGCCGCCGCAGGGCAAGATCGACGCCGGCCCGGTGGTGCAGGCAGTCGCCCAAGCCAATCCGGAAGCGATCCTCAATGTCACCTTCGGCGCCGATCTCGTGAAGCTCGTGCGCGAAGGCAATACCCGCGGCCTGTTCAAAGGACGCGAGGTCGTCTCCTTCCTGACCGGTGAGCCGGAATATCTCGATCCGCTCAAGGACGAGACGCCCGAGGGCTGGATCGTGACGGGCTATCCCTGGTACTCGATCAAGACGCCCGAGCACGACGCATTCCTGAAGGCCTATCAGGCCAAGTACAACGACTATCCACGACTCGGCTCGATCGTCGGCTACCAGACCATCAAGTCGGCGGCCGCGATCCTGGCGAAGGCCGGCTCGACCGATCCGGAAAAGCTGATCGCGGCGGCCGAGGGCCTCTCGGTAGGCTCGCCCTTCGGCGAGATCACTTTCCGCAAGATCGATCACCAGTCGACGCTCGGCGCGTTCGTCGGCAAGACCGCGCTGAAGGACGGCAAGGGCGTGATGGTCGACTCGTCCTACAAGAAGGGTGCGGATTATCTGCCGAGTGACGCCGAGGTCGAGAAGCTCCGTCCGAAGGATTGAGTTTCTCCGCTGTCGTAGGGGGGTTAGCCGAAGGCGCAACCCACCACGGTCTGTCCCGCGGCGAAAGAAGTGGTGGGTTACGCTTCGCTAACCCACCCTACGAAGTTATCGCTCCCCGCGCGGGGAGCGCACAGAAACCCAACCCGGACCGCCGATGGCCTTTTACGTCGTACAGTTTCTGACCGGACTCGCCAGCGCAGCGTCACTGTTTCTGGTGGCCTCGGGCCTGTCGATCATCTTTGGCGTGACGCGGATCGTGAACTTTGCGCATGGCGCCTTCTACATGATCGGCGCCTACATCGCTTTCACGCTCACGGACCGCTTTTCCGGGGCATTCGGGTTCTGGGGCGGGATCGTTGTCGCCGCGCTCGCGGTGGCGTTGATCGGCGTCCTCGTCGAGATGGTGCTGCTTCGACGCATCTATCACGTTCCCGAGCTCTTCCAGTTGCTCGCGACCTTCGGCTTGACCCTGATGGTCCAGGACCTTGTGGTCCTGATCTGGGGTCCTGATGACCTTGTTGGCCGTCGCGCGCCGGGCTTCAAGGGCGCGGTCGATTTCTTCGGCCAGAACATCCCGAGCTACGACCTGTTCCTGATCGTGCTCGGCCCGGTCGTGCTCGGCATCCTTTGGCTGCTGTTCCAGCGCACCCGCTGGGGCGTGCTGGTGCGGGCGGCGACGCAGGACCGCGACATGGTGGCGGCGCTCGGCGTCAATCAGAAATGGCTGTTCACGTCAGTTTTCGCGGTTGGCGTCTTCCTCGCAGCGCTCGGCGGCGCGCTGCAGATCCCGCGCGATGCCGTGCATCACGCCATGGACCTGCGCATCATCGTCGAGGTCTTCGTCGTCGTCGTGATCGGCGGTCTCGGCAGTATCGTGGGCGCCTTCGTAGCGGCGGTGCTGGTCTCGGAGCTCAATGCCTTCGGCATCCTGATTTTTCCGAAGATTTCCATCATCCTGGTCTTCCTGGTGATGGCGGTGGTGCTGATCGTGCGTCCCTGGGGCCTGTTCGGCAGGCCTGAGGCGCCGGCGCGCCGCACGCCGGGCCTTACCGTCAATCCCTGGCGTCCGCTGACGTCGAACGAACGGCTGGCTGCGCTTGCCGCGCTCGTCGTCGCAGCAGCGTTGCCGCTGTTCGCCGGTAACTACGCGCTGACAGTCGGATCGGAGATCGCGATCTTCGTCATCTTCGCCGTCAGCCTGCATTTCCTGATGGCGGTCGGCGGCCTCGCATCCTTCGGGCACGCGGCGTATTTCGGCCTCGGCGCCTACGGCGTCGCGTTTCTCGCCAAGATGGCGGGACTGCCGATGATCGTCTGCCTGCTGGTGGGGCCGCTGCTTGGTCTTGCCGGCGCGGCGGTGTTCGGCTTCTTCGCCGTGCAGCTCTCGGGCGTCTACTTCGCAATGCTGACGCTCGCCTTTGCGCAGATCGTATGGTCGATCGCGTTCCAGTGGGTCAGTGTCACCGGCGGCGACAACGGCATTCTGGGCGTCTGGCCTTCGAGCTGGGCGGCGAGCCCATCGCATTTCTACTGGCTGGCGCTCGGCGTCGCCGCGCTTGTGACGATCGCGCTGCGCATCGCGGTGTTCTCGCCATTCGGCTACGCGTTGCGCGCCACGAGGGACTCCGCGCTGCGCAGCGAGGCGATCGGCATCAATGTCAAGCGCATGCAGTGGACGGCGTTCGTCATCGCTGGAACGACGGCCGGCATTGGCGGCGCGCTGTTCGCCTACCTCAAGGGCAGCGTCTTCCCCGACAATCTCGGTATCTCGCTCTCGGTCGATGCGCTCGTGATGGTGCTGCTCGGCGGCGTCGAGACGGTGTCGGGCGCGGTGATCGGCGCGATCGTCTACAAGGCGCTCAACATCTGGCTCGTCAGCCAGACCGACCTGTCAAAGCTCGTGCTCGGCGCCTTCATCGTGCTGATCGTGGTCGTCTTCCCGAAGGGGATCGTCGGCATGCTGGAAATGCTTGCGCAGCGGCGCAAGGGATCCTCGCCGCCGGGCTCGACATTGCTCGCCAAACCGATCGGGTCCGCCGAATGAGCGTCGCCCCCACACTTCTCGCGGTCGAAGGCCTGACCAAATCCTATGGCGGCATCCACGCCGTGCGCGGCGTCTCATTCGAGCTGCGCGCCGGCGAGATCTTGGCGCTGATCGGGCCGAACGGCGCGGGCAAGAGCACCTGCTTCGACATGCTCAATGGCCAGAACAGACCGGACGCCGGGCGCATTCGTCTGCTCGGCGAGGATACGACGGGCAAGAAGCCGCGCGAGGTCTGGCGCCTCGGGGTCGGCCGCACCTTCCAGATCACCGCGACATTCGCGACCATGACGGTGCGCGAGAACGTGCAGGTCGCGCTGATCTCGCATCAAAAGCACCTGTTCAATCTCTGGGGCTCGGCGCCGCGGTTCGACCGCGACGAGGCCGTGCGCTTGTTGGAATTGGTCGGCATGGGGGGCTATGCGGATCGTCCCTGCGGCGAGCTCGCCTATGGCGACCTCAAGCGGCTCGAGCTTGCGGTTGCGCTTGCCAACGAGCCAAAGCTCCTGCTGATGGACGAGCCGACCGCCGGCATGGCGCCGCGCGAGCGCATCGACCTGATGCGGCTCACCGCGCGCATCGCGCGGGAGAAATCCATCGGCGTGCTCTTCACCGAGCACGACATGGACGTCGTGTTCGAGCATGCCGATCGCATCATCGTGCTCAACCGCGGCACCCTGATCGCCGAGGGGGCACCGACGGAGGTGCGGGGCAATCCGCAGGTGCAGGCAGTCTATCTCGGCGAGGGCCTCGTCTACGACGCCCGCCATCGCGAGGGGGCCTCAACATGAAGCTCACGGTCGAGGGGCTCAACAGCCATTACGGTCCGGCCCATATCCTGTTCGACGTCGCCCTCGAGGTCGGTGACGGTGAGGTGGTCGCCTTGCTCGGACGCAATGGTGCCGGCAAATCGACGACCTTCCGCTCCATCGTCAGTCTGGTGGCGCAGCGCTCGGGCCGCATCATGTTCGAGGGCAGGGACGTCTCGGCCCGGCCGACGCATGAGATCGTGCGCGGCGGGCTCGGTTACGTGCCGGAGGAGCGCCGCATCTTCACCGACCTCACGGTCGAGGAGAATCTCGAGGTCGGCCGCCAGCCGAAGCGGCCGAACGCGCCATACTGGACGCGCGAAAAGCTGTTCACGCTATTCCCGAACCTGAACGAGATGCGCAACCGGCCGGGTGGCCGCATGAGCGGCGGCGAGCAGCAGATGCTGACCATTGCCCGCACGCTGATGGGCAATCCATCGCTGGTGCTCTTGGACGAGCCGTCGGAGGGGCTGTCGCCCAAGATCGTCGAGCAGATGGTCGATGCGATCCTGACCATGAAGAAGGAAGGCGTCAGCATCGTCGTTTCCGAGCAGAATTTGCATTTTGCAAAGCTGATCTCCGATCGTGCCTATATCATCGAGCGCGGCCGAATCTGTTTCGGTGGTACGATGGCCGAGCTCGATGCGCGCCCGGATATCCGCGACGCGCATCTGTCATTGTGAAGGGGGCGGAGCGGGAATGGCGAGGGGCGTCGCAGCCAAGAAGAGCGTCAGACAGGCCAAGCCGCCTTATGTGCTCGACGAGCAGATCGGCTTCATCCTGCGCCAGGTCTGGCAACGCCACACGGCGATCTTTGCCCGTGATATCGGCACCAACCTCACGCCGACGCAATGGGCGGCGCTGTCGAAGCTCGCCGAGACCGGGCCTTGCTCGCAAAACCAGCTCGGACGGCTCACCGCGATGGATGTTGCGACCATCAAGGGCGTGATCGACCGGCTCAGCGCCCGCGGGCTGACGGAGACAAGTCAGGATCCGGAGGATGGACGGCGGCTGCTCGTGAGCCTCACACGCGCCGGTCAGCAGCTTGCGGAGAAGGTCGCGCCGAATGCGCTCGCGATCACCCGCGAGACGCTGGCACCGCTCGACGCCAGGGAGCGCGAGATGCTGATGGCGCTGTTGAACAAGCTGCGGTGAGGCGCGACTAACCTCGATGATGGTTTTGTCGAGGTTTCCGGCATGAAAGCGGCGACGCGGTTTGCGATGGTTTTGAGCCTTGGTGCGGCGCTGGCGGGCGGGTGCGCTCCTGCCTGGGCCGCGCAGCCTTACGAAGGGTTCTGGGCGTCGACCAAAATGGACTGCCGCGACGAGGACAGCGCCAACCGCATGAGCATCGAAGGCGGCAATCGCCTCTTTTGGTACGAGACGCGGTGCCGCGCCAGCGCGATCACCGCCGACGGAAAGCTCAGCTGGAAGATGCGGCTCGCCTGCGAAGGTGAGGGCGAGAAGTTTCGCTCCAATCCGCGCGTCTCCATCGCTGCGGATGGCAGGCTGGTGATGGACAATGGCCCGGTTGGACAGGCCAAGCGCCAGACCTATGTGCGCTGTGAGATACCCAAGTCTCGCTGATCTTCAGCGCATTACGTCTTCCCCGGCCATTTGGCGCGGTAGCGGATTTCGCTGCCGTCGCTGAGCCGCTGCCACGTTCCGAACTCCGGCGTGTGCGGCGCCCAGGCAGATAGTTCGATCGGATAGACCCGGCTCGGTTGTCCCGCGATGGTGACGGCGAGCTGCCGGTGCGAGGTTTGAAACGCGAGCTCGACTTCGCCTGCGATGACAGGCTGGTCGCCATCGCGATAGAAGGCGGCCGGTGTCACTTCGCCCGGCATGGTGTTGAGGTCGGTCTGCAGTTCGATGGCAATGCCTTGAGCTGAGGTCGGCACCATGACGCCGGCTGGCAAACGAACCTCGAACACGAGCAAGGGGGTGGCGCCGTTCCGATTGAGCCAGGGCGTGGCGGTCATGTACGCGACGGCCAGGTAAATGGCGCTGGCGCCGACGCAGAGGAGGGCGACGACACCGAGCGACTTCAGGCTGTTGCGGGTGAGGATGCCAGCGTTGGCGTCCTTGTGTGTCGTCAGCTTGGTCGCGAGCACCAGGCCTGCAATCGCACCGGCAGGCGCGATGACGAACACCGCAAGCAGGCCCGTCGTGATCGGGTCTGCGCGATTGCCGAAGCCGGTAAGCTCGAGCAGCCCGATCGTGCCGATGAATCCAGCCACCGCACCAGCGACGCCGGCGGCAATCCGCAGCGAACTCTTCATGTCTCCCTCGATGGTCCAGCATTGAACTGCCGCCACCAGGGGCTGCCTGCGTTAGACGCAGCAGGCCCGCGACTTGTTCAATGCTGTCGAGGGACGATGCGGAGCGGCGCGCCGCTCCGGCTGCGTCACTTCGCCACCACCTCCGGCACCTTCCCCGCCGGCGGAGTGTTGCGGCTGCGCTGGGTGCGGACGATGCCGTCGATAATGGTCATGCCGATGCCGGGCAGGTCGCCGAGCTGAACGCTCTCCAGGATGTTCTTGCCCGGCGAATGCTGCGCCTTGTCCATGATGACAAAATCGGCGGAGCGACCGACTTCAATGAGGCCGCAATCGAGCTCGCGCATCCGCGCAGTGTTGCCGGTGGCGAGGCAAAACGCGATCTCGGCCGGCAGCTCGCCGAGCGAGGACAGCATCGAGACCATGCGCAAAATGCCGAGCGGCTGCACGCCGGAGCCGGCCGGCGCGTCGGTGCCGAGGATGACGCGGTGGAGGTCGCCCATCTCGCGCGCGGTGCGCAGCGTGAACAGCGCCGAGCGCTCATTGCCGTTGTGCACGAGCTCGAGCCCGCGCTTGCAGCCCTCGCAGATGCAGCGGATCTGGTCGTCGGGCAAGGCAGTGTGGCCGCCATTGATGTGACCAACCACGTCGGTGTCGGCCTCCAGCACAACATCCTTGTCGATCAGGCCGGAGCCGGGAATCGACGGGCCGCCGGTATGGATCGTGCTCTGGATACCGTATTTGCGCGCCCAGCCGACCATCTTGCGCGCGGTGGGGCCGTCCTTGACGCCGCCGAGGCCGACCTCGCCGAGCAGCTTGACGCCGGCAGCGGCCATCTCCTTGAAATCCTCCTCGACCATCTCGCACTCGATCACGGGCGCACCGGCGTGAACCTTTACGCCGCCCGGACGCAGCGTCCAGAACGCGCGCTGGGCGAATATGGCCATCGCCTTCAACCCGACGACATCGCGGGGCCGGCCGGGCATGTGCACCTCGCCGGCCGAGATCATGGTGGTCACGCCGCCGTGGAGGTAGCTGTCGATCCAGTTGATCTGGTTCTGGCGCGGCGTCCAGTCTCCAGCGACGGGGTGGACGTGGCTGTCGATCAGCCCCGGCGCGACCGTGGTGCCGTTTGCGTCGACGATGGTGGTTGCTCCTTCCGTGTTGACGTCCTTGAATCGGCCGATCGCGGTGATCTTGCCGTTCTCGGCGACGATGGTGTCGCCATCCAGGATCGGCTTCTCCAGCGCGCCCGACAGAATCAGGCCGATATTGCGGATCACGAGCTTCGAAGGCCCGGTGGCCTGGGGTGCGTCATGCGCCATGGAAAGGCTCCTTATTCCTAACTGCAACACTCGCGATCTTGGGCAGCCTTGACCAAAGGATCAAGCCGGATTATTCATTTGTATACGAACGATCGTATACGAATGACGCATAGCTGACAATCGCCTGCGCGCCGGCAAGGGAAGGGTGAGATGAGCAATTTCAACCAGGAAAGCGTCCTCAGCGTCCACCACTGGACCGACACGCTGTTCAGCTTCAAGACCACGCGCAGCCCGACCTTCCGTTTCCGCAACGGCGAATTCACGATGATCGGGCTCAAGGTCGGTGAGAAGCCGCTGCTCCGCGCCTACAGCGTCGCCAGCGCCAATTACGAGGACACGCTGGAGTTCTTCTCGATCAAGGTACCGGATGGCCCGCTGACCTCGCGCCTCCAGCACCTGAAGGAAGGCGACGAGATCATCGTCAGCCGCAAGGCGACCGGCACGCTGGTGATCGACAATCTCGAAGCGGGCCGCAATCTCTACCTGATCGGCACCGGCACGGGTCTCGCGCCGTTCCTGAGCGTGATCAAGGATCCCGAAACCTATGAGCGGTTCGAGAAGGTGGTGCTCCTGCACGGCTGCCGGCACGTCAAGGAGCTCGCCTATGGCGAGATGATCACCGAGACGCTGCCGAAGGACGAGTTGCTCGGCGACTACATCCGCAACCAGCTGATCTATTACCCGACCGTCACCCGCGATCCCTTCCGCAACCGCGGCCGCATCACCGATCTCATCACCTCGGGCAAGCTGTTTGCCGACATCGGCCTGCCGCCGATTGAGGCGGCCCACGACCGCGTCATGATCTGCGGCAGCCCGGCGCTGGTCACTGATACCCGCCTGCTCCTGACCGAGCGCGGCTTCGTCGAGGGCAATCATGGCGAGCCGGCGCAATTCGTGGTCGAGAAGGCCTTTGCCGAGCGCTGAACAGGCTCATTGTTTGGGGCATGATCTCCGCGCAAACGCTTTGCGTTTGTCGTGAGGAAAACCGCCGCAATCATGCCCACCGCGCAATAAAGCCGCATTTTTGCCGCCCGGCGCCCGTTGCGGCGTCGATTCGGCAGGCGATATTATGGGAACGCCGAATCAGCGGAGTTCCTAAATGGTTGCGGACAACGACAGCAACATCGCCTGGCACCGAGTTCAGGTGAAGAAGAACCGCGCCGAGTTGAAGGCGCTCGAGACGGCGCGCTTCACGATGGGCGAGGTCGCATCATCCAAGCGCAACGGACAGACCCAGAAGGCGATCGTGGAACTCAAGCGCAAGATCACGCAATCCGAACGCGCGATTGCCGACTACGAGAAGCGCACGCGCCGCCCGCTCGCGACCGACCTGCAAAGCCTCAGCAATGGGAGCTGGAGCCATTGGGACGCCTACACCAACCAGCGCAAAGCGGGGCCACGCTCGCCCGGGCGCGGCTGATCGCCTTCTTTTGATCGACGTTCCAGCCCTTGCGCCGGCGACTGCGCACACCATCTGGTTGAGGCGCCATCAACAAGGGCGGTGACCCATGACACCGCGCATCGACTTTACCAGCGACGCCTTTTTTCGCGACCCGCCCAAGGGAATCGCGACGCTGCGCGCCTCCGGGCCCGTGGTCGCGACTCGTTTTCCCCTCATCGGCGACGTCTGGGTCACCACCACCCACGATGCCACGGCGGAAGTGCTCAAGGACAGCGCGACGTTCACACTGCGCAAGGAGGACGGCAAGGTTGCAGGCCTGCGGTGGTGGATGCCGAAACTCGTCACGACCATCGCCAAGAACATGCTGACGATGGACGAGCCGGATCACACGCGGCTGCGCAGCATCGTCGACGAGGCCTTCCGCCGCCGCGCCATCGTCGCGATGGAGCCGCGCATCCGCGCCATCGCCGATGGACTCGCGGGCGAGCTGTTCGCGGCAGGAAGCCCCGCCGATCTCGTCCAGCGCTACGCCCGGATCCTGCCGCTGTCGGTGATCTCCGAGCTGCTCGGCCTGCCGATGGCCGATCGACCCCGATTCATCGCATGGGCCAATGCGATGTCCTCGCTGACGAACGTCGTCAGCTTCTTTCGGCTGCTGTTCGCGTTCCGCAAGATGCGCGCCTATCTCGAAGAGCAATTGCGGATCGCACGTGCGCAGGGCGGCGAGGGTCTGATTGCCGAGCTCGTGCAGGTCGAACGGGAAGGCGGCCGTATTTCGCCGGACGAGATGGTCTCGATGGTGTTCCTGTTGCTGGCCGCGGGCTCGGAAACCACCACGCATCTCATCAGCGGCTCCGTTTATGAGCTTCTCAAAAATCCCGGCCTGCGCGATTGGCTGGAACAGGATTGGTCTCGCGCGGGCCTTGCCGTCGAGGAATTCCTGCGCTTCGTCTCGCCGGTGCAATTCTCAAAGCCGCGCTATGTGCGGCGGGATCTCGAGCTCGAAGGTGTGCGTCTGAACAAGGGCGACCGCGTCATGGTCATGCTCGCGGCCGCAAACATGGATCCTTCGGTGCATGATGCTCCCGAGCGGCTCGATCTCGAACGCAAGCCCAACCGGCACATCTCTTTTGGCACCGGAATCCATTTCTGTCTCGGTCACCAGCTCGCGCGGATCGAGGCGGCCTGTGCGCTTGAGGCCTTGTTCACGCGATGGCCGCGGCTTGGTCTCGCCATCGATGCGTCGCAAGTTCATTGGCGCAAGCGCCCGGGCATCCGCGCCATCGCGAAACTGCCGGTCGTGGCCGACGACGGCGGGAACCGCCCGGCCAAATCCCACTCGGCCGACGTCGAGCAATTGGTTGCAAATTGACATCGCCCTGCCGGTGTATCGGAACCGCGTCGCGACGATCTTCCCGCGTGTTCACGAAACAATCATTGCCGGGCAGGCGTTGGCCCTCATGCGGACAGCAAGGGAGCAATCCATGCCGCACGGAGGCAAGACGCATATTGGATCGGGTACGCATGGCAAGGGCGCGGGGAACGGCGCTTTCACGGAGGTTTCGAAAGACAAGATCGGCGACAACATGATCCTGTCGAACCGCGACAAGGCGCAGCATTCCGACATTCGCGGCATGGACGGAAAATATATCCAGACCGAGCAGTACCAGGACCACTCGGCAAACCGCCTCGCGGAGGACAAGGACGAAGGCGAAGGTTAGGCGGCTTACGAGCCGGTCAGCTTCTTCGAAGCGAGGAGATCGCGCTCCCAGCCGAACACGGATCGGCCGTCGAGCTCCGGTGAAGCCGCGCGTTCGGCCGCAATGAAGGCTGCGACCGATGGACCGCGCGCGGTGCGCTCCAGCCGCCGCGCCTGGTCGTCAAGGCGCTTGATCGCCTGCATTTCCTCCTCGCGCCCGAGCCTTGCATTCTCGATCGCGCCCTTGAGCACACGAATGGTCTCGTCATAAACCTTGATCGGCACGGGGTAAGGGTGGCGGTCCTTGCCGCCATGGGCGAGCGAGAAGCGCGCCGGGTCCTTGAAGCGATAGGGCGCGCCGTGCACGACTTCGGCGACCATCGCGAGTGAGCGCACGGTGCGGGCGCCGACACCGGGCGTCAGCAACAGCTCCGGAAAATCGACCGGACCGCGTTCGGCGGCTGCAGCCAATGTGCCGTGCAGGCGCCGCGCGAAGACGTCCTTCGGCCTTACGTCGTGATGCGCGGGCATGATGAGGTGCGGCAGCATGGCCTGCGCCGGTTCGACGCCGCTCAGGCGTTCGAATTCGGACACGATGCGATCGGGGCCGAGATCGAAGAGCAGCTCGAGCTGCGCCGAGCGCGAGACGTCGGCGCGGTGGTCGGTGAGATTGACGATCTCGCCTTGCACGGGGCCGTCGATCGCACTATGCGGTGCATCGACAAAGCTCTTCAGCGCCTCGGAGTGCCAATGATAACGGCGCGCTTGCCGCTTCTCGCCGTTCATGCCCTGCTGCACCACCGTCCATTTGCCGTCGGCGGTGACAAAGAAGCCATGCAGATAGAGGTCAAAGCCGTCCTGGACCGCAGCGCTGTCGACCTTCGCAACGAGGCGGCTCGCTCGCGTCAGCCTCGCGCCATCGAAGCCGACGCGGTCGCCGAGCGTCAGGAGCTCATCCGGCGTCTTGCGCGAATGCTGCCCACGCCCGCCGCAGACATAGATGCCGAGCTCGTTCTGGAGCGGGGCAAGCCCGCGCTTCAGTGCGCCGATCACGGAGGTGGTGATGCCGGAAGAGTGCCAGTCCATCCCCATCACGGCGCCGAACGACTGGAACCAGAAGGGATGCGACAGCCGCTGCATGAACTCGTCACGGCCGTAGTGGTGGACGATCGCCTGCGTGACGATCGCGCCCAGCGACGCCATGCGGCTTGCGAGCCACGGCGGAACCCGTCCGGTGTGGAGAGGAAGATCGGCGCTGCCGGTGCGTCGGGGCATTGCCCTTGATAGCCGGATTCTGTCCGGGTTGCACGACGGGAAATGCTGAACTCGGCGGCTACGCCGCGGGCCCGAACGATGCGGTGCCGCGCTCCTGTTGCCGGCGCGCCGAGGCCTAATTGCGCCTGGCGTTGACGGCTCCGCGCAAGCCCGCCTGTTGCTCGATCGTTTCGAGCGCGCCGCTGGACTTGATGTCCTGCACGAAACGATCGAGGAGAGGCAGTGCGCTCTCGCGTCCCTTCGGGATTGCGATCGCCATCTGCTCAAGCCCCCAGTTTCCCTCGAGGATGCGCGCGCCCGGCATCTGGTCGGACATCTCGAACAGCGTCGGCTTGTTGGTGGCGTAGAGATCGATCTCGCCGCGGACGAACATCGCGACCGCGATCTTCACGCTCTCGGCGGGAACGATGGTTGCGTTTCTGAACTTGGCCGGCAGCGTGCGCTCCGACGTCGAGCCCTTGGTCACGCCAATCTTCACGCCGGCCCGGTCGATGTCGTCTACCTCTGCGATCGGCGAGTTTGCCGGAACGAGGAATCCGAGCTCGATCGCGAGCACCGGCTCGCTGAAGCTGACGTCGTTCGCGCGGGCAGGGGTCGCGTTGGTGACGGTGAAATCGACCTTGCCGTCATGGATCGCGGTGACGATGTCGGCCACACGCTCGAACCGGACATAATCGACGGGGACGCCGAGCCGCTTTGCAAGCTTACCGCCGAGGTCGTAGCTCACCCCGTGAGGCTTTCCGTTCGTGTCGGTCACCATCGAGGTCGGGCTGCCCGGATAGATACCGACATGCAACGCGCCGGACGGCGCAAGAATTTGAGCCTCACCGTCGGCCTTCGCCATCGCGCCGGCGAGGCCGGACGCGACGACGGCAAGCAGTACGGTGCGTGCAAGGCGCGCAAGGCCGGTCATGTCATTGCGCCCGGATATTCGCAGCCTTCAGCACCGGCTCCCATTTGGTCGCTTCCGCATGCATGTAGGCATCGAACTCCTTCGACGACGAGCCGACCGGCGTCGCACCGATCTTGTCGAGGGTCGACAGCACGCTCGGGTCTTGCAGCGCCGTCTTCAAATCGGCTTCGAGCTTCGCCACGATCTCCGGCGGCATTTTTGCCGGCGCCAAAAATCCCCACCAGACCGAGACGTCATAGCCGGCCACTCCGGCTTCGGCGACGGTCGGAACATCGGGCAGGGCCTTTGACCGCTGTGCCGAGGTCACGGCGAGCGCACGCACCGGGCCGCCTTCGAGCTGACCGATCGCTTCGGCAAGCGGGTTGAGGCTGAGGGGGATTTCGCCGGCGATCACGGCGGTCAACGCAGGCGCGCCGCCCTTGTAGGGAATAGAGACGATCTTCACGCCGGCCATGTATTTCAACAGCTCGCCGGCGAGATGCGCGGAGGTGCCGTTGCCGGACATGCCGTAGGAGAGCTTGTCGGGATCCTTTTTCGCCGCGGCCAGGAGATCGCCGAGGCTCTTGTACGAGCTGTCCTTGGCAACCACGATGGCGAGCGGCGAGGAGGCCACCTCGCTGATCGCGGTGAAATCCTTGAAGGTGTCGTAGGGCAGGCTCGGATAGATGAACTGGTTGAGCGGATGGCCGCTTGCGACCAGGATCAGCGTGTAGCCGTCCGGCGGCGCCTGGGTCAGCGCTTGCGAGGCGATGATGCCGCCGGCGCCGGGGCGATTGTCGATCACCGGCTGCTGGCCCCAGCTCTTGACGAGCGCCTGGCCGATCGTGCGGGCGAGCACGTCGACGGCCCCGCCGGCCGCATAGGGCACCAGGATGTGGACCGGCTTGTTCGGGAAATTGTCGGCCTGTGCGCCGCTCCCGGCCAGCAGCAGGCCCGTGCCCAGCAGTAAAGTTGTGATTTTCTTGTTCAAACCCAGCATCTTCCAGCGCTCCTCGGGGCGCGTATCCACGGGCGCCCGTCTCGGACCGCCCAGGTGCCGCCCATCGTTTTTGTTGACGAGACCTTATCTTTTGTACGATAGTACAAATCACATGGTACGCAAGCCCACCAGCAAAGAGACGGCCCGCAAGCCGAACATGCGCGAGGCGATCCTCGCCGCAGCAGAAGAGTTGTTCGCGACCAACGGCTTCAACGCCGTCTCGGTGCGCGACATCGCGCAGGCCGCCGGGGCCAACCCCGGCAGCGTCACCTATCATTTCAAGACCAAGGACGGTCTGCTGCTGGAGATCTATCGCCGCCACTGCGGGCCGATGAATCTCCGCCGGTCCGAGCTGCTCGCGGCCGCCAAGCGCGTGCGCGATCTCCAGGACCGGCTGGAAGCGATCGTGCGTGCCTACGTCGTGCCAGCCTTCACCTCGGGCAGCGATCTCGCCGGCGGCGGGGCCCGGTTCACGCGGCTTCGCGCCGTGATGTCGGCGGAGGGTAACGAGGTGGCGCGGCGTATCATCGCGCAGACCTTCGACGATACCAGCCACGCCTTCATCGACGCGATCCACGAGAGCCTGCCACATGTGCCGCGCACCGAGATCGTCTGGCGCAGCCATTTCCTGCTTGGCGCACTCTATTACTCGCTGGTGACGCCGGAGCGCGTCTCGCGCCTTTCACGCGGCGAGGCCGACGGCAGCGATGCGGCCGCTGCGATCGAGCAGCTCGTTCAGGCAACAGTGGCCTCGTTCCAGGCGCCGGCACTCGATCAGGCCGCGCCGGCACGTCGGCGCGCGGCAGCAAGCAACAAGACGTAGACGACCGCCTACGGACAGGGGGCGTAAGGCTCGCCTTGTCCGCAACCGGCGGCATTTGACTGGGGATGCGGAATGAACAGGCGGGCCTGCTTGCAACTCTTGACGGGCGCTTCGATGGCCGCCTGGGCTTCGAGCGCGTGCGGGCAGGCGGCCGAGCCGGCCAAGGCGATCCCGACCATCGATCCGCCGGACCCAAATCCAAAGGTGCCGGCATTCAAGCTGCCGCCGAAATCCTGCGACTCGCATACGCACATCTTTGGGCCGGCCGCCCGCTATCCGTTCGCCGAACACCGTCCCTACAACACCGCTGATGCGCCGCTGGAGGCCTTCCGTGCCGTGCACGAGAAGATCGGTGTCGATCGCTGCGTCATCGTCAATGCCACGGTGCACGGCACCGACAATCGCGTGGTGACCGACGCCATCGCTCAAAGCGAGGGTGCCTACAAGGGTATCGCCAACGTCAAGGACGAGATGTCCGATCACCAGCTCGAGGCGCTGGACAAGGGCGGCATCTGCGGCTGCCGCTTTGCCTTCCTGAAGCGGCTCGGTGGCGTCGGCGACATGACCAAGTTCCAGCGCATCGTGCATCGCGTCGCCGAACTCGGCTGGCACGTCGACGTCTATTTCGAGCCGGGCACGATCGCGGAGTTCGCGCCGATCCTGACCGCGCTGCCGACGCGCTATGTCATCGACCACATGGGCACGGTGCAGGCGGCCAAGGGGCTCGAGGATCCAGGCTTCACCGCACTGCTCGATCTCCAGAGGAAAGACGAGAAGTGCTGGGTCAAGATCACCGGTCTTGAGCGCGCATCCGCCGCAGGCAAGCCGTTCCACGATGCCGTGCCGTTCGCAAAGAAGCTCATCGACAACGCGCCTGATCGCGTGATCTGGGGCACCGACTGGCCGCATCCCAACGTCAAGGTCATGCCCAATGACGGCGAGATCGTCGATCTGATCCCGCTCTATGCGCCCGATGCCGCCATCCAGCAGAAGCTGCTGGTCGACAATCCCGCGCGCCTGTTCAAGTTCACCTGAAGAGACCAGATGTACAAGCCGACCATTCCGCCGCCCGATCCGAACACGCGCAAGCCGAAGTTCAGGCTGCCGCCGCTCGCATGCGATGCGCACTGCCACATCTTCGGTCCGGGCTCAAAATACCCGTACGCGCCGGACCGTTCCTACACGCCGCCCGACGCGCCGCTGGAGGATTTCAAGGCGTTGCACGCCAAGCTCGGCGTCCAGCGCGCCGTGATCGTCAATGCCAGCGTGCACGGCACCGACAACACGGTTGCGCTCGATGCGATCGCGCAGAGCGATGGTGCCTATCGGGCCGTCGCCAATATCGACGATACCATCACCGAGCGGGGCCTGCGCGAGCTGCACGAGGGCGGCTTCCGCGGTTGCCGCTTCAATTTCGTCCGTCATCTCGGCGGCGTCCCGGACAAGGGCGTGTTCGACCGGGTGATTGCCATGGTCGCGCCGCTCGGCTGGCACATCGATCTGCATTTTGACGCGATCGATTTGTCGGAATATGCCGACATGCTGGCAAAGCTTCCGGTGCGTTACACGATCGACCACATGGGACGGGTGAAAGCGTCGGAAGGGCTCGACCAGCTTCCGTTCAAGATCCTGATCGAGCTGATGCAGCGTGACGAGAAATGCTGGGTGAAGATTTGCGGCTCCGAGCGCGTTTCCTCCTCGGGCCCGCCCTTCACCGATGCCGTGCCGTTCGCACGCAAGATCGTCGAGACCGCGGTCGACCGCGTCATCTGGGGTACGGATTGGCCGCATCCCAACGTCAAGCTGATGCCAAACGATGGTGATCTCGTAGACCTCATTCCGCTGTTCGCGCCGGAGGCGGAGTTCCAGCAGAAGATCCTGGTCAGCAATCCCGCGCGCCTGTTCGAGTTCGGGGAATGACGGCGCTCTCGATCGACAAGCCGCGCAGCCGCGCCTGGTGGAAGGAGCTCTGGGTCCAGGTTCTCCTTGCCATGGCAGCCGGCACCGTGCTCGGCATCGTCAATCCCGAACTTGGCGCAAAAATGCAGCCGCTGGGCGATGCCTTCATCAAGGCGATCCGGATGCTGATCGCGCCGATCATCTTCTGCACGGTGGTGCACGGCATCGCGCATATGGCCGACATGGCCCGGGTCGGCCGCGTCGCCACCAAGGCGATCATCTATTTCGAGATCATGACGACGATCGCGCTGGTGATCGGCCTTGTCGCGATCAATCTCTTGAAGCCCGGCGTCGGCATGAATATCGACGCTGCCAGCATCAACACCAGCGCCATCGAGCCCTACGTCAAGCAGACCGGGGCGATCGGCTTTGTGCCGTTCCTGATGAACATCCTCCCCGCCACCTTCGTCGGCGCATTTGCCGAAGGTAACATCCTCCAGGTGCTGTTCATCTCGGTGCTCTGTGGTTTTGCCCTGGTGCAGCTCGGCGAGCGCGGAGCACCACTCGTCAACCTGATCGACGTCGCGGCGAAGATGGTCTTTGCCATCGTCGGCTTCGTGATGTGGGTGGCGCCAATCGGCGCATTCGGTGCCATCGCGTTCACGGTCGGCAAGTTCGGTGTCGGCTCGCTGGCCTCGCTCGGCAAGCTGCTCGGCGGCTTCTATCTTACCTGCCTTGTATTTATCGTGATTGCGCTCGGCCCGGTCGCGCGGCTCTGCGGCTTCAGCCTGCTCAAGCTGATCCGCTATATCTGGGAAGAACTCCTGATCTGCATCGCCACGACGTCGTCGGAGACCGTGCTGCCGCGGATGCTGTCAAAGCTCGAGAATGCCGGCTGCGAGCGCAGCGTGGTCGGGCTCGTGATCCCGACCGGCTACTCCTTCAACCTCGACGGCACCTGCCTTTACCTCGCGGCCGCCTCGGTGTTCCTGGCGCAGGCGACCAACACGCCGCTCGGCCTCACCGAGCAGATCGAGCTGCTGCTGATCCTGCTCGTGACCTCCAAGGGCGCGGCAGGAATTGCGGGCGCCGCCTTCGTCGTGCTGGCGGCAACGCTGTCGGCCACCGGAACCATTCCGGTCGCCAGTGTCGCGCTGGTGCTCGGAATCCACCGTCTGATGTCGCAGGGACTGACGCCGACCAATCTCATCGGGAACGCGGTGGCGACCATCGCGATTGCCAGATGGGAAGGTGCGCTCGATGCGGACCGGCTGAAACGCGTGCTCGATGGCGAGGCGCTGCCGGCCGCAGTGGTGTGATGAATTGGCTGCTTGCGCTTCGCTAGCAGCGGGTCAAGCTTTGAAAAGATGAAAGGGGAGTTTGTCCCATGAAGACAGGTCTTGTGATTACCGCCCATCCCGGCGATTTCGTCTGGCGCGCGGGTGGCGCGATCGCGCTGCACGCCAAGAAGGGCTACCGGATGAAGATCGTCTGCATGTCCTTCGGCGAGCGCGGCGAGAGCCAGTTCGCCTGGAAGGAAAAGGGCGCAACGCTGGAGTCGGTCAAGGCGGGCCGCAAGGACGAGGCCGAGCGCGCCGCCAAACTCCTGGGCGCCGAGATCGAGTTCTTCGATTGCGGCGACTATCCGCTCAAGCTCAACGAAGCGCATTTCGACCGCATGGTCGACATCTACCGCGAGCTCAATCCGAGCTTCGTGCTGACCCATGCGCTGGAGGATCCCTATAATTTCGATCACCCGAATGCGGCGCATTTCGCGCAGGAGACCCGCGTGGTCGCGCAGGCCATGGGCCACAAGCCGGGCGCGCAGTACAAATATGCGGCGCCGCCGGTGTTCCTGTTCGAGCCGCATCAGCCCGAGATGTGCAATTTCAAGCCGAACCTGATCCTGAAGATCGACGAGGTCTGGAAGGAGAAGTACGAGGCGTTCCAGATCCTCGCCGCGCAAAAGCACCTCTGGGGCTACTATGAGCGCGTCGCCCTCAACCGTGGCATCCAGGGCAGCCGCAACACCGGCGTGCCCATGACCTATGGCGAGGCCTATCAGCGCCTGTTCCCGACAGTCGAGGAGGTCCTGGCATGAAGCCCGTCGTCGTCCGCAACATCGAGCGCGCCGATCACGGCGGCATGTCGGTCTATGGCGTCTCCACCGTGCACGAGGCGATGGGGCGCGTCGGCCTCATGAAGCCCTATATGCGTCCGATCTGGCCCGGCGCGCAGATCGCCGGTCCCGCGGTCACCGTGCTGGCGCAGCCCGGCGACAACTGGATGATCCATGTCGCGGTCGAGCAATGCAGGCCGGGCGACATCCTCGTGGTTGGCTGCACCACCGACAATACCGACGGCATGTTCGGCGAGCTGCTTGCAACGTCGCTTCATGCGCGCGGCGTGCAGGGGCTCGTCATCGATGCCGGCTGCCGCGATGTGAAGGCGCTGCACGAGATGAAATTCCCGGTCTGGTCGCGTGCCGTCTCGGCCAAGGGAACGGTGAAGGCGACGCTCGGCTCGGTCAACGTTCCCGTGGTCTGCGCCGGCGTCAATGTCGAGCCCGGCGATATCGTGGTCGCCGATGACGACGGCGTCGTGGTGGTGCCGAAGCGGCTTGCGGTCGAGGTTGCGGAGAAAGCCCGGAAGCGCAATGCGGATGAAGGCGGCAAGCGCAATCGTCTCGCCTCGGGCGAGCTTGGCCTCGACATGTACAACATGCGCGAGGCTCTGGCGAAAGCCGGGCTCGTCTATGTCGACAATCCCGAGGACGTCTGAGCAGGCGAAAAGCGGAGCGGATTGATGGATCGTCTCAAGCTGCGGACCGTGCTCGGCAGTCATCCGCATGTGCTGGCATTGAAGAGCGGAGAGCTCCGCTCCGAGCGCTTCGATCTCGACTTCATCGAGTACACGCCGACCAACACGGCGTTCAAGCCGATGGTGCGCGAGCAGGCCTTCGACGTCTGCGAGATGGCGATCGTCACCTATCTGATGGCGAAAGCCCACGGCAAGCCGCTGGTGCTTCTGCCGGCAACCATGCTCGGCCGCTTCCAGCACGGTTACGCGCTGTACAACTCCGAGCGAGGCGCGCTCCGCCCGTCCAATCTGGAAGGCAAGCGCGTCGGCATCCGGTCGTTCACGACCACGACGGGGGCCTGGATCAGGGGCATTTTGGCCAATGACTACGGCGTCAACCTCGACAAGATAGGTTGGGTTACCTTCGAGGACCCGCACGTGGCCGAATATGTCGACACAACCGAGCGCGCGCCGAAGGACAGAAAGATCCTGCAAATGCTGCTTGACGGCGAACTCGACGCTGTGCTCGGCGAGACCTCGAATGATCCGCGCCTCAAGCCGCTGTTCCCCGATCCGGCCGCGGAGGCCGCGACCTGGTACGCCCGGCGCGGCGTCGTCCCGGTCAACCATCTCGTGGTCGTGACCGAGGCTCTGGCAAAATCGCGCCCTGACATCGTCGCCGGCGTGTACGATCTCCTGAAGGCTGGCAAGGCTAAGACAGGCGCGCCCGCATTACCCGATCTCCTGCCATTCGGGATCGAGGCCAACCGCAAGCCGCTGGAGCTGATCATCGACTACGCCTATCAGCAGGCCCTGATCCCGCGCCGCTATGCGGTCGAGGAGCTCTTTGACGACACCACGCGAAGGATGAACTGATGTCCGGCGATTCCAGGCGATGGCAGATTGGACTTGTCGGCTATGGCGAGGTCGGCAAGATCCTCGCGGAGGACTTGCGCCAGCAGGATATCAAGGTTGCGGCCTTTGACCTCAAGCTCGGGAACGAGCAGGGCGCGGCCTTGCGCAATCACGCCACGAGGCACGGTGTTACGTTAGCTGCCTCGCACGCTGATCTGACCGCAAGATCCGACTTCATCGTCTCCGCCGTGACCGCGAGCCAGGCCGTCTCGGTGGCAAAGGCTTGCGCGGCTGCGATCAACCAGGGCACATGGTTTCTCGACTTCAACTCGGCCTCGCCGGGCGCCAAGCAGCGCGCCGCGAAGCTGATCGACGACGCCGGCGGACGCTATGTCGAGGGCGCGGTGATGACCTCGGTGCCGCCTTATCGCATCAAGGTGCCGCTGCTGCTCGGTGGTCCCGGCGCACGCGAGCTCGAGCCGCTTCTCAACGCGATCGGCTTTGCCGCCAAGGTCGCGAGCGACAAGCTCGGTGTCTCCTCGGCGGTGAAGATGTGCCGCAGCATCATGATCAAGGGCCTGGAGGCTATGGTCATCGAGAGCTTCACCACGGCGCGCGCCTATGGCGTCGAGGATGCGGTGCTGGCCTCGCTCGCGGAAACCTTTCCCGGCATCAACTGGGAGAAGCAGGGCGCCTATTTCTTCCAGCGCGTGATCGAGCATGGCCGCCGCCGCGCCGAGGAAGTGCGCGAGGTTGCCGAGACCGTGCGAGAGGCGGGGCTTACGCCATGGTCGGCACAAGGTACCGGCGAGCGGCAGGCCTGGGTTGCCGATCTTGCCGACCAGGGTCTGTTCGGCGCAAAAGGCACCAAAGAGTTCGCCTGCAGCGCCGACTGGCGCACCGAGGCCGACCGCATCCTGGCAAAGATCAGGCGTGAGGGATGACGGCGCGCGGTTTGCACGAATCTGAGGGCGGAAACAGGACGGCTTGTTGCCGTTCAAAGACCGGCCGGCCGTTCTTGAAGCCCATCATGACATCAGGCAGTTCGGCGATCGCAAAGCGGCTGTCGCGCGTATCGAGCACGACGAGATCGGCCGGGTTGCTGATTTTGAAGCCGTAATTTTTCAGGTTCATCAGCCGCGCCGGCAAATCGGTGACGAGGTCGAGGCAGGTGTCGAACTCGCCGACTGATGCATGCGCGACGTTGGCGTAGAAATTCGCCATTCGCAGCAGCGAGGCATCGCCGAACGGCGTGAAGGGATTGAGCACGTTGTTGGTCGCAACGGAGCACAGCACGCCGTTTGCGACGAGCTTGTGCGCGACCGTGATTCCGCGGGGCACGTTGTGGGTGGTGTCGCGGCCCATCAGATAGAGATCGGTCGCGGGCAGCACCGTGACGGCGACACCGGTTCTTGCGAGACGCTCGACCACCGGTTTCAGTCGATCCGGCGGTAACGCGGAGAGCTTCGTCACATGGCCGATCGCGACACGCCCCTGGTAGCCGCGCTGTTCGGTTTGCCGGCAGACTTCGTCGAGATGCGACCAGGACGTATCGAGGTCGAAGTCGAGATGGAGATCGACATCGACGTCGAACTCCTGCGCGAGGTCGAAGATGCGCTTAAGATGCGCGTTCGGATCGGTGTCGGTATAGGGACAGCCGCCGATCACCTCGCCGCCGTCGCGCAGCGCCTGGATCAATAGCTCCTCGGCTCCGGGATCGTTGGTCAGCCCCTCCTGCGGAAAGACGCAGAGCGACAGATCGAGCGCCCAGGCGTAGTCGCGCTTCAGCGCCTTGACCGCCTCGAAGCTGCGCAGGCCGATCCGCGGGTCGATCTCGACATGAGTACGCATCCGCGTCGTGCCGTGCACGATTGCGCGCTCCAGCACTTTTGCGCCGCGGGCATAGACGTCCTCGACCGTGAAATCGCGCTTCATCGCCGAGACGGCGCGGATGGCGTCGCTGAGACTGCCGTGGTCGTGCCCGCAGCGACCGAGCAGGCAGGCCTTGTCGAGGTGGATGTGGGTGTCGACGAAGCCGGGCAGCACGAGCCGCCCCTCGAGGTCGATCTCAACGGCTTCGGCCTGAAGGCACGGCTCGATTGCGGCGATGTTACCTTGGGAAATGCCGATATCCGCAGGAGCGGTGACGCCGCGCATCAGCGCGTTGCGAAGGATCAGGTCGAAGGCGGTTCGGCTCGTCATGGCACCAGCACTTTGCGGCGTAAGCGTACAGGAGCGTGCCCTGCGGGGCACCTCCAGATTCCCGGCAATCGAGCGCGGGAATGTTCAAAATATATGCATGCAATCCAGCAGCCCAGGGTTAGTATCCCGCATCTTTCGGAGAAGCGCCATGCCCGTTGCCGCAACTGCCCCAAGCAAAACCATGTCTGACGCCGAGATCGTCGAAGCCTATCTGACGGCCTCGATGATCCCCGATCCGGAGGCCGCGGCGGTCTACATGGCGCCGGGCACGGTGATCACCTTCACCGGCGGACGCGAGTTCGACCATCCGCGCGGGTCGGCCGGCTTCAACGCCAAGCGCTATCGCTGGGTCAAGAAGAAGATGGACCGGTTCGACGTCTGCCCGGGCGAGGGGGAGACCGTGGTCTACAGCGTCGGCACGCTCTATGGCGAATGGCACGACGGCACGCCCTTCGAAGGCAACCGCTACGTCGATCGCTTCGTGGTGCGGGGCGGCAAGATCACCAAGATGGACGTCTGGAACGACAGCGCCGAGCGCATCCTGGTTCAACGCGGCATCGACGCGTAGCGCACAGCCCTCGAGTCCGGTGGCGGCGCCGTCGTGCGTGGCGTCATCTCGGATTGGGATGGCCGTCGAGGCGAAGCTGATAGACAAAATAGGTGGGGGTGCAGAACCCAAGCTTGCGGCTCTTCAGGATGCTGAGGGTCTGCGGGCTGACGCCGAACTTCGCGCCAGTCAGGAAATCCGGGATCGCCTGGCAGATATAGTCTTCCCGGCAAAATCGCGACGGCGAACATACGTTCAAGAGCCCGCGGCCGACGCCGGCCGCAAAGGCGGCGCCGTCGAAATAGCCCTTGGCCATCTGTTCGAAGCCCTTGCCGCCGACGACAGCGCAGATCTCGTCAGGCGTGCTGCCAGGCTGAACGGCCGCCAGTTTCGACTCTTCGGGTTTGCACGGACGGGTGATGCGGCCGAGCGGCACGCCGATTTTTGTCGGTCGGCAATTGTAGTCATAGCCGCTCAATTTGCCCTCGGGCACGTGATAGACTAATTCATCCGTGCTCACGCGATCGGCAAAAGAGCGCAAGCTGAAGCTCAACAGATCCTTCGCATTGTTCTTCGCCGTCATGTCCTCGATTGCGTTCGAGCGGCAAGAGAGGCCTGCGTAGATGTTCTGCTGGGGTGGCAGACATTGACCGAGATGGGAAGAGGCCGCCGCGTTCGTCACCACGGCCTGGCAGGCGAGATGTCGTGCGGCATTGCAGCTCCACTTCGCGCCATCCGCGAGATCGCCGTTCAGGGGGCACGGCATGTTGTCGCCGGCGGCTGAATAAACCGGGCTCGCGTTCTGCCAGGCCGCTGCGGGCGCAGACGGATGCGGGCGGAACGTGTCAGGGGCCTGGCCTCGCGAAAGGCTTTCAACGTAGCTCTTCCGGCGGGCAAGCTCCGCATGGACGTGCGGCGAGAACGGAAGCTGCAGACTGTTGCCGTCGAGCGCGTCCTTGATTGCCCCACCGCCGCTGCCGAAATCGACCCGGTCCACGCCGAGGAAGTGAAATCCCGCCGTCGAGGAGGATTGATGGCAGCCCATGCAGGACGATGTGTTCAGCCGTTCGAGCAGACCTGCGCCGGAGCGCGCGAACTTGACCGACTTCGCGGTCTTTTCCAGCGCCGTGACGATCTGCCCGGCCTGGTCCTTGCTGACCAGCAGGTCGAACGGCCGGTTGGCCACACGCGCGCTTCCGGCCGTGGAAAAACTCAGAGCGATATCGGCCTCGAGGCTCTCCGGCAGATTGAACACGCCGTTGTCGATCTCCTCCGCGTGGCTCGCGAGATAGTCCTGCAATTGCTTCTGCTTGGAGGGATCCTTCAGGATCGCCTGCACGTCGGGTGTGTTCTCGAGTTTGATAGGCTGAAATTTTCCGCCCCTCAAGGCGAATATCCTCATCCAGTAGATCGCTTGGCCGGCGAATTTGCGGCCCTCCATGTTTTCGAGATCGGAGGGAAAGCGCACCACTTGGGCGTTGATTTCCATCTGCTTGAAGGTCAGCCTCGACAAATCCAGCGGGCCCTGCAGGAGGCGCTGGGCAGTTGAGTGCGGGTCGCCGCCGTCGATGCCATCGATGCGCCAGAGCGCAGCCACATCCTGGCAGTGCTTGCCGTCGTCACGATAGCTGAAGACCATGTTCACGGTGAGCGGCATGCGCGAGGCGTAGGTCTTGCCGTTCATCCGGACTTCGTATCCGAGCCGGTAGATGAAGCGAAGTTCGCCGCAGTGGGCGGGATCGAAGTCGCGGCGATCGATGCGATTGACCACACCCGCCAGGATGAACAGCCCGTCGCTCGAACCGAGCCATTTCTCGTTGAAGACGCGAGCGACGTTACCGTTCAGCCGCAAGGTCTTTCCGGCCTCCGTCTTGGCCGACTTTGGATCGTAGGTCTTGAGAATTTCCTTTTCCCAGTCGATCCCAAGGCCCGAAATGATCCGCGTCATGTCCGCGGACATGACGGTCGCAAATTGTCCGTAGGTCTCGCCAAAGCGCAACAAGTCGCTGGCGCGCGTGGGGCCCGGCGCCGGAGCCGGCGACGTGAGCTTTTCCGCCGCGTGGATTTTCTCAAGAAGCGTGATCAGCGAAAGCGCGGATGAATTGTCATGATCGAGTAAGGCGAGCACGGGTGTCTGGTCGATCAGGACCGTGACCGGCGTGGAAGGCTGCAGCGACTGGGCGAAGCAGAGCGGAATTGAGAAGGTCAACCAACAGATGATCGAGACGATGCGCATCTGTGATTTGTACCGCGGCAAAGGACATTTCACAATTTGGAGATGAGCCGCGCTATGACGATACGGCACGTCACCAGGGGTCCGAGTTGGGCCAGCCCTGGATGGTGATGCCTGTACCTTCACCCCTGGCGGCGCAAGAAGCCGGTGATCGTGACTTTCTCCCAGATGCCGGCCGCGGCAAAGGGATCGGCGCGGTTGAAGGCCTCGACCTCGGCCCGTCCGGGGGCCTCGATCAGGAACAGGCTGCCGATCATCTTCTCGCCATCGTCGGAGACGAGCGGGCCGGACATCACGATTTTGACCCCGAAGCGCGAGGTGTCGCTCAGGAACGCCTTGTGCGCGTCGTAATTGGCGAGCCGGGTCGGCAGCGCGCCGGTGCGGTCGAGGGCATGGATGGCAAACAGCATGATGTCTCCGGACAATGTCTTGGGACGGCCGTATTGAACGACCGTCCCGATTTTCGAAGCAGCGAGCCTACTTCGTGCCGAGCTTTTGCGCCTCTTCCCAGGTCGGGCAGGCCCGCTGTTCCAGCGGCACGTCGAACGGCCCGAAATTGTCCTTGGTGATGACGGTGGGTTTCAGCACGATCTCGGCAACGACGGGCTGTTCGCGCAAGTTGCGGATCGCCATCATGGTGCCGAGGCATCCCTGCGCAAAACCACTATAGTCGCCGCTTGCGAGCAGCTTGCCGGACTTGATGGCATCGATGGCTTCCTTGGTGCCGTTGATGCCGATCACCTGCGCCTTGCGATTGGCGCCATCCAGCGCCTCGATCGCGCCGACCGCCATGGCATCGTTGGCGGCGAGCACGCCGTCGATCTGCGAGTTGGACTGCATCAGGTTTTCCATCACCTGGAGCGCCTGGAGCCGCTGGTAGTTGGCGGGCTGCGAAGCAAGCAGCTTTGCGCCCGGAGTTTCCTTCAGCGCATCGTTGAAGCCCCTGATACGGTCGACATTGGTCAGCGAGCCCTTGACGCCCTCGATGATGACGATGTTGCCCTTGCCGCCGAGCGTCTTCAGCAGGTAGCGCGCGGTTTCGAGCCCGAGGCTGTAATCGTCGGCGCCGACGAAGGAGACGAACTTGCCGCCGGCAGAGCGGTCGGTGATGTTGACCACCGGGATCTTGGCGTCGTTGATCTTCTCGACACCGGGCACCATCGCCTTGTAGTCGACGGGAATGAAGACGATCGCGCTCGGCTTCTTCACCACGACGTCCTCGATCTGGCTGAGCTGCTCGGGGATCGAGTCCGGCTTGGTCGGGATGTAGTGCAGCGTTTTGGCGTTCAGCGCCTTGGCCGCGACGTCGGCGCCGACCCGCACGGTCTGAAAGTAGGGGTTGGTCTGGTTCTTGGTGAAGACCGCGATGGTCTCGCCGTCGGCACGGGCCTGCGTGGTGAACGCTGCGGCCATCAGAATCGGCAGTGCAAGGTGGCCCAATTTCGATTTCATATGATCTCCATCCCTCATTTTGGTTTGTTGGATTTTGCGTAAGAACTCATTGCGAGCGGCGGCGGGTCTGCATGTCGAGCCAGACGGCGAGAATGACGATCACGCCGGTGACGAGCGGTTGCCAGTTGGCGCTGACGGACAAGAGGTTCATGCCGTTGAGCACGAGCGTCAGGATCAGCGCGCCGACGAAGGTGCCGAATACCGTGCCGACGCCGCCGAACAGCGAGGTGCCGCCGATCAGCACGGCCGCGATCGCCGGAAGCGTCAGGCTTTCGCCGATATCGGCCTCCGCGGAATTCAGCCGCGACAGGAAGATGATCGACGCAAGCCCCGCCATGGTGCCGGAGACGGCATAGACCAGCAGCAGCCGGCGCGCGACCGGAATTCCGGAGAGTCGCGCGGCAATCGGGTTGGCACCGATCGCATAGATCTCCTGGCCCCAGATCGACCGCTGCGCAAACAGCGTCCCGATCGCGAGGAAGATCAGGAGCAAATAGACCGGAATCGGCAGGCCGAACAGATAGCCGCTGCCGATCTGCCGGAAGCCCGCGGGGAAGCCGTGAATGGTGTCGCCGGCCATGTACCAATAGGTGAGGCCGTTCAGCACCCAGAGCATGCCGTAGGTGGCGATGAAGGAGGGGATGCGCAACGCCGTCACCATGACGCCGTTGAGGAGGCCAACGACGCCACCGACCACCAGCGCGGTGAGAATCCCCAACACCGGCGAGCCGGTCTGATGGATCACCGTGCCGGCAAGGCAGGCCGACAGCGCGACATTGGCGCCGACGGAGAGATCAAGGCCAGCGGTCAGCACCACCAGCGTCAGGCCCGAGGCAATGAAGAAGGTCAGACTCGCCTGCCGCAGCACGTTGAGGACGTTGCCGAGGCTCAGGAAGGAGTCGCTGAGGACTGCGAGCACGGCGCAGATCAGCAGCGCCGCGAGCAGGCGGTAGAACACCTGGATCGCATCCTGCGACAGGAAGGAGCGGGGCGGGGAGATGGCTTCCTTGGTGATGTCGGTCATGCGCGGCTCCTGATGCCGTCCAGGAACAGCGCGACAATGACGAGGACGCCGACGCTCGCGACCTGCACCGAGGATGGCAGCGAGATCAGATTGAGCCCGTTGCGCAGGACGCCCACCGCGATCACGCCGAGCACGGTGCCGAGCAGCCAGCCATTGCCACGCTCGAAGGACGTGCCGCCAACCGCAACCGCCGCGATCGCATCGAATTCGAGACCGAGGCCTGCAGTCGGGTGGCCGGAATTCATGCGCGCGGTCATCAAGAGGCCTGCGACGCCGGCCATGGTGCCGCCGATCGCGTACACCGCGATCAAGAGGCGGTTGGGTGACAGGCCGGCATATCTCAGCGCCTCGCGATTGCCGCCGAGCGCGAAGATGTAGGTGCCGAAGCGGGTGTGATAGAGCAGGGCATGAAAGAACGCGTAAGTCACGAATGCCATCACGATCGGGACCGGCACGCCAACGAGCGTGGACGAGTAGATGTCACGCACACTGTGGGGGATGCCGACCACGCTCTGGCCGTCGGAGACGATCAGCGACAGGCCCTGCGCCATGCCGAGCGTGCCCAGCGTTGCAACGAAGGGCGGGATTCCGAGGATCGCGACCAGCCAGCCATTGACGGTGCCGAAGGCGGCGCCGACCAGGACGCCGACGGCCAGCCCAAGCAGCATCGACTTGGTCGCGAGCGACACGATGGCGACGCAGAGTGAGGTCAGCGTCAGCACCGCGCCCATCGACAGGTCCAAGCCCTCGGTCATGATGATCAGCGTCATCGGCAGCGCCAGCATGGTCAGGATCGTCGACTGCACCAGCACGTTGGAGAGGTTGGCAACCGACAGGAAGCCGGGCGCGATCGTCCCGAACAACGCGATCAGGAGCGCCAGCACGATGGCGACGCCGGGGATGCGCTGGAGCGGATTTGGTTGCGAAACGACCGTGGCCTCACGCATGGTGCATCCCCAGTCGCACGATGTTCTCCTCCGTCAGCTCATTGCGGGCCAGATGTCCGGCGATACGGCCCTCGCGCATCACGTAGGCGCGGTCGCAGACATGGCAGATCTCGACCTGCTCGGATGAGATCATCAGTGCCGCGGCGCCTTCCGCCACCAACCGGTCGATCAGCGCAAAGATCTCGGACTTTGCGCCGATGTCGATGCCGCGCGTCGGCTCGTCGAAGATGAAGAGCTTTGCGCCGGCAGCCAGCCACTTGCCGATCACAACCTTCTGCTGGTTGCCGCCGGAGAGCAGCCCGACAGTCTGCCGCGCGCTCGGAGTCGCGATCCTGAGCTGCCGGATCAGGCTGTCGGAGGTGCGCTGCGCACGACGCGGATCGAACAGGCCGCTCGGAAACAGCTTTCGCAGCGCCGAGACCACGAGATTGTCGCCGACCGAGCGGAGCAGTGCGAGGCCCTCGCTCTTGCGGCTCTCCGGGATCAGCGCGATACCGCGGCGCGCCGCAACGTCCGGCTCGCCGGAGATCGTCTTGCCGTCGAAGATGATCTCGCCGCCTGTTAAGGGATCCGCGCCGAAAATGGCGCGCGCGACCTCGCTCCGGCCCGAGCCGACGAGCCCGCAGAGGCCAACGATCTCGCCCTGGCGAACCTCGATGTCGATGTCGGAAATGCCGGTCGGCGAGGTCAGCCCCTTGACGCTGAGCAGCACCTCGCCGGGCTTGTCGGCGAAGTTGCGTGGATAGGTCATGTCGACGGTGCGGCCAACCATCATGCGGACGAGTTGGTCCGGCGTCACGTCGGCGGGCCGGACGCCGTCGATACGGCGGCCGTCACGCAGCACCGTGATACGATCGCCAAGCGCGAACACCTCGGCCATGCGGTGCGAGATATAGACGATGGCAACCCCATCGGCCTTCAGCCGCGCGATCAGCGCGAACAGGAGCTCGGTCTCGCGGTCCGAAAGCGCCGCAGTCGGCTCGTCCATGACCAGGATGCGCGCATTCTGGCTGATCGCTTTCGCAATCTCGACCATCTGCTGCTGGGCGACGCCTAGCTTGTCGACCGTGATGGAGGGATCGATATCGAAGCCGATGGTGTCGAGCACGCGCTTGGCATCGGCCAGGATCCTTCGGCGGTCGATCGTGCCGGGGATGCGGCCCTTCGGCTCGCGGCCGAGGAAGATGTTTTGCGCGATATCGAGGTGGGGAACGAGCGAGAATTCCTGGAAGATGACGGCGATGCCGAGCTTCTGCGCCTCGGTGGTCGATGAGATCGTGACCTTCTCGCCCTTGTAGTAGAACTCGCCGGCGTCGGCCCGGTAGGCACCGCACAGCACCTTCATCAGGCTCGACTTGCCGGCGCCGTTCTCGCCGAGCAGCATATGGACCTCGCCGGGAAACACGGCAAAGGACACCTCATCCAGCGCCTTGACGCCCGGAAATTCCTTGCTGATGCCGCGCAGCTCGAGCAGCGGTGTGTCGGCCTCCTCCATTGTCCGTCCTCTCCAAAAGAATCGGCTTGCCGGACTCTTGTCGGTCCTTTCAGCCGTGATCCGGCTTAAGCAGCTCTCACGCTGCTCGCAAGCTGCTTCAGGCCGAAATCATAGTTGAGATGAAAATAGTCGCCGTCCACCATGCGACCATCCGGCGCACGGCCGGCCGGGTGACGAACGAACGCGCGGATCAGGCTGTCCTTGACGCCGAACACCACGTCGGAGTCGAGGTACTTATCGCCGGCGACGAACACGTGCGTCACGAGCTGTTCGAAGCCTGGCGCGGAGATCATGAAATGCACATGCGCCGGACGCCAGGGATGCCGGCCCTGCGCCTCCAGCATTTCGCCGACCGGCCCGTCATGCGGGATCGGGTAGGCGGCGGGCTTGATCGACCAGAAATGAAAGCGGCCGTTCTGGTCAGTGTGGAAACGCGCCCGCATCGCGAGATCGCCGATCTTGTCGAGCTGCTGCACGTCGTAATAGCCGTCGTCGTCGGAATGCCAGACATCGACCAAGGCGCCGGCGAGCGGCCGGCCGTCGACGGTCGAGACGGTCCCTGTGACCAGCATCGGATCGCCTTCCATGGCACCGGAGATGTCCTCGCCGCTGGTCCTCTCCGGGGCAGCCTGCACGAAGAAGGGGCCGAGCACCGTGGTCTCGGTCGCGCCCTCCGGCACCGGATGGTTGATGGTGTCGACCAGCATGGAGACGCCGAGCGTGTCCGATAGCAGGATGAACTCCTGGCGCTTGTCGTCGCACATGTGGCCGGTACGGGTCAGGAAGTCGATGCCATACTCCCATTCCTTCTGGGTCGGCCGCACCTCGCGGACGAAGGCGTGAAGATGGCGCACCAGCGCCTCGCTGACCTGCTTGATCCGCGGATCGGTGGCGCCCTTGATCCGCTCCAGCACGGCATCGGTGATCGTGTTCTCGTTGAAGTTACGCAACGTTGCCTCCGTTGATCAGAGCTTTGGTTCGCCAAGCCCGGACAGCCGTTCCAGATGCTTGACGGTCGCGATGAAGTCGGTCTCGCCATCGCCCTGAGCAACCAGCGAGCCATAGGTCTCGCGCACCTGTGCAGCGAGCTGGAGCGGTACGCCGACGGCGTGGCCGGCGCCCAGGATGAGATCGAGATCCTTGGCCATCTGCTTGCACGAGAAGGTGGACTCGAAGTCCCGCGTCCTGAGCGGCGCAGTCTTGTACTTCACCATGGGCGAGGCGACCGCGCTGTCGTCGAGCACCTTCAGAATGTCGTGCCAGGCGATTCCGCCCTTGCGCGCGAGCGCGAGGCTCTCGGCCATCATGGCGGCCGACACCGCGATCATCAGGTTAACCGCGAGTTTTGCGTAGCGTGCTTCCTCGCCGGGCCCGAGATAGGTTTGCGCGCGGGTGAAGGTTGCGAACAGCGGCTTTGCGGCTTCGAAGACGTCCTTTGGGCCCGAAACGAAGCAGGTCAGCGCGCCCGTGTGGACGATGCTGGCGTTGCCGGAGACCGGCGCACGCAGATAGGCGACGCCGCGCGCCCGTGCGGCGGCGTCGACCTCAGCGGAGGCCTCTGCGCTGACCGTGCTGGTCTCGATCAGCACGGCTCCCGGCGCCATCGCGCCGATGAGGCCGGTTGGGCCGAGCATCGCAGCGCGTAGCGCGGCATCGTCGGGCAGGGAGGTGATCACCGCAGCCTGGCCGCTGACCGCGTCGGCCGGCGACGCCGCAACAGGGATGCCCAGTTCACGCGCGGCAGCGATACGAGCCGCACTTGGATCGAAGACGGTCACGGCATAGCCCGCCTTGGCGACGAGCGCCGACATCGGCAGGCCCATCTTGCCGATGCCGATGAAAGCAATGTTTTTCGAAGCGTCTGTCATTCTTGTTGTCCGTTGGCACCTTTAGGCGGCGCGTCCCTGTCGTTCGATTTCCTGCACCAGCCGCCGCCCGGATTGCGCGAGCATCTCCTTCTTCCGCTCCAGCCCGTCAACCAGCAGTCTGCCGTTCCGCTTCTTCCAGACGCCGCCGATCATCACCGCCTCGATGTTGGCAAGACTGGTCTGCATCACGACGGTGGCGACGGGATCGTGAACCGGAAAGAGATTGAGATCGGAGGCATTAATGACCACGAGGTCGGCCAGCTTGCCCGGTGTGAGCGAGCCGATCTGGCTGTCGCGGCCGAGCATGCGGGCGCCCTCCAGCGTGACCCAGCGCAGCGCCTCTCGCGCCGGAATTGTCGTCGTCGCCGGAATGGTGCCGCTGGCCTTGCGCGACTCGGCATTGTCGAGCGCCCGCTGCATCGATAGCGCGACACGGGCGGCGGAGAAGAGATCGCCGGCCAGCACGGATTCGAGATCAATGCCAATCGTCGGCCGGACGCCGCGCTTCAGGAGCCGGCCGGTGATCGGAAAACCGTGACCCTGGATCATCTCGTTTTCCGGCGTCACCGAGAACGACGCGCCGAGATCGACGAGGCGTTGCAGGAGGTCGTCGGAAAGGTCGTTGCCGTGAACGATGTTGACATTGGCCCCGACGAGGCCGGCTTCGATCAGCTTCTCCCAGCCGCCGGGCGTCCTGGCCGGACCGCCGCCCTGGTGCATCGAGGCGATCAGGCCAGCCTCCCGCGCCAGGCGGAAATCGTGCATGGCGACGTCGAGGGTCGAATAGTGCGGGCCGAGGACGGCAAGTCCAAGCGTGACGAGTCCGTTACGATCGGCGAGGGGGCCCGTCAGCAACCGCTCGACCTCGCGGCGCGGATGCGGGATCTCCGAGAAATGCGGCTCGCCGGGTTTTGGCTCGGGTTTCGGCGAGCCGTGGAAGAACGCGGCGCGGATACCGCTCTCGATCAGGCCGCGCACGGCGGCGTCGGTGTGGTCAGGCGTCGGATTGTTGTGGCACCAGTCGACCAGCGTCGTGGTGCCGCAATTGATCTGATTCAGTGCGCCGACGAGCGTTGCGATGTAGATGTCGTCGGGCCGGAACACGGTTGCCAGCCCCGCATGCATGCGTCGGAAATACTCGAGCAGCGTCCAGTTCGCGGCAAACCCTCGCAAGCCCGTCTGCCAGGTGTGCATATGGGCGTTGATCAGACCCGGGATGACGATGCGTCCGGTGCCGTCGATGACATCAGTCTCGGCCGTTCCGCTGCCAAGCTCGATGCCGGGGCGCACGTCAATGATCCGGCCGCCCTCGACCAGCACGTCGCCGGCACGGAGATCGCCAAGCGTATCATCCATGCTGATGATGGTTGCCGATTTGATCAGCGTGCGCCGCATCGCTTCAAGCCGCCGCTTTGGTTGCGGTCGGCGGCTCGCCCGCCCAGGCGCGCGCGATCAGGTCGCGGATGGCGTTGCGCTCGAGGGGGCGCGGATTCCAGTAGGCATTGGTGACCGCGAGATCCGCCGCCTTGTCAACGCCGCCCTCGGGCATGCCGATGTCGCGCAGGGCCAGCTTTGCATGCAGCCGCTTGGCAAGGTCGTAGAGTCCCTGCGATGCGTCGGCCGCGCCGATCGCGCGTGAGATCCGCATCATCGCATCGGGTACCGCGGGCGCGTTGTAGGCCAGCGCATGCGGCAGCACGATGGTGTGCGTCTCGGCATGCGGCAGATCGAAGGTGCCGCCGAGCGTGTGGCAAAGCTTGTGATGTAGCGCCATGCCGACGGTGCCGAGGCAGACGCCGCAGAGCCAGGCGCCATAGAGCGCCTCGGTGCGGGCCTCGCGGTCATCGCTCTTCGCGGCAATGGCGGGGAGGGCACGTGCGAGAGCGCGGATGCCTTCCTCCGCCATTAGCGAGGTCACGGGATTGGCGTCGCGCGCGTAAAGCGCTTCCACCGCATGCGCGATCGCATTGATGCCGGAGGTCGCTGCAAGGCCGACCGGCAGCGTCAAGGTCAAGTCGACATCGTAGATCACGGTCTCCGGCAGCACGGCCGCATCGCGCACCGTGGTCTTGAGGCCATTCTCGGTCTGGCCGACGATCGGCGTCATCTCCGAACCGGCATAGGTGGTTGGAATGCAGAGCTGATTGACGCCGGTGCGTAACGCCAGCGCCTTGCCGAGGCCCGTGGTCGAGCCGCCGCCGAGTGACACGACGCAGTCCGCCTCGCAGGCCTTCATCGCCGTGAGCGCCTTCGCGGTGACCTCGACCGGTGTGTGCATGGTGGCGCCGGCAAAGAGGCCGGCATAGAGCGGACCGAGTGCAGCGCCGAGGTTCTTGCCTTGCGCTTCCTGCTGCGGCGTCGTCAGCACCATCGCGCGCTTGCCGCCGAGCCGCTCGACCTCGGCCTTGGCCGCCGCAAGTGTTCCGCTGCCGAACACGACGCGGCAGGGGAGGTTTTCAAAGGTGAACGAACCGATCATGTGCCGGTCTCTTTGATGGGATAATCGACCTGGAAGCGGCCGATCCGCAAGTCGCCGAGCGCCTCGCGCACGCGCAGGTGCTCCGGATGGTTTGCATAGGCCTGCAGCGCGGCGCTGCTCGAGAATTCGGAGAACAGGACGACATCGCAGGCGTAGTCGACATCGCTGACGTCGAGGCCGACCTCGATGTGGGTGAGGCCGTCGATCAGGCCTTTGAGGCCCTCGAAAAGGGTTTTGACCTTGAGCCGGGCCGCGGAGCGCTCCGCAGGCGTCTCCCCGCGCAGCCGCCACATCACGATGTGCCTGATCGGGCCCGACATTTCCTGATTTCCTCGCCACTCATATTGCTTGTTGATGCGCATTTTGCCTTGCAGAAATCGGAAATAAAGGCCAAAAATCGTAAGTCTCTTTTCCGATTCATGCAAAAATGGACCGCCTTCTCCAGCTCGAGGTCTTCGCCAAAACGGCCGAACTCGGCAGCCTGTCCAAGGCCGCCGAAACGTTGCGGATGTCGAATGCGGCCGCGAGCCGTCATCTCAGCGCGCTGGAGGAGAGGCTCGCGGTCCGCCTGATCGAGCGCAACACGCGCCGGCAATGGTTGACGGAAGCAGGACAAGAGCTGTTGCAGCGTTGCAGCACGCTGTTGAACGAGCTCGCCGAGGCCGAAGACGCCGTCTCGGACCGTGCGCTGTCGCCGAAGGGCATGCTGCGTGTCACGAGCTCGCTGTCGTTTGCGATGATCTATCTCGCGCCGATGCTGCCGGCGTTCCGCGCGCTCTATCCAAAGCTCAACGTGCAGATCATCACCGCCAACCGCTATCCCGATTTCATCGAGGCGGGCATCGACGTCGCGATCCGCACCAGGGAGCACGAGCCGGACTCCAATATCGTCGTCCGTCGCATCGGCCAGATGCGGCGCGTGCTGGCGGCAGCACCGTCCTATCTCGCCAGGCAGGGACGGCCTGAGAATCCGGCAGATCTCGCCCGCCACGACATGCTGATCTACAACCTCGCCAACGATCCCTATTCGCTGCGGCTCAGCAAGGACAATGCGGCCCAGACCATCCGCATCGCGCCGACGCTCGACAGCAATGACGGCCAGGTGATCCGCGGCGCTGCGCTCGCAGGCCTCGGCATCCTCATCCAGCCGCTCTATATCGTGCAGGGCGACATTTCCTGCGGCCAGCTCGTACCGCTGTTGATGGATTGGGAGCTGCCCTTGCTCACCATGAACATCGCCTACCAGAACCGCGTCAGATTGCCTGCCAAGATCAGAGTGTTTTCCGACTTCCTGGTCAATCACATCCGCGAGCACTCGCCGGCGGGGATCTGGATGGACGCAAAGGAGCGCGCCCTCGATTCGTCAGGCGCGATATAAAGCACGATAAGCAGCGTCCCATCTGTGCTCGCTTGCGTGCCTGCCACAAGCGAGTGGCGCCGGTTTGGCGCCACTCCTTTGTCCGCGGCAAGCACTGATCAGCAAGCACTGATCAGAACGAGCAGCCATAAGTCGTGAGGGAGGCCTTCGTCGCATCGATGGTCTGCTTGCAAGCCGACTCCATGGTCGCCTTCGTCGACGGATTCTTGGCGAGATCGGTCCACGTCTTGCGCATCTGGTCGATCTGCGACTTGTACGTTGCGCGCTGCTCCGCAGGAATCTTGGAAGTGATGCAGGCGTCGTATTTGGTCAGAAACTCGTCGCAGACGGCGATGCCTGTGCCCTCCGCGTGGGCCGCCGTGACGCCGGCGAGCAAGGCGAGGCCCGTGATGCCCGGCAGTATCCGCCGCCAGTTCGCGCTCGAACCCGCCGCGGCCTTCGATGTTGCTTGACGCATATCTCTCATTTCCTTGTCACAACTCAGTAGTTTCGAACGCCGGCGTGCGCCCGGATTCGCCTTGTCTCCTCCGATCGATGCGCCAGACATCTCGCACCGGCAAATGGTCGGCGTTGCGGATGTAGAGCAGCTCGAGCGATGAGTATTCAGAGGCAAGACCGGGCACTATCTGCCGGCGGCGAACGAATGTTCCGTCAATCGGGCGAGATTGTGGGTGATGACGCAGTGACAATTGCGCAGGGCGCGACATCGTATGGCGAGCCGCGACAACGCAGTGTCGCGGCAAGAGAGCCGATGCACTAGGTGGTGGTGCGCAGGTCTGGGGCTAGCGCGCTCGCGGGAACGGCAGCAATTGACCAGCCAGCGTCGCGCCGCTGGCTGCGATGGCTGCCATCACAAGCGCCCAGACGACGAAGAGCCGATGACCGATCAGCACGCCGCTCAGGAGCGGTGCGGTGATGTTGGCGCCCGACATCAGCGATTGATTGAGGCCCATGATCATGCCTTGTCGATTGATCGCGGTGCTGCGCGACAGCTCCGCCGTCAGCGTGCTGCGGGCGAACATCGTGCCGACGATGATCAGCGTCAGGAATAAGGCGAGCAGGCTGTTGCTGTTTCCGATCGCGAGGCCGGAAAATCCGAGCGCCATGCACGCGAACGCCAGCAGCACGATGCCACGGTCGGATGCAAAGCGGTTCGCGCGCGTAATCAGCAGACCTTGAACGACCATGTTGATGAAGCCGGCATAGGCGAACACCCAGCCGAGCTCGCGCGCGCCGAAGGGATGTCCGTCCCACGAGAACCGCGCCGACAGGAACAGGCCGATTTGCGACAGGAACATCGAGTTGACGAAGAAAAACACGATCAGGAGACCGAGCACCCGCCACGCATGACGCATGCCGACGATCGCACGCGTCACCTTCGCTTGGGGAACACGGTGATGATAGAGCGGCTCGGAGGCGGGATGGTCGGGCGGCAGCAGGGCGACGGTTGCCAAAATGCTGATGAACGATAGTGCCGCGGCGGCCCATACCGGCGCGGTGTCACCGTAATGGACGAGAAAGCCGGAGAGCGCCGGCCCCAGCAGCAGCCCCGTTCCGATCGCTCCGCTGGTCATCCCGAGCGCCTGCTTGCGCGTCGACGGCGCGCTGTGCTCGGCCGCATAGGCATGCGCCACCGAGATATTGCCCGAGGTCAGACCGTCGATGATCCGGGCGAGAAAGACCAGGGTCAGGTTGGTTGCAAGCGCGAGCAGAGCAAAGCCGACGAACGTACCGATCTGGCTGACGAGCAGGACCTTGCGGCGGCCATAGCGGTCCGAGAGCATGCCCACCACTGGTCCGGCTACGAGCTGGCAGACGGCGTAGGCCGAGATCAGCATGCCCAGCACGAACGGTGTTGCACCGAGCCGCTGCGAGTAGAACGGGAGCAGGGGCAGGATGATCCCCAATCCCGTGGCATCCACGGCCACCACGACAAAGGTTGGCACGAGCGACAGGCTGCTCTCGCCCTGCAGCGTGTGGCCGGCCTCTGTCGTGGAACCCGCGCTCATGGTGCGTCGGTCTCGTTCGCTTTCCCGTGATCAGGTGCAATATCCCGGCCTATATAGTTGTCACCTAATAGTTTGCATCCTATCTAATTTGCATGGCTCCCTCGCAGTCGCATATCCACGCCGAGATTGGCCGGCTGATTGCGCGCCTTGGCCGCATCTGGCGTCGCGAGTCGGACCAGGCGCTGTCGGATCACGGCCTGTCCTATGCGACCGCGATTCCACTTCTGGTGCTGTCGCGGCAGGGAACTTCGGTGCGGCAGGGCGTGCTCGCCGAGGAATTGGGGATCGAAGGACCCTCGCTGGTGCGGCTGATCGATCTGCTCGCGGCCGATGGTCTCGTCGAGCGCCGCGAGGACCCGACCGACCGGCGTGCCAAAACGCTACACCTCACAGCAACAGGCGACGCCAAGGTGGAGGAGATCAACCGCGTATTGCGCCGGGTGCGGGCGAGCCTGCTCAAGGATATCGGAGCGGAGGAACTTGCGATAACCTTCGCGACGCTCCAGCGCATCGAGCAGCGCGCCAGCCGCCTGCATGACGCGAAGACTGGTTCAGAGGCGAAATAGTCATGCGCGCTGATGAGCCGTTCCTGGTCCGCCACGCGGACCTCATCTTCGCCTTGAAGACGTTTGCCGCGTCGATGCTGGCGCTCGTTATCGCCCTATGGATGGATCTGCCGCGGCCCTATTGGGCGATGGCGACCGTCTACATCACCTCGCAGCCGCTCGCCGGCGCCACCAGCTCCAAGGCATTCTTTCGCGTCATTGGGACGCTCGTTGGAGCCACGGCGACGGTGGCCATGGTGCCCAATCTCGTCGACGCGCCGGAACTGCTCTGCCTCGCCATCGCGGTTTGGGTCGGTCTTTGTCTTTACGTCTCACTGCTCGACGGCACGCCCCGCAGCTATCTCTTCATGCTGGCGGGCTATACGGTTGCGTTGATCGGCTTCCCCTCTGTCTCCGACCCCGGAAACATCTTTGACACCGCGCTTGCGCGCGTGGAGGAGATTTCGCTCGGCATCATCTGTGCGAGCCTGGTCTCGACCGTCGTGTTTCCCCGCAGCGTCGCGCCGGCCGTCGCGGCGCGTGTCGACAATTGGCTCAGGGACGCGCGCCGCCTCAGCCACGACACATTGCTCGGTCGCGGCACCGACGAAGCCCGCCGCGCGCTCCGGCTGCGCCTTGCCACCGACATCGTCGAGATCGACACGCTTGCGGTCCATCTCGGTTATGACCGCCTGGCGGACGCCGAGGCCGTGACCGGCCTTCGTGAAATCCGCGTACGGATGCTGATGCTCTTGCCGGCGATCGCCTCGATCGAGGATCGGCTGGCCGCGCTCGGCGAACGGGGTCTCCAGGCGCAGCCCGAGCTCAAGCGCCTGCTTGGGGATCTCGGCACATGGGTTTCGGAGGACGCGCGGCTGCCGCCCGAGCCGATCCGCGCCACGATCGAGGCGCGGCAGGCGGCGCTCGACGGCAACGCCTCCTGGGAGCGGATCATCACGACCAGCCTCCTGTCGCGATTGCGTGAGCTCGTCGATCTCTCCTGTGACTGCCGCGCGCTCAGCGAGGCGATCGCCGCCGGCCGCAGGATTTCCACGGTCGATCTCGTCTTCCATCCTGAGGCTGGTGCTGCAGCCGTGCGTCATCGCGACCGCGGCCTCGCGCTGTGGTCGGCGGCCGGTGCGGTCATCGCCATCCTGATCTGCTGCGCCTTCTGGATCGGGACCGGCTGGCCGGATGGCGCATCGGCGCCGATGATGGCGGCAGTGGCCTGTTGCTTCTTCGCCGCCCAGGACGATCCCGCGCGCTTCATCCGCAGCTTTGGCTTGTGGTCGCTGGTCGCGATCGTCGTGGTCGCGATCTACCTGTTCGCGCTGGTGCCCGCGATCTCCCATATCGAGGTCCTGATCGTCGCGCTGGCGCCGACCTTCCTGCTCTATGGCCTCCTGATCGCGCGGCCCGCGACGACCGGCACCGGCATGGCGCTCGCCGCCAATACGGCGACGCTGCTCGCGCTGCAATCGACCTATAGCGCGGATTTTGCCGCCTATGCCAATTCCGCGCTTGCCTTCTTCGTCGGTGTCGGCATCGCCGAGCTCGTGACCCGGATCGCGCGCGGGGTGGGAGCAGAGTGGGTCGCCAAGCGCCTGGTGCTATCGAGCTGGAAGACGCTGGCGGTCGCCGCCGAGCGCCGCGGCAAGCATGATCGCGCGGAATTCGCAGGTCTGATGCTGCACCGGATGGGATTGCTCGTGCAGCGTATCGCCTTCGTCTCGGAGGCCGACCGTCGCGACACCGAGAGCCTGGCGCAGCTCCGCATCGGGCTCAACATCATACACCTTCGTCGGGCTCGCTACGGCCTCGCTGCATCCACGCTCTTCGTTCTCGACGACATGCTGGATCAGCTCGCTGCCGCATTCCGTCACTATACCGGCGCCGGCATGCCACCAGAGCTGCTCGCGCGCATCGACACCGCGCTCGCCGCGGCCGTCGAGGATCCGAACCCGCAGGCGCGGGAGGACGCCCTGCTCGGGCTCGTCGGCATCCGGCGCGGGCTGTATCCGCAAGCACCCGCCTATCGCCCGCAGCGAGGGGAGAGCTTTGCGGCATGAGGTATGAGATCGACATTTACGGCGTGCTCGTGCCGGCGCTGCTGCTGTGGCTGATCGTGGCCTTTGCGATCAGTGCCGTCTTGCGCCGGCTGATGCAGCGCTTCGGCCTCTACCGGCTGGTCTGGCATCGCGCGCTGTTCAATTTCGCGCTGTTCGTCTGCATTCTCGGCGGCATCGTGTATCTTTCGGAGTTTCTGCCATGAAGGGGAATTTCGCCTGGCTCGGCCGGGTTGCCTTGACGCTGCTTGTCGTCGTTGCGGCGATCGCCGTCGGCCGCGGGCTTTGGGCCTACTACATGGAGGCGCCGTGGACGCGCGACGGGCGCGTCCGCGCCGACGTGGTCCAGGTAGCGCCCGACGTGTCAGGTTTCGTGACGGAGGTTCTGGTCAAGGACAACCAGAAGGTCCATCGCGGCGACGTCTTGTTTCGCATCGATCGGGAGCGCTTTGCGCTGGCGTTGCAACAGGCCGACGCCGCGCTTGCCGGCCACCGCGCCACGCTCGACCAGGCCAATGCCGACCTGAAGCGTTACAGCGCGCTCACTACCGACGCTGTTTCGCAGCAGAAGCAGGAGCAGGTGCTTGCCACGCAGTTGCAGGCCAAGGCGGCCTACGATCAGGTGGTCGCCGACCGGGCGGTGGCCCAGCTCAATCTCGATCGCAGCGACGTGCGGGCCTCGGTAAATGGCATCATCACCAACATGGACTTGCGGCCGGGCGCGTATGTGACGGCAGGAAAGGGCGTGATGGCGCTCGTTGACACCGACACGCTGCATGTCGAAGGCTATTTCGAGGAGACCAAGCTTGCGCGCATCCGCATCGGCGACAAGGTGCAGGTCCGCCTGATGGGCGAGCCCGCGAAGCTCACCGGCCACGTCGAAAGCATCGCGGCCGGGATCGAGGATCGCGACCGCGCCGCGGGCGCGAACTTGCTCGCCAACGTCAACCCGACCTTCAGCTGGGTCCGACTGGCCCAGCGCGTTCCCGTACGGATCGCGCTCGACGAGATCCCGGACAATATCGCACTGGTCGCCGGCCGCTCGGCGACCGTGGAGGTGCTGAACTAGAGCATGATCCGGAAAAGTGTGAAGCGGTTTTCCCTCGCGACAAACGCGGAACGCGTTTGCGCGGAGATCATGCTCAAACAACAAGCTACCAGGTCGCGGTGAAGGCCTTCTGAAGCTCGGCAGGCGCCGTGACGCCGCTCGCGATCAGGAGCTGGGTGAGAACGCGCGCCTTCTGCGGGTTCAGGTCCTCGGACACGACGAAGCCGTTCTTGTCGTCGTCGACCTCGACATTGCGCGTGACGAAGCCCGAGCGGACCCGCGTGGCGCGGACGACGATGATGCCCTTCTTGGCGGCCGCCTCGAGCGCGTCGAGCGCGGGCTTCGACGTGTTGCCGTCGCCGACGCCTGCCAGCACGATGCCCTTGGCGCCGTGCGAAATCGCGTCCTCGATCGGAATGGCGTCCATGTTGGCGTGGGAGTAGACGATCTCGACGCGGGGCAGAGGATCGCTTGCCGGCAGCGCATAGGTCGTGCGCTTCGCACCCGCCTGCGCCAGGAAACGAACGCCGCCGGCGGTGTCGACATAGCCGATCGGACCGTCGTTGGGCGACATGAACGTCTCGACGCTCGTGGTGTTGGTCTTGGTCACCGAGCGGGCGCTCTGGATCTTGTCGTTCAACACGGCCATGACGCCCCGCCCGCGCGAACGCGGATCGGCGGCGACCTGGAAGGCTTCATAGAGATTGCCGGGGCCATCCGCGCTGACCGCCGTAGCGGGCCGCATTGAGCCGACGATGACCACGGGCTTGTCGCCCTTGACCACGTTGTCGAGGAAGAACGCGGTCTCCTCCAGCGTATCCGTGCCGTGGGTGATGACGACCGCATCGGCCTCGTTCTTGTCGAACGCCTGCTGGATGCGCTGGGCCAGCGCAAACCAGACCTTGTCGTTCATGTCCTGCGATCCGATCGACGAAATCTGTTCGGCATTCACGCTCGCGAGCTTGTCGAGGCCCGGGACCGAGGCGACCAGTTGCTCACCGGTGATCTGGCCGGATTTGTAAGCGCCTGCTGCCCGTGGATCGGCTTGACCGGCGATGGTCCCGCCGGTCGCGAGCACGAGAACGCGCGGCAGATTGTCGGCGGCATATGCGGCCGTATTGATCGTGAATGATGATGCCGCCAGCGCGATCACCGGAATGGAGAGCATCGCGATCAGGCTTTGCCGGCGGCTTGCCGATGTCAGGGTGTCGTTCGTCATTGAAATGATCTCCCGTCAAGGCTTCGATGCCTGAATGGTCCCGCCAGCACCCATCATGTTTTCCATCCCGCGACATTTTGTCAATCGATGATTGCCTTCCGGGATCGACGCGCGTCGCGACAACGGCGGCTGCGGCATGTCGGGATACGACAGCACGACGTCCTCGAACGGGATCGATGATCCATTTGCCGGCCAAAACCGTGCCCTCGTTGCGCATCCCGGCCTTTGTGGGCTAACTGGCACGAGTTGTCGAAAGAGCAACGCCCGCCGCGGAGGAAGCATCGATGTCATTGGACAATCACAAGACCGGCGCAGCCGGCGCATCCAACATCGACATCGCGACGCTGCGGGCGCGCTATCGCGACGAGCGCGACCGGCGTTTGCGGGCCGAGGGCAAGGCGCAATATGTCGAGGTGACCGGCGAATTCGGCCACTATCTCGACGACCCCTGGGCCGACCCCGGCTTCACGCGACAGGCGATCAGCGAGGAGACGGAGGTCGTCGTTGTCGGTGGCGGTTTCGGTGGCCTGTTATGCGGCGCGCGCCTGCGCGAGGCCGGCATCGACGATTTCCGCATCGTGGAAAAGGCCGCGGATTTCGGCGGCACCTGGTACTGGAATCGCTATCCGGGGGCTGCCTGCGACACCGAGAGCTACATCTATCTGCCGCTGCTGGAAGAGACCGGCTACATGCCCGTGCGCAAATATGCACGCGCGCCCGAGATCTATGAGCACTCGCGCCGGATCGGCCATCATTTCGGCCTCTACGAGCGCGCTCTGTTTCAGACCGTCATCTCGCGGATGGAATGGCGGGAAGAGGAGGCGCGCTGGCTGGTGGAGACTGATCGCGGCGACAAGATCCGTGCGCGTTTCGTCATTCTCGCCGGTGGCCCGCTCAGCCGGCCGAAGCTGCCGGGCATTCCTGGCATCGAAATGTTCAAAGGCCACAGCTTTCACACCAGCCGCTGGGACTACGCTTACACCGGTGGCACCGCGGAAGGTGGCTTGAGCGGGCTCGCTGACAAGCGCGTCGGCATCATCGGCACTGGCGCGACCGCCGTGCAATGCGTGCCGCACCTCGGGCGCGCGGCCAAGGAACTCCACGTCTTCCAGCGCACGCCATCGGCGATCGGCGTGCGCGACGACCGTCCGACGGATGATACCTGGACCAAGAGCCTGAAGCCCGGCTGGCAGCGCGAGCGCATGGACAATTTTACGGCGGTGATATCAGGCGAGCCGTTCGAGGAGGATCTGGTGCAGGACGGCTGGACCGGTCTGCTCGGCGAAATCCTGCTCGCGCCGCGCCGTCAGCCGGAGCCGGTTACCTCGCTCGAGCAGGCGCTCAAGGTAATCGAGCAGGCCGACTACCGGAAGATGGAAGAGATCCGCGCCCGCGTCGATGCCGTGGTGAAGGACCCCGCGGCGGCCGAAGCGCTAAAGCCCTGGTACAAGGCGTTCTGCAAGCGGCCGTGCTTCCACGACGAATATCTCGACACCTTCAATCGCCCCAACGTGCATCTCGTCGATACGAAGGGCCATGGCGTCGAGCGGATCGCGGAAAACGCCGTCGTCGTCGACGGCAAGGCTTATGAACTCGACTGCCTGATCTACGCCAGCGGTTTTGAGGTCGGCACCGATTATGCCCGCCGCATGGGGTTTGAGCTCCATGGCCGCGGCGGCCTCAGCCTGACCGAGCGCTGGCGCGAGGGCGTGAAGACAATGCACGGCTTTTACAGCCGCGGCTTTCCCAACTGCTTTCTGATCGTCACCGTGCAGGCCGGCCAGAGCGCCAACTTCCCGCACATCATCGACGAGCAGTCGCGCCACATCGCCTATGTGATCAAGGAAGCACGCAAGCGCGGCGCGCGAACGCTGGAGCCGACGCTGGCTGCCGAGAATGCCTGGGTCGAGGAGGTCGTCAAGGCCGCGATCGGCCGGCAGACCTATCTCGCCGAATGCACGCCCGGCTATTACAACAACGAAGGCGTGTTCGATCCGATCGCCGCGCGCAACAGCCAGTATTGGCGCGGGCCGGTGGCGTTCCTGCGGCTGCTCGACAAGTGGCGCAAGGAGGGCAATCTGGAGGGGCTGGAATTGACTTATGTGACCGCTGCCGAGCCCGGCAGCTCTCCGGTGCCGGCTTGAGCGGCGTGCCCCCGACGCTCAGCGGCGCGACGCGGCTCTATGTCATCGTCGGCGATCCCATCGCCCAGGTGCGCTCGCCCGCAGGGCTCACGGCCGCTTTCGCCGCACGTGGTCATGACGGCATCCTCGTCCCCGTCCAGGTCGCGCCTGCCGACTTGTCCGGTTTCCTTGCGGTGGCGACGCGGCTGAAAAATCTCGACGGCATCGTCGCAACCATCCCGCATAAGTTCGCCTGCTATCAGGCCTGCGCCAGCGCCACCGACCGCGCGCATTTTCTGCGCACCGTGAACCTGATGCGCCGCCGCGCGGATGGCGGCTGGCACGGCGACATGGTGGACGGGCTTGGCTTCGTCGGAGCGGCGCGTGCCAAGGGGATCGACCCTGAGGGGATGCGCTCGCTGCTGGTCGGTGCCGGCGGAGCGGGCTCGGCGATTGCGCTCGCGCTGGTCGAGGCCGGTGTCCGCGAGATTGCCGTTCACGACGCATCAGCTGAGCGGCGCGACGTGCTGATCGAACAACTCAACAGGCTCGGCAAGGGCCGCGCGCTGGCCGGCTCAGTCGATCCCACAGGTTTCGATTTCGTGGCCAACGCCACGCCCGCCGGCATGGGCGAAGGCGATCCGCTGCCGGTCGACGTCGCAAGGCTGGCGCCGTCGACCTATTGCGGCTGTGTCATCACCAAGCCGGAGGTTTCGCCCTTCATCGCAGCGGCGCGAAAGGTCGGCTGCGTCACGGCGACCGGCACCGACATGTATCAGCAGCACCAGAGCATCATGGTGGACTTTCTGCTCGGCGGATGACCTCGAGAATGTCAAGCGTCGAGCCGCGCGTTGTTTGCGCGCGGCGGGGCTTGACGATCGGAGCTGGCGTAGGATCATGCCGTGAAGGCGGGCGAATGCCGGCCGTCGGTTGGTTGCGAGCAGGGCGCATGCCCCGAACAGAGGAACGAAAATGAACAGGGGCAGCATCATTGCAACGGCCGCGCTCGGCGCGATCGCACTGTTCGCACATCTCGGGGCGGCCGGCGCCGCGCAATGCGGCAACGGGCCCGGCGGCTTTGAAGGCTGGAAGCGCGCGTTCGGCGAGGAGGCCCGTGGCAAGGGCATCGGCGCGACCGGCATCGGCGCGTTGATGCAGACCAATTACGCGAGCGCGACCATTGCGGCCGATCGCAGCCAGCACAGTTTTTCGCTCTCGCTCGACCAATTTCTGGCCAAGCGCGGCGCCTCGACCATCGTGGCGCGCGGGCGCTCGCTGAAGCAGTCGCAGGCCGCCTTGTTCGCTTCGATCCAGCAGCGCTACGGCGTGCCGCCGGGGCCGTTGATCGCGATCTGGGGGATGGAGACCGGCTTTGGCAGCCAGCGCGGCAACCAGAACATGCTGTCCTCGATCGCGACGCTCGCCTATGACTGCCGCCGGCCGGAGTTCTTTACTGACCAGCTCTATGCTGCCCTGAAGCTGATTGATCGTGGCTCAATGTCGCCTGGGCAGCGCGGCTCCATGCATGGCGAGGTCGGCCAGACCCAGTTCATGCCCAAGAACATCCTGGCCTATGGTACCGGCAATCTCGATAACGCCGCCAATGCGCTGAGCTCGACCGCGAATTTCCTAAAGGCACATGGCTGGCGAGCAGGAGCCGGCTACCAGCCGGGCGAGCCTAACTTTGCGGCGATCGAAGCCTGGAATGCCGCCGGGGTCTACCAGAAGGCGATCGCGCTGATGGGGCGGCAGATCGATGGGGAGGGGGGGCGCTAAACATGATCCGGACCCGAAGGGCCGCGTTAGCGCAAAGTGCGCAGCGGTTTTCCGAAAAGATCATGCCAAATGAGCGCGCCCCGTCTCAATAGTGTGACGTCCGATAGGCGTCGAGCGCGTGCGCTGCAAAAACGCCGATGCTGCAAAGGGCGAGGAAGGCGGAGATCAGCTCGATCATAGCTCGTCCTCCCGCGGAGGCAGCGCGACGAGGTATTGGCCGCAGGAATAGTCCCAGATCAGGTCGAGGAAGAATTGCATGGTGGCCGTCCCTGTATGATTTTGACAGCCACCATAATGGACAGTCTGTTTCGAGCGTGTTTCGTGGGTTCGGGGAAAGGGTTTCGTCGGAACCGTTCAGGACGCCGCAGGCGGCGCGGGCCCTCGCACACCCGTTAACCACGCGATCGCAGGTTGCATCGCCGGTTGGGGAGCGCTTGCGGCTCTCCTGCAGAGATGGTCAGCTTGTTCCGGGGAAACGGCTGGAGGACAATATGAAGAAATTGCTTTTCACGATCGCGCTGCTTGCGGGATTTTCAGCGACACCTGCGCTGGCGCAGCAATCCAAGGTCGGCGACTGGACCATCGAGAAACGCTCGCAGGACACCCACTGCAACGCGAGCCGCGGCTACAAGGACAAGGACGACGAGAACCGCGACTATGTGATCGTGCTGTCCTACTCCGACAAGGCGATCGTCATCGTGATGATCTATGACGGCTGGGAGTGGGACAAGGTAGGCGAGATCTTGAAGGCCGATTTCGCCACCGACGACGCCGACATCATGAAGAGCGCCAAGTGGGAGGTCATGGACAAGACCACCGTGCGCGGCATCTTCGAATTCAACCAGTCGATCCTCGACAAGCTGTCGAAGGCGAAGCGCCTCACCGTCGATTTCGAGGATGATGATGAGGACAGCATCGAGATGCAGATCCCGCACGCGGGCGAGGTGCTAGGCGCGCTGAAGTTCTGCGAGGAGAACAGGAAGTAGGGGCGAGGGCGGATTCGTCGCGTGATGTCATCGCCTGACCTCACGGCGCCGCAAAGGCACGCGGATGATTCCGTCTAGAATGACCTCGAAGGCCGCTCCCGCGTCAAGAAAAGCCGACATTGAGTGATCACATCAGGCTCATCCGCCTGGAGCTTCACTGGGCCATTGCCCGGGTGTTGCTTTTGCGAAGTCTGTCGAGGTCCTCATCAATCGATAGAGCCATGGGCGTATTGTACGGAGTCATCCGATACGTCTGCAAAGCTGGTGTGGCCGCAACCAGTGCGGGCCACGCTGCCTCCGCCTGGACGGAGTGGCCGGTACGGACCTGTGACGACAGCCAGATCGCCTTGCAGACGCCCAGCGCAGGTGTTCGATCCATACATTCGCGCGCATATCGCAGCGCATTTTCATAATCCTGCACGGAATAGCGCAGCCTTGCCGCTACGATGGCGTAATGCGGTGGGCGTAGCGGGCTCCAGGAGACCGCCTTCTCGAAGGCTTCAATAGCTGCTTGGGTTCGACCGGCATGGTGCTGTGCGACGGCGAGGGCGAGCCAATTGTCCGGATCGCCAGGGCCGAGTTGAGTCGCCCGCTCGGCCGCGCTCACTGCTGCTTCGGGGTTCTTGCTCGAGTCGATCGCGATGGACAGCACTCGCCACGAGCTGGCAAGCAGCGGATCCAGCGCAGTCGCGTGCTCGATATCAGCGATCGCCTGCGGCAAGTCCTGACGACTGAGCCCAGGATCGTGATGGCCAAAGATCAACAATGTCTTCGCCTGTCCGAGATGCGCCCATGCGGGGGCGTAGTTCGGATCAAGGCGGACCGCCTGTTCCAGCTCCTGCCGCGCCTGGCGAAGGCCCTCAGGACTCGGCGCAATAGTCAACGCGATCGCGCGCAGCACGCGCGCGTGCGCATCAAGCGAGGCTGGCGCACGGTTCCGTAACACGGTCCGGTCCGACTCGCGCACGGTTGCACCGAGTGAGGCGCTAATCCGCGAGATCAACGCCTCGGTAACGTCGGGCAAGTCGTGCGCGGTGGGCTCGAACCGGCCGCTCCAGACGATGCTACTGTCGCCGGAAGCGATCAGTTGCACGTTGAGCTGCAGCCGGTCGCCGCGCCTCTCCGCGCTGCCGTCCACGAGGTAGCGAGCGTGGGTCATCGCAGCGATCTGCGCCGGGGACAGGTTCTTGCCGCGAAGCTCAGCTGTGGCGAGGGTTGAGACGATATGCAGGTCGGGGTTGCGCGCAAGGTCGCTGGCAATCATGTAGGCTAATCCGTTGCCGTCCGGACTGCTTTCGCCAGAGGCGTTGAGCACGCGCAAAGGCAGAACTGCAACATCGGCCACCATCCTGTCGTGTGCGTCGCGGCGCCCGGGGGTTGCCCCGGGGAGTAGAAATTGCCAGGCCAGCACGATCGCCACTACCATCATCGCAACGGCGGCGGCCAAGCTATAGAAGCTCCGCACATCGCGCGGTGCCGTGTCGGTCGCGTCGACGATCAGAAGGTAACCACGTCGTGGCATCGTCCGCACGACTTGCTGCCGGGTGTCACCGAGGGTGCGCCGGATCTCGACCACGCATTGCACAAGCGAATCGTCGGTCACCGAAACGTCCGGCCAGACTCTCGCACTTAGATCGCGCTTTGTAACCAGCTCTCCGTGCCGGCGCGCCAGTTCGAGCAAAACTGCCAGAGCCTGAGGCCGCAGCTCAACGGCTTGGCCGTGCTGGTCAAACAACTGCGCTTGATCCAAATCGAGCGTATATCCGTTCAGCCGCAGGCAGGCCATGAGCATGCCTCCCACCATCCATCTTAGCGGACCGGCAAGTGCGCCTCAAGGCAACGGCAAAACCTGATTTCGTCTTTCATCGTCCTTTTTCGTCCTGTCTCACCACAGACCTGCGCTACATTGACAATGAGGGCCGCTGCCCTGAGCCAGCGGTAACCCGAGAAGCTGCAACGCAACAAATAAACGGGCGCGGAGTGTCTCCGGAGCGAACAGCAGGGGGCAATCTCTTATTTTTTTTAAGGAGATTGCAAATGAGGAAGATATTTTCGATGGCTCCCATCACGGCGGCGACGCTGATCGTGCCGCTAGTCTGGCATTTCGTGGCGCACGCGCACGATCATAGTCGCCCCGAACTCAATAGCTGGTTCGAGAGCCTCAAAAGTGGCAAGGGGCCATGCTGTTCCGACACCGACGGCAAGGCGCTATCCGACATCGACTGGGAGGTGAGAGAGGGCCACTACCGCGTGCGCATCGAGCGCCAATGGTGGGACGTACCGGAGGCCGCCGTGATCAAGGAGCCGAACCGCGCCGGTAGGACAATGGTCTGGCCCGTCTACTATTGGGTGCTCGGCGGTAACCTGCGGCGCATCGAAATTCGTTGTTTCATGCCCGGGGTCATGATGTGACCGATTAGCGTTTTCGAACGAAAGCCTGTTCCACAACTGGTAGTCCATTGTTGCCGCTGATCCTTTGAACCCATGCGGGATTTCCGGGACTCAAGTGAAGTGGTTCACATGGTGCGTCCGTGGTCGGGCTGCGGTGCGTACGGAATTCGTGGAGGAAGTATCTCTAATCGAAGAGGTGACCCCATGAGAACCCAGTTCTTGATTGTGACCGTCGCTGCCGCCATCGGACTCGTGGCGACTAATCACGCAAATGCGTGCAGATTGCATCTTCCACCTTTTGAACTTGGGGACTTCCCGATCACCCGGCGGCACCAAGTAGCTCTGCTCGCAGCGGCCCAAGTGGAGGAGAGTACGGTAACGCCAACGCTAATGTTAGCTGGCATCCCCGGCGCCATGCTCGCGCACGATCACAATCGAGCCGATCTGTCGAAGTGGTTTGAGAGGCTCCATGACCGAAAGGGGGATTTGTGCTGCGATGGTAGCGAAGCGATGCATTTGTCGGAGGTAGACTGGGAGATTGACGGCAACCATTACCGCGTCCGCGTGCCGACAACGTCTAGGGGCTTCGAGCGCGCGATGGCCGGCGCCACTAACGTGGAAACCGAGTGGGTTTACGTACCCGACAAGGCCGTCATCGACGAACCGAACAGGGCTAACGTGACACTGGTCTGGCCGCTGTACGGCCCGATGGGTGTGAGCGTTCGCTGCTTCATGCCGGGAACGATGGCGTGAAGCGGACGGCTTGTGTTGCGATCCCGCAATCCTAATTGGCGCTTCGAGCTAGCGTGAACTCCATCTCGGCGACCTTCTGCTCGCCCACCCAGGTCTGCAGTACCCAGGTGCCGGGAACGGCTTCCCAGTCGTCGTCGAGGCTGTAGCCGTGCAGCACAGTGCTGCCGATGGCCCAGCGCTCGGTGACATCGCTGCGAGAGAAGACCTCGCCCGTGCGCGGATTGCGCATGCCGCCGGGTGGGAAGATGGTGATGCTCCGGACCGGCACGAGCGCTCCATCCGGTTCGCCCGTGAGGCGATATTCATAGCCAAAGCGAATGCCCTTGCGCGCCGGAACCGTCGTGGTGCTCGGCGTGAATTGCCAGGCGACGCGATCGATCGTTCCACTCGGCGGTCCCGCTGATTTGTCGGTGGCGAGGACCCTGGCCTCGTAGATCCCGAACTGCGGGATGTCGGCGCCCGTGACCGTCGGCAACTCGGCAGAGCCCGCTTGCGAGAAGACTGCGAGCACGAGGGCTGCCGTCCACCAAACATATCCCCTCGTACGAAGAGCCCGCATTAATGCTGTCCACGGATTGCTAGATACCGAGCCTTTGTCGGGGCGATCAGGTTTCAAGTTCGGTGGAAATCGCAGGTTCTTCGCCGAGTTGCCAGCCGATGGCGGCAATACGTGACGTTACGATGCGGCATATTGCACATTAAGCTTGCGAAGGACCTGAACGCGTTACGGCGCACGATCGAGTCGCGAAATCGACAAGACTTGTCCGTTGGTGGCTGGAACAAACTTGTTGGCGACCAGCCCGGCGTCGCTTTCAGGCTCCAGCAGTGCGACGGCAAGGCCCGATAAGGGCTGATTGAATGGAATGAAGACATCGTCCGGCGTCAAAGCGATATCGGCCTTCTCCAGCGCAAAAGTCCCCTTGATGATCGCTCCGGCACCTGTGTCGTCGCCGCGCACATCTTCCTTCGCTCCCGAAGTAACGTCGGTTGCCCGATAGTGATCGCCTGGAACCACCGCAGCAGTCGCAACGAGCTGAAAGGTCAGGCCAGCCCGCTTGATCGCGTCGATGGCCCAGGTGTTGTCACGGCTGATGAGATAGCCCGCTGGTCGGGGGCGCGTCAGCGCCGGGTCGATCTTCAGCGCCGAGACCCACGTTACCGTGACGGGTTTATCCGCACCGGTCTTGGGATCGACGAACACCATCTCACGCGATTCGGGATGTCCATGCGCGACGACGACGACGGGCTTGTCGGACGTGGTGGCCTCGATTGAAGCCTGCTTCGACAACTGCATAAATGCGCCGGGATCCTTGGCCGCTAGTTGCAGGATGGCTTCGGCCGCAACGACATGCGTCTCGACCCGCCGCGCCAGATGCGCGCGCCCAAGCCCCACACCGCGGGTTTCCAGCAGGAAGCTGACGGCATTGCGCAAGCCGGCGACGTTGCGCCCGGTATCCGGTCCGATCCCGCCCATCGCGACGGGCGAGTCGCGACGACTGCCGTCGGTCGTGTGATACCAGTCATGCGTCAGACCGTGCGTATCGAAGGCCTGCAGGATCGCCGGAAGGAAAAGCTGGGATTCGGCCTTCTCCAGGCTCGGCGGAAGATTGGGGACCGTGGCGTATTGGATCATCGCGTCGATGCGTTGGACGCCGCCGACTTTCTCGACCCAGCGGCCGCCCACGGTGAATTCGTGGCAATCCAGCACGAGTTGCGGATGGAATTGGTTGAACAGAGCGCCGATCGTCTGGATTTCCGGGGTTCGCAGCAGCGTATGATCCCGGTTGGGGTCCATGCCGTTCGCCAGTCCGCGGACAAACGCGTCAGCGCCATCCGGATTGGCGCGCGGGACGATGATGACGTCGATCGCAGCGAGGAGATCGGCGAGATCGCCGGCGCCGAGGCGCTGCGCTAGAACCAGGGCCGCTTCACCGCCGGCAGGTTCATTGCCGTGCTGCTGGCCGATGATGAGAACCACCGGCTTCGCTCCATTGCCTAACGCGTTCTGATCGCGGGAGAAGAACAGAACGGGGAAGACGCGTGCTTGCTGGGAGCGGGCGCCAATCTCCATCCGCATGGCCGGCGACTTGGCCGCGAGCGCCTCCAGGAAGGCCATCAACTCGCTATGCGAGGTGAAATCCTGCTTTCCGGGCGCAAAGGCCGGCGTGGTGTAGTGCACCTCCGCATCGGGATAGCGCGCGGCGACCTCCGGAGCCTCCTGATAGACGGATGCGGGATTGAATCCCGCAAGCGACAAGGCGGAGGAGGCCAGAAAGACTGCGGCGGCGAACGAGCCGCGGACATAGCGCCGATAAAACATTGATCACCCCCAGCGACATCGCAACTCTAAAGCAATTGCAGCAGCAGGGCGCCGGGTGATGCGCAGGACATTATCGGTGGTATCGCTGAATAAATTGAAGAATTTCGATGGCTGGGGAACCTGGATTCGAACCAAGACAAACAGAGTCAGAGTCTGTTGTGCTACCGTTACACCATTCCCCAACGGAATTGCCTAACAAATTCAATAGTTTATTGAACTGTCGGGCGGCGGCCGGAGGCGCGCGCGGCGCAAATCACGGCTCAGGCGTGGTGGGTTTCTACCCGCTCGCCTCTGGGCTTGCAAGCACTGCTGTGGAGGGGATTTTCGCTGGCGCGAAACCAGGCGATCGAAACCGCGGCCGGCGCGGGCAGCCGAGGCGGGGGTGCGCGCGACGGTTTGCCCCATCTTCAAAGCCTGATACCGCGGTCGGGACGTCGTCTCCTCAATCGTCCTCAGGGCAGGCAAATCGCAGAAGGAGACCCGTGATGCCCTATGTCGATGGTTTCGTGCTCGCCGTGCCGAAGGACAAGGTCGACGCCTACAAGGCGCTGGCGCGAACGGCATGCGAGGTCTGGATGGAGCACGGCGCGCTCGACTATATCGAGTGCCTCGGCGACGACGTTCCCTACGGTGAGGTGACCTCGTTTCCGCGCGCGGTGATGGCGAAGGAGGACGAGATCGTGGTGCTGTCCTGGATCGTCTACCGCGACCGCGAAAGCCGCGATGCCATCAACAAGAAGGTGATGGAGGATTCCCGACTGAAGAACGCCGGCATGCCCTTCGACGGCAAGCGCCTGATCTTCGGCGGCTTCGAAACCTTTATCGAGGCGCATCGCGCGGAGTCGGCCTGACCGTCGGCAAAGGTCAGGCGAAACGCGCAACGAGCGCGAAAGCGTGTTCGCGATTGCGACGGGCATAGTCCATGTGCCAATGCCGCATTGTGCAATCGCGTTTCACCTTGCCGGTTCCAGAGTGGCATGCCATCCTTCGCGCGCCAGGAAAATCAAATGGAAGCAGGCCGCTCGCCGAAGCTTCCAAGCCTTAAAAATCTGGTCGGGGAAACCCTTTGGGAGGTGTGGTTCATGGCATTGAAGCTCACTACGCGGCTGCTTTGCGCGGCCGCGATGACCGTTGTGCTTGCGGCAGGCGCGCAGGCTGAGGACAAGGTCGTCAAGATCGGAGTCATTTTGCCGATGTCCGGCAGCACGGCGTCGATCGGTGCGCATGCCAAGGCCGCGCTCGAAGTCGCGACCGACATCATCAACAACGCCCATCCCGAGCTCGACAAGCTGCCGCTTGCCAAGAACGCCGGGCTCGCAGGCCTTGGCGGCGCCAAGGTCGAGATTGTCATCGCCGACAACCAGGGCAGCCCGGCCACCGGGCAAAACCAGGCACTGCGTCTGATCACGGAAGAGAAGGTGGTCGCGATCCTCGGCGCCTACCAGTCCGGCATTACGCTGACATCGAGCGCGATTGCGGAGAAATACGGCATTCCATACCTGACGCCGGAATCGGTCGCCGCCAATCTCACCGAGCGCGGCTTCAAATGGTTTTTCCGCACCACGCCGATCGCGCCGGATTTCGTTCGCATCTACGACGAATTCTTGACCGACATGAAGGCGGCCGGAGCGAAGACTGACACGATCGCGCTGGTCCATGACAACACCGAATACGGCACCTCCGTCGCCAACACGATCACCAAAGGCTTCAAGGAGAAGGGACGCACCGGTGTCATCGACGTCGCCTATGCCGTCAACGCCACCGACTTGCAGGCGCAGGTGCTTCAGCTCAAGGAAAAGAAGCCCGACGTCGTGCTGATGATCTCCTACACGTCGGATGCGATCCTGTTTGCGAAAACCATGCAATCGCTCGACTACAAGCCGCCGATGCTGCTGGCTGACGATGCCGGCTATTCCGATCCGTCCTTCATCAAGGCGGTCGGAAAGCTCTCGCAGGGCGTGTTCAACCGCTCGTCCTGGGCCGTTGGCCCCGCCGGCTCGCCCAGCGCCGTCATCGCCGACATGTACAAGAAGAAGAGCGGCGAGGAGATGGAGGACACGGTCGGGCGCGAGATGCAGGGCTTCTTCGTGCTGGTCGACGCCATCGACCGCGCGGGCTCGACCGATCCTGCGAAAATCCAGGCGGCGCTGAAGGCGACCGACCTCAAGCCCGAGCAACTCATCATGGGCTACAAGGGCGTGAAGTTCGACGAGAAGGGGCAGAACGTGCTGGCGTCGGCCTACATCATCCAGCTTCAGGACGGCGAGAATTATGTCTCGGTGTGGCCGAAGGGCAATGCCGAGAAGGCGCCGGTGATGCCCTACAAGGGCTGGTGACGATTTCGGAGGCGGGACCGGCGGTCCCGCCTTTTTTGTCGGCTTGATAGAGCGGCGCGGCTCATGTCCTTTGTTCTCGTGCAGGTGATCGTCGGCGGGCTCCTGCTCGGTGCCGTCTACGCCCTGTTTTCCTCCGGCCTCACCCTGGTGTGGGGCATGATGAACATCGTCAATTTCGCGCATGGCGATTTCGTCATGCTCGGCATGTACGTCGCCTATGTCGTCTACACCTTGATGGGAGGCGGGCCGCTTCTCGGCGCGCCGCTGGCTGTGCTGGTGCTGGCGACGCTCGGCGTCGTCGTCTATTTCGGCCTGATCCGCGACATCATGAAGGGGCCGATGCTGGCGCAGATCCTCGGCACCTTCGGTCTGGCATTGCTTTTGCGCTATTCCGTGTTCTGGTGGTTCGGTGCCGACTTCAAGTCGCTGCCGCAGAATATCGTAGGCGGCACGTATGCGGTGGCGGGGCTGCGCCTAGAGGCGTCGCGGCTGCTTGCCGGCGTCGTCGCGCTGCTGGTTACGCTCGGCCTGCACCTGTTGCTGACGCGCACCTCACTCGGCTCGAAAATGCTCGCGGTGGCGGAGGATGCAACCGCCGCCCAGCTCATGGGTATCCGGCCCGACACGATGCAGGCGATCGCCTGGGCGATTGCGGCGGGTGCGACGGGACTTGCCGGCGCGCTGATCGCGAACTTCTTCTACATCGTGCCGACGGTGGGCGAAACGCTCGGCATCGTCGCCTTCGTCACGGTCTCGCTCGGCGGTTTCGGCAGCGTGCCAGGCGCGCTGGTTGCGGGCCTTCTGATCGGGGTCATCGAGTCGCTGTCGGGCTTCCTGATCGGCGCAGTCTACAAGGACATCGTCGTCTACATCCTGTTCCTGTTCTTCCTGTGGTTCCGGCCGCAAGGCCTGATGGGGAAGGTGTGATGCGGCGCCTGCTCTGGCTGTCGGTACTGTCAGCGGTCGCGATCGCTTATCCATTGCTGCTGTCCTCGCCGTTCCAGCAGCGCCTTGGCGCGCTGGTGCTGCTCTATGCGATCGCGGCCTCGGCCTGGAACATCGTGGGCGGCTATGCCGGGCAGGTCTCCGTCGGCCATGTCGTGTTCTTCGGCTGCGGCGCCTACGCGGCGATGGGCGCCTACGCCAAGTTCGGTCTGTCGCCGCTATTCGGCATTCCCGGTGGCATCGTGATTGCGGCGGCGCTGGCGGCCGTCATCGGCGTGCCGACGCTGCGCCTGTCTGGTCACTATTTCAGCATGGCGACGATTGCGGTGGCCGAGACGATGCGGCTGATCGTCACCAACACGGATTACCTTGGCGCGGCGGTGGGCCTATCCGGCCCGACGGTCGCCCGCAACATCTTCGATCTCTCGTTCATCTCGTCGCTGCCCTACTACTATCTCTTCCTCCTGGTTCTTGCGATCACGCTCTTCATCACCTGGTGGATGACGAACAGCCGGATGGGATTCTATCTGCGTGCGATCAAGGATTCCGAGCGTGCCGCGCGCTCGCTCGGTGCGCCCGCGAGTCGCACGAAACTTTACGCGTTCATGCTGAGCGCGGCGCTGACGAGCGTCGCCGGGGCGCTCTATGCGATGATGTTCGGTTTCGTCGACCCCGAGTCCGGCCTCGGCATCCTGATCTCCGTGAAGATCCTGATCATGGCCGCGCTCGGCGGGGCAGGGCTGCTGTTCGGTCCGCTGGTCGGCGCCGCAATCCTCGTGCCGCTGGAGGAAATCTCCAACAGCGTGCTTGGCGGCAAGGGCGCAGGCCTCACCTTCGTGGTCTATGGCGCGATCATCGTGCTGATCGCGCGCTTTCAGCCCGGCGGCATCTTGAGCCTTTTCAAGCGCCGGCCCAAGCCGGGAAGCGAAGTGGGAGCGCCTCATGCTCCTTGAAGCGCGCGGCATCACAAAGGCCTTCGGCAGCTTCAAGGCGGTCGACGATGCCTCCGTGACGCTAGAGCAGGGCGATATCCTCGGCCTGATCGGGCCGAACGGCGCCGGCAAGTCGACCTTCTTCAACTGCCTTACCGGCGATCTCAGGACGACCGCAGGCCACGTCCTGTTCGAAGGCCGCGATATCACCGATCTCGCGCCGGAGCGGCGCGCGCAGCTCGGGCTCGCGCGCACCTTCCAGGTGCCGCAGACGTTCGAGGGCATGACGGTGCTCGAGAACGTCATGATCGGCGCGTTCCTGCGTACCAAGCCTCGCGCCGAAGCCGAGGCCAAGGCGCGCGCGGTGCTGGAGCGGGTCGGGATGATCAGGCTAGCGGATGCGCCGGCGCGCTCGCTCGGCACGCCCGGCCGCAAGCGCCTGGAGATTGCCCGTGCGCTTGCCACCGAGCCGAAGCTGCTGCTGCTCGATGAAGCGATGGCGGGTCTCAATGCGCATGAGGTCAGGCTCGCAATCGATCTGGTGCGCGACATCCACCGCGCCGGCATCACGCTTGTCATCGTCGAGCACATCATGGAAGTGATCATGTCGCTGGCGAGCCGGGTGATGGTGTTTCACCAGGGCAAGGAGATCGCCCGCGGCAGCCCGCATGAGGTAACGGCGAACCCGGCGGTGATCGCGGCCTATCTCGGTACGCGTGCCGCCAAAGCGGCTGCCGGCCACACGCCGATCGAACTGATGGGCGGCCCCACATGAGCGGGCTTCTGCTTCGGATCGAGCACCTCGAAGTGCGCTATGGCGACCTGATCGGCGTGTCCGACGTATCGCTGGAAGTCCCCAAGGGCAGCATCGTCGCGCTGCTCGGCTCCAATGGCGGCGGCAAGACCACGACGCTGAACGCGATCGCAGGCCTGATCCCGGTACATTCAGGCACGATCAGCTTTCGGGGCGAGGCAATCGCGGGCCAACGGGCCTTTGCGATCGTGCGCAAGGGGCTTGCGCTGTCCCCGGAGGGCTGGCGGCTGTTCGTGCAGCAGAGCGTCGAGAACAATCTCCTGCTCGGCACGACGCCGTTGCACGACAAGTCGCGCAAGGCGGCGCTGCTCGAGCGTGTCTACGAGATCTTTCCGCGGCTCAAGGAACGCCGCAACCAGCGAGCGGGCACCATGTCGGGCGGCGAGCGGCAGATGCTCGCGGTCGGCCGCGCGCTGATGAGCGACCCGAAACTGTTGATGCTGGACGAGCCGTCGCTCGGGCTGGCGCCGGCGGTCGTGGAGTCCATGTACGAAACCTTCGGCCGCCTGCATCGCGAGGGCCTGACCATCCTGCTCGCCGAGCAGTCGATCGAGCTTGCCCTCGAAGTCTCCGATTTCGCAACCGTCTTGCAGGTGGGCAGAAGCGTCTTGTCCGGCACCGCGACGGCGCTGGCGAACGATCCGCAGGTGCAGAAGGCCTATCTGGGGGCAGGGTGAGACGGACGCGGCCCGTTACTTGATCTTGTCGTAGGCGGCCGCAAAATCGGTGAGCGGCATCGGGATGTTGATGGTCTCCTTGGACATGTTCTGGAAGGAGACCTTCAACTGCTTGCCGGATTTCAGCGCCGCAAGCAGGTCCGCGGAAATCGGCGTCGAGACGTAGCAGCCGCGATTCTCGCAGGTCTGGATCGGCAGGTCGACCGTCTTGCCCTCGTCGACCTGGAGCTTGGCGCCGACGGGGATATTGAGGCCGAGTGGCAGCTGGATCAGCGCCGTGGGTACGCGCGTGTCGGCGGGCACGCGGATGTTGATCAGCACGATGAGCTGTCCCGTCTTGGTCAGCACCGCGTTCTGCTCGATCGCGCATTCCAGCGGTGCATCGCGGCTCGCGCTGGTGCAGCGCGCGGCCCAGCCTGCTTGCGGCGCCGGCGCAACGTCGGCCTGCGGCTGCGCGGCAGGAGCCGCGGGCTGTGCGGCCTGGGGCGGAGCCGCCTTGGATTTGGTGCCCTGGGCGTGAGCGGATCCGCTCCACAGCAAGGCAACCGAAAGGAGGGCGGCAAGATTGGAGCGCATGGACATGAAATATCGCTTTGGCTTGAAAGGAGGGAAACGTGCCGGAATTGGAATTGCGACGCTTGCTTACTCGGCCGCTTCCTTGACCGCGCCGTGTTCGGTCGTCTCGGGTTCGCTCTGCTTGGAACGGCCCCAGCCGGAGAACCAGTTGGAGAGCTCGTCGAGATAGAGATAGACCACGGGCGTCGTGAACAGGGTCAGGGCCTGGCTGACGATCAAGCCGCCGACCATGGCATAGCCGAGCGGCTGGCGGATTTCGGCGCCGGTGCCGTGCCCGAGCATCAACGGCACGCCGCCGAGAAGGGCCGCCATCGTCGTCATCATGATGGGGCGGAAGCGGAGCAGCGCGGCCTGGCGGATCGATTCCGCCGGCGTCTTGTGCTCATCGCGTTCGGCCGCGATCGCGAAGTCGACCATCATGATGCCGTTCTTCTTCACGATGCCGATCAGCAGGATGATGCCGATCAGCGCGATCAGGCTGAAGTCGAACCCGGCCGCCATCAGGATCGCGAGTGCGCCGACGCCGGCCGAAGGCAGGGTCGAGAGAATCGTGATCGGGTGGATGTAGCTCTCGTAGAGAATGCCGAGGATCAGATAGACCACGACGAGGGCTGCCAGGATCAGCAGCGGCACGGTGCCGAGCGACTGCTGGAAGGCCTGCGCGGTGCCCTGGAAGCTCGAATTCAGCGTCGCCGGCGCGCCGAGATCGGCCATCGCTTTCTGCACGGCTTCCGTGGCCTGTCCCAGCGCCATGCCCTGTGCGAGGTTGAAGCTGATCGTGATCGCCGGGAATTGGCCCTGATGGCTGATCGAGAGCGGGCGCACCGGATCGGTCGTCCAGGTCGCAAACGTCGAGAGCGGCACCTGGTCGCCCGTTAGCGGCGATTTCAGGTACAGCTTGTTCAGGCTGTCGAGGTTACCCTGCATCTCCGGCAGGATCTCCAGGATCACGTGATAGCTGTTGAGCTGCGTGAAGTACTGGGTGACCTGGCGCTGGCCGAACGCGTCGTAGAGCGTGTCGTCGATCAACTGCGGCTGGATGCCGTAGCGCGAGGCGGTGTCGCGATTGATCTTGAGCTGAACCGTGGTGCCCTGGGTCTGCTGGTCGGTCGCGACATCGCGTAGCTCCGGCAGCGTCTGCATCTTGGCGAGGATTCGGGGCGCCCAGTCATTGAGTTCGCCGAGGTCGGCGTCCTGCAACGTGAATTCGAATTGGGTGCGCGTCGGCCGGCCGCCGAGTCGAACGTCCTGGGCTGCCTGCATGTAGAGGCGAGCGCCTTCAACCTTGTCGAACTTCGGACGCAGCCGCGCAATGATCTGCTGCGCCGAGGCCTCGCGCTCGTTGCGGGGCTTCAGCGTAATGAACAGGTTGCCGTTGTTGCCGGCCCGGCCGCTGCCGCCGATCGCCATGGCGACGCTGGCGACGTCGGGATCGGCCATGATGATCTTGCCGAGTTCCTCCTGCCGCCGCACCATGTCCTTGAAGGAGATGTCCTGCGAGGCTTCGGAGGTCGCCGTGATCAGGCCGACGTCCTGCTGCGGGAAGAAACCCTTCGGGATCAGAATGAACAGATAGACCGACAGGGCGAGCGTGGCGAAGAAGATCGTGAGCGTGGTGCGGCGCCAGCTCAAGGCGAGGTCGAGAATGTGTTCATAGCCGCGCAGCATCGCGTCAAAGGCGCGTTCGCTCCATTGATAGAAGCGGCCGTGCTTCACCTCGCCATGGGCGCGCAGGAAGCGCGAGGCCATCATCGGGGTCAGCGTCAGCGACACGAACATCGAGACGAAGATCGTCATCGCGAGCACGACGGCGAATTCGCGGAACAGGCGGCCGATGATGCCGCCCATCAGCAGCAGCGGGATCAGCACCGCGACCAGCGAGATGCTGATCGACACGATGGTGAAGCCGATCTCCTTGGCGCCCTTGTAGGCGGCGGCGAGGGGAGAATCGCCGTTCTCGATGTAGCGCGTGATGTTTTCGAGCATCACGATGGCGTCGTCGACGACGAATCCGACCGCGATCGTGAGGGCCATCAGCGACAGATTGTCGAGCGAATAGCCGAACACCCACATCAGGGCGCATGCGCCGAGCAGCGCCAGCGGAACCGTGACGGTGGGAATGACGGTCGCCCAGAAGCTGCGCAGGAAGATAAAGATGACCATGACCACCAGGACGATGGTCAAAAGCAGCGTGAACTGGACGTCCTCGACCGCGGCGCGGATGGTCGTGGTGCGGTCGCTGATCAGCTCGATCTTGATCGCCGGCGGGATCGCGGCCACCAGCCGGGGCAGGGTTGCCTTGATCCGGTCGACCGTCTCGATGACGTTGGCGCCGGGCTGCTTGAACACCACCAGGAACACGCCGCGCTTGCCGTTGGCCCAGGCCGCCTGCTTGGCGTCCTCGGGACCGGTGACGGCCTGGCCGATATCGCGGATTCGCAGCGGCCCGCCGTTGCGATAGGCGATGATGACGTCGTTCCAGTCCTTGGACTGGAGCAGCTGGTCGTTGGCGTAGATGGTATAGGCCCGTTTCTCGCCGTCGATATTGCCCTTGGGGCTGTCGACCGTCGTGATCGCGATCTGGCTGCGCACGTCTTCCAGCGACAGGCCCTTGGCCACCAGCTTCGCCGGATCGATCTGCACGCGAACCGACGGCTTCTGCTGGCCGCCGATGAACACCTGCGCCACGCCGGAGATCTGGCTGATCTGCTGGGCGAGCTGGGCGTCAACTGCGTCACTGACGGTGGTCAGCGGCAGCGTCTCGGACGTCGCCGACAGCAGGAGGATCGGCGAGTCCGCCGGGTTGACCTTGCGATAGGTTGGCGGCGAGGGCAGGTTTTTCGGCAACTGGCCGCTGGCCGCGTTGATGGCGCCCTGCACGTCGTTGGCGGCGCCGTCGATGCTGCGATTGAGGTCGAACTGGATGGTGATCGAGGCTGTGCCCAGATAGCTCGTCGATGTCATCTGGGCGATGCCGGGAATCTGCGCGAATTGGCGCTCCAGCGGCTGGGCGACCGAGGAGGCCATCGTCTCCGGGCTGCCGCCGGGCAGGTTCGCGGTGATCTGGATGGTCGGGAAGTCGACCTGCGGCAGCGGCGCGACCGGCAGCAGGGGGTAGGCGACGAGGCCGACAAAGAGAATGCCGGCCATCAGCAGCGATGTGCCGATGGGATAACGGATGAAAGGTGCCGAAATCCCGCCGTCGTTCATTCCTGTCGAACCTTGTTCTGGCCCGGAGTCGAACTTGCGACCGCCGTAGAGACGAGGCTTCCAGGCTGCACCTTGAACTGACCGCCGGTGATCACTTGTTGTCCCGGGCTAAGTCCTTCATCGATCACCGAGCGTCCATCGATGGAGTAGCTGACCTTGAGCTTGCGCAGTTCAGCCTTGTTCTCCTGATTGACCGTATAGGCGTAGAGACCGTTGGTCGAATGCTGGACCGCGTCGTCGGGGACCACGGTAGCGTCCTTCAGCGTCCGCACCAGAAGGCGCGTCGAGACCGATTGGCCCGGCCACAGCGTGTGGTCCTTGTTGTCGAACACCGCCTTCAGCCGAATAGTCCCGCTGCTCGTGTCGACCTGGTTATTGATGACGGCGAGCTTGCCCTCAGCGAGCGTCTTCTTGCCGTCGGTCGTCAGCGCGATCACCTTGAGCGCGCCGGCCTTCTGGCCCTCATTAATATAAGGCAACTGGTCCTCGGGCGCAGTGAAGATCACCGTGATCGGTTCGATCTGGGCAATGGAGACGATCGCCGTCTGGCTGGAGGCGTTGACGATGTTGCCGATATCGACCTGGCGCAGGCCCGCGACGCCCGTGATTGGCGACTTGACCTGGGTGTAGTCGAGCTGGGTCTGGGCATTGGAGATCGCGGCCTCGTCGGCTGCGATCTGCGCGGTGAGCTGGGCGACGGTGGAGCGCTGGGTGTCGGTCTGCTGCCGGGTCGCGAATTCACCGAGCTTGGTATAGCGCTGGAGGTCGAGATTGGCGTTGGCGAGGTTCGCCTCGTCCTGCTGCTTCTTGGCCTTGGCCTGGTCGAGCACGGCCTGGAAGGGGCGGGGATCGATCTCGACCAGAAGGTCGCCCTGGTTGACGATCTGGCCCTCGGTGAAGGCGATCTTGTCGATCTGGCCGTCCACCCGGGTCCGGACCTGCACGGTATTGAAGCCCTGAACCGTCCCGAGCCCGGTCAGATAGACCGGGAAATCAGCCTGCTGGACCGGTGCGATGGTGACAGGAACTGCGACCGGCCGCGGCGGGCCCTTCTGCGCGGTCTGGGTTTTGGCGGCGTCCGGACCATAGAAGCGTTGCCAGCCGAAGTAGCCTGCCACGGCCACGGCTGCGATGAGGGAAAACCACAGAATCGGCCGCGACTTTTTCATATCGGCTTCGTATCGGCTCGCTTGCCCAAAGGTTGAATTATGGGTCTCTGAAAGAGTTCCGGCGGCAGCCTGTATAATACACGCCAAGTTCCAGTGTAAACAACACTGTCGCTTGAGAATCCTAAACAATCGGAAAGCTTTGCATCCGATCCGGGCTGCGTGCGCACATCGTGAACAGCCGTTCTCTTGGGCAGCCTGTTGGGCACCAGCATCGATCAACGTGCAAAGGTTTCGCGATGCTCGCACGCCGCGTGCGCAATCCGAAGCGGCGCTGACGGGCCAAGACCTTCGGATGCAGTCGCGCCGTCCGAGCCAGAACGGTTCTAAATTGATTGCGCCGTGTTTCCGTTGTCAGCCCATGCGACGTCGTCCATATCAGCGCCCGCACAACGGGAGCGCACGATGGACGAACTGAACGGCAAGATGATCGCATGTCAGATTCTGATCACGGGCCTGATCGCGCGCGTCGCCAACGAGCAGGGCGATCCCTTGCGCTTCCTGACCGACTTTCGCGACGAGATCAAAGCCGTCGTGAAGGGCGTCAACATCGCCGGCATGGACAACACCGATGGCGTCCGTTCGGTCGCACAAGCGACCGTCGACGAGTTGTTCTCGCTGATGAAGCCGCCGAGCAGCGATTGATGCTGCAAACTCCGAGATCACGAGGCGCAGTTTTTCAGTTCTTTAGAACGCTTACAAACTAGCTCCTTAGAACGATTTCAAACTCCAGATTAGAATCGTTTTGATCTGGAAGTATTCAAAGCGTTCTCACGGGTTGCCCGCATTGACCACATATTTTGTGGCCGATACCAACGCCCAACGTTCATCGCGAATGACGCGCATGAGCGATCATGAAAATGGGGCGTGTGGTAATGGGGCAGGTGGTTGCACCGAAGTCGCTGCGATCGTTCGCGGCAATCGATTTCATCGACGAAAGGTTCGAAGGCGGCTCTGGCAAGGCGGCATCAGCCGTTGCCGGATTGATCGCGGTGGCATCGTTCTCGGGCGCCGCCGAGGCGCAGCAGTCGAATCTTCCCCCCGTCAGCGTCGATGCGCCAGTCGAGCGCCCGCGGCCTGCCGCCTCGAAGCCATCGCCGGAGCAGATTCGTGCGCGCAATGCGCTTCGCCGCGCGGCGCAGCGCGAGCAGGCGCAACAGACCGCAGCTGCGCCGTCCCAGAGCGCAGGCGCGCCGGACCGCGATCCCTATGCCGATCCGGCAGCTCCCTACAAGGTCGATCACGTGCAGGCCTCGGGCAAGTTTCCCGAGCCGATTCTGAACACGCCGAAGACCATCACCGTGCTCAGCAAGGAAGTGCTCGAGGACAAGAACGCCACGACGCTGAAGGAGATAGGTCGCTCCACCGCCGGCGTGACGCTGGGCTCCGGCGAGGGCGGCAACGCATTCGGCGATCGCTTCTTCATCCGCGGCTTCGATGCGCGCAACGACGTCTTCATCGACGGCATTCGCGATCCCGCCGTTAGCATCCGCGAGAACTTCTTCACCGAGCAGATCGAGATCCTGCGCGGACCGGCTTCGTCCTATGCCGGTCGTGGCACTGCGGGCGGCGCCATCAACATCGTCACGAAGCAGGCCGGCGACGCGAACTTCAAGCGGATGGATACCGAGTTCGGCACCGACATGACCAAGCGCGTTACGCTCGACGTCAACCAGGTCATCGACCCGACTTTCTCGGTCCGCACCGGCGGCCTGTTCCAGGATGCCAACGTCGCCGGCCGCAATTACGTGACCGACAATCGTTGGGGTACCTTCGTCTCGACCAAGTACACCCCGACCAACGACATCAAGATCACGACGAACTACGTCCACACCGATCTCAGCGGTTTGCCGGATTTCGGCGTGCCCTACTACAAGCAGGGCAATGTGCCGGTCACCGAGGCTGGCATTCCGCGCCAGAACTGGTACGGCTTCGTCAACCGCGACTTCCAGACCGCGCGGCAGGACTTCGGCACCGGCACGATCGAGTACAAGGTCAACGAAGCCATCACGCTGAGCAGCAAGGTTCGCGGCGAGCACTCGCTGCTGAACTATATCGGCACGCTGCCGCAGAACCCGAATACGACCAACGTCAATCCGCTGCTCTGGACGACCACGGCCAGTGCGCAGAGCCGCTACCAGAACGTGGACGTGTGGGCCAACCAGAACGAGGCCACGTTCAAGCTCGACACCGGTGGGGTCAAGCACACCGCAGTGTTCGGCGTCGAATATGCGAACGAAAACATCTCGATCGACCGTTACACCGGTCTCTCCTCGGAACTGTTCGGCGGCGGCTCAACGAGCAACGGCGCCGTCCAGAACGTCAATCTCTATTCCCCTCAGTACACTTTTCTCTCCGGCTTCGGCACGCCGTCGCTGGTTGGAAACCCGACGCGTTATGGTGTCAACACCAGCAGCGTCTACGTCATGGACACCGCGAACTGGCAGGACACCATCATCGTCAATGGCGGTGTCCGCTATGATGGCTACAGCCAAAGCTCTTCGACAAACTCGGCTTATCTCAAGCAGAATGCCGATCTCGTCAATTACAACGTAGGCCTGCTCTACAAGCCGATGTCGATCGGCAGCATCTACGCGGCCTATGCGACCTCGGCCAATCCGTTCGGGTCGGAGCTTGACGCAACCGGCACCGATTACGGTGGCGTTCCGGCTAACACGGCTATTCTGCTCGCCCCCGAGCTCAACAAGGCGGCCGAAATCGGCACCAAATGGGAACTCGCCGACCGCCATCTGCTCGTGACGGGTGCACTGTTCCAGACCACGAAGGACAACGCCCGCGAGACCGTCAACGGCCTGCTGACTTCGGGCGCGGCCTACCGCATCCAGGGCATCGACATCGAGGCCGAGGGCAAGATCACGGACCGCTGGAGCATCTTCGGCGGCCTGGTGCTGATGCAGTCGAAGGTCACGCAGAGCGGCATCGCCTCCAACATTGGCCTCCAGCTGGCTAACGTCGCCCACCAGTCGTTCAGCATGCTCACCAAGTACAAGTTCGACGACGGTTGGGAGCTCGGCGGGCAGGCGGTGTATCGTTCCAAGGTCTATGGCGGCACGTTTGCGGCCAACACCGGCAACGAACTGCCGAGCTACTGGCGCTTCGACGCGTTCGTCGAAAAGAAGATCGACAAGAACTGGACCATGAAGCTCTACGCGCAGAACCTGACCAACAAGCTCTACTATGACACGCTTTATCGCAGCGCCGTGCCGTTCGTGGCCGTCGCGCCGGGACGGGCGTTCTATCTGGTCACGACGGCCAAGTTCTGATCATGCTGACCTGCATACCCGGCGTCTTGAGCAAGGATGATGTGGCGGAGTTCCGCCGCATCATGGATGCGAGCGAGTGGGAAGACGGCCGTTCGACGGCGGGTGCGCAGTCGGCGATGGTCAAGCGCAATGAGCAATTGCCACCGGACAGCGACGTCGCGCGCAAGCTCGGCAACCGCATCATCTCGGCGCTGACGTCGAACCCGCGCTTCCTGGCGGCGGCGATCCCGCTCCAGATCTTCCCGCCGCTGTTCAACCGCTATGCGGCGAGCGGCGGGCACCATTTCGGTCTGCACGTCGACAACGCGATCCGCGGCGATCGCCTGACCGGCCTTCGCATCCGCACCGACCTGTCGGTCACGCTGTTCCTCGCCGAACCGGAGGAATATGACGGTGGCGAACTCGTGATCGAGGACACCTACGGTTCGCACGAAGTTAAGTTGCCGGCCGGCGACTGCGTGCTGTACCCCTCGACCAGCCTGCATCTCGTCACGCCGGTGACGCGGGGCGCGCGGGTGGCGTCTTTTTTCTGGCTGCAGAGCATGGTACGGGATGATCAAGCCCGCAGCCTGATCTTTGACCTCGATACCGCCGTTCAGGCGCTGGCGCAGCGGCTTGGACGCGACGACCCCGAAACGGTCAAATTGACGGGTATCTATCACAACCTCATTCGCTACTGGGCCGAAGTATGAAGACCACAACTTTCCGAGCGAGCCTTTGCCGAGCAAGCCTTGCCGCAGCCGTGATGCTCGCGGTGATCGCCCTCGCAGTCCCCGTTTCGGCACAGCAGCAGGCGGCAACGCCGCCAGCCACATCGCAGCCGGCCGCCACTCCGGCGGCGCCACCAGCCGCAGCGCCTGCGGCGACGGCTGCCCCCATGGCGCCTGCGGCCGAGGCTGCTGCGTCGACTGATGCCGGCCGCACGCTGAAATCGACTGCGCCTGTGATGAAGGAGCTGTCGCCCTGGGTGATGTTCATGTCGGCGGACATCATCGTCAAGGCGGTGATGATCGGGCTCGCCTTCGCCTCCCTCGTCACCTGGACCATCTTCATCGCGAAATCGATCGAGCTGACGCTGGCACAGGGCAGGGTGCGCGCGGCTCTGAAGAAGATCGCCGACGCACGCTCGCTGGCAGAGGCCCAGTTTGCGCTTGGTGCCAAGGAAGGCATCCTGCCGTCATTCCTTGCGGCCGCACTGCGAGAGGCGCGGGCGTCCGCGGGGATTTCCAGCGACGCCGGCATCAAGGAACGCGCCGCCTCGAGCTTTGCCGAGATCGCCCGCGCGGAGTCGCGGCGGATCCGGATCGGCATGGGCGTGCTTGCGACCATCGGCGCCACGTCGCCCTTCGTCGGCCTGTTCGGCACCGTCTGGGGCATCATGAACAGCTTCATCGGCATCTCGAAGTCGCAGACGACGAACCTTGCGGTCGTCGCGCCCGGCATCGCCGAAGCGCTGCTTGCGACCGCGATCGGCCTCGTCGCGGCGATCCCCGCCGTCATCATCTACAATCATTTCGCGCGCATGACGAAGGGCTATCTCGAGCTCGTCAGCCGCGCCTCGGGTGCGGCGGCGCGGCTGCTCTCGCGCGACCTCGACCGCAGCCACGGCAGCGTTCATTCGCGCACAGCGGCGGAGTAGGCGATGGGCGCTTCGATCGCAGACAACGATCTCGATGACGATGCGGACTTCTCCGAGACGCATGAGATCAACGTCACGCCGTTCATCGACGTCATGCTGGTGCTGCTGATCATCTTCATGGTTGCGGCGCCTTTGTCGACGGTTGATCTGCCGGTCGATCTGCCGACCTCCACTGCCACACCGCAGAAGAAGCCGGACAAGCCGACCTATGTCAGCATCAAGTCCGATTTGACGCTTGCCATCGGGGAGAACCCGGTCACGCGTGCCAACCTGGCCGCCTCGCTCGACGGCCTGTCGGACATGGGCAAGGATAAGTACGTTTTCCTGCGCGCCGATCGCACGGTACCTTATGGCGAACTGATGGGCGTGATGGAGTTGTTGCGCTCGGGTGGCTACTCCAAGGTGAAGCTGGTGACGCTTGAAGGTGTCCCGGCCTCTCCGGGGGCGCCCGCGGCAGACTCTGCGAAGCCCTAGAGGCTGTTCTTATGTCCGGTTTCGAGACCGAACCAAAACCATCCCGGCGGCTGTGGGTTCTGGCCGCGGTGGCGGCGCTTGCGCTCCACCTGGGAGGTGCGGCGTTGGCGCTCGCGCATTTGCGGACGGATGGTGGCGACGATGGTCTGGGTGCGGCCGGTGCGGAATTCGCCGTCGAGATGGCTTCGCCCGATGCGCCCGAGTCCGAACTTCCGCCCGGACCTGACACCGATGCCTCGCAGGAACAGCGGGCGATACCCGAACAAAAGGCCGAGGTGAAGGAAACGGAGCTTCCCAAGGACCAGCACCAGGACGTCGACGATGCCGACCGGATCGTCACCGACAACAACGCGAAAAAGCCGGACGACGAGAGCCAGAAGGTAGCGGCCATCGAGACCCCGGCTGCCGAGGCATCGCCGCAATCGGTAGCCACGGCGCGGCAGAAGCTCGATGAGGCTGCGCGCGAGGCCGAGAAGGCCGTGGCGCCGGTGCTCGGGATCGGCAAGGACATCCTGAAGCTGACTGCCGACTGGAACCGCAAGATCAGTGCGCATTTCAAGCTGCACCAGGTCTACCCGGAGGGGAAGGAGCCCAAGTCCCAGAAGGTCAAGGTCACCCTGGTCCTCAACCGCAAAGGCAACGTGCTTTCGGTCGATGTGGTGGAGTCCTCGGGAGACGATGCCTTCGATGCGGCGGCGGTCTCGATGGTCCGTCGCTCGGATCCCGTGCCGCAACCGCCGGCAGGACTGACGGATGAAAAGTTCGAGCGCACGCTCGACGTCACCTTCCCGCCGCGCGAGACGAAGAAGAAATCGGCTCAGCGCCAGTAATAGCGGATCGCGACGTAGACCACGACCAGGCAGGCGAAGATCAGCGCCACCGGCAGCGGCCGCTTCTCGGTTCCGCCGAACGCCGTCACCCCGAACGTGCCGGCTTTCTTCGGCTTGGGCGGCGGGCGGCGGAAGGCGGTAACATTGTCCTTCACGGGCTCGCTGGCCCGGGGACGAACATCAGGCGGAGTTCCGGCTCCGCCCATTTCGGCATAGTACGCCTTGTAGACCGAGGTGATGGTGGCCTCGGTGGCCTCGTCCTCATTCGTCTGCTCCAGCAGCTTCTTGTAGCTCGCGAGGAACTCCTGGGCTTCCGGAGGCAGCGCAGACAACCCGTTAAGCTTGGCCATCATCTTCCAGGTGGCGAAATCGGCGCGGGCGCGGGTGTCGGCTCGTCGCGCGATCAGCATGTCGGCAGCTTTGACCAAGTTGGCCTCGGGCCCTTCGGGTTCTCTGGGTTCGTCCTGGTTCAACTACGCGTTGCCGGTCAGGAAGAGAACGGCCTTAATCACATATCCGGTCAACGTTCCCAGTATTGCCGAGATAACATCAAGATTTAGACCGAACTGCGAACCCGCAAGGGGGAGCAGGATCAGGATGGCGATCAGGATCAGCATCCCGAACGGCTCGAGCCGGGCCAGCGGCAGAGCGAGCGGCCGCGGGAGGAGCCCGACCGCAACCCGGCCGCCGTCCAGCGGCGGTATCGGCATCATGTTGAAGACGGCCAGCACCGCATTGATCAGAAGCGAATTCCTGAGGTTGTCGAAGATCCATTGCGCCGAACCTGCCGGCGCGAAAGGCAGGGCGTGGAGTGCCAGGCCCGCCAGCAGCGCGAGCAGGATGTTGGTCGCGGGGCCGGCCAGCGCCACCCAGACCATGTCGAGCTTCGGATTGTTGAGATTGCGAAAGTTCACCGGTACCGGCTTGGCATAGCCGAACAGGAACGGCGAATGCGCAAACAGCAGCATCGCCGGCAGGAGCAGGGTGCCGAACGGATCGATATGCCGGAGCGGGTTGAAGCTGACCCGGCCGAGCTTCCAGGCGGTATCGTCGCCAAGACGGTGCGCCACGAAGCCATGCGCGGCCTCGTGGAAGGTGATGGCGATCACCAGCGGCAGCACCCAGACGGAGAGGTCGTAGAGGGAGATGTTCACGCGCGCCGCCTTGGTTCATGCATCCGGCGCACGCTAGCATGGATTCGGTGACCTTCAGGCTACCGGGATCGTTCCCTCGTACTGCGTCAGGCCGTCGTCGATGCAGACCCAGCCCATCTTCTCCGACACCCAGATGTGTTCGGTCGGGGCAAAGGCATTGCGATCGTCGAAAGTGGCCAGCGCGACACCGGTCGCAGTGCCGTTGGTGCGGCGGGAGAACAGCCGCGTGCCGCAGGACTTGCAGAACACGCGCTCGATGGCCGGAGATGTCGGATAGAACGCGGTCTCGCCCTCGACTGTCAGCGCGCGCGGCTCGAACAGCGCGCGGGCATAGAACGGCGAGCCCATCGCCTTCTGGCAGAGGCGGCAATGGCAGACGCGGACGTTAAGCGGCTCGCCCTCCGTCTTGAAGCGAACCGCGCCGCACAGGCATCCGCCTTCTCTGGTCATGACGCCCTCAATAGGTGGCGCGCCCGCCGGAGATATCGAACACCGCACCGGTCGAAAACCCGCAGTCTTCCGATGCGAGCCAGGCGACCATCGCGGCGAGTTCCTCCACCAGCACGAAGCGGCCCTTCGGGATCTTCGACAGCATGAAATCGATGTGCTGCTGCGTCAGCTGTTCAAAGATCGCGGTCTTCGCGGCCGCCGGCGTCACGGCGTTCACCAGGATGTCGTGCGCGGCAAGCTCCTTGCCGAGTGACTTCGTCAGCGCGATCAGGCCGGCCTTGGAGGCCGAGTAGTGCGCCGCGTTCGGATTGCCTTCCTTGCCTGCGATGGATGCGATGTTCACGATCCGCCCGTATTTCTGCTTGAGCATCGTCGGCACGATCGCCTTGCAGCAGATGAAGGGGCCGTCGAGGTTGATGCGCAGCACCTTGCGCCATTCCTCGAGGTCGGTCTCCCAGACCGTCTTGTTGATGCCGGCGATGCCGGCATTGTTGACGAGGATATCGATCCTGCCGAAGGCGGCGAGGGTCGCATCATGGGCCTGCTCGACTGCGGCCGTGTCGGCGACGTCGACCTTGAAGACGCGAACGTCGCCGCCGATTTCCTTGGCTGTCTTCTCGGCTAGACCTGAGTCGAAATCCCAGATCGCGACCTTGGCACCGGAGGCGACGAAGCGTTCGGCGATGGCGCGGCCAAAGCCCTGCGCACCGCCGGTGACGATCGCGCAGCGGCCGTTGAGGTCGATCTTGTTCATGCAAAACTCCTTCCTCGCACTCTCATGGTGAGGAGCGCGCCCCTGGCGCGCGCCCCGGGATGAGGATTAGTCAGAGCATGAAGCCGCCGTCGACGACGAGATCGACGCCGGTGGTGAATGCGCTTTCGTCACTGCCAAGATAGACCGCCATGGCCGCGATTTCCTCTGCGGTGCCGAGCCGGCCCATCTTCTGGCGGGCGATGAACATCTCTTTGCCCTGTGGGCCAACGGCGGCGGCGCGGTCGAGCATCGAGGGCGTCTCGACGGTGCCGGGGCAGATACTGTTGCAGCGGATGCCTTGCGTGATGAAGTCGAGCGCAACCGCGCGCGTGAGCAACGACACCGCCGCCTTGGACGCGCTGTAGACGTAACGGTTGGCCGGCGGCCTCAGCGCTGCGCACGACGAGATGTTGACGATGCTGCCGCCACCACCCGCTATCATCGCCGGCAGAAACGCCTTGACGGTCCGGTGCATGGATTTGACGTTGAGGTCGAACGAGAAGTCCCAGTCTTCTTCCGAACAGTCCAAAATGGTGCCGTTGTGCACGAAACCCGCCGCATTGAGCAGGATGTCGATCTTGCCGGTGCGCTTGGCGAAGGCGTTGACGTCGGCGGTATTGCGAACGTCGAGCCTTGCCGTCTCGGCGACGCCGTCCTTGCCCAGAGTGGCGATGCCACCTTCATTGATGTCGGTGGCGATGACGGTTGCGCCTTCACGCGCGAATGCGATTGCGCATGCGCGCCCGATGCCGGCCGCCGCGGCGGTGACAACGGCGCGCTTTCCCTTGAGGCGGTCTGCCATTTTCTTGTTCTCCTCACCTTGAAACTGTCTATTTCATCGTCATTGCGGGCGAAGCGAAGCAATCCAGAATCTCACCTCGGAGACAGTCTGGACTGCTTCGTCGCTTCGCTCCTCGCAATGACGACGTGGCTGCTAGTGGTTGTCCCGCGCCACGCCAAACGTGCCGGCGACGTTCTGGTAGCGCGTGGCGAGCTCCATGCAGGCGCCGGTCGACTGCTGGCCGACGGTGTTGCGATAGATCTCCTGCCAGGGCGTCTGGTTCGGCGGATGCTTGAAGCCGCCACTGGCCTTCAGCTCGACGTGGCGCTTCTTCACCTCATCATCCGAAATCAGGATATTGGCGCTGCCCTTGTTGAGGTCGATACGCACCTTGTCGCCGGTTCTCAGGATCGCAAGCCCGCCGTCGGCGGCCGCTTCCGGCGAGGCGTTGAGGATCGAGGGCGAGCCCGAGGTGCCGGACTGCCGGCCGTCGCCGATGCAGGGGAGGGCGAGGATGCCGCGTTTGATCAGCGCCGCCGGCGGTTGCATGTTCACGACCTCCGCGCCGCCGGGATAGCCGATCGGTCCGGCGCCGCGGATGAACAGCACGCAACGCTCGTCGATGTCGAGCGAGGGATCGTCGATCCGCTCGTGATAGTCCTCCGGCCCCTCGAACACGATCGCACGTCCCTCGAACGCGTTCAGGTCTTTCGGATTGCTGAGGTAGCGGTCGCGAAACTCCTTGGAGATCACGCTGGTCTTCATGATCGCGGAATCGAAGAGGTTGCCGCGCAGAACCAGGAAGCCGGCGTCCTGCACCATCGGCTTGTCGTAAGCCCAGATCACGTCCTGGTCGGGCTTGGGCGCATTTGCGCAGTTCTCGCCGATGCCGCGGCCGTTGACGGTGAGTGCGTCCTCGTGGATGCGCTTGTGCTTCATCAGCTCGCGCACCACGGTGGGCACGCCGCCGGAGCGGTGAAACTCCTCGCCGAGATAGAAGCCGGCCGGCTGCAGGTTGACCAGCAGCGGCACGTCGTGGCCGTGCTTCTGCCAGTCGTCGATCGTGAGCTCGACGCCGATGTGGCGCGCGAGCGCGTTGATGTGGATCGGTGCATTGGTCGAGCCGCCGATCGCCGAATTCACCACGATGCAGTTCTCGAACGCCTTGCGGGTCAGGAAGTCCGAGGGTTTCAGATCCTCGCAGACCATCTCGACGATGCGCTTGCCCGTCTCGTAGGCGATCTGGCCGCGCTCGCGATAGGGCGCGGGAATCGCCGCGCAGCCCGGCAGCGAGAAACCGAGGGCTTCCGCGAGCGAATTCATGGTCGAGGCCGTGCCCATGGTGTTGCAATGGCCGACCGACGGTGCGGACGAGGCCACGATCTCCATGAACTCCTCGTAGTCGATCTCGCCGGCGGCGAGCCGCTCGCGGGACTTCCAGACGATGGTGCCGGAGCCGGTGCGCTCGCCGTCATGCCAGCCGTTCAGCATCGGGCCGCCCGACAGCACGATCGCCGGCAGGTTGACGGTCGCCGCCGCCATCATGCAGGCCGGCGTCGTCTTGTCGCAGCCGGTGGTCAGAACCACGCCGTCCAGGGGATAGCCGAACAGCACCTCGACGAGACCGAGATAGGCGAGGTTGCGGTCGAGCGCCGCGGTCGGCCGCTTGCCGGTTTCCTGGATCGGATGGGTCGGAAACTCCAGCGCGATGCCGCCAGCCATGCGGATGCCCTCGCGGACGCGGTGCGCGAGCTCGATGTGGTGGCGGTTGCAGGGGGAGAGGTCGTTGCCGGTCTGGGCGATGCCGATGATCGGCTTGCCGGACTGGAGTTCCTCGCGGGTGAGACCGAAATTCAGGTAGCGCTCCATGTAGAGCGCGGTCATGCCGGGGTTATGCGGGTTGTCGAACCATTCCTGGGAGCGAAGGCGCCGGCGGCTGCCATCGGTTGTGGGCGCGTGCCCGTTGGTTGGTTTCTTTGTCATTGGTATCTCCTAGAATGGGAACGCACAGGCGTTGGTCTGCGTGTCGGCTTGTGCGATGCCCAACAGCGCAAGCCTGCATTCCGCAGCTCGCCTGATGGCGGTCGTTTCCTCACAAGTGCGATACTAGTCATGGGTCCTTGGTAACGCTATCATTTTGTTCGCCCTGCCGCCATGCCGGAAAGCGCCGGCTGGCTGTCGGCGCGCTGCGCCAGCGAGCTTTGCCGCTCGATCACCTTGAAGCCGAGATCGAGCACCGGCTGTTCCGGGCGGCGGCCTTCGATCGCCTCGATCAGCATCGTGGCCGCGGCCCGGCCCATCTCGTAGCGGTTGGTGCGCACGCTGGTGAGCGTAGGGACCGCGCTCGCCATGAATTCGAGGTCGTTGAAGCCGACGATGGCGATCTGATCGGGGACAATGATGTCCCGGCGCCGGCATTCGAAGAGTACGCCGAGGGCAAGGTCGTCGTTGGCGCAAAACACCGCGTCGATATTCGGCTCCCGCCCGAGCAGGTCGGCAAACAGCGTTCCCCCCAGCGTCACCGAGGTCGGTGTGGCCGTCGTGACCAGGAGGTGCTGGTCGAACAGGCCGGCGTCCTTCATCGCCGAGACATAGCCATCCAGCCGCCGCTGCACCCGCGGGTCCATCCGCGCCCCGACGAAGCCGATCCGGCGACAGCCCTGCGCGAACAGGTGCGCGATCGCCGCGCGCGCCGCCTCATAGTGCGAAAAGCCGATCATCATGTCGACCGGGGCGGGCCCAAGCTCCATGATCTGCACGATCGGGCAATCGGCCGCCTCCAGCATCGCGCGCGATTCGGCCGTCTGGTCGATGCCGGTGACGATCAGCCCTGCCGGCTTCTGCGCCAGGAACAGGCGGAGAAGTCTTTCCTCCTGGAGGATGCTGTAGCGCGTGTTGGAGAGCTGGATCGAGTAGCGGCCGCCTTCGGAGGCATCATAGATGCCGCGCAGCACGTCGGAGAACACGTTGTTGGTGAGGGAAGGGATCAGGACGGCGATCACTTCCGTGCGCTGCGAGGCCAATGCACGTGCCGCGAGATTCGGCACGTAGCCGAGCTCGCGTGCGGCGCTCTCGACTCGCGCCCGCTTGGCGACCGACAGCGCCTCGGGATTCCTGAAAAAGCGGGACGCGGTGATAGGGCTCACTCCGGCGAGCTCGGCGACCTCCGCAAGTCGGATCTTGCCCGATTTGGTGCGTTTTCGTCCCATTTGTTGCTCATAGCACAGCCCTCCCTGCAAACAAAGGAACGTTGACAGCGCTACCAGCTAAGACTAACCAAAGACAAATTGCCAAAACCGCGCAAACTGCGGACAATGCTGCCTGTACGATGGGGCCTCGTTGGGTGGAGCCTCAGAAGAAAAGGCGGTAGCGGTGCTCGATGGGCGCTGCGGACCAGTGAGGAGGGAGCTTAGATGTCGTCTGTGCACATCCGCGACGTGCGGAAATCGTTCGGCAATTTTGAAGTCCTGCACGGCGTGACGATTCCTATCGAGGACGGCCAGTTCGTCGTTCTCGTTGGCCCCTCCGGCTGCGGCAAGTCGACGCTGCTGCGCATGCTTGCAGGGCTCGAGAACATCACCTCAGGCACGATCTCGATCGGCGAGCGCGTCGTCAACAATGTCCAGCCCAAGGAGCGGGACATTGCGATGGTGTTCCAGAACTACGCGCTCTATCCGCACATGACCGTCGCCGACAACATGGGCTTCTCGCTCAAGCTGCGCAGCGCGGGCTCTGACGAGATCAACAAGCGCGTCAAGCGCGCCGCCGAGATCCTCGCGCTCACGCCGTTGCTCGATCGCTATCCGCGCCAGCTCTCCGGCGGCCAGCGCCAGCGCGTTGCCATGGGCCGCGCCATCGTGCGCGATCCGCAGGTGTTCCTGTTCGACGAGCCCTTGTCGAACCTCGATGCCAAGCTGCGCGTCGCGATGCGCACCGAGATCAAGGAGCTGCACCAGCGGCTCAAGACCACGACCGTCTACGTCACCCACGACCAGATCGAGGCCATGACCATGGCCGACAAGATCGTCGTCATGCACGACGGCATCGTCGAGCAGATGGGCACGCCGCTCGAACTCTACGACAAGCCCGAAAATCAGTTCGTCGCGGGCTTCATCGGCTCGCCGGCGATGAACTTCCTGAAAGGCCATGTGCGCTCGAACGGGGTGGCGACCTTCGAGGGTCCGAACGGCGTCAAGCTGCCGCTCAAGACCGCGCCCACCGCGTCCGACGGGCAGCCCGCGGTCTATGGCGTGCGGCCCGAGCATTTCACGATCGCCGACGACGGGGCGGAAGCCGAGATCGTCGTGGTCGAGCCGACGGGTTCGGAGACGCAGGTGTTCGCAAAGCTCGGCGGCGAGCAGGTGGTCGCCGTGTTCCGCGAGCGGCACCAGTTCAATCCTGGCGACAAGGTCCGGCTGAAGCCGGATCCGTCGCTGGTTCATCTGTTCGACGAGGGGACAGGAAAACGGCTGAACGCGTAAGGCAGGCTTCAACAAACTAAAAAAAGTTTCATTGGGAGGACGACATGCAAGACTTTACCCGCCGGGCATTGCTTCAAGGCGGAACGGCGCTGGCTGCAACCGGCGCATTGACTGGGCCTGCACTGTTCGAATTCGCGAAAGCCTGGGCGGCGGACTCGCCGTGGAAGGCCGAGCCGGGTGCCAAGCTGACCGTGATGCGCTGGAAGCGCTTCGTGCCGGCGGAAGACGATGCATTCAACGCGATCGTCGCGGCGTTCAAGGCGGCGACGGGCACCGAAATGAACGTGTTCAGCGAATCCTTCGAAGACGTGCAGCCGAAGGCGTCCGTTGCCGCCAACACCGGCTCCGGTCTTGACATCGCCTGGGGCCTCCACACGCTGCCGCAGCTCTTTCCCACCAAAGTGCTGAAGATGAACGACGTCGCCGACTACCTCGGCAAGAAATACGGCGGCTGGACGGATGCGGCGGCCAAGACCTGCAAGCTTGGCGACGACTGGCTGGGCATTCCGGTTACGACCAATGGCGGCTATATGACGTACCGTAAGTCGGCGACCGACAAGGCGGGCTTCAAGGAGTTTCCGAAGGACTTCCCAAGTTTCCTTGAAATGTGCAAAGCGCTCAAGGCGAACAACACGCCGGCCGGCTTTGCGCTCGGACACGCCAGCGGTGACGCCAATGCCTGGCTGCACTGGATCCTCTGGGGGCATGGAGCCTACACGGTCGACCAGAGCGACAAGATCATCATCAATTCGCCGGAGACAATGAAGGCGCTGGAGTACTGCAAGGCGCTCTATGAAACCTTCATTCCCGGGACCCCGTCCTGGAACGACTCCTCCAACAACAAGGCGTACCTGGCCGGCGAGCTCTATTGCACCCTCAACGGCATTTCGATCTACGTCGCCGCCAAGACCGATCCGTCCAAGAAGGACATCGCCGAAGACACCTATCACGCGCTGCACCCGATCGGTCCCGTCGGGAAGCCGTCTGAGTTGCAGCTTGTATTTCCGATTCTCGCCTTCAACTTCACAAAATATCCGAATGCGGCAAAGGCGTTCATCGCGTTCATGATGGAGAAGGAGCAGTACGAGAAGTGGATGGACGGTGCGCAGGGGTATCTGACGCAGACCCTGAACGCCTATGAGTCTGCGCCTGTGTGGACGGCGGATCCCAAGAATGCGGTGTTCGCCCAGGCATCCAAGCGCACGCTGCCGGCGTCCGGCATCGGTACGGTGGGCGAGAAGGCCGCAACCGCAATCGCCGACTTCATCGTCGTTGACATGTTTGCCAACTATTGCACCGGCACGAAGGACGCAAAGGGCGCGGTTGCGGAAGCAGAACGGCAATTGAAGCGCATCTATCGCTGATGATCTCGACGCGGGCGGCTATCTGGCCGCCCGCTCATTCGCACACTGATCAAGGATATCGGGCATGGCTGATGTCGTAGTTGCTTCCCAAGCCAAGCCTCAGTTTCGAGAGGCCAGCGCCTGGGACCAGCTTAAGTACAACCGCAACTGGCTCGGCTTCTGGTTCATGCTGCCGGCCATGGCCTTCCTGATCTTCTTCCTGGCCTATCCGCTGGGGCTCGGCATCTGGCTGTCCTTCACCGACACCCGCATCGGCCGGGTCGGCCAGTTCATCGGCATCGAGAATTATCAATGGCTGTGGGACGACGCCATCTTCTGGCTGTCGGTGTTCAACACGCTGCTCTACACCATCGTCGCCAGCGCCCTCAAATTCGCGATCGGGCTCTATCTCGCGCTGCTCTTGAACGAGAACATGCCGTTCAAGGCGATGCTGCGCGCGATGGTCCTGATCCCCTTCATCGTGCCGACGGTGCTCTCGGCGCTGGCGTTCTGGTGGATCTTCGATTCCCAGTTCTCGATCATCTCGTGGTCGCTGAAGCATCTCGGCCTGATCAGCCAGAACATCAATTTCCTCGGCGATACGACTTGGGCACGCATTTGCGTGATCTTCGCCAATATCTGGCGCGGCGTGCCGTTCGTGGCGATCACGCTGCTCGCCGGCCTGCAGACGGTGTCGCCCTCGCTCTATGAAGCTGCAACGCTGGATGGCGCCACGCGCTGGCAGAATTTCCGGTACATCACCTATCCGCTGCTGACGCCGATCATCGCGGTCGTGATGACCTTCTCGGTGCTGTTCACCTTCACCGACTTCCAGCTGATCTGGGCGATGACCCGCGGCGGCCCGGTCAATGCCACTCATCTGATGGCGACGCTGTCCTATCAGCGCGCGATCATCGCCGGGCAGCTCGGCGAAGGCGCGGCGATATCGAGTGCAATGATTCCGTTCCTGCTCGCAGCGATCATGGTCTCATGGTTCGGGCTGCAGCGTCGCAAGTGGCAGCAGGGAGAGAGCAATGACTGACCTGCCCACCAGATCCATCGATCTCAAAAATGTGCTGTCGGGCTCGGCGCCAACGGCCGATCACAGCGAGGGCATGAGCTATCTGCAGTCGGTGCCACGGCGGATCGTGACGCTGTATCTGCCGCTCACGATCATCGTCGTGGTCTTGCTGTTTCCGTTCTACTGGATGGCGCTGACCTCGGTGAAACCGGACGAGCAGTTGCTCGATCTCGACAGGTACAATCCGTTCTGGACCTGGAATCCGACCTTCAAGCATTTCCACAAGCTTCTGTTCGAGAGCTACTATCCGCACTGGCTCTGGAACACGATGTATGTGGCGATCTGCGCCACGGTGCTCTCGATCATTGCATCGGTGCTGGCGGCCTATGCCATCGTGCGCTTGCGCTACAAGGGGGCCAATCTCGTCGGCGGCCTGATTTTCCTCGCTTACCTCGTGCCGCCGTCGATCCTGTTCATCCCGCTCGCCACCGTCGTGTTCCAGTACGGCCTGTTCGACTCGCCGATGGCGCTGATCCTGACCTATCCGACCATCCTGATCCCATTCTCGACCTGGCTGTTGATGGGCTATTTCAAGACCATCCCGTTCGAGCTCGAGGAGTGCGCGCTGATCGATGGGGCGAGCCGTTGGCAGATCCTGATCAAGATCGTGCTGCCGCTGGCAATCCCCGGCCTGATCTCGGCCTTCATCTTCTGCTTCACGCTGTGCTGGAACGAGTTCATCTACGCGCTGACCTTCCTGCAATCGACCAGCAACAAGACGGTGCCGGTCGCGATCGTCAACGAGTTCGTGGATGGCGACATCTACCGCTGGGGCTCGCTGATGGCGGGGGCGCTGGCGGGATCGCTGCCGCTGGTTATCCTTTACGCCTTCTTCGTGGAGCATTATGTGTCGGCGATGACCGGCGCCGTGAAGGAATGATTGCGGGCCCGCGTCACGAGCGTTTCCCGAACGGGCGCGCTCAAGACCAATAAAAAGGAGTAGGCTCTTGCACATTCTGGTTCTCGGCGCTGCCGGCATGGTCGGCCGCAAATTGTGCGAACGGCTGCTGCGCGACGGCCGGCTCGGCAAGAGCGACATCACCAAGCTGACCATGCATGACGTGGTCGAGCCGAAGAAGCCCGAGAAGGCCGGCTTTGCCGTCGAGACGGTGTCCGGCGATTTTGCCGTTCCCGGAGCCGCCGAGAAGCTGATCGCGGGGCGCCCCGACGTGATCTTCCATCTGGCCGCCATCGTCTCCGGCGAGGCCGAGCTCGATTTCGACAAGGGCTATCGCATCAATCTCGACGGCACGCGGATGCTGCTCGACGCCATCCGCCTCACTGGCGGTGGCTACAAGCCGCGCGTGGTCTTTACCTCGTCGATTGCGGTGTTCGGCGCCCCGTTCCCTGATGCGATCGGCGACGAGTTCTTCCACACGCCGCTGCTCAGCTACGGCACCCAGAAGGCGATCGGTGAACTGCTGCTCGCCGACTATTCCCGCCGCGGCTTCCTCGACGGCATCGGCATCCGCCTGCCGACCATCTGCATCCGGCCCGGCCTGCCCAACAAAGCGGCATCCGGCTTCTTCTCCAACATTTTGCGCGAGCCGCTGGCCGGCAAGGAAGCGATCCTGCCGGTCTCCGAGGACGTCCGCCACTGGCACGCGACGCCGCGCTCCGCGGTCGGCTTCCTGCTCCATGCCGGCACGATGGATCTCGCGGCGGTCGGCCCGCGCCGCAATCTCACCATGCCCGGCCTGTCGGCGACCGTCGGCGAGCAGATCGCGGCCTTGAAGCGGGTCGCGGGCGAGAAGGTCGCCGCGCGTATCAAGCGGGAGCCGGATCCCTTCATTGTGGGCATTGTCGGCGGCTGGCCGCGCAATTTCGATGCACGGCGCTCGCGCGAGCTCGGCTTCACCACCGCCGAGAAGAGCTTCGATGATATCATCCGCATTCACATCGAAGACGAGCTCGGCGGCAATTTCGTCGCCTGACGCAACCGGTGAACAGTGTGGATCGAGTCATGGCGAGCGTTGCTTGCATCGGTGAATGCATGGTCGAACTCCGGCAGGCCCAAGGAGGCGGGCAGTCCGGCGGCCAGGGGCCGGGCGGCGGCCTCTACTCGCGCGGCTTCGGCGGCGATACGCTCAACACGGCCGTCTATCTCGCGCGGCTCGAGGTCAAGGTCGACTATTTCACCGCACTCGGCGACGATGCCTTGAGCGAGGAGATGGTGGCGGCCTGGACTGCCGAGGGCGTCGGCACCAGGCGCGTGGTGCGTCTGCCGGGCAAGCTGCCCGGACTCTACATGATCCAGCTTGATGCCAAGGGCGAGCGCCAGTTCTTTCACTGGCGCGAGAGCGCGGCTGCGCGCCGGCTGATGGACCTGCCGGAGACCGACGAGATCCTCAACTCCCTGATGAGCTACGACATCGTCTATCTCTCCGCGATCACGCTCTCGATCTACGATCAGGCCGGGCGCGAGCGCCTGTTCGCGGCGATCAAGCGGGCGCGCCTGCTCGGCACCCGCTTCGTGTTCGACACCAACTTTCGCGCCCGCGCCTGGCCCGATCGCGACGTCGCCCGCGCGGTGTTTGCCGCGGCCTTCGAGGCGGCCGACATCGTGCTCACCTCGACCGAGGATCTGCTCGCGCTGTACCCCGGCGAAAGCCACGCTGATTTGATGGCGCGCATCCCCACGCCCGAGCTGGTGTTCCGTCTCGCCGAGCCGGTCAGCCTGTTGCGCTTTCCGGGCGGAACCAGCGAGGTGCGTGCCGAGCCGCTGACCAAGCCGGTGGTCGATACCACCGCGGCCGGTGACAGCTTTGCCGCGGCCTATATCGCGGCCCGGCTTGCCGGCTCCGATCCGGTCGAGGCCGCACAGGCCGGCCATCGCCTCGCGAGCCTCGTGATCTGCTATCCTGGTGCCATCATTCCGGCGTATGCCATGCCGCCGAAGAAGCGGCACCGGCCGGTAACCTCACGCCAAGCGACAAAGTGAAGATCGAAACGATATGACCACGACTATCAAACAGGAAAAGCTCGCCGCGCTGTTCAAGGCCGCGACCGTCATCCCGGTCCTCACCATCGAGCGTCTCGAGGATGCCGTGCCGCTGGCGCGTGCCCTCGTTGCCGGTGGCGTCAAGACACTGGAGGTGACGCTGCGCACCTCCGTTGCGATCGAGGCGGCGAAAGCGATGATATCGGAGGTGCCGGATGCGATCGTCGGAATCGGCACCATCCTCAACCCGGCCGACCTCGCGCGCGCCGAGAAACTCGGTGTCAAGTTCGGCATCAGCCCGGGTGGCACGCCCGATCTCTTGAGGGCCGCCGCCGACAGCGCCTTGCCCTTTGCCCCGGGCATTGCGACCGCATCCGAGCTGATGCAGGCCTTGGCATTCGGCTTCGATCTGGCAAAGTTCTTCCCGGCGGAGCAGGCCGGCGGCATCAAGGGCCTGCGGGCCCTGGGCGGTCCGTTCCCCAATGTGCGCTTTTGCCCTACCGGCGGCGTCGGCGAGGCCAATGCGGCGACCTGGCTCGCCGAGCCGAACGTGCTGGCGGTCGGCGGTTCCTGGCTCTGCCCGGCGGCGGAGATCAGGGCCGGGAACTGGGCCGGCATAACTGCCATCTGCCAGCGCACCCTGAAGGGCCTCAAAGCCGCGTGAAGTTTTGGTGAACTCTTGGGCCCGATGGGCTAAGAATCGGCCCAAGGGGAGATGAGGGAAGACCTGAGGAGAGTGACCATGACCGCCAGCATCGTCGGATGGGCGCATACACCGTTCGGCAAGTTCGACACGGAGACGGTCGAAAGCCTCGTCACGCGCGTCGCCAATGAGGCGCTTGCGGATGCCTGCATCTCCGCCAGCGATGTCGACGAGATCGTGCTCGGTCATTTCAACGCAGGCTTCTCGCCGCAGGATTTTACCGCCTCGCTGGTGCTACAGGCCGATCCCCATCTGCGCTTCAAGCCGGCGACACGCGTCGAGAACGCCTGCGCCACCGGCTCGGCCGCCGTGCACCAGGGCCTGCGCGCGATCGCGGCCGGTGCTGCCAAAATCGTGCTGGTCGTCGGCGTCGAGCAGATGACGCGCACGCCGGGTCCGGAGATCGGCAAGAACCTGCTCAAGGCCTCGTACCTGCCGGAAGACGGCGACACCGTTGGCGGTTTCGCCGGCGTGTTCGGCAAGATCGCCAGCGCCTATTTCCAGAAATACGGCGACCAGTCCGATGCGCTGGCGCTGATCGCGGCCAAGAACCACAAGAACGGCGTCGCCAACCCCTTCGCCCAGATGCGCAAGGATTTTGGCTTCGAGTTCTGCCGCTCCGAGAGCGAGAAGAATCCTTACGTCGCTGGTCCCCTGAAGCGCACCGACTGCTCGCTCGTCTCCGACGGCGCCGCGGCACTGGTGCTGGCCGACGCCGAGACAGCGAAGGGCATGGGCAAGTCGATCGGCTTCCGCGCCACCGCGCACGCCCAGGACTTTTTGCCGATGAGCAAGCGCGACATCCTTCAGTTCGAGGGCTGCACCGTCGCCTGGCAGCGCGCGCTGGAGAAGGCCGGCGTGTCGCTCGCCGACCTCTCCTTCGTCGAGACCCACGACTGCTTCACGGTTGCCGAACTGATCGAATATGAAGCGATGGGCCTGACGCCGAAGGGGCAGGGCGCCCGCGCCATCAAGGAAGGCTGGACGCTGAAGGACGGCAAGCTGCCGGTCAATCCGTCGGGCGGGTTGAAGTCGAAGGGCCATCCGATCGGCGCCACCGGCGTCTCCATGCACGTGATGACCGCAATGCAGCTTGCAGGCCAGGCGCCCGAGGGCATGCAGATCAAGAACGCCAGGCTCGGCGGCATCTTCAACATGGGCGGCGCGGCGGTCGCCAACTACGTTTCCGTCCTGGAGCCGTTGAAGTAACCCGTAAGGGTGGGCAAGACCGCGAATGCGCCATGCCCGTCCTTCCTTGCGCTATGTCAAGGTGGGCACGTTTCGGTTCGCTCACCCTCCTGCTCTTGATTGATTTCCGGGGAATGCATCATGAGCAATGATAGCTCGCTGTCACTAGACGAACTCAACGATCGCATCGCGATCCTCGAGGGCAATATCAGGCAGCTCATCGAGCAGGCCGCCGCTGCGTCCGGCGAGCAGAGCGAGGCGCGTATCGCCGATCGCATCAACCAGCAGAACGACGAGCTCGACCGGCTGCTCAAGATCCGCGAAGCCCGCCAGAAGAAATAAGCGGCGCGGCGTGCTCGCACGCGGCGCATGCGGCCATACGCCAGCCGCCCTTGCTTGAGCCTCGCCGCTTCAGTTAGCTGGCCGAAATCGCGGGCCGCATCTTTGGCCCCGCGCAATCGGGAGTGAACGATGGGGCCGCTAAAGGGCATCAAGGTCATCGACATGACGACCGTGCTGATGGGACCGTATGCGACCCAGATGCTCGGTGACTACGGTGCCGACATCGTCAAGGTGGAGTCGCTCGAAGGCGACGTCACCCGCCTGATCGGCCCGATGCGTCATGCTGGCATGGGCCCGGTATTCCTCAACACCAATCGCAGCAAGCGCTCGATCTGCCTCGACCTGAAGAAGCCGGCCGGCCGCGACGCCGTGCTGCGGCTCATCAGGGACGCCGACGTCCTCGTCTACAACGTGCGGCCGCAGGCCATGGCGCGCCTTCAGCTCGGCTATGACGTGGTCTCCGCGATCAACCCGCGCCTCGTCTATGCGGGCGTATTCGGCTTCGGCCAGGACGGGCCCTATGCCGCAAAGCCCGCCTATGACGACTTGATCCAGGGCGCAACCGCGCTGCCCGCGCTGATTGCGCAGACCGGCGACGGCGTGCCGCGCTACGTGCCGAACGCGCTGGTCGATCGCATCGTCGGCCTCACCGCGGTCGGTGCGATCTGCGCCAGCCTCGTGCATCGCGACCGCACCGGGCGCGGTCAGCGCGTCGACATCCCGATGTTCGAGACCATGGCCGGCTTCGTCATGGGTGATCACATGGGTGGGCTCACCTTCGAGCCGCCGCTCGACAAGGGCGGCTACGCGCGGCATCTGTCGCGCGACCGCAGGCCGTACAAGACTGCGGACGGCTATCTCAGCGTGATCGTCTACAACGACAAGCAGTGGCAGAATTTTTTCGAGGCGACCGGCCGCGACGATCTGCGCGCCGACAAGAGGTTTGCGACCTTTGCCGGCCGCGCTGCGAACATCGATTTCGTCTATGCCGAGCTCGCGCGCATCTTCGAGACGCGCACGACCGCCGAATGGATCGAGCTTTTGACCAGGGCCGACGTACCGGTCATGCCGATGCACGATCTGCAAACTATTCTGCACGATCCGCATCTGGAGGCGACCGACTTCTTTCCGGTCGTCCACCATCCGACCGAAGGCCCGATCCGCAGCATGAAGGTCACCGCGACGTGGTCTGACACCGACGCCGAACCGTCACGGCTCGCGCCGCGCCTCAACGAGCACGGCGCGGAGATTTTGAAGGAGATCGGCTATTCCGCCGACGAGATCGCGGCCCTGATACGTGACGGCGTGACCCGTTCGCCGCCCGAATAGGGGGGAGGAGATGACGGCTCTCTCATCCGTCATTCCGGGGCGATGCGACAGCATCGAACTATGGTGCGCACTTGCGCACCTGAGAATCTCGAGATTCCGGGTTCGGTCTTACGGACCGCCCCGGAATGACGATGAGGAGGTGGTAACATGAGCTTCATAACCGGCGTCGGGCTCACGCCCTACGGCAAGCATGAAGGCTCATCCTCGCTCGACCTGATGAGCCGCGCGGCCCAGCTTGCGCTCGACGATGCCGGGATGACGCGCGCGGAGCTCGACGGCGTCCTCTGCGGCTATTCGACGGTGTCGCCGCACATCATGCTGGCGACCGTCTTCGCCGAGCATTTCGGCATCCGCCCAAGCTACGCCCACGCCGTGCAGGTCGGCGGCGCGACGGGCCTCGCGATGACCATGCTCGCCCATCATCTGGTCGAGGCCGGGGTGGTGCGGCACGTGCTCGTTGTCGCCGGTGAGAATCGCCTCACCGGGCAAAGCCGCGATGCCTCGATCCAGGCGCTGGCGCAGGTCGGCCATCCCGATTACGAGGTGCCGCTCGGCCCGACCATCCCCGCCTATTACGGCCTCGTTGCCTCCCGCTACATGCATGAGTACGGCGTGACGGAGGAGGACCTCGCGGAATTCGCCGTGCTGATGCGCGCGCACGCCTGCACCCATCCCGGCGCGCAATTCCACGAGCCGATCACGGTCGCGGACGTGATGGCGTCCAAGCCCGTGGCGCTGCCGCTAAAACTGCTCGACTGTTGCCCGGTGTCCGACGGCGGCGCCGCCTTCGTGATCAGCCGCGAGCGGACCGGCGAGGCCGGCGTGCGGATCCGCGGCTGCGCGCAGGCGCATACCCATCAGCATGTCACCGCAGCTCCGGCGCTCAGCGAGCTTGGCGCCGAGATTTCGATCGCGCGCGCGAAGCAGGCTTCTGGTCTTGCGATCTCCGATGTGCGCCATGCCGCGGTCTATGACAGCTTCACCATCACGCTCGCGATGCTGCTTGAAGACCTCGGCCTTGCCGGACGCGGCGAGGCCGCCGCGCGCGTGCGGTCCGGATATTTCAGCCACGACGGACGCATGCCGCTCAACACACATGGCGGACTCCTCAGCTACGGACATTGCGGCGTCGGCGGCGCGATGGCGCATCTGGTCGAAACGCAGCTCCAGATGACCGGACGCGCAGGCGATCGTCAGGTCCGCGACGCCTCGATCGCGCTGCTGCATGGCGACGGCGGCGTGTTGTCCTCCCATGTCAGCATGTTCCTGGAGCGGGTGCGATGAGCGCGCGAATCGCGGACTGGACCAAGGGCGAGGCGGCGATCGTCTATCAATGCTGCAGATCGTGCGGCGGCGTGCAGTACTTCCACCGCGACTTCTGCGCAGCCTGTGGCGCGCCAGATCCGCGGGAGCATCGCGCGAGCGGCAAGGGCAGGGTCTACGCCACTTCGCTGGTTTGCCGCGCGGCCACGCCCGAGACGCGCGCACATGTGCCCTACAACATCCTGCTCGTCGATTGCGCCGAGGGCTTTCGCATGATGGCGCACGGTGAGAAGAATCTCGCGATCGGCGACGAGGTCACCGCGCAGTTCGTGTCGTTTGCCGGAAGGTTCGTGCCGTTTTTCGGCAAGGTCTAATTAATGGTTTTCGTCATTCGGGGGCGGTCAAACGGACCGAACCTGGAACGGAATTCTGGGTCTGGTTACCGGGCCGCGCGCTTTGCGCGGTCCCGTACGCACCACCCCGGAATGACGAAATCTCTTTTTAGCGCCCGTAGAACAATATGCTGGCGATGACCAGCATCGCCGTCACCGCCAGCATATGCGCGAACGCTTCCGAGGCCGCCCTCCTGGTGGCTTCCTTCATGCCGTTTACTCCCTAGACCTGGGCGTGACTCATCGCTGCGCGCGCTGCGCAAGCGACGGTCCCATTTTTTTACTCGGAACACCCCACTTCGAGTATTCGCTGCGATTTGTCCCCACGCGGCGAATATCGACGGTTGCAAGGTCGTTCAGCATTACGGCGGCAATTTGACTCGATGTTGTTGCTCTTGCGTCGGTGCAAGAATAGTCTCGAGAAACCGTCCGTAAAAGCTGCAACAAGAGCAATACTCAAGGTGACTGATGGCCCGTATCGACTACGCCGATCCTTCCAAGGCGTCCGAGCGCACCCGCGACATACTCGCCAAGAATCGCAACGCCAACATCTTCCGCATGATGTCGCATTCGTCTGACTATTTCGTGCAGTACTGCCGGCTGGGCGGCGCGATCAGGAGCCGGGGCGAGCTTGACCCGATCGTGCGGGAGCTTGCGATCACGCGGACCGGGATTCTCTGCGAGGCGCCTTACGAGATCATCGCGCACAAGCGCATCGGCAAGAATGTCGGCGTCACCGACGAGCAGAACGAGGCGCTTGCGAACTGGCAGGCGGCGACGTGCTTTACCGAGACGCAGCGCGCGGCGCTCGCGTTCACTGATGAGATCGTCAAGCTGAACAAGCCGACGGACGCGACCTTCAAGGCGATCGTCGCAAAACTCACGCCGGGCGCGCTGGTCGAGTTGCAGCTTGCGGTCGGCTTCTACATCATGACGTCGAAGTTTCTTGAGACATTCGAGATCGACCTCCAACCGGTGACGGAGGTGGTAGGCTGATCCGAAAAAACGGCGAGGAATGCCGATGACGATCGATGAGTATGCAGCCTGGGCCGCGACGATTGCGAAAGTCGATGAGCACCCGACTAATGAGCGGTTGTCCTATCTCGGGCTTGGCCTCGCCGGCGAAGCCGGCGAGGTCGCGGAGCACATCAAGTTGCTGTTGCGCGATAGCTGGCTCGACGAGGCGGGGCTCGTCGATGAGCTCGGCGATGTCATCTATTACTGGGCCTGCCTGTGCGCGGCGACCGGCCAGAAGCCATCCGAATTGCTCCAGGCAAGCGCAGCCAAGATCAACAGGCGCCTGCGCGAGGCGGCGAGCCGCTGAACCGCAGCTTGCTCAGGTCGAGGTGAGAATATCCACCTTGGCGTTGGCGACGATCAGCCGGTCGGCGAGGAGCTGCGCCAGGTTACGCATGATGCGCTCGCTGGCGTGCGGATGCTGCTGACGAAAACGCTCGAAATCCTTCAGCAGCACCTCGAAGGCGGTCGCTGCCATGTCGGCCAATACGTCCGCGGAGCGGGTCGATTCCAGCAGCGCCATTTCGCCGAATGCCATGCCGGCCGTCAGCGTCGCCAGGCGAACGCCGTCGGGCAGCGTGACGTGCACCGCGCCGCTGCGCAGGAAGAACAGGGAATCGGCGGGATCGCCGGCCGCGACGATTTTTTGGCCGGTCTGGTAGGTGCGGATCGTGCAGAGCGAGCCGAGGTCGGTCAGCTCTTCCTCGCTCAAGCCCGCAAGCAGCGGCTGCTCGACGAGCTCCGTGGTCTCGTGAAAATCGATCGCGCCGCCATAGCGGTAGACGATCTGGTCTTCCGCCCATTCGATCGCGGTGTCGAGCAGGTAGAAGTCGCGAACGTTCTTCAGCTTCGCCGTCCATTCGCGAAGCGCGTTCCACTCCCGCGAGGCGCGCTGGACGCCGGACAGGACCACGGTGACGCTCAGTGCGGCGAGCTCCTCAAAAGCTTCAGCGACGAGGCGCGCGCCGGCGCGTGTGGTCGAGGTGACCCGGTGCAGGTCGAAGATCACGAGTTGCGGCCGCGGCCGCGCGGCAAGTTGCCGCGAGATGTAGTCGACGGCCGAGAGCGACAGGGTACCGACGAGCTCGATGACGCGAACCTCGTCCTCGTGGGCTGCGAGGATCTCGCGCTCCCCGAGGCGGCGGACGCGGCGCGAAGGGCTCTGGCCGATGTGATAGTCCGCGATGATCGCGTTGCGCGCGTCGTCGCTGCGGTTGAGCATGTGCAGGTCGTAATGCGAGGACAGCGCCTCGCAGACCTTGATGCCGCGCACGCTGTTGCCGTGCTTGTCGAGGTTTGGCGAATAGCTGCCGAGCCCGAGCCGGGCGGGTAGGGCAGCGAGAATGCCGCCACCGACGCCGCTCTTGGCGGGGATGCCGATCCGGTAGATCCATTCGCCGGCATAGTCGTACATGCCCGACGACGTCATCACCGATAGCGTCCGCGAGATCGCGTAAGGCGTCATCACCTGCTCGCCGGTGACCGGGTTGACGCCGCGGTTGGCAAGGGTTGCCGCCATCACCGCGATGTCGCGCGCGGTGACGAGCACGGCGCATTGCCGGAAATAGACGTCGAGTACGGCCGCGACATTATCCGCGATCACCGCATTGGTTTTCAGGAGATAGGCGATGGCACGGTTGCGGTCGCCGGTCTGGCTTTCGGAGGTGTAGACGGCCTCGTCCACGTCCAGCTCGCGCCCGGCGAAGCGACCGAGTGCCTTGCGAATCTCCTCGAACGCCGCCTCGCCCTTGCACTCCTGGATCAACCCAGTGCAGGCGATCGCGCCGGCATTGACCATCGGGTTGAACGGATGGTTTTCCGCATTGAGCCGGATCGAGTTGAAGGGATCGCCCGAGGGCTCGACGCCAATCGCGCTTTCGACCCGCGCCGCGCCCAGCACGTCCAGCGCCAACGCGAACACGAACGGCTTTGACATCGACTGGATGGTGAAGGGCACCCGGCTGTCGCCCACTTCATAGACATGGCCGTCCAGCGTCGCGAGACTGATGCCGAAATAGGCAGGGTCGGCCTTGCTGAGCTCGGGGATGTAGTCGGCCACCGTGCCGGAGTTTTCGGCACCGAATTCGGCGTGGCAAGTGTCGAGGAACCGCAGTAAAGGCGGCTTCGATTGTGTCCAGGCGCTGGCAGGCGATGATAGCGGTGTCATGTCCTCCTTGTGCAACGCCATCAGGGCGCGCGCAACCCGCCCGGAATGGGCTGCCCACGCAACGCTAGCGACTCAACGAAAGATTTCATCGTTCGGGCCGGGTAAGCCTGCGACCGTCGCGGTGCTGATTGCATTGTCAGCTCGCGATGATCGCGATCGCCTGGCCTTCGGCGACGACGTCGTCCAGCTTGACGAGGAGCGATGTGATCGTGTCTGCCGCAGGCGAGGGCACCGGAATTTCCATTTTCATGGCCTCGACGAATGCAACGTCGTCGCCATCCGCGACGCTTTTTCCAACTTCAACGGGAATCGCGCAGATGCGTCCTGCGACTTCCGTGACGATCTTAATTTCTGGCATGCCAATCGCCTTTTTGTTGTCGTCGCAAGATGCCTGAGGTAGCGTGTCCTTCAAGCGGAATTTAATTCCGCAGAGCGAAACATAGTGGTAGGGAACATGGGACGACGTTCGGAGCGGTTGAGTAGGCAAGGCATGCTCGCTGGCGAGGCTGGCGAAAGTGATGTCATCCAGGTGGTATCGCGCGCATTCGATGTGTTGCGATGCTTCGAGGGCCACGAGGCGCGGCTCGGCAATCTCGAAATCTCCAATCGCTGCGGCCTGCCGCGCTCGACGGTGTCGCGGCTCACGCACACGCTGACGCGCATGGGGCAGCTGGTGTATCTGCCGCGCGATCAGAAATACCGGATCGGGCCGAGCGCGGTCGCGATGGGCGCCTCGATGATGAAGGGCGCGCAGCTGCGCAACCTCATCCACCTGCGGCTCGAGGATGTCGCCGAGCAATTGCCGGGGACGGTGGGCTTCGTCATCCCCGATCGGTTCCATCTCGTCTATCTCGAGTTTGCCCGCTCGGCGAGCGCGCTCGGCTTGCATGAAGGAACCGGCAGCCGGATCGCGATGGCCTCGACTGCCGCGGGTGCCGCTTATACGGCGGCGCTACAGCCGGAGATCGGCGATGCCCTGGTCGCGGAGATGGAGCGGGAAGCGCCGGAGGCGGCGCGGCTTCTGAAGCCGCGCATCGAGGCCAATCGCCAGTTCCTGCGTGAGCATGGCTATGTCGTGGCCTGCGGCCTGTGGAGCCCGCACATCAACGGCGTCGCGGTGCCGATGTGGTCGCCGCAATACCAGACTGTCGTGGTGGTCACGATCGGCCTCCTGGCAGCCATGTATGACGAAGAACGATTGCACAGCGAAGTCGCGCCGCTGATGGTGAAGCTCGGCAAGGCGGTCGGCGACCTGCTCGAAGGCGCCGAGGGCGACTTCCTCAACAATCGTCTCGAGCGCAAGCCGATCGCGATGGCCGTGCGAAATAACAACAAGCCTATCGCGCCGGAGGGACTGAATGAACTGGAAGCCGGAACTCGACGAGCTCGCCCGGCGCGAAGCCTTCGCGCGGGAGATGGGCGGCGTTGACAAGGTCAAGCGACAGCATGACCAGGGCCGGCTGACTGTTCGGGAGCGTATCGACGGGCTGATCGACAAAGGCAGCTTTCACGAGATCGGTGCCGTCTCCGGCATCGGTGAATACGACGCGCATGGCGAGCTCAAGCATGTGACGCCGGCCAACTGCGTGTTCGGCCGCGCCAGGGTCGACGGCCGCACGGTGGTAGTGGTTGGCGACGATTTCACAGTGCGCGGCGGCTCGGCAGATGCGTCGATCTCCGCCAAGCCGCTGATGGCGGAGGAGATGGCGCACGATTTCCGCCTGCCCATCATCCGCATCATCGAGGGCTCCGGCGGCGGCGGCTCTGTCAAGACGATCGAGACCAAGGGCGCGGCGAACCTGCCGGGTGGCATCGGCGGCACGCGCTGGTATCGCTTCACGACGGAGAATCTCGCGCGCGTGCCTGTCGTGGCGCTGGGGCTCGGTTCGGTCGCGGGCCTCGGCGCTGCGCGGCTTGCCGCCAGCCACTACTCCATCATGACCAAGGCGTCCGCGATGTTCGTCGCGGGACCGCCGGTCGTGAAGCGCCTCGGGCAGGATCTGTCCAAGCAGGATCTCGGCGGCGCCGATATCCAGACCCGCGCCGGCGCGGTCGATCGTGCCGTCGAGACAGAGGCGGAGGCGTTCGCCTGCGCGCGGCGCTTTCTGTCCTATCTGCCGTCATCGGTCTACGAATTGCCGCCGACGCTGCCCTGTCATGACGACCCGGAACGCATTGACGAGGGCTTGACGAAGGCCGTGCCACGCAACCGCCGGCAGGTCTACAAGATGCGCCCCATCATCGAGTCCGTCGTCGACAAGGGCTCGTTCTTCGAGGTCGCCGGCAATTTCGGCAAGCCGGTCATCGTTGGCCTCGCGCGGCTCGAGGGCAGGGCTGTAATGCTGCTTGCCAGCGATCCCTTCCACTATGGCGGCTCGTGGACCGCCGACGCCTGCCAGAAGGTGGTGCGCTGGGTCGACTTCGCCGAAACCTTCCATCTGCCGGTCGTCTATCTCATGGATTGCCCGGGCTTCATGATCGGGCTGGACGCGGAGAGGGCCGCCACGATCCGCCACGGCGTGCGCGCCATGGCTGCGGTCAACCAGACCACGGTGCCCTGGTGCACGGTGATCCTGCGCAACGCGTTTGGCGTTGCCGGCGTCGTACATCAGCCGGCCGATCGCTTCTCGATCCGCTATGCCTGGCCGTCGGCCTATTGGGGATCGCTGCCGCTCGAGGGCGGGATCGAGGCGGCCTATCGCGCCGACATCGATGCGGCGGAGGATAAGGCGGCGAAGCTGAAGGAGATCGAGGATCGCCTCAACAAGCTGCGCTCGCCGTTCCGCTCGGCCGAAAAGTTCTGGGTCGAAGAGATCATCGATCCCCGCAAAACGCGGTCCCTGCTGTGCGAGTTTGCGCGGCTGGCCGAGCCGCTCAGGACGCCGGGGCCGCCGGTGAATATGACGATCAGGCCGTAGCTTCGTCGCGCATCGCGAGGCGACGCGCGGACTACCGGCAGTTTTCGCGTCGAGCCATGGCGCTCGTGCTCACGTCTCCGTTTCGACTGGAAGCCATTCATCTCCTGCCTTCCGCCGATAGACCGACATTGCGAACCGGTCGGGCAGGCCACTGCCGCCGATCTTGGCGGCGGCAGTGATGGAGGATTGAGGATCAACGCCTGGGTAGCGACGCCATCACTTCACCCGCGTCGCCGTCTTCGAGGCAAGGCGTGACGGTCAACGGGAGCAGGTCAGCCCATTGTGCGTGCCAGCGATACATCGCCTTTGGATCACTCGATTCAGAGATCGCAAATCCCTGTCCGTTCATTCCATGCCAGCGGCCCAGCATCTTGACGCCTTCGGGTGGTGCTCCGCCGGTTTCCAGAAAGCGGGCGACGGCTGCATTGAAAGTGCCTTGAGGTACACTCCACGTGGTTATGAATTTCATGCGATTCTCCCATAACTTGAATTATCGGATGAATGCCGCGGCGGCGCCGCCTGCGCAGGATAGCGTCTGCGGATCGAATAACAACGGCGAATGAAGAGGTGCGTTAGTGTGATGCAGGGCGCCGCTCTCCGGCACGCGCCCTGGTGCAAAGCGGACATGGTGATACGTCGCGAGTGAAGTACCTTCGGTTGGTGCGCGAGCGCTGGGTTCAATCGAGCATTGCCGGTTTTGACTCTAAGCAGCGCGCCAGCATCGCGTACCTCGCCAAGAGCTACGGATTTCACACAATCCATGGCGACCGGGACGCAGTAGAGAAGGGGGCCTGGTCGGCTATGGCCCGCGCACCCCTGGGCATCGGGCCACATTCAGCAGCGCGGCATGGTGACCCTTTTACGCGACTGCAGGCGCAGGCTTTGGATGCCGCGCGAGCGCCAGCACGATCAGCGCGGCGAACACGCAGAGTGCGCCGGCGATGAAGAAGGCGGGCAGGTAGCTCGCCAGCAGCGTCCGCGACAGGCCGGCGCCAAAGGCGGCGGTGCCGGCGCCGAGCTGGTGGCCGGCAAAAATCCAGCCGAACACCAGATTGGCGCGCTCGGGGCCGAATTTTTGCGCCGTCAGGCGCACCGTCGGCGGCACGGTGGCGATCCAGTCGAGACCGTAGAACATCGCAAACAACGACAGGCCGTAGAAGGAGAAATCGCTGAACGGCAGGAACACCAGCGAGAGCCCGCGCAGGCCGTAGTACCAGAACAGCAGCCAGCGATTGTCGTAGCGGTCGGACAGCCAGCCGGACATGATGGTGCCGAAGAAGTCGAAGATGCCCATCGCAGCTAACAGGCTTGCTGCCTGCACTTGCGGGATGCCGAAATCAAGGCACATCGGGATCAGGTGCACCTGGACGAGACCGTTGGTCGAGGCGCCGCAGACGAAGAAGGTCGCAAACAGAATCCAGAACGCGCTCGACGTCGACACGTCGCGCAGCGTGCCGAGCGCAACGGCTGTGATCGGCGCGTGGCTGACCGGCGGGACGGGCACGGGCTCGTTGCCCTCGTCGCCGAACGGGCGCAGGCCCACATCGCTCGGCCGGTCGCGCATGACGAGCGCGACGGCGGTGGCGGAGACGCCGAGCATGAGGCAGACGAAAGAGAGTGCGAGACGCCAACCGAAGCGTTCGGTGAGGCTCGCGAGCAGCGGCAGGAACACGAGCTGCCCCGTGGCGACGCTCGCGGTCATGATGCCGACCACGAGGCCGCGCCGCGCGGCGAACCAGCGCGTGGCGATGGTGGCCCCTAACACCAGCGCCGTCATGCCGGTGCCGATGCCGATCACGACGCCCCACAGCAGCATGAGCTGCCAGACCTGCGTCATCCCGAGCGAAGCCACCAGCGCCGAGACGACAATGAGCTGCGCCGTCAGCGTCACGTTGCGCAGGCCGTAGCGGTTGAGGAGGGCGGCTGCGAACGGCGCCATCAGGCCGAACAGGATGAAACGGATCGAGAGCGCGGAAGAAATCTCCGCGGTGCTCCAGCCGAATTCCTTTTGCAGCGGCACGATGAACACGCCGGGCGCGCCGACGGTGCCGGCGCTGATCAGCGCGGCGAGGAAGGTCACGCCGACCATCGCCCAGCCGTAGTGGATCTTTCGGCGGCCAAGTGTTGCCGCGAGCCAGTTCGAAATCATTGAGCCCCAACCTTACCTGGAGGATTTAGCGTGACCTGTTCAAGCCTGGCATTCTGGCACGAGTCGCGCGCGTCTGAAATGCCAGACTTCCCTCAATTCCGGACATTTTGCCTAGTTTGCAAACCGCTCGACCGCGATCGCGGTCGCTTCGCCGCCACCGATGCAGAGTGCCGCGACGCCGCGCTTGAGGTTCTGCGCCTCCAGCGCATGTAGCAGCGTCACGATCAGCCGCGCGCCGGTGGCGCCGATGGGATGCCCGAGCGCGCAGGCGCCGCCATTGACGTTGAGCTTCTCTCTGGGAATACCGAGGTCGCGCTGCGCGGCCATAGCCACCACGGCAAAGGCCTCGTTGATCTCGAACAGGTCGACGTCATCGACGCTCCAGCCGACCTTGTCGAGCAGCTTGCGGATCGCCGGGATCGGCGCGGTGGTGAACCATTGCGGCTCCTGGCTGTGGGTGGCGTGGCCCTTGATCTCGGCCAGCACCGGCAGGCCATTGCGATCGGCAAGCGTGCGGCGCATCAGCACGAGCGCGGCTGCGCCGTCGGCATTGGCGGACGACGCCGCCGGCGTGATAGTGCCGTTGGCGCGGAACGCCGGTTTCAATCCGGGGATCTTTGCCGGATCGACCTTCAGCGGATGCTCGTCATTGGCGATGACGCGAGGACCGGCCTTCTCGCTGAGCGTGATCGGTGCGATCTCGGCCTTGAACGCGCCGCTCTCCACCGCCTTGCGCGCGCGGCTCAGCGTCTCCATCGCAAAGGCGTCCTGATCCCTGCGCGTGAACTGATAGGCTTCCGCAGTGGCCTCGCCGAAGTCGCCCATCGAGCGGCCGGTCTCATAGGCGTCCTCCAGCCCGTCCATCATCATGTGGTCGATGATGCGGTCGTGGCCGGCGCGGTAGCCGCCGCGCGCCTTCGCCAGCAGGTAGGGCGCATTGCTCATGCTCTCCATGCCGCCGGAGACGACGATGTCGGCCGAGCCCGCGCGGATGATGTCGTGCGCCAACATGGTCGCCTTCATCCCGGACCCGCAGACCTTGTTGACGGTGGTCGCGCCGGTGGCATCGGGCAGGCCCGCCGCGCGCGCCGCCTGGCGGGCCGGCGCCTGGCCCTGGCCCGCGGGCAGCACGCAGCCCATGAAGACCTCGTCGACCTTCTCGGGCGCAAGTTTTGCGCGGTCCAGCGCCGCGGAGATCACGTGCGAGCCGAGTTTGTGCGCAGCGAGCGGCGACAGCTCGCCCATGAAACGGCCAAGTGGCGTGCGGGCGGCAGAGACGATGACGACGGGATCAGCGGCCATGGCGGGCTCCCTGGGCAGGATGTTGTGAGATTACGATCATCATATGATGCGTTGCAAAAAATGCAACTGCACCCGGCATGAGAAATTGTCGTGCGTGGGATGAGATTTTTTTAGCGTTGGTGGGCGGCCACGCCACAAACAACGCCGTCATCACCCGCGAAAGCGGGTGATCCAGTATTCCGGAGGCAGTGCAAGGATACGGAGAGGCTGCGGCGTACTGGATGCCGAGACAGCCTTACCGCTTCCGGTTGACGAATTCCTGCATCAGCCGGGTCGGCTCATCGGTCAGGAACGACTCGCCGAACACCTTGACGCTGAGATTGACCGACTCGGTCAGCGGCAATTCCTCCCATTGCCGCAGCAGCGCCTTCTGCGACCGTAGCGCTTCGGGGCCGCAGGCGAGCAGCGCCTTCACGGTGTGCTCGACCGCCTCGTCGAGTGCGCCCTCCGGCGCGACCTTGTCGACGAGACCCCAGGCCAGCGCCGTCGGTGCGTCGATGTTTTCCGCCGTCATCACCAGCCAGCGCGCGCGGCCCCAGCCGATCAGGCGTGGCAACAGCGCCGCATGGATCACCGAGGGGATGCCGACACGCACCTCCGGCATGCCGAAATGCGCATCATGCGCGGCTATACGGAAGTCGCAGGCAGCCGCGACCTCGAGCCCGCCGCCGAGACACCACCCCGGCATCCGCGCGATCGTGGGGGCAGGGAAGTTGCGCACGGCTTCGCAGAGATCACGCAGGCGGGAGATGAACGCCTCGGCGGCTATCTGGTCGAGCTTCGCCATCTCCTTGATGTCGGCACCGCCGATCAGGCTCTTCTCGCTCTGGCCGCGCAGCACCACCACGCGGATGCTGCGGTCGGCGGCGAGACGCTGCAAGCCGTCGCGCATGGCGTCGGTGACGGGCGAGCTCAAGATGTTGAGCGAGCCGGCATTGCAGATCATGACCTGCACGACGCCGCGCGCATCGCGCGTCACGCCGCAGTGGGGATTGAGCATTTCCATCATGAGAACTCGAACGTTGTTGGACACGGGCGGGTCGCGCGGGTCACCGTCACTTCCGGTCCGAAACGCTGGCTTGTCAAGCGTTGGAGCTGATCAAGTTGCAAAAGGCGAAATCCGCTCTATAGTATGATATATATCATATAAAAAGAGGCCGCCATGACCGAAGCCGATACGATAGAGCTGTTTTCGCCCGCGCTCCGGCGCGAGCGGGTGGTGGGCTGGCAGGCGCCGGGGCCGGTCGCCAAGGCCGCGATGGGACTATCCGGCATCGAGGTCATGGAGGCGATCCGCGACAGCCGGCTGCCCGCTCCGCCGCTTGCGATGCTGATCGGCTTCGCCATGGCCGTGGTCGAGCCGGGCCGGATCGTGATGGAACTGGAGCCGCGGGAGGATCTCGAAAATACCATCGGGCTTCTGCACGGGGCGACCGCCGCGGCGCTGCTCGATACCGCCATGGGCTGCGCGATCACGACCCGGCTGGAAGCCGGCCAGGGCTCGGTCACCCTCGATCTGAAGCTGACCTTCCTGCGCCCGCTCTCGGTCCGCTCGGGACTGATCTCGGCCGAAGGCAAGGTGGTCAAGCTCGGGCGCCAGACCAGCTACACCGAAGGCTTCGTCCGCAATGGCAGGGGCGACCTTGCGGTGCACGCAACCGCGACCTTTGCAATGATCGGCAATAACCTGACAGCGAATTAATGCTCCATTTTCGCAGGTAGCGTGTTATTACATGACCCTCGACATCCAATGAGACCGGCATGCGCTATTCCAGGGAACACAAGCAGGAAACCCACGACCGCATCGTGAGGAAGGCGTCCGTGCGGCTGCGCGAGAAGGGCGCGCACGGCATCGGCGTCGCCGACCTCATGAAGGAGGCCGGCCTGACCCATGGCGGGTTCTATGCGCATTTCGATTCCCGCGAGGCGCTGGTGATCGAGGCGTTTGCCTACGCCATGGACCGCTCGATGGATCACTGGCGCAAGATGACCGGCGAGGTCGCTCCCGAGAAGCGGCTGGCGCTGATCGCAGAGACCTATCTCTCCGCGCTGCACCGCGACGACCCCGGCCATGGCTGCTCGATCCCCGCGCTCGGCGCCGAGATCGCCCGCGAGAGCCCGAAGACGCGCAAAGCCTTTTCCGGCAAGCTCGACGAGATGATCGAGATGCTGGCCGATCACGTCACCGGCGTGCCGCGCAAGGCCGCGCGCAAGCAGGCGATCGCGACGCTTGCGACGATGGCCGGCACCATGCTGCTAGCGCGGATTGCCGGCTCGAGCGAGCTCTCCGACGAGGTGTTGAAGGCGGGCAAGGATACCGCGCTCGACAGCGCGCGTCGTGAGCCGGCTGCCAAGAAGCCGCGCGAGAAGCAGAGCTAGGCGAAATGCCGTAGGGTGGGCAAAGGCGCGCCCGCGCCGTGCCCACCGCTTCTGCCTCCGCGGCGAGAAAAGAGGTGGGCACGCTACGATTTCACCGTCCCGCGAACAGCGCCCGCTCGCGCTCCACGATCTCACAGATGTAATCGGCCACCGCCCGAATCCGCGCGAGATCCTTGCTGTCGGCATGCATCAGCATCCAGAAGGTGCGGGTGATCGAGATCTCCGCAGGGAGCACTGGCCGAAGCTGCGGATAATCCGCCGCCATGAAATGCGGCAGCACGGCAATGCCAAAACCGGCGAGCGTGGCGTTGAGTTGCGCGATCAGATTGGCGCTGCGGAAACGTGCGGAAATCTTTGGTGATACCTGGGGCAGATAATCGAGCTCCGGCGTGAACAGCAGCTCCTCGATATAGCCGACGAAGCGATGCTGCGGCAGCGCCTCACGCGAGGTGATCGTCGGGAAGCGGTCGAGATAGGCGGGGGCGGCGTAGAGCCCGAGGCGGTAGTCGAGCAGCTTGCGGCCGACGATGCGGCCTTCCTTCGGCATGGTCAGGCTGATCGCGATGTCGGCCTCGCGCTTGGAGAGGCTGAACAGCCGGGCCGTAGCCACAAGTTGCAGATCGAGATCGGGATACCGGTCCGCAAACGGTGCGAGCCGCGGCGCGAGGAATGCGGTGCCGAACCCGTCGGGCGCGCCGATCCGCACCGTGCCGGTCAGCCGCGCGAGCGAGCCGCCGACCTGTTCCTGGTTGGCGACGATGGTCGATTCCATCGCCTCTGCGCTGTCCGCGACGCGCTGGCCGGCCTCGGTAAGGAGATAGCCGGTCTTGCGCCGGTCAAACAGCTTGGCCGAGAGATGCTTCTCCAGCCGGTCGACGCGGCGGATCACCGTCGCATGATCCACGCCGAGCTGTTTTGCCGCAGCCGACACCGAGCCGCCCCGCACGATGGCCAGCACGAAGCGGAAGTCGTCCCAATCGATCGCGCCTTGATCCAGCATTTTCGCACATCTATGGTGCAATATCTCAGACTTGAATCCTATAAAATGCAGGTCAATAGGATTTGTCAAAGCTATCTAACCCGCTCTTGAGGGAGGTATTCATGCGCGACGTCGGACATTTCATCGGTGGCAAGGAAGTGAAGGGCAAGTCGGGCCGTACGGCCGACGTCTTCGAGCCGATGACCGGTGACGTCCAGGCCAAGGTGGCGCTGGCGTCGAAAGCGGAAGTCCGTGCAGCCGTCGAAAACGCCCGTGCTGCCCAGCCGGAATGGGCCGCGACCAACCCGCAGCGCCGTGCCCGCGTGATGACGAAATTCGTTGAATTGGTGCAGCGCGATTACGACAAGCTCGCCGAGCTGCTCGCGCGCGAGCACGGCAAGACCGTTCCCGACGCCAAGGGCGACATCCAGCGCGGTCTTGAAGTCGCCGAGTTTGCCTGCGGCATTCCGCATCTGATGAAGGGCGAATACACCGAAGGCGCTGGCCCCGGCATCGACATCTATTCGCTGCGCCAGCCGCTCGGCGTCGTTGCGGGCATCACGCCGTTCAATTTCCCGGCGATGATCCCGATGTGGAAGTTCGCGCCCGCCATCGCCTGCGGCAACGCCTTCATCCTCAAGCCCTCCGAGCGTGATCCGGGCGTGCCGATGTTGCTAGCCGAGCTGATGATGGAAGCGGGTCTGCCGGCAGGCATCCTCAACGTCGTCAACGGCGACAAGGAAGCGGTCGATGCGATCCTGGACGATCCCGATATCAAGGCCATCGGCTTCGTCGGCTCGACGCCGATCGCGCAGTACATCTACGAGCGCGCGGCCCAGACCGGCAAGCGCTGCCAGTGCTTCGGCGGCGCCAAGAACCACGCCATCGTCATGCCGGATGCCGACATGGACCAGGCGGTCGATGCGCTGATCGGCGCGGGCTATGGCTCGGCCGGCGAGCGCTGCATGGCGGTCTCGGTCGCGGTCCCCGTCGGCAAGACCACCGCCGACCGCCTGATGGAGAAGCTGATCCCGCGCGTCGAGTCGCTCAAGATCGGCACCTCGATCGATCCGTCCGCCGACTACGGCCCGCTGGTGACGCGCGAGGCGGTCGAGAAGGTCAAGAGCTACATCGACATCGGCATCAAGGAGGGCGCGACACTCGCCGTCGACGGCCGCGGCTTCAAGATGCAGGGCTACGAGAAGGGCTTCTATCTCGGCGGCTCGCTGTTCGACAACGTCACCAAGGACATGCGGATCTACAAGGAAGAGATCTTCGGTCCCGTGCTCTCGGTCGTGCGCGCGCACGACTACAAGGAGGCGCTGGCGCTGCCGTCAGATCATGACTACGGCAACGGCGTTGCGATCTTCACCCGTGACGGCGACGCCGCGCGCGACTTTGCGGCCAAGGTGAACGTCGGCATGGTCGGCATCAACGTGCCGATCCCGGTGCCGATCGCCTATTACACCTTCGGCGGTTGGAAGAAGTCCGGCTTCGGCGATCTCAACCAGCACGGCCCGGACTCGGTCCGCTTCTACACCAAGACCAAGACGGTGACCTCGCGCTGGCCGTCCGGCGTCAAGGAAGGCGCGGAGTTCTCGATCCCGCTGATGAAGTAACTCAAACAGCGCGAGCTCGACATGCAGTTCGCTCTGAACGAGGATCAGGTCGCGGTTCGCGACATGGCGCTGGCGTTTGCGGCCGAGAAGATCGCGCCGCACGCGCTGCGCTGGGATGAGGAGAAGCACTTTCCCGTCGACGTGATGCGCGAGGCCGCAAAGCTCGGCATGGGGGGCATCTACATCCGCGACGACGTCGGCGGATCCGCCATGACGCGGTTCGATGCGGCGCTGATCTTCGAAGCGCTCGCGACGGGCTGTCCGACCACCTCGGCCTTCATCTCCATCCACAACATGGCGTCCTGGATGATCGATGCCTTCGGCAGCGACACCCAGCGCCACAAATGGCTGCCGAAGCTCTGCACCATGGAGCTGATCGCGAGCTACTGCCTGACCGAGCCGGGCGCAGGCTCCGATGCCGCCGCGCTGCGGACGCGCGCAGTGCGCGACGGCGATCATTACGTGCTCAACGGCCAGAAGCAATTCATCTCGGGCGCCGGCGGCACCGACGTGCTCGTTGCGATGGTGCGGACCGGCGGTGACGGTCCCGGCGGCATCTCGACGTTGGTCATCGACGGCAAGACGCCGGGCGTGTCGTTCGGCGCCAACGAGCGCAAGATGGGCTGGAATGCCCAGCCGACCCGCGCCGTGATTTTCGAGAACGCCCGCGTGCCGGTTGAAAACCGGCTGGACGCGGAGGGCGTCGGCTTCAAGATCGCGATGGCCGGCCTCGATGGCGGCCGCCTCAACATCACGGCGTGCTCGCTCGGCGGCGCGCAAGCCGCGCTCGACAAGGCGCGCAGCTACATGAAGGAGCGTAAGGCGTTTGGAAAGCGCCTCGACGAATTCCAGGCGCTGCAATTCCGCCTCGCCGACATGGCGATCGAGCTCGAGGCCGCGCGCACGTTCCTCTGGCGCGCAGCCGCCGCGCTCGACCGCAAGGATCCCGACGCCACCATGCTCTGTGCCATGGCAAAGCGGTTCGGCACCGATGTCGGCTTCGAGGTCGCCAACCACGCGCTGCAGCTTCACGGCGGTTACGGCTACCTCAGCGAATACGGCATCGAGAAGATCGTGCGCGATCTGCGCGTGCATCAGATCCTCGAAGGCACCAACGAGATCATGCGGCTGATCGTGGCGCGCAAGCTGATCGAGGGCGCGCGATGACGGTTGTGGTAGAAGAGGGCGATCTGATCGCGCGCGTCGAAGGTTCGGCCGGCGTGATCCGGCTCAATCGTCCCAAGGCGATCAACGCGGTGACGCTGGAGATGTTTCGCGACATCGAGAAAGCGCTCGACCGCTTCGAGGTCGATCCGGCCGTCAGCGTGATCCTTCTCGAAGGCGCCGGCGAGCGCGGCCTGTGTGCCGGCGGCGATATCCGCGCACTCTGGGAGAGCTCGAAGGTCGATGGCGATCTCGGCAAGATCCTGTGGCGCGAGGAGTACATCCTCAACGCCCGGATCAAGAAATTTCCGAAGCCATACGTCGCCTTCATGGACGGCATCGTGATGGGCGGCGGCGTCGGTCTGTCGGCGCATGCGAGCCATCGCGTTGTGACCGACCGCACCAAATTGGCGATGCCCGAGGTTGGCCTCGGCTTCTTCCCCGATGTCGGCGGCACGTATTTGTTGGCGCATGCGCCGGGCGAGATCGGCACGTTTTTCGGCCTGACCGGCCAGACCATGAACGGGCCGGATGCGATCCATGCCCGGTTCGCCGACGCTGTCGTGCCCGCTGCAAAACTCCCGGGGCTGCGCGAGGCGCTGACGAAGGTTCCTCTGCGCGCTTCCGCGGCAGATGTGAGCAAGCTCATCAACCGCTTTGCGACCGGTGAGACAGCGGGGCCGGTGGCAGCAAGACAGGCGACGATCGATGTACTGTTCGCCTTCGACCGCATGGAAGACATCGTCGCAGCGTTCGAGCGCGATGGGTCCGAATTCGCGCAATCCACGCTCAAGACGCTCGGCGAGAAATCGCCGCGCGGCATGGTGGTGACGCTGAAGCTGTTGCGACTGGCGCGGCAATCGGGCTCGCTGGAAGAGTGCCTCGTCCGGGAATATCGCGCCGCGCTGGAAGTGTTCCGCAGCGATGATTTTCGCGAGGGCGTGCGTGCCGCCGTGATCGACAAGGACCGCAATCCAAAATGGTCGCCACCGCGGATCGAGGATGTCACGCCAGACATGGTCGCACCGTACTTCGCCGAGATCGGCGCCGACGAGCTCAAATTCAACTAACAGAGCGAAACACGCTCAAGCGGAGGAAACGAAGATGGCCACGATCGCATTCATCGGTCTCGGCAACATGGGCGGCCCGATGGCGGCCAACCTCGTCAAGGCCGGCCACAAGGTGGTCGCGTTCGACCTGGTCGAGGCCTCGCGCAATCAGGCCAGGGCCGATGGCGCCAGCATTGCCGAGAGCGCGACCGGTGCCGTGACGGGCGCCGATGTCGTCGTCACCATGCTGCCGGCCGGCAAGCATGTGCTCGGCGTTTGGAAGGACGTCATTCCTGCCATGGCGAAGGGCGCGCTGATCATCGACAGCTCCACCATCGACGTCGAGAGCGCGCGGCAGGCGCATGCGCTCGCCAGCAAGCAGGGTGTGCTCTCGGTGGATGCGCCGGTCTCGGGTGGCACCGGCGGCGCGAAGGGCGCGACCCTCACCTTCATGTGCGGCGGCGACGAGAAGGCGTTTGCTGCGGCAAAACCGGTGCTGGAGAAGATGGGCAAGAAGATCGTCCATTGCGGCGGTGCCGGCGCAGGTCAGGCGGCAAAAATCTGCAACAACATGATCCTCGGCATTTCCATGATCGCGGTGAGCGAGGCCTTTGCGCTCGCCGAGAAGCTCGGCCTCTCGCATCAGGCGCTGTTCGATGTCGCCTCGACCTCGTCGGGTCAGTGCTGGTCGCTGACGACCTATTGCCCGGTGCCGGGCCCGGTGCCGACGTCACCCGCCAACAACGACTACAAGCCGGGCTTTGCTTCGGCGCTGATGGTGAAGGACCTGACACTGGCGCAGGACGCCGCTAAAGCGGCGGGCGCCACGACGCCGCTCGGCAAGCATGCGCAGGAGATCTATCAGTCTTTCGATGCAGCCGGTCACGGCGGGGTGGATTTTTCCGGAATTATCGAGCACGTTAGGGGGCTGGCCGGGAAATAACGGTCGTCATTCCCTGGACGACCAGAATCCGCGCGGAGAGGACGACCTGAGATGACGACCTTTCAGGAAGCGCGCGCGTTTCTGCTTCACAACCGCGCGGATTACGACGCCGCGGTCAGAGGCTTCCGCTGGCCCGATCCGGTTCCCTTCAACTGGGCGCTCGACTGGTTCGATGCCGAGCTTGCGAAGAACGCCGATAGCAAGGATCGGCCCGCGCTCTGGATCGTCGATGCCGCGCAGGACCGGCAGACCAGACTTTCCTTTGCTGCGCTGTCGCGCCGTTCCAACCAGGTTGCCAACTTCCTGCGCGCGCAGGGCCTGAAGCGCGGCGATCATCTCCTGCTGCTGCTCGGCAACGTCGTTCCACACTGGGAAACCATGCTCGCAGCGATGAAGCTTGGCGTCGTCGTGATTCCGGCCACGACGCTGCTCACCGCGGATGAGCTGCGCGATCGCCTCGATCGCGGCAAGGCGAGGGCAGTGGTTGCCGCCCAGGACCAGGTCGCCAAGTTTGCAAGTCTCAATGCGAACGGACTCGTGCCCATCGTCGTCGGCGCCGCCGATGGTTGGCTCTCCTATGACGAGGCGGCGAAAGCCGCCGAAAGCTTTACGCCTGATGGTCCGACGCAGGCTGACGATCCGATGCTGCTCTATTTCACTTCGGGCACCACGGCAAAGCCAAAGCTCGTGCGGCACAGCCAGCGCAGCTATCCCGTCGGTCATCTCTCCACGATGTACTGGCTGGGCCTGCAGCCAGGCGACGTTCACCTCAACATCTCTTCGCCCGGCTGGGCCAAGCACGCCTGGAGCTGCTTCTTCGCGCCGTGGAATGCGGGCGCGACCATCTTCGTGGTCAACCAGCCGCGCTTCGACGCCAAGGGACTGCTCGCCACCATCGGCCGCTGCGGCGTCACCACGCTGTGCGCCCCGCCGACGGTGTGGCGGCTGTTCATCCAGGAGAACCTCGCCGCGTTCAACGTGTCCCTGCGTGAGGCCTGCGGCGCCGGCGAGCCGCTCAATCCGGAAGTCATCGACCAGGTGCGCGCCGCCTGGGGCCTGACCATCCGCGACGGCTACGGCCAGACCGAGACCACGGCGCTTGCCGGCAATTCGCCGGGCCAGAAGGTCAAGATCGGCTCGATGGGCAGGCCGCTGCCGGGCTTTCGTGTGCAGATCAGCGATGCCGACGGAAATCGAGCGAAGGAGGGCGAGGTAACGCTCGTCCTCGGCGGCAGCCGTCCCGCCGGCCTGATGCAGGGCTATCAGGGCGACGACGGCCGATTGTCCGGCGCCGAAGGCGAGCTCTATCGCAGCGGCGACGTCGTATTCGAAGACGAGGAGGGCTATCTCACTTTTGTCGGCCGCTCCGACGACGTCTTCAAATCCTCCGACTACCGCATCAGCCCGTTCGAGCTGGAAAGCGTCCTGCTGGAGCATGAGCTGGTCGCGGAAGCCGCCGTGGTGCCGAGCCCGGATCCGATCCGGCTCGCGATCCCCAAGGCCTTCGTGCTGCTCACCTCGGGCGCCGAGCGCTCGCCGGAAACGGCGCTGTCGATCTTCAGGCATCTGCACACCCGGCTTGCGCCGTTCAAGCGCATCCGCCGTATCGAGATCGTCACCGAGCTGCCGAAGACAATCTCTGGAAAAATCCGCCGGGTGCAGCTACGCAGGCTCGAGCGCGACGACGATCGCGACGATCCCCTGCGCGGCCGGGAATTCCGCGAGGAGGATTTTCCGGAGCTGCCAAAGGCAAGGAGTGAGACTTAAGTGAACGAAGTCTGGAAGAAGCCGCCGATAACGCTAGAGGCCTATCAGGCCCTGGTCGGCAAGGAGGTCGGCGTGTCGTCGTGGCACCTGATCGACCAGCCGCGCATCGACACCTATGCCGACGTGATCGAGGACCACCAGTTCATCCATGTCGATCCCGAGCGCGCCAGGAAGGAGACCGCTTTCGGCACCACGATCGCGCATGGCTTCCTGACGATGTCGCTGCTGTCGATCATGTCCTATGAGGTGATGCCGGTCATCGCCGGCACCACGATGGGCGTCAACTACGGTTTTGACAAGCTGCGCTTCATCTCGCCGGTGCGTTCGGGCAAGCGCGTCCGTGGCCGTTTCGTGCTCGCGGAAGCAAAACTCCGCAAGCCGACGGAATTGCAGTCCCGCACCAGCGTGACGGTAGAGATCGAGGGCGAGGACAAGCCGGCGCTCGTCGCCGAGTGGCTCGGGTTGATCTATTTCGCCTGAACGTACCCGTCATCGCCGGGCTTGACCCGGCAATCCATCGCTGCTCAAAACGCCTTCAAATCGGCGCGCTCGTACCCTCCCCCCTTGTGGGAGAGGGTGCCTCGCGGAACGCGAGGCGGTTGAGGGGTCTCTCTCCGCGAGCGCATCTGTGGAGACAACCAATCATCCGGCGCCGTAGCCGACGCTACCCGTCGGCGTCGCTTTTAAGGACGGCGGCCGTAGGCCGCCTACGCCACCTTCCCCCACAAGGGGCCTGTTGCGTTACTGGCTTTTGAGGCCAAGACAGGTCAGGGAAGAAGCTAGTTGTCGGAGTAGCGGGCCGACGATGGAGCGGCTCATGCTCCTCGGCGGGCGGTTCACGCAGCGATTGCGGCCCACCGCCTCATGTTGAACGCGATGGAGGCGAGCAGAACCTGCCCGTTTGCCTTGATGAGGCCGACGTATCGGATGCAAGTCAATCGCATGCGGCGTTTGAGGGTGGCGAAGGTCGTCTCCACCTGCGCTCGCCGTCGTGCGATGAGAAGGTTGTAGCGTTTGAGCC
>NZ_AXAS01000147.1 GCF_000472925.1 Bradyrhizobium sp. Ec3.3
TCGAGATCGACCAGTCATGATGACTCTCAAGATTCAGTGGTTGGGTTGATGGGTTCGGTGAATGGTGGTGGCAGGCGACGCCACGGAGCCGGCCTGGCTCGGATCGCCTTCAAGGCAGCGATGGTTTCGGCGTCAGCATACACCAGTTTAGCACGGCCGGATCCAGCTCGGACAAAACGACTACGTAGTCGGCCTTTCTGGATCCAGGTGTACAAGGTGGGCTCAGGCACGCCGATCTGCTCGGCTAATTCGCGGGTCGTCCATTCATCGGGTTGACGTTCGATATGCGGTTTGCGGCGCCGATATTTGGGCTCGATTACACCGGCCCTGATCAGCAAGTGATGGACCATCGGAGCACTGAATGTATCGCGGCGTTTGGCCGGACGCCAACCTTCTCGATTGAGGGTATCGGCGATCTCCGCGAAGTTATGGCCATCGCGACGTAGATCGGCAGCGCGCGCAACCAACCGGCTATAGGTGCTCAGTGTTGTCAGGCGAGCGACGGGTCGCATCAACTGATGCAAGGTTCGATTGCCGCCGTGCCAATGGCAGATCACACGAACCTGCTCTGTGTCGTGGATGACCTCGACCAGGACACGTACGAGCAACAGTCGGATGATGGTTTGGCGTTCCTCCTGGGTGGTTGTTTCGGCCCTCCACAGTGCAGGCAGATCCTGAGCCAGACTGCGGATCGCAGACAGTTCTGCAGCGCTTGGCTCCGCAAGCTGTTCACGCCGAACACGTTCGTAATCGGCCTCCAGGTGCATCTGCTCGGCCAGCGCCTCCTCCCAGGCACGTTCGAGCGAACGCGCCACCAGCCGGTTCTCAGGCTCGCATGCGTTGTATTGCCGACGTGCCCTTTCAACCTCATAACGTGCTCTTTCCAAGCGCTGCTGCCAATGAACATCAAGTGCCGCACGCTCAGCCTCCAGATCAGCGGCGAGTGCAAGGCTTGCTTCGAGTGCAGCCGGCTCCAGCGCCCGCAACACCAACCGCGTCATCAACGCATCCAACGGCGCCGCAGTCAGTGACTGGCAGAATGGTTCACCATAGTTGGACTTCATCGACATGCAGACGTAACGCGCAGCATGACCATTGTTGTTGTATTGCGCGGTCATCCGCATACCACAGCGACCGCAGTTGATCACACCGGAGAGCAGTGCACTGCCGGCGCGCGGTGCTCCTCCCCATGCTGCTCTGTTGGATTGCAACTGAGCCTGGTTGCGTTGATATCGATCCCAGGTGATGTAGGCTGGCATCCGGTCCGGCAAAAACACTTCTGCCTCCTCCGCTCGCAGCGAGCGCCGACCAGTGCCGGCACGCCCGGCCTTCTGCCGGCGCCGATCGGTTGAACGGACGCCGTAAACGTAGGCGCCAGCATAAGTCGGATTGGCGAACAGATTTTGCAGCGTCGGCCGATTGGGACGGTGCCACTCAAGCTCGTCCTTGCGCACGCGACCACGCGCGCGAACAGGCAGGCGGATATCATGCTCAACGAGATAGCGCAGGACCTTTCCGATCGTCCGTAAGCGATCGAACAGATCAAACACCAGGCGGATCGTGGCCTGTGCCTGCTCATCAGGGTCAAGCACAACTTCGCCCGATGGGCGGCGCAGATATCCCATCGGCACCGCCTTGCTCAGTTCACCGCGCCGCGCCTTGGCTTTGCGCCCTTCCAGCATGCGGGCCTTGAGGATGTGCAGTTCCGCTTCCGACATCGTGCCTTTCAGCCCCAACAGCAGACGGTCATTGTAGCTGCTAGGATCATACACGCCATCGACATCGGCAATCAGCGTATCGAACAAAGCACAGATTTCCAGCAACTGATGCCAGTCGCGACAGGAGCGCGCCAAGCGCGACATCTCAACGCCAAGAACCAGTCCGACATTGCCGAGACCAACCTCTGCGACCAATCGCTGAAAGCCGAGGCGGCCTTCGATCGTCGAGCCTGATCGGCCAAGATCATCGTCGATGACCACGATCGTCTCACGAGGCCATCCAAATTGAATGGCGCGGTCAACCAACGCGTATTGCAGTCGGGTCGACTCCTGATGACGTTCGACCTGCTGAACTGTCGATTGTCGAATGTAAACGATTGCGAGGCGTTCGCGGTGCTGGCGGTGAATTTTTTCCGGTATGATGCCGCCTCGATGCGGCACAAGATCCCCGTCGATCATCGAATGTCTCCTCGGCAAGAGACATCTGTCGAACCTGTCGCAGAGCCATCTGTCCCAGCGTCACGACGACGCCCCGCTGCCGCTCCTGCGGCAGCGTCTGCCAAACAGGCGGAGGCGGAGATTCGCTCATCGCGGCTTCCAAGCCAACGCGCCAAGGCGCTCAGCGCTTGGAATCCAACTCTCGGTGATTCGTCGAATTCCGTCAAATTATTAGCGGTATTGTCAATGGCATATCGA
>NZ_AXAS01000148.1 GCF_000472925.1 Bradyrhizobium sp. Ec3.3
TGTCAAACGCCATCCGGAACTGCCCCCTTTGCGTCATGAAGAACTGCCCCCACCCTCGGTTTCATGATGTCGTTTGATGGTTGTTTCCGCCGGTGACGGGACGGAGGGAGGCGGAGCCGACCGGAGGGCCGTCACCGGCGGCCGGCGCCTTGATGAGGCCGCTCTTCCGTTTGGCGCGGAGCCGGTAGCTGTCGCCGCGGATCGTCAGCACGTGGCTATGGTGCAGGAGCCGGTCGAGGATCGCGGTGGCGACCACGGGATCGGCGAACACAGTGCCCCATTCGGCAACGCTGCGGTTCGACGTGATCAGCATGGCACCGGTTTCGTAACGGCGGCTGACCAGCTGGAAGAACAGATGCGCGGCATCCGGCTCCAGCGGCAGATAGCCGAGCTCGTCGACGATGAGCAGCTTCGGCTTCGCCAGCGCGAGCAGCTTCTCGTCCAGGCGCCGCTCGCCATGCGCCTTGGCCAAGCCCGCGACGAGTGTCGTCGCCGTGGTGAACTGCACCGTGTAACCGGCCAGGATCGCTTCCCGCCCGAGCGCGATCGACAAGTGCGTCTTACCGACGCCCGGCGGGCCGAGCAGCAGCACATTCTCGCCGTTGGCGATCCAACGTGACGCGGCCAAGTCGCGGATCTGCTTGGGATCGATCGAGGGCTGCGCCTCGAAGTCGAAGCCTGCGAGCTCCTTCACGGCCGGGAAGTGTGCAAGCTTCAGCGCCATATCGATGCGGCGATGATCCTTGCGCGCGATCTCACGTTCGCACAGCAGGACAAGCGTCTCACGCGCCGACAGGTTCGCGCGCGCCGCCTCGTCGAGCAAACTATCAAGCTGATCGCGGATGCCGGAGAGCTGCAATCGCGCCAGCATGGCATCAAGGGGATCAGTCGGTGCTTCGGTTGCCTTCTTTGCGCGCGTCATCAGAAGCTTCCCCCGATCACGGCTTCATATTCGGCAAGCGGACGCAACAACGAATGCGGTGGCGACGACCCCGGCACCGCCGCCGCAATCTCCGGCCGGCGGACCGCACCATTGCGCCCGGCAACGCCATCGAGATGGGCCGGATCGACGACCCGCAGCCGGCGTCCCTTCGATTGCTCGTGAACCGCGACCTGGTGCACGCCATGACGGATCCGCACCTCGCCAGCCGCGATGGTCACCGCGACGCGCTCACCAATAAGGCGCCACGGTACTGAGTAACTGTTGGTGTCGATCTCGATGGCGCAATCATTGCCGACGATCCGGGTTAGCTCGCGCAATGATCCGAACGAGGGCCGCCCGCCGAGCGGTTTTAACCGGTGGGCCTCGTCTCGTGCGAAGCGGATGATCGGTGCTTCGCCGGTCGTGCCGTGGATACGGACGTTCGCAACCTCTCGCTCCCACCTGGCGAGATGGGCCTCAAACGCTTCCCAACTTGCAAAGGAATGACCTGCGATCGCGTTCTTCTTCACATAGCCGACGCCATTCTCCGTCTTGCCCTTTGTGCGTGCCCGATATGGTGCGCAGGCGCGAGGACGGAAGCCCCAGTGCTTCGAGAAGGCAATCAGCCTGTCGTTGAACTGAACCGACCGGCTCACCGCGTCGTGGCGCACCACAAGTGCGCGTGGGTTATCCATCAGCACTTCCTCCGGTACACCGCTGAAGGTGGTGAATGTGCTCTCGAGCCCGGCAAACCAGTGCTCTTGCTTCTCGGCCCGGAACGCTCGCACATGGAGCCGTCGCGAATGTCCGAGCGTCGCCACGAACACGAATGCCTTGACCTTCGTTCCGCCGATCTCGACTAGACGCTCCCCGAAGTCGATTTGCAGCTGGCGACCCGGAGGTGTCTCGAACCGCGTCGTCGCAAGCGCCTCCGCCTTCAGCGCCTGCCGATAAGGCTGCACCGCGCGCTGCAGCGTTCGCTGGCTGACTGTCACGCCTTTCTCAGCCAACAGATCCTGGCGCACCACGTCCGCATTGCCACGATGGCGAATGAACCTCTCGCGCAGCCAGCCCTCAAGACCGCCAAGCCGCTTCGGCCGCTCCGCCGACTTGAACGGCTTAACGCCGCCCGCCGCAACATAATCCTTCACCGTGTGATGGCTGCAGCCCAGCTCGCGCGCAATCCGCTTCAGCCCCCATCCGCACGCCCTCAGGCGCAACATCTCCGCCACGTCATCCGGCGTCTTCATTATCTGCCCCCGTGGATCACTCCACGATGAGCCTTCCGTGATTCGTTCCTGCTTCATTCGCTCTCTCCTCGGCTATCCAAGGAGGGGGCAATTCCTCATGGCGCCGAGGGGGCAGTTTTCCATGGCGCGCGACA
>NZ_AXAS01000149.1 GCF_000472925.1 Bradyrhizobium sp. Ec3.3
AGAGCCGCGGCGCCGGCTGGGATTTCGTCCACGTTTGCATTGACGACCATTCCCGCGTCGCCTTCACGCAGATCAAGCCCGACGAAACAGCCGACCGCGATGGGCCACAAGGAGACCTTGCCGTTTGCTCGTGTCCCGTCGGGCGGCAAATGCGGTTGACGGCTTGGACCGGGGATTTTGAGCGAAACAAGAACGCCCAAGTGCGGCGGCCTTACTTGCAACAGCTAGCGCCCATCTGAATCGGCGGGCATTGGACCGTCCCGAATGAACAAAAGACACAGCAGTCCCCGGCCTTCGGCTTAAGCCTGGTTCCACAGGCCTTGCAGTCATAGAAGAACTGGCAGGCATCGAGTGCCATCACCTCGACAGCTTGCTGGTGGCAAACGGGACAGGTAATGGTTGATCGAAGTTCCATTTGCGCTCAGGTGTATGGCGGTGAACCTCAAAGGACGAAAACGCCTGAATGTTTGGCCTTATTTTTGGGCTCAACGTGAATCGTGACCCAGCTGTGCACATCGTCACCGCAGCTTCAATCCTATCACAGATGTCATGCGCCTGATTGACGGACATCTCGCCGGGGACGACGAGGTGGAACTCGATAAATGCTAATCTACCAGCATGCCTTGTCCGTGGGCCTCTAACGCTCCCTCGGCATGTTCGCTGATGATCTGTCGAATTCGTGCAAGTGTGGACTCTGGCATCGAAGCGGCGGCGCATGCGCCTTTCTGATGAAAAACTTAGAATTACTCTAGTTTAGAAGGAGTCTTTTTGCGGGCCTGCCGGTCATAGATTAGAGGCATCGAGCTCCGATCATTGACGGAGGTGCAATCGATGCCGGCGGGAAATGCCTCTGGGTGGCGTCATGCGGCTGCCTTCGGTCTATTCGCATTATTCTGCCTTGGCGGCGTCGCGCGCGCCGACGACGCCGCCAGTTGGCGCGAAATCGAAACGAAATACATTTTCGGCTTCACGACCGGTTCCGGCATTGGCATCGAAGGCGAAAAGGAATTCACGACCGACACCATCGGCCGGTTTGGCAAGCGCGACGGCCGCTATAGTGCGACCGAGACCAAGTATGAGTACGAATTCACCCCGTCTCAATTCGTGCAGATCGAGTTTGGTGCGCTCGGATCGACCCACAACATCCGGAACGTAACTGATCTCGACGATCGTCGCCAGGTGGCGTTCAGCGGCGGGTTTGGCGAATTCCGCTACCTCGCCCTCGAGCGGACGTCGAACAATCCGCTGTCGGTGACGCTGGCATTCGAGCCGACGGTGCGGCTCGTCGATGAGACAAGCGGCGAGCGGGTTCACAACTATGAATTCGAGACCACGCTCAATGCCGACCTCGAGCTCGTGAGAAACCGGCTGTTTGCTGGGTTCAACTTGCTATACGAGCCCGAATATACCCACACGTTGCTGGACGAGACGATCCGGGAAACCAAGCTCGGCGGCTCCGCGGCGCTGTCGTTCCGCGTCACGCCGAATGTCGTCATCGGAGGCGAAGTCTGGTATCTGCGCCATTACGACGACTTCGCGCTCTCGGCCTTTACCGGCGATGCCGTGATGCTCGGTCCGACGCTTTATGTCCGATTCACGCCGAAGATGTTCATGACCGCGGCTTGGAACACGCAGGTATGGGGTCGCGAAGTAGGAACCCCGTTCTCGCTCAATCTCGCTGAGTTCCAGCGCAACCGCGCCAAACTCAAATTCGCCGTCGAGTTTTGATCTGTCTCAAGTCCGGAAGGTCCAGTGATGTACGCTTTGACCGCGATCAAGAAGTTCGCTTCCGCGGCGATCTTCGCGACGATGCTGCCGTTGTCGACAGCATCGGCCCAGCAGGCGACGGAAATTCAGATCAGTTACTCCAACGGGCAGTTTCAGCCGCACGAGGTACGTGCGCCGGCGGACAAGCCGGTCGTGTTCCGGATCAGGAATCTCGACGGAAAGGCGATGGAGTTCGAAAGCACCTCGCTCAGGGTGGAAAAGGTCGTGGCCGCCAAGAGCCAGGGTGTGATCAACGTCCGCGCTCTCAAGGCAGGCCGCTATGAGTTCTATGATGACTTCAACGAGAAAGCGCGCGGCGCCCTGGTCGTCGAATAGGGCGGCCGACGCGCTGTGACAAGCTTGCTGCCAACTACTGCCTTCGTTCAACTCGCGTCAATCAGGCTATGGCTGCGCCTTAATGAGTCCGCATCCTAGCACTACTCTGGCAGATTTTTAGTGGTGGCGAGATTTTTGGGATTCTCAAGAGAGTGCTTGCGTGATTCATAAGAGGTCGGCTCATGGAGGG
>NZ_AXAS01000150.1 GCF_000472925.1 Bradyrhizobium sp. Ec3.3
GACCCGCTTCATGATCGGGCTGCTGTTGCTCAAGCACATTTACGGGCTGTCCGATGAGGGCATTTGCGAGCGCTGGGTCCACGACCCGTATTTCCGTGTGCCTCGTAGCCGGTGCGTATCTGCCGGCACAACTGTGTTGAAGATGGGAGGTGGCCTCCCGGAGCCGGCCTGCAGGGGCAGGCTTCAAACCACTCCAGGCTGCTGCGTTTAAGAGACGTGGTGGTGAGCGCTGGGGAAAAGGCGGCGGGCTACGCCGTCAGGTGAGTGATGAGAAGATGAGCGCAAGCGAACCGCCGATGACGCATCGAAATGGGTCCAGGCGCTGTCAAAACGAGCATGGGGATAGTGATGCTCGGAAGAGTGTGGGCGACACCTGCTTACGGTCCCACGCGGCAGCCGGTGTATAGGCGGCATGATCTCATCACAGGCTTCAATCCGGAACGAGGGAACCTGGCTCGGGGTGTTAAGGGAAATCCGCAAGTGGTGCACACCACGAGGGAGAACACCAAAACCCGAGACAGGGGCGGAGCAGCCTGTAGTAGCGCCGAAGTGGCTGTAATGGCTATGGAGCGAAGGGGCTGCGTTATCCTGTCCGACATCGGACGCCAACCGGCTTTGTCGGGAGGAGCGTCATGACGCCGGACAAACCGTTGCCGATCACCAAGCGTATGGTCTGGGAGGCCTACCAGCTGGTGGCAGGGAATGGAAAGGCGGCGGGCGTCGATGGCCAGAGCCTGGACGAATTCGCGCAGGACCTTGGGAACAACCTCTACAAGCTCTGGAATCGCATGGCGTCGGGAAGCTATCTCCCGCCTGCGGTCAGGCGCGTGGAGATTCCCAAGGCCAATGGCGGCATCCGTCCTCTGGGCATCCCGACGGTCGCGGACCGCGTCGCACAGANGGTGGTCAAGCAGTATCTGGAACCGGGGTTGGATCGGGTGTTTGATCCTGACTCCTATGGTTATCGGCCGGGAAAATCAGCGCATCAGGCGATCGAGCAAACGCGCAAGCGATGCTGGGACTATGACTGGGCTTTGGACCTCGACATCAAAGGCTTTTTTCGACACGATCGATCATGCCCTTTTGGTGAGAGCGCTTCGGAAGCACTGCCAGGAGCCCTGGGTTTTGCTGTACGTCGAACGATGGCTGAAGGCTCCGGTAGAGATGCCTGATGGGACCATCCAGAAACGGGAAGCCGGAACACCGCAAGGTGGAGTAGTAAGCCCGCTGCTGGCGAATCTCTTTCTGCACTATAGCTTCGATGCGTGGATGCGCCGGACGTTTCCGTGCATTCCGTTCGAACGCTATGCCGATGATGCAATCTGCCATTGCCGCACACGGCAGGAGGCGGAGCATCTGAAGGCAGCGCTGGAAAAGAGGTTGGCCGACTGTCATCTGACGCTGCACCCGCAAAAGACCCAAGTGGTTTATTGCAGAGACAGCAATCGACGGGGGACACATCCGCAGATCCACTTCACCTTCCTTGGCTTCACCTTCCGACCCCGTAGGGCGAAGAACCGTTGGGGAAAGCTCTTCACGCGCTTCCTTCCCGCAGTTGGCCCGCAGGCGCTCAAACGCATGCGGGAGCGGATAAGGAGCTGGCGCCTGCCACAGCACGCGCCGCTTCCGTTGGCTGATATAGCCCGAATACTCAATCCGATCCTTCAAGGGTGGTGGCAGTATTATGGGCGTTTCTATCCAACGGAAATGTGGAAGCTGTTCACGTACTTTGATGAACGTCTCGGGGCCTGGCTCCGGCGGAAGTACAAGTCGTTCAAAAGGCACCGGGGACGGAGCCTACGGCGACTGAACAGCATCGCGAAGCGCAATCCCTCATTCTTCGTCCACTGGACGCGCCTTCGTCACGCAACGGTTGGGTGACAAGAGCCGGATGATGCGAGAGTATCATGTCCGGTTCTGTGAGAGGCTGAGGGTGAAACTCCCTCGGCCCACTCGACAGTTCTTCACCGGCGAAGAGTTCTTCCAGCACGCCTTTCCGCACGAACCCTCGGACCTCAGCCATTGGCGCAAGCGGCTCGGCGACAAGCTGGA
>NZ_AXAS01000151.1 GCF_000472925.1 Bradyrhizobium sp. Ec3.3
TCGAAAGACTACTCGACAGACTACCCACCACCGTGCTCATCATCTCGACGACTATCCCGATCAGGTAACCATCGTTCGGTCGCGCCATCCCTTTGAGGGATCTGCGCTTAATGTGCTTGGCTGGTGTCATCGACGCGGCGAACTTCATCTGACGCTTGTACTGCCCGATGGTACCCGTGCCCTTGTACCGGCCGCGTGGACAGATCTGCCTATCGCACAACATTTACCGCGTGCAAGCCCGCAATGCGCTCGAGCGGCATTCCTGGCTTCCCACACCGAGCTGCTGCACGCCCGGACGATCGTCGACGCTTTGCTGCGGCAATTGGATGCCGCGCATACTGTCCTGCCACCGGAATCGGAGGACAGCCATGCAGCAGCTAAGCTTTCTCGACCCACCACCTCAGCGCGGGACCGTACCCGTATGGGAGGCCCTCGATAAAGAGCAGCGCGCACATCTCGTGCTGCGACTCGCCCGACTAATCGCCCGAGCAATCGCCACTGCCGGAGATCACAACGATGAACGAACTGAGCAAGATCACCGCTGAGCACCTACGCCGATGCGCAATCGTCTACGTGCGTCAGTCCAGTACGACGCAGGTCGAGCATAATCGCGAGTCCACTGCCCGTCAGTACGAGTTAGCCGAACGCGCCGCGCGGCTTGGTTGGCGACGCGATCAGGTGACGGTCATCGATGAGGACCTCGGTATTTCCGGTTCCGGCCTTTCCGAGCGCACCGGCTTCGCGCGTATGACCGCGGAGGTCGGCCTCGGCCAGGTGGGCATCGTGCTCGGCTTGGAAGTCTCGCGACTAGCGCGCAATAATGCTGATTGGTACCGTCTGCTCGATCTATGTGGCCTGACCCACACGCTCATCGGTGATGGAGATGGGATTTATCATCCGGGCTTGTTCAATGACCGCCTGGTGCTCGGGCTCAAAGGTACGATGTCAGAGGCAGAGCTGCATGTGCTGCGTGCGCGGCTGCTCGGTGGCATCCGCAACAAGGCCGCACGCGGAGAACTGCACCGCGGGCTGCCGGTGGGTCTGGTACGGGGCGACGCCGACGGGGAGGTGCTGTTGCATCCTGACGAGTCGGTGCAAGCCGCGATCCATGCTGTCTTCGACCGCTTTGCCGAATTCGGCTCGGCACGACGCGTGTGGCTGTGGTTCCGCTCGCAAGGCCTGCGCTTTCCGCTGCACTCCAACAGCCTTGTCGATCTCCGCTGGGTCGCCCCCACTTACACAAAGATCCACCAGGTCCTCACCAACCCGTTCTATGCCGGCGTTTATGTGTATGGCCGCACCCAGCAGACATGCTATCTCGATGCGGGCGGTCGAATCCGAAAGCGCATCAGACAACGCGACCGCGAGCAGTGGCCGGTGTTCATTCGTGACCATCATGCCGGATACGTCGATTGGAATACCTTCGAGGCGAACCAGAAGCGCCTGGCGCAGAACATCCGTCCTCGACCGCACCAGAGCGGGGGTGCCGTGAGAGAAGGCGCAGCACTCCTGCAAGGCCTCGCCGTATGCGGACACTGCGGTCGGCGCCTGGCCGTACACTACAGCGGCCGGTTCTCGGCGCCCGGATATCACTGCGCCGGCAAGAACATCGTCAACGGCCGGGGCGAGTACTGCCTCAACATCGGCGGTGTGCAGATTGATGCGGCTGTCGCCGAAGCGTTCCTTGCGGCTCTCGCGCCCGCAGGCCTGGAAGCCTCGCTCCAGGCGATCGAGCAATTCGACGCCGATCACGAGACGACTCTCGCGCAGTTCCGTCGCGACGTCGAGCGCGCGCGCTACAACGCGCAGCGCGCCGAGCGACGCTATCGCGCCGTGGACCCGGAGAATAGACTCGTCGCGCGTGGACTCGAAGCAGAATGGGAAAGCGCTCTGCTGGAACTGAAGACTACCGAATCCGAACTCTCGGACCGCGAACATGCCCGACCGCGCTCGCTTACGCACGAAGAACGCGACGCGATCCTTGCACTCGGTAAAGACCTCAAGCGTATCTGGTTCGCTCCCACGACGAGCGATCGC
>NZ_AXAS01000152.1 GCF_000472925.1 Bradyrhizobium sp. Ec3.3
AGATACTCCGACAGCGATCTGCCGACGGCGTTTGCGACCAAGATGCCGGCAACGTTGGAATCTCCGGTTTTGTACTGAAAGTTGGTGCCAGGTGCGCAGGCCCTCGGCAGCTTGCGCATGTATGCGAAAGGGCAAGAGAACTGGAGCAAAATGTGCTCTGGTCGGGCCAATGACGCCGCCTGATCTCGACCTCCCGAATGACGTAGAGACGCTGAAGGCCATGGTGCTTGCCATGGCTGGGAAGGCGGCCCCGGGCCGATGCTCTGGCGAGCGAGGTCGCCGATCTCAAGGCCCGCAACGCCGATGCCGATGCGCGCATCGAACGGCTGACGCAGATCCTGAACGCCTTCGACCGCGCCCGGTTCGGCCGACGATCCGAAAGGTTCGGCTCTGCGAACAGCGACGATGAACAGCAGGCCTTCGTCTTCGAGGAAATTGAGACCAGCATCGCTGCGATCAAGGCCCAGGTCAGTAAGGGCCGTCAGCAAGCGGACGGCAAGCGTGCACCTCGTCGGCGCAAGGGCTTTGCGCCCCACCTGGAACGCGTCGAAACCGTCATTGAGCCGGAAGAGCTGGCTGAGCATGCCGGCAAGCAGAAGGTGCTGATCGGCGAGGACGTGTCGGAACGTCTGGATGTGGTGCCGGCGAATTCCGTGTGATCGTCACGCGTCGTCCCAGGTATACTTCCAAGAACGCCGACGGCGTAATCCAGGCGCCGGCCCGGCCCATATTATTGAAGCAGGCATTCCGACGGAAGCGCTTCTGGCCGAGATCGCAGTCGCCAAATATGCCGATGGCCAGCCGCTCTACCGGCAGGAGGCTATCTACGCCCGCGACAAGGTACTCGACCGCAAGCTGATGGCGCCATTATGGGCAAGCTTGGCTTCGAGCTGGAGATCGTGGCCGACTACATCTTCAGCGAAGTCAAGAAGGCCGAACGGGTCTTTGCGGACGAAACCACCTTGCCGACGCTCGCTCCGGCTCCGGATCGACGAAGACGGCCTACTTATGGGCCTATGCCCGAGATGACCGAACCTTTGGTGGCAGTGGTCCCCCGATGACGGCTTATCGCTTTGAAGACAGCCGCTCCGGCGAATGCCCGGTCCGGCATCTCAATGGTTATCGCGGCGTCCTGCAGGTGGATGGCTATGCCGCCTATAACAACTTGGCGCAACCCGATCGCGGCAATGATGGCATCGCATTGGCTGGCTGTTGGTCACACAGCAGGCGCAAGTTCTACGAGCTGCATTTTGCAGGGAGCTCGAGAGTGGCAACGATGACGGTCGAGCGGATGGCAAAGCTCTGGCAGGTCGAGAAAACCGTGCGCGATCAAAGCCCCGATGGCGCGTTGCCCCGCGCCAGCAAACCTCCGCGGCGATCCTCGCAGATCTCTTCGACCTCTGGCAGCAGACCTTGCGGCGGATCTCCGGCAATTCCAAACTGGCCGAGGCGATCCGCTACGTCGTCTCGCGCCGTGCTATCTTCGAACGCTTCCTCCGCGATCATCTCGTGCGCCTTCACGCCTTCAACATCGTCGAACGCGCCAGCGAGCCGTCGGGGATCAACCGGATCTAGCGGCTTTATCGGGAGGAAGGGCTCGCCGTCCGCAAGCGGCGGGCCCGCCGCAAGGCTGTCGGCACCCGGGTCCCGATCCCTCCAAAAGCCGCCCCCTATGAATTATTGAAAAATCGATTCGGGAATCCTGCAGGCTCTGGATGACAGCGGTGGCGAGGTAGATCATCGCTTCGAAGCTGCCGTCTGTCTTGTCGCACCGCATTGCAATGTGTTTGAATTCCTTCAGCTTGCCGAAGAAATTCTCGATATGCCATTGACAATACCGCTAATAATTTGACGGAATTCGACGAATCACCGAGAGTTGGATTCCAAGCGCTGAGCGCCTTGGCGCGTTGG
>NZ_AXAS01000153.1 GCF_000472925.1 Bradyrhizobium sp. Ec3.3
CGCCGCGCATCACTCGGGGTCGGGGTGGATGGCTAGTCCTTACCCCATGGGGGACTTTCACCTCCTATTCTTTGCCAGCTTTCCTGGCGCACTCCATTCCGGGTCATGAGCGTCGACCTCTGCAATAGACGTCGGCCTGTCGATTTCCGCTATGCCCCCGATTGCGACCATATGCAGCCGCGCAGCGAAAAGACGCGAAGGGCCAGCAGACTGCCATTGAACATGACGGCACGATTTTGTATTCGATCCCGACCTGTCTCTTCCTGATGCCCCAAAGTCTATTCTGGTTGAAGAAGACGCGAGAGGCAGCGAAATGCTACCGGAACCAATTGCTTATTGTTTCTACCGTTATCGCGGGCTCTTCTGTCACACTTGGATCGTCGCGACTTTCACAATCGCTATGGTTGCCGCTCCACTACCGGCTTCAGCGACACCAAATGTGTCAGCGTGCGGATATCTCGCTGATCTAATCGATAAGGCACCGCTAGGGCCGTTGTTCTTGCCCAGCTATCCGACCGTCGAAGCGGGGCCTCTCCATGGCGCCGCCTATCTTTATGACAATGCGCTGGCCGCCATCGCATTGGTCGGTTGCGGTGAACGAGACAAAGCATATCGGATTGGGGCGGCGATTCTCTGGGCGATTGATAACGACCGCACTTGGCACGATGGACGACTCCGGAACGCTTACGCCGCGGGTGTGGTGGCGAATAGCCCCGTCAAACTCCCGGGGTGGTGGGACAATGCCCAGAACAAATGGTTAGAAGATCGATACCAGGTGGGTAGCGATAATGGAAACATGGCATGGGCCATGTTGGCTTTGCTGTCGATTGACGATGTGAACACCGGCTCTCGGTTCCGAGACGGTGCAACACGACTTGGCGCCTGGGTCGCGCAATGGGCCGACACGCGCGGCACTGGCGGTTTCACGGGCGGTACGTTTGGGCATGAACCGACGCCCGACGTACGGACATGGAAATCGACCGAACACAATACTGACATCGCCGCCGCGTTTGGCATTCTCGCAATCCGCACAGGCGATTCGCGCTGGCGTGATATGGCGACGGCTGCTGAGCACTTCGTAGATACGATGTGGGATTCGGCATGCGCCTGTTTCGCGGCGGGCACCGCCGAAGACGGCGTCACGCGCAATCCGATTTTGGCCCTCGATGCTCAGGTTTGGCCCTTAACGGCGCTCCCCGGAGCGGCCAAGAAATTTGCATCGGTAATTACTACCGCCGAACAGCGAATGGGTGTCGACGGGGGCTTTTCTTACGGTGAAGACCGAGACGGAGTGTGGACCGAAGGGACGGGCCAAATGGCTCTCTTGCTGGAGTTACTCGGCAGGGGCGAGAAGGCAAAATCGTTGATCGCTGTAATCGAATCCCAAAGGTCGCCGGATGGCGGGTTCTATGCCGCAAGTGTCCGAGGGCTACCGACTGGGTTCATGCTGGATACCGATCCGGCCAAGCCACGACTCTATTTTCGATTGCCACATCTTGGTGCAGCTTCGTGGGCCGCCCTTGCAGAACGGGGGTTCAATCCCTTTACGGCGACAAGAAGACTTCCGTAGTTCACCCAGTGGTGCCCGTCTCAGACTTTTAAGTGCTTTTCGATTTCGATAAGTCCGCAAAGGGTCTTGGCCGTGTAAAAACAGCCTTATAGGGCCGTCAGTCTTGAAGCCAAAACTGGGCCGGCCTCAGGCCGCGATCGCGGCGATCAGCGGCCTGATCCCGAGGATATTCATTGCTAATGGCATGGTCCGGCCGTGCTCCAGCCCCGCCAGTGATCGAAGCTGGTTCGGGGCACCGAAAAGGAGCGCGCCATGTCTCAGAAATCTAGC
>NZ_AXAS01000154.1 GCF_000472925.1 Bradyrhizobium sp. Ec3.3
GCGACGCAGGAGATCGCCCGCAGCGTCCAGAACGTCGCGCAGGGCACGCAGACAGCGGCCACCGACATCGGCCAGGTCAACCGCGGCGCCGCCGAGACCGGCTCGGCCTCGGAAGAGGTGCTGCACTCGGCCAAGACGCTCTCCAGCGAAAGCACTCGCCTGCGCGCCGAGCTCGACCGCTTCATGGCGAATATCAGGGCGGCGTGAGTATTCGCTGCGCTTTAGGCATTGCGTCGTCGCCCACACTCCGCTGTCGTCCCCGCGAAGGCGGGGACCCATAGCCACAGGGAGTGGTTGCGGCGCGAACTGGTAACCACGTGTCTTCGCCAAACCCCGTCCTGGGGCTCTCGCGACGAGCGCGGTGCGCTCGCGCGGGGGTCCCGGGCTCGCGCTCCGCGCGCCCCCGGGGACGACAGTTGAGGATGCCTTTCGAGCATCGGCCTGCCACCGCCCGCACCGCCGCAAATTTACCGCGGCTTATCCTTTCCGCCGTATTTTCCCTGGGAGTCAGGGAGCGGGCTGCTCCTGGATTGCGGCTGGCTGGCCGCAGGTGAAATGGGGTGGGGCATGTCCGTCAAGTCCAAGGAAACTTCGAAGGAAACCTTGAAGGAAACGTCGAAGCAAGCAACGAAGGTAAAGCGAGCGATGCGTCCGACGTTGCGCTTCCGAGCAAAGATCATCCTCGGCTTTGCCGCGGTGCTGGTCATCCTGGCTGCCAGCATGGCCTTCGCCTATCTCGGCTTCGAGCGGGTCGCGGGCGCCGTGACGTCCTACCGGACCAGCGTGTCGGAAGCGGACCTTGCCCGGGGCGTCGATCGCGACCTGATCTCCTACCAGGCGCTGGCGCGGGCCTACACGCTGACCGGCGCGGCTGACGATGAGACCGCGGCCAAGGCCGCCGAGGAGAACCTCAAGTCGGCGATCGCGAAATCGATGGCCGCCACCACGGCGCCGGCACGGCGCGAGCAGATCGGCAAGCTGCAACAGGAATTCCAGGCCTTCGCAAAAGTCTTCGCCGACATCGTCGCGCTGACGCGCGAGAACACCAGGATCGCCGGCGAAGAGCTCAATGCCGTCGGCAACAAGATCCGTTTCAAGTTCGACGACCTCGCCGACACTGCGGCGCTGGCGGGGCTGCCGTCGGTGCAGACCACGGCCAAGGACATCACCTCGCAATATCTCGCCGTCTCCACCTCGGTCAGCGCCTTCGTCGCCAAGCCCGAGACGAAGGCGGCCGACGGCATCACGGCGCGCATCAAGTTCCTGGAGACTCTTTTGGTCTCGATCTATGCCAGCGACCAGAAGATCACCGACCGCGTCACCGAGATCGGCAATCTCCTGAAGCAGTACCGTGCCTCCTTCGCAAAACTGTCCGACAACGTGAAGGCGGTTGCCAAGCTGAACGGCGAGATGACGAAGTCGGCCAGCGCCATCCTGAAACTCTCGAATGAACTGAGGTCGGACCTGACGGCTGATCAGCAGCGCATCGAGGCCAGCGCCAATGCAGCGATCGGCGAGACCGAGCGGCTCATCCTGATGCTGGCGCTGGGAGGCCTCGCGATCGGTGCCGTGCTTGCGCTGATGCTGGGCAACGGCATCTCGCGGCCGATGATCGCGATGTGCAAGGCGATGCGGGAGCTCGCCTCGGGCAATTTCGAGGTCGTGCTGCCGGGGCTCGGCCGCAAGG
>NZ_AXAS01000155.1 GCF_000472925.1 Bradyrhizobium sp. Ec3.3
ATCGGCGCGTTTTCATAGCAATCGGCCTTGCGGCTCATCGAGGCCCGAAAACCGGCGGACTGCATCATCTTGCGATACTCCGCCGAAGCATATTGGGCGGATTCAATCGATCGTCGCAACACCAGACTTGGAGGTTGCGATGGGCATTCGAAAGCGACGATCACTGCGATCTGGACGGGCGCCGTTACCGTCCCCCGGAAGGCCGCCAGTTGCCGGGCGATCTGAACTTCAACGGTTCTGGTTGGGGATTGCTCAGGGAATGACCAGCGAGGATGCTGCGCTAACAGCTGGTATGTCGCAGGCTGTGGGAACCAGATTGTTCCGAAAGGCAGGCGGAATGCCACCAGCGACGTTCAGATCTTCAGCCAAGCCGCCATGCGGGCGGTATCTCTCTTTTGCGGAACGCGAGGAGATTGCACTTCTTCGCGTTCAGGGCCTTTCGCGGCGCGAGATCGGGCGCCGTCTTAGTCGATCTGCCTCGACCATTTCCCGTGAGTTACGACGCAACGCCGCGACGCGCAGTGGCGGCTTGGAGTATCGTGCATCGACAGCCCAATGGCACGCCGAGCGATCTGCCCGTCGGCCCAAACCCACCAAGCTTGCACTCAATACAACCTTGCGCGCTTATGTGGAGCAGAGACTGGCCGGAGTCGTCATGACGTCGAGCGGCGCTCCCGTTCCTGGCCCCGACGTTCCGTGGAAGGGCCGTCGGCACGGCCCGCGAAAGGATCGACAATGGGCCAGGGCTTGGAGCCCGGAGCAGATAGCTCGACGCTTGCCGATCGACTTCCCGGACGACAAGGCGATGCGCATCAGCCACGAAGCCATCTGTCAGGCCCTCTTTGTTCAGAGCCGGGGCGCGTTGCGCCGTGAACTGACGACCTGCTTGCGAACCGGGCGCGTGTTAAGGGTGCCCAGAGCGCGCGTGCGCCGGCGAGGCCAAGGCTTTGTCTCACCGGAGATCATGATCAGCGAACGCCCTGCCGAAGCAGCCGATCGTGCGGTGCCAGGCCACTGGGAAGGGGATCTCATCCTTGGGCTTGGCAGTTCGGCAATCGGTACGTTCGTGGAGCGTTCCACGCGCTTCACGATGCTGCTTCATCTTCCTCGGCTCTCAGGGCATGGCGAGAATCCGCGCATGAAGAACGGCCCGGCGCTCGCGGGACACGGGGCCGAAGCGGTGCGCGACGCGATTACACGCACCATCATTACTTTGCCTGAAGAGCTTCGCCGTTCGCTGACGTGGGATCAGGGAGCAGAAATGGCCCAGCATGATCGCCTCAAGATCGATGCCGGTGTCCAGGTTTACTTTTGCGATCCGCAAAGCCCGTGGCAGCGTGGCACCAATGAGAACACCAATGGTTTGCTGCGTCAGTATTTCCCGAAAGGCACTGACCTGAGCATCCACAGCGCTGACGAAATCGCCGCCGTGGCAGCAGCCCTCAATGCTCGACCGAGAAAGACCTTAGGCTGGAAGACGCCGGCAGAGGCGCTTGACGAATTGCTGCCATGAGGGAAAAAGTCTGGTGTTGCGACGATCGATTGAATCCGCCTTGAACGCCACGATCTGAATGGTGGATCAAGCCGGCGCCAGGCCGCTGTGTCGCAATGGCCATCGCTAGGGCCGCCATTGGCAGTTCGGCGCGCA
>NZ_AXAS01000156.1 GCF_000472925.1 Bradyrhizobium sp. Ec3.3
TGTATCTGTGAACAACATCTGGCTCGAAGCGAGCCAGTGCCTCACTGCTCGTGTAGATGCCTGAGGACGGATTTTTTATCTGTGACAGAAATCACCCACCGAACGTCCCTTCGCCAACTCGGAAGCCGCAGCACGGAAGCTGGTCGAGATCGCCACTAGCATCGGGCCCGTGCAAGGCGGTCGCATCCATATCGAGAAGATCAACGCGCCTTTCCTCTACACGCTGAAGGCCAGCGGCGAGGAGTTCGGCGCCGGCATCAAGCACGCGCGCGCGCTGAACAGATGGAAGCCAAGCCCGGAGGTCCCGCCGCACCGCAAGCGAACGAAGGCCCATCGACTCGTGAGGTGAATGCGCGGCCTCAATTCAGCTTCCGTCGAAGCTTCCTGATGATCTCCCGCAGGTCGCCAGCGTACTCCTCAATAACCTGCAAGGCCTCTGCTGAGCGCGAAGGATCGGGGGGCGGCGCTTCCCGTTTGTCATCGTCTGCTGCCATGTCTCGATGATCGACGGAAAGCTTAGAAATGTAATTCAGTTACGTTAAAGGCCCGCCAGCACGTACCGGCGGGCCTGTCTCTCCGTCACCGCGTCAGCCGCACGCGTGCGCTGCCAGGCGCTGGCGGTTGCGCCTTTGTGCGATCGTCAGGAATTTACGCAGGTAAATGCGCCCGGCCTGCACCCGTGACACTTTATGACGAGTAAGAATGTGGGGGGTGATTTGGCCCTGCACTTTACTCGCGTTGATACCTCACGGGACGAGCTCGAAATATGGATGGCGAGCATCGGCGGATTTTCGTTCGTGATCAGCAATGAAAGCCGTACCGGTCCCGGGCTTCACGGACAGCCCGGCTTCATTGCCTCGTGGCGGCCCATCCACCTGAACAGGCCGGCAATCAAAATTGCTGGGTCTCCCTTCAAGACCTTCGCCGAAGCCGAGACTGCCTGCGAGGCTTTTCTGGTACACCTGACGCAGTAACGAATGGACCTAAATGCGATCGAGCGCGATTTCCTGAGACGGCTAGCTTCCGAATCCTGGTGCGCTCAGACGCCCAAGAGATTGATAATTTGCCGATATCTCCCGGTGCCGCTTTGATCGCGGTATGGTTGGACCTGTCCACCAAGAGAACCGTACACCGCCTGGTCACCGCCCGGTCGAGATAACCTTCGCCGACATGCGCGAGATGGGCGTGCGCGGCGTCCTGGTCTATTGCGCCGACCACCGTTGCGGCCATTGGACGACCCTGAGCGCCGATCGCTGGCCGGATGAGGTGCGCCTGTCCGACATCGAGCCTAGGTTCACCTGCTCTGCCTGCGGCAGGAGCGGTGCCGATGTCCGGCCGGACTTCAACTGGAATAAGCCGGTGTCGTCTGCGATGGGTTACCGTTGAGGTCCCTCTGCCTCACTGTCGGGCTGGATATTTCGCGCTCATTCGATTCTCATGCAGTGCAGCAAGGGCGAACTCTATTCGATAACCTCGTCGGCGAGTGCCAGCAAGGTGGAAGGCACGGTAATGCCGAGCGCTTTGGCGGTCTTGGGCTAAGAGTTCTTGATTGGACGTTGAAGTTCTAGTGAGCCCAAACAATACTAGGTCGACCGGAATAATCCTGTTCAGGAGCGTCCCGATGCAT
>NZ_AXAS01000017.1 GCF_000472925.1 Bradyrhizobium sp. Ec3.3
GAGTCCAAGTGGCCGAGTTCGAAAAACGAGGCGTTGTTGACCGGGCCTGGTTGCACAGTGAGACCGTAGGAGACGTTGATCTGAGTGCCGGCATTGTAAGTAGGAAACTCGATTTCCGAGCGGTTGGCGCCGCCATCGTTGGTCAGATCGCTCCAGCCCGAGGTGCTCCAATAGTCGCCGGAGCGGACCTGAAACTGCAGCGTGCTGGGATCGGGGTTGGTCAGGCTCCACGGCTGGTTGGCATTCAGGGCTTCGACAGTGGAGCCGTCGACCGTAAAATGGCTCATGTTGGTAGCCGAGAACGAGGTGATGTTCGGCACGATGTTCACGGCCGTTGCTGCCGATACTACACTGGTGCCCGTGGCATCGGTGTCGCTGGCGGTAAAGCTGTGCGTGCCGGCCGACAAGGCGCTCGGCGCAAAGGCCCAGGCACCTGAGCTAGCCGCGGTGGTGGTGCCCAAAAAGGTGGTGCCGTCGAACACGTTCACCGTGCTGCCTGCCTCAGCCGTCCCATTCAATATCAGCTGGTTGACGTCGGTGCTTCCGCTAACGACTGCGCCGGCATAGTTGGTGATTGACTTGACTACAGGTGCGGACGCAACCATGCCCTGATCCTTTACCGTTAAAGATATCCACTGCTGCGCGTCGCGAAGGCGCGCAACTCAACGCATGCTCGCGTGGCTGGCACCGCGAACATGCGCAACTCACCGCATGCTCGCGTTGCTGGCATCGCGAACAGATTTCAAGACAGCGGGATTTGATTGCCCCCCCAACTGCTCGGCACAATGGCTAATTAGGAAGTGTGGCAAAAAAAATAGGCGAACATGGCGATAATTTGCAGTGCCGTAGTCCTACGGTCACCTACGGTCACCCCGTAGGTGGAATGCTGAGTGCGCCGCCCAATTCTTTTCAGGCTTCGAGGAGCACCCTGTCGCAGCATGAGGTTTCGGCGCGCGACCACACTCCAATCACCGACGCTGCCCTTGGGCTGGCTGCGGACGAATGTCGAGGCAGCTGCGACCTAACCGCGATCGATGTCTATGTGCGGCCTATCACGTGCGCTCGTGGGCGCCTGGCGATGTCCCCAGGCGCGGTAAGGTGCGCAGATGGCGCTTGAGGCGCCGCCTGCGTTAAGTGCGCGCTACTGGAGACGCGGGTCGGGCGAGCCGTACGGTACAGGGTACCCTACAGGGATGACCGGGCCGCCCCCCACGAGTCCCACCAAGGGTGGCGGGATGGGGATGGTTGGCGTAATGGAAGGTTCAGTGGGGAAGTACCTCAAGTCGCCACCGCTAACCTCATCGAGATCGCCGGTGGATAGTTCGTGAAGTTCGTTGCTTATTCTCGCTCCTGCAATGGGTTTAGGAAGAGAAGAGTGTGGCTCTCTTGGGTTCGTTCGCGCCGTGACTCACGTCACAAACCCTGGGCGCCGCTTGGCTTGGTTGGTGGCGCCGACTCACTTCGCGAGGGAAGTAGCGTCATCTGCTCCGGGCACAGTTCCGCTTTCCGCTTGTCCTCCCTCCCTCTTCGGAAGGCACGTCCACGCAGCAGAGCATGGACTTGAGAACACCATCTTCCCGTTCGGTATAGCCACGGTGCCCTTAGTGGGGGCCAAGCTGATCTCCCTTCCCATTGTCTGGGATCGCGGGGTCTAGCCGGATTTAACCGGCGCCGTGGTTTCCGCTTCGGCATGGCAGCCTAAGCGCGGTCGGAAAGTCGGACTTGAGGAGTCACCTGCCCATCGCCGAACGCTAAGCTGCGATGAGCTCGCCCGAGAAAGATCCCGCCGAACGTGTCGCCTCGATATGCTCGCCTCGAGGCCAGACTATTCGATCCAAGTGATCGAAAACCTGCCGGTGAAAGGCGCCGGCACCGTTCTGTCGTTTATCGCGGCCTGGGGCCGGCGACGGGGAAAGGCAGGATCAAAACCCGTCACTAGCGGACGGTTGATCGGAGCGGCTGTGTGTGGCGGGACCACCGAGCGCCACAACAGGCGACCACGGCCAACCGAACGCGTGTTCGTTCGGTCAGCGCGCGGGCGCTGCGAGTGTGTTCTGGCGGGTCTTCGCTATTGAAGTTGGCCAGGTGTTCGTATACGAACGAGTTGCTGCAGTCACATGAGACGAAATTGAGCCCTCGCGTTTGCCACCGCGGGGGCTTCGTCTTTTATCGGGTGGGTCGTCGATTAGCGCCGCTACTGCCGCTGCGAATGCGCGGCTTTCGAACGGGCCGAGGGCGCCGTCGTCGGCGAGGCCGATCGACCAAAGCCCGTCGTCGCGCTGGACTACCGTTCCAACTATGCAGGCCAAAAGGCCCGGATCGGGCGGGCCATCGGTTGGAACATCTATTGGTTTGGTTGAACTTTCACACCGCCTGTCACGCCGGAGGTCGCGGGTTCGAGCCCCGTCTCTCGCGCCATTGAATCAATGGCTTAGCCCTAAATTCTCCACAAAACGCCGCAAACGAAAAAGCCGCCCGGAGGCGGCCTTGGCGTCTGTCCGAAACGGACCTTTTTCCTTACCGGATCTCCGACGTACCCGAGCTCGTCACCACCACCGGCTTGCCGGCCTTGATCGTGTGGTTGGCCTGGGCGGTCTCGGTGAGGTCGACGCTGGTCCGCGCCGCGATCCCGAAGGCTGCCACTGCGATACCGGCCACCAGCGCCACCACCACGATCTTCAGGTGTGTCGCACGATCGGCAGAGTGAATGGAGTGGTTCATCTGGGCCTCCCGACGGGCTTTCCCGCCCGTCTGTTGGCCCACGTTCTAAGGACGATCTGTTTCCGGATGGTTTCGCGCCTTCGGCAAAATGGTTTCATTTGCCAGGTTTCGTCCGGAGGGCCGTTTCAGGCCGCCGCCCGGGCGATATCGGTCCGGATCGTCCGGGCAGCCCGCAGGAAGAGGAGGGCACCCACGGTGGTCGTGACCGCCGCCGACAGCAGGGAGTAGCGGACGGCGTCCGCGCCGAAGCCGGCTTTCAGCGCGTCGTTGATCACGCCGACGATGAGCGGGCCAAGCCCCTGGCCGAAGCAGGTTGCGGTCAGCGCAATGAGGGCCGAGGCGAGCGCCCGCATGCTGGGCTTTGCCACCGTCTGCGCGATCGCAAAGATCGGCCCGAGATGAAAGCCGACCAGGAACGAGGTCAGCGCCAGCATCGCGACCATGGTCGCGAAATCCTGCGTCAGCATGCACAGCGCGAACACGGGGCCGGCCAGCCCCGAAGTCACCGCGGGTGCCCACAGCTTCCAGCGATCGTCGCGGCGGCTGACCTGCGCCACCACGAAGCCGCCGAGCAGCGTGCCCGCCATCCCGGCGAGCCCCTTGAAGGTCCCTGCATAGGTGCCGATCTCGGCGCTCGACAAATGGTGCACGCGCGCCAGGAACGGCGGGATCCACGCCGCGGTTGCGTAATTCGTATAGGTCGTGAGGCAGAAGCCGATCAGCACGACGATGAAGCTCTGCTGGGAGGCGAGAAAGCGCAGCGTCGGTCCGAGCGGCTCGGGCGTGAACGTTTCCTGCATGGCGCCGCGCTTCGGCTCGGAGATCGTCAGCCACAAGACGGCGGCAAGGAGGATGCCGGGCAGGCCCGCGACGTAGAAGGCCATGCGCCATCCATAGTGCTGGTTGACATAGCCGCCGACGAAATAGCCGAGGAACACGCCGAGATAGGTGCCGATGGCATAGATGCCGAGCGCGCGGGGCCGCTCATTCTTGGCAAAGAGATCGGCGACGATCGATTGCGAGGCCGGCGAGCCTGCGGATTCGCCGATGCCGACGCCAATCCTGGCAAGCGCCAGCGAGGTCACGCTCGTGGCCATACCGCACAGCGCCGTCATCGCGCTCCAGAACGCGAAGGCGAGCGCGACGATGTTGCGCCGGTTCAGCCGGTCGGCCATGCGCGCGATGGGAATGCCGAGCAGGGAATAGAACAGCGCGAAGCCGAAGCCAGCCAAAAGACCCATCATGGTGTCGCTGAGTTGAAACTCCTTCTTGATCGGCTCGATCAGGACGTTGAAGATGGTGCGATCGAGGAAGTTCAGCGCGTAGATGATGGTGAGCAGGCCCAGCACGTAATAGCGCCGCGCGGACGGCTTTGCGGCGGCGGCCGCCGGCGTCGGCACGTCTGACGTCACATCGACCATCGCTTCCCCCGATACGTCTATTTTGTTGTCGTTGGTACGTCTCGTCTAGGCGTCGCGGATGTAATTCCCTGCTTCGAATGCGACCGGCGGCGCGCTGCGATCGAAGGAGACTCCGATCGGGTCGCGGCCTGCGGCGAGTGCCTCGAGTTGATCGGTCAGCATGCGCCGGATCATCAGGATGCCGCGGTCGCTCTGGCCAAAATGCTCCTCGGAGTGGATGGTCACCGGGCCCTGGCCGACCTGAGCCTCATAGTCGCCGGGAAACTGCTGGTGCTCGGCCTCACTCATGTCCCACCAGAATTTTCCGTTGAACTTCGAGCGCATGCGGCCGATGTCGCCGGCATTCTTCACTCGGCCGGCGACATAAATGCGGAAAGAAATGTCGTCGATCGGGAGCACCCAGCCGATCGATTCGACGCGGGCGAACTGCGCGACGCGCGGGTTCGGCACGACGCGTAAGGTCGGCAGCGCCGCCTCGCTGACGCGGTAAAACACCTTGCCGTCGTCCTGCTTGCGCTCCGAACGCACGAGGACCCCGCGCGGCGATTTCTCGAACTTCACCTCCGGCATCGAGGCCATCATGTTGGTGAATTGCGGGCCCGAGAACGAGCCGTGCAGCACCGGCACGTGGTAGGGATCGACCACGTTCTCGAAATGCTGGAGCCAGTTGCAGGGGATGATGGCTGGTCCCCCGCCGCCGATCGAGGAATCATCGGCCTCGACGAGTTCACCCTCGTCCATGGTCTCCAGGCATTCATAAGCCGGCAGGACCGGGCGTTTCTCGGCGGGGCCCATATAGGCGAAGATCAGCCCGTAGCGTTCCTGGACCGGATACCAGGGCTGGCGCACCTTGTCCTTGAACTGCCCGCCGTCGGGCTCGCAGGGTTGCTCGAGGCAGTGGCCTTGCGCGTCGAACTTCCAGCCGTGATAGCAGCAGCGGATGCCGTCCTCCTCGACCTTGCCGTAATACAGCGTGGTGCCGCGGTGGCAGCAGCGTGCGTGCAGCAGGCCGGGCCGGCCATGCTTGTCGCGGAACAGGACGAGGTCCTCGCCGAGCGCGCGGACTTTCCTGGGCGTATCGGTGGCGTCACTAACGAGACCGACGGGGTGCCAGTAGCGGCGGAGCAGTTCGCCCATCGGCGTGCCGCGCGCGACCGAAGTCAGCTCGGTGCGCGTGCTTGCTTCCCGCATCGCGTAGGCCGTGCCGAGATCGCGATCCCGCTGGGTGATGGTCATGATGCTCCTCCCGCCTGCGGCTCGTCGGCCGCCAGGTCGTGTTCTTGCCCGTTGAGGCAGTCAACGATAGATCGATGACAGTGTCAACGATCTTGCGAATGCCTCTGACAATCATTTTAACCACCGGTCCTTGCGCCCCTTGGCAGGCCGTTTGTTTGTTGGCAGAGGTGGCGCATGAGCCAGAAGCCGAGCAGGGGCGGGCGAATGCCGCCTGACGTTGAGGACGAGGCGCCGCCGGCACCGATCACCGTGATGCTGTCGTCGCGGCTGATGGTGCTCGCCAATCTGCTCAGGCGCGGCGCCATCCTCCGCTACAAGCGTCTCGTCGGACTGAATTCGGTGGAGTTCGGTCTCGTCGCCTCGCTCGGCCGGCGTCCGCCGATGAGCGTGGCGCGGCTCGCCGAAGCCGTCGGTCAGGACAAGGGGCAGATCAGCCGCGCACTCGCGGGCCTGTCGTCACGCAAGCTGATCGCGAAAACGGCCAATCCGCACGACAGTCGCGAAGTGCTGATCTCGCTGACCAAGGCGGGACTCGCCGCCCATGACGCGATCGTTGCCAGCGCGCAAGAGCGCAATCGGCGCCTGCTTGAGCAATTGAGCAAGGACGAGCTCGATACGCTGCTGGTGCAGATCGATCACCTGACGGTCACCGCCGAAGCGATGTTAGAGGCGGAAAAGGATCCCGACTGATCGCCGCGCCGATTTTCGAAGCGCCCATTTTGGAAGAGTTCTTGGAGGATCTCTAAGAAATTTTCTAAGAGGTATTCAATTAGGTTTCCCGCACGCGCGCGCTTAAGCGTCGCCGCAACGCATGTCGTCATTCGCACTGACGGCATGGAACAACAAACGTTGCAGGTTGGGGTGGTGCGTTGAACTGTCTTGGAATGCTGCGGTCGGCGGGACTTGCGACCGCGTCCGCTTTGGTGCTGTTGCCGCAAGTTTCGATCGCTCAATCCTCGGGATCCTCGTCGCAGAGCGGTGCGCAAGCCTTGCCGCCGGTTACCGTGGCTTCGCCTGAGCCCCGCCGCCGCGCGGCCGCCGCGGCGCCGCGTCGAACGCCGCGCGCGGCGGCGCAGAGCGCGAGCGAGAGAAAGCCGCAGCCTGAGCGCAACGTCGGATTCGTCGAGACGCCGCGCGGTCCGGTCCACGGCTATGTCGCTAACCGCAGCTCGTCCGGCACCAAGACCAACACGCCGATCATGGAGACGCCGCAATCGGTGTCGGTCATCGGCGCCGAAGAGATCCGCGACCAGAAGCCGAACAAGCTGGATGAGGTGCTGCGCTATTCGGCGGGCGTGCGCGCCGGAACCTTCGGTGCCGACACCCGCAATGACTGGTGGCTGATCCGCGGCTTCAAATCCGACGATGTCGGCCTGTTCCTCGACGGCATGCAGCTCTTCTACACGTCCTATGCAAGCTGGAAGCTCCAGCCCCTCAACATGGAGCGCGTCGAGGTGCTGCGCGGTCCCTCGGCAGTGCTCTATGGCGGCTCGAGCCCGAGCGGCATCGTCAACGTCATCAGCAAGATGCCGCCCAGCGAGCCGATCCGCTACATCGAGACCGGCGTCAACAATTTCGGCAACGCCTATGTCGGCTTCGATGTCGGTGGTCCCGTCGCGACGAGCCCTGAGAACGGAAAGCTGTTCTATCGCGTCGTCGGTCAGGTCCAGAACGGCGGCACCCAGGTCGACTTCACGCCCGACAACAACTACTTCATCGCGCCGTCGGTCACCTGGAAACCGGATGCCGACACGACGTTCACCGTCCTGGCTTCGGCGTCGAAGCAGGATACCCGCGGCATCAACTTCCTGCCGTATCAGGGCACGGTGACCAACGCAGCGTTCGGCCGCATCCCGACGAGCACGTTCCTCGGCGATCCCAGCATCGACAAGTTCACGCGCGAGCAGGAGATGCTCGGCTATCAGTTCGAGCGCAATCTCAACGACAGCCTGACCTTCCGGCAGAATGCGCGGTTTGCGCATGTCGACGTGACCTATCGCGGCCTCGTCGCCAACGGCTATTCCAACGCCACGACGGGCGATATCGCGCGCTACAATTGGTATGCGAAGGACACCGCCAACCAGGCCAATCTCGACAACCAGTTGGAGTATCGTTTCGACACTGGCCTGTTGAAGCACACGATGCTGTTCGGCGTCGATTTGCGGGGCTACCAGATCGACGACTACCAGCAGTTCCAGTTCGGCACCACGCCGTCGATCAATGTCTTCAGTCCGGTCTACGGTCTCAATGTGCCATTTACGAACGGGCCGTTCCGCAACTTCCTAATCACGCAGAAGCAGGCCGGCACTTACCTTCAGGACCAGATCAAGCTCGGCAATTTCACGCTCGTGGTGAGCGGCCGCAATGATTGGGTCGAGACGACCCAGGCCGCTCGCGACACGGGGGCCATAGTCGCCAGCCGCGATGACAGCAGGTTCAGCGGGCGCGCGGGCCTCATCTACAATTTCGACAACGGCCTTGCGCCCTACGTGTCCTATGCGACGAGCTACAATCCGGTCATTGGCCTCAATGCCAACAACCAGTTGCTCCTGCCGGAAACCGGCAAGCAGGTCGAGGTCGGCCTGAAGGTGCAGCCGAAGTGGTTCGACGGTTACTTCACGGTCTCGGCCTTCGACCTGAAGCGTCAGAACGCGCTGACCACCGATCCGTCAAATGCGCTGTTGCAGAACCAGACCGGCGAGGTCACCTCGCGCGGCATCGAGCTCGAGGCGGTAGCCAATGTCACGAAGGAGTTGAAGCTGATCGGCGCCTTCACCAGCTATCATCTCTTCACCAGCAAGGATCTCGATTCATCGCTAATCGGCAAGACGCCGACCAACACGCCTGAGCTCCTGGCCTCGGGCTGGGCCGACTACACGTTCAAGGAGGGACCGCTGGCGGGGTTCGGCTTCGGCGGGGGCGTGCGCTATGTCGGCTCGTCCTGGGCTGACACCGCCAACACGCTCGAGGTTCCCGCCGTCGTGCTCGGCGATCTCGCGCTTCACTACGAATGGCAGAATTGGCGCACCGCGCTGAACGTGATCAACGTGACCGACAAGAACTATGTCGCCAGTTGTGCGTCGGCGACGTCCTGCTTCTACGGCGATCGCCGGCGCGTCACAGCCAGCGTGTCGTACAAATGGTGAGGGCAGGCGAGGGGATCGCGTCGTGAAGGCGCGCACCGTCAGGGTCTGGTCCGTGGTCCACACCTGGACCAGCCTGATCTCGACCGTGTTCCTGCTCCTGCTCTGCCTGACCGGCCTGCCGCTGATCTTCCATCACGAGATCGATGAGCTTCTGGGCTATGCCCCCCGCCCCGAAGCTCATGCGGGCGCGGCGCGTGCGACCACCCAGGAGGTCGCCGACGCCGCGCTTGCAGCCGATCCGGGGCGGGTGCTGCAGTATATCTCCTGGGACAAGGACGAACCCGGGATCGTGTTCGCATTCACCAATAGCGCGCCGGACGGCCCGCCGGACAATGCCACCGTGCGTGCCGTCGATGCGGTCTCGGCCAGGCTGCTCGGACCCGTCGGCGTCGGGCCGATGCTGATCGTGCTCAAACTGCACACGGACATGTTCGCCGGCCAGGCCGGAAAGCTGTTTCTCGGCGCGATGGGGCTCATGTTCGCGGTCGCGATCATCTCCGGCGTGGTGCTGTACCGGCCGTTCACCCGCCGCCTGCGCTTTGCAACCATCCGCGCTTCCGCCGCGCGCCGCGTGGTCTGGCTCGACTGGCATAATCTGATCGGCGTGGTGACGGTTGTCTGGGCGCTGGTGGTCGGGCTGACCGGCGTGATCAACACCTGGGCCGAGCTGATGCTCGATCAATGGAAGGCGACCGAACTGGCGAGCATGGTCGGGCCCTATGCCGGCAAGCCGCCGCCGCTGCGTCTGGCCTCGCTTGACGGCGTCGTCGCCCGCGCCAGGGCGGCCGCACCCGGCATGGACATCGCCTTCATCGCCTTCCCGGGCACCCCGTTCACGTCATCGCACCATTTCGCGGCGTTCATGCGCGGCGATACCGCGCTTACGGCGCGCCTGCTGAAGCCTGTGCTGCTGGACGGGGAGACCGGGGAGGTCGCCGACAGCCGGGCGCTGCCGGCATATCTCCAGGCGCTCTTGATTTCGCAACCGCTGCATTTCGGCGACTATGGCGGTATGCCGCTGAAGGTGATCTGGGCCGCGCTCGACGTGCTCACGATGATCGTGATCGGCAGCGGCCTCTACCTTTGGCTGGCGCGGCGGCGGAAGCGGGGACCCGCCCGCGCCGACGCATTCGCCAAACGAGCCCCGGTCCCGTCATGATGCATGGCTCGTCCGGCCGCTCGCGTCCGTGGATACGGGTCTTCGGCGCGCCGATTCTGATTGCGGTGGCGACCTCGATCGGCCTGTTGGCGGCGCTGCTCTGGGGCGAGATCGGCAAATATGTCGCTTGGGTGACGGTCGGCTTTCCCGTGCTCGTCATTCCCTGGGCCTGGCTGCGCCGCGGCAGGACAGCAAAGCCGTCCTAGACACCCCGAGACGCGGTCCGACGTGCTCCGCGCGGAGCATCCGCCGACGGCGGGGAGACTGACATGGATGCCCTTGCTGGGGCGGCCGTTCTGCTCCATACCAACCGCGGGGCGATTCCGGGATTACCACTGTTCTGGGGGCGGCAAAGGGCCTAAAAACAGCGCGTCTTGCACCCTTTGGTGCACTGCGCTAAGGCTCAGAACAATTCCAAATTGGGACGAATCCGCGAGCCACCCGAGGCTTGCGGGAAAAAGGGCTCGCCAATGAGCGGCATTCTGCAGAACTATCTTCCACTTGTGGTCTTTATAGGGGTAGCGGGCCTGATTGGCCTCGTGCTGCTGATCGCGCCCTTCATCGTGGCGTTCCAGCAGCCGGATCCGGAAAAGCTGTCGGCGTATGAGTGCGGTTTCAACGCCTTCGACGACGCCCGGATGAAGTTCGACGTCCGCTTCTACCTGGTCGCCATCCTCTTCATCATCTTCGACCTCGAGGTGGCGTTCCTGTTCCCCTGGGCGGTAGCGTTCGGCAAGCTTGGTGCGACAGGCTTCTGGTCCATGGTGGTGTTCCTCGCCGTGCTGACGGTGGGGTTTGCCTATGAATGGAAGAAAGGGGCACTCGAATGGGATTGAACCCTGCCACACAGTCCTCCGGTCCGGTTCTAGCGCCGGCCCCCAAGGGCATTCTCGACCCGTCGACCGGCAAGCCGGTCGGAGCCAACGATCCGTTCTTCCTCGAGGTCAATCACGAGCTGTCCGACAAGGGCTTCTTCGTTGCGGCCACAGATGATCTGATCACCTGGGCGCGCACGGGCTCGCTGATGTGGATGACCTTCGGTCTCGCCTGCTGCGCGGTCGAGATGATGCAGGTCTCGATGCCGCGCTACGACGTCGAGCGCTTCGGCTTTGCGCCACGTGCCTCGCCGCGCCAGTCCGACGTGATGATCGTCGCAGGCACCCTGACCAACAAGATGGCCCCGGCGCTGCGCAAGGTCTACGACCAGATGCCAGAGCCGCGCTACGTCATCTCCATGGGCTCCTGCGCCAATGGCGGCGGCTACTATCATTATTCCTACTCGGTCGTGCGCGGTTGCGACCGCATCGTGCCGATCGACATCTACGTGCCGGGCTGCCCGCCCACGGCGGAAGCGCTGCTCTATGGCGTGCTGCTGTTGCAAAAGAAGATCCGGCGCACCGGCACCATCGAACGCTAAGGTTTTACGTCATGGACGACGGCAAGCTCGACGCCCTTGGGCAAACGATCGTTAGCGCGCTTCCGGGCGCCGCCACCGGTCACGCGGTGGCCTTCAACCAGCTCACGGTGGACGTCGAGGCCGCCAAGATCGTTGAGGTGGTCAAGTACCTCCGCGACGATCCGAACTGCCGCTTCGTCAACTTTACCGACGTGACGGCGGTGGATTACCCGTCGCGCGAGAAGCGCTTCGACGTCGTCTATCATCTGATGTCGCCGACCCTGAACACCCGGATCCGGCTCAAGGCGCAGGCCGATGAGACCACGCAGGTGCCGTCGCTGATCGAGGTGTTTCCCGGCGCCGACTGGTTCGAGCGCGAGACCTACGACCTCTATGGCGTGATCTTCGTCGGCCATCCCGACATGCGCCGCATCCTCACCGATTACGGTTTCGAGGGGCATCCGCTGCGCAAGGACTTCCCGCTCACCGGTTTCGTCGAGGTCCGCTACGACGACCAGGAGAAGCGGGTTGTGTACGAGCCGGTCCGGCTCAACCAGGAATTCCGCAAGTTTGATTTCCTGTCGCCGTGGGAAGGGGCGGACTATCCGCTGCCCGGCGATGAGAAGGCGGGGCCGAAGGTCTGATCATGAACGAACAACCTGAGAACCTCCGTAATTTCACCATCAACTTTGGTCCGCAGCATCCGGCGGCACATGGCGTGTTGCGCCTCGTGCTCGAACTGGATGGTGAAATCGTCGCGCGCGTCGATCCCCATATCGGTCTGCTTCACCGCGGCACGGAAAAGCTGATCGAGCAGAAGACGTACTTGCAGGCGATTCCTTATTTCGATCGCCTGGACTACGTCGCGCCGATGAACCAGGAGCACGCTTTCTGCCTTGCGGCGGAAAAGCTGCTTGGCATTGAGGTGCCGCGCCGCGGCCAGTTGATCCGCGTGCTCTATTGCGAGATCGGCCGCATCCTCTCGCATCTTCTCAACGTGACCACGCAGGCGATGGACGTCGGCGCGCTGACCCCGCCGCTGTGGGGCTTCGAAGAGCGCGAGAAGCTGATGGTGTTCTACGAGCGCGCCTCGGGCAGCCGTATGCACGCAGCTTTTTTCCGCGTCGGCGGCGTGCACCAGGACCTGCCGCCCAAGCTGATCAACGACATCGAGGCCTGGTGCGATCCGTTCCTGAAAGTGGTCGACGACCTCGACCGCCTGCTCACCGCCAACCGCATCTTCAAGCAGCGTAACGTCGATATCGGCGTGGTGCCGCTGAAGGAAGCCTGGGAGTGGGGTTTTTCGGGCGTGATGGTGCGCGGCTCGGGCGCGGCCTGGGACCTGCGCAAGGCGCAGCCCTATGAATGCTATGCCGAGATGGAATTCGACGTTCCGATAGGCAAGAATGGCGACTGCTACGACCGCTACCTGATCCGCATGGAAGAGATGCGCCAGTCGGTGCGGATCATGAGGCAGTGCATCGAGAAGCTGAAGGCGCCGGACGGGCAGGGGCCGGTCGCGGTCGAGGACAACAAGGTCTTCCCGCCGCGCCGCGGCGAGATGAAGCGCTCGATGGAAGCGCTCATCCATCACTTCAAGCTCTACACCGAAGGCGTCCACGTGCCGGCCGGCGAGGTCTATGCCGCGGTCGAGGCGCCGAAGGGCGAGTTCGGCGTCTATCTCGTCTCCGACGGCACCAACAAGCCCTACAAGTGCAAGATCCGCGCGCCGGGATTTGCCCATCTGCAGGCTATGGATCACATTTGCAGGGGCCATCTGCTCGCCGACGTCTCGGCCATCCTCGGCTCGCTCGACATCGTGTTCGGAGAGGTCGATCGGTGATGGCGCAGGCGCCAATCCAGTTTGACCGCGGCTCGGGGGCCCTTGAAGGGGCCAACCTGTGGGAGCGGACGGCTGCCTTGGCGCTGGTGACGGGATCGAAGATCTCCTCGCACTTCTCCCACATGGGCTACATCGCCTGCGCGAACCTGCTGCGGAAAACGCTGCCCGAGCGCAACATCGCGATCAAGCTCAACCCAGACGCCGTCTTCGAATTTCCTTACGGCGACGGTTATTGGAGCAAGCTGCTCAACCGCTCCTACAATTACGAGGACGAGCTGGAGCTGTTGTTCGCGGACTCCGTCGACGTCGATTACACGCTGCTCGATTGCGGCGCGAACTACGGCTACTGGTCGGTGCTGGTGTCGAGCAAGCCGTTCGGCTCGCACAATGCGATCGCCATCGAGCCGTCGGGTCAGAACTATCCGAAGCTTGCGAACAACGCCCGCATCAACGGCAACCGTTTCGAGACCATGAAATGCGCGATCGGTGCCGAGCGCGGTACCGCGCGGCTGTCCGGCACCAAGCACGAGGCCTTCAGCATCGCCGGCGCCCCCTCGGCGGGCGGCGAGGAAGTGCCGGTGATTGCGCTCGACAATCTGCTCGATGACGGCAAGGTCGAGGGTGGCGGCAAGTATCTGATCAAGCTCGACGTCGAGGGCGTCGAGATCGAGGCCATCAAGGGCGGCAAGCGGCTTCTTGAAGGCGACAGCGTGATCATCTGCGAGGAGCACGGCAGCGACCGTTCGCACGCGGTGTCGCGCTACATCCTCGAACAGACCCCGCTTAAGCTGATTGTCTACGATCCCAGCACCAATCGCATGGAGACGGTGACCGAACTCTCGATCCTCGATCGCATCAAGGTCTCCACCCACGTCGGCTACAACGTTTTCGGCACCGCAAGCGCATTCTGGCAGGACAGGATCGATGCCCTGAATGCGAAGGCTGTGCGCCGTATCCAGTGAGAGATTGAAGAGATGTCCGTTCGCCGCCTAGCGCCCAAGGAAGTCCAGCCCGCGAGCTTTGCGTTCACGGAGGAGAACCTCGCGTTCGCGAAGCAGCAGATCGCGAAGTATCCGGCCGGTCGCCAGGCCTCCGCCGTGATTGCGATTTTGTGGCGCGCGCAGGAGCAGAACGACGGCTGGGTGTCGGAAGCCGCAATCCGCGTGATCGCCGACATGCTCGACATGCCCTACATCCGCGTGCTGGAAGTTGCGACCTTCTACACGATGTTCCAGCTCGCGCCCGTCGGCAAGAAGGCCCACGTCCAGGTCTGCGGCACCACGCCGTGCCGGCTGCGCGGCGCCGAAGACCTGATCCACGTCTGCGAGAGCCGGATCCATCACGAGCCCTTCCACCTTTCCAAGGACGGCAATTTCAGTTGGGAAGAGGTCGAGTGCCTGGGCGCCTGCGTGAACGCGCCGATGGTCCTGATCGGCAAGGACACCTATGAGGATCTGACCAAGGACAGCTTCGGTAAGGTGCTCGACGGCTTTGCCTCGGGCAATCCGCCCAAGCCCGGCCCGCAGAACGGCCGTCAGTTCTCGGCCCCCATCACCGGACCGACCACGCTGAAGGAGACCACCTGATGCGTGATCTCGCGTCACCGGCAGCGGAGAGGAGCGGCGCCGTGAAGAAGTGGGGCTTCATCGCGATGCATGCCGCTGTCGCGGCCGCCTTCATCTTCCTGCTGCAGCGCTTCACCCTGAACGCGTCGCTGGAAACCAGTCTGCTCTGGGCGCTGACCTTCGCTGTCTGCGCCGCCGGGCTTGCCTACAAGCAAGCCAACCGTTGATCGGAAAGCACTGAAATGCTCGAGGACAAGGACCGCATCTTCAAGAACCTCTACGGCCTCCATGATTGGGGGCTCGAGGGCGCGCGGCGCCGCGGCGCCTGGGATGGCACGAAGGCCATCATCGACAAGGGCCGCGACTGGATCATCAACGAGATGAAGGCATCGGGCCTGCGCGGCCGCGGCGGCGCCGGCTTCCCGACGGGCCTGAAATGGTCGTTCATGCCGAAGGAATCGACCGACGGCCGGCCGAGCTATCTCGTCGTCAACGCCGACGAGTCCGAGCCCGGCACTTGCAAGGATCGCGAGATCATGCGGCACGATCCGCATCTCCTGATCGAGGGCTGCCTGATCGCGAGCTTCGCGATGAACGCGCATGCCTGCTACATCTATGTCCGTGGCGAGTTCATTCGCGAGCGCGAGCACCTGCAAGCCGCGATCGACCAGGCCTATGACGCCAAGCTGATCGGCAAGGACAACGTCAACGGCTGGCCGTTCGACCTCTACGTCGCCCACGGCGCCGGTGCCTATATCTGCGGCGAAGAGACCGCGCTGCTCGAGAGCCTGGAAGGCAAGAAGGGCCAGCCGCGGCTGAAGCCGCCGTTCCCGGCGAATGTCGGCCTGTTCGGCTGCCCGACCACGGTCAACAACGTCGAGTCGATCGCGGTGGCGCCAGACATTCTGCGGCGCGGTGCGGCGTGGTTCGCTGGCATCGGTCGTCCCAACAATGTCGGCACCAAGCTCTTTTGCATTTCCGGCCATGTCGAGCGGCCCTGCAACGTCGAAGAGGCCATGGGGATTCCGTTCCGTGAGCTGATCGAGAAGCATTGCGGCGGCATCCGCGGCGGCTGGGACAATCTGAAGGCCGTGATTCCTGGCGGCTCGTCGGTTCGCATGGTGCCGGCTGAGCAGATCATCGACACGCCGATGGATTTCGACTCCTTAAGCAAGCTGCGTTCGGGTCTCGGCACCGCGGCCGTGATCGTGATGGACAAGTCGACCGACTTGATCCGCGCGATCGCCCGCATCTCCTATTTCTACAAGCATGAGAGCTGCGGCCAGTGCACGCCGTGCCGCGAGGGCACGGGGTGGATGTGGCGCGTCTTGACCCGCATGGCCGAGGGCCGCGCCCACAAGCGCGAGATCGACATGCTGCTGGAAGTCACCAAGCAGGTCGAAGGCCACACCATCTGCGCGCTCGGCGACGCAGCCGCCTGGCCGATCCAGGGCCTGATCGCGCATTTCCGTCATGAGATCGAAGCGCGCATCGACCAGTATTCGCACAAGGCCGACATCGACGATGCCGGCGTCCGCGATCCCGTGAACATGGTCGCGGCGGAGTAGGAAGAATGACAAAGCTCATCATCGACGGCAAAGAGATCGATGTCCCGCCGGAGTACACGCTGCTCCAGGCGTGCGAGGCTGCGGGCGCCGAGATTCCGCGCTTCTGCTATCACGAGCGGCTGTCGATCGCCGGCAACTGCCGGATGTGCCTCGTCGAGGTGAAGGGCGGCCCGAAGCCGGTCGCGAGCTGCGCCTGGGGCGTGCGCGATTGCCGTCCGGGTCCCAAGGGCGAGCCGCCGGAGATCTCCACGCGTTCGCCGATGGTGAAGAAGGCGCGCGAAGGCGTGATGGAGTTCCTTCTCATCAACCATCCGCTGGACTGCCCGATCTGCGACCAAGGCGGCGAGTGCGACCTCCAGGACCAGGCGATGGGCTATGGTGTCGACACCAGCCGCTTCGCCGAGAACAAGCGCGCCGTCGAGGACAAATATCTCGGTGCGCTGGTCAAGACATCGATGAACCGCTGCATCCAGTGCACGCGCTGCGTCCGCTTCTCGGCGGAAGTTGCCGGGGCCCCCGAGATGGGCGCCACGGGCCGCGGCGAGGACATGGAGATCACGACCTATCTCGAGCACGCACTGACGTCCGAGCTTCAGGGCAATCTCGTCGACATCTGCCCGGTCGGCGCGCTGACCTCGAAGCCATACGCCTTCGCGGCGCGGCCGTGGGAGCTCGGCAAGACGCAGTCGGTCGACGTGACGGACGGCATCGGATCGGCGATCCGCGTCGACACCCGTGGCCGCGAGGTGATGCGCATCCTGCCGCGCGTCAACGAGGCCGTGAACGAGGAGTGGATTTCCGACAAGACCCGTCACGTCGTCGATGGCCTGCGGACCCAGCGGCTCGACCGGCCCTATATCCGCGAGGCCGGCAAGCTGCGTGCGGCTTCGTGGACCGAAGCCTTCGCCGCGATTGCCGCCAAGGCGGGCCGCACCGACGGCAAGCGCATCGGTGCGATCGCAGGCGATCTCGCCGGCGTCGAGGAGATGTTCGCGCTGAAGGATCTGCTCGCCAAGTTCGGCTCGGCCAATCTGGCGGTGCAGGGCGGCGATGGCTTCGATCCCGCGCTCGGCCGCGGCTCGTACATCTTCAATCCGACGCTGGTCGGCATCGAGCAGGCCGACGCGCTCCTGATCATCGGCGCCAATCCGCGCAAGGAGGCGGCCGTGTTCAACGCCCGCATCCGCAAGCGCTGGCGCGCGGGCGGCTTCAAGATCGGCTTGATCGGCGCCAAGGCCGATCTGACCTACGACTACGATCATCTCGGTGCCGGTACAGAGACGCTCGCCGACCTCGCAGCCGGCAAGCACTCCTTCGCCGACGTCCTGAAGAACGCCAAGCATCCGGTCATCCTGGTCGGCGCGGGTGCGACCTCGCGTCACGACGGCGCGGCGATCCTCGCGCAGGCGGCCAAGATCGCGTTCGATGTCGGCGCGGTGAAGGACGGCTGGAACGGCTTTGGCGTGCTGCATGAGACGGCGTCGCGCGTCGGCGCGCTGGATATCGGTTTCTCGGCGGGCGCTGGCGGCCTGAACGCCGCGCAGATGACGACCTTCGGCACGCTGGACCTGTTGTTCCTGCTCGGCGCCGACGAGATCAAGGCGCCGGACGGCACCTTCGTGGTCTATATCGGCACCCATGGCGACCGTGGCGCGCATCGCGCCGACGTGATCCTGCCGGCGGCGGCCTACACCGAGAAGTCGGCGATCTACGTCAACACCGAGGGCCGCGCGCAGATGACGGGACGCGCCGCGTTCCCGCCGGGCGAGGCCCGCGAGGACTGGGCGATCGTCCGCGCGCTGTCAGAAGCGCTCGGCAAGAAGCTTGGCTATGACTCGCTCGCAGCCCTGCGCCAGGCGATCTTCAAGGCGGTGCCGCATCTGATCCGTCTGGACCAGATCGAGACGGGCAGTGCCGACCAGGTCAAGGCGCTCGCGGGCAAGGGCGGCGCGCCGGAGAAGGCGCCGTTCAAGGCCCTGATCGAGGACTTTTACCTGACCAACCCAATCGCGCGTGCGTCTGCCGTGATGGCGGAATGCTCGCGGCTTGCCTCCGGGCAGATGCTGACCGCAGCGGAGTAAGCGTGATCTGATGGCATTCTTCGAAAGCGCATTCTGGACCGGGTTCCTCTGGCCGCTGATCATCATGGTCGCGGAGAGCGTGTTGGTGCTCGTCGTCCTGCTGGTCGCGATCGCCTACATCCTGCTCGCCGACCGCAAGATCTGGGCGGCGGTGCAGATCCGCCGCGGCCCGAACGTGGTCGGCCCCTGGGGCCTGTTCCAGTCCTTCGCCGACCTCCTGAAGTTCGTGCTGAAGGAGCCGATCATCCCGGCCGGCGCCAACAAGGGCGTCTTTCTCCTTGCTCCCTTGGTATCGTGCGTGCTCGCGCTCGCGGCCTGGGCGGTGATCCCGACCAACCTCGGCTGGGTGATCTCCGACATCAACGTCGGCATCCTCTACATCTTCGCGATCTCGTCGCTGTCGATCTACGGCATCATCATGGCCGGCTGGTCGTCGAACTCGAAATATCCGTTCCTGGCTGCGCTGCGCTCGGCGGCGCAGATGGTGTCCTACGAGGTCTCGATCGGCTTCGTCATCATCACCGTTCTGCTCTGCGCCGGCACGCTGAACCTCTCGGCCGTGGTCGAGGCGCAGAAGCTGCACGGCTTTGCGAGCCTGATCGGCCTGCCGCAGCTCACCATCCTGAACTGGTATGTGTGGCCGCTGTTCCCGATGTTCGTGGTGTTCTACGTCTCGGCACTGGCGGAAACCAACCGCCCGCCGTTCGACCTCGTCGAGGCCGAGTCCGAGCTCGTCGCCGGCTTCATGGTCGAGTACGGCTCGACGCCGTACCTGCTGTTCATGCTCGGTGAGTATGTCGCGATCGTCACGATGTGCGCGATGGCGACCATTTTGTTCCTGGGCGGCTGGCTGCCGCCGGTCGATCTGCCGCCGTTCAACTGGGTGCCGGGGATCATCTGGTTCTCGCTCAAACTGTTCTTCATGTTCTTCCTGTTCGCGATGGCAAAGGCGATCGTGCCGCGCTACCGCTACGATCAACTGATGCGCCTCGGCTGGAAGGTGTTCCTGCCGCTGTCGCTCGCGATGGTGGTCGTGGTGGCCGGCGTGCTGCATTTCGCCGGCATCGCGCCGAAGTGAGGTCCGCCATGGGTATCAACATCAACGCCACCGCGCGCTCGCTTCTGCTGTCGGAATTCGTCTCGGCGTTCTTCCTCGCCATGCGCTACTTCTTCCAGCCGAAGCCGACGCTGAACTACCCCTTCGAGAAGGGCCCGATCTCGCCACGCTTCCGCGGCGAGCACGCGCTGCGCCGCTATCCGAACGGCGAAGAGCGCTGCATCGCCTGCAAGCTGTGCGAGGCGGTATGCCCTGCGCAGGCCATCACCATCGAGGCCGGTCCGCGCCGCAACGACGGCACCCGCCGCACCGTGCGCTACGACATCGACATGGTGAAGTGCATCTATTGCGGCCTCTGCCAGGAGGCCTGCCCGGTCGACGCCATCGTCGAAGGCCCGAACTTCGAGTTCGCGACCGAGACCCGCGAGGAACTGTTCTATGACAAGGCCAAGCTGCTCGCCAATGGCGATCGCTGGGAACGCGAGATCGCGAAAGCGATCGAGCTCGACGCGCCGTACCGGTGAGGTGAGGGCATGATCCTTCCCGCGCTGTTCTTCTATCTGTTCGCCGGCATCTGCGTCGCCTCGGCGGTGATGGTGATTGTCTCGCGCAATCCCGTGCACTCCGTGCTGTACCTGATCCTGGCCTTCGTCAACGCCTCCGGCCTGTTCGTGCTGATGGGCGCCGAGTTCCTGGCGATGATCCTGATCGTCGTCTATGTCGGCGCGGTCGCGGTGCTGTTCCTGTTCGTGATCATGATGCTCGACGTCGATTTCCTCGAGCTGCGCGAGGGCTTCATCGAGTACCTGCCGGTTGGCCTCGTGATCGGCGGCATCTTCATGTTCGAGCTGTTGCTGGTCGTCGGCGCCTGGGTGATCAACCCGACCGTGTCCAAGACGATCACGGCGGCGATCCCGACCAACGTCTCCAACACCGAGGCGCTCGGGCTCGTGCTCTATACGAAGTACATCCATTACTTCCAGCTCGCCGGCATGGTGCTGCTGGTCGCGATGATCGGTGCCATCGTGCTGACCCTGCGCCACAAGGCCAGCGTCAAGCGGCAGGACATCAACGTTCAGAACGCGCGCACGCCCGACATGGCGATGGCGCTGCGCAAGGTGGCGCCGGGGCAGGGGCTCCAGGATGCCGATGCGGCGGAGTGGGTGAAATGACGATCGGGCTCGGACACTATCTTGCCGTCGGCGCGATCCTGTTCACGCTCGGCATCCTCGGTATCTTCCTGAACCGCAAGAACATCATCGTCATCCTGATGTCGATCGAGCTGATCCTGCTCTCGGTCAACATCAACTTCGTGGCGTTCTCGACCTTCCTCGGCGACATCGTCGGCCAGGTCTTCGCGCTGCTGGTGCTGACGGTCGCAGCTGCCGAAGCCGCGATCGGTCTCGCCATCCTGGTGGTCTATTTCCGCAACCGCGGTTCGATCGCGGTTGAGGACGTCAATCTGATGAAGGGTTAACCCAGCTATGGTCCAGGCAATTGTCTTTCTGCCTCTGCTGGGCGCCATTCTCGCCGGCCTGATCGCCATTTTCGGCGCGCATGCCCGCAACCCCAGTGGCGATACGGTCGAGCATCACGGTGACGATCACGGTCATGGCGACGCCCATGCTGCGGCCGCCCACGATGACCACGCCCACGACGATCACGGCCACGACGACCACCACGTTTCCGAGCCGCCGGCTCAGGGCTCGCGTGCGGCCGAGCTGATCACGACCGGGCTGCTGTTCGTCTCGGCGGCCCTGTCCTGGTTCACGCTGGTCGACGTCGGCTTCATGCACCACGACGCGCGGATTCCGCTGCTGCCCTGGATTCTCTCCGGCGACCTCCAGGTCTACTGGGCGCTGCGGGTCGACACGCTCACCGCCGTCATGCTGGTGGTGGTCAACACCGTGTCCTCGCTCGTGCACCTCTATTCCATCGGCTACATGGACGAGGATCCGTACCGTCCGCGCTTCTTCGGCTATCTCTCGCTGTTTACCTTCGCCATGCTGATGCTGGTGACGGCCGACAACCTCGTGCAGCTGTTCTTCGGCTGGGAAGGCGTGGGCCTCGCCAGCTACCTGCTGATCGGCTTCTGGTACCAGAAGCCGTCGGCAAACGCGGCGGCGATCAAGGCCTTCGTCGTCAACCGCGTCGGCGACTTCGGCTTTGCGCTCGGCATCTTTGCGGTGTTCGCGCTGGTCGGCTCGACCGATTTCGAGACCATCTTCCATGCGGCGCCCGGCCTCACCGGCAAGACCATCAACTTCTTCGGCTGGCACGCCGACGCCCTGACGTTTGCCTGCGTGCTGCTGTTCATGGGCGCGATGGGCAAGTCGGCGCAGTTCCTGCTGCACACCTGGTTGCCGGACGCGATGGAAGGCCCGACCCCGGTGTCGGCGCTGATCCACGCCGCGACCATGGTGACGGCGGGCGTCTTCATGGTGGCGCGGCTGTCGCCGCTGTTCGAGCTGGCGCCGAACGCGCAGGCCGTCGTGATGTTCTTCGGCGCGACGACGGCGTTCTTCGCCGCGACCATCGGCCTCGTTCAGAACGACATCAAGCGCATCGTCGCTTACTCGACCTGTTCACAGCTCGGCTACATGTTCGTGGCGATGGGGGCGGGGGCCTACTCGGTCGGCATGTTCCACCTGTTCACGCACGCCTTCTTCAAGGCGCTGTTGTTCTTGGGCTCTGGCTCGGTGATCTACGCGATGCACCACGAGCAGGACATCCGCAACATGGGCGGCCTGTGGCGGAAGATCCCGTATACGTTCGCTGTGATGACCGTCGGCACGCTGGCGCTGACCGGCTTCCCGCTGTTCGCGGGCTACTTCTCGAAGGATGCGATCATCGAGTCCGCCTATGCCTCGCACAACCCGTTCGCGACCTATGCCTATCTCCTGACGGTCGCAGCCGCGGCCCTGACCTCTTTTTATTCCTGGCGCCTGATCTTCAAGACCTTCTTCGGCGAGCCGCACGACGAGAAGCACTACGAGGCGGCGCATGAGAGCCCGATGTGGATGCTGGTCCCGATCGGTGTCCTAGCAGCCGGCTCGATCCTTTCGGGCTTCCCGTTCAAGGAGATATTCACCGGACCTCACGGCGTGGAAGAGTTCTTCCGCGAATCCGTGAAGATGAATCCGCATATCCTCGAGGACATGGAGCACATGCCGCCCCTGCTGGGATGGCTGCCCTTCGTGATGATGGTGGGCGGCTTCGTGGTGTCCTACCTGTTCTACATCCGCTGGACCTATCTGCCGGTCGAGCTCGCGAACACCCAGCCGATGCTGTACCAGTTCCTGCTCAACAAGTGGTACTTCGACGAGCTCTACGACACCATCTTCGTTCGTCCGGCGAAGTGGATCGGCTACCAGCTCTGGAAGAAGGGCGATGGCTTCATCATCGACGGCTTCGGCCCGGACGGCGTCTCCGCGCGCGTCCTGGACGTCACCCGCAATGTCGTGAAGATCCAGACCGGCTATCTCTATCACTACGCATTCGCGATGCTGATCGGTGTCGCCGGCCTGATCACCTGGTTCATGTTCGGCTTTGGAGGCCAGTAAATGACAACCTGGCCCATCCTCTCCGTCACCACCTTCCTGCCGCTGGTCGGCGCGCTGCTCGTCTACCTCGTCCGCGGCGAGGATGAAGCGGCCAAGCGCAACTCGCGCTGGATCGCGCTGTGGACCACGCTGATCACCTTCGCGGTCTCGCTGCTCCTGGTCGCCCGCTTCGATCCCTCGATCGCCGACTTCCAGTTCGTCGAGAAGGCCAATTGGCTCGCCGCCGGCATCACCTATCACATGGGTGTGGACGGCATCTCGCTGCCCTTCGTGATCCTGACCACCGCCCTGATGCCGCTCTGCATCATCGCGAGCTGGAAGGCGATCCAGAACCGGGTGCGCGAGTACATGATGGCGTTCCTGATCCTGGAAACGCTGATGATCGGCACCTTCTCGGCGCTCGATCTCGTGCTGTTCTACTTGTTCTTCGAGGGCGGCCTGATCCCGATGTTCCTGATCATCGGCGTCTGGGGCGGTCCGCGCCGGGTCTATGCCTCGTTCAAGTTCTTCCTCTACACGTTCCTCGGCTCAGTGCTGATGCTGCTCGCCATCATGGCGCTGTACTGGAACGGCAACACGACCGACATCCCGACCCTGATGCATACCGCGGTGCCGCGCAGCTTGCAGACCTGGGCGTGGCTGGCCTTCTTCGCCTCCTTCGCGGTGAAGATGCCGATGTGGCCGGTGCACACCTGGCTGCCGGACGCGCACGTGGAGGCGCCGACCGCGGGCTCGGTGATCCTGGCCGCGATCCTCCTGAAGATGGGCGGCTACGGCTTCCTGCGCTTCTCGCTGCCGATGTTCCCGCTGGCCTCGCATGACTTCGCGCCGCTGATCTTCACGCTCTCGACCATCGCCATCATCTACACCTCGCTGGTGGCGATGATGCAGGAGGACATGAAGAAGCTGATCGCGTACTCCTCGGTCGCGCATATGGGCTTCGTCACCATGGGCATCTTCGCCGGCACCATGCAGGGCGTCGCAGGCGGCGTGTTCCAGATGATCTCGCACGGCATCGTCTCCGGCGCGCTGTTCCTCTGCGTCGGCATCGTCTACGACCGCATGCACACCCGCGAGATCGCGGCCTATGGTGGCCTCGTCAACCGGATGCCGCTCTACGCGCTGACCTTCATGGTCTTCACCATGGCCAATGTCGGTCTGCCCGGCACCAGCGGTTTCGTCGGCGAGTTCATGACGCTGCTCGGCACCTTCAAGGTCTCGCTCCCGACCGCGTTCTTCGCCACGACAGGCGTGATCCTGTCGGCATGCTATGCGCTCTGGCTCTACCGCAAGGTCGTGTTCGGGGCGCTGGTGAAGCCGTCGCTGACGACCATCAAGGACCTCACCTTCCGGGAGTGCCTGACGCTGTTTCCACTGATCGCGCTGACGATCCTGTTCGGCGTCTATCCGAAGCCGGTGCTCGACATGTCGGCCGCCTCGGTCCAGCAACTCGTCAACAATTACAACACCGCGGTGACGGCCGTGAAGGCCGCCGCTCTGCTCCAGTGAGCGGGCAGGTCAGGATATCGCCATGAGCTTTGAGACTGCAGGTTATCAACTGGCGCCGGTCGTGCCCGAGCTTGTGCTCGCGGTCGGCAGCATGGCGCTTCTGATGCTGGGTGCGTATCGCGGGCAGGGGACCACGAAGGCGGTCACTACGCTCGCGATCCTCCTCCTGATCGTGACCGGCATATTGGTGTTGCTGGTGCCAGCGGGCAAGCAGGTGACCTTCGGCGGCAGCTTCATCGTCGACGACTTCGCGCGCTTCCTGAAGATCCTGGCGCTGATCGGCTCGGCGGTGACGCTGATCCTGTCGACGGAGTTCCTGTCCGATCCGTCGCGCCGCATCTTCGAATATTCGATCCTCGTCCTGCTCTCCACCCTCGGCATGATGGTGCTGATCTCGGCCGGCGACCTGATCTCGCTCTATCTCGGCCTCGAGCTGATGTCGCTGGCGCTCTACGTCGTGGCGGCCTCGAACCGGGACAACGCAAAGTCCAACGAAGCCGGCCTGAAGTACTTCGTGCTCGGCGCCCTGTCGTCCGGCATGCTGCTCTACGGCGCTTCGCTGATCTACGGTTTCACCGGCACGGTCAGCTTTACCGGCATCGCGGCATCTGCGACGACCGCCAGCGTCGGCCTGGTCTTCGGTCTCGTCTTCCTGCTCGCCGGCCTGTGCTTCAAAGTCTCGGCGGTGCCGTTCCACATGTGGACGCCCGACGTCTATGAGGGCGCGCCGACGCCAGTGACCGCTTTCTTCGCGTCGGCGCCGAAGGTGGCGGCCATGGCCGTCTTCACGCGCGCGACGCTGACGGCGTTCCCCGGCATCGTCTCGCAATGGCAGCAGATCCTGGTGTTCGTGGCGATCGCCTCGATGGCGCTCGGCTCCTTTGCCGCGATCGGCCAGACCAACATCAAGCGCCTGATGGCCTATTCTTCGATCGGCCATATGGGCTTTGCGCTGGTCGGCCTTGCCTCCGGCACGGTCGAGGGCGCGCAGGGTGTGCTGATGTACCTCGTGATTTACATTGCGATGACGCTCGGCTCCTTCGCCGTCATTCTCGCCATGAAGCGCAACGGCCAGGCGGTCGAGCAGATCAGCGATTTCGCCGGCCTCTCGCGCACCAACCCGCTGCTCGCCTTCTTCTTTGCGATGCTGCTGTTCTCACTCGCGGGCGTTCCGCCGCTCGCCGGCTTCTTCGCCAAGTGGTACGTGTTTGTCGCAGCGATCAAGGCCAACCTGTTCACGCTCGCCGTCATCGGCGTGCTGACGAGCGTGGTGGGCGCCTACTACTATCTCGCCATCGTCAAGACGATGTACTTCGACGAGCCTGCCGGGCAGATCGATCCGGTACGCATCGAGGTGAGGGCCGTGCTGGCGGTGGCAGGCCTGTTCACCATCCTGTTTGCGCTGTTTGCGGGACCCGTCGTGAGTGTCGCCAGCGCAGCGGCAAAGTCGCTGTTCTAGGGATGGGCTTCGCGCTCGGTCATCGCGCTCTCAACGCGGGCTACCGCCTCGCAGCCTTCGACCAGATCGGCTCGACCAATACGGAAGCCCTTGAGCGCGCTCGCCAAGGCGAGCGCGGCCCGATCTGGTTCGCGACCTCAGAGCAGACCGCGGGGCGTGGCCGCCGCCAGCGCGCCTGGTTCGCGCCGCGGGGCAATCTCGCCTGTAGCATCCTCGAGGTGATGGACGTCGCGCCGGCCGTTGCCGCCACGCTCGGCTTTGCGGCGGGGCTGGCGGAGGAGGCGGCGCTGGAGCGGGTCAGCGTCGAGGCCGCGCTTCGCCTGGGTCCCGACCGGCCCCGATACACCCTGAAATGGCCGAACGACGTGCTTGCCGGCGGCAAGAAGCTCGTCGGCATCGGCCTCGAAGCCGAGGCCATCGACAACCGCCTTGCCATCGTGGTCGGCATTGGCACCAACGTCGTCGCGGCCCCCGAAGGCATGCCGACGCCTGCGGTATCGCTGGCCGCCCTCGGGATCCATATCAGCGCGGAAGAGCTGTTCGCCGCCCTGTCGGACGCCTGGGTTGAATTCCGGGGCATCTGGGACGCTGGCCGCGGCTTTGCGGAGATCCGCCGCCTCTGGCTGGAGCGCGCCGCCGGCCTCGGTGAGAAGGTCGCGATCCAGACCGGGAAAGCGACGCTCGAGGGCATCTTCGACACCATCGACGAGACCGGCTGCCTGATCGTCCGCACCGCCGACGGCCGGCGCGTGCCGGTGGCCGCCGGCGAGGTGTTCTTCGGCGCGGCCGCATCCATGGGAGCGGCATGATGGCAAGGCCCGACGAACTGGTGTTTGCCCCGCTCGGCGGCGTCGGCGAGATCGGTATGAACCTGTCGATCTACGGCCTCGGTAACCGCCACCAGCGTGCCTGGCTCGCGATCGATCTCGGCGTCTCCTTCGGCGACGAGGAGCACCTGCCGGGCATCGATCTGATCATGCCCGACATCAGCTTCCTGGAGAAGGAACGCAAGAACCTGATGGGTCTGGTGCTGACCCATGCCCACGAGGACCATTTCGGCGCGATCATCGATCTATGGCCGAAGCTGCAATGTCCGATCTACGCGACGCAGTTCAGCGCAGCGCTGTTCGAGGCCAAATGCGCGGCCGAGCGCAATCCGCCAAAGATCCCGGTCACCGTGATCCCCTCCGGCGGTCGCGTCGACATCGGCCCGTTCAACGTCGAGTTCATCCCGGTCGCGCATTCGATTCCGGAATCTCATGCGCTGGCGATCCACACCGAGGCCGGCACGGTGCTGCACACCGGCGACTGGAAGATCGATCCGACCCCGATCATCGGCCGTCCCACCGACGAGCGGCGGCTGCGCCAGCTGGGTGAGGAGGGCGTGCTTGCCCTGATCGGCGATTCCACCAACGCGGTGCGCGAGGGCCGCTCGCCCTCGGAAGCCGAAGTCGCCAGGACCATCATCGAGCTCGTCAAGGAAGCCAAGGGCCGCGTCGCGGTGACGACCTTTGCTTCAAACGTCGCGCGCATCAAGGCGGTGGCGGAGGCGGCTCGCGCCGCCGACCGCGAGGTCGTCGTGGTCGGCCGCGCCATGGACCGCGTCGTGCAGGTCGCGCGCGAGACCGGCTATCTCGAGGGCGTCCAGAACTTCCGCTCGCCCGAGGTCTATGGCCATCTTCCGCAGAACAAGGTGCTGGCGCTGTGCACCGGCAGCCAGGGCGAGCCGCGCGCGGCTCTGGCGCGCATAGCCAATGATGACCATCCCGAGATCACGCTGAACCGTGGCGACTGCGTGATCTTCTCCTCGCGCACCATTCCCGGCAACGAGAAGGCGGTCGGCTCGATCATCAATAATCTGGTCCTCCAGGGCGTCGAGGTCATCACCGACCGCGACCACCTGGTCCACGTCTCCGGCCATCCCCGCCGCGACGAATTGCGCGACATGATCGCCTGGACCAGGCCGCAGCTCCTGATCCCCGTCCATGGCGAGGCCCTGCATCTCCACGAGCACGCCAAGCTCGCGCGCGCCGCCGGCGTGCCGCGGGTGCTGGTTTGCCGCAACGGCGATCTGGTCAAGCTCGGCCCGGGCGACCCCGGCATCGTCGGCGAGGTGCCTTCGGGCCGCCTCTACAAGGACGGTACGATCCTGGAGGATTCCAAGTCGCGCGCGGTGGTCGAGCGGCGGCGGATGGCTTTCTCCGGTTGTGCTTTCGTCGCCATCGCCATGACCGCGCAGGGCGAGCTTGCCGACGAACCCGAGGTCGATCTCGTCGGCATCCCCGAGAAGAACAAGGCGGGCGAGCTGTTCGACGACCTGGTCTTCGACGCCGTGGTCTCGACGATCGAAGGCCTGCCAAAGCCGCGCCGCCGCGACCCGGACGCATTGGGCGAGTCGGTGCGACGGGCGGTCCGGGCCGTGATCAATGAACATTGGGGCAAAAAGCCCCCCTGTCTGGTACATGTACTGACAGTCTGAATTTTTTGAGCAGATCCCTTCGCAAAACCGCGTCACACTTTGCGCTAACGCGGCCCTTCGGGTCCGGATCATGCTCTAAGGGAGAGAACCATGCTGGGCCGGCTCAACCATGTCGCGATCGCGACCAAGGACGCCGCCAAGGCGGCAAAGATCTATGGCGCGGCGTTCGGCGCGCAGATTTCCGAGGCCGTGGCTCTGCCCGAGCACGGCGTGACCACCGTATTCGTGACGCTCCCCAACACCAAGATCGAATTCATCGAGCCGCTGGGCGAAGCGTCGCCGATCGCAAAGTTCCTTGAGCGCAATGCCGACGGCGGCATCCATCATATCTGCTACGAGGTCGCCGACATCATCACCTCGCGCGACGTGTTGGTGAAGGAGGGCGCGCGGGTGCTCGGCGACGGCGTGCCGAAGATCGGCGCGCATGGCAAGCCGGTGCTGTTCCTGCATCCGAAGGACTTTTCCGGCGCGCTGGTCGAGATCGAACAGGCGTAGGGCAGGGCGATGGCCTACCAGATCTCCACCGCGCTCGCGATCTACTTCGTGCTCTGGTGGGTCACGCTGTTCGTGACCCTGCCGTTCGGCGTGCGCAGCCAACACGAGGACGGCGTCGGCGCCCCCGGCACCGATCCCGGCGCGCCGATCCTGACCGGGATGCGCCGCAAGCTGATCTGGACCACGCTGATCTCGGCGGTCGTCTTTGCGATCGGCATGGCCGCCTATCATGCCGGCTATCTCTCGATCGAACGCTTGTCGAAATTGATGGGAATGCCGTTCTAGAGTTTTCGAGACGACGCTTTGGGGGAAGAAAATGACATTTCAACGGATCGTCATTGCGCTCTTGATATTGATCGTCGCAGGGCTTGCCGCGATAGGTTATTTCGAATGGAGGATGGCCGTGCAGGTCCGCACCATGAAGGCCTTCGTCGAGGGCTACGTCTTCAACGAGGCGGTGATGGCTTGTGAGCAGGCGCAGAGCTCGACGCCGTTCAAATGGAACGGCGGCAAGAGCACCGCGATCGCCGGACTGCATTCGATCAAGCTCGACAAATATACGGTCGTTGCGAGCTACACGCTGGTAGCGGACGGCGTCTATTGCGATTACGATCCGATCAAAAGAAAGGCCGATATCGGTTCGAGCTTCCTGGAGCGCGACTGACGATCCGGCCAAAATCATGGGCAGGAATCGTCATGACGCAGGGGCAGGCGGAGAGCTATCGGATTCTGCATGAGGTGGATCTGCGGGACTATCTCGCGGGCCGTCCGAAGCTGGTGACGGTGCTGGGTGGCGCACCGGGCGACTGGTCGATCACGGAAGTCGGCGACGGCAATCTCAATCTCGTCTTCATCGTGAAGGGAGCGCGCGGTGGCGTTGCCGTGAAGCAGGCGCTGCCCTATGTCCGCCTGGTCGGGGAAAGCTGGCCGCTGCCGCTGTCCCGCGCGCATTACGAATACCTGGCGTTGACGCGACAGGCCGAGCTTGCGCCTGGCCTCGTGCCGTCGGTGCTGCATCACAATGACGCGCTTGCGCTCACGGTGATGGAGCTGCTCGAGCCGCACATCATCATGCGCAAAGGGCTGATCGCCGGCACGCAATATCCGCGCTTCGTCGATGACGTCACCACCTTCATGGCGCAAACATTGTTCTTCACCTCCGATCTCGCGCTTACCGCCGCGGAGAAGAAGGAGGGCATCGCGGCCTTTGCCGGCAATCACGCGCTCTGCAAGATCACCGAAGACCTCATCTTCACTGATCCCTATCGCGTGGCCGAGCAGAACCGATGGACCGCGCCCTACCTCGACGCGACGGCCGCGGCCTTGCGCGATGACATGGAGCTGCATGTCGCGATCTCCCGGCTGAAGCTGAAATTCATGGCGAGCCCGGAGGCGCTGATCCATGGCGATCTCCACACCGGTTCGATCATGGTGACGGGGAGCGAGACGCGGGTGATCGATCCCGAATTCGCGTTCTACGGCCCGATGGGGTTCGACGTCGGCGCCGTGCTGGCCAATCTCCTGATGGCCTATTTTGCCTCCGCCGGCCACGAGCGCGCGCCTGGCGAGCGCGCCGCCTTCGAGGCCTGGGTGCTGGAGACGGTCGAAAGCGTCTGGAACGGGTTCGCCCGCAAATTCCTCGACCTCTGGCGCGCCGGCGCCACGGGCGATGCCTATCCCGTCTCGCTGTTCGCTGGCGAGCAGGGCGCCGCGCGGCTGGAGGCCGAGCGGCAAACCTACATGCAGCGCCTGTTCGCCGACACCGTCGGCTTCGCCGCCGCAAAAACCATTCGCCGCATCTTCGGTCTTGCCCACAACATCGATTTCGAGCTGATCGAGGATCCGAAGCGGCGTGCGATCAGCGAAGCCCGCGCCGTCCGTCTCGCGCGCGGAATGATGGTGGAGACGGCAGCGTTTCCTGCTATCGCGGACGTTACCGGCGCTGCGCGAAAGCTGCGCGATTGGCAGGCGGAATTGTCAGGCTAAAGACGTCGCGCGAGGCGCACGCTCCGCTCGCAATGACGGGAGGGGCTGTTGCGGAACGCTAATACAGGCGCATCGGCAGCAGGGCGCCGTCCGTGCCGACCAGCAGACCCCAGGTCTCACTGGCCGCGACCTCGAACTCCCGGCTCTGGACCTTGCCGCCCTCGACCTTGAGGGTGACCTCGTACTTGCCGGGCGGCAGGTCGATCCTTTGGCCGTCCGGCAATTCGCCTGCAGCGGCGTCGGAGTCAGTCAATTTCTCGCCGGCGTGCGCCGCAAGCCTGATCGCCTGCTCGGCAACGGTGATGACTGCCGCTTCATCCGTTTTGTTGCCGAGCAGCAGCCTCACTTGCCCCGGCTTCGGCAGAAGGCCGGCAGTCGCCGGGGCGAATTTGCGCCTCGACAGCTCTGCGACTGTCTTGTCATTCTGACGGGAGAGCCGGAGCAGGACCGGTCGTGCGGCCGTCGTGAAGGTGATCACCGCCCTATCAGGTGCGACGACCGCTCCGTCATTCTCGGCCCAGCCACGCTTGCCGAGTGCGTCGCGGTAGAAGTCGAGCACGGCGGCGAGATCGCGCGGCGTCTCGGCGTAGACCGAATTGATCTGCGGCGAATTCTTCGCCGTCGTGAGGACCCAGCCCTCGGGCAGCGGCAGACCGGTGTCTGCGGAAACCTTGGCCTCGAACCCCCGGCTTGTGGCCTCTGTCAGGACTGAAATGGCGGCGCAGAGCAGGCGCTGGGCGACGTATTCCGGGGTGCAACGGCCCTTGACCGCCCACCACGTCACGTCGCCGTGGTCGTCCGACCCCGATGTGCGGGTCCAGCCCGTGTGGATTTCGCCCGTCGGACTCGCCCCGGCAGGGCTTGGCGTGACTGGGATTGCCAGCACAGCCGTCGCCGCGACCAAGCTGCCGACGAGCAAAATGCCCAGCGTTCGGCTTTTCATCTCCGGATTTCCATCTCTACGAGATCCCTGGGCTAATGGCCCTCGTCCTGAGCTTGGTCGCATCGATCTCGGAAGACGTTCACTGCTCGTATAGCGTTGTTTTTTCAGCTGATTTTGAGTTCGCGCCCGGCCCGGGCCGTCGTTCGGAACCGGCGTCGCTCCTGGCGACTGTCATTTGTCTCCCGAGCTCCGGCTTCAGGAATTCAGGACGGAGCGCGTGCCGCGACTGCGCAAGGTTTGGTCTCGATCAAGACGAAAAGAGGAGCTTGCGTTTGGCGTGCCGCGAATGGTCAACTCGGAATAGGCCTGCAGTGTCGGAGGGGAATATGATGTTCAGGATAATGGCAATCGTCGCGGGTTTAGGGCTGGCGCTCGCCGCCACGGCGGAGGCCCAGACACCGCGCAAGGGCGGAACCATCCGCATGACCGCGCCCTACGGTTCGAGTTTCACCAGCCTCGACATCCACACCACCCAGCGCGCCCAGGACGAAATCTACGCCAAGGCCCTGCATCGCTCGCTCTACATCTGGGACTCCGCGGAAGGAAAGCCGGTTCCTGAACTTGCGAAGGAGGTCATCGTCTCGGGCGGCGGTCTCGTTCAGACCTTCAAGCTCCGCGACGACGCCTATTTCCATAACGGCCGCAAGATGACGGCCGACGATGTCATCTGGTCCTTCAATCGCATCATGGACGGCGCCAAGGCCTATCCCGGCGCGCGCTATGTCCGCATCATCGAGGGCGCGGCCGCGCTGGAGAAGGGGCAGGCCAAGGAGATCTCCGGTCTGAAGAAGATCGACGACTTCACCGTCGAGATGAAGCTGACCGAGAAGGTCGATCCCGGCTTCTATTTCTTCACCGCACTGACGTCGATCTATCCCGCCGACGAGGCCGCCAAGGACAGCTTCATCCAGCATCCGATCGGCCTTGGGCCATTCAAGTTCGTCGAGCACGTGCCGGGATCGCGCATCGTCATGGAGCGGTGGGATAAGTTCTACAAGCCGGGCAAGCCCTATGCCGACAAGGTCGTCGTGTCGATCATGGCCGAGGCGGCTGCGCGCGACGTCGCCTTCCGCAACAAGGAGATCGACACCTCCGTGCTCGGGCCCGCGCAATATGTCGCCTATCAGGCCGATCCCAACCTCAAGGGCACCATCGCCGAGGTCGCCGAGGTCTTTACCCGTTACATGGGGATGAATCCGGCATTCAAGCCGTTCGCCGACAAGCGTGTCCGGCAGGCGATCAACTACGCGATCGATACCGACCTGATCATCAACAAGCTGGTCAAGGGCAAGGCCTATCGCGCTACAAGCTGGCTGCCGCTGACTTCGCCGGCCTACGACAAGAAGATGAAACCGTACGCTTACGATCCCGCCAAGGCCAAGCAGCTGCTCGCCGAGGCAGGCTATCCCCAGGGCTTCGAATTCGAATGGACCACCAGCCAGAATGAAAGCTGGGGCCTGCCGATCGTCGCGGCCGTGATCCCGATGCTGGACAAGGTCGGCATCAAGGCCAAGGTCAAGCAGGTCGAGGCCGCGGTGCTGGCGGAGGTGGTTCGCTCCGGCGACTACCAGGCCTTCATCTATTCCCAGCAGACCGGCCCGGATCCCCAGGCCGCGCTGAAATGCTTCCATTCGTCGACGCCGCAATCGGCCTGCAACTACATGAACTTCAAAAACGCCGACTTCGACAAGATCCTCGACGAGGCCGGGCAGGCCGACGACACCGCCAAGCGCACCCAGCTGCTGCAAAAGGCCAATGCGCTGCTCTATGACGAGGCACCGGTCTGGTTCTTCAACTACAACAAGGCTGTTATGGCCGTGCAGCCCTGGCTGCACGGAATTCAGCTGAACGCGACAGAGCTGACCCACCAGAACGTCGAGGACGTCTGGGTCGACGAGACCTCGCCCGCGAAGTGACACGCGTTCTCGTGCTCCCTCCGTCGCGATGAGCGATGGAGGGAGGGAAGAAAGTGCCGATGCTCTCCTTCCTGATCCGTCGCCTCCTGCAAACCATTCCGACGGTGCTCGCTGTCGTGCTGCTGGTCTTCGTGCTGTTCAGCGTTGTTCCCGGCAGCATCGCCTCGACCATGAGCGACGACGTCGATCCCCAGGTCGAGCTGCGCCTGAAGCAGCAACTCGGCCTGAACGATCCCGTCTATGTGCGCTTTGGCAACTACATCGCCAAGCTCGCGACCGGCGACTTCGGCACGTCGTTCCGGACGCGCGAGCCTGTGACGACGATGATCGCCAAGCGAGCATGGCCGACGCTGCAATTGATCTTCACGGCCATGGCGTTTTCCGTTGTGGTCGGCGTGCCGCTCGGCTTCATCGCTGCATTGCGGCCGGGCGGTCTCGTCGACAGCGCGGCAATGGTCGTGGCGGTGTCGGGGCTATCCATCGCCAAATTCTGGCTCGGACTGGTGCTGATGTATCTGTTTGCGTTGAAGCTCGGCTGGTTGCCGAGTTTCGGCTATGGCGATGGCGGCCTGAAATATCTGCTGCTGCCGGCCGTGACACTCGGCGTCTCACCTATGGCGTTATTTGCCCGGACGACGCGTGCTGCGGTCCTCGAGATCATGACGGCTGATTTCGTCCGCACCGCGCGCTCCAAAGGCATGAGCGAGACCCGGGTGGTGAAGTGGCACGTGATGCGCAACGCGCTTGTCATCATTCTCACCACTGTCGGCCTCCAGTTCGGCGGGTTGATGGGGCAGGCGGTCGTCGTCGAAAAACTATTCTCCTGGCCGGGCATCGGCTCGCTGCTGGTAGACAGCGTCTTGCAGCGAGACATTCCGGCAGTCCAGGGCTCCATTCTCGTGGTGGTGCTGGCCTTTCTCGCGATCAACTTGCTGGTCGACGTGCTCTACGGCGTGATCGATCCCAGGATCAGATACGCATGAAGCTCCGCGCCAATCTCATCATCGGTGGCGCGTTGTTCGCGCTCGCGATCGTGGTCGGGGTACTGGCGCCCTGGCTCGCGCACACCGATCCCGTCCTCGACGCCAATCTGATGAATGCGGAGGAACCGCCGAGCTGGACCTGGTGGTTCGGCACCGACGACCAGGGGCGCGACATCTATTCCCGCGTCGTCTACGGGGCGCGGGTCTCGCTGACGGTCGGCATCGCCTCGCAGCTCATCAACAGCGTCATTGGCGTAGCGCTGGGTCTGAGCGCCGGCTATTGGGGCGGCTGGTGGGACGATTTCGTCAACGCACTGACCAATGTCATGCTCGCGATCCCCTCGCTGATCTTCGCGCTCGCCATCATGGCGGTGCTTGGACCGGGCCTGACCAGTCTCTTGATCGCACTCGGGCTGACCAATTGGTCCTTCACCTGCCGGATCGCACGCGCCTCAGCACTGTCGCTCAGAAGCCAGGGCTATGTGCAGGCCGCCACCGTGCTCGGCTACGGCGATCTGCGCATCATGATCACGCAGCTCCTGCCGAACATGCTCGGGCCGATCGTCGTCATTGGTACGCTTGGCATGGGCAGCGCGGTCCTCTCTGAGGCCGCCTTGTCGTTCCTCGGCCTCGGCGTCCGCCCGCCGTTTCCGAGCTGGGGCAGCATGCTGTCGGATGCCCGCGACCAGATCACGACGGCGCCATGGCTCTCGGTCTTTCCGGGTCTCGCGATCTTCCTGACGGTGCTCGGGCTCAATCTGCTCGGCGACGGCCTGCGCGACATCCTCGATCCCCAATCGCGGAGCCGGCGGACATGACCGGCACACCGCTGATCGAGGTCGAAGACCTCCGCATCGATCTCGACGATGGATCGCGGCGCGTTGCGGCGGCGGAGAGCATCTCCTTCCGCATCGATCGCGGCGAGACGTTCGGCCTGGTCGGTGAATCCGGCTGCGGCAAGAGCATCACGGCGCTGGCCCTGATCGGCCTGCTGCGGCAGCCGCTGCAGATCGGAGGTGGCGTCATCCGGTTCGACGGGCGAGAAATTCAGCACCTTTCGGCCGCCGCCCAACGGGATCTGCGTGGCAATCGCATCGCCATGATCTTCCAGGAGCCGATGACGGCGCTCAATCCGGTCTCGCCGGTGGGACGGCAGATCGCCGAGATGTTCGTGCTCCACAAGGGCAAGAGCTGGCGCGAGGCCAACCAGCTCGCCGTCGAAGCGCTGGCAAGTGTCCGCGTCCCCGCGCCGGAGCGGCGCGTGAACGATTACCCGCACCAGCTTTCGGGCGGCATGCGGCAACGCGTGATGATCGCCATCGCCCTCGCATGCGGTCCGGATCTTCTGATCGCCGACGAGCCGACCACCGCGCTCGACGTGACCGTGCAAGCGGAAATCATCGAGCTTATGCGCAATCTGTGCGCCGAGAGAGGAACGGCTATTCTGATGATCAGCCACGATCTCGGCCTGGTCGCCAACGTCTGTCGCCGCGTTGCCGTCATGTATGCCGGCCGCATTGTCGAGGAGCGCGGCTCGGCCGATATCTTCCGGGCGCCCTCGCACCCCTATACGCAGGGCCTGGTCGACTCGCTGCCGCGGCTGGGCAGCCGCGCGGCGCTTGGCCGTAACAGGCTCAAGGAGATCGCGGGCGTCGTTCCGGCCATCACGAATTTCCCGGCCGGGTGCCGTTTCAATCCGCGTTGCGCGCAGGCGACCGATATTTGCCGGACAGTCGCGCCGGAGGCGACATTGCTGGAAGCGGGCGGTTTCGTCAGGTGCCATCACCATGCATGAGCCACGGGGCAGGCCGAACGACGATATCGTTCTCAGCGTCGAGGATCTCGCGGTCCATTTTCCGGTGGGAGGCGGCTTGCTGGGCCGCGGCCGGCGGCTGCTCCGTGCCGTCGACGGCGTCGATCTCAGCTTGAGGCGAGGCGAATGCCTCGGCCTCGTCGGCGAGTCCGGCTCGGGCAAGTCGACGGTCGCGCTTTCGATCCTTGGTCTGCTGAGGCCGACGCGCGGCCGCATCGTGGTGGACGGACAGGTCGTGACCGGCCGGCAATCCGGCGATCGCAAGGCGCTCGCCCGCATCGTGCAAATGGTTTTTCAGGATCCCTACGCTTCTCTCAATCCACGCCAGACCGTTCGTCGCACGCTCGAAGATCCCCTGCGCGTGCATGGGGTGACCGCCGCAAGCGAGATCGAGGACCGTGTTGCGACGATGCTCCGGCATGTGGGCCTGCGGCCCGAACAGGCCGACCGCTACCCGCATGAATTCTCGGGTGGCCAGCGCCAGCGTATCGGCATTGCGCGCGCGCTGATCCTCAATCCCAGGATCGTCATCTGCGACGAACCGGTGTCGGCGCTCGACGTCTCGATCCGCGCCCAGATCATCAATCTGCTGCTGGAATTGAAGGAAACTCTCGGCCTCTCATACATCATGATCAGCCACGACCTCGGCGTCGTCGAACACATGAGCGACAGGGTCGCCGTTATGTATCTCGGCCGCATTGTGGAGAACGGCGATTGGCGCGAAATCTTCGAACGGCCGGCGCACCCCTATACGCAAGCCCTGATCTCCGCCATTCCCGATCCGCTCCGTCACGCACCGTTAGCTACGACAGGCGGCGACCTTCCCAATCCGCTCAATCCGCCGAACGGATGCGCCTTCAGCCCGCGCTGTCGTCACGCCGAAGCCGTGTGTCGCCGTGAGCCCGGTCCGTCACTTGAAACGCGTCCCGACGGACACTCGGTCCGGTGCTGGCGGAGTGACGAGATTGCCGGTCAGACGGCTTTGGCCTCGAGCGAAAGCGGACATGCTGAGCACGGAGCATCCTGATCTGCGCGGCTCGCCGGTCTGAGGCCATTGTCAGGCCAGTCCCACCACTTTGGATGCGGTGTTGCCGAGGCGCAATGATTTGCACCCCGCGCCCTTACTGGCACGTGACAGCAGGTCAGCAGGACTCTAGACTTTCGGCTAGGACCAAACTGGGCACAGCACGGTCCGGATTAGCAGGTGGATATGCTCTGCTCCCGCTGTGGATTGCGTGTTGCTACTGGCTCAAAGTTTTGCCGTGACTGCGGTATGCCCCTTTCATGGCAATGCGGTTCATGCGGACACCAAAACGCTGCGGGCGCGCGATTTTGCTCTGAATGCGGTCAGACGAGCGCCAAAGAATTCCCCGAAGAACGCGGTGCAGCCGGTGCTCCCGAAGACGGCGCAAAGCCCCAGATTGAGCGGCGTCGGCTAACGGTCATGTTCGTCGACCTGGTCGGGTCGACCGCGCTTGGAACGAGATTGGATCCAGAAGATCTGCGCGAAGTGATCTCCGCTCACCACCAATGTGTTACGAATCTGGTCTCAAAAAATGGAGGATATGTCGCTCGCTACATTGGCGATGGCATACTCGCGTATTTTGGCTATCCACGCGCACACGAGGACGACGCCGAGTGCGCCGTGCGAAGTGGCTTGCTCGCGGTTGAGGCCGTTCATCGTCTGAGCAGCCCGGCGGGGCCTCCCGGTTCGCTTAACTGTCGTGTCGGAATCGCGACGGGTATCGCCGTTATCGGTGCTATCGTCGACGGGGACAGGGATTCTCAAACTGCGGTCGGCGAAACTCCGAATCTCGCAGCGCGACTGCAATCCATCGCCGAGACAGGCGTGGTGGTTATCGACGAGGCGACACGTCGACTTACCGGTGAGATGTTTCAGTACCGACGCCTGGGCCCCTTGGATCTGAAAGGTCTGAAGGGGCCAGTAACTGCCTGGGCGGTGACCAAGGAAAATATCATCGAGAGTCGTTTCAAAGCTCTTCGTTCGAGTGAGACGCCTCTGATCGGCCGCGCGGAAGAGAAGGGCCTGCTTCTGCGTCGATGGGAGCGGGTTATCGCCGGTCAAGGGCTGGTGTGTTTCTTGATCGGTGAAGCAGGGATTGGGAAATCCAGGCTCATTTCAGTCCTTGAAGATGCAAGTCAGGGAGGAGATCGACTTCCTCCGCTGCAGTTTTCGTGTTCAGCCCACCAGCAGGACGCGCCGCTTTACCCAATCATCCGCCACATCGAGCTCGCAGCGAAGATTGAAGGCGGAGATTCCATGCCGGTAAGGTCGGAGAAACTGGCGCTTCTCCTCGAGGAATACGGTGCTACGGAGCTTGATGGTTTCTTGATTGGTGATCTCCTTTCGATTGCCATGCCAACGCCAGGCCTGCCGCTCGATTTATCGGCGCGCAGGAAAAGAGACATGACCTTGGCTTCGATTATTCGGTTGCTAAGAATGCAGACGTCTCAATCCGCCAGGCTGGCTGTCTTTGAAGACCTGCATTGGGCGGATCAAGTTACGTTGGATCTGATAGACAGGCTGATCGATGAAATAGACCAATTTCCTCTGATGTTGATCGCCAGCAGTCGTTTGGAGTTCCGGCCGCCCTGGATTACCCGTCCACAGGTAACCGACTTGATCCTGACGGGGCTTGATCGGCGGCACGCAGCTTTGCTCGTCGATGCCGTATCTGGCGAGCATGCTCTATCGGCAGAGGTGGTCGATGAAATCATATCCCGCTCTGATGGCGTGCCGTTGCATATTGAGGAGCTGACCAAGTCAGTTTTGGAAAGCCAACTAGACTGGCTTAAAGTTGGTGTGAGGCGTTCGGCGCTGGTCCCTCCGTCGCTCCATGCATCTTTGACAGCGCGATTGGATCGTCATCCAAATGCCAAAGAAGTGGCTCAGACGGCATCGGTCATAGGACGGGAGTTTTCATTCGAAGTTCTAAGAAGCATTAGTGACTTGGATGAGAGCATTCTGATTGCGGCGCTCGACGAGCTGACGGCGGCGGGGCTTGTGAATGGTCGCGGGCGCGCGCCCGACAGCTCGTATTCATTCAAGCACGCTTTGGTTCAGAATGCGGCATATGACTCCATTTTGCGTAACCGCAGACGCCACCTGCATCTACGCCTTGCTACGCTTTTGGAAAGAGCCGCTGAACATAGTCCGATGACCAACGCCGAGGTTCTGGCGCTTCATTTTGAAGAGGCCGGTGAGCCGGACCGATCGATAAAATACTGCTTGCTCGCCGCGGAAAAAGCATCCGGTCGCTCCGCGCTGGCCGAGAAAGCCAGCCATTTGAAGAATGCGCTTCGTCAGCAAGACCTGCTTCCATCGGGGGCAGAGAGCGCTGAGCGAGAGCTGTTTTTGCGATTGCAGCTCGGGCGGGCACTCATAGATCTTCGAGGATCGGGCAGCGAAGAGGTCCTGACCTGTTATGAGCGAGCTCGCACACTGAGCCTGCATACCGGTGACACCGTATCTCTCCTGAGAGTCTATGACGGTCTGATCAATTATCATTTCACTCACTCGGATGCAGAGAGCTTGTCTCGCTGCGCCGCTGATATTCGCGAGCTTCACCAGGATGCAAAACTAGCCGACTCCCAATCGAAAATGATGTCGTTCCGGGCCGCCGGATTGGCGCATTTCATTCGTGGACAGTTTGGCGAAACCTGCGACATCCTCTCCAGGTTGCTGACCGACTACGAAGTCGATCGGGATGGCCCTGATGCCAATTTGGCCAGCAGGGACATGAAGGCGTCCATGTATACGATAGTCGGAATGTCGCAGACCGCCATGGGCTATCCGGAATCCGGCTGCGAAACGGCAATGAAAGGCGTAAGGCATGCGGAATCGCTCAAACATGTCATAACGCTGGTGCTTGCCCTAAGGAGGGCTTGCGTACAGCGCATCATGTGGCGAGACGTGGAAGGCTGCGCAGCGCTTTCCGGACGACTTCTGGAAGTAAACAGAGACCACGAGACCTTTCTGGGGACGCGTGAAGGTGGCTTTTTTCACTCGTGGGCATTGTCGCGGGCTGAAGCCTCTGTAAGTCACCTGGAAGCCATGAGGAGCCATATTGAGGAGCTGCATGAGGCTGGTCACTCGGTGATCCTGCCGTTCTTCATGGCAGCAGCTGCGGAAGTGCACCACGAGCAGGGGCAGGGTGCCGAAGCGTTCATGCTGTTGGAGAGAGCGTTCCAGCTGGCGGAGGAAACGGGTGAGATCTGGTGCAAGTCAGAAATCATGCGGATGCGGGCTCTGGTTTGCTCCGCAAATGCCGGTGAAAGAGACCAATGGCTTGCCGAAGCTGCAGCGATGGCCAGGAAGCAGGGAGCAAGGCTCTGGGAGTTGAGGGCCGCCGCCGCCCAGGCAACATGCTGGCATGCGGAAGGCAAAGACGACGCCGCGTACAACGTCCTTTTGCCGGCTCTATCCGGCCTGACCGAAGGTCAATCGACGACGGATTTCAAAACGGCCTCAAAGCTTCTCGCAGATATAACGGCCGTCATTGGCGCACCGCGCTTGTCCAGAAATCCTGCCGAGGATTGAGGCATTCCCATGCTGAAATCGACAGGAGTCATGATCCGCAGCGGCACAGACGCAATCAAGACGTACTACAAGCATCGAGCGTTTGAGTACGATGACATTTACAAACTGCGCCGGCGTCAGGCAGATCTTGCCTGGCTACGGAGATGGGTCACGCGGCACGTCAAGGGGAAGACCGTGTTGGAGGTAGCTGCAGGCACGGGCTATTGGACGCAAGTGTGTTCTCGATCGGCCAGGCAGGTGGTAGCCACCGACTACAACGCCAATACATTGACCGTTGCAGCTGGGCGGCGCCTCGGTTCGCAGGTCTCGTTTGTAACCGCCGATGCATTTCGCTTGCCCGCATTCGAGACCAGATTCGAGGTCGGAATGGCCGTCCTTTGGTGGTCGCATCTGAAGCAACGGGAGCAAGAAAAGTTCATTGCGCAATTCTTGTCGCGGCTTGCGCCGGGCGCAAAGCTCCTGCTGGTTGATGAAGTCTACCGCAGAGGTACGGCGAAGAACCCAATCTCGAGGCTTGATCGCTTCGGAGATAGATACGAGATAAGGGTGGGTAAGGACGATGTTCTCTACGAAATTGTTAAGAACTATCCTGCCGATGATGATCTGAAGCGCGCACTTTCAGATCATTGCGACCAAGTACGCATCACGCGACTAAGACATTTCTGGGCGATCAGTGCACGCGTCAAGGTGCGTCAGTAGGCCCGAGGAGCCTGAGCCGACATCAAAGAGCGCCGCCAGAGACGTGGCCCAACATGTTCATCGCTCTAATCCCACACAGTTTCTGTGTCCTCTCCAGCAGAGTCGGCGTGTCGGTGCAGGGGCCGGTCAGCAGATCCACCGCGAAGCCCAGTTTATCCAGGATACGGAGCCCGCCAAACGCCGCCAATGAGTCCGGCGCGGCGAGCACGAGCTTATCAACGGCCCGCGTTCGCTTGAGACGTTCGAGGAAGATCGGAACGTTTGCGCCCAGGATGTCTCCACCGCACTCAATCAACACGGCTTGAGCGGGCAATCCGAGCATGTACTGAATTGCGCGATCGAATACCGGTGCAATGTCCTTTCTCTCGGAGGGGTAGGTCGTCGGAAGGCCAAAGTCGACGCAATCCAGTGCGCTGTAAGCGCCGAAATCCCGATACGTCAGGAGCTCGACGATGGACGAGGTCCCGGTGGCTTTGAGGACTGCGACCTTTGAATAATCCTGATGAAGAAGCGACCGCAAGATCGTGAGCCCGGCCGTCGTTTTTCCGACTTCTGCGGAAGTGCCGACGATCAGGTAGAGCTCGGCGCCTTTGTCCGAGCTTTCCTCGCTGCTGATTGCCGAGAAATCCCGAATATTTGCTTTGTTCGATCCCAACGTTCCAAGAAATTCGACTTTACCGAGGGGGTTTTTCCTTTGTGAAGACGAGCCGACGAGCTCGCCGATAATTCCGCAGCTCGATAGTATCGAATACTCCTTGTCTGGAAGAAGCCCTTCCTTGGGAACGCCGCCCACGACCCATCGGGTCGACTCTCGATGGCCTGGCGTCGCAAGAAAAATGTCACCCGGCAGGATTGCCATCGACCTGCCGGATGGATGCTCCAAAGAGATGGGCGCTTCACTCGATAGCAGCTTGAACGCGCCAACATCTCCCTCAAAGGCTGGAGACTTTATCCATCGAGACCGTTTGAGAGATCCCGAGCGTCTAAGAACCGAAGTAAGCTTCCAGTCACTCGTCAATTTCGGTCACGCCTACTTCTTTTTTGCTGGTCGCCGTTGCGATTTCTTTCTCGCCGCCGCCTTCCTCTTTTGCACGATGAACACGCTGCCAGCAGCAAAATTGGCCCTATGCTTCTTTGCAATGCCGAGCGCCGTCAGGACCTGGTCCAGTTGAGACGAGGTCACATTGACACGAACTGCAACGAAATCCTTGGCTAGGGGGCTGCCGCCCTCGTCTTTTACCTTCGCCATATTCCCCTCATGGTTGAATGTCGCCTAAAGATACTATGACCTCTGCTCGCAGAGGAATACCCCGTCGTCGACCTAACGTTCGCTGCGCCGCAAAGGTAGTCGTGGCCCAGCTCCGTCTTCGTCGCCTGAGCCGTACAATCGATAGTGCGGGGGTTCCTCACAGTGGAAAGGTGAGCACGTATAAGTTGATCTATCTTTGTGCGTCATGCTATGCGAGAAGCGAATACATTCGCAACCCTTGAGCGATAATATGCTAGTTTGAGGGAGATTCAAATGACGACGTTGTCTCGGCCTGGCGAACGGTGGGAGCGCTGAGAGCCTGACGGATATTGTGGAATGGTCGTGGCCGATGTCCACGCAAGCCCTGATCTCCGCCATCCCCGATCCGCTGCGCCATGCACCGCTCGCGACGACAGGGGGGCGACCTTCCCAATCCGCTCAGCCCGCCGGACGGATGTGCGTTCAGCCCTCGCTGTCGTTGCGCCGAAGGCGTGTGTCGTCGCGAGCTCGGCCCATCGCTTGAAACGCGTCCCGACGGGCATTCGGTGAGGTGTTGGCGAAGTGAGGAGAATGCTGGTCAGACGGCATTGGCTTCGAGCGAGGGGGACGTCCGTGGGAAAGAGGGGCGTCCGTTGTGGTGCACTTCCGGATCTTCGATGCCGAATTCCTACTGCTTGGCGATCGTCTCAACTTCCGACAACGCCCACGAGACGAGGGCCGCGGTGGTTTGCGAGCGGGGCCTTGGCTGGCAGGGCGCGCAGCCATTCGCGGAAGCTGACGATCTCGGGACAATCCGCGGTGCCTTCAGGGGCGATCAGCCAATCGCCCAGACCGGATCCCTCATTGACACGGTCGCAGCGATAGCCCGGATGGTGGCCGAGACCGCGAGCAATCAGCAGGTCGATCTTGCCCTCGACCAACTCGTGCAAGCCGGCAGGCTGCAGCACCTGCAAACCGATGTCCGTATGCGCGTTGCGAAACTCCGCCAATTCGAGGCGGCGCAGGTCGAGGCTGCCATGGACCCCCAACTGCAGTAGCACCGCGCCTGCCGGCTTCAATTGCGAGGTTGCCTCCGCAATGCGACGAAAGCCATCGGATATCCCGGGCAGATAGGCCTGACCGGCCGCGGTCAGGATGAGTTGCTTATGCAATCGCTCGAAGAGCCGTACGCCGAGGCGCGCCTCCAGCGCCTTCACCTGCTGCCCCACGGCGGCGGGCGTGACGTGCAGCTCATGCGCGGCCAGTTTGAAGCTGAGGTGCCGCGCGGCGGCCTCAAATGCGCGGAGCGCGTTAAGCGGCGGAAGGGCGTAGGTCATCGCGCTGCAGTTTGACACGGATGAGCTGTGGCCTTGCAATAGATTTTCTAGTGCTGAACCGCAGCAACAATGCTTTGCCCCGCGGCGATGTCGCCGAATAGGTTGGAATTCGTCGAACAGGAGGCAAACTGACATGGCTCATATCGTCAGCCACAATCCCGCAACGGTCCACGCTCCCGCCGGTGGCTACAGCATGGGACTTGAACTGAAGCAGCATCGCCGCCTGCTGTTCATCAGCGGCCAGGTGCCTGAGACATCCGAAGGCACCGTGCCTGAAGGTTTTGAGGCGCAATGTGAGCAAGCCTGGCGCAACGTCATCGAGGTACTCGCCGCCGCCGGCCTCGGCGTCGAGCATCTGGTGAAGATCAATACGTTTCTGACCGACCGGGATCAGGTGGTGGCCAACCGCACGGTTCGCCGCAAGATGCTCAAGGGACATGAACCCGCGTCGACGGTCATGATCGCTGAAACCGTCGACAGCAAATGGTTGCTGGAGATCGAGGCGATTGCTGCGGAATGAAGCCAGCTCTCGCCGACTTTGCAATAGGCCAATTGTGTCAGGTGTCCGATGACTGAGATCATTCATCCTTTTTACGAGTCGCATCGCGGTGCAATGGAGGCCGCCATGCGCCATCGCCTCGATCTTGCCGAAGCGATGTTGTGCGAGCGTGCGCATCTATCCAATATCGATGGGATTAGGCAGGAGGTGATGGACGAATTCGAGATCGTGCTCACCCAGATGCCCTATGTCGGAGGCGCGGCAAGTCGCATGAGCGATTTTTTCATGCGTCTCATGGGCTTTATGGCCATCAGCCGAGTGCTCCGGCGACACGGCGTGCCGCTGTCCGTGATCGGCGAAATCGAGCGGGAAACCTACAAGGCTCAATTGCTCACCGTACCCGAAGCGGAACGCCTCGCCTCAGGGCGTCAGTTCATGTCGTCAGAGAATCAGGCATTGCTGCGCGAGCAGGCGACAAAAAGCACCACCAATAGCCATCAGGAAGAGTTTCCGGAAGACTTCGTCTACGATTTCGTCGAGCCGGGCCCGGGCGACAACTTTGAATTCGGCATCAACTACAAAGTTTGCGGCTTTTGCAAATTCGCGGCTCGCCATGGAGATGCAGAAATTCTGCCGAACATTTGTGGGCTTGATTTTGACGCCTATGCAACGCGTGGCATCCGCCTGGAAAGGACACAAACGTTGGCTGGCGGCGCGAACCACTGCAATTTCCGATTCTCCCGGCTGACGTGTCAAATTATTTCGTAAAATACGAAATTTGCCTCTACCGTCACTCGCTACTTTGCATGGGGTTGTTTTCGACATTTTGAAGTGACGCCGATCGCGCCGCTACTCCGCCGCTTTCTCCCTGAGCCGCTGCGCGTAGACGTTGATGATGAGCGCCGCCAGAAGGATCAGGCCACGGATCAGGATCTTCAGGAAGCTGTCGATGTTGACGTGGTCGAGGCCGTTGTTGAGCACGCCCAGCACGAACAGGCCGACGATGGTGTTGCCGATGCCGCCGCGCCCGCCGAACAGGCTGGTACCGCCGACCACGACCGCGGCGATGGAATCGAGCAGATAGGTGTCGAACTCGTTCTGCTGCGCGCTGCCGAAATGGGCGACGCCGAGCATGCCGCCGATCCCTGAGCAGACCGCCGAAATGACCATCACGACGCCCAGGATCAGCTTGACGTTGAGGCCGGAATATTCGGCCGCCTCGCGGTTTCCGCCGACCATGTAGACGTAGCGGCCGAAGCGCGTGTAGGTCAGCACGAGGTGTCCGGCGAGCAGCATCACCGCGGCGACGATGACGATCCAGGGAATGCCGCCGATCGAGCCGGAGCCGAGGGTAGCGATCAGGTCAGGCACCTTGTAAGCGATCTGGCCGCGCACCAGAAGCGCGGAGATGCCGGCCGCGATCTGCATCATCGCAAGCGTCATGATGAAGGAGGGGATGCCGATCACGGTCAGCCCCAGCGCGTTGACGAACCCGAGAGTCGCGCAGAGCAGCAGCGAGAGGAGGATTGCGGCTGCGCCGGGGAGGGGGATGTTGGCGATGTTGACGTAGGATTCCTGCACGGTGAAATAGGCGACCGCAATGCCCGTGACGTTGGCGATGCTGGCGATCGAGAGGTCGATCTCGGCGCAGAGGATCACGAAAGTGAGGCCGACGGCGATGACGCCGGTCACGGAGACCTGCGTGAGGATATTGCCGAGATTGTCCAGCGTGGCGAAGGAGGGGCTCGCGAAGGCGAAGAACAGGCTGAGGAAGATCAGCGTCAGGAACGGCGCGATGTTGCGCATCTGCGAGCGCAGGAAGGAGCCAATGCCGCGAGGCCGGCGGGCCGCTCCGGAAACTGCTTCACTGCTCGCCATTGTGCTTCTCCGTCACGCCGCCTCCAAAAGGCGGTCTTTGCTGACCGGCTCGTTCTTGAATTCGCGCACCACCGCGCCGCGCTTGAGCACGAGGATGCGGTCGGCCAGCGACAGCACCGTCTCCGGCTCCGTCGAGAGCACGATGATAGCAAGGCCCTTGGCGCGAAGGTCGCGCACGATGTTGATGACGTCGTTCTTGGCGCCGACATCCATGCCGCGCGTTGGTTCGCAGAGAACCAGGAGCCGCGGCGGATAGGTCAGCCATTTTGCCAGCGCCACCTTCTGCTGATTGCCTCCAGAGAGCATGCCGAGGTCGAGGCCGACCACCGGCGGCCTGATCTGCAACTGCTCGACCTGACGCTGAGCGATGTCGCGCTCCTGCGCGGGCTTGAGCAGCATGGCCGAAATGCGATCCAGAATGCTGATCGAGATGTTCTTGTAGACCGGCTCCTGGTGGAACAGCATGGCGCGCCGGCTTTCGGGCACAAGCGCCACGCCCGCGCGCCGCGCGGCCGCGGTCGAGGCAAACGATTTTTGCGATCCGTCGACGATCAGCGCGCCAGAGTCCGGCTTGAGCTTGCCGAACAGGATGCGCGACAGCTCCTGCTGTCCGCAGCCCATGAAGCCGTAGATGCCGAGCACCTCGCCTGAACGCGCCTCGAACGAGACGTCCTGGAGGCTGCGCGCCAGCGAAAGCTGATCGACCTTCAGGACGACCGGGCCCCCGTTCGCGGCCGGCAACATGAGATCGTCGGTATAGCTGTGCTCGAGTGCCTCGCCGCCGCGGCCGATCATCGCTTCGATCAGGGCGCCCTTGGTGGTTGTTGAAGCCGGAGTCTCGGCGACCTTCCGTCCGTTGCGGAATACGGTCACCGTGTCGGACACGCGCAAGATGTCCTCGATGAAATGCGAGATGAAGACGATGCCGGTGCCCTCGTCGCGCAATCGGCGGAGTGTCGCAAACAGGCGCTCGACCTCGGGCGGGGAGAGGGCGGAGGTTGGCTCGTCCAGGATGACGATGCGCGCGCCGGAGAACAGCACGCGGGCGATCTCGATGAGCTGCTGGAGGCCGATCGGGAGGTCGCCGAGCCGCGACATCGGGTCGACGTCGATGCCGAAGCGGGCGAGCTGCTCGCCGGCCTCGCGCGCCATCCGCCGCCATTGCACGAGGCCAAGGCGGCTGGTGGGCTGGTTGCCGAGGAAGACGTTCTCGGCGACCGTCAGGTCGGGTGCGACGCTGAGCTCCTGATGCACCATGGCGATGCCGGCCGCGTGCGCGTCGCGGGCCGAGCGAAACCGGGTCTCCTTCCCTTCGACGAGGAAGCGCCCCGAGAATTCCGGGTGCACGCCGGCGATGATCTTCATCAGCGTGCTTTTTCCGGCGCCGTTCTCGCCGACGAGACCATGGATCTCGCCGGCGTACAGCGCGAAGTCGACACCACGAAGCGCTTCGACGCCGCCAAAGCTCTTCGTGATGCCCTGTAGTTCCAGAATCGGCGAACGGCCTTGAGGCATGGAGGAATCAGATCAGGAAGTGATCCTCCATCCACTGCATGCCGGCGGCATTCGCCTTGGTCACGACCGGGCCATCCGTCACCACGCTCTTCGGAATGCCCTGGCCGCTCTTCTCCCCGCCGACGACCGCGGCGACGCCAGCGATGATGGCGCCGCCATGGATGCGGCAGGAGGGATTGCGCACGGTCGCGAACATGCGGCCCTCGCTCACCGCCTGGATCGCGGGCGGCATGGCGTCGACGCCTCCGATCAGGATGTTTGCACGGTTGTGCGCCTTCATGATGTTGGCGGCCGCGAGCGCCATGTCGTCATTGTGGAAGAAGGCCGCATCGATCTGCGGGTATTTCGTCAGATACGTCTCCCACAGGCGCGCGGTCTTGGAGACGTCCCAATCGGCCGGCTGGGTGTCGAGCACCTCGATGTTGGGGAATTGCTTGACGACCGAGTTGAAACCCTTGGCACGGCCTTGCGCGCCGGTATGGCCGAGCGCGCCTTGCGTCATGATGATCTTGCCCTTGCCACCCATGGCGTTGCACAGCGCCTGCGTCACGGATGCGCCCATGAACTCGTTGTCCGGCGCCAGGAAGGAATGCACGTTGATCTGATCGAGCGGGGCGATCAGCGTGTCCATGTCGATGACGGGCGTGCCGGCATCGATCATCTTCTGCACGGGCTGGGTGAGCGTGCCGATGCCGAAGGCCTGGATCGCCACGAAGTCCCACTTCTGCGAGGCCATGTTGTCGATCGCCGCGCGCTGCTTCACCGCATCGAGCTGACCGTCGAACCAGGTCACATCGACGTTGAACAGCTTGCCCCAGAATTCCGCTGCCTGCTTGCCCTGCGCACACCATGTGGCCTGCAGGCCTGCATTGGAGAATGCCGCCTTCAACGGCTTCTCCGAACGTCCCATCTCGGCTGCAAGTGCAGGGTTGATCCCCATGCCGCCGAGGATGGCCGCCGCGGCGCCGGCGGTCGTTGCCGCCTGAAGAAGATCGCGCCTGGTTGTCGAGAAATCTTTCGTCTCGGACATCGCTCGCTCCCATGACTTTATCGTTGGCAGCGTCATTGTTTGCGCTACCAAGGCAGGCAGTGTCTCACAATCGACGAGTTCACGCTACCCGTTCTGCAATGGCGACAGCGACGCCTGCCTTGGTGCAACGCAAAGAGAGTTACGCGGGACTGCCGACAAGGCCCGCGATCTCCAAGAGTAGTTTCTTCCAGGCCTCATCCGTATCAGGGGACCATTCGTTGCCCAGCAGCTCGCGCAGCACATCACGGATCACGCGAAAGAACTCGATGAACAACTCTTGGGGTGTGCCGTAGGCGTCGTGCGAGGATAATTCGCACTGGATCATGCGGAAATGTCCACGGCGCTCGCCGGCGAAATCGAGGATCGCCTCGATCGTGAGCGCAAGCATCGATCCCCGGACCAGGTCGCCGCCGTCTTTGCGAAACATCGCCTGTGCTTCGGGATGCTCGGCAAACAGCCGCTGATAGACGAGTGGTGTCAGATCGTCGCAGCGCGTCGCTGCAAGTTCGAAGCTTCTCTCGATCGGACTGGCTGAAGCGTTCATCCGCGTTGGGTGCCCGCACAAAAAAAGAGAGCGGGGCCCTAGCCCCGCTCAAAAATTGTGTCGACCCTATTATCCCCGATCTCTGAGATTTGATCTTGATTGACGGGGCGACGCTGCGTTTTGCGCGCCAGGGGCTCCTCCCGAGACTTGGACCACCAGACTTCGACCTCGCGGCCAGCCTGAGCAAAGAGATGCTAGATCAACTTTTCTCACTTGTCATCATTTTCGGCAACGATTGTTCAAAATTCGAGCAGTTCACGAAATGATCGGGCTTTTTGCCCCCTAAGTATATGACAACTATATGAAATCTGTGGATATAGGGCGGCCTCGCTTCTGCCCCAAATGCCCGACCGTCACCCGTCGGGCGGGCGGAGCGAACACAGTTTTCCAGAAATTTGTGATCGCGCAAGCAGACCGGCGAAGTGACCTCGACTCGGGATCGGCGCGGTGTTTAGTTGTTAGGCGAACGAATGGTTCGGCAAATGCGCGCGCGGCTGCAAAAATTCCTGCCCCTGGTCCTGCTGGCTCTCGCGATGCAGGTGCTCGCGCCGATTGCCGCCTGCTGGGCCGCGGGTCTTGCAGTCGCCGATCCGCTCCAGAATGCGGTGATCTGCCACAGCACCGATGCATCGGGCGCAGGCGCGGCCGGCCAAACCAATGTGCCGGCGACACATGCCGGAAGCTGTTCGATCTGCTGCCTGGCGCAGCCCAATGCGTCGCTTGATTCGCGGCAGGCCACGTTCGCAAATCCGTTCCGGCTCGCTGAGACTGTGGTGTGGCATGAGCAGGCTGCACCCGCGGTCACATCGCACGGCGGATCCAACGCACGCGCACGAGCGCCTCCGCAATTGACGTGAGCCTGGCGGCCAACCGGCCGCCGAATTCGCACGTCAGCATCGCGGAGGTTCTCAAATGTCCACCTGTCATACGCGTGCGGGCCTTCTGGGGCTCGCCCTTGCGCTCGTCCCTCATTCGGGAAGCGTTGCCCACGAGATCGTTGGCAATCGCTTCTTTCCGGCAACGCTGGGCATCGATGATCCCGGCGTCAACGATGAACTGTCGATTCCGACGGTCGACAGCTTCAAGACCGGCGATGTCCCGCCCGTTCGGCAGCACGACATCTCCGGCGAGTTCTCCAAACGCATCACCGAAGATTTCGCGATCTCGTTCGGCTCGACTTACACGTTCCTGAATCCTACCGATCCAACTATCCCCGGAGCCAATGGCTTTCAGAACCTGGAGACGACGTTCAAATATCGAGTCTTCAGAGATCCCACCCATGAGTTCGTGATGTCGGTCGGCCTCAGCGTCGAATGGGGCGGCACCGGCGCGCAAAACGTCGGCGCCGATCCGTTCCACACCTACTCGCCGATGCTGTGGTTCGGCAAAGGCTTTGGCGACCTGCCGGACACGTTCTCGTGGCTGCGCCCGGTGGCTATCACCGGCCAGTTCGGTTACGCGATTCCGGCGAGGAATTTTACGACGACGTTCGGGATCGACCCCGATACGGGCGACCTGACAGCCGATACCGAATTCCACCCCCGCGTTTTGAACTGGGGCGGAACGATCCAGTACAGCATGCCGTACCTGAAATCTTCGGTCATCGATCTCGGTCTTCCGGAATTCATCAATCATCTGATCCCGCTAGTCGAGTTCAACCTGCAAACGCCGGTGGCGAACACGCTCACCTCGGGTACGATGACGACAGGCACCATTAATCCCGGCGTGCTCTGGATCGGCAACAAGTATCAGGTGGGTATTGAGGCGCTTATTCCGATCAATCGGCAAAGTGGGACGCATGTCGGCGTGATCGGACAGTTGCACTTCTATCTCGACGACATTGATCCTCGCGGCATCGGCAAGCCGCTTTTCGGTGGCCCGGTCCAATCTGCCAACCCCTTCGCAAGGAATTGACCGATGCGACGCTCATCTTTCAGTTCAATGATAGTGTTCATGGTCCTCCTGCTGACGCCTGGCCAAGCAAGCGCCCATGCCGAACTCGACCACGCCGAGCCGCGCGTCGGCAACAAGGTGGCAAGTCCCCCGAGAGAGGTCACGCTCTGGTTCACGCAGAAGCTGGAGGCCGCGTTCAGCTCGATAAGCGTCACGGGTCCCTCCGGTCAACGCGTCGAAGCCGGCAAGGCGCGCGTCAGCGGTAACCAGATGTCGATCCCGCTGAAGTCTGGAGGGGCAGGCACGTACCACGTGAACTGGCGCGTGCTGTCCGTGGACGCCCACACGACGGACGGCAGCTTCACCTTCCAGGTCGGTCCATGAAGGCCTGACCGCCGATGGACTGGTCAGCAGCGGAAGCACCGTTGGTCGCGACGCGCGCCGTGCACTTCGCGGCAACCGCGATCACGGTTGGAGACGTCATGTTTCGGACCGTCATCGTTGCGCCCGTCGCCCGCTCGGAGCGGGCCGCGGCCGTGTCGTTCGAGGCTCCCACCTTGTGGGTTTCGTGGCTCGGTCTTGGCTTCGCGGTGATCTCCGGCGCGATCTGGCTATTGCTTCAGGCTGCCTCGATGAGCGGGATGCCGCTCGATGAAGCAATGTCGGCGGATGTGTTGTCGACGGTGATCAACGAAACGCAATTTGGCCTGGTGACGACGCTTCGAGCAGGTCTTGCGATCTGTCTGGCGGCTTGCCTGACCTATGATCGCATGGCGATCGCGCGGTGGGGTGGATTTGCCGCTGCGCTCGCATTTGCCGCAAGCCTCGCCTGGAGCGGCCATGCCGGCTCGACCACCGGCGAGGCAGGGTACCTGCATCTTGCCGCGGATGCGCTGCATTTGGCGGCCAGCGCGGCCTGGATCGGTGGCTTGGCGCCATTCATCCTGTTCCTGGCTGCGGCCTGCCGAAAGAAGGCGATTGCGCTCGCCCGCGACGTCGTGAGCCGATTTTCGATCATGGGCATGGTCAGCGTGGCAACGCTGCTGCTCACGGGATTCATCAATGCTGCCATCCTGGTGGGCTCGGTGCACGCACTGGTCGTCACCGAGTATGGACGGCTGCTGCTGCTCAAGCTTGTCCTGTTCGCGATTATGCTGGTGCTTGCTTTGGTCAACCGGCTTGTGCTGACGCCGCGGCTTGTCCAGGACGGGCACGCGTTGCGCTGGCTTACGGGCAGTAGCACGATCGAGCTTGCTCTCGGCCTTGCCATCCTCACCATTGTTGGGATGCTTGGCACGATGCATCCCGCGATACACCTGGTGAACTGATGGTTGTTCTGCGTCAATCTGGTGAAAGAGCGATCTCGACTCCACGGCGGATCGTGTCTAGGTAGTAAGCGAACGAATGGTTCGGCGGATGCGGGCGCGGCTTCAAAAATACTTACCTATCGTCCTGATCGCCTTGGCGATGCAGGTGCTGGCGCCGATCGCCGCCTGCTGGGCAGCCGGTATTGCGGTCGCCGATCCCCTTCAGAACGCCGTCATCTGCCACGCTAGTGGCGATTCAGGCGCGGGCATTGACCACCGGACCAGTGTGCCCGGCTCACATGCTGGCGCTTGCTCGCTCTGCTGCCTGCAGGCGAGCGCGTCTCTCGATGCGCCGCAGACCGTCTTCGCACCACCTGTCCGACCTGCCGAATGCGTGGCGTGGCACGACGTGGCAGATCGTGTCGCCTTGCCCCACGCCGGCTCCAACGCGCAGGCGCGCGCACCCCCTCAATTTTCCTGAAGACCCCTCGTGACCGCCGCGGCTCGTCCGCCGGCGATTGATGCCGCCGAAGGGCCGGAGAGAAAGCCGGCGTCAGGAAATTCCCATGTTACCTCGTCATGCCCGCTGTGGTGTGAGTGTCGTTGCCGTTCAGGTCGCGCTGCTCGCGTCGACGGGTGGAGCCTCCGCCCAGAGCAGCGAAAGGGCCCTGCCGCCGGTGACGGTCGATGCGCCAATTGTGGCACCACATAAGCCGCGCAAGCCGGCCGTCCAATCCGCGGCAGCGCGAAACCGGAGCGCGAAACCTGCAAGCTCCGCGGGAGCGCCTCCTGCGGCCGTCGCCACCAGCGGGCAGGCCGCCGGCACCGCGCGTGCCTCGCTGGAGATCCCGCCGGCAGTGGTGCGTTATCAACTGCCTCAGCGTTCGTTCAGCATCACCGCCAAGGAGATCGACGAGACGATCAACCTCAGGGATCCCGAGGATGCCGTCAAATACATGCCGAGCCTGTTCGTGCGGAAACGGCACGACGGCGATAACCAGGCGGTGCTGGCGACTCGAAGCTGGGGGCTGAATTCCAGCGCGCGCACGCTCGTCTACTACGACGAGCTCCTGATCTCGGCGCTGATCGGCAACAACAACTCGGGCGCCTCGCCGAAGTGGAATCTGATCGTGCCGGAGGCGATCGGCCGGGTCGATTACTTCAACGGTCCGTTCGCCGCGGCCTATCCGGGCAATTCGATCGGCGGCGTGCTGCTGATGACCTCGAAGATGCCGGACAAGTCGTTTGCGACAGCCAAGGAAACGGTCTCGGTGATGCCTTGGAGTCAGTACGGCACCAAGAGCACCTACGTCACCAGCCAGACCAGTGCGGCCGCAGGCAACCGCGATGGTGCGCTCTCGTGGCTCATCAGCGCCAACTATCGCGACGGCTATCAGCAGCCGCTGAGCTACGTGACGAATGGTTCGGTCCCGGCCAAGACGACAGGCACCTTCATCGCACCGAGTCGGACCGGCGGGGTGGCTGACGTCGTCGGCGCCGGCGCGGTGGCACACTCGCAGCAGACGTCAGCGAATATCAGGCTGGCTTACGACCTGACCCCGCTGGTGCAGGCGACCTATTCGTTCGCGGTCTGGAATAATCACCAGACCTCGGAGCCGCAGACCTATCTGCGATCGACCGTGACGGGCCAGCCGACATTTGCAGGTCTCTCGGGATTTGCTCCCAACAAATTCACCTGGGATGAGCTTCATGTGAGTAACGCGTTCTCACTCCGGAGCGATACCAAGGGCGACTTTGATTTTGATCTTTCGGCATCGAGCTACAATTACCTCCAGGATATTCTTCTCAATCCGTACACCGTCGTGGCGTCGCCCGGGCTCGGCTACTCGCTGAACGGCAAGGTCACGCGGATGGACGGTACCAACTGGCAGAACGCCGATGCCAAGGGCGTCTGGCGTCCCGACGGGATTGACGGTTCACATGAGGTCAGCTTCGGCGTTCACGGCGACCGCTACAGGCTCGAGAACCCCGTCTACGCCTCCACAGTTTGGTATACGGCTCCTTCGACGGGGAACGGGCTGCTCTACTCAACGGGCGTCGGCGAGACGCGGACCGAGGCACTCTGGGTTCAGGACGCCTGGAAGATCACGCCGAACGTCAAGCTGACCCTCGGTGGACGATTGGAGACCTGGCAGGCGCTCGACGGCCTCAACGTCAACACGACGGCGACGGGCGCCGGCGCCATCACCTCGGTGACGACGAGGCATCAGCCCTCGCTCTCGTCGACCAATTTCTCGCCGAAGGCTTCGCTGTCGTATGATCCCAACAAGGACTGGAACATCACCGCGAATTTCGGCGAGGCATATCGCTACCCGACGGTGACGGAGCTTTATCAGAACATCTCCGTCAGCAACGTTACTTACCTTGCCAACCCGCGGCTTGCGCCCGAGCAGGATTTCACCGGCGAGCTCAATCTTGAACGACATTGGCAGGACGGCCGGATCAGGTTCACGGTCTTCCGCGAACGCACGAACGACGCGCTGATCTCGCAGACGACCACCGTGACTGATGTGGCCGGAAACCAGTCGTTCCAGACGGCGGTCAGCAACGTCGCCGCCATTCGCATGCGAGGGGTCGAATTGTCGGCCGACAAGGACAATGTCCTGATCAGCGGGCTGCAGCTCTTTGGCAGCGTCACTTACGTCGATTCCAGGATCATCTCGGATCCGAGCTGGACGGGAACGACCACCGTCGTCGGCAAGCGCGTGCCGTATGTTCCGGACTGGCGCGCGAAAGTCGGCGTCAGCTATCGTCCGAACGAGGGCTGGGTCTACACCGTTGCCGCGCGCTACACCGGCAAGCAGTATGCGACCCTCGACAATACCGACGTCGTTCCCCACGTGTACCAGGCGTTCGATCCGTTCTTCGTCGTCGACATGAAAATCCACTACAATGCTACGAAGAATTTCTCGCTCGATTTCGGCATCGATAATCTCTTCAACTACCAGTACTTCCTGTTCCATCCGTTCCCGGGACGTACCTTCGTTCTTGCCGGCAAGTACACGTTCTGACGGGTGGGATGGACGCAACGATGAAAAGAAAGGCTAGCCACATGAACAAGCTCTCACGCATCCTTGCGCTAGCAGCGCTCTCGGCACTGGCTTTCGTCGCACTCGGCCGCGCCGACGACGTCAAGGCCGGCGATCTCGTCATCACGCAGGCATGGAGCCGTGCCACGCCCGGCGGCGCAAAGGTCGCCGGCGGCTATCTGACGATCGAGAACAAGGGGAGTGCGCCGGATAAATTGGTCGGCGTCTCGGCCGAGATCGCCGGCAAGATCGAGGTCCACGAGATGGCGATGGACAACGGCGTGATGAAGATGCGGCCGCTCGATAAGGGCCTCGCGATCGAACCGGGCAAGACCGTCAAGCTCGCACCGGGCGGCTATCATCTGATGATGCAGGAGCTGAAGGGACCGCTCAAGCAGGGCGACAGGGTCCCGGTCACGCTTCAGTTTGAGAAGGCCGGCAAGGTGACCATTACGCTCGACGTCCAGGCCGTCGGCGCGCAGGCACCGGGTGGCGGCGAGCATGGCGGACACATGGATATGAAAAAAATGCCGGATCATTCGGGAATGAAGATGTGATGAGCTTGATCTGCTCTTTCGGGAGACCGAACATGAACATGTCAATGCGATCCTGCCTGATCCTGATTGCCGCGCTGGCCGTATCGCCGGCGGCAGCGCATGTCTCGCTGGAGACCAAGCAGGCAACAGTCGGCGCCTCCTACAAAGCCGTGTTCACCGTGCCGCATGGCTGCGCCGGCTCACCGACAGTGAAGATTCGCGTGCAGATCCCCGAAGGCGTCATCGCCGTGAAGCCGATGCCGAAGTCCGGCTGGAGCGTCGACGTCGTCGAGGGCAAATACACTGGCGAATACGATTACCATGGCAACAAGGTCTCGTCCGGGCCGAAGGAAGTGGTGTGGTCGGGCGGCAAGCTGCCGGATCACAACTATGATGAGTTCGTGATCAGCACGTTTCTCACCGACAGCCTGAAGCCGAACACCACGCTGTATTTCCCGGTCGTGCAGGAATGCGAGAAGGGCGTCAGCCGCTGGATCGAGATCCCTGAGGGGGCGGCCCCTTCGCATGAGGGCAAATCGCCCGCGCCCGGCGTGAAGCTGCTGCCAAAGTCCTGATGCGTGTCCTCGCCGCGCTTGCGACGCTGCTGCTCTGCATCGGCTTTGCGACCGGTGCGTGGGCGCATGCGGCGCTGGTCTCGGTCGAGCCGGCCAACGGCAGCATAGTTGCGAGCGCGCCGAAGCGTGTCGAGCTGCGCTTCAATGAGGCGGTGACGCCCGGCGCAATCCGGCTGATCGACGGGACCGGAAAGGTGCGCGAGGAGGCGCGTGTCAGCCCATCCGGCGAGACCATTTCGATCGGAATGCCACAGGACCTGCCGCAGGGCACGGTAGTCGTCAGCTATCGCGTGATCTCGCAGGATGGCCATCCCGTGGCGGGATCGGTCATCTTCTCGATCGGCGCGCCGTCCGCGACGCAAGTTCCCGCGGGTGTGGATAGCGGTGTGAACGCGCTGATCTGGCTGACCCGGATAGGGCTCTATCTCGGGCTCTTCGCGGGCGTCGGCGGCGTGTTCTTTGCGATCTGGATCGCGCGATCGACGAATGGAATGGTTTTGCCGCGCACGGCGCTTGTCGTGGGCATGCTGAGTGCGATTGCCTCGCTTCCCCTGTTGGGGCTCGATCTCCTCGGTCTGTCGCTTACCGCACTTCTGACATCAGCGCCCTGGACGATTGCATTCACGACGAGTGCCGGTCTTGCGCTTCTGGTCGCGATCGCCGCCATGCTGGTCGCCGGCATCGCGCTGCGCGGAGGGCAGGGCGCGCGCATTCTCTCGGCCATCGCACTCGCCGGCGTCGGCCTGTCGCTCGCCGGTACCGGCCACGCCGCGACTGCGCCGCCGGAGGCGCTGACGCGGCCGGCGGTCTTCCTCCACGGCCTCGGCATCGCATTCTGGACCGGCGCGCTGGCGCCGCTGGCCGTTTTGGTGTCGAGGCCTACCTCCGCCACACTGCCGATCCTGAACCGGTTCTCCCGCATTGCGCTGCCGGTCGTCGCCATCCTGGCGCTGACGGGACTGACACTGGCGATCATTCAGCTCGAGAGCTTTGCTGCGCTGGTCGAGACCGGATACGGCATCATCCTATCGATCAAGCTCGCGCTCGTCGCCGCGTTGCTGGCGCTCGCCGCACTGAACCGCTTTCGCCTCACGCCGGCGCTTGCCAAGAACCTCAAGGCAGCCTCCGCTCTCAGGCGCTCGATCCTTGCTGAATGCGTGCTTGCGCTTGCCGTCTTCGCCGTCGTCGCCGGTTGGCGCTTCACGCCGCCGCCGCGCACCATCGTCCCGGAGACGCCGCTTGCGGTCCATATCCACGGTGAGAAGGCGATGTTCCAGGTCCTGGTGTCGCCCGGCAAGGCCGGCACCGACGACTTCGTCCTCCAGCTCATGACAGGCGAGGCGGCGCCGCTTTCCGCCAAGGAGGCGACGCTGACCCTGAGCCTGCCTGAGCGCGGCATCGAGCCGATCGAATATGACGCCGAGATCGGCACTGACGGCTACTGGCACGTGCGCAACGTCGAGCTGCCGTACCCCGGCCGCTGGCATCTGCGTATCGACGCGCTGGTGACCGATTTCGAGAAGGTCACACTCGAGGACGACCTCGACGTCGCGCCGCGCTGAAGACCTCGCCTCCGGGTTCCGAAAGCGGCCCCCTGCGTGTTCAAGCGGCACTTCAAGAAAACAGAAAAATGACAGGAATTTCGCCGCGTTAGCGGGTTTTCTTCGAACCCGGTCTTGTGTTTTCGCTCCCAATCCGGTTTCACTGCAACCCCTCACTGATTCTTCGAGTGTATCCATGCGGTTGTCCCGGTTCTTTCTGCCCATCCTGAAAGAAAATCCGAAAGAGGCGGAGATCGTCTCGCATCGCCTGATGCTGCGCGCAGGCATGATCCGGCAGGAGGCTGCCGGCATCTATGCCTGGCTGCCGCTCGGCTTCCGTGTGCTGAAGAAGATCGAGCAGATCGTGCGCGAGGAGCAGGATCGCTCCGGAGCGATCGAGGTGCTGATGCCGACCTTGCAGCTCGCCGATCTCTGGCGCGAGAGCGGCCGCTACGATGCCTATGGTCCGGAGATGCTGCGCATCGCCGACCGCCACAAGCGCGAGCTCCTGTACGGGCCGACCAACGAGGAAATGATCACCGAGATCTTCCGCGCCTACGTCAAGTCCTACAAGAACTTGCCGCTCAATCTCTATCATATTCAATGGAAATTCCGCGACGAGCAGCGTCCGCGCTTCGGCGTGATGCGCGGCCGTGAATTCCTGATGAAGGATGCCTACTCCTTCGACCTCAACGAGGCGGCCGCGCGCGTCGCCTACAACAAGATGTTCGTCGCCTATTTGCGCACCTTCGCGCGGATGGGGCTGAAGGCGATCCCGATGCGTGCCGAGACCGGCCCGATCGGCGGCGATCTCAGCCACGAGTTCATCGTGCTCGCCGAGACCGGCGAGTCCGGCGTCTTCATCAATCGCGACGTGCTCGATCTGCCAGTGCCGGGCGAGGACGTCGACTACGAGAGTGATCTCACGTCGATCATCAAGCAGTGGACCTCGGTCTATGCCGCGACCGAAGACGTGCACGACGCCGCGCGCTTCGAGCAGGAGGTGCCCGAAGCCAAGCGGCTCAACACCCGCGGCATCGAGGTCGGCCAGATCTTCTATTTCGGCACCAAATATTCCGAGCCGATGAAGGCGACGGTGGCGGGTCCCGATGGCGTCGACGTGCCGATCCACGGCGGCTCCTACGGCGTCGGCGTCTCGCGCCTCGTCGGCGCCATCATCGAGGCCTGCCATGACGAGGCCGGCATCAAATGGCCCGAGGCGGTGGCGCCGTTCCGCGCCGTCGTGCTCAATCTCAAGCAGGGCGATGCCGCCGTCGATGCGGCCTGCGAAAAGCTCTATGCCGAGCTCCAGGCCAAGGGCGTCGACGTGCTCTATGACGACACCGACCAGCGCGCCGGCGCCAAATTCGCTGCCGCCGACCTGATCGGCATCCCCTGGCAGATCATGATCGGGCCCAAGGGCCTCGCCGACGGCAAGGTCGAGATCAAGCGGCGCGCCGACGGCTCGCGCGAGACCATGTCGCCGGCCGACGCGGTCGCACGCCTGACCGGCTGAATATTATCCACCGCGCCATTTGCGGGGCAGGCAATCCGGCCACAATTGACCCCGAATCATGGGATTATCGAGCGATGGATGAGACCATGACCGAGCCTGTGCAAACCGCGCCCTTCGCGCCGTTCGAATGGATGTTGTCGGCGCGCTACCTGCGGGCGCGCCGCAAGGAAGGATTCATCTCGGTCATCGCCGGATTCTCCTTCCTCGGCATCATGCTCGGCGTGGCTACGCTGATCATCGTCATGGCCGTCATGAACGGCTTCCGCAAGGAACTGCTCGACAAGATCCTCGGCCTCAACGGCCACATCCTGGTGCAGCCGCTGGAATCGCCGCTGACCGACTGGAAGGACGTCGCCGAGCGCATCAGCCAGGTCGACGGCGTGCGGCTTGCGGCACCCGTGGTCGACGGCCAGGCGCTGGCCTCATCGCCGTTCAATGCCTCCGGCGTGCTGGTGCGCGGCATCCGTGCCGATGACCTGAACAACCTCACCTCGATCGCCAAGAACATCAAGCAGGGCTCGATCGAGAATTTCGACGAAGGGCAGGGTGTGGCGATCGGCCGTCGGCTCGCCGACCAGTTGTCGCTGCATGCCGGGGACAGCGTCACGCTGGTCGCGCCGAAAGGCGCAGTCACGCCGATGGGCACGACACCGCGGATCAAGCCGTACAAGATCGTGGCGGTGTTCGAGATCGGCATGTCCGAATATGACGCCGGCTTCGTCTTCATGCCGCTGCCCGAGGCGCAGGCCTATTTCAACCGCAACAACGACGTCACCGCGATCGAGGTGTTCACCACCAATCCCGATCGCATCGACGCATTTCGCAAGTCGGTGACTGAAGCTGCCGGCCGTCCGGTGTTCCTGGTCGACTGGCGGCAGCGCAACTCGACCTTCTTCAACGCGCTTCAGGTCGAGCGCAACGTGATGTTCCTGATCCTCACCATGATCGTGCTGGTGGCCGCGCTCAACATCGTGTCCGGCCTGATCATGCTGGTGAAGGACAAGGGCAGCGACATCGCGATCCTGCGCACCATGGGCGCCTCGCAAGGCTCGATCATGCGGATCTTCCTGATCACGGGCGCCTCGATCGGCGTGGTCGGCACGCTCGTCGGCTTCTTCGTCGGGCTCGTCATCTGCCTCAATATCGAATCGATCCGGCAGTTCCTGTCCTGGCTCACCAGCACGGAACTGTTCTCGCCGGAGCTCTATTTCCTGTCCCGCCTGCCTGCCGAGATCGATGTCGGCGAGACCACGGCGGTGGTCATCATGGCGCTGACGCTGTCGTTCCTTGCGACGCTCTACCCGTCCTGGCGCGCCGCGCGTCTCGATCCCGTCGAAGCGCTCCGGTACGAGTGAGGGGCTGATGGAGCAGGGGGCGGAAGATGTACCGGTCATTTATCTCCACGAGATAAAGCGGCAGTACGTGCAGGGCGAGAACGTGCTGACCATCCTGGACGGCGCCAAGCTCGCGCTGTGGGCCGGACAGTCGGTGGCGCTGGTGGCGCCATCAGGTTCGGGCAAGTCGACGCTGCTGCATATCGCTGGCCTCCTCGAGGCGCCCGATTCCGGCGAGGTCTATGTCGGGGGCTCCCCGACCTCGCAACTGCCCGACATCGAGCGCACGCAGCTCCGCCGCACCGAGATCGGCTTCGTCTACCAGTCGCACCGGCTGCTGCCGGAGTTCTCGGCACTGGAGAACGTCATGCTGCCGCAGATGATCCGCGGCCTGAAGCGGTCCGAGAGCGTGAAGCGCGCCAAGGAGATTCTGGGCTATCTCGGCCTCGGCGACCGCATCACCCATCGCCCGGCCGAGCTGTCGGGCGGCGAGCAGCAGCGCGTCGCGATCGCCCGTGCGGTCGCCAACGCGCCGCGTGTTCTGTTTGCGGACGAGCCGACCGGCAACCTCGATCCCGGCACCGCCGAGCACGTGTTCCAGGCCCTGATGCAGCTCGTCAAGGCGACCCATGTCTCGATGTTGATCGCGACCCACAACATGGAGCTCGCCGGCCGCATGGACCGGCGGGTGTCGCTTTCCAACGGCCAGGTGGTCGAGCTCGACTAAAAACCTCGAAAACAACCCCATGCAAAGTAGCCGGTGACCGCCGGCGCCTTGCTGATTTTGCGAAATCGGTTGACGCGTCGGGCAATCAGCGCGATAAATCCATCATCGCGGTCGCTGTTCAACGCCGATCACATTGATAAGGGCGAGCGCCTGATGGCTCATCGGCGCACGGGCGGCGGGACCGGCACAACGGCGGCCTGTGCTACTGCTTGTTTCGATTCTTGCTGGCGCCTCTGAGCGGCGGTGCGGGTGACAACGCACTTGCCGAGTCCGTCATCTGAATGCAAGTGAGCAGATCGACATAGCTTTGCATTCCACCCGAACTGGCCTCGCCCTCGCAAGCATCGCGGACAGTGGCTCTCGTCGTCGACCATACTGTGCCGAGCTGCTGCTGCGCTGCGGTTTCGTCGCGCATGCAGTCGGCAACACTCTGCGCCAGCGCCAACCCCATGGCCTTGTCCGTTTCGGACGTCGCCTTGCAGAGCGCCTCGACCTTCAATTCGGGAACACGATCGGAGATTGGTATGGGCGCGGTGCTCGCGAGCAGCGCAAGCGACAACAGGGCGGTCTTCATCTGAAGCTCCTTATTATCTCACCGGTCACATCGACGGAGTGCGCCTGTACTTCCTGCAATTGGGCAGGCTGCGCGGGTGCACTATGCCAACGCTTGCTCCCCGAAGTTATGGTCAGGCAGCGTGTGAGGAAGGATTGCGCCGGGCTCTTCGCTTTCGCCACCTTTTGCTCGAAAGTCGCGCACAGGCAGGATTGCGAAGTATTGTCTCAATAGCCGGTCGAAAGCAGATTGGGATTCAAGACCAGGTGTCTCGCAGAGATCCTGAACAATCTCACATCGTTGCGTCATGGCCCGCCTCCTCTGAAGCAGCGCATACGAATGCGTTCCTGTCTCTTTAAAGAGGGGGCGGCCGTGCTTGCTTGATCTATCGCAAATGATTCGGACGTTTTGGACGAACAGCGAAACGGCCGCCCGCTCTCTTCGGGCCGGTTTTCGGCAGCGAATTCCGGTGCTCGGCTGCGGACTCACCCTGCGTGCTGCGCAATCCGATAGCGCGGCGTGTCGATCTCGTCGAACCTATCAGCATTCCGGAGTAACTCCGTTGGAATGGTTGATCTGTGTCAACGCGTGCGGCACGAAAGGGCTCTTCAGACTGTGTGCGTCCGTGTATCACGGAGGATTTTGCAATGAATATTCGCAAGACCTTTGCCGCGCTGATCCTGACATCAGCCTTGTGTACGCCGGCAATCGCACAGCAAGCACAACCACAACAAGGTGCGCCACCGCCCGGATCTCCCGCGGCGACGATCACCATCCCCGGCGATCAACTTCCGCCGCCACCGCAGAAGTTCGGTGGCAAGATCGAGCGCGATGCCAGAGATTCAAAGCCGTACTGGCCAGCACGCGTGGTGCCCCCCAAGGGCGCACCGAATGTGCTGCTGATCATCACCGACGATGCCGGCTATGGCGTTGCCAGTACATTCGGAGGTGTCATCCCGACGCCCGCGCTTGATCGCATCGCACAAAACGGCTTGCGTTATACCAACTTCCACTCGACCGCATTGTGCTCCCCGACGCGCGCAGCTTTGATCACCGGGCGCAATCATCATTCCGCCGGCTATGGCGTCGTCGCCGAACAGGCGACCGGCTATCCCGGTTACGACAGCGTCATCACCAAGGACAAGGCAACGATCGGCCGCATCCTGACCGACAACGGCTATCACACCGCCTGGTTCGGCAAGAACCACAACACGCCGGAATACCAGGCGAGCCAGGCCGGTCCGTTCGATCAATGGCCGACCGGCATGGGTTTCGAATATTTCTACGGCTTCATGGGTGGCGACACCAACCAATGGGAGCCCGGCAATCTCGTCCGTAACACCACACCGATCTATCCCTTCCAGGGAAAGCCCGGCTGGAATCTGGTGACCGCGATGGCGGACGAGGCGATCGATTATGTGAATCGCATGAACGCGCTATCGCCGGACACACCGTTCTTCGTGAAATTCGCCCCCGGCGCAACCCACGCGCCGCACCACCCGACGCCGGAGTGGGTCAAGAAGATCAGCGACATGCATTTGTTCGACCAGGGCTGGAACAAGCTCCGCGATACGATCTTCGAGAACCAGAAGCGGCTCGGCGTCATTCCCCAGAACGCGAAGCTGACGCCGTGGCCGAAGGATCTGATCAAGGAGTGGGATCAACTCTCAGCCGACGAGAAGAAGCTGTTCATCCGTCAGGCCGAAGTCTTTGCCGCTTTTGCGGCCTACGCCGACGATGAAATCGGCCGTGTGATCCAGTCCATTCAGGACATAGGCAAGCTCGACAATACGCTGATCATCTATATCGAGGGCGACAACGGGACGAGCGCGGAAGGCCAGCCGAACGGCACACCGAACGAAGTGGCCATGTTCAACCAGATCAACCCGTCGGTCGAGGAGCAGCTCAAATATTTCTATGATGTGTGGGGCACCGATCGCACCTACAACCACATGTCGATCGGCTGGGCCTGGGCGTTCGACACACCGTTCTCCTGGACCAAGCAGATCGCCTCCCATTTCGGCGGCACGCGCCAGGGCATGGCGATCTCCTGGCCGGCGGCGATCAAGGACAAGGGCGGCATCCGGACCCAGTTCCATCATGTCATCGACGTCGTTCCGACCATTCTCGAGGCAGCTCAAATCAAGCAGCCGGAATTCGTCGACGGCATCAAGCAAAGCCCGATCGAGGGCGTCAGCATGACGTATACGTTCGATGCCAAGAACGCGAACGCGCCCTCCACTCACACGACGCAATATTTTGAGATGTTTGCGGATCGCGCCATCTACAACGACGGCTGGATTGCGAGCACAAAAGTTCAGCGGCCGCCGTGGGTGACGATTGCGAAGACACCGGCCCCGCAGGATTACCCCTGGGAACTCTATGATCTCCGCAACGACTGGACGCAGGCCGAGGACGTTGCCGCCAAGTATCCGGACAAGCTGAAGGAATTGCAGGCGCAGTTCTGGAAGGAAGCGGAAAAATATCAGGTGCTGCCGCTCGACTCGTCGGTGGCGACCCGGATCATCACGCCGCGTCCGAGTCTCAGCGCGGGACGCACGAACTTCGCGTGGACCCAGCCGATAACCGGCACGCCAAATGGCGATGCGCCCAGCCTGCTCAACTCGTCCTACAACTTCAAGGCCGACGTGGACATCCCGCAGGGCGGCGCCGAAGGCATTCTGGTGACCCAGGGCGGCCGATTCGCCGGGTATGGCCTCTATCTCCTGAAGAACAAGCCCGTGTTTACGTGGAATCTCGTCGATCTCAAGCGCGTGCGCTGGGAAGGGCCTGAGCTGACGCCCGGCAAGCACGTGATCGAGTTCGACTTCAAATATGACGGCCTCGGCGCTGCCACCATGGTGTTCGGAAACTATAGCGGCATCGGACAGGGCGGCACCGGAACGCTGAAGGTCGATGGCAACGTGGTGGCCACGGAGAAGATGGAGCACTCGCTTCCCTTCATCCTGCAGTGGGACGAGGCGTTCGACATTGGTTCCGACACCGGCACGCCGGTCGATGACAACGACTATCAGACGCCATTCGCCTTCACCGGCAAGATCAACAGGATCACGCTGGACATCGATCGGCCAAAGCTGAGCCCGGACGACATCAAGCGGCTGCAGGAAGCCGCGCGTGCGGCCGGCGATGGCCCGTCGACCGACGATGGAAAGACGGCTTCGGCCGAACCGCAGGTGGGCACGGTCGGTGTGAGCCTGGTCGAGAAGATCCAGTTGCGGATCGACAAGCGCGAAGGCTGCCGCAAGCAGGCCGAGGCGCAGGGGCTCGGCATGGTGGACCGCATCAAGTTCGTCCAGCAATGCGTCGGGCAGTGACGCCGGTGCGCGACAATGCGCATCCAATCAACGAGGGCTGGCGTTGCCTCCCCTCGTCTCGACGAGAGCTGCGTCGTTGAACGGCCGCGGCCGGCTGGTTTCATGCCGCGCAGAGCTGTGTCGGCTACGGCCGGATCACCGTCATCTTGAACGGAGCCGCATGGGCCGCGGCGTGCGCGACGGCCTCGTTGGCATGGTCGAGATCGAATTCTGTCGTCTCGTAATGGTCGAGCCGCAGCAGCCCGGCGCGCACGAGCGCGACCAGGCGGACCGCCGCATCGGGCGGATACATCCAGACGCCGTGGATGGTGACGCAATTGCGCATGATCCAGGGGTAGGGGAGCTCAAGCCCCACGCCGCCGGCCATGCCGACGCCGCCCATCAGTACGACACGGCCGTGGGCGCGCACCGTCATGATCGCAGCGCGCACCACCGTGGGACTGACCGAGGGCGGCATGATGTCGAACACGCAATCGATCGGGCCGGGTGCGGCGCACTTCATCTGCTCGCGGTCGTCGCTCTCGTTGCCGGAGAGCTTCACGGGCCTCACGCGCGCGCCGAAACGCCGCACGAGATCGGCGAGGATCTTCTCGTTGCGCCCTGGCGCCACGACGCAGGCCGCGCCCATGGCGAGCGCCACCGCCACGGCAGCGCTGCCGAAATTGCCGGTGGCGCCGCTGACCAGCACGGTCTCGCCGGGCTTGAGGTCGGCCGCGAGGAAGCCGCCATAGGGCACGAGCATGGTACCGAGTGCGCACCACCGCGAAGCCTCGGCCGGTGTGATCTCGCCGAGCCGCTTCACATTCTCCGTCGGCACCCTCATCCGCTCGGCGAACGAGCCGTGACGAAAATGCTTTTGCAGCTTCATGCCGCCTTCGTCGCGTGCACTCAGGGCTTGTAGCGTGATGTCGGGCGAGATCGCGTCGTCGCGTGAACGCACGGTCGGATCGCAAAACACCCAATCGCCGACGGCGAGCCTGGTCGCATCCGGCCCGATGGCGCTGATACGGCCGATGCCGCCGGGACCGGGGATCACGGGCAGATCGAGCGCGTAGTTGCGTGCGCCACTGAAGACCTCGTTCAGATAAGGCAGCACGCGGGTGGCGACGACGTCGACGATGACCTCGCCGGTGCCGAGCGTGGGGGCGGGGACATCCTCGATGACGAGCGGTGTTCCCAGGGATTTGAGGATAGCGGCTTTCATGATGTTCACCTCATATTCGAGCCGAACGGAATATGCGCCTGCCTTGAAGGTGCATAAAGGCCTGGTATTATCCTAGTATTATGAAGGCCCTGCATAACAGGCGGAGAGAGAGATCATGGCCGATCCCCGACGTGTCGAATTCGGCGATTTCCTGCGTTCGCGCCGCGAAAAGCTGACGCCGAAATCCGTCGGCCTCCCGGTAGGCCAAAGGCGGCGCACCGCGGGGCTGCGGCGCGAGGAGGTGGCACAGCTCGCCGGCATCGGCGTCGACTGGTACATCCGCCTCGAGCAGGGGCGCACCGTCAGCCCGTCGGTCACCACGATCGATGCGCTGGCCCGTGCGCTGCGCCTTTCCAGGACCGAGCACGCGCATCTGAAGGCGTTGGCGCGCGACGGCGCGAGGGGCGCGTTCACGCGCGAGATCGTGCCGCCGCCGATCCAGCGCCTGATCGAGAGCCTGAACCAACCGGCCTACATCACCGGGCGGCGCTGGGACGTGCTGGCCTGGAACGACGCCGCCGAGGAAGTCTTCGCGTTCGGTCGGTTACCCGAAGAAGATCGCAACACGATGCTTCTCATGATGACCAACAAGCAGACGCGAAAGGCTTACGGTGCGGGCTGGGCGGACGTGGCCAAGCGCATGGTCGCGATGTTTCGCGCGACCCACGACGTCTGGGCGGGCGATCCGGCGTTTGCGGAATTGCTGACGCGGCTGCGGCAGGGCAGTCCGGAATTCGTCAAATGGTGGGAAGCGCACGAGATCCGCAGCACCGCCTCGGGCCTCAAGACCATGTCTCATCCGACGCTCGGCGTGCTGCATTTCGAGCACACGAGCTTTCAGGCCAATGACGATCCCGCGTTGAAACTTGTCATCTACACGCCGGTCTAGGGCGTAAGGGCAAGCGCTAAGCGTGAAGGCCGAGCGGAATGTTGCGATCAGTCGGAGCGACCCTACGCCGTTGATTTAGATCAAACGAGGCCGATGCGTTGCAGCGATACTTACCGACGAGCGCCGGACAAAGCAGCGGGTTTTCAGGATGTGGGAACAAATTCGCGCCGTCTGGCGGGCATCGTCCGTTTTCATTGTCGGGCTGGCCGTGATTTTCGGCGGGATCTATCTGGTCGGACGCCTGTCTTCATCGACGAACCCGCCGCCTGCCGCAGCCCCAACCTCGGATCAAGCCGCCTCATCGGATCAAGGTCGCAATCGGGGCCAGCCGGCCGTCGCCTCGACCGAGACGCCGTCGCCACAAGGCGGCAGCGCGAAGCAACCTGCTCAGCAGCTCGCTCAATCAGGCAAGGCGCCTGCTCAGTCGCCGGCCGATCAGAACAATCCCGCGCCGACCGCAAAGCCAACCGCGAACGCAGCCGCGTCATCTCCGGCCGTTGCTGCCTCGCCGTCCGCTCATGACCACATGGCGGCGGACACCCTGTCCCCAGGCGCAGCGCCACCACTGCCCGCCAGCCCGTCACCACCCGCTCCTGACCATATGGCACAGGGCAACAGGCCGCAGGCGAGCGCAACGACCGGACAGTCACCTGCGGCGCCCGCGTCCAATGCTGCAACGGCCGCCTCGAACGCCGTGCGGGGAATCGGCGATGCCACGGCAGGTCGTCTGGTCTTCAGGAAGTGCCAGGCCTGCCATTCTACCGAGCCCGGCAAGAACATGCTCGGCCCGTCGCTCGCCGGCGCCATCGGCCGCAAGGCCGGCTCGGAGGCTGGTTACAACTATTCGCCCGCTATGAAATCGGCTGACATCGTGTGGAGTGCGCAGACGCTCGACCAATACCTGACCGACCCGGCGAAGGTCGTGCCGGGCAACAAGATGCCCTTTCCCGGCCTCAAGACCGATCATGACCGCGCCGACGTGATCGCGTATCTCGCAGGTGGCACGCAGCCCGCGGCCACCGCCGCGCAGCAGCCTTCGCAGGCTGCGGCGTCGCCGACGCCACAGCCGGCCCAGACACAGGTGGCGCAAGCCGCACCCGGTCCCTCCGTCACCTACATTCCCGACGCGCGATACACCTTGCGTTCGGGGATCGCGGAAGGGCGGATGGTCTATATCGGCGAGGGCGGCGAGATCGACGGCAAGGTCAATCCGGTCCTGACCGCCGTTGAGGGACAGGTGGTTCAACTCACCCTGATCAATGGCGAAGGGGCACAGCACGATATCGCCTTTCCCGACCAGAACACCACCTCGCCACGCGTTACCGGAAAGGGCGCGAGCACGACGATCGCATTCCGCGCCGATAAGTCCGGAGACTTCGTTTATTTCTGCAGCGTGCCCGGCCATCGGCAAGCCGGGATGGAAGGTCAATTCCTGGTTACCCCGCGCCCGCCGCCTCAGGCGGTGGTGGAAGCCGATATTTCGCGTGAGCCCACTGACGTGCCGCCGCCGATCGGCAAACGCGATCCGCAAACCGTGCGTGTCGACCTCTTGAGCGTCGAGCTTGAAGGCAGGCTCGCGGAAGGAACGACGTTCGGCTACTGGACCTTCAACGGCAAGGTGCCGGGCCCGATGATCCGGGTGCGTGTCGGCGACACCATCGATATTCATCTGAAGAATTCCGCCGACAGCTCGATGATCCACTCGGTCGACTTCCATGCCGCAACCGGCCCGGGTGGCGGCGCGGCCGCTCTTCAGGTCGATCCCGGCCAGGAGAAATCAATGACGTGGAAGGCGCTGGTGCCGGGACTCTATGTCTATCACTGCGCCACCCCAATGGTCGCCGAGCACATTGCAAACGGCATGTACGGCATGATCCTCGTGGAGCCTGAAGGAGGCCTGCCGCCGGTGGATCACGAGTTCTATGTCATGCAGGGCGAAATCTATTCCGACATGCCCTTCGGCCAGCGTGGAAGCGCGGAGTTTAGCGTGGAGAAGCTTCTGAACGAACGCCCGGAATACTTCGTCTTCAACGGCTCCGTCGGAGCGCTGTCCAAGCTCCACCCGCTGCACGCCAAGGTCGGCGAAACCGTGCGCATTTTCTTCGGCGTCGGCGGGCCGAACTACACATCCTCGTTCCACGTCATCGGGGAGATACTCGACAAGGTCTACACGTTCGGCGGACTTCAAAGCCCGCCGCATGAGGGAATCCAGACCATCACCGTGGCGCCGGGCGGCGCGGCTATCGTTGACTTCAAGCTGGAGGTCCCGGGCAACTACACGCTGGTCGATCATGCGCTTTCGCGATTGGAGCGTGGGCTGTCGGGCATCCTGAGCGTCGAGGGTCCCCCGAACCCCGAAATCTTCAACGGTCAGGTGATGCCGGGCATGGGGCACTGACCACGCCTCTAGTGACGCTTCCACTTAGAAACTTGTGATCCACACGCCGTTGTGAACGGGCTGCATTGTGGAACCGCGCTGGCGCGATTGTGGCGGCAATGCGGAGACAAAAAGTTTGCGCGCCACACTCGCGTTCACACCAAGATGTGAACGCGTTTTCTGTGAACAGAGGATCATGCGATGAACGCTGGAACCACTGCAAAAACAGGTATCAAACGAGCTCCGGTTGCGCGCGAGAAACATCCATTAACGTACCAGGTCCTTTCGATAGGACTGTTGCGTCATGGCTACAGCAATTCCGTCGATCGCTGTTAAGAGGTGCCCACGGCCCGGGGGCCTTTACGAAGAAACTGGAACGGGAATCAAATGAAGAAGAGTTTGTTGCTTGTCACTGCTAGCCTTGTTGCGCTCAGCGCGGCTGCGCCGGCGGTGGCTGCTGACCTCGCAGCACGGCCTTACACGAAGGCTCCGCCCGCGATGGTCGCCGCGATCTACGACTGGAGCGGCTTCTACATCGGTATCAACGGCGGTGGCGGTTCGGCTCACACGACCTGGGACTTCGTCGGTACGGGCACTGAAGGTTCGCACAACGCGACCGGCGGCACCGTCGGTGGTCAGATCGGCTATCGCTGGCAGACCGGCCAGTGGGTGTTCGGCGTCGAAGGCCAGGGCAACTGGGCCGACTTCTCCGGCGACAACATCAGCGCACTGTTCGCGGATCGCAACCGCACCCGCATCAACTCGTTCGGTTTGATCACCGGCCAGGTCGGCTACGCCTGGAACAACGTGCTCGCCTATGTGAAGGGCGGCGCGGCCGTGGTCGGCGACAAGTTCGATGTGTACAGCACCGCCACCGGCGCGCTGCTCGCCTCGACCAGCCAGACCCGTTGGGGTGGCACGATCGGTGCCGGCCTCGAAGTCGGCTTCGCGCCGAACTGGTCGGTTGGCGTCGAGTACAACCACATCTTCCTGCAGGACAAGGACGTCACCTTCGTTGGTCTCGTGGGTACCGACCGCATCCGTCAGGACGTCGACATGGGTCTCGTCCGCCTGAACTACAAGTTCGGCGGCCCGATCATCGCCAAGTACTGAGCCAAGTACTGATATCGATCGCTCCCTCGGAGCGGTTGCGAAAGCCCCGGCCTCGTGCCGGGGCTTTTTTCTTTCTGAATTCATTGAGTTAACCATTGGGTGCGAAGCCGCGCCGCGACTGCCATTGCGCCGCTTGACTCTTAGAACAGAAATAGAACAATGTTCTCTCTATGTTCTAGCGAGGGAGCAAGGCCATGTTGAAGATCTTCGTGGAAGAAGCCGCTGCACTGGCGTCGATCACGCTGTTCGTCGGGATGATCGCGATCTGGGCGCAAGTCATCCCCCAGCTCTGATTCCCCAGCTCTGAGCGGGGGATCGGTGGCCCCTCTGTTGAAAAGCGGGACGGCGCGAGGAATGTGCGCTCCTGCCGTGGACTCTCCGTAGACTCTTGGGGGCCGAGGCACCACCATTGTCGGGCGAGTCGGGGCAGCGAAGTGCAGCATGCTGCGCCCTGGTCCGGCTGGTGTTCCCACGGTGCTGAGAGGCCCTAAGCGACCATGCCGAGCGCCGGATTTGTCCATCTTCACGTTCACTCGGCCTATTCGCTGCTCAAGGGCTCGATCAAGATCGCCAAGCTCGCCGAGCTTGCGAAAAAGGACCATCAGCCGGCGCTGGCGCTGACCGACACCGACAACATGTTCGGTGCGCTGGAGTTCTCCGACAAGATGGCGGGCTCCGGCATCCAGCCGATCGTCGGCTGCGAGCTCGCGATCGATTTCGGCGACCAGGATCCGAATGCGCGCAATGCGATTCTGCCGTCGCGGGTCGTACTGCTGGCGGCGCAGGAGCGCGGCTATCGCAGCCTGATGCGGCTGAACTCGCGCGCCTTCCTCGAGACGCCCGACAGCCACGCGCCGTTCATCAAGTTCGATTGGCTCGACGGCGAGACCGACGGCCTGATCGCGCTCACGGGCGGTCCGGACGGGCCGATCTCGCTTGCGCTTGGGGCCGGCCATGCCGAGCTCGCAGCTACGCGCTGCGAGCGGCTCTCGACCCTGTTCGGCGACCGCCTGTACATCGAGTTGCAGCGCCATGGCATCGACAAGGAACGCCGCATCGAGAGCGGGCTGATCGACATCGCCTACACAAAAGGCCTGCCGCTGGTCGCGACCAACGAGCCGTACTTCGCCTCGACCGGCGACTACGAGGCCCACGACGCGCTGCTCTGCATCGCCGGCGGCCGGCTGATTGCCGAGACCGAGCGCGAGCAGCTCACGCCCGATCACCGCTTCAAGACGCGCGCCGAGATGGCCGTGCTGTTCGCCGACATTCCGGAAGCGCTGGCCTCGACGATCGAGATCGCCGAGCGCTGCTCGTTCCGACCGATGACGCGCAAGCCGATCCTGCCGTTCTTCACCGTCGGCGCCGCAGGCAGCTCCGATGCGGCCGCGGTCGAGGCGGGCGAATTGAAGCGGCAGGCGGAGGAGGGGCTCGCCAACCGCCTGCGCGTGCACGGCCTGTCGCAGGGCACTACGGAAGAGGACTACAACAAGCGGCTCGCCTTCGAGCTCGACGTCATCACCCGCATGAAATATGCGGGCTACTTCCTGATCGTGTCCGACTTCATCAAATGGGCGAAGTTGCAGGGCATTCCGGTCGGGCCGGGCCGCGGCTCCGGCGCGGGCTCGCTGGTTGCTTGGGCGCTGACCATCACCGATCTCGATCCGATCAAGTTTGGCCTCCTGTTCGAGCGCTTCCTCAATCCGGAACGCGTCTCGATGCCGGACTTCGACATCGACTTCTGCCAGGACCGCCGCGGCGAGGTGATCCAATACGTCCAGCAGCGCTATGGGCGCGACCAGGTCGCGCAGATCATCACCTTCGGTACGCTGCAGGCGCGCGGCGTGCTGCGCGACGTCGGGCGCGTGCTGCAAATGCCCTATGGCCAGGTCGACAAGCTGACCAAGCTGGTGCCGCAGAACCCGGCCGCGCCGGTGACGCTGGCCGCCGCGATCGAGAGCGAACCAAAACTCCAGGCGTTCCGCGATGAAGACCCGGTGGTGGCGCGCGCCTTCGACATCGCCCAGCGCCTCGAAGGCCTGACGCGGCATGCTTCGACGCACGCGGCCGGCATCGTGATCGGCGATCGCCCCTTGAGCGAGCTCGTGCCGCTCTACCGCGATCCCAAGTCCGACATGCCGGTGACCCAGTTCAACATGAAATGGGTCGAGCCCGCGGGCCTCGTGAAGTTCGACTTCCTCGGCCTGAAGACGCTGACCGTGCTCGATGTCGCGGTGAAGCTGCTCAAGCCGCGCGACATCCATGTCGATCTCGCGACGCTGCCGATCGACGATGCCGAGAGCTACCAGATGCTGGCGCGCGGCGACGTGGTCGGCGTGTTCCAGGTTGAAAGTCAGGGCATGCGGCGCGCGCTGATCGACATGCGCCCCGACCGTTTCGAGGACATCATCGCGCTGGTCGCGCTCTATCGCCCGGGCCCGATGGCGAACATCCCGACCTATTGTTCGCGCAAGCACGGCGACGAGGAGCCGGAATATCTCCACCCCGTCCTGGAGCCGATCCTGAAAGAGACGTTCGGCGTCATCATCTACCAGGAACAGGTGATGCAGATCGCGCAGGTGATGTCGGGCTATTCGCTCGGCGACGCCGACCTCCTGCGCCGCGCGATGGGCAAGAAGATCCGCGCCGAGATGGACAAGCAGCGCGACATCTTCGTCGCGGGCGCGGTGAAGAACGGCGTGCCGAAGGCGCAGGCCGAGACCATCTTCGAGTTGCTCGCCAAATTCGCCGACTACGGCTTCAACAAGAGCCACGCGGCGGCCTATGCGCTGGTGTCCTACCACACCGCCTACATGAAGGCGCATTATCCGGTGGAGTTCATCGCGGCGTCGATGACGCTCGATCTCAACAACACCGACAAGCTCTCCGAATTCCGCTCCGAGGCGCAGCGCATCGGCATCAAGGTCGAGCCGCCGAACGTCAACCGCTCCGGCGCGACCTTCGAGGTCGGCGAGAAGACGATCTATTACGCGCTCGCTGCGCTGAAGGGCGTCGGCCTTCAGGCCGTCGAGCAGATCATCGAGGAGCGCACGAAGAACGGGCTGTTCACTTCGCTTGCCGATTTTGCCGCGCGCGTGTCGCCGCGTGCGATCAACAAGCGCATCATCGAAAGTCTCGCCGCCGCCGGCGCCTTCGACACGCTGGAGCCGAACCGCGCGCGCGTCTTTGCCGGTGCGGATGCGATCCTCGCCGCCTGCCAGCGCGCGCATGAGGCCGCGACCGTCGGGCAGAACGACATGTTCGGAGGCGCAGCCGACGCGCCGACCATCATGCTGCCGCAGATCGAGCCATGGCTGCCGGCCGAGCGCCTGCGCCGCGAATACGATGCGATCGGCTTTTTCCTGTCGGGCCATCCGCTCGACGATTACGCCACTGTGCTGAAGCGCCTGCGGGTGCAGAGCTGGGCGGAGTTCTCGCGCGCGGTGAAAACCGGCGCCACCGCCGGCAAGGTTGCGGCCACCGTGGTCTCGCGCATGGAGCGGCGCACCAAGACCGGCAACAAGATGGGCATCATGGGGCTCTCTGATCCCACGGGCCACTTCGAGGCGGTGCTGTTCTCCGAGGGGCTTGCGCAATATCGCGACGTGCTGGAGCCCGGCGCTGCGGTGCTGCTGCAGTTAGGTGCGGAATTGCAGGGCGAGGACGTCCGCGCGCGCGTGCTGCACGCCGAGCCGCTCGATGACGCCGCCGCCAAGACGCAGAAGGGCCTGCGCATCTTCCTGCGCGACACCAAGCCTCTGGAATCGATCGCGAGGCGGCTTGCAGGTCCGGATGCGGCGCCCTCGAACGGTGGCGCGCCGAAGGTCGGCAGCCCCGGCATCGCGCCGCGCTCCAACGGCGACGGCGAGGTCTCGCTGGTAATGATGCTCGATCTCGAGACCGAGGTGGAGATGAAGCTGCCCGGCCGCTTCAAGGTCTCGCCGCAGATCGCAGGCGCGATCAAGGCGGTCGCGGGTGTCGTCGACGTGCAGCAATTGTAGTCACGGTCGCCCGCGTCTGCGGTGCTCCGCATGGCTCTGCACAGGTGTTGTGCCCGTCCAGTTGCAACCATGCGGTGTTTCTGGCAAGCATGCCCCGGGGATGATTTTGGGGGCGTAATGTTACTGCGTGGGCTGGTGCTGCTCGTGGCCGCGGCGTTGCTGTGCGGCTGCGAGACGGCCGCGAGGAGCGGGGTGGATTATTCGGAGACGTTGCGGAAGGTCGGGCCGCCAAAGGCCGGCCAGGCGCGCATCGTCGTTCTGCGCGAAAAAGGCTATGGCGGCCTCGCCGATGCAGGCTGGGGATTCACCCTTGATGGCAAGCCACTCACAGGGCTGAAGACCGGGACCTATGTCTATGCCGATCGTCCGGCCGGCCCGCATCAGTTCGTCGCGGAGGAGGCGGGCTTCCCCGGCGTCACGCACGTCGATTTCGCCGCGCAATCGGGCCAGACCCTGTTTTTTGTCGCGCGCGTGAGCGAGCGCAAGAATGCGGTGATCGCCAACGCGAGCACGGGACTGCTCGGCTATGGCCTCACCCTCGCGATGACTGCCGGCTACAAGAACCAGGGGCCGGTGGATTTCCTGCCTCTGGATGAGACCGCTGCGAGGACGACGATCGCGGAGCTGAAGCTGGCTGAGTAGGGCGCGCCACGGCTTCATGTTTCGTGACGCTGTCGCAGCCGGCGTGTAAAATAGCGCGTCTGCGCTGATCCGCCAGACTGGCTGAGGCAGGGAACGAACCATGTGCGACCAGTGCTCCAACAATCGCTTCGATCACGTCGTGCCGTCACGGCGATCCGCGATGATTTTTGCCGCCTCCACGCTGGGGCTAGCCTTCACCGGCACAGCCTTCGCCAAAGAGACGAAAACGCCGCCCAAGCCGCAGAACGTGGTGTCTCCCGATGCTGCGCTGAAGCGGCTGATGGACGGCAATGCGCGCTATGTCGACGGTGTGACGCGGCGCCATGACTTCAAGCACGAGCGAGGAGCTCTTGCTGCGGGACAGAATCCATATGCGGCGATCCTGAGCTGCGCGGACTCGCGCATCGCGCCGGAATACGCCTTCGACACCGGCCGCGGCGATCTCTTCGTCTGCCGCGTTGCCGGCAATTTCGCCGGCAACGAGACGATTGCGAGCATGGAATATGCGGTCGCCGTGCTCAACACGCCGCTGATCCTGGTACTGGGCCACGACAGTTGCGGCGCCGTCGATGCGACACTGAAAGCGCTCAAGGACAACAAGCCGCCGCCGGGACACATTCCCTCGCTGGTCGAGGCGATCGCACCGGCCGCCAAGGCGGCGATGCAAGAGGGCAGTGACGTCCTCGACAAGGCGATCCGGCAAAACGTGATCGACAACGTCGCCAAGCTGAAGTCTGCGGCGCCGATCCTTAATGCGGCGACCGAGCAGGGCAAGCTCAAGGTCGTCGGCGGCATCTACCGGCTGACCACGGGCACCGTCGATTTGGTCGGGCAGAGCTGATCGCCTGCGTCGCGTCTGGAGCTTTCAGGTGGAGGCCGGAAGCAGCCGGACGATGTTGCAACCCCTCCGTGCTTTCGCTATGCAGCATCAGGGCATGTGCGGCGCTTGAGGCCGCCACGAGGTGCCGACGAATGTCGGGGGCTGGGGGACTTGCGTAGCTATTTTGTCGGCGCGCTGTCGCGCGCGATCGGATTATCACTCGCGATCGCCGCGTCCGCATCGGGCACGGTGTGGGCGGCACAGGGCGAGTCGGCGGTGGCCGAGCGCATCTATGCTTCCGCGCCGCCGCGGCTCTTGCAGATCCGCACATTGGTCGCCGATGCCGGGCGCCAGACCTCCAACGGATCGGGCTTTCTGGTCTCCGCCGACGGATTGGCGATCACCAACTATCACGTGGTCTCGCAGGCGGCACTGGAGCCTGCGACCTATCGGCTCGAGTACACCGCCGCCGACGGCAGCCAGGGCGACGTCACCTTGTTGCGGGTCGATCTGCCGAATGACCTCGCGCTGGTCCGCGTCGACAAGAAGGACGCGCCGTTCTTCAGGTTCGACCGGGCCGCGATCGAGGGCAGGCTGGCCAAGGGCGAACGGCTCTATTCGATGGGCAATCCGCTCGACCTCGGCTTCACCATCATCGAAGGCACCTATAACGGGCTTGCCGATCACAGCTACACCGAACGCATCCATTTCTCGGGCGCGCTCAATCCCGGCATGAGCGGCGGTCCGGCGGTCACAGCGGACGGCGACGTCATCGGCATCAACGTCGCAACCCGCAGGGGAGGTCAGCTCGTGAGCTTCCTGGTGCCGGCGCGGTTTGCGGCGGCCCTTTTGCAGGCCGGCGGCGACGAGAAGCCTGCGGACATCAAGGGCGATGTCGGGCGGCAACTGGTTGCCTGGCGCTCGGAACTCTACAAATCGCTGAGTGCGGCGGGTTTCAGGTCGGATGCGCTCGGTCCATATCGTGCGCCCGCGACCCAGGTGCTCTGGTTCAACTGCTGGGCCAGTACAAATGCCGGCGCCACGCCGAAGCCGCGCGCCAGCGTCAATTCGACCGAATGCGGCAGCGACACCAGCGTATTCGTCGCGTCGGATCTCAATATCGGCGCGATCAACATCAATCATTCCTTCGCCAGGACAATCGATCTCAATCAATTCCAGTTTGCGACCTATCTCACGCAACTGAGCCAGCCGCGGCTCAGCGTCGGCGGTCCGTTCAAGAAGTGGTACACGCCGCAACGCTGCCATGAGGACTTTCTCCAGGTCCCGCCGCAGCCGCAGCATCCGCCGCTGCGGGTCGTGTGGTGCGCGCAGGCCTACAGGCAGTTCGAAGGGCTTTACGACGTGTCGCTGATCGTGGTGACGCAGGACCAGGCGCTCGAAGCGCTGGTGTCGCGGCTGAACATGCAGGCCGTCGGTTATGACGATGCCGTCGCGCTCGGCAAGCGTTTCCTCGAAGCTGTGCAGGTCGGCAAATGATCTGGATCGAGATATTGTCGCGGCAGCGCGAGGTCGCCGCACGCTTCCGGATCACCGCTGCGGAGGTGCGCATCGGGCGGGGCTATGACAATGATGTCGTGGTCGATGATCCCTACGTCGCAGCGCAGCATCTGCGGGTGTTTCGGCATGACGATGGCCATCTGGTCGCCGAGGACGTTGGCAGCGCCAATGGTACGTTCATCGACGGCAACAGGACCAGGCTGTCGGGCTTCATCGTGGACGGCAAGCAGCCGATCCGCATCGGGCAGACGTACCTGCGGATTCGCGACGTCAATCACGCGGTCGAGCGCGAGCGGCTGGCATCGCCGGAGCGGCACGTCCTGCCGATCGTCCTCGCCGTCGTTCTCGGCCTGTCGCTTCCGGCGATCGATGCGCTCAAGATCTGGCTGACCCAGACCGGCGAGCCGCGCGCGTCGACCTATCTCTCGCCGCTGCTGATGCTGATTACGAGTCTTCTTGTCTGGGTCGGGATATGGGCGCTGCTGTGCCGGATCTTTGCGGGGCGATCGCACTTTCTGCGCAACCTGCTGATCGCGCTCATCGGCACCGCCGTCTTCACGCTTTACCACGAGTTAGTCCAGTACCTCGCGTTCGCCTGGACCTCGTCGAGCGGCGTCAACTACGAATATGCGGTCATCTGGCTGATCTTTGCAGCCATCTGCTTCTTCCATCTGCGCGAGATCGGTCGAACCCGGCTGTGGCTCAAAGGTGCGGCCATGACCGCCGTGGTGGTAGTCGGAATTGCGCTCCAGGCATTGCAACAGTCCGAGGCTTTCTCCGATTCCGGACGGCAGAGAACCGTGCACTGGCTGATGCCGCCGATGTTGCGCGCGGTTCCCTTGAAGGATCAGAGCACGTTTTTCGGGGCTATCGGCGATCTGAAGGGGCGTCTCGACGGTGATCGCAGCTAGGCCGGCCGGAGGCCCCTCTCGAGCTTTCGTCCTGCGCGTCCGCGTACCTTACGTGAGCCTGACCGCTGGTGCCATTCCGTCGCCTCAATCCAAGCGCTTTCGTTCAAGCGCCGTTCAGCCAGCCGCGCGCCCAATTGCGCGCAAGCGCGCTCAACAACAACAGCGGGGCTAGCAAGCCATGCGTGGGACACCAAGAACGTTCATCTCATTCCTGCTGCCGATCCTGTTGCTCGTCGCGGCCGGGACATTCCCTGCCTGTGCCCAGCAGCAGGAGAAGCGCATCGCGCTCGTCGTCGGCGACGGAGCCTATGCGAAGTCGCCGCTGGCAACGACGGCCAATGATGCCGGCCTGATCGCGCAGACGCTCCAGGCCGCCGGCTTCGACGTCGTCGGCGCCCGCGACCTCGACGGCGACACGCTGCGCAAGAGCTTTCGCGATTTTCTTCAGAAGGCCCAGACATCGGGACCCGGCACCGTCGCGATGATCTATCTCGCCGGCTATGGCGTGCAGCTCGCCGGGGAGAACTACTTCATCCCGGTCGATTCCAACATCACGCGCGATACCGACGTTCCGACCGAGGCGCTGCGCATCAGCGACTACGCCCGCCAGCTCGCGGCGCTGCCGCTGAAGGCGAACATCGTCGTGCTCGATGCCGCCCGGGCGCAGCCCTTTATCGAGGGCGGCCAGCCGATCGCAAGCGGGCTCGCGCTGGTCGAGCCCGACGCGAACATGCTGATCGCCTACAACGCCGCGCCCGGCACCGTGGCGCCGGAGGAGCCGGGGCCCTACGGCATCTACGCCCAGTCGCTCGCCGAGATGATCCGCACCGGGGGCCTGTCGCTGCCGGAGGTCTTCGACCGCGTGCGCCTGCGCGTCAACGACGCCAGCAAGGGCGCGCAAGTGCCCTGGGACGACCAGAAGATCAGCGCGCAGTTCTCGTTCTTCGAGCGTGGACCCGACGCGCCGCCGCCGCAGGCCGCGCCCGACCAGGTCGCTGCGATCCGCAACAAGCCGATCCGCGATCTCGGCGTGCAGGACGCCTATGCGGCCGCGCTCGAGCGCGACACGCTGCCGGCCTATGAGGAATTCCTCGCCGCCTATCCCGGCGATCCTATGTCCAAGCGCGTAATGGCGATCGTCGCGGCGCGCCGCGAGGCGATCACCTGGCGGCGGACCTATCGCGCCGACACGCCGGACGCATACTGGTCCTATCTGCGCCGCTATCCGCGCGGGCCGCATGCTGGCGACGCACGGCGCAGGCTTGCGATCCTGACCGCGCCGCTCGAGCCGCCGCCGAGCTTTGCCATGATGGATTACGACGTGCCGCCGCCGCCGCCGGAAGAGATCGTCTATGTCGACCGGCCGGTCCTGCTGTTCAGTGATCCCGTGTTCGGCTTCGTGCCGCCGCCGCCGCCGCCGATCTATTTCTGCCCGCCACCGCCGCCGGATTTCATCGTGCTGCCGCCGCCGCTGCCCGTGGTCGGACTGTTCGTGCTGCCGCAGCCGGTGTTCGTGCCGATCCCGGTGTTCGTCAGGCCGCCGATCTATGTCGCGCCGCCGCCGAACAACATCATCTACCAGAACATCCACAACACCACGGTGATCAACACCGTCATCAACCGGCCGTCCGCGGCCGCGGCGGGCCTTGCGCCCGGCAGCCTCGCGCCGGCCGTCGCCGGCCGCGCCACGCCGGCGGCACCTGCCGTGCCGCAGGCCGTTGCGCAGCGCGCCGCCTTGATCCAGCAGGGCAAGCTGCCGATGCCGCAGAGCGCCACCATCACGCCGACGGCGAGGCCGGGGATACCGGCCGCGACGCCCGCGAATGTGGCGCCGACTGCCGCCGCGCCGCCGAGCAGGCTGCCCGAGGCCAATACGCTGCCCGTCCCCGGCACCCATGGGACGCCGCCGGCACCCTCGGCTGCCCAGACCCCGAATGGCAGGCTCGCGCCAACTGCGACGGCGCCGGCCAATGGCACGCAAGCAGGCCATCCAAATGCCGCGACTGCAACGGCTCCGCTCACCACCACGCCTGCCGGAAATGCGGCCACGGCGCCGGGCCAAAAGCCGCCGATCGCCGGAACGCCGGCAGGGACGGCTCCGGATAGCCGCGCGAAGTCGGCCATCCGCGAGCAGGGCACCACGCCGCCAGCCGGGGCGGGGACAGGCGGCAAGCCTGCCATCACTGCGGTGCAGCCCACGGGCCGTGAGCCGTTGAAGCCTCAGAATCAGATCGCCCCGCTGCCGCAGGCGGCCAAGCCGGCCGCTCCGCCGCCGCGCCCGCAAGCCATTGCGAAACCGGTGCCCTCGGCACCGCCGCCGCGGGTGGCCTCGCCGCCGCCGCACGCCGCGCCTCCGCCCGTTGCTGCGGCCCGGCCGGCACCGCCGCCGCCAGCCGCGAGGCCGGCCCCACCCCCGCCACCGCGAGTGGCGGTCGCGCCGCCCCCACGTCCAGCCGCACCGCCGCCACCGCGCCCGGCACCGGCCGCCGCGAAGAAATGCCCCCCGAACCAGCCAAGGTGCTAGGGAGGGGCGTGAAACGACGGAAAAAGGGCCTGAAAAAGGGCTTGAAAAAGGGCTTGGGGCAGGGCGCCAAAACGCCCCTCCATGGCCCTTATTTCCTTGCTTCTGGCGGAAATCGCGCTATATAGCGCGCCATCTCACACGGAAACATGGCTCAAAAGGCCGTCCGGTGGCAACCGGGGCGAGAACGCTCCGTTTTGCTCACACGTTTCCGGAGGAACCAACCGGAGAATTATCACTATGGCGCTACCCGACTTCACCATGCGTCAGCTGCTCGAAGCTGGCGTGCACTTTGGTCACCAGTCCCACCGCTGGAATCCGAAAATGGCGCCGTTCATTTTCGGGACCCGCAACAACATCCACATCGTCGACCTCGCGCAGACCGTGCCGATGCTGCACCAGGCCCTCCAGGCCGTCAGCGACACCGTTGCGAAGGGCGGCCGCATCCTGTTCGTCGGCACCAAGCGTCAGGCGCAGGACGGCGTTGCCGATGCTGCCAAGCGCTGCGCGCAGTACTTCGTCAATTCGCGCTGGCTCGGCGGCACGCTTACCAACTGGAAGACGATCTCGGCGTCGATCAAGCGCCTGCGTCATCTCGACGAGGTGCTGTCCGGTGGCGAGGCCAACTCCTACACCAAGAAAGAGCGCCTGACGCTCCAGCGCGAGCGCGACAAGCTCGACCGCTCGCTCGGTGGCATCAAGGACATGGGCGGCCTGCCCGACATGATCTTCGTGATCGACACCAACAAGGAAGACATCGCGATCCAGGAAGCCCAGCGGCTCAACATCCCGGTCGCGGCGATCGTCGACACCAATTCGGACCCCAAGGGCATCACCTATGTGGTGCCGGGCAATGACGACGCGGGCCGTGCGATCTCGCTGTATTGCGACCTGATCGCGCGTGCGGCGATCGATGGCATCTCGCGCGCCCAGGGCGATGCGGGCATCGATATCGGCGCTTCGGTGAAGCCGGCTGCTGAAGAGCTTCCGTCGACCAGCGGTTTCCAGGGCCTTGCCGGTCCGCGCGGCACCGCCGACGACCTCAAAAAGCTCCCGGGCGTGTCGGGTGCGATCGAGAAGAAGTTCAACGACCTCGGCATCTTCCATTACTGGCAGCTCGCCGAACTCGATCACGCCACCGCGCACAAGATCGGCGAAGAGGTCGGCCTGCCCAGCCGTGCGGATGCCTGGGTGGCCAAGGCCAAGGCGCTCACCGCGGAAGCGGAATAACAGTCGAGAGGTGGCCGGATCGCTCCGGCCGCCATTTCAGTTGACGCGACGTCCTGTGATGGACCGCGGTGAGGCGAGACAGCGCCGCGCCGCGGGTCAACCGGCAGGCAAGAAGGATTTTCAACGATGGCTACGATCACAGCTGCGATGGTCAAGGATCTGCGCGAGTCGACCGGCGCAGGCATGATGGACTGCAAGGTCGCGCTCACCGAAAACGACGGCAACATGGAAGCGGCGCAGGATTGGCTCCGCAAGAAGGGCCTGTCGAAGGCCGCGAAGAAGTCTGGCCGCGTCGCGGCCGAGGGCCTGATCGGCGCGCTCACCAAGGGCACCAAGGGTGTCGTGGTCGAGGTCAACTCCGAGACCGACTTTGTCGCGCGCAACGGCCAGTTCCAGGGCCTTGTCAAGATGATCGCCCAGGTCGCATTCGACGCCGGCGCCGATGTCGAGAAGATCAAGGCCACCAAGGTCGGCGACGTCACGGTCGAGGCTGCGATCAATGATGCGATCGCCACCATCGGCGAGAACATGACGCTGCGCCGCGCCGCTGCCCTCGAAGTGAAGCAGGGCGTGGTGTCGAGCTACGTCCATGGCGCCGTCATCGATGGGGCCGGCAAGATGGGTGTTCTCGTCGCCCTCGAATCGTCCGGCAAGGCCGACGAACTCGCTGTGCTCGGCCGCCAGCTCGCCATGCATGTCGCGGCCGCCAATCCGCTCGCGCTCGAACCGGCCGGTCTCGATCCGGCGATCGTGAAGCGCGAGAAGGACGTGCTCGCCGACAAGTACCGCCAGCAGGGCAAGCCGGAGAACGTGATCGAGAAGATCGTCGAGTCCGGCCTGAAGACCTACTACAAGGAAGTCTGCCTGCTCGAGCAGGCCTTCATCCACGACACCGGCAAGTCGGTGGCGCAGGCGGTGAAGGAAGCTGAGGGCAAGGTCGGGGGCCCCGTGAAGATCGCCGGCTTTGTGCGCTATGCTCTCGGTGAGGGAATCGAGAAGCAGGAAAGCGACTTCGCGGCGGAAGTCGCGGCCGCCAGCGGCAAGAAGTAAGCGCCGGGACGTTTCCTTCCGGCGTGCCGCCGGAAGCGGCGCCCGGAGAAGGAAAGTGCTCATGACTGATCCGGTCTACCGTCGCGTGGTGATCAAGCTGTCCGGCGAATATCTCGCGGGACCGCAGGGATTTGGGATCGACCAGCCGACGGTTGACCGGGTTGCCGACGATCTGATCGCCGCCCGCCATCTCGGTGCCGAGGTCGCGGTGGTGATCGGCGGCGGCAATATCGTTCGCGGCGTCGAGGTGTCCTCCCGCGGCGTGTCGCGCCCGACGGGCGACACCATGGGCATGCTCGCCACCGTGATGAACTGCCTCGCGGTGGAAGCGGCGATCGAACGCAAGGGCGCGCCGGCGCGCACTCTGTCGGCTTTCGTTATGCCCGAGATTTCCGAGCTGTTCACCCGCGCTGCGGCGCACAAATACCTCGCCGAGGGCCGAATCGTGCTGCTCGGCGGCGGAACCGGCAATCCGTTCTTCACGACCGACACCACGGCGGTGCTGCGCGCCGCCGAGATCGGCGCCGAGGCCGTCCTCAAGGCGACCAATGTCGACGGCGTCTATTCGGCCGATCCCAAGAAGGATCCGGCCGCCAAGCGCTTCGACCGGCTGACGCACAAGCAGGCGATCGAGGGCGACTATAAGGTGATGGATGCGACCGCCTTCGCGCTTGCCCGCGAGACGTCGCTGCCTATCATCGTATTCTCGATCGCGGAGCCCGGTTCAATCGGCGCGATTCTGCGTGGCGTCGGCCGCGGGACGATCGTCGCTGGCTGACGGCCTAGCGGGCGTCCTCGGTGAGGATGCGGGGCGCGGCGCCAGGTTTTTGAAGGAGAAGCGTGATGACCACGGGTAATTTCGACCTCAACGAATTGAAGCGCCGTATGCAGGGCGCCGTCCAGTCGCTCAAGCACGAGCTCGGGGGCCTGCGCACCGGGCGCGCCTCCGCCTCGATGCTCGATCCGGTCCAGGTCGATGCCTATGGCAGTCACATGCCCCTCAACCAGCTCGCCACTGTAAGCGTGCCGGAGCCGCGCCTGATCTCGGTGCAGGTCTGGGACAAGAGCATGGTCAAGGCGGTAGAGAAGGCGATCGTCGATTCCAACCTCGGCCTGTCGCCCGCCACCGAGGGCCAGGTGCTGCGCCTGCGCATCCCCGAGCTCAACGAGGAGCGCCGCAAGGAGCTGGTCAAGGTCGCGCACAAATACGCCGAAGCGGCCAAAGTCGCCGCGCGCCATGTCCGTCGCGACGGTCTCGACGTGCTCAAGAAGCTCGAGAAGAATCACGAGATGTCGGAGGACGACCAGAAGCGTCACGCCGACGAGGTGCAGAAAGCGACCGATGGCACGATCACCGAGATCGACCAGCTGCTGGCGGCCAAGGAAAAAGAGATTCTGACGGTCTAGAGAAGCCTTCATGTCCAACGCCGCCGCGCCCGTCACGGAAGGACCGGAAAGGTCCGAGGCGCCCGCGCATGTCGCCATCATCATGGATGGCAACGGGCGCTGGGCGGCTGCCCGTGGCCTGCCGCGCGCCGAGGGCCACCGCCGCGGCGTCGAAGCGTTGCGCCGCGTCGTCCGCGCCTCGCATGAACTCGGCATCCGCTACCTCACCATCTTCTCCTTCAGCTCCGAGAACTGGTCGCGCCCGGCGAGCGAGATCGGCGATCTCTTTGGCCTGTTGCGCCGCTTCATCCGCAACGACCTCGCGAGCCTGCACCGCGATGGCGTCAAGGTGCGCATCATCGGCGAGCGCGAGGGGCTTGAAGGTGACATCTGCGCCCTTTTGAACGAGGCCGAGGAGCTGACGCGCAACAACACGCGTCTCACGCTCGTCGTCGCCTTCAACTACGGCTCACGGCAGGAGATCGCGAAAGCCGCGCAAAAGCTCGCGCGCGAAGCTGCCGAGGGCAGGCGCGATCCGGCCTCGATCGATGCCGAAACGCTCGGGCAATATCTCGACGCACCCGAGATTCCCGATCCCGATCTCATCATTCGCACCTCTGGCGAGCAGCGCCTGTCCAATTTCCTGATGTGGCAGGCCGCCTATAGCGAGCTGGTGTTCGTGCCGATCCATTGGCCGGATTTCGACAAGGCCGCGCTGGAAGGCGCGATTGCCGAATTTGCCAGGCGCGAGCGCCGTTTCGGCGGCCTGGTCGCGAAAACCGCCTCGTGACCGAAAACGACGCCGCGCCGGCGGGCTCAACGCCGGCTTCAAGCAACCTGATGATGCGTGTCCTCGCGGCCCTCGTGCTGGCGCCGCTGGCGATCGCGCTCGCCTATGCCGGCGGCTGGATCTGGGCGTTCCTGGTTACGCTCACCTCGATCGGGTTGTTCGTGGAATGGCTGACGGTGGTCGGGGCAGGGCGGGTTGTCCTGACGGCGTGCGGGACGATCGTTCTCGCCATCATGGGGTTCTGTGTCGCCTTCGGGGCGCTCAAGGCTGCGGTCGTGATTGGCGTCGTCGGCGGCGTCGTGATCATGTTGCTGGCGAAAGACAAGTTCATCTGGGCGGGGACCGGCTTCGCCTATGCGGTGGCTGCGCTGCTCGCCTCGATCCTGGTGCGGCAGGATCCGGTCAACGGATTCGTCGCTCTGATGTTCGTGCTGCTGGTGGTGTGGGCGACCGACATCGGTGGCTATTTTGCGGGCCGGAGCATCGGCGGTCCAAAATTGTGGCCGCGCGTGAGCCCCAAAAAGACCTGGGCCGGCGCGCTCGGCGGCTTCGTCGCGAGCCTGGCGATCGCAGGCGGTTTTGCCGCCTCCGGGTTCGGCAAGGCGGTTCCGCTGCTGGCCCTCGGCGCGATCTTGTCGGTGGTCTCGCAAGCCGGCGATCTCTTCGAATCCGCGGTCAAACGCCGGTTCGGCGTCAAGGATTCCAGTCACTTAATCCCCGGCCATGGGGGGCTGATGGACCGCCTGGACGGCTTCATCGCGGCCATTCTGGTGGCCTGGATTTTCGGCTACCTGCGCCATGGTGTGCATAGCGCGGGAAGCGGTCTTATGGTTTGGTGAAACAATGAGCCCAGTCCCTTTGCGTAACAACAAGCCCGCGGCCTCCGCGGTGCGCAGCGTCACCGTCCTCGGTGCCACCGGCTCGATTGGCGACAGCACGATGGATTTGCTTCGCGCTTCGCCCGAGCGCTATCGCGTCGAGGCGCTGACCGCCAATGGCAATGTCGGCGCGCTTGCAAAGCTTGCGAAAGAGTTTTCCGCGCGCTTCGTCGCCATCGCGGACACCTCAAAGCTTGCCGAGCTCAAGGACGCGCTCGCCGGCACCAAGACCGAATGCGGCGCCGGCGAGAGCGCGGTCATCGAGGCTGGCGCGCGGCCGGCCGACTGGGTGATGGCGGCGGTGAGCGGTGCGGCCGGACTGAAGCCCGCGCTCGCCGCGGTCGATCGCGGCGCCCATGTTGCGCTCGCCAACAAGGAATGCCTCGTCTGCGCCGGCGATTTCTTCATGCAGCGCGCCGCCAAGGCGGGTGCGTGCATTCTGCCCGCCGATTCCGAGCACAACGCGCTGTTCCAGGCGCTGAGCTCGGGCAATCGTGACGAACTCGTGCGCGTCATCATTACCGCCTCGGGCGGCCCGTTCCGCACCTGGAAGAGCACGGACATCGAGCAGGCGACGCTGGCCCAGGCGCTCAAGCATCCGAACTGGAGCATGGGCCAGAAGATCACGATCGATTCAGCCTCGATGATGAACAAGGGCCTCGAGGTGATCGAGGCGTCCTATCTGTTCGCCTTGAAGCCGGACGAGATCGACGTGCTGGTGCATCCGCAGTCGATCATCCACGGCATGGTCGAATTCTCCGACTGCTCGGTCGTTGCCCAGCTCGGCGCGCCCGACATGCGCACCCCGATCGCGCACTGCCTCGGCTGGCCCGACCGCATCAAGGGACCGGCCGCCAAGCTCGACCTCGCCAAGATCGGGCAGTTGACGTTCGAGGCGCCGGACTTCGAACGCTTCCCGGGACTGCGGCTTGCTTACGATTCGTTAAGGACCGGACGCGGCGCGACTACGGTATATAATGCTGCGAACGAGGTCGCGGTGGCGGCCTTCACCGCCGGCAAGATCAGATTCGGCGCCATTGCGCGGCTGGTCGAAGCAACGCTCGAAGACTGGATCAAGGGTGGCAATCTGGCGCCCTTGTCCTCGGCGGATGATGCCATCGCCGTTGACCATAGTGCGCGAAATAAAGCAGCCACCCTATTGCCTCAAATTGCCTTAAAGGCATCCTAGTAGGTTCGGAACCGGGGCCGCGAGGCCCCGGGTTAAGAGGAATCAATGACTGAGTTTTTCCTCCATAGCTTCAATACGTTGAGCCATGGGCTCATCGGTTACGCGATCCCCTTTTTATTCGTCCTGACCATCGTCGTTTTCTTCCATGAGCTCGGCCATTTCCTGGTCGCGCGCTGGGCCGGCGTGAAAGTGTTGACCTTCTCGCTCGGCTTCGGCCCCGAACTCGTCGGATTCAACGACCGCTATGGCACGCGCTGGAAAATCTCGGCGATCCCGCTCGGCGGCTATGTCAAATTTTTCGGCGACGACACCGAGGCTTCGACGCCGTCGGCCGAGACGCTGGCTGCGATGTCGGCGGAGGAGCGCGCCGGCAGCTTCCATCACAAGAAGGTCGGTCCCAGGGCAGCGATCGTCGCGGCCGGACCGATCGCGAACTTTCTGCTCGCGATCGTGATCTTCACCTGCCTTTTCACCTTTTTCGGCAAGCCATCGACCACGGCGCGAGTCGACAAGATCGAGGCCGGCAGTGCGGCGGCTACGGCCGGCTTCCAGGTCGGCGACGTCGTGACCGCCATCGACGGAACCAAGATCGGAAGCTTCTCCGACATGCAGCGAATCGTCGGCACGCATGCCGGCGACAAGCTGACCTTCACCGTGAAGCGGGGCGATTCCCAGGTCGATCTGGCCGGGACGCCGGAACTGCGCGAGGTGAAGGATCCGTTCGGCAACGTACACCGGCTCGGCGTGCTCGGAATCACCCGGCAGACAGCCGCTGGTGACACCGTCACCGAGCGGGTCGATCCGGCCACCGCGCTGTGGCTGGGCGTGAAGGAAACCTGGTTCGTGATCGACCGGACGCTGGCCTATATCGGCGGGGTCTTTGCGGGCCGCGAGGCCGCCGATCAGGTCGGCGGTCCCCTGCGAATCGCCCAGATCTCCGGGCAGGTCGCGACGATCGGGCTCGCGGCGCTGGTGCATCTGGCCGCAGTGCTGTCGATCTCGATCGGGCTGTTGAACCTGTTTCCCGTTCCGCTGCTCGATGGCGGGCACCTTTTGTTCTATGCGGTGGAGGCGGTACGGGGCCGGCCTTTGTCGGAGCGCGCGCAGGAGATGGGGTTCCGAATCGGGCTCGGCTTGGTACTGATGTTGATGGTGTTTGCGACCTACAACGACATCCTCCATCTGGCGGCATCGTGAAGCGGGCTTTTTTGTGACGTTGCTCTTAGGCAACGTCCTGGACTGAAATTGAAATTACGGCGCGCTCGGCCGTTTGCGGCGTCGGTGAAATTAGCTACAAGCGGCATGAAACTTGGGGAATCTCCCAGACCGGCGTTGGGGTTGGGTCTGGCACTGGAATGATAAGGGCGTCGTTGCGCATGATTTTTGGTATGAAGGTCCGGGGGGGCCTGCTCGCCACCCTGATCATGTTCGGCGTGCCGGTGCTTGCCCCGGTCGGGGCCGCTCTTGTGTCTTCGCCTGCTGCGGCCCAGACCGTGGATTCGATTGCGGTAGAGGGGAACCGCCGTGTCGAGGTCGAGACCATCCGTTCCTATTTCAAGCCGGGCCCGGGTGGGCGCCTTGACCAGGCGGCCATCGACGACGGCCTCAAGGCGCTGATCGAGACCGGCCTGTTCCAGGACGTGAAGATCAACCGCGTCGGCGGCCGGATCGTGGTTTCGGTGGTTGAAAACGCCGTGATCGGCCGTGTCGCCTTCGAGGGCAACAAGAAGATCAAGGACGAGCAGCTCACCGCCGAAGTCCAGTCCAAGCCGCGCGGCACGTTCTCTCGCGCCGTGGTGCAGTCGGACACGCTGCGCATCGCCGAAATCTATCGCCGCTCCGGCCGCTATGACGTGCACGTCACGCCCGAGATCATCGAGCAGCCGAACAACCGCGTCGATCTGATCTTCACGATCGAGGAGGGCGCCAAGACGGGCGTCAAGTCGATCGACTTCGTCGGCAACGTGGCCTATTCGAGCTATCGCCTGAGGGACGTCATCAAGACTCGTGAGACGAATCTCCTGAGCTTCCTCGGCAGTGCCGACGTCTACGATCCGGACCGGGTCGAGGCCGACCGCGACCTGATTCGCCGCTTCTACCTCAAGCACGGCTTCGCCGACGTGCAGGTGGTCGCCGCGATCACCGAATACGATCCGGAGAGGAAGGGATTCCTCGTCACCTTCAAGATCGAGGAAGGCCAGCAGTACCGCGTCGGCTCGGTCGACTTCCGCACGAGCATCGCCAACTTCGATCCCAACGTGCTGCGCACCTATTCGCGCGTCAATGTCGGCTCGCTCTACAACGTCGAGTCGGTCGAGAAGTCGGTCGAGGAAATGCAGATCGAGGCCTCGCGCCGCGGCTTTGCCTTCGCCGTGGTTCGGCCCGGTGGCGACCGCAATTTCGATGCGCATACCGTGTCGGTCGTGTTCAACATCGACGAAGGTCCGCGCACCTATATCGAGCGCATCAACATTCGCGGCAACAGCCGCACGCGCGACTACGTGATCCGGCGCGAGTTCGACCTCTCCGAGGGCGACGCCTATAACCGCGCGCTGGTCGATCGCGCCGAGCGCCGCCTGAAGAACCTCGACTTCTTCAAGACCGTCAAGATCACTACCGAGCCGGGCTCGTCCAGCGACCGCGTGGTCCTGATCGTCGATCTCGAGGAAAAGTCCACCGGCGACTTCTCAGTGTCGGGCGGCTACTCCACGACCGACGGCGCGCTGGCCGAAGTCTCGATCTCCGAGCGCAACCTGCTCGGCCGCGGGCTGTTCGCCAAGGCCTCCGTCACCTACGGCCAGTATGCGCGCGGCTATTCGCTGTCGTTCGTCGAACCGTACCTGCTCGACTACCGCGTCGCGCTCGGCCTCGACCTCTATCAGCGTACGCAACTGTCCAACAGCTTCATCTCCTACGGCACCAAGACGCTGGGCTTCAGCCCGCGGCTCGGCTTCAGCCTGCGCGAAGATCTGGCCTTGCAGCTGCGCTACTCGATCTACCGCCAGGAGATCACGCTGCCGTCCTACCTGACGGACTGTAACAACACGCTGGGCGACCCGAACTTCATGAGCCCGGCGTTTGCAAATGCGAATGGCATCAGTCTGGCAAGCACCACCAACAGCCTGGGTTGTTACGCCAACGGCGAAGCCTCGCTGCCGGTGCGCAAGGAGCTCGCTGGTGGCAAGACGCTGACCTCGGCGCTCGGCTACTCGCTGAGCTACAACACGCTCGACAACAACAAGAACCCGACCGACGGCCTCCTGGTCGACTTCAAGCAGGACTTCGCCGGCGTCGGCGGCGACGTCACCTATCTGAAGTCGGCTGTTGATGCGAAGTACTACCAGTCGCTGGTCTCCGACCTCGTCGGCCTGGTCCACTTGCAGGGCGGCATCCTGAACAAGATCGGCAACAACGACATCCGCATGCTCGATCACTTCCAAATGGGCCCGAACCTCGTCCGCGGCTTTGCGCCGAACGGCATCGGTCCGCGCGACCTCAATCCCTACGGCACTCAGGACGCGCTTGGCGGCACGAAGTACTGGGGCGCTTCGCTCGAATTGCAGATGCCGTTCTGGTTCCTGCCCAAGGAAGTGGGCCTGAAGGGCGCGGTCTATGCCGACGCCGGCGGTCTCTACGACTACCAGGGCCCGACGACCTGGGCGCTCACCGGCGAAACGACGACGACGAAGAACTCGAACTGTACGCCGTCGACCGTCAACCCGGCCACGCCTGGAACTTGTACCGGATTGGTGTATGACAATGGTAACGTCGTCCGCTCTTCGGTGGGTGTCGGTCTGATCTGGCAGTCTCCGTTCGGACCGCTGCGCTTCGACTACGCAGTGCCGCTCACCAAGGGCGCGTATGACCGCGTGCAGCAGTTCCGGTTCGGCGGCGGTACGTCGTTCTAAGCTGATCTCCGGCCGGACCTCGACGGGGTGGAATGGCGCAGCCGTCCTTCTTCAAGAAGCCGCCTGCGTCGGCGCTGGCTGATATCGCCACGCTGACGAAGGCGCAGCTGGTCGACCCGGCCCGGGCCGGCCACATCATCACGGGCCTGGCTTCGCTCGACGAAGCCGGCCCGATGCATCTGACGTTCTTCGACAACCTCAAATATGTCGACCAGCTCAAGGCGACCAAGGCCGGGGCGTGCCTCGTCAGCCCGCGCTTCGAGGCGCAGGTGCCGGCCCACGTCGCCGCGCTGCGCGTGGCGCAGCCGTTCCGCGCCTTCGTCAGGATCGCCCGGGAATGGCACGGCGATGCGCTGAGGCCGCAATCCTCGGTCGGCAATGACGGCATCGCGTCGTCGGCGATCATCGATCCGACCGCGCGTCTGGAGGACGGCGTCGTGGTCGATCCGCTGGCCGTCATCGGCCCCGATGTCGAGATCGGCAGCGGTACCGTGATCGGCGTCGGCGCAGTGATCGGCCCCGGCGTCAAGATCGGCCGGGACTGCGACGTCGGCGCCCGTACGGCCATCCAGTGCGCCTTGATCGGCAACAACGTGCTGATCCACCCCGGCTGCTCAATCGGCCAGGACGGCTACGGCTTCGTCTTTTTCGGTCCCGAGGGCCATCTCAAGGTCCCGCAGACTGGACGGGTGTTGATTCAGAACGACGTCGAGGTCGGCGCCGGCACCACCATCGATCGCGGGTCCTTGCGTGACACCGTGATCGGGGAGGGCACCAAAATCGACAACCAGGTCCAGATCGGCCACAATGTGACCATCGGCCGGAACTGCCTGCTGGCGGCCCAGATCGGCCTCGCCGGCAGCCTGACGATCGGCGACAACGTGGCGCTGGGAGCGAAGGTTGGCATCAACAATCACCTCAAGATCGGCGATGGGGCGCAGGTCACCGCGATGAGCGGCGTCAAGGACGACATCCCGGCAGGCGGACGCTGGGGCGGCTTTTTTGCCAAGCCGACCAAGCAGTGGTTCAAGGAGATCATCGCGGTGGAGCGTCTGGTGCGCGACAGCAAGGCCGATAAGGACGAGGGACAGGAGTGATGGAGGAAGCGCCGGTCAGGTTCGAACTCGTGGACATCAATGCGATTCTGCGCACGCTCCCGCACCGCTTCCCGATGCTGCTGATCGATCGGGTGATCAACATCCGCACCGATTACAGCGGTATCGGCATCAAGAACGTCACCTTCAACGAGCCGGCGTTCCAGGGGCATTTCCCCGAGCGGCCGGTCTATCCCGGCGTGATGATGATCGAGGCGATGGCGCAGACTGCCGGCGTGATCGGCATCACATCGGTCGATGGCACCGAGAAGCCGCGGGCGGTGTATTTCCTCACCATCGACAAGTGCAAATTCCGCAAGCCCGTGCTGCCCGGCGACACCATCGAATACCACATGCGTTCGATCGGTCGGCGCAAGGCGATGTGGTGGTTTCACGGCGACGCCAAGGTCAACGGTCAGGTCGTCGCCGAAGCCGACGTCGGCGCGATGCTGACGGACTGAGGCCAGCCGGCCCGCGGCGCTATTTCACTGGCTTTTGCGTCGGACAGTCATAGCGCTCGCCAGAGGCTGGTCGCCGGATCGTCCGGTTGAAGAATTGGCCCATCGACGGCGCGCCCATCAGAGCCGCAACGGTGTCGGCTGGTACGCTGCAATAACGATCATAGGTACCGTTGACGGCGACGATCAGATCGTTCTCCGAGACGTCGTAGCAAACGCGCTGGAGGACGGTGCTGCGGCTGATGTCGCGGCACGCGAACGCCGCGAGATCGACGCGGCCGCATCCTCTGATCTCGACCGTTTCAGATACGATCGGCGCAGCCATCAACTGCGAGAGCAGGATTGCTATGGTCCTGACCACGGTCTGTTCAAGCTCCGTGTGAAGTCGTTAACGAGCCGAGGAGGCTTGCTCCTTCCGAACTTGAAACAAGCCGAGATGATACGTCACTGGACAGATCACGCAAAGTCGCGCTAACCACCGGAAAACCGAACGACTTCAACGGATAGCCAGACCTTCTTAATGAGCAAGATTGATCCCACCGCGCGCGTGGAAGACGGCGCCGTGATCGGCGAGGGCACAGAGATCGGGCCCTACTGCATCATCGGCCGGAACGTCGTGATCGGCAGAAATTGCAAGCTGATCGGGCATGTGCACATCACGGCGCAGACCACCATCGGCGACGATTGCACCATCTATCCGTTCGCCTCGCTCGGCACGCCGCCGCAGTCGCTCAGCTATCGCGGCGAGCTGACGAAGCTCCGGATCGGCTCAGGCTGCACCATCCGCGAATCCGTGACCATGAATGCAGGCACCGTCGCCGGCGGCGGCATCACAGAGGTCGGCGACCGCGGCTATTTCATGAATTGCAGCCATGTCGGGCACGACTGCCACGTCGGCAACGACGCGATCTTCGCGACCTCGGCGACGCTCGGAGGTCACTGTGAACTCGGCGACTTCGTCTTCATCGGCGGGTTGTCTGCGGTGCACCAGTTCACGCGCATCGGTCCGCAGGTGATGGTCGGTGGCGTTTGTGGCGTGCGCGACGACATCATCCCCTTCGGGCTCGTCAACGGCCAGTATGCGGTGCTCGAAGGTCTCAATATCATCGGCATGAAGCGGCGCAAGTTCACCAAGCAGCGGCTCGCGAGCGTGCGCGCGTTCTATCAAAAGCTGTTCCATGGCCCCGGGATTTTCGCCGAGCGGCTCGCTTCGGTGCAGCCGCTTGCGGCCGAGGATCCCGCGATCGCCGAAATTCTCGATTTCATCGGCAAGGGCAAGCATCGCCCGCTCTGTCTTCCCGCGATGGGGCAGTAAGCACGGGGATGGCCGCGAGCATGACATCGGCGGCTCCAGAGATTTCGTCACCGGTCGGCGTCATCGCCGGCGGCGGCGCCATGCCGTTTGCGGTTGCGGAGTCGCTCGCCGCACGTGGCATCGCACCGGTGCTGTTTCCGCTCCGCGGCGCCTGCGATCCTGTCCAGGTGGAAAAATTCCGACATCGCTGGATCTCGGTGGGGCAGCTCGGCCGCGCCATGCGCCTGTTTCGTGAAGAGGGCTGCCGCGACCTGATCTTCATCGGCACCTTGATGCGGCCATCGCTGTCGGAAGTGCGCTTCGATCTCAAGACACTCCGGCTTCTCGGGCACGTCGTCCGCGCGTTTCGCGGGGGCGACGACCATCTGCTCTCCGGCGTCGGTCGCATGCTCGAGCAGGACGGCTTTCGCATGGTCGGGATCAAGGACGTCGCGCCTGATCTGTTGATGCCCGAGGGCTGCATCACCCGAGCCTTGCCGGCAGACAACGCCAGGAGTGATATCGAGCGCGGCCGCGCGGTGCTGGCTGCGCTGAGCCCGTTTGACATCGGCCAGGCCGTGGTCGTGATCGACGGCCATGTGGTCGCGGTCGAGGACATCGAGGGCACCGACGGGCTGCTCCAGCGTGTGGCGCGGCTGCGCAGCGAGGGCCGCATCCGCGCGGCGCGCGGGCGCGGCGTACTGGTCAAGGCGCCGAAGCGCGGACAAGATTTGCGCTTCGATCTGCCGACGATCGGCCCGCGCACCGTTGAAGGTGTCGCCAGCGCTGGCCTTTCGGGCATCGCCGTGATCGCGGGCAACACCATCGCCGCCGAGCCGCAGGCGATGATCGAGCGCGCCGACGCCAACTATCTCTTTGTCATCGGCCTGCAATCGTGATGCGCGATCCAAAGCGGAAGATCTTTCTGGTCGCCACGGAGGAATCCGGCGACCGGCTCGGCTCTGCGCTGATGAAGGTGCTGCGCCAGCGGCTCGGCGATGGCGTGCAGTTCGAAGGCGTCGGCGGCCGCACCATGGCGCGCGAGGGGCTGGTCTCACTCTTTCCGATCGAGGAGTTGTCGATCGTCGGCTTTGCTGCCGTCGTGCAGCAGCTGCCAAAAATCCTGCGCCTGATCCGCAAGACCGCAGATGCCGTGACGGAAGCTGCGCCCGACGCGCTCGTCATCATCGACAGTCCTGACTTCACCCATCGCGTCGCTCGCCGCGTCCGCGCGCGCAATCCGGCGATCCCGATCGTCGACTACGTCTCGCCCTCGGTCTGGGCCTGGCGGCCGGGCAGGGCGCGGGCCATGCTGTCGTATGTCGATCATGTGCTCGGCCTGATGCCGTTCGAGCCCGAGGAATACCGCAAGCTCCGCGGCCCGCCCTGCAGCTATGTCGGCCATCCCCTCATCGAGCAATTGTCGTCGCTGCGACCGAATGCGGAGGAGCAGAAGCGCCGCGACGGCGAGCCGCCGCTGCTGCTGGTCTTGCCCGGCAGCCGGCGCAGCGAGATCAGGCATCATCTCGGCGTGTTCGGCGCGGCGCTCGGCCGGTTGCAGGCCGGCGGCCAGCATTTCGAATTGGTGCTGCCGACCATGTCGCATCTCGAAGCGACGGTGCGTGAGGGCATCTCGAGCTGGCCGGTCAAGCCGCAGATCGTGGTCGGCGAAGCCGAGCGGCGGGCCGCGTTCCGGACCGCGCGCGCGGCGCTCGCGAAGTCCGGAACAGTGACGCTGGAGCTTGCGCTGTCGGGCATTCCCATGGTGACCGCCTATCGCGTCGGCGCGATCGAGGCCTTCATCCTGCGCCGCGCCATCCGCGTCTCCTCCGTGATCCTCGCCAACCTCGTCATCGGCAGGGAGGCGATCCCCGAGTTCTTACAGGAGGACTGCACGTCCGAGAAACTTGCGCAGGCACTGGCCGAGGTGCTGACGGACTCGCCGCTGCGCAAGCAGCAAGTCGAAGCCTTCGCCCAGCTCGACACGATCATGTCGACCGGAAACAAGTCGCCGAGCGTGCTGGCGGCGGACATCGTGTTGGAGACGATGCGGAAGGGGCGGGCGGGGAAGCTGGGCTAGCGGCGATCACAAACAAAAACGGCGCCATCCACGATGGCGCCGTTTCGTTTGGCCTTGGAGCCGACCTTACTTCCGCTGGTCGATCGGCACGTAGTCGCGCTTGGTGACGCCGGTGTAGAGCTGGCGCGGGCGGCCGATCTTCTGCTGCGGATCCTCGATCATTTCGCTCCACTGGCTGATCCAGCCGACGGTGCGCGCGACCGCGAACAGCACGGTGAACATCGAGACCGGGAAGCCCATCGCCTTCAACGTGATGCCCGAATAGAAGTCGACGTTCGGGTAAAGCTTGCGGTCGATGAAGTACTGGTCGCTGAGCGCGATCTTCTCGAGCTCCAGCGCGACCTTCAGCATCGGATCATCGCCATGGCCCATCTCCTTGAGCACGGCGTGACACATCTTCTGCATGATCTTGGCGCGCGGGTCGTAGTTCTTGTAGACGCGGTGGCCGAAGCCCATCAGGCGGACTTCGCTGTTCTTGTCCTTCACCTTGGCGATGAACTCGGGAATCTTGTCGACGGTGCCGATCTGGTAGAGCATGTTCAGCGCGGCTTCGTTGGCGCCGCCATGCGCCGGGCCCCACAGGCAGGCGATGCCGGCCGCGATGCAGGCGAACGGATTGGCGCCGGACGAGCCGGCGATGCGCACCGTCGAGGTCGAGGCGTTCTGCTCGTGGTCGGCGTGCAGGATGAAGATCTTCTCCAGCGCGTCAGCGAGCACCGGGCTGACCTTGTACTCCTCGCAGGGCACCGCGAAGCACATGTTGAGGAAGTTCTCGGCGAAGCCGAGCGAGTTCTTCGGATACACGAAGGGCTGGCCGACGGTGTACTTGTAGGCCATCGCCGCGAGCGTCGGGATCTTCGCGATCATGCGCATGGAGGCAATCATGCGCTGCTTCGGATCATTGATGTCGGTGGAGTCGTGATAGAAGGCGGCAAGCGCGCCGACCGCTGCCACCATGATCGCCATCGGATGGGCGTCGCGGCGGAAGCCCTGGAAGAAGCGGGCCATCTGCTCGTGCACCATTGTGTGGTGCGTGACGCGGTAGTCGAAATCCTTCTTCTGCGCCGCCGTCGGCAAATTCCCGTAAAGCAGGAGGTAGCAGGTCTCCAGGAAGTCGCCGTGCTCGGCGAGCTGTTCGATCGGATAGCCGCGGTATTCCAGCACGCCGGCGTCGCCGTCGATATAGGTAATCTTGGACTGGCAGCTCGCGGTCGAGGTAAAGCCCGGATCGTAGGTGAAGAGGCCGGATTGGCCATAGAGCTTGCCGATGTCGACGACGTCAGGCCCGACGCTGCCGCTCAGGATCGGAAGATCGTAGTTCTTGTTTCCGACCGTCAGCGTTGCTGTTTTTGTGGATTTTGCGTCCATCGTAAGTCCCCGATGAATTGTGAAACGGGCCGGACCTGATCGTCCCCCAAAAGATGGCGGGGCAAGCCGGATATTCCAGAAGGTACGGGTGAGATGGGTATATTATTGCTGTGTGCGCTGCAAGATGGGCACCGCACAGGACTTAGGTCGTAGATTGATCCTTCAGCCGGCCCAGGCTTTCCTGGCGCCCCAGGACGTCCAAAACCTCGAATATACCGGGTGAAGTGCTTCGTCCGGTCAGCGCTGCCCGCAGCGGCTGGGCGACCGCGCCGAGCTTGAGACTATTTTCCTCGGCATAGGCGCGCAGCGCGGCCTCCGCGGTGGCCGCGCTCCAGCTCTCGACATTCTCCAGCGCGGAATGAAGCCGGCCGATCAGGGCCCGGTTTTCCGGCGTCAGCAGGGCTGCGGCCTTGGGATCGAGCTCCAGCGGGCGGTCGGCGAAGATGAAATAGGCACCGTCGATCAGCTCGATCAGCGTCTTGGCGCGCTCCTTGAGGCTCGGCATGGCCTTCAGAAGCTGCGCGCGCGTGGCATCGTTCAGCTTGGCCTTGAGTTCGGCACGTCCCGGAACGTGGTCAAGCACGTCCTCGAACATCCTCACGAGCGATTGATCGTCCGCGTTACGGATGTAGTGGCCGTTGAGGTTCTCGAGCTTGGCAAAGTCGAAACGCGCGGCAGCGCGGCCGACGCTGGCGAGGTCGAACGCGGCGATCATCTCCTCGGTCGAGAAGATCTCCTGGTCGCCATGGCTCCAGCCGAGGCGGACGAGGTAATTGCGTAGCGCGGCCGGCAGATAGCCCATGGCGCGGTAGGCATCGACGCCGAGTGCGCCATGCCGCTTGGAGAGTTTTGAGCCGTCCGGGCCGTGGATCAGCGGGATGTGCGACATGCTCGGCAGCGCCCATCCCATCGCATCGTAGATCTGCTTCTGGCGCGCGGCGTTGATCAGATGATCGTCGCCGCGGATCACATGCGTGACGCCCATGTCGTGGTCGTCGACCACCACCGCGAGCATATAGGTCGGCGTGCCATCGCCGCGCAGCAAGACGAGGTCGTCGAGGTTCTCGTTCTGCCAAACCACGCGGCCCTGCACCTGGTCCTCGATCACGGTCTCGCCGGACTGCGGCGCGCGCAGCCGGATCGTCGGCTTGACGTTGCCGGGCGCGGTTGCCGGATCGCGATCGCGCCACATCCCGTCATAGAGGCGGGTGCGGCCCTCGGCGCGCGCCTTCTCGCGCATCGCGGCGAGCTCCTCGGCGGTGGCGTAGCAGTGATATGCCTTGCCGTTGGCGAGCAGCTGCTCGGCCACCTCGCGGTGGCGGGCAGCGCGGCTGAACTGGTAGATGACGTCGCCATCCCAGGAAAGCTCCAGCCATTTCAGCCCGTCGAGGATGGCGCCGATCGCCGCCTCGGTGGAGCGCTCGCGGTCGGTGTCCTCGATCCGGAGCAGCATCTTGCCGCCATGCTTCTTCGCATAGAGCCAGTTGAACAGCGCCGTGCGGGCGCCCCCGATATGGAGGAAGCCGGTCGGCGAGGGGGCGAAGCGCGTGACGACGGAATCGGTCATGAGTGGAACGGCCTATGCATTGGAGGCGGTGGTGTATAGCAGGAACGGTGCATAACTAAAGCCTGCCAGCGGACCGCATCGGACCGGGCTGAGGGCTTGGCTCAGCCTTCCGAAACTGGCAGAAGGACCGCTGATTTCCCTACAGGATTTTCGGCATGACGACAGAACCAGTAGCGACTGAGGCGGGGCGCGATTTCATTCGTGACATCGTCCAGGCCGATCTCGATGCGGCGAAGTTCAAGGAGATCGTGACCCGGTTCCCGCCGGAGCCGAACGGGTATCTGCATATCGGCCATGCCAAGTCGATTGCGCTCAATTTCGGCATTGCTGAGGAATTTCGCGGCCGCTGCCACCTGCGCTTCGACGACACCAATCCGGTCAAGGAAGAGCAGGAGTATATCGACTCCATCCAGGCCGACGTGCACTGGCTCGGGTTCGACTGGGGCAAGAACCTGTTCTTCGCCTCGGACTATTTCGACCGCCTCTACGAATGGGCGGAGAAGCTGATCCGCGACGGGCTCGCTTATGTCGACGACCAGACCCAGGACGAGATCCGGCTTACCCGCGGCACGCTGACGGAGCCGGGCAAGAACTCGCCGTTCCGCGACCGCACGGTCGAGGAGAACCTCGACCTGTTCCGCCGCATGAAGGCCGGCGAATTCCCGAACGGCGCGCGTGTGCTGCGGGCCAAGATCGACATGGCCTCGCCCAACATCAACCTGCGCGATCCGGTGATGTACCGCATCCTGCATGCGCATCATCCGCGGACCGGCGACAAGTGGTGCATCTATCCGAGCTACGACTACGCGCACGGCCAGTCGGATGCGATCGAGGAAATCACGCATTCGATCTGCACGCTGGAGTTCGAGGACCACCGTCCACTCTACGACTGGTTCATCGAGAATCTGCCGGTGCCCTCGGAGCCGCATCAGTATGAATTCGCACGGCTGAACCTGACCTACACGGTGCTGTCGAAGCGCGTGCTGACCCAGCTCGTGCGCGACGGCCATGTCGCGGGCTGGGACGATCCGCGCATGCCGACCATGGCGGGCCTGCGCCGCCGTGGCGTGCCGCCGGCCGCACTTCGCGAGTTCGTCAAGCGCATCGGTGTGGCGAAAGCCAACAGCGTGGTCGATGTCGGCATGCTCGAATTCTGCATCCGTGAGGAATTGAACCGCACGTCGCAGCGGCGCATGGCGGTGTTGCGGCCGCTGAAGGTCGTGATCGAGAACTATCCGGAAGGGCAGGTCGAGGAGCTCGAGGCGATCAACCATCCCGACGATGCATCGGCCGGCACGCGCAAGATCGCGTTCTCTCGCGAGATCTATATCGAGCGCGACGACTTCATGGAAAACCCGCCGAAAAAGTTCTTCCGCCTGTCGCCGGGCAACGAGGTGCGGCTGCGCTACGCCTATTTCATCAAGTGCACCGGCGTGATCAAGAACGACGCCGGCGAGGTGGTCGAGCTCCGCTGCACCTATGATCCCCTGACCAAGGGCGGCAACGCACCCGACGGCCGCAAGGTCAAGGCGACGATGCACTGGCTGCCGGCGGCGCAGTCGGTGCCGGCGGAGATCCGCCTCTACAACCAGCTGTTCTCGAACCCGAGCCCGAACGCTGCCAATTTTGCCGCCGATCTCAATCCGCAGTCGCTGGAGATCCTTCCCGACGCGCGGATCGAGGTGTCGGTTGCCGAGAGCAATGCGACCGAGCCGATGCAGTTCGAGCGGCAGGGCTACTTCGTGCGCGACAAGGATTCGACGCCGGGCAAGCCGGTGTTTTCGCGGACGATCGGATTGCGCGACACCTTTGCCAAGGAAGTCGCCAAGGGCTGAGAAAGCGCTGACAAGGGCTGAGCTGTCGCATGCAGGAAGAACCCGACGCCATCGTTTCCGCCATCATCGCGAAATGGTCCGCCGGCTTCGCAAGGTTGGATGCGGCGGCGCTGTCGTCGCTGTATTCGAGGAACGCGTTCTTCTATGGCTCTAATCCAAAGCTTTATCGCGGCCGCGACGGCGTTGCGGCGTATTTCAAAGGTCTGCCGCGCTGGCGAGCGCCGAGCGTTTCGTTTTCGGACGTAGCTTGCGCGCACGTCACGCCTGAGGTGGTCAACATGGCCGCCATCGCTTCGTTCGACCTCGGCGAGGAAGCCCCGCCGCTCTCGGTCAAGATCACCTGGGTCATCGTCCGCGAGGATGGCGACTGGAAGATTGCGTGCCATCACGTCTCCGCGAGGACGGCGCTCATCGCGCAGTAGCGCCTCTCGAAGCTGTTGGCCTTAACGCCTTACGATGGACCCCGAGCGGCCGACGAGGCGGGCGAGCTGCTTGAAGCGGCCGCCGACGCGGTCGGCGACGAGATCGCCGAGGCGGTGCTCGAACACCAGCATCAGCTTACGGCCCGTGCTGCGGAAATGGGTGGCCGGCAGCACGCCGGGCCGGGCCGCCGAGATCAGATGTGCGACGCGGAACGCGGCGCCCAAGAGCCGGGCGCGCTCGAGATGCGCAGGCGTGAGCAGCTCCTGCATCGTCAGCGGCGGCTGGTTCTCTTCGCTCAAGCCCGCATAACGATAGAACACCGACAGGCCGACGAAGGCGCGGCCTTCATGGCTGACTGCGCCGAAATTGCCGTTGACCACGAGGCTCAGCGTCTGCTCGCCGCGGTGGTCGGGATGGACGCGCCAGCCGATGTCGGAGAGCAGACACGCGGTGTGGCGCAGCCTGCGGTCCTCCTCGGTCTCCCGCAGCTTCACCACGCGCACGAAGCGATCGGTCCATTCCATCAGCTCGCGGGCATGGCGCGCCGAGCGTGACATCAGCTGGTTCAGCTCTTCCGCGGCGCAGATCAATCCGTCCTTGGCGCGTTCGGCTTCCGACAGCTTCTCGTGCAACAGGCCTTCTCGCACGCCGAAGGTCGAGAACACGATCGTCTTCGGCCGTGCGACGCGGATGATGTGTTCGAGCACCAGCGCGGCATAGGCGAGGAGAGGCCGCCGCGCATCGGCGACCAGTTCGATGTCGGCCAGCATGTTGGACGCAGCCAGGCGCCGCAGGCGTCGCGCGAAATCCAGTGCGTCCGCCGCCGGTATCGAATAGCCGTGCATCACCTGGAGCGGATAGCCGCTCTGGATGATGTGGATGCGGGCGAGTGCGCGCCACGTGCCGCCGACGGCATAGAAGGTGCGTCCGCGCCCGGCCTTGAGCTGCTCCACCGCGTCGAGCTCCTCCTGCACGATGTGGTCGGCGCGCTTCAGCGATTTATGCGCGAGATCCTGCAGGGCAAGCCCGCCGAGGGGCAGCGTCACGCCGCTGCGCACGCTGTTGCGGTGGACCTCGACGAGCTCCAGCGAGCCGCCGCCGAGATCGCCGACGATGCCGTCGGGATGATGGATGCCGGAGACGACGCCGAGCGCCGAGAGTCGCGCCTCGCGCGGGCCCGACAGGATCTCGATCTTTACCGCGCAGATGCGCTCGGCCTTGGCGATGAAGTCGGGGCCGTTCGAGGCGTCGCGGCACGCGGCGGTCGCGATCGCAAAGACGCGGCCGACCTGCATGACGCGACAGAGCGCGCGAAATCGCTTCAGAGAGGTCAGCGCCTTGTCGACCGCGTCGGGCGCGAGCAGACCCGTGCTCTGCACCTCGCGGCCGAGACCGCAGAGCGTCTTCTCGTTGAAGATCGGAATGAGGCTCCGCGCCAGTTCCTCGTAGACGACGAGACGCACCGAATTGGAGCCGATATCAATCACCGCGACGCTTGCGCCACGTTTGCGCGGCCGTGTCACGGCAACAATCTCCGATCAGGACTGATGACGTTCGTTCCGGCGCGTGAGACGCCGCGGCGAGGATTCCTTGAGCGACTTTCCACGGCCAGACAGACTCGGATTTGTCATGAAGTAGTTGTGCACGTTGAAGGGCTCCTCGCCCTTCGCGGCCTTCATACGCGTTGACGATCCGTCGGGCAACAATTGCCAGCTCTGCTCATTGTCCTTCAGGTTGGCGACCATGATCTGTTCGAGAACCTGCTGATGTACCGTCGGATTTTGCAGCGGGCACAATACCTCGACACGGCGGTCGAGATTGCGCGGCATCATGTCGGCTGACGAGATATACACAGCCGCTTTCGCGCTCGGCAGGCCCTGGCCCATGCCGAAACAGTAGATACGGCCGTGTTCGAGGAAGCGCCCGATGATCGATTTGACGCGGATGTTCTCCGACAGGCCGGGGATACCCGGCCGCAGGCAGCAGATGCCGCGCACCACGAGCTCGACCTGGACGCCGGCTTGAGATGCCTCGTAGAGCGCGTCGATGATGTCGGGGTCGACCAGGGCATTCATCTTCATCCAGACCGCGCCGGTCCGGCCGTGCCGCGCATGCGCGGTCTCGCCCTGGATGTGCTCGATGATGCGCTTGCGCAGCGTCAGCGGCGACACCGCCATCTTGTCGAGATCGCTCGGCGCGGCATAGCCGGTGATGAAGTTGAACACGCGCGCAGCGTCGCGGCCGATAGTCGGGTCCGACGTGAAGTAGGAGAGGTCGGTGTAGATGCGCGCGGTCACCGGATGGTAGTTGCCTGTGCCGGTGTGAACATAGGTGGTGAGGCTGCCGCCCTCGCGGCGCACGACCATCGAGAGTTTTGCATGCGTCTTGAGTTCGAGGAAGCCGTAGACGACCTGCACGCCGGCGCGCTCGAGGTCGCGCGCCCAGCGGATATTGGCCTCCTCGTCGAAGCGCGCCTTGAGCTCGATCAGCGCGGTGACGGACTTGCCCGCCTCGGCGGCCTCGGCCAACGCACGCACGATCGGCGAGTTGTTGGAGGTGCGGTACAGCGTCTGCTTGATCGCGACGACGTCGGGGTCGCGCGTGGCCTGCTGGAGGAACTGCACGACGACGTCGAAGGATTCGTAGGGATGATGGACGATGAGGTCCTTCTGCCGGATCGCGGCGAAGATATCGCCGCCATGCTCGCGCACGCGCTCGGGATGACGCGGCACGTAAGGGGTGAATTCGAGGTCGGGGCGATCGAGGCGGGTGAGTTGCGACAGCTCGTTCATGGCGAGCACGCCGTCGACCAGGAACACTTCGTCTTCGGCCGCAGAGAGCGCGTGCTGCACGAAGCTGCGCAGTTGTTCAGGCGTCTTGGCGTCGACCTCGAGCCGGATCACCGATCCGCGGCGGCGTCGCTTCAGCGCGGTCTCGAACACGCGCACGAGGTCTTCGGCCTCTTCCTCGATCTCCATTTCGGAGTCGCGGATGATGCGGAAGGCGCCCTGGCCGTGGACGTTGTAGCCGGGGAACAGGCGGTTGATGAACAGGGCCGTCATCTGTTCCAGCGAGATCAATCGCACCACGCCATCCGCGGGCAAGCGGACGAAGCGGTCGATCTTGCCGGGCATGCGGATCAGCGCGTTCATCTGCTTGCCGTCAGCGGCGCGCGTGAGCTGAAGCGCGATGGTGAAGCCCAGGCTCGGAATGAACGGGAAGGGGTGGGCGGGATCGATTGCGAGCGGAGTGAGCAAGGGAAAGACGTTGTGGAGGAAGTGGTCCTCGAGCCAGTTCTTCTCCGCCTTGGTGACGTCCTTGCCGTCGACCAGCACGATGCCGACGTCGGCGAGCGTACCGCGCAGATCGCGCCAGATCGCCTGCTGATCGCTTGCGAGTTGCGAGACGGTGCGGTTGATCAGCGCGAGCTGCTCGGACGGGGTCAGGCCGTCGGGGCTGCGCTCGGGAATGCCCTCGCGGACCTGCGCCTTGATGCCGGCGACGCGGACCATGAAGAACTCATCAAGGTTATTTGCCGAAATCGACAGGAATCGCACCCGCTCCAGCACCGGATGGTGGGGATTGACCGATTCCTCCAGGACCCGGCGGTTGAAATGCAGCCAGGAAAGCTCGCGATTGATGAATCGCTCCGGGCTCGTGGCGATCGCAGGCAGGCCTGTCGATTCCGGTTCTTTTTCTTTGATTTCAACAGCTTGCGCGGAGTCCATGAGAAGTCGATCCATCTTCTTTCGCCTTATCTTGCGACTTATGCGCAAAACCGGCGCAGAGCATGTGTTAGTGCGATGACGTTTCGATGACATTGATGTTCCGCCGCCCGGCGCCGTCAAGCGGCTGCGGCGGACCAAGCCTGGAAGGATCAGGCGTCGCGCAGCAATTCGACGGCAAGCGCCCGGGTCACGGGCCGGCCGAGCCGCAGGGCTTCGCTGTCGAGCAGCTCCACGGCCCGCCGCGCCGCGGCGGAGGAGCGCTCCAGGCGGGTCGCCAGATAGCCGACCACGCTCTCATCGACGTTCAATTGGCGGTCGGCGCAGAACTTGACGATCAGGCCGCGGAAGAGCTGGTCGTCGGGGGGTAGGAGCGACACCACCGGCACGGCGCGCAGGCGCGAGCGGAGGTCGCGCAGCTCGATCTCCAGCGCCGCCGGTACCTCGCGGCCGGTGAGCAGGACGTAGGCCCCGTCCTCGCGCGCGAGGTTCAACAGATGGAAGAGCGCGCGCTCGTCGAGGTCCTTCGATTTCAGGTCCTCAACGACCAGTGCGCCCGTGGCGAGCGCTCCGGGCACGGCGGCCGCGGTCAATGCATTGGCGGTGGTGGAACGGGCGCCGGCCTCTTCAGCCCAGATGGCGGCGAGGTGGCTCTTGCCCGAGCCTTCGGGCCCGGCCAGCCACATGACCCGGTTTGGCCATTCGGGCCAGCCGTTGATCAGGGCGAGACCGGCGGCGTTGGCGGGGCCTTCGAGAAAATTGTCCCGGCTCAGGCTTTCCGCATGCGGAAGCGAAAACGCCAGTTGTCGGGGATGAACGCGGCCTGCCACGCTTGCTTTGCTCCATGCCGGGCGAGCCGGCTTCGTTTGAAGAGATTCGACGTATCGAGCGGGAGTTGGCCTTTTGCGGGACCGCATCCCCCTCATTTGGCCTCGATCGTGCTCATGTGCCGCAGCCACTCGACGAGATAGAGCGACACGGAAGAGAGTGTGAAGACCGTGACGAGGCCCATCAGGATTATATCATAGGGGCCGGGCTTGAAGCCGAAGGCGAGGGAGGCCAGCACCAGCGCCGCATAGGCCACCTGGGCTGCAGTGTTGAGCTTCGACACCTTCGACGGCTTCATCTCGACCGGCTTGTCGAACAGCCAGGAGACGATCACGGCGGCGACGATCATGATGTCGCGCGAGACCACCAGAATCACGATCCAGCGCGGGATGTCGCCCCAGATGCCGAGCGCCAGATAGATCGAGACCAGCAGCGCCTTGTCGGCGAGCGGATCGAGCAGGGCTCCGAGCTCGCTCCTCATGTTGAAGCGCTTGGCCAGGAAGCCGTCGACAGCGTCGCTGATGCCGGCGATCAGGAAGACGGCGAACGCCACCTCCATCTGGCTCGACACAATCGCCCAGACGATGATCGGGACCAGCATGATGCGGCCCAGGGTGATGATGTTTGGAATACTCACGCGGCGCTTCCCGGCACCCGGTGTGACCCCGAATCCGGCCCTTTGGAGGCTGAACCGGTTGATATGTCTACATAGTATAGCCTCAGGCCCCTTGCGAGCCATTGCGCGGCCCTCGAATTCGACGTAACCAGCCGCAAATCCACTGGAAATCCGCATGACCGACCGCAAAAACGGCCTTACCTACGCCGATTCAGGCGTCGACATCGATGCGGGCAATCGCCTGGTCGACCTGATCAAGCCGATGGTGCGCGCCACCGCGCGTGCCGGCGCCGATGCCGAGATCGGCGGTTTCGGCGGCCTGTTCGACCTCAAGGCAGCCGGGTTCAAGGACCCGGTCCTGGTCGCCGCCACCGACGGTGTCGGCACCAAGGTCAAGATCGCCATCGAGACCGGCCTGCATGGCGGGATCGGCATCGACCTCGTTGCCATGAGCGTCAACGACCTCGTGGTGCAGGGCGCCGAGCCGCTGTTCTTTCTCGATTATTTCGCCTGCGGGAAGCTCGATCCCGAGGCTGCCGCGTCGATCGTCGCGGGCGTCGCCGAAGGCTGCCGCGAGTCCGGCTGCGCATTGATCGGCGGCGAAACCGCCGAGATGCCGGGCCTCTACAAGGACGGCGACTATGATCTCGCCGGGTTCGCGGTCGGCGCCGCCGAGCGCGGGACGCTGCTGCCACGAAAGGATATCGCCGCGGGCGATGCCGTGATCGGCCTGGCGTCCTCCGGGGTGCATTCCAACGGTTTCTCGCTGGTGCGCAAGATCGTCGAGCAGTCCGGCTTCGGCTTCGAGGCCCAGGCGCCGTTTGCGCCCGTCATGACGCTCGGGGGCGCGCTGCTCGCGCCGACCCGGCTCTACGTCAAATCCTGCCTGCGCGCGATCCGCGAGACCGGCGCGGTGAAGGGCCTTGCCCACATCACCGGCGGCGGCTTTACCGACAACATTCCGCGCGTGCTGCCAAAGCATCTCGGCGTCGGCATCGATCTCGCGAACCTGCCGGTGCTGCCGGTGTTCAAATGGCTGGCGGCGCAAGGCGGTATCGCCGAGCTCGAAATGCTGCGCACCTTCAACTGCGGCATCGGCATGATCGCGATCGTCGAGCCGGATGCCGCCGACAAGGTGATGCAAGTCTTCACCGACGCCGGCGAGACGGTGGCGCAGCTCGGCACTGTGATCCCGGCCGAGGGCGAGCATCGCGTCGTCTATAACGGCCACCTCGACCTGTCGCTGTAAAACTCATGAAGCGCCGCGTTGCCATCCTGATCTCCGGCCGAGGCTCCAACATGGCGGCGCTGATCAAGGCCGCCGCCGCGCCGGATTTTCCAGCGGAGATTTCGCTCGTCATCTCGAACAAGGCCGACGCGCTGGGCCTGGAGAAGGCGAGGGCGAGCGGCGTGAAGACGCTATTGGTCGAGAGCAAGCCATTCGGCAAGGACCGCGCCGGCTTCGAGGCGGCGCTGCAGGCTACGCTCGACCAGCATGGCATCGAGCTGATTTGTCTGGGCGGCTTCATGCGGCTGTTCACGGCCGAGTTCACGCAAAGCTGGTACGGGCGGATGCTCAACATCCATCCCTCGCTGCTGCCGTCGTTCCCCGGCCTCGACCCGCACGGCCAGGCCTTGCGCGCCGGCGTCAAACTGTCCGGCGCGACGGTGCACTTCGTGATCCCCGCGACCGATGCCGGCCCGATCGTGATGCAGGGCGCGGTTCCAGTCAGTGACAACGACACGCCGGATACGCTGTCCGAGCGCATCCTCGAAGTCGAGCACCGCATCTATCCCGAAGCACTGCGCCTGCTTGCAACCGGCAAGGTCCGGATCGACGGTGACGTCTGCAAGACCGTGGGGAGCGGGGGCTCGGAGAATTTCCTGATCTCGCCGGTGGTGGGCTGAAGCGCCATCCAGGCTTGAGCCACAAATGAAATCCCCCGGGCGGAGCCGGGGGGATTCATGCTTGTCTATGTCGATCGTTGGCAGAAAGTCAGTGAACTCTGAGGTTCTCCGCGGAAGTCTTGCCGCGGTTCTCCACGAGATCGTATTCAACCACCTGATTTTCATTAAGGGTCGTCAGCCCAGCGCGCTCGACCGCGGAGATGTGGACGAACACGTCCTTGTCGCCGCCGTTCGGCTTGATGAAGCCATAGCCCTTTGTCGGGTTGAACCATTTGACGGTGCCTTTTTGCATCGCCAGTCTCCTCCTTTAGACATAAAAAAGACGCGGCCACGTCTTTGCGCGTGCCACGCCACAAACGGGCTTCCGGAAGTCTGTTCGAGTCTTGAGTCTCAATGTCGCGAAACGCACAGTCGAGCGGCCAAATCCGATTGTGCCGGATATTGCAACATGAAAATCGCGCGCTAGCAAGCAGCGTGCAAAATTCAAGTCCCGATCCGAATCGCGGTGGCACAGTTTGCGACCTGTGGCAGCGGTACCACAGCGCGGGTAATCCCCCCGTTCAACGCCGCCCAAGCGATTGACCCTTCACGCCGGTTCAGCGCAAATCGTTCCAGGTGCCGCGATGCGTGTTGCATTTTTGCGTGTCGCCATTTGCTTTGGGAATTGTGTCGTTATGCGCTGCCTATCGCAGCCTTCAGGGACAAGGCGGACGCGCCGGCCGGGCGTTGTCCGGCGGGCCGCGAGCGTCATGGCGGTCGCCTTTGCGTTCTTCCTGATGATCATGGCTGCCCCGGCGCATGCGCAGTCGCCTACACCGACGCCGACCCCCACGGCGACCCCGACGCCCACCCCGACACCTACACCGTCACCAACGCCGACCGCGATGAACTACGGCCAGTCGACGGGCAACACCACGCTCAACCTCGGCTCCAGTTTTCTGGAGCGGCTGGGCAACCAGGCCTCGAACGGCTTCGACCGGACCTTCCGCACCAACCCCGGCGGCGGCGGCGCCGCGGAGGCGGCGGAAGGGCCGCGCTACCGGACCTGGTTCGAGGGCTATGGTATTTCGATGCGGACCGACGCGCAGGGCGACTTCGTCGGCGACAAGCGCAAGACCGTTGGCGGGGTCGCCGGTTTCGGCGCGCGGCTCGCGCCGGGGGTCAATCTCGGCTTCTCCGTCGACCAGAGCCACACCGACATCGATGTGCCCCTGGCGCTGCAATCGGCCTCGCTGGATCTGACCCAGCTCGGCATCAACGGCTCGGTCGACAAGGGGCCCTGGACCTTGGCCTTTGCGCTCGTGCATGGCTTCGGCAATGTCCATTCCAGCCGGGACAGCGGCTTCGGTTTGGCGACCGCGGGCTATCGCGCCACCATCGACGGCGCGCTGACCGAGATCAGCTACTACTGGACCCAGGACCAGACCCGCTTCGTCCCCAAAGGTGCGCTGGAATATGTTCGCGCCACCAGCGCCTCGTTCCAGGAGACGGGCAGCCTCTTTCCCCTGACCGTCGGCTCGTCCGCACTCGCACGCGCGCGCGTGATGCTCGGCGCCGAGGTTGGGCGCTACTTCATCTTCGACCAGAAGATTCTGGATCTGTCCGCCTACGGCAAGTTCGTCGACAATTTCTATCAGGACCTGGGATCGATCCAGGTCAGCCTGGGCAGGCAGAGCCTTGTGGTGCCCGGCATCGGAGAGAGCCGCTACGGCCTCGACGCTGGCGCGTCGGCCTCGCTCAGCCTGACCAACACCGCGCGACTCTACGTCAATTATGACGGCAAGTTCCGCAACGAGTTCACCTCGCAACAGGGCACGGTCGGCTTCGAATACAGATGGTAGCCGCTGCCGATCACCTCGGCGTCGTCGCGACATAGCCCGTCAGGCCAAAGCTCTCTCGAGCCGACGCCATCATCGGCACCAGCGCGTTCGGGTGGATGAACTCATCGCGGAAGCAGGGATAGGCACGCGGATCGAAGATCTTCTTCAGCCACTCGACCACGATCTTGTGCCGCTCGGAGGCGCGGAATTCCTTGTGATAGGTGAGCCAGAGATCGGCGTGGTGACTGACGCCGAGATCGACCGCGACGAGCGGCGCGCCGAGTGCGATCGACACCGTCGGAAGAAAGCCGATGCCGGCGCCGCGTTCCACCGCATAGAGCACGCCGACCGATGAATTGGTCTTGATCCCGACGATGCCCTCGAGCGACTTGAGCCCCAGGATGCGGGCATAGGCGGTGTCGTCGACTTGCGGTGCGCTCTGCTTGATGATCCGGTGGTTCTGCAACTCGGCAAGCGTGCGGGGCACGCCGTGCAGGTTCTCGTAATCCTTCGAGACGAAGGGATAGATGTGCAGCCGGCCAAGCTTGGCCACGATCAGATCTGGATTGGTCGGCGGCTCCAGCTGGATCGCGATATCGGATTCCAGGCGCGCAACATCGGCCTGCTCCATCGCGCAGCGCAGGTCGACGGTGATCTTGCGATAGGTCTTCTGGAAGTCGATCAGCCGCGGCAGGATCCAGAAATTGCCGGGCCCTTCAGTGACTGCGACGCGCACGGTGCCCGTCGCATCGCTCGAACTGCGCGAGGCGCGGCGAAACACATTGAAGGCGTGACGCTCCATCAACGTAACGTCGGAGATCATCGCCGTGCCTTCGTCGCTCAGCGTCAATCCACTCTGGTCGCGCAGAAACAGCTTGCAGCCGATGCTCTCTTCGAGCCGGTCGATCCGGCGCATCAGCGTCGTCGAGGTGAGGCCGAGCTCCTCGGCGGCGTTGCGGAAACTTTTATATTTTGCGCAAGCTAAAAACAGCTTCAAATCGTCCCAGGATGCATCGAGGGACTCATCGCTGCGGTGCTGCGTCATCGCAGCACCCCGGTGCAATAGTTGCTGCATACACCTGTTCCTTACCCGGTAAGCTCCATCATCCTAACGGGATGGGGCGAAACGATAGAGGGGCAAGATGGCTATGGAAAGGGGCTCGTTTGCCGCAAGGCATGAATTTGACGCGCTGCCGCTCAGTCCAGACATCGATGTCCATTGTGCGCAATTTTCCGAAATTGCCGCGCTTGCCGACATGGCGCACCGGTTAGTCCCCGGCGTGCGGATCGGCGAGCAGGAACTCGCGCGCTATTTCACCTTCGATTCCCAATGCCTTCTGACCTTCACCCGTAACGGTGCGCTGGTCGGTGGCATGGCCTTCCTGTTTCTCAATGAGCGCGGCCATGACGCGTTGCTGCTCGACGAGATCTGTCTGACCGAGCCCGACATCCGGCATCTCGCATCCGGCAACGAGGAGGTCTCGGCCACCTACATCTGGGCCATCGCAGCCACCGGCCGCGGCATCGCTGGACTCGGCAAGGCGGCCGCGCATCTGCGGCAGCCGCGGTTACGAAGCGCCGATTGTTTCGCGCAGCCATCGACGGCGGCCGGACGCGACATCATGAAAGCGACGGGTTTCGAGCCTATCGCGAGCTTCCAGCCTGACCTCTGGTGCTACGAGCGGCCATGGAATCGACTGCCTATGCGCAGGCCGGGGGCTAAGATCGAAGCAGGGAGTTTTGCAGATGCACGGCACTAGAATTCCTTTAGCCAAACCCGACTCGCGTGCCATCACGATCCGCATCGCGCGCGATCCCAGCGACCTCATGCTGGTCACGGCCATCCGCTCGGCGGTCTATCTCGCCGAGCAGGACTGTCCTTTCGAGGAAGAGTTCGACGGCAACGATTTGGTCGCCGCGCATTTCATCGGCTTCATCGGCAATGAGCCCGCCGGCTGCCTGCGGGTTCGCTTCTTCGGCGAGTTCGCCAAGGTCGAGCGGCTCGCGGTGCGGCACCAGTACCGGCGCTCGCGCGTGTCGTTCAAGCTCGTGCAGGCGAGCGTCGAATATGTGAAGCGCAAGGGCTTCCGCAAGATTTATGGGCAGGCGCAGGACCGGCTGGTCGACTTCTGGGCCCATTTCGGCGCCAAGCCGCTCGGCCACAATCGCAAGATCACCTTCTCGGATTTTTCCTATACCGAGATGGTGCTCGAGATCGAGCCGGGGCCGGACGCGATCACGCTGGACAGTGATCCTTACGTGATCATCCGCCCCGAGGGCGATTGGGATCGGCCGGGGGTGCTCGATGCCTCAGCTGGACGGGCGGTGACATCGCCGCTGCGTAACCTCTCGATGGCCCGCTGAAATTGGTGCAGCTACGAACAAGAAGATGCCGGACTTCATTCACGACGATCCGCCGATCCTGGTTTGCGCCGATCTGCAGGTCGAATATCTGACCCCCGGGCGTCGCCATGTCATTCTCGACGGCGACGCCACGACCTCGCGCTGCCTGGAGTTGTTGACGCTGTGGCGCGACAATCTCTGGCCGGTGATGCACCTCAAGCGCATTGCGCAGGCCGCCTGGTTCAATCCGGCATCCAAGCTGACCGATTGGATTGTCGAGCTGAAGCCGCGACCGGGCGAGATCACGTTCGAGCATCCGCTGCCGTCGGCCTACAGTTCCGCGCGGTTTGCCGACTACAGCGCGAACATCCGGAACATCCGCTGCGTACTGCTTGGTTTCTCGCTCGACGAGACGATTTTGGCGACAGTGGTCGACGGTTTTCACAGGAGCCATCGCTACCAGGTTGTCACCGACGCCGTCGCCTGCCGCCATCCGGGCCATGGCGATGCAGCCGACTACAAGCAGTCGGTGGTGAACGTGATCAGCAATTTTGCTACACTTCGTCCCAGCGCCGAGCTCATCAGGACCAGCGGCGCCATCGCGGTGTAGACGGGCGCGGTCCGCGACGAGGGTGATTGACGACATTGTCCCGGGGGCAAGAGCTGGAAAGTCTCGTAGGCGATCTGTCGCTCGCCCTTGAAACGGCGCGCCGGCTGGGCCTGTCGACGACCGTCTATCTGCTCTCGATGGCGCTCGTCGAGGTGCGCGAGGCGGCCGAGGCTGCCTCGGATGGCGGCGACGATGACGGAGCCGCCTGAACCCACGCTTTATCCGTTTCCTGCAACGCTGCTGTGCTGCCGACGAATTGACGTTGCAAGTTGAGCCGCGCCGCAATAGCCAAGTGACGATGTCGTCGACAGACGAGCTCCGTTTCGGCGCGCGCCGAAGGCTGAAGGAATGATGTGATGACCATGCTGCCCAATTCGCAAGAAGCCCGGGATGTCGCCTACCAGCTCCATCCCTATACCAACGCGCGCACCCATCAGCAGAATGGCCCGCTGGTGATCGAGCGCGGCGAGGGGCCCTATGTCTTCGACGCCGCGGGCAAGCGCTATTTCGAGGCGATGGCCGGCCTGTGGAGCGTCGGGCTCGGCTTCAACGAGAAGCGGCTGGTCGAGGCCGCGTACCGGCAGATGCAGGCCTTGCCGTTCTATCATACGTTCTCCGCGAAATCGCACGGGCCCTCGATCGATCTCGCCGAGAAGCTCGTCGCGCTCGCGCCGGTGCCGATGAGCAAGGTGTTCTTCACCAACTCCGGCTCGGAGGCGAATGACACGGTGCTGAAGCTGATCGCCTATCGTTCGAACGCCCTCGGACAGCCGCAGCGCAAGAAGGTGATCAGCCGCATGCGCGCCTACCACGGCGTCACGATCGCCTCCGCAAGCCTCACGGGCCTGCCGAACAATCACCGTTCCTTCGATCTTCCGTTGCCGAACATCCTGCACACGGGCTCGCCGCATTTCTACAAGGACGGCCAGGCCGGCGAGAGCGAGGAAGCCTTTGCGACGCGGCGCGCCGAGGAGCTGGAAGCGCTGATCGTGAAGGAAGGTCCGGACACCATCGCGGCCTTCTTCGGCGAGCCGGTGATGGGGGCAGGCGGCGTGATCGTTCCGCCCGCGACCTATTGGGACAAGGTCCAGCAAGTCCTGAAGAAGTATGACATCCTGCTCGTCGCCGACGAGGTCATTTGCGGCTTCGGCCGCACCGGCAAGATGTTCGGTTGCGACACATACAACATCAAGCCCGACGCGATCGTCGTCTCCAAGCAGATCACCTCGAGTTATTTCCCGTTCTCGGCGGTCCTGATGAATGACCGGATGTTCGAGCCGATTGCGGACGAGAGCAACAAGATCGGCGTTCTCGGCCACGGTTTCACGGCAGGCGGTCACCCGGTCGGCGCGGCAGTCGCGCTGGAAAACCTCAAGATCATCGAGGAGCGCGGCCTGGTTGCGCATGCTGCGGAGACGGGAGCCCATCTGCAGGCGCGGCTGCGCGAGCTTTCGAGCCATCCGCTCGTCGGTGAGGTCCGAGGCGTCGGGATGATCGCCGCGATCGAACTCGTGCTCGACAAGCAGCGCAAGACGGCCGCGGCGACGCCGGGCGCAGTCGGCGGCATCGCGGCGCGCATGCTCCAGGAGCGCGGCGTCATCTCGCGCAACATGCTCGAGGCCATCGCCATCTGCCCGCCGCTGATCGTCACCAAGAGCCAGATCGACGAGCTCGTGGGCACCATCGCGGGCGTGCTGGACGACATGAAGACGGAGGCTGCAAAGCTGACGCCGGCCTAGGGGAAGAGCGTCATCGTGAGCGAAGCGCGTTGGTCACGCCTTCGGTGTCGTCCTGGCGAAAGCCAGGACCTCAGACTTGGCAGATTGCCTGTTGCTGCTCCGCCGGCGGTCGGACATCCGCCGCGTGACGCTCCAGTTCTCGAGGTAGCCGATTGAGCACACTTTCCCAGTCCCCGGGGCGATGTTGACGAAACAAGCGAGTAGTCGGGTACCACGGACTATCTTCCCGCTCATAGAACCACCGCCAGTCCAGAATATGCGGCAGCAGAATCCAGGTTGGCTTGCCAAGTGCGCCTGCCAGATGTGCGACCGCTGTATCCACGGTGATTACGAGATCCATTACGCTCGCAGCAGCCACCGTCTCCGCGAAGTTCGTCAGGAGAGGCTCCAAATCAACAACCCTGTCCTTCAGCTGTTCGAGTACCGGACGGTCGCTCGTGCGGACCTCCTTTTGCAGGCTGAAGAGTTGGACGCCGGGAATCAGAAGGTTTGGTAGAAGAGCTTCGGCCGGCAGAGACCGCTTCCGGTCATGCAGATGGCCGGGGTTTCCTGCCCAAACGACCCCGACCTTGAGGCCTGAGTATTTGGCAAGCCTCCGTTGCCAAGCAGAAATTCTTGCCGGCGCAGCCTTGAGATACGGTCGTTCTGCCGGGATCGTCTCGATGCTGGTAGCGAGCTCATAGGCGAGGCTCATTAGCGGCACGTGCAGGTCAAACGGTGGCGCTGGCTCGTCGCGCGAGATCACGGTCACGTCGAGACTGTCTCGTAACAACTCAACCAATTGGGGCTGAACCTGCAGAACGACCGGGCCTCCTGTTGCGGCTGCTGCAGATACGAAGCGAGCAAAGTGCAGGGTGTCGCCAAGTCCTTGCTCGGCATGAATCAACAGGGTCCGGCCGTTGCGACATTCTCCCCTCCAGCGAGGGACATCGAATGCGCCAGGCCTGAACCGCGGAGCTGGGTGAGAATGCCTCCACTCGAACTCTCGAAAGCCCGCTTTGAGATCACCAGCCAAGAGGAGAAGCATCGCGTGATTGTAGTGAAGCATCGGGTCGCCGGGCCTAAGCTCAATTGCGCGACGGGACGTCGCTATCGCCGCCTGGCTCAAGCCTAGATTGCTCAACGCCACGCCCAAATTCGTCGAGACTTCGGGCGAATTCGGATCGATGCTGATCGCTTTTCTGTAGATCTCGACTGCGCCTTCGAAATCGTCTCTCTTGCTGTGAACGATCCCGAGGTTGAGATACGCGCCGACGTTTTGCGGGGAGAGTTCAATTGCCTTTTGGCACGCTGCGCTCGCCTCATCCAGCCGTCCCTGCCGGGTCAACGCGGCCGCCAGGCTGGCTTGGACATCGGATCGGCCAGGCGCCGCCAAGGCGGCAAGTTGGTACATGGAGACCGCTTGATCTGTCCGCTCAAGCCTGAGCAACAGGCTGGCCATAATCAGATAGGCTTCGAGATCATCGGGCTGAATCTCTACCGCATGGCGGCATACCGATAGCGCTTCAGCAAGCTCTCCAACCTGTTCGAGCGCCAATGCGAGATTGCGATGTCCCGGGCCAAATTGAGGAGCAAGGGTGATCAGTTCGCGGTAGGCCTCGATCGCTCTTGCCAACTCGCCCTGATCCATCATGTGATTGCCACGGTTCAGAAGGGCGACCATTGCTTCTGCGCGCGCGGCCTCTCCAGTTTGCCCTTTCATACCTGCCCTTTCCGGTTGGACGGTTTGTTCCGCACCGTGTGTTAAACGGGCGCAAGCCGCGTTTCGGGCAAACGATTATGCTTCGGCGAGCAAATTTGGCTCTGGGGCAGGTGGAGGTTACGGCCGTGGGTAGCGGGTCGCATACCGCCAGTCGCATATCCGCGGCCTGCGGTACCCACCCGAGGTGGGAGCCGTATGTCTCAATTGGGCACGTACGGACCGGTGCGGAGGGCGTCCGGCAATGGGCGTCCCTGCCGCTACCTGGCTTTCGCCATGACGACTTTGCGAGAGTCGCCGGCTCCTACGCCCGGGTGACGCCGACCACGCGGCCCTTGTCGATCGCGAGCGCGAGCTGGCCGTGCTTCAGCTTCAGCGCGGCGTCGCCGAACAGCTCGCGGCGCCAACCGCGCAGCGCGGGCACGTCGGCCTCGTCGTCGGCGGCGATCTCTTCGAGATCGTCGACGGTCGCGATCACCTTGCTCGCCACCGCATGGCGCTCCGCGGTCATCCGCAGCAACACCTTCAGCAGCTCGACGATCGCCGCGCCGTTGGAATTGTTGCGCGGCTTCTCCAGTTTCGGCAGCTTCGAGAGGTCGCGCGCCAGCCCGCGCTCGACCGCGGCGATGATGTCCGCGCCCCACCTGGATTTTTCAAACCCCTTCGGCACCGAGCGTAGATGAGCAAGCTTCTCCACCGTGGTCGGGGCGTGGGTCGCGATGTCGCTGATCGCATCGTCGCGCAGCACGCGGCCACGCGGCACGTCGCGGCTCTGCGCCTCCTGCTCGCGCCAGGCCGCGACCTCCATCAGCACCGCCAGATCCTTCGGCTTGCGCACCCGCGTCTTGAGCCGCTCCCAGGCGCGCTCGGGGTGGAAGTCGTAGGTGCGGGGCGAGGTCAGGATCTCCATCTCGATGGAGACCCATTCGTTGCGCCGGCGCTTCTTCAGGTCGGCGTCGAGCGCGGCGAACACCTCGCGCAGGTGCGTGACGTCAGACACCGCGTAGTGCATCTGCTCCTTCGTCAGCGGCCGGCGCGACCAGTCGGTGAAGCGATGGGTCTTGTCCGGCCGGTGGCCGGTGACCTTCTCGACGAGCTGGTCATAAGCGATGCTGTCGCCATAGCCGAGCACCATGGCCGCGACCTGGGTGTCGAACACCGGATGCGGGATGATGTTGGCCTGGTGCCAGATGATCTCGATGTCCTGGCGGGCGGCGTGGAAGACCTTCAGGACCTTCTCGTTGCCCATCAGCTCGAAGAAGGGTTTGAGGTCGATGCCCTCGGCGAGGGCATCGATGACCACGGCCTCCTTCGGGCTCGCCATCTGCACCACGCACAGGAGCGGGTAGTAGGTGGTCTCGCGCAGGAACTCGGTATCGACGGTAATGACGGGGTGCTCGGCCAGACGGCTGCAGGCAGCGGCAAGGTCAGCGGTGGTGGTAATCAGATCCATGAACGGCCCATGACACGTACATCAGCCGTTCTGCCGAAAGTGCTGTGATGTCAAGGGGGTTGGAACGAATTCGAAGGTTGATTTCGACCGGAATCGCCCCTCCCGGCCGCGGACGGGCCAATCCGTTAGGTCGCGGACGCGGAAATCCTACTCGTACCGGATCCGCCGCGACGGCTTCCGCCCGCAGGGCAGCGCCACCACGACCACGCACATGGCGAGCATCGCCAGTCCCAGAAACTCGAAAACCAAGAGATCCACGGCCAAACTCCCCGAAAGATCGCTAGACTTGTCGGGGGTGAATTGACGGTCTGTTAATTGTCGTGGTTACCGGCGGACGCGTGGGCGGGATGGTGGACGGTGGGTTAACGCAGGGGCCGCACAGCCTGACTCGCCACCGAAAAAGCCCCGGACGATGCCGGGGCTTTGATGTTCGAGATGCAGATCGGATCAGTACTTGGCGACCACCGCGCCATCCGAGTTGAAGCGGTAGACCAGCGAGGTGCTGATGGTCTGGACCCAGGGCTTGAAGGTAAGCGCGCTGCCGCCCGGTCGGCCAAATACATCGGTAGTGGGCAAGCTGATGCGATCGTAGAATGCCGAGCGATACTCGGTCTTCATGAACCAGGCGGGGGCAGCGATACCGAAAAGGTTGAGACTGTTCTCCACGCCGCCTCCGACGAACCAGCCGTCACGATGAAACGAAGGCGTGGTGTGGTAGGGCGTGCCGTCGTCGAAGGCGGATAGAGTGGTCCCGGACCACTGCGAGCCCGAGTAACCCGCGTTGACGTAGGACAGTACGTTCGGCGCGACCAGATAACCCAGACGAGCGCCCGCTGCGTAGCTGGTGCGCAGCTTTTCGCGACCTTCCGCGAAAACGATGGTTTCGCTCAACGAACCCCGGATATCGCCGAACTGACCGTCGCCAAAGATACCGGCCACCCAGTTGGAGCTGAACTGCCAATCATAGCCGGCGCCGACCGTACCAAACCAACCGCTGCCGCCCAGTCGCTGGTCGCGCGCTAGCACGGTGCCGGCCGGTCCAAGGCCGCCGGTCGAGGTGGCGACGATGTTGCTGTCAGCATTCCACAGGCCGCCGCCAGCGCCGCCGAAGCCATAGAAGCCGGTCCAGCTCGGCCCGACAACGGCCGCCGGCGCTTTCACATAGGGCCGGGCTGCGAGGTCGGTTGCCGCAACGATCGGGCCGCCCGAGTTGAAGCGGTAGACCAGCGAAGTGCTGATGGTCTGCACCCACGGCTTGAAGGTGACGGCGGTGCCCGTCAGCAGGCCGTTATCGGTCCTGGTCTCAGGCAAAGCGATGCGGTTGTAGTAGGCCGAGCGGTACTCGGTCCTCATGAACCAGCCGGGGGCGTTGATGCCGAAGATATTGAGGTTGTTCTCGACGCCACCACCGACAAACCAGCCGTCACGCCGAAACGACGAGGTCGCCGTAGTGACAGAAGGTACGGGCACTGCGTACAACGTGCTCAGGGTGGCTCCCGACCAATCCGAGCCAGAGTAGCCCCCATTGACATAGGACAGCACATTCGGCGCAACCAGATAACCAAGGCGCGCGCCGGCCGCGTAGCTGGTGCGCAATTTTTCACGGCCCTCCAGGGCGAAGTAAGCGTCGGACAGCGAACCGCGGATGTCGCCGAATTGGCCGTCGCCAAAGATGCCGACCACCCAGTTGCTGGATTGCCAATCGTAACCGGCACCGACAGTACCAAACCAACCGCTTCCGCCGAGGCGCTGATCACGCGTGAGCGTGGTCCCAGCCGGAAATCCGCCAAATCCAGCTCCTACCGCCACCTCATTGCTGTCGGCGTTCCACAGACCACCGCCGCCGCCACCGAACACGTAGAAGCCGGTCCAGCTCGGCGCGGCGATTGGCGCCGGCGCTTTCACATAGGGCATGGCCGCGAGGTCGGCCGCCGAGGCCGCCCCGGTCATTGCCGTGACCGTGCCCAGCGCGAACAGAAGTTTTTTCATTTCAATCCCCAACCCAATCTGTTTGGCATGACCCGATTCAGATGCCCCTCGTATGGTCTTGCCGAAGCGCGCGCAGGATGAACAGGCCGAACGACGAGCTGTCGCCAAATCGGAAAAATCAGGAAGTGAAACAGGAAGGTTTGGGAAAGGGAGGCCTGCCTGTCCACCGATCACGCGTAAGCCCCTCGGGCGTCATCCCGGTCACCACTGGTACCGAACGACTCCCTTACCCGCATAGGACCGGGTCACGTTCGAGAACTCGCCCTCGAACGTCGCGGCGGCAACCCAGCCGTTCAGCCACTTCTTTTCCGCCGCGGCCGTGACCAGCGCAGCATCCGTGGCCTGTGCGGCGCCGTTCACGACGAAGCTTGCGCCGGGCAGTGCCTGGAACGTTGCGGCGATCGAGCGGTCCGGGTTGAAGTCGTGGGCCCAGGCGAAGCGGCCGCGCAATGTGAGGACGCCGTCCTGCGCGGCGAACGACTTGTCCGTGCGCACGCCGAGCTCGCTGCGGGCGTCCGTGACGCTCTTCGCCGCGTAGGTGAGGGCGGAGGTGCCAGTGCCGACCAGGACCGTTTCGGCGTAGCCGGGCAGGTCGAACATCGTGACCTGAGCCGCGGCATAGGGGGTGATGCCGATGCCGCCCGTCCATGGGGCGATGACGCGATAGCCGCCTTCCACGCGCCCCGAATAGGCATTGGCTTGGAAATTGGCACGCAGGCGATCGATGCCCGCGACGGTGACGGTGCGATCGGTGGTGACGTCCTGCCAGCCATAGGCGAGCGCGGCCGTGACATAGGCTGGCCCCTTGGTGTGACGCACATAGGCGCCGGCCTGGAACAGATCCGAGCGGCCGTAGCCAGAGCCGGTGACGCTGAAGTTGGTGCTGCCGCCGGCGAGCGCAAAACCAGCGTACGTGTTCGGCGAGAACAGATAGTCCGCGCCGACCGCGCCACCGAAGATGCGGCTGGTCGTGTCGTTGGAGCCGATGGTCGCATTGCCGTTCGTCGACTGCGAGCCGCCGAACGCCGAGGTCCAAACGCTCCAGCGCTGCTCGAACAGAGCGCGCCGCGACGGATCCATGGCCATGGCAAACGCGTCGCCGGTGCGCCGCTGCGCGGTATCGTGCTTCTCATCGGCAAATCCGGTGGCGCCGGACGCCGTGGCTACGCCGGCATCGCCTCGCGAAACCGGATCGGTCAGGAGACCCAGGAACAGACCCATCGCGTTGAAAGTCGCCCGCTGCGAGCCGGTCGCGACCTCACCGGACAGCTGCGTCAGCCCGGCCGGCGTCAAGCCGCCGAATGCGATCGGCACGCTGCCGCCCGCGTTGAAGAAGTTGGTGATGGACGTGGCGACGTTCTGCTGGTTGACGTTCAGCCCGGAGGGCAGCGCGAGGCCGGGCGTCAGATTGAGGGTCAGATTGAGATAGGCGTTGTTGGCGTCTTGGCTCAGGCTGCTGGTAAAGCCCGACGGCAGGTTCGTGTTGACCAATGTCCCGAAGGTGCCGCTGATGCCACCGGTCGCGTGGACGATGGTGTACTGTTTCGTGATGTAGGTACCAGGGGCGAAAACCGCGTTCACGGTTGCGCCCCCGAGAGTCGCGGTGCCCGTGACATCGGTGCTAGTCGCACTCGCGGGCGAGACCTGGACCAGATAGGTCGCGGCACTGTTCATCACGAGGCTGCCCTGGATGTTCAGGGTGCCCGTGCCGTTGAAACCGGGTGCAAGGATGCCGCCATGGACATCGACAGAACTGCCGATCGTGCCGGTACCGGCGAGCGTACCATTGGGTGCCACATAGAAGCTTGTGGCATTGGCGATCGAACCGGTGACCGCCAGCGTGCCGCCGATGACCCAGACTCTGCCCGTGAAACCGCTGCTGTCGGCGGTCAGTTGCGTGACGCCGGCGAACTGGCTGATGTCGCCGTTACCAGCGAATTGGGAAGAGAATACGTAGTTCGACGAGGTGTGATTGAAGTCGACCCCGCCCAACGGGTTGGCTCCCGTCGAAAACTGGATCAGCGACGCATTCAAGGTGCCCGGCGCAGCGGCTGCCTGCCATGTGCCCGCTCCGATGTAGAGTACCCCGACGGCGCCGCCGAACCCGAGATTGACGACATCGGACGTCACCGTCACCGAACCGCCATTGCCGATCGCCACGTAATTGAGGCCGTTGACGCCGCCGCCATAGCCGATTGTGAGCGAACCTGTGGTCAAGGACGATCCCGCGCCGCTGACGGTCAATCCACCAACACCCCCGGACTGGAAACCGAGAACGGTGTTACTAGCCGTCACCGTGGCGCCATTGCTGATCGAGAGGCTGCCTTGAGCTTGATCGCCGATGATGAAGTTTCCGGGTATGCTCCAGCTTGAGCTGGCGCCATCGACACTTGCCGTCCCGTTCGCGATACCGCCCACGACGGCGCCAATGAAGCCGTTGTTCGTAACCTGGCCGCCATTTGCGATCGTCAGGCTGCCCGTGCCTGTGTTTCCGACGACCATTCCGCCCGATGTCGTGAACGAGGAGCCGGCGCCGCTCACGGTCAGGCTGCCGCTTGAGTTGCTCCCGAGATCGCCGAGATAGGCGTTTGCCGCGCTGACGCTGCCGCCCGAGAGAACCTGGAGCGTGCCGCTGCCGAGGCGACCGATCGAGAGATCACCGGTGTTGGTCCATGTCGAACCGCTGCCGGTGACCGTGACAATGCCCGTGCTGCCGGCCTGGAAGCCGAGCGCGGCATTGCTATCGGTCAAGGTGCCGCCATTGCTGATGGTGAGTTGACCGGTGGCTGCGGCACCGACGTACGTCGACAATGCATTTGCCGCGCCTCCATTGATGGCGGTCGCATTGGGGGAGATCTGGTCGATCGTCACGGTGTCGCTAGCGTTCGGCAGCCCGGTTGGATTCCAGTTGCTGGTGAGGAACCAGTCCGAGGAAAAGGCTCCGGTCCAGACCGGAGTTCCGGCCTCAGCCGGTTGCGCTGAAATCAAGGCGGTCAGCGCCGTCGACGCCAGCAGCAGCGAATGAGCGCGCGAGCGCTTCGTTGACAGCGGTCGTGGTGATCCCAGGATGAAGCGGGAGAAGGGATGGGCTGGCTTTCGCGCGCGTCCTGTCGAGATCATCTGCAATTCCGTCATTCATTCCGCAGGCACGACTGCGGCCTGTCTCATGTCTGTTTGACGGAAGGCGAGCAGAAAGGACAGATCGAGCAACGAATTGCCGCGAAATCGGAAATGGCAGGAAATGAAAGAGGAAATTGCAGGAAGAGAAGAGCGCGCTTATTGCCCTGAGGGTTAGCGAACAATCGTGCGCGACAAGAGCTGGATTGAAGCAGCGATTCCGCGCGTGGCGCTGCAAACATGTTCTCCTCGATTCATGTCGCGGCGGGCCGCAACTATCGCGGTGCAGTCGCAGGGCTTGGCGACCCCGTCACTTCAGGCCTTTGATCCAGTGCGCCCAGTCTGCGAGCCTGCTGTCCGGTGCTGACGGCAGGGCTTGGCCCTCGTGCGCCAGTGTGCGCACCTCGCGTGGCGTGAGACCGAACTGCCGCTGAAAGGCGAGGGCAAAGCTGCGGTAGTGGTTGAAACCATGCGCTTCGGCGATCGCCTCGATCGACTGTGCCTTGTGCGCCGGATGCGCCAAGGCCGTACGGATCAGGGACAGGCGCTTGCGTCTGATATAAGCGGCAACGCCACCATGGGTTTCGAAGAGATAGCCGAGATTGCGCCGTGTCATCCCAAATCGGCCGGCAATGGTTTCCGGATTGAGGCCGGGATCACGGATGTTGGCGTTGATGTACGAACCGATCTGCTCGGTCATGGCCATGCGCACGGGCCCGGCCTGTTCCTCCTGAACCGTGCCGTTGAGCGTCGCGGCGATCAGTTGCACGGTCGTGGGTATGAGCGCCTGGGCCTGATCCAGCGACATTGCAGGCAAAAGGGAGTGAAGCTCGGTGAGATGGGTCCTGAGCAGCGTCGCGAGCGGGTCCATCGACGACAGCACATGGTGGTTGTGTTCGTCCGGCGCCTTGAGGTGAGGGCCGAGCAGATTGCGCGGCAACATCAGGATGAGTGCCTGGTTGTCGCCCCCACGTCTGTCTATCGGCTGCGCCATGTCATAGACCATGATGTCGCCGACGCGAACCATCTGACCGCCGTCCCGTTGGACGTTCCAACCCTTGCGAAGAATCTGCACCATGAACAGATCCATTCCATCGCGAGCGATAGACGCGCGGGAGCGGCTCCAATCCTGGGCGGGTACGTGGACATCGCCGATCAGAACGTTGCCGACTTGCCAGGCATCCACGAGCACGTCGTAGGTCTGCGGGTAGTCCTTCGGTGTGCGCACGTCGTAGATGACGCTTGCGTGCTCCTGCCAGAGGGTGAGTGCCTGCTTTCCCGGGAGACCGCGCGTGTCGAGGATCGAGCGGGGAAGATGTTTGTCCTGGTGCTCTGCCATTTTGGTCTGTTTGACCGAAGGCGTGCGGAAAGGACAGGTCGACTCACGAATTATCGCGAAATCGGAAATGACGGGAAACGAAAGAGGAAACGGCGGGAAAAAGCACGCGAGCCCGTTCGCTTACGGACTCGAGTTCATGGCGCCATAGACATCGTCACTGTCGCGCGACTGGTCAAGGCAATCGCATATGGGAGAACATCGTCGTCCCGGGGCGCGCGAAGCGCGAGCCCGGGACCCATAACCCCAAGATTGTGTTTGGAAGATCGCTAACCCCTATCTCGCGCCACAAGTGCAGCCTGGGGTTATGGGTTCCCGCCTGCGCGGGAACGACACTGAATTTGTTGAAGCGGCTGCGGCAGAACAAGCCGAAGGCGTCATTGTTTCGCAGGCGGCTGCGGGGCGGGCGGCTTCTTCTCGATGGTCGGCGGCTTCGCTGCTGGCTGTGACGCCTCGGGCGGCGGCGCCGGTGCCACTGGACCGGACTGGCCGACCGCGACCGATATCCCGAAGAGGCGCCACTGACCATCGACCGGCGCATAGATCAGTTCGAAGTTGATCTGCGACGACACCGACGGGAAAAATCCTGCCATGCGCATCATGCCGTTCGCTTCGATCTGCGGCAGCAGCGAGAGCTGCGGATCGATCACGGCAACGCCCGAGAGGTCGAGCTTGTCGTTGCGGAGCTTGGCGAAGATCTCAGCCAGCCGTGTGGCGCTGTTGCCGGCATAGAATGCGGGCGCGCCGAGGTCACGCAGGACCGTGTAATTGCCGGTCTTGTTGCCGTGGTCCAGCGCAAGCAGCGTTCCGCGCACCAGCGTCAGAACGCCGTTGCGGTCGATGTTGGCCGGCTTCGGCGCTTGCGCGGCTTCGTGGCCGGGCCGCTGCTGCGCCTCGGCGATCACATTGCAGGAAGCCAGGAGCGCGAGCGAGGCAACGAGCAGTTCGCACAGACGGCGCGAACTGCTGCTCCTCGGCTCCGAAACGATCAGCGACCCGTCTTGTCGCCGACGCACCGCGCGCTCGATCAAGGACGTCTCACCACTGAACCGAAACCGCGCCGCGGCCACCGGCGATATTGCGCTCGAGGCCGATGCCGGCGCCGGCGTTCACGACGACGGCGTAGCTCTTGCTGTCGTAGACGAGTGCGGTCGCACCGAGGCCGAACGCGTTGCTGCCCTGGAAATTACCGTAGCCAGCGGAAAGCGCGAACTTTCGGCCGGGCTGAAGTGCCGGCATGGAGGATGCCGCCAAGGCGATGGCAGTGCCGGTCCGCGCCTCGGTCCTGTTGTCGAGGACCTGGGATTGCAGGGAGGTGATCTGCGACTGCAGCGAGGTCAGGTTTGCCGAGCTGAAGCCGGTGGTGGCAAGATTGCCGTTCGCATCTGACGTGACGATGTAGGTCGTCCCGGATTGCGCAGCGAGGCTGGCAGCGGAGGTGACGCCGGCCAGGCGATAGGTATTCGCAGCGGTGCCAATCGCGACCTGGTTGGCCGCGCTGGTCGAGGCGCCATTGCCGATCGCAGTGGAGTTGGCGAAGGTAGCGCTCGCACCCGCACCGAGCGCGGTTGCACCGACGCCTGTCGCGCTCGCTGTCGTGCCGATTGCGGTCGCATTGTCGGCGCCGGCGATGCTGCCCGCGCCGAACGCAGCGGCGCTCACGCCGCTCGCCTGGCTTGCTTGGCCGACGGCGGTTGCGCCGACGTTGGTCGCGCTCGCAGTCATGCCGACAGCGGTCGTATAGTCGGCACTGGCGACGCTGCGGGAGCCGTATGCACTGGCTTCCACGCCGTTCGTGCTGCTTGCTATGCCGGAGGCAATTGCGCCGAGGCCGGTCGCAGAGGCTCTGGCACCAACAGCGATTGAGCCGGCCGAAGCTGCGACCGCGGAAGTGCCCACGCCGATCGCGCCGGTGCCGTTGGCGGCCGTATTCTCGCCAATCGCGGTCGAGGAGACCCCACTCGCGGTGCTCCCTGCTCCCACGGCGATCGTTCCAGCGGCGGTTGCAGATGAGTTGACCCCGACGGCCGTACTCGAGGCTCCGCTAGCCGTGTTCAAAGTTCCGACAGCAGCACTGAACTGACCGCTTGCCGTGTTGGCGCTGCCAATGGCCACACTCTGTTGGCCGAGCGCCTGGTTGCCGGCGCCAACAGCCACGCTGCTCGGGCCGAAAGCGGTCTGGGAAACGCCGCAAGCCATGGCACTGGTTGCCGCGGTTGATCCGCCATTCGAGGCTGATCCGTCAACGCAAATGAACTGCGCGGAGGCCGTGCCGGGTGCGAGGAGCAGGAAGAGTCCGCCGAGGGCGGCCCCAACTGTAGGCAGGCACCCGCGCCTCAATTGCAGTAGACCAGAGCTTGCGACAGCCGCGGATGCGGCTTGGCATGTCCGTATGCGTTTCAACATTGTCGTCTCCTCATGTCCCTCAGACAGCAAGCTCGCATCATTGCCAGGGACGCATCACGCTCGTTCGCGTGCGCAGCCTGACTCGTGCTTCTTCTTTGGCGGAAGGCGTGAGGAAAAGACAGATCGAGTAACGAATTGTCGTGAAATTGGAAATGACAGGAAATGAAACACGAAATTGAGGGAAGACACGGCATCCCTGCTCACCGTAGATCTACCGGAGAATCGCGCGCTGCATGAGCGCGGCAGAAGTCAGCTATCGTGCGCGTGGCGTCGCGAACATAACCGTTCCGATTCATGTCGCTATAGGCGCGTCTTCATGCGGCCGTTCGGTCGTCAGCTCACTTCAAGTCCCTGATCCAGCTCGCCCATTCAGCGAGCCCGATGCGTCAGCTCGCGCGGTAGATTGCCGCGCGAATATCTGATGGTTTCGTGCCGTAGGCCCGGCGGAAACTCCGGTTGAAGTACGAGATGTCGCTGAAACCGCAATCGAGCGCGATGGCCCTGATCTCATGACCCGCAAATTCGGGGTTCTTCAGCATCTCCAGTGCACGTTGAAGACGGAGCGCCAGCACGAACTGCGACAAGCTTGTGCCATCACCTTCGAACAGCTTGCGCACATAGCGCGGCTTGACACCGTGGCGAGCCGCGATCGTCGTGGACGACAGGGTTCGATCGCCAAGACAGTTGCGGATGTCGGCCTTGATGGCCCGTAGGCGCGCCGCGCCATCCCAGCGCTGCCGGGGCTCGTGCGCGACGTCTGCGCCAGTGCCGATTGCAAGTCCGACAAGATCGATGATCTGTTTTGCGACGGCTTGCGCGAGCGCCGCGTCGTCGAGCGGACCGTCGTCATGCAGCATTTTCACGTAACGGATGAGGAGCTGAAGGGCGTTGTTGTCGGCAGCGATCTGACTTGGATAGGGTGAATCGAGAACCTGCACCAGCGCCGGGAGACTAGGCCCGGCCAGCACGATCGTCAGGAAACTCCAGTGGCTGTGCATCGTATTGGCGGACGGTTCGATCCCGGAGATGGCGGCCGATTGGAAGCGAGTGACGAACTCGGTGCTCGGCAAAGCCTGGAACGTCACGCTGGCACGAAACGGCTCGTCGTCGATCAGCTTGATGTCTACTCCAGCGATGCTGCGGCCGTAGATTTTGCGCCACTGGATGAGGCGCTGGTGGGGCGGGATATCTTCCGTCGAGATCGCGATGGGGGAGGAGGTCGGCTTCGTCGCAGTCATGGACGGTTGTTACGATCAATCTATGCCGGATCATTCCGATCCGATTTCAACGCCGGTCTCATGGTTCTGCCGGAGCGCGCGCAGGATGAACAGATCGTATGACCTGCCATCGCGAAATAGGAAAAATCGGGAAGTAAAATGGGAAGGGGCGGGAAAACGATGGGCCTGGGCATGCAGCCTTTCGGCCGCCAGCTCACTTCAAGTCTCTGATCCACTGCGTCCAATCCGCAAGCCTGCTGTCCGACACTGACGGCAGGGCTTGCCCCTCGTGCGCCAGGGCGCGCACCTCGCGTGGTGTGAAACCAAACTGCCGCTGGAAGGCGAGGGCAAAGCTGCGATAGTGATTGAATCCATGCGCTTCGGCGATCGCCTCGATCGACGCTCCCTTGCGCGCCGGATCGACCAGGGCCGTGCGGATCAAGGACAGGCGTTTGCGTCTGATATAAGCGGCAACGCCACCGTAGGATTCGAAGAGATAGCCGAGATTGCGCCGGGTCATGCCAAATCCGCTGGCGATGGCTTCCGGATTGAGGTTCGGATCGAGGATGTGAGCGTTGATATGCGTGCAGATCCGCTCGGTCATAGCCATGCGTACGCTGCCAGCCTGCTCTTCGCGAACCGTGCCGTTCAGCGCCGCGGCGACCAGTTGCACCGTGGCAGGCATGACTGCCTGAGCCTGATTCAGCGACATACTGGGCAGACGCGCGCGAAGGCCTATGAGATGTTCCCCGAGCAGGCTGGTCAGCGGGTTGCCTACCGCCAATTGGTGGATGCTGTGCTCGTCCGGCGCCTCGAGATGAGGCGCGAGCAGATTGCGCGGTAGGATCAGGCTGAACACCTCATTGTCGCCTCCGCGGCTGACGGATGGTTGTGCCAGGTCATAGATCATGATGTCGCCGGTGCGCGCCGTCGCCCCGCTGTCGCGCGCGCCGCTCCAACCTCTGCAAACGATCTGAAGCATGTACACGTCCGCCCCATCGCGTCCGATACACGCGCGAGAACGGCTGTAATCCTGGCCAGGCACCTGAAAATTGGCGAGCAGAACGTTGCCGAGATGCCAGGCATCCACGCGTACGTCGAAGGCTTGCGCATGTTCCTTGTGCGCGCGCAGGTCGTAGTACAGGCCTCCATGCTCCTGCCAGAGCTCAAAACCCTGCTTTCCCGGGAGACCGCGGGTGTCGAGGACCGAATGGGGGATGCTAATGTCTGTGTGCTCTGTCATGCCTGAACGAATTTCTAACCTGCCGCGAGCAGTTGGTCTCTATCCAATCGAGCAAGGTTCGTGTGGGGCAGCCGTTCGGTCGCCAACTCACTTCAAGCCTCTGATCCATTGCGTCCAGTCCGCCAGCCTGCTGTCGGGCGCTGACGGCAGCGCATGGCCCAAGTGCGCCAGTGCGCGAACCTCGCGTGGTGTGAGACCAAACTGTCGCTGAAAGGCGAGGGCAAAGCTGCGATAGTGATTAAATCCATGCGCTTCGACGATGGTTTCGATCGACGCTCCCTTGCGCGCCGGATCGGTCAGGGCCGCGCGTATCAAGGACAGGCGTTTGTGTCGGATATAAGCGGCAACGCCGCCATAGGATTCGAAGAGATAGCCGAGATTGCGCCGGGTCATGCCAAATCGGCCGGCGATGGATTCCGGATTGAGGTTCGGCTCGAGGATGTGGGCGTTGATGTGCGTGCAGATCCGCTCGGTCATGGCCATGCGTACGCTGCCAGCCTGTGCTTCGCGAACCGTGCCGTTCAGTGCTGCCGCGACCAGTTGCACGGTGGCAGGCATGGCCGCTTGAGCCTGATCCAGCGACATACTGGGCAGATTCGCGCGTAGGCTTACGAGATGCTCTCCGAGAAGGCTGGTAAGAGGGTCGCCCGCCGGCAATTGCCGCAGACTATGCTCGTCCGGTGCCTTGAGATGAGGCGCGAGCAGATTGCGCGGCAAGAGCAGGGCGAACAGCTCATTATCGCCCCCGCGGTTGGCCGATGGCTGCGCCATGTCATAAATCATGATATCGCCGGCGCGAGCCATTGCGTCGCTGTCACGCGAAGCGGTCCAGCCTTTGCGAATGATCTGCAGAATGTAGGCGTCCGTCCCATCGCGTCCGATACACGCGCGAGAACGGCTGTAATCCTGCGGAGGCAGCTGAAAATTGGCCAGCAGAGCTTTGCCAAGATGCCAAGCATCCACACGCACGTCGAAGGCTTGCGCAGAGTCCTTGTCCGCGCGCAGGTCGTAGTACAGACCCATATGCTCCTGCCAGAGCTCGAATCCCTGCTTTCCAGGCAGGCCGCGCGTGTCGAGGACCGAATGGGGGATGTCGCCGTCTGTGTGCTCTGTCATGCCTGAACGAAGTCCCAATCACCCCCGAACGATGAGTGCCTTTCCGATTGAGACCGGCAGCGCCGCCGTTGGCACGATATGGGACAAGCTGAGACGCGACAAGAAATCAGAAATTGCACGACGTGAATCAGGATATCGCGAGGACGGGAGCGTCTTCGCCGCGCAGGTTCGCCAGCCCGTCACGTCATGCTCCTGATCCAGCGCGCCCACTCCGCAAGCTTGTCGCCCGGTGTTGACGACAGGGCTTGGCGCTCGACCCCTCGCGCGCGCACCTCGCGTGGCGTGACACCAAACTGCCGCTGAAAGGCGAGAGCAAAACTGCGATAGTGATTGAATCCATGCGCTTCGGCGATCGCTTCGATCGATTGTCCCTTGTGCGCCGGATCACTCAACGCCGCACGGATCATCGACAGGCGCTTTTGCCGGATGTAGGCGGCAACGCCGCCCTGGGATTCGAAGAGATAGCCGAGGTTGCGCCGTGTCATGCCGAAGCGGGCGGCGATCGTCTCCGGATTGAGGTCGGGGGCGAGGATATGGGCGTTGATGTAGGAGCCGATCCGCTCGGACATCGCCATCCGTACGCCGCTGGCCTGTTCCTCGCGAACCCTGCCGTTGAGGGCCGCGGCGGTCAATTGCACGGTGGCGGGGAAAACCGCTTGAGCCTGGTCAAGCGACATCTCGGGCAAGCGTGCGTGAAGGCCTACGAGATGATCGCGGAGAAGCGCGGCCAGCGGGTCGCGCGATGACAATAGTTGCAGATTGTGTTCATCGGGCGCCTTGAGATGCGGGCCGAGCAGGCTGCGCGGCAGGAACAGAGTGAGCGTGTCGTTGTCGCCGCCACGCCTGTCCGATGGCTGCGCCATGTCGAAGATCAGGATGTCGCCAGCGCGGGCCATCGTTCCGCTGTCGCGCGGGCCGTTCCAGCCTTTGCGATAGAGCTGCACCATGAACAGGTCCATCCCGTCGCGTCCGATGCAGGCGCGGGAGCGGCTCCAGTCCTGGGAAGGCACCTGAAAATCGCTGAGGAGAACGTTGCCGAGCTGCCAAAAGTTCGCGCGGACGTCGAAGGCCTGCGGATATTCCTTCTGCGCGCGCAGGTCGTAGTGCCGGCTCAGGTGCTCCTGCCAGAGGGTGAATGCCTGCTTTCCCGGGAGACCACGCGTGTCGAGGCCCGAATGGGGGATGCCGCTGTGTGGGTGCTCTGCCATGTCTCGACGTTTTTCCGATCTGCCACGCGCGCAGTTGGTGCCCTTCCGACGTAACCAGGTTCGCGTGCGACAAACCTGCCGCTAGCACGATATGGGCCCAAACGAGCAGGCGACAGCAGAAAAGGAATTTTTGGGAAGAGCTGTCGGAAGTTTTGGGAAATGCGCGGTCGGGCCCACTTGACCATGTTCAGGGGCTCAGGCTCAAGACCGGCTGTTACCGGGGGCCGGAATCAGTACGGCGCCCCAGGTCCTGGGGCGCCGATGTCTTCTGTTTCGTGCTCGCTGAAGTTTACGGCAGCTTCAGCGCGGTCTCCGCGTTGTAGGGCTTGAGCAACTCGTCGGCGGCTTTCTGAGCGGCGGCGAGCGCGTCCTTCGGCTGCTTCTTGGCGTTCAGGACCAGCATCACCTCGTCCTCGAGGGTCTTGCGGACCGGCACGGTCTTGTACGTCGCGAACCAAGGTTTTGCGACTTCGAGCTGGTCGACCGCGGTCTTCGCGTCCGGATTCTTGCCGAGGAAGTCGAGCATCTCCGGCGTCTTGTAGGCGGCCATGTTCGGGGCGAAATAGCCCGTGGCGCGGCTCCACCAGCCGCTCTTCTCCGGCGAGGTCATCCATTTGATCAGCGTCCAGGCTGCCTTCTGCTTGTCGGCCTCGAGGCCCGCCGGAATGATCAACGAGGCGCCTCCGATCGGCACGGCATTGCGGACGTTGCGCGGGATGAAGGCGACCTTGTAGGGGAATTTGGCGTTGTCGCGCACGTAGGTGAGCGAGCCCGTCGAGAGCATCATCATCGAGGCGTTGCCGGAGATGAAGGCGGTGCTCACGGCCGGGCCGGGCGTTGCGCCCGGCGGATGCACCTTGTGCTTGGCGATGAGGTCGTTCCACCAGGAGAGCGCGCCGAGCATCGAGGGCGTGTCGTAATAGACCTCGCCGCCGAACTCCTCGTTGTAGTAGCGCCCGCCATTGGACATGGTGAGCGTCTCCATCATCCAGCCGCAATAGTCGTAGGCGCAGGGAATCTCGATGCCCCAGCGCGTGACCTTGTCGCCCTCGCGCTTGGTGAGCTTCTTGGCCCACTCGGTGACCTCGGCCCAGGTCTGCGGCGGCTTGTCCGGATCGAGGCCGGCTTCCTTGGCGTGCTCGGCGTTGATGTAGAGCAGCGGCGTCGAGTTGTGAAACGGCACGCCATAGACCGAGCGGTTGATCACGGCATTGCCGTGCAGCGCGGGGAAGAACTGGCCGAGAAATTGCGCCTTGGTGGTGCCGTCAGCTGCGATCAGGGAATCGAGATTGGTGAGCTCGTTCTCGATCTGCATGTCCAGGAGGAAGTTCGCCGACATGATCACGGCCGCCGGCGGCTTGCCGGCCTTGATCGCGGCGCGCGTCTTGATCAGCGTGTCGTCATAGGAACCGGTATAGACCGCGGTCGCCTTGACCTCGGGATGGGTCTCGTTGAATTCCTTGATCATTGTGCCCATGTCGCGGGCGAGCTTGCCGTCGACGGGGACGGGGAAGAACAGGTCGATCTCGGTCGGGCCTTCGGCAAAGGCCGGAAAGGCGAGGGCGCCTGCGATGGTGAGGCCGAGCGCAAGCCGGCGGGAGAGCAGCATCGAAAATCTCCTATTTGATGCCTGAGGTGACGAAAGAGCTGATGAAGCGCTTCTGGAAGATCAGGAAGGTGACGAGCAGCGGCGCGATCACGATCAAGGTGCCGGCGGCGATCGTGCCCCAGGCCTGGGTGCCTTCCGCGGTCTTGGTGAAGACGGAGAGTCCCACGGTGAGCGGCCGCTTGTCCGGCGAGTTGATCACCATCAGCGGCCACAGGAAGTCGTTCCAATGGCTGGTGACGGAGACGATGGCAAACGCCGAGAAGCTCGGCAGGGACAGCGGCACGTAGATGTGGCGGATGCGGGCGAACACGCCGGCGCCGTCGATCAGGGCTGCGTCCTCCAGCTCGGTTGGAATGGCCTCGAAGGCCTGGCGCATCAGGAAGGTACCGAAAGCCGAGGCGAAAAACGGCATCATCACGCCGGTCAGCGTGTCGTAGAGCCCGAGCTTTGCGACCAGCGTCAGGTTCGGCACGATCAGCAGCACCGGCACCAGCATGAGCTGGAGCAGGAAGAGATAGAAGATCAGCGACTTTCCGGCAAAGGAGAGCCGCGCAAAGGCGAAGCCCGCCAGCGTCACCGTCACGAACTGCACCAGCAGGATGCCGGTGCAGATGATCGTGGTGTTGAGGAAGTAGCGCGGGAAGTCGCCGATGTCCCAGGCGTCTTTGATATTGTCGAGCGTGGGTTTCAGGCTCGGCATCAGCTCGGCCATCGCGTTGATGCCGTCCGAGGGCGGTCGCAGCGTCGCCACTACCATCCAGAGGAACGGGATCAGCCAGACCAGCGCGAGCAGCACCACGAGGACGAAGCCGAGCTTCGGCGTGATCTCGTCGCGGGTCGCGAGCGGGGCGTCCTTGAACAGTTTCATGGCCCGCCCTCGCGGTTGGCAAGCGTACGGAAGGACAGCGCGGTCAGTCCCATCAGCACGCCGAGCGAGAGCAGTGTCGCCGCCGACGCCTTGCCGACATCGTAATGCTCGACCGCCTGCTCGTAGATGTAGAACAGCACGAGATTGGTTGCGTTCGACGGCCCGCCCTGGGTCAAGACGAAGACGTGGTCGACCTGTGTCACCGCGTTGAGGCCGGCGATCACGGTGACGAACAGAAAGGTGGGCTTAAGCTCCGGCAGGATGATGTAACGCAGGCGCTGCCACGGGCCGGCGCCGTCGAGATAGGAGGCTTCCATCGCGTCCTCCGGCACGGCCTGGAGGCCGGCGAGGAAGAACAGCATGTAGTAGCCGGCGTTCTTCCAGATCGTGATCACCATGATCGCGACGAGTGCGATGTCGGGATCGCCGAGCCAGTTGGGCAGTACCGGAAGCAGGCGGCCGATATAGTGGTCGAGCAGCCCGACGTTGGGCAGGAAGATGAACAGGAACAGCGCCGATGCCGCGACCATCGGGATCAGCACCGGCAGGAACAGCGCGGCGCGCAGCGCGCTGGTCACCGCATTGGTGCGCGACAGCGCCAGCGCAAAGAGGAAGGCGAGCGCCATGCTCGGCACCACGGTGCCGACTGCGTAGAGGAGATTGTTGATAACAGCGCCTGTGAACGCGGGGTCGGCGAGCACGGCCACCAGATTGTCCAGCCCGACGAAGCGGCTTGGCGCCCGCGGCGTGGCGCGCTGGTAGAGCGCATCGACGATCACCCGTCCCACCGCGCCATAGGTGAAGGCCGCGAGGAAGATGAGCGACGGCAACAGCAGGAGGTAAGCCGGAAGCGAGGCTTTGAAGCCGGCGATAAACCTTTGGAGGACGTTGAGGCGCGGTGGCCCTGATCTGGTGACGGCGAGAGGTGCTGGTTCGGCCAGGCTCATCTCACCGCGCCGGAAAGTTGAGCGCATAGTCGCGATCGTCCATTCCCTCTGGTGGGGAGAAGGGGAAGCGCAGGCTGGTGTCGAGGAAGTCGTGGCTGTGCACGACCAGGTTCTCCTGGTCGATCAGCGCCACGCCATAGGCCGGCGGCTCGTGGCTTGCCAGATGGGGAGCGTTCGCATCGAGCTCGAACCAGACCTGGTGATTGGTGCCGCGCAGGGTGGAGAAGGGGATCTTGCCGTAGCTGCCCGAGATCGGCCGGTGCACATGGCCGAAGAACAGGTGGCGGATGCGGGAACGATAGGGCGCGATCACATCGGCAAATTCAGCGCTCTGCTTCAGCGCGATCTCATCCATCGCGTGAACGCCGACCGGGAAGGGCGGATGATGCATGAAAAAAACGAACGGCACATCAGTCGGCGCCTTGGCGAGCGTCTCCTCCAGCCAGCCGAGGCGCTTTGCGCACATCTCGCCGGCGTCGCTGGTCTCGTCGAGCGTGTCGAGGAAGACGAACAGTCCGTGATCCGTGGTCCGCGTGCCCTGCACGAAACCGTTGGCATCGCGCGGCGCGGCCTTGAGCCCGTCGAGGCAGGCGACGCGCCGGTCATGATTGCCGACCATGGCGACGTGGGGAATCCTGAGCGGGGCCATCGCAGCTGCGAAATCCGCATAAGCCGCGGCGTCACCCCAATGGGTGAGATCGCCGGTCACGACCGCGAAGGCGGCGTCGGAATGGTGCTTGTTGATGTCAGCGATGGCGGCGTCGAGGCGGGCACGCGGATCGAGGCCATAGAGTTTCAGGCCCGGGCCCGCAAGATGCGTGTCGGTGAGGTGGATGAATTTGAAAGGCATGGCGCGTGTGTCAGGTCTCTGGGAGGACGGTCGCCTCCGGCAAGACGGCCCGCCAGCCGGTTAGAGTGCGAGTGTTTCAGTTTGATGACAGTGGTTGCCGACGTCGCAAATTGTTGGGCAGAACGGCAGACCGGGTCAACCGGGTCGTCTCGCGGTGCGGTAGGGAGTGGATCGCGCGAAGCGTAGCAGCGAGCGCCCGCCGCTCACGTCCCGCAGAACGTCCGCAGCACGCGCTGGTCCGGCAACGGCGGGTCCTGGTAGGCGGCGTACTCCGGCTGATCGTCGTAGGGCTTGGCCAGCACCTTCACCAACTCTTCGAACGGCGCGTAGTCGTCGTTGTCAACGGCGGCGCGGATCACCGCTTCGACGCGGTGATTGCGCGGGATGAAGGCGGGGTTGACGGCGTGCATGGCGGCCTGCCGCTCGGATGCGGACTGCGGCTCTGCGGCGATACGCTCGCGCCAGCGCTTGGCCCATTCGTCGAAGGCGGCCGGGTCGATGAACTGCGCGCGGACGTGCTCGTCGGCGGCCGCATCGCGCGCGGCATCGCCCAGCTTGCGGAAGGTGAGGGTGAAGTCGGCGGCGTTCTTCGCCATCGCGTCCAGCAGGTCCTGGATCAGCGCCTCGTCGCCGTCACGCTCGGTGAACAGGCCGACCTTCATGCGCAGGCCCGCCTGATAGGCTCTGGTGAAGGCGTCCGGGAACGCGCCAAGAATTTCCTGCGCCTGTTCGATCGCCTTCTCCTGGTCATCGGAGAACAGCGGCAAGAGGCATTCGGCGAGCCGCGTCAGGTTCCATAAGCCGATGCGCGGCTGGTTGGCATAGGCGTAGCGGCCCATCTCGTCGATCGACGAGAACACCTGCGCGGGATCGTAGGAGTCCATGAAGGCGCAGGGGCCATAATCGATCGTCTCGCCCGAGATCGAGGTGTTGTCGGTGTTCATCACGCCGTGGATGAAGCCGACCAGCAGCCAGCGCGCGACGAGATCGGCCTGGCGTGCGACAACGCCCGCGAGCAGCGCGTGATAGGGGCGCTCGGCCCCCGACAGCTCGGGATAGTGGCGGGCGATGACGTGATCGGCGAGGCGGCGGATCGCGTCGGTGTCGCGGCGCACGGCAAAATACTGGAAGGTGCCGACGCGGATGTGGCTCGCGGCCACGCGGGTTAGGACTGCGCCGGGCAACGCGGTCTCGCGGATCACATGCTCGCCGGTGACGACGGCGGCGAGCGAGCGCGTGGTCGGGATGCCGAGTGCGTACATCGCTTCGCTCACGACGTACTCGCGCAGCACCGGACCGAGCGCGGCGCGGCCGTCGCCGCGGCGAGAGAATGGGGTGGGGCCCGACCCCTTGAGCTGGATGTCGCGGCGGACGCCGTCCTTGTCGATGACCTCGCCGAGCAGGATCGCCCTTCCGTCACCGAGTTGGGGCACGAACTGCCCGAACTGGTGCCCGGCATAGGCCATGGCGATGGGGTCCGCGCCGGCAGGAACCGTTTTGCCGGCCAGGATCTCCGCCCCCTCCGGTGTCTCGAGGAGGTCCGGATCCAGCCCGAGATGGACGGCAAGCGGCCGGTTCAGCTTGATCAGCCGGGGCGCAGCGACCGGGGTCGGCGCCACGCGGGCGAAGAAGGTGTCCGGCAGCGCCGAATAGGAGTTCTGGAACGGGAAATGGACGGTCATGGCGGTAAATGTAGGGCTGGAACGCCCATCAGCAAAGGCTCAGGCCCAGCTTGAGCAAAAATGGACGGTTCGGGCCCAAAACAGGCCGTTCCCTTGGTTGCCGCACCCGGCCTCGTCGGGTAAACCCACCCGCAACTTCGGACCGGCCTTTTGGGTCGTCCGATTCGATCCTCCGACATCATTTTTGGGACTACCATGCATCGCTACCGGTCACATACATGCGGCGCGCTCCGCGAGAGCCACATCGGCGAGACGGTCCGCCTTTCCGGCTGGGTCCATCGCGTCCGCGACCATGGCGGCGTGCTGTTCATCGACCTGCGCGACCATTACGGCCTCACCCAGTGCGTGGTGGACCCGGACTCGCCGGCGTTCTCGCTGGCCGAGAAGCTGCGCTCGGAATATGTCGTGCGGATGGACGGCAAGGCCCGCCGCCGCCCGGAAGGGACCGACAATGACGATCTGCCGACCGGCAAGGTCGAGGTCTACGTCAGCGAGATCGAGGTGCTGGGACCGGCCGGCGACCTGCCGCTGCCGGTGTTCGGCGACCAGGAATACCCTGAAGACATCCGCCTGAAGTACCGCTTCCTCGACCTGCGTCGCGAGAAGCTGCACCAGAACATCATGACGCGTGTCGCGATCATCGATTCCATGCGCCAGCGCATGAAGGCGCAGGGCTTCTTCGAGTTCAACACGCCGATCCTGACCGCGTCCTCGCCGGAAGGCGCGCGCGACTTCCTGGTGCCCTCGCGCATCCATCCCGGCAAGTTCTACGCGCTGCCGCAGGCGCCGCAGCAGTACAAGCAGCTGCTGATGATGTCGGGCTTCGACCGCTACTTCCAGATCGCGCCCTGTTTCCGCGACGAGGACCCGCGCGCCGACCGTCTGCCCGGCGAGTTCTACCAGCTCGACGTCGAGATGAGCTTCGTCACGCAGGACGACGTCTTCGCGGCGATGGAGCCGGTGATCACTGGCGTGTTCGAGGAATTCGCCAAAGGCAAGCCGGTGACCAAGGGCTGGCGGCGGATTCCGTTCGCGGAAGCTCTTCGCAAATACGGCAGCGACAAGCCGGACCTGCGCAACCCCATCGAGATGCAGGACGTCTCCGAGCACTTCCGCGGCTCCGGCTTCAAGGTGTTCGCGCGCATGCTCGAAGACCCCAAGAACCAGGTCTGGGCGATCCCGGCCCCGGGCGGCGGTAGCCGCGCCTTCTGCGACCGCATGAATTCGTGGGCGCAAGGCGAGGGCCAACCCGGCCTCGGCTACATCATGTGGCGCGAAGGCGGCGAGGGCGCAGGTCCGCTCGCGAACAACATCGGGCCGGAACGCACGGCTGCGATCCGCACGCAACTCGGCGTGAAGGAGGGCGATGCCGCCTTCTTCGTCGCCGGTGATCCCGACAAGTTCTGGAAGTTCTCAGGCCTTGCCCGCAACAAGGTCGGCGAGGAGTTGAACCTCACTGACAAGGAGCGGTTCGAGCTCGCCTGGATCGTCGACTTCCCGATGTACGAGTACAACGAGGACGACAAGAAGGTCGACTTCTCGCACAACCCGTTCTCGATGCCGCAGGGTGGTCTGGAGGCGCTGAAGGGCCAGGATCCGCTGACCATCAAGGCGTTCCAGTACGACATCACCTGCAACGGCTACGAGATCGCCTCGGGCGGCATCCGCAACCACGTGCCGGAAGCGATGGTGAAGGCATTCGAGATCGCAGGCTATGGCGAGCAGGAAGTGGTCGAGCGTTTCGGCGGCATGTACCGCGCCTTCCAGTACGGCGCGCCGCCGCATGGCGGCATGGCGGCGGGCGTCGACCGCATCGTCATGCTGCTCTGCGGTACCACGAACCTGCGCGAGATCTCGCTGTTCCCGATGAACCAGCAGGCCATGGACCTCCTGATGGGCGCGCCGTCGGAAGCCACGACCAAGCAGCTTCGCGAGCTCCACGTCCGGGTGAACCTGCCGCAGAAGTGATTTGGTCTCGTGCCCCGGACGCAGCGCAGCACGCAGTGGTGCGCTGCTGAGCCGGGGCCCATGTCTCGGCAAACACAGGCTTTCTGGGTCCCGGCTCTGCGCAGCAACGCTCGCGCGTTGCAGCGCGTCCGGGACACGAGACCGCAACCGCCCGAGTTAAAGCCCCGTCGATGCCTCGATGCGGAATTGCGCCAGCGCGCTCTGCGGATCGGTTTGCAGAAGCTGCATCAATTGCATCAGCGGCACCTTGGCGCGGGGCGTGAGCTTGATGACGAGCGTCTGACCCGGCGTCCCGACAAAACTTGCGATCGCATCCACGGCCGTGCCCGCATCCGGATTGGCGGCGGCGACTTCCTCGCGGTGCACCCTGACGCTGTCGGCGAGCGCCTGACGGGCGGCCTCGCGGCTGACATTTTGCCCCCGTGCGTACTGCGCCGCCGCGGAATCGACGCCGCCATTGTCGCGCAGCGAGAACTCGATGGTACCGGCCTCGATTTGAGCCGCCTGGCCCATGACCTGCGCCAAGTCGGCAGAGAACAGCCCACGCGGCACGTTGCCGAGTGCGATGCGCAATTGCGCTTTTGCGATTCCTCCGATGTCGAGCGTCGCCGGCGCCAGCGCGAAACTGTTGGACTGCTCGGTCCAGGTTGCGCCGAGATCGAGGTCGATTGGAAGCTTGTCGATCCCGCCGAGAACCAACGGAAGCTGCTTCGGATCGGATGGATCGGTAGGCGTGACGAACTTCGCAACCACATGCGCCTTGCTCGGGATCGAGCCGATCAGCTGCCCCCAGTCCAGGCTCAGCGTGTCGATCGTGACGAGCTTTTTGGAGTTCTTGAAGGGCGCGGCCACGCCCTTGACCTCTGCGCCTGCGAGCACACCGAACAGCCCGAGCATCTGGTCGGGCGAGGGCGCCCGCCCGGGAGTGGTCAGACTCGCCGCCCAGCGCATCAGGTTCGTCACGCTGAAGGACTTCAGCGCGAAGCGTTCCATCTTGAATTGCCCCTGTGGAGATGGCGTGTCGACGCCTTCGACCGCGAACTCGCCGTCCTTGAACCTGACCACATTGATGCTGCCCGTTCCTTGCGGCGTCGCGATCGACGTCTTGCCGATCTCGAGCCTGCCGACATGGAGGCCTTCATAGAAGCCGGCAAGCTTCTCCATCATCTCTCGCGCCTGAGCCGGCGTTGGCGGCGCCGACTGATCTTGGGGCAGCATCGCAAGCATCTCGGCCATCCGGAACTTCGACGGCTGCACTCCAATATCGTCGACGGCGAAGCTGTCGATCTGGAGACGAACATCCCCGGACGTCACCGTGTAAGGTCCCGCCGAAACCTGCCTGTACATCTGATGGGTGCCGTCGTCATTCGCCTTTTCCGGGTCGAGCGCGGCGAGCATGCTGCCTGCATCGAAATCGCTCATGACCAGGTTCGACAGCTCTCCCGTGAACTGGCCGGACTTGCCCGGCTGCGCCGTCTTGAACGTGAAGGCAAACCGGTCCGCCCTGGTCGCTTCGACCTTGCCGTGCCTGAGATTTTTCATGGCAAGGCCCGAATAGGTGAGATCGCCACCCTCGGGTTTGGCAGTATCTGGCTTGGTGACGATGGTTGCGGCAATAGTCGGCACCTCAATTGCGGATGCCGAGACGCTGGTGAACTGTTCGAGGCCAAATCGATAGAGGTCGGTGATGGCGTTTGACGGCGGCAAGGCCCGAGCCCCGATCGCTCCGGTGTAATCCCGTATCGTGGCCTGTGCGATCTTGTAGGCGGCCTTCATCTGCGAGGGGCCGACAGCACTGTCGATCGCAAACTCGATGCCCGAAAACTCGATGGTATCGGCAGAAAACTGCCCCTGGTCGGCTTGGCGCATACCGATCGCCCTGACGCCGGCAATCTTGATATGCATCTGCGACTGCTGGCCCGGCTCGACGGCGATGTCCTCGACCGTCAGGGTCCGCGTCATCAAATCGAACGCCACTTTGCCGTGGTTCGCTTTGCCGCCGCGGCCGCGGATCTGGTCGAACGCGGCCTCGACGTCGGCCGTGACGCGGTGCTGAGCGTAGAGATTGAAGCCGAGCCAGCCGCCGCCTGCGAGCAACGCAAGCGCGATCAGGCCGATCAGGATTCGTCTCATGCGGTTAGCTCCAGTTGCTGGCTCGGGGCGGAACAACCTGCCATATTCGCGAAACGCCGCGCGGTCCAGGGAAAGCTATGGTTTTCAAATGTTTGACGGCGCCGTCTGTTGATGGGGCCGCAATCGGATGTTGCCACCAAGCCGCCGGCCGTGCTTGATCCCGTTTCCATGATCCGGAATACCGCCTTCGGGCCGGGGCGGGTCCGGGGGAAGAAAGTTTTGAGGCCGCAAAACGCGAGGCGAGGCAGGGCATGTCGTCTTATTCTGAAGATCTCCACCAGGCGGCGCTGGCCTATCACCGCCTGCCGCGTCCCGGAAAGCTAGAGATCCAGGCGAGCAAGCCGCTCGCCAACCAGCGCGACCTCGCGCTTGCCTATTCGCCGGGCGTCGCCGCCGCCTGCACCGAGATCGCCAAGAACCCGGCGGAGGCCGCCTCGTTGACGACCCGCGCCAACCTGGTCGCCGTGGTCTCCAACGGCACCGCGGTCCTGGGCCTCGGCAATATCGGCCCGCTGGCCTCCAAGCCCGTGATGGAAGGCAAGGCGGTGCTGTTCAAGAAGTTCGCCGGCATCGACGTCTTCGACATCGAGATCGCCGCCGATACCATCGAGCGCGTGGTCGAGACGGTGGCGGCGCTGGAGCCGACCTTCGGCGGCATCAATCTCGAGGACATCAAGGGCCCAGAGTGTTTCGAGATCGAGGCGCGGCTGAAGGAGCGCATGAAGATCCCGGTCTTCCATGACGACCAGCACGGCACCGCGATCATCGTCGCCGCCGCGATCACCAACGGCCTGCGGCTGAACGGTAAAAAGCTCTCGGACGTCAAGATCGTGGCGTCGGGGGCAGGGGCGGCTGCGCTCGCGACGCTGAACCTCCTGGTTTCGATGGGCGCGCAGCGCAAGAACATCTGGGTCTGCGACATCGACGGCCTCGTCTATGACGGGCGCAACACGCTGATGGACCGCTGGAAGGCGGTCTACGCCCAGAAGACCGACAAGCGCACGCTCGGCGACGTGATCGGCGGCGCCGACATCTTCGTCGGGCTCTCGGCACCGGGCGTGCTGACGCCCGACATGGCCAAGGCGATGGCCGACCATCCGCTGATCATGGCGCTTGCGAACCCGACGCCGGAGATCATGCCGGAGGAGGCGCGGAAAGCGCGCCCCGACGCCATGATCTGCACCGGCCGATCCGACTACCCGAACCAGGTCAACAACGTCCTGTGCTTCCCCTTCATCTTCCGCGGCGCGCTCGATGTCGGCGCCACCGCGATCAACGAGGAGATGAAGCATGCCGCGGTCGACGCCATCGCGCAGCTCGCGCGCGAGGCGCCGTCGGATGCGGTCTCGCAAGGCAGCTTCGACAGCGGCGAGGCGGGCGGCTTCGGCCCGGGCTCGCTGATCCCGAGCCCATTTGATCCCCGCCTTATCCTGCGCATCGCTCCGGCGGTCGCCAAGGCCGCGATGGAATCGGGCGTCGCAACGCGCCCGATCACCAATTTCGACGAATATGCGGCCCAGCTCATGCGCTTCGCCTTCCGCTCGGGCATCGTCATGAAGCCGATGTTCGCCAAGGCCAAGACCCAGCCGGTGCGCGTGATCTACGCCGAGGGCGAGGACGAGCGCGTGCTGCGTGCCACGCAGGTCGTGCTGGAAGAGAAGCTGGCGCGTCCCATTCTGGTCGGCCGCCCGTCGGTGGTCGAGGCGCGCATCAAGCGCTTCGGTCTCTCGATCAAGGCGGGCAAGGATTTTGACCTCGTCAACCCCGAGGACGATCCGCGCTACCGCTCCTATGTGCAGTCCTATGTCGAGGTTGCCGGCCGCCGCGGTGTTACCCCGGAGGGAGCGCGCACGGTGGTCCGCACCAACAACACGGTGATCGCGGCGCTTGCCGTGGGGCGCGGCGAGGCGGATGCGATGCTCTGCGGCGTCGAGGGGCGCTACATGAGCCATCTGCGCCACGTTCGCGAGATCATCGGCTTCTCGAGCGGGATCAGCGACTATGCGGCGCTGGCGCTGATGATCACCACCAAGGGCGCGTTCTTCATCGCGGACACCCAGGTGCGGCCCAATCCCAGCGCGGAGGAGCTGGCCGAGATCGCGGCGCTCGCGGCAATCCACGTGCAGCGCTTCGCACTGAAGCCGAAGGTCGCCTTCGTGTCGCATTCCGACTTCGGCAGCTATGACACGGACACCTCGCGCAAGATGCGCCGGGCGACGCAGCTGCTGAAGGAGAAGCATCCGGAGATCGAGGCCGATGGCGAGATGCAGGCCGATACCGCGCTGTCGGGCGCGGCGCGCAAGCTGGTGCTGCCGCACTCGAACCTGGAAGGTGAGGCCAACATCCTGATCATGCCGACGCTGGACGCGGCCAACATCGCCTACCAGACCATCAAGGTGTTGGCCGACGCGCTTCCCGTCGGGCCGATCCTGATCGGACCGGCGCGCCCGGCGCACATCCTCACGCCGGGTGTCACGGCGCGGGGCATCCTCAACATGACGGCAGTCGCGGTGGTGGAGGCCCAGGAACGCGCGGCACGGCAGCAGCCGAGTTTGTTTACGTAAGCTCGTAGTCTAGCCGCATTGAAGCTGCAAATCCTCTCCCCTTGTACAAGGGGAGAGGGGAAGACATTTCCCCGTTTGAAAACCGCGGGCGGAATCTTCATAATCGCTTCGTGTCCCGCCCTTAAAGCATTGCCAAGAGGCCGACCATGCCAGCGTTCGTGACTTTCGGGCGAATCCTGTTCGCCGTGCTGTTCATCTATACGGGCGCGACGAAGCTGTTCGCGATACAGACGACTGCCGATTTCATCGCCAGCAAGGTCACTGTTCCAGAGATGATCGCGCCCTATGCCCAGCAAGTGGAGCAGGCCACCAGCATGACGACGCCGCAGTTGCTTGCGATCGCGGTCGGCGGGCTCGAGATCATCGCAGGGCTGATGATCGCGCTGAATTTCGCCGCGCGCTTTTTCGCGATGCTGCTGGTCATCTATGTCGCGGCCGCGACCTTCCTGTTCTACGACTTCTGGAACCAGACCCCGCCCGAGAACGGCAAAATGCTGGTGGACGCGCTGAAGAACCTCTCGATCATCGGCGCGCTGTTCATGATCATGGGCTACGGCCGCGCCACCCGTCCGGCCGAGGCGGCCTACGGGGACGTGTAGTCCAGTTAGCGGCGTTGGCTGCGGACAGACGTCCTGCTCTCCGACATGAGTCGGAGGCTCGCAGCGCGAGCTGACCATTCTCGCGGTCTGTGATGATCGCGTGAACCGTCATTCACACATTATGGCTTTGGGATCACAGGGTTTCTGCAAAATCGCGACCGCTGTGAAGCAAGCGCATCTCTCGGCTTGTCGGAGTGCGCCGGCGCCGAATACTACCGGTTGTGCGGTTGTGAAGGGGCGGCCGTCGTGGTTCGAGGCAATTGGGGGCGGGCTTGGTTCATTCGAAGCGAGGCGCGGCTGCGCGCGCGGCCGTGGTTTTCTGTGTGGCACAGGTCTTGGGTTTTGCCGCGCAGCCGGCAAGTGCCGCCGATCTGCCCGTCAAGGCGCGGCCGCAAGTGAGGCCCCTCGTTCACTGCGCAGGAATCGACGCTGACGTCGCATGGTTACACGGTCGGTGCCGGCGCTGAATATCGCCTCGCTGACAACGTGTCGCTGCGCGGCGAATACCGCTACGTCGCGCTCGGCCGCAACACGACGGTCGATCCGCTCGGCGCGGTCTGGACCACCGACCTGTCCGAGCATGTGGTCCGGATCGGCGCGGCCTATCGTTTCGGCCAGTTCGGCGGGCCAGTAACCGCATCGGCAGCGCCGGTGTTGAATCCGACATGGACAGGCGTCTACGTCGGTGCGGGCTTGGGGGGCGATGTCATCGCGCCTCATGTCGCGGGCTCGTTCGCAGGCGTGCTGGATTTCAACGCGTCCAGTCTCGGCGGCGCCGATGTCGGCGGTACTTTCACGATCGGCTACGATCGCCAGATCGCGCCGAAATGGGTCGTCGGCGCGTTCGGATTGATCGATGCCGGAACGAATGGCGGCGCCAAGATCAGTGCATCGACCGGGGCAGGTGGTGTGGCGATCTCCTCGGATCTCGCTGCGGTGAAGTGGGGTTGGACCGTCGGCGGACGCGTCGGCTATCTCGTTGCGCCGGAGACGCTGGTCTATCTGCTCGGCGGCTACAGCGGAACGACCGCGCAGTCGATCACGTACAACTTCCTGGGATTTCCCGGCACCGCTCCGACGCGGGAATATCACGGCGCGACCTTCGGCGGCGGCTTCGAGCGCTTCTTCAGCGACAGGATCTCCGCCCGCGCCGAGTATCGCGTGACGCATCTCGAGGCGAGAGACGATTTGGCGTCTGATTTCATGACTAGCTTGAGCGCTGGCGGTACGGTGCACACGCTGCGCGGCGTGCTGGCCTATCACTTTCCGACGCCGTAACCGTTCCTTGCGGTCGGCGGTGGCCTGGGGCTTGAATGGCGCACGCGGAATGTCTCGCTGTTTTCGACAGCCGAGTACCTCGCGTTGTCGGACAACAGCTCGCTCGTGAGTGGGCGCGCGGGGCTGCGCGTCGGTTTCTAGCCTAAGGCACTTGTTGCAAAATCGAAAAAATTGGGAAGCGAAACCAGAATTCCTGAGAAAAGGAAGCGAACTAGTTCGCTTCAGGCACAGTATCTGTCATGCAGAGATATTCTCGCTCCCCGAGAATGGGTGCAGGTGAATCGACGAAGGCGCAAGCCCGCTCGGTTCGCCGTCGTCAAGGGACAGGAGCGCGTCGTCTGGTCCGTATCGACGCGGTGGAGCACGATCCCAAGGACCAAAGCGGAGAGGTCGTTCTGTACCAGCTCTCGGAACAGGAGCCTGCGAGCGGAGAATGGCGCAATCTCTGCCAGCCCGATCCGGAGGGAAGGCGGCTCGGATTCCCGCTTGCCGGTTCGTTCACCCAGGACGGGCGGTACCTGCCTCCCTCGGGAGAAGCCGAACGAAGCCGGCTGTTGATCACCTGTACCGGCGGCGCCGAAGGCAAATGCGTCCGTCTTGGCTATAAGCCCTGGGGCTCGACGCCCGATGGCTCTTCGCTTGCGCCTTATTATCAGGCTTGCGTTCGGCTGATACGGGCCGATTACTGCGGTGACGGGCAGGGGCATACGCGCAACGGCACCGCGATCGACATCTTCGACAAGATCGGTATCGTCGCCGACGGGAAAGTACCGGAGATGACCTTCGAAGCGGCCTGGGCGCCTGCGGGCGCGGTCTGTGTGCGACATACGAGGCTGCCTGACATCCTGGACAACGCGATGCTCGGCAAAGCGTGCCCGCGTCTTGCCGACCAGATCGGCGAAAGTTGCGACGAGACGAAGCCGGCCTTGTTGTTCAATCGCTCCGTGGCGCGTTGAGCTGCCTGCGGTGCATTGAGGGCCCGCGCGTAGTCTCGATCGGCAATTGGTGCCCTTGTAGCTGGAATCCCAAGATCGTAGCAGAAATCGCGGGTTGGCTACTTCTGACGCGTGGACGCGCGTGGTGCGTCCCAGCTTCGCGCAAGGTCGTTGCTGTAGAATGATGGGGAGCGAGGCGTCAGGCAAATTCGAGAGTTGCTCAGCGTTCTGGCGGCTTGTCTGGCTGTGCAGTTCGTAGGGGGACTCAGGCGCGTTTCATAGAGTCTGCACGAGCGGCAAACGCACGAAGGGGCATCTGTCTCGCACCCTACGTAATCGCATCGATGATGGGGCCCATCGTAATGTTTGCTGATAAGTCGTCAGGTTCTGTATCATTCGAGGCCGGTCTTGCGCACCATTGCGCAGGCCGCTTGCCGCAAGCAGAGGCGATTTATCGGCAGATACTAGCATCCGAGCCGGATCATGCGGACAGTCTTCACCTCCTGGGCCTTGTTTCGCTCCAGGCTGGTCACCCCGACAGGGCGCTCGATCTCATCATCCGTGCCGTCAAGCTCCAGCCTCGCGACAGCGTGTATCATAGCAGCATGGCTGCCACTCTGCGCGCTCTCGGACGAAGGGGCGAGGCCATCGCGAGCTACCGGGAAGCGCTGCTGCATAAGTCCGACGATCTGGATACGCACATTCAGCTTGGTATCCTGCTGGGTGAATGCGGAGACGTCGCGGGTGAGGAAGCCCATTACCGGCGCGCGCTGCAGTATGCTCCCGATCATGTCGATGCTCGTTTCCATCTCGCCAATCTGCTGATGAGACGGAAGCATTTCGATGATGCGATCAGCGAGTTTCGGCAGGTGCTGCGGCAAAGACCGGATTTTGCGGCGGCCCACTGCAACCTTGGGGCAGTGTTATTCAATCTGTCCGCTTTCGAGGAATGCGAGCGTTGCTATCGTGAGGCCCTGCGCCTCAACCCGACATTTGCGGAGGCCCATAACAATCTTGGTGGTCTTCTCATCAAATTGGGGCGCCTCGACGAGGCGGAGGTCAATCTTCGCGAAGCTTGCAAACTGAACTCATGTTTCCCCGAGGCCTTGAACAATCTCGGTGACTTGCTGCGACTGCGGGGCCGGCTGGAAGAGGCGGAAGCATGCTGCAGGGAAGCTTTGCGTCTGAAGCCGGACTATGTTCCGGCGTACCTGATCCTGGGCAACGCCCTTCGCGAGTCCGGCCGCTTCCACGAAGCGGAGTCTTGCTATCGGGCAGCTCTTGATCGCAATCCGACCTGGCTGGAGGCGCTCAACAATCTTGGCACCCTGCTGTTTGATCTCGGGCGGCCTGAAGAAGCCATCCAGAGCTTCCGAACGGCGGTGTCGCAAAAGCCGGATTATGCCCACGCGCATTTCAACCTTGGGATCACGCTGTTGCTGGCCGGCCAGTTCGACGAGGGATGGCGGGAATATGAGTGGCGGTGGAAGCAGGACACGAAAAAGCAGCATCTGCGCGGCTTCAGCCAGCCTCTCTGGGATGGAGGAGATATCGGTGATCAGGTCCTGCTGCTGCATGCGGAGCAGGGCCTGGGCGACACGCTCCAGTTCTGTCGCTTCGTGCCGGCAATTGCGGCGGGGCGGCGGGTCGTTCTCGAGGTTCAGCGGCCGCTGGTGCCGCTCCTGGCGGGGTTGCCGGGAATTGAGAGCATCGTCGCCCATGGCGATCCGCTGCCGCCATTCGATCTGTATTGTCCACTATTGAGTCTGCCGCGGGTGCTTGGCACCACAATCGAAACCATCCCGCAGCAGGCATCCTATCTCCGGGCCGATCCGCAACGCGTGGCGGCCTGGCGCCATCGGGTCCGGCAGCTCGATGGCCTGCGGATCGGCCTCGTCTGGGCCGGCAATCAGACGATGAGCGGCGACCGGCGCCGATCCATTCCGCTTGAACGATTCTCGGAGCTGGCGGACCTGCCGGGGGTGAGTTTCGTCTCATTGCAGAAGGGATCGGGAGCCAGGCAGTCGCCGCCGCCTGGTCTGTCCTTGCATGACTGGACGGAAGATCTCCACGACTTCGGTGAAACCGCGGCGCTGATCGAGGCACTGGATCTGGTCATCAGTGTCGATACCGCGGTGGCGCATCTTGCAGGAGCTCTTGGCCGCCCGGTCTGGCTGCTCAATCGCTTCGATCGGTGCTGGCGATGGTTGCTGAACCGCGACGACAGCCCCTGGTATCCGACGCTGCGCCAATTCCGCCAACCTCAGCCCGGCGATTGGAGCAGGGTCCTCCAGGACGTGCGGGCCGAACTCGAGAAGTGCAGTTTGCCCCGATCCGCCGTCCAGTAGCGCCACGTACTCTCGAATGTCACACGCTCTTATGTGGGTGAGGGCGTCGTTATGCCGGTAAAGGCGCGTCGTTCGTTATGCGTGGCAAACGCATGCGCAGGTATTAAAACACCGGTACTGTGCATGGGGTTGTCTTTCGAGTTTTATTGGGACCCTCTCGCGGGCCGCCACGGGGTCACAGTCACGCCATGCGCCGCGTCAAGCAAATACGGTGTGCCCGGATTCATCCCGTGTGAGGTCAGCACCTCCTGCGGCGTTCGCTTTGGCACACCGACGAAACAGCCTTCGCCGCCAGGCAGGCGCACCTTTGGGGCTTCCGAGAGCCAGAAGGTGTCGTAGCGGTCCATGAACATGTCGAACACGACGGGGCCGCCGATGATCGCGACCGTGCCGGAGGCAACGTCGGCAAAAGAGCAGGCTTCCTCGAAGCTCGCGCCGAGCGGATTCCACAGTGTCGCGTTCGGCATCTCCGGATCGACCACGAGCGCTGCGATCTTGCGGGTCAGGATCAGCCGCTTGCGCTTGGGTGAATTCGGCTGTCCCTCATGCGAGTGCCGGCCGTGCACGATCAGCGCAGTGCGATCGAGCGCCTGCTCGAAGAACCTCTTGTCGCCCTCGAACTTCAGGCTGTCGGGCATGACGTGCCGCGCGTCGGCAAGCATGCCGTCGGCGGAGACGATGACGTAGCCTTCGAAACGGAAAGACAACGGCGCGACTATTCCGAGACCGTCGTCACCACGCTGTTGACCGGGCGCTGGCTCACAGTCGGCAGCTTGACGTCCTTCAGCAGCTCCTGGTCGTACTCGGGCAGCGTCGACACCGGGCTCTTCGCGCGCATCGCCACGACCTTGTAGCCGCCGGCCTTGAGCTGCGCGAGCAGCGCGGGCAAGGCCTCAGCGGTGTGCTTCTGGAAGTCGTGCATCAGGATGATGCCCTTGCCGAGCTTGGTGAGCTTCTTCATCACGGTGTCGATCACCTTCTCCGGCTTGGAGGCCTTGAAGTCGAAGGAGTCGAGGTCGCAGGAGAAGATCGCGATGTTGCGGTTGCCGAGATAGGTCACCATCTCCGGCGGGTGCTGGAGCGCCGGGAAGCGGAAGAACGGCGAGGGCGAGATGCCGCCGAGCGCCCATTTCACCGCTGAGAAGCCCTTCTCGATCTCGTCCTTCTTCTGTTGATCGGTGAGCTTCTTGTTGTTGAGGTTGGCGTGCGACCAGGTGTGCGCACCGATGGTGTGGCCGGCGGCATAGACCTTCTTCAAGATCTCCGGCTCGTAGGTCGAGTGCTTGCCGATCGGGAAGAAGATGCCGGTGGTGCATTCATCGGCGAGCGCCTTCAGCACCGCAGGCGTGTTGTTCGGCCACGGGCCGTCGTCGAAGGTCAGCACGACCTCGTGGTCGCGCAGGAAGTCGAGCTCCTTGAAGTGCTCGAAGCCGAAGCCTGGACCACCCGTGGTGTCGATCTCGACGGTGCGGGCGACGCCGAGCGCACTGGGATTGCTGCAGGCGGCGCGTGCCGGCTGCGCGCCCTGTGCCGCTGCTGGCGGGCTGGCGGCCGCGGCAGGGGCCGCTGCCGGCGCTGCGGCGGGGGCGGCCTGCGCGGCTGCCGCGGGCTTCGCGGCTGGGGTCTGCGACCATGCGGCGCTCGCCATCGCAAGAGAGATCGCGCTCGCCAAAATCAGTCCTGCCGCAACACGCATGATGTTGTCCTCGATAGATTGATCCCGTTGTTCGGCCGTAGCTTTTTTGCCCCTGTCCGAACCTGTCCGCCCCAGACAATCCTAGCCTAGTTGGTGGGCCATCACCAATGCAACGGCTGTTTGGCTCAGCTAGGCAATTGTGCCCAGGCGCGTGAGACCAGCTCAGCTATCCGCGAGCGCCTTCGCGACCGCGGTCTTGACCCGCGTGTCGGTCGGCTCGACAGCAGAGGCGAAAACCTCGGCGATATAGCCGTCGCGGCCGATGAGGTATTTGTGGAAGTTCCAGCGCGGAACTTCCTTCGGCCGGGCTTCCGCCGCCCATTTGTAGAACGGATGGGCCTTGGGACCGACCACGACGGCCTTGGCGGCGATCGGGAAGGTAACGCCGTATTGGTGATGTGCGGTCTCCGAAATCTCGGTTACTCCGCCCGGCTCCTGGCCGCCGAAATCATTCGAGGGCACGCCGATGATGGTTAGTCCGCGTTCGTGGAACTCGTTCCAGAGTTCCTGAAGACCAGCATATTGTGGTGTGTAGCCGCACAGCGAGGCTGTGTTGACGATCATCAGCGGCCGGCCGGTAAACCCGGCAAGCCGGATATCGTCGCCGGAGAGCGCGGGGAAGGAGAAGGCGTAAGCCGAGATCTTGCTCATCGACGCTTGCGCAAGGGCGCGAGTCGCGACGGGGCTGGTGATCGCGGCAAGCGCCGCGGTGAGCATTGTCCTGCGGTTCAGCATAGCGATGTCCCCGAAGGTGATCCGGGGACGATGATACTCCGCGCGCGCGACCAAGCGCGCTCAACACCGCGTTATGCGGAGGCCTAGCGCAAGCGGACGATGAAATCCGTGCCTTCGCCGGTTTCGCCCTGATTGATGCCCTGGTCGGAGACGATGATCGAGCTGCCGGTGGTCAGCATCTCGCCGATCTTCGCCATGGTGTCGGCGGGGATGGAGATGCGGTCGAGCGCCTCGGCCGGACTGTCCGGTGTGATCACAGGCTTTGCGGCGATCGGGATGACGCCGGCCATGCGCTGGCGGCGAGTCATGCGGCTGTCGTCGTCACGCTCCACCGAGCGGACGGCGACGGGCACCGACACCACCGACCAATGCAGCGCGTTGGCATCGCTCTTGTCGGCTTCCGCGGTGAAGACATGCGTGCCGAGCGGACGGTCGCTGGCCGCGATCGTCACGGGCGCATCGAACAGCGGCGAAAAGTTCTGCCGCACATAGATCTTGGAATCCTTGCGGCTGATGAACACCGCGATCTGGCCGGTACGCTTCGGCGGTTCGGGCTTTGCGGCTGGCGCGGGCTCGGCGATGCGGGTCTGATCCTTTTTCGCATCGGCGGCGGGCTGTGCAGGCGTCGGCGCCGTCACGGTGACATCGGGCTTCTTGGCCTCGGCCGCTTCGGCCTTTGCCGGTTCAGGCTTGGCAACGTCGGCCTGAACAGCTTCGGGCTTGGTGCTCGCGCTCGCAGCAGGCTTGGCGGTCGCTTCGTCCGTTTGCGGTTTTGCCGGCTCCGATGCGTCAGCGGTTTTCGCACCGTTCGTCTTTGCGTCTTCGTTCGGAGCGGCCTTGTCAGCGGGGGCCTCCTCGCGCGCCATCGCGTTGCCGATGGTTGCGTCCGACATCACGGTATGGCCGACGGTCGAGCGCAGCTCCATCGCCGGCTCGGCGTTCACACTCTTGACCTCAGCAGCCTTGACCTCCGCGGCTTTGCTCTCTTCGGCCTTGCTCTCAGGAGACATGGCCTCGGGGGCGCCCTTGTCCGCCTTGTCGGCGACGGTTGTCGCAGGCTGCTCCAGGCTCGCCGTCGGCTGCGGCGGGACGCGCAGGCTCGCGAGCAGGGGATGCGAGAAACTGTGCGGGGTCATCTCGCCGGGCGTCACGATCACGCGCGCGCCCATCTTGGTCCAATTCCACATCTTCACCGCGAACGCCATCGGCATGCGGATGCAGCCATGGGAGGCGGGATAGCCGGGCAGCACGCCGGCATGCATGGCGACACCCGACCAGGTGATGCGCTGCATATACGGCATCGGTGCGCCGCTATAGATGTTGGAATGGTGGAATTTGTGTTTCTGGATGACGCTGAACACGCCCATCGGCGTGGGATGCCCCTTCATGCCGGTCGACACCGGCGATTCCGCGAACACGCCGTTGGAATCGTAGACCGTCACCCTCTGCCGGTCGATCGAGATGGCGATGACCAGAGGCCCTTGCGGCTTGGCGCCGGTCTCCTTCTCGCCGCTCTCTTTCTTTTTCTTGCCCAGAACAGTGGCGCGCTTGCGCGGATTCGCACGCTCGATCCGCGGCTGCGGCTGGTGATAGTAAGAACCGTCGGTGTAGTCCGACCAGTAATACATCGCGGCTTCCGCATGGGTCGTGGTGCCAATCGCACCCGCCGCCGTCAAAATGGCGACCCGCCACAACCGCGCCCTTGCGCCAGAAGAACCGGTCACGCTCACGCTATTCATCCTCGAATCCGTCTTCCAAATCAGTAGTTAGTCTCGCAAAGGGGATACGCGTTCACCACTATAGCGGTTCTGATATCAGCCAATTTTGTCGAAGCCGTAGCAAAAAAGCCTCACAGACCGGTAAACGGAGGCTGCGCGGGTCAGCCGGTCGCCTTCCTGATCAGCTCTCGCATCCCTACATTGCGGGGACTTGTTACCGGAGAACTTCATGTCATCTCGTTTCCCCGGTCTTTCTGGCATGCACTTGAAAGGCCTCGCTTTATTCCTCCTGCTCATGGCCGTGCCGGCCAGCTTCGCCCAAGCCGCCGATGAGCCCGATCTGATCTTCCGCCGCTCCACCGTGTTCAAATGGCTGAGCCCGAACGACAAGCTCGCGACCTATGGCCTCGACGATCCCGAGGTCGAGGGCGTGGCCTGTCATTTCACGGTACCGGAGAAGGGCGGCTTCAAGGGCTGGTTGGGGCTCGCCGAGGAGGTCTCTGACATCTCGCTCGCCTGCCGGCAGGTCGGTCCCATCAAGTTCAAGGACAAGCTGGAGCAGGGCGACGACATGTTCCGAAGGCGCCGTTCGCTGTTCTTCAAGAAGATGCAGATCGTGCGCGGCTGCGATACCAAGCGCAACGTGCTGGTCTACATGGTCTATTCCGACAAGCTGATCGAGGGCTCGCCGAAGAACTCGACCTCGACCGTGCCGATCGTGCCGTGGGGGCCGACCGATACCAGCATTCAGAAGTGCGGCGACTTCTTCACTCAGTGACGAGTTTGCGGCTGGCGCGCGGCCTTGCGAGAAGCGAGCCGGTCAGCCGCACGAACGCCTGCGGTGCCGCCTCATAGCCGCGGTCTGATTGCAGCGCCATCGCGCCGGTGGCGCCGCACTGCCTCTGTCTCTTATTGGCGCGGTCCGAACCCTGGTCCGCATCGCGCGCCATTGCGCGATCTAAAGCCATCATGATGGCCATCCCTCAACCCTGAGCCTCGGTTTGATGCCGGGCTTATCGATGTTCGAAGGCGTCGGTCGTCGCTGGAACAACCCCGGTTCAGCGGAACTTCGCGCTTCTTTGCGCTCCTCTTCAACAGAGAAACGTAAAATGCGTGTGAAGCGGCTGCTTCGGGACGGTGACCGCAAGCGCGCGCGGGCAGCTGCGGGAACGCCGGAGAGGGCCGCGAAGCAGCCGTCGGCCACGAGGCGACTTCACTGAAATAATTGGGGTTTTTGACTTAATGTTTCGTCGCATCGGCGCCGACGAAACAATTCTCACGAAGATGAAACCATTTTCCGCATTTGGCGCATCACGGACGAAACCGCCCATGGTTATCACCCCCATCAGCGGTAGCGACGCACAGCCGCGGGAACTGGAGACTTCACATGCGGGCGCTCCGCTTCATCCTCGCTTTCGGCTTCGTCCTCGCCAGATCCTCGCTGGCCGGAACGAGCGACAGCGGACTGCCGGGCGTCGGGACCTTTGCCTATAGCGGCTCGCCGGTTGGGGCCAAGGCGCCTCAGCCGATCGTGATGGCCGCGCGTCTCTGATCGCAGAAAAAAAGACCGGTAGGATCAAGAAAAGCCATCATGTTTCGCATCTGCGCCGCAGCTTTCCTCGCGTCCGTCCTCACGATCACCGCTGCCCAGGCTCAGGTGCGCTCTCCCAACAGGTTGCCGGATCCGCGCACCGATTTCGTGCGCCAATGCGCGCCGCACATGCTTGGGCGTTGGGCGCACCCGGAGGAAGTCTGTGGCTGCCTGCATGATCATGCCGCCGCCGTCGTCGAGGACCGCGACCTGCGCGAAGCGCTGCTTCGCGGCATCAGCGAGACCGGCGTGCCGACCATCGAGAACGAATGGGTGCCGGCCGCCAAGCAGTCCGAGATCGGACCGACCTTCACCAAGATCGCCAAGCCGACCCTTCAGTGCATGTTTGACCCGGCGAAGTAGACCGCACGCTATTTGGACTTCGGTCCAAACCGCGGCACGCAGGTGCGTGTCGCCGTGATGCCGCTTTCGGTCATCTTAGCACCGCGCACTTCCTTGATCTGCCCGGCGGGGCAGGTGCCGTCATCGACCATCACGCGCTGGCCAAGCCGCAAGCCGACGATATTCTGCTCGCGCCCGACCGTGTCGGCGCGCGCCAAGGTTATTGTTGCTGCGGCAAACAGCGCGCACAGGCTCATCGCGCGAAAATGGGTCATGACGAAAAATCCAAACCTCGATGCGGCGATGTTAGAAAGCCGCGCGCGATTCTCATAGTGAACCTTCGTCACGCGCGCCGTGCCGGCATGTCGCTGCCGCGAAGCGCGGCCAGCGATTGCGTCGCGAGCTTTTCGGCTGACGCCACCAGTTGCGGAACGGAATGGCCGGAAAAGCCGAGGACGAAACCGGGCAGGGGACGGGCGCGCGCATAGGTGTCGGCCAGCAGCCAGCCTTCCGCGCCGGCCGCGTGCTTGGCCTGCGAGGCGATGCGCAGATCCACCGACGGCTCGAACCGCGCGACCAGATGCAGGCCTTGCGAGGGCACGGGAACAGACAGCCGGCCGTCGGACGCGGCCTGAAGCGTCGCAGCCAGTGCATCGCGCGCCTCACGATAGAGCTTTCGCACGCGCTTCAGGTTCGCAGCGAAGGCACCGGAGTTGAGCATGTCCGCGACCGCGCCTTCCATCAGCGTACCGGGAAAACGGTCGAGCGCGGCCCGCGCAGTCGCGACCGTGCCGATCAAGCGCTCCGGCAGCGCGCAATAGCCGATGCGCAGGCCCGGAAACAATGTCTTGGCAAATGTGCCCATGTAGATCACGCGCTCGAGCTGATCGATGCCGGCGAGCGACATCAGGGGTGCGCCGTCATAGCGGAACTCGCTGTCGTAATCGTCCTCCAGCACGAAGGCGCCAGCCTCCCTCGCCCAGTCCAGGAGCTCGAGCCGGCGCGGCATCGACATCTGCACGCCCAGCGGAAATTGATGCGACGGCGTGACATAGGCCGCGCGCGCCCTTGGTGCCGCCGTCCGGCCCTTGGCGACACGCAGGCCGTGCTCGTCGACCGGCACGGAGACAGCGCGATATCCGCAATGGAGGATAGTCGCGCGCGCGGTGGGGTAGCCCGGATCCTCGCACCAGATCTGGTCGTTGGTTTTGAGGATCGCGCCGAGCACGATGCGCAAGGCGTGCAGCGTGCCTGAGGTCAGCATGATCTGGTCGGGATCACAGCGCAGGCCCCGCGCCGCGAGCAAATGATCGGCAACCGCAACGCGCAACTCGCGGCTGCCGCGCGGATCACCATAGTGCAGATGTTCACTTCCGAAGGCGCGCATGCGCCGGCCGACGAAGCCGCGGAAGCGTTGCAGTGAGCGCTCGTCGATGTGGGTGCAGCCGAGTGCCAGCGTGCCCTGCCGCGGCGCCTCGACGATGATCTTCGCCTTGCGCGCATCGCTTGCGCGCAAGGGAATTTTAGCGGCGACAAACGTCCCGGAGCCGATGGTTGCCTCTGCAAACCCGTCGGCGATCAGCCGCTCATAGGCCGTGACGACGGCGTTGCGCCGGAAACCGGTTTGCTTCGCCAGCGTCCGCGATGGCGGCAGCGGCTCGCCCGGCCTGACCAGGCCTTCCACGATCGCGTGGCAGAGCGCCTGGTAGAGCCGGTGCGCCGAGGGAGCGCTCGCCGTAATGTGCGCTCCCGAAAAATCGAGCGGCAGCTCGGCCCTGCGCGGCGCGGCTTTCGGGGGCGGTTTTGAATTGGTCGGAATTTTTCGCATGGAATTGGCACTATCGCAGACCAAATGGGGCGCTACAACTCCTTCCAGATTCAATTTCACGACAGGAGCCGCCGTGTCCGACGGTATCGCCACCACGTCCTATCCGGTCTCGTCCCGCAACCAGGTGAAGCGCCGCCATGATCGCGGGTCCTATGATCACGCCACCGTTCACCGCATCCTGGACGCCTCGATGCTGTGCCACGTCTCCTATGTGATCGACGGCCAGCCCTATTGCACGCCGACCTTCTTCTGGCGGGAAGGGACCAAGCTCTATTGGCACGGCTCCAGCGCGAGCCGCATGCTGCGCAACCAGTCGAGCGGGCAAAGGGTCTGTCTCACCGTTGCACATCTCGACAGCCTGGTGCTGGCGCGCTGCGGCTTCAATCATTCGGCGGACTATCGCGCGGTGATGGCCTTCGGGACCGCTTACCTCGTGACGGACGCGGAGGAGAAGCAGCGCGCGCTGGTCGCCATGGTCGACCGCTTCTTCCCGGATCGCAGTGCGGGCTTGCGCCCAAGCAGCACGCAGGAGGCCAAGGCGACGTCCTTCATCGCGATGGAGATCGAGGAAGCCTCCGCCAAGGTTCGCGCCAAGGGCCTTGCGGACGACGATGAAGACTATGCATTGCCAATCTATGCGGAGCGGATCCCCGTGCGCACCGTGCTCGGCGCGCCGGAACCTTGCAAGCGCCTGCTCGACGGCGTCACGCGGCCAGCGACGTTGAATGGTTATTCGGAGGGCCGACTGCTCGAAGATGCATTGCTGGATGCCTATTTTGAGGAGTACCCGGAGGGCTGAAATCGGCTAGCTTCGCGGCGCTCTTGGGAATGCCTGACGGAGTTGCCAGCATGAATGCCGATACGCAGCAGAGGATTCTCGACGCCGTCGATGCCGGCTTCGAGGCCCAGCTTGCGACCACACGCGATTTCGTCGCGATCCCCTCGACCCGCGGCGCTGAGGGGCCCTGTCAGGACATGATGGGTGATCTGCTCCGCGCGCGGGGTTATGAGGTCGACGACTGGCACGTCAACGTCGACGAACTCAGGGATCTGCGCGGCTTCGGTCCGATCGAGCATGATTTCTCCAAGGCGCGCACGGTGGTCGGCACCTACCGCCCGCAAACGAGCGGCGGCAAATCACTGATACTGCAAGGCCACTGCGACGTCGTGCCGGCGGGACCGCTGGAGCTCTGGGACACCCCGCCATTTGCGCCGGTCATCAAGGACGGCAAAATGTACGGCCGCGGTGCCTGCGACATGAAGTCCGGCACCATCGGCGCACTCTATGCGCTCGATGCGATCAAGGCCGCAGGCCTTCGGCCCACGGCGCGGATCCATTTCCAGTCCGTGATCGAGGAGGAGAGCACCGGCGTCGGCGCGCTCTCGACGCTCCAGCGCGGCTATCGCGCCGATGCCTGCTTCATTCCGGAGCCGACCGGCGGCAAGATGGTGCGCTCGCAGGTCGGCGTGATCTGGTTTCGTCTGCGCGTGAAGGGCCATCCGACCCATGTGGCGTTTGCCGGCTCCGGCGCGAATGCGATCATGGCCGCCTATCATCTGATCCAGGCGTTGCAAAAGCTCGAGATAGAATGGAACGAGCGCGCCAAGAGTGATCGTCACTTCAAGACGCTCAACCATCCCATCAACTTCAACCCTGGCATCATCAAGGGCGGCGACTGGGCCTCCAGCGTGCCGGCCTGGTGCGACGTCGATTGCCGTATCGCGGTTCTGCCGGGCTGGTCCATCGCCGATCACCAGAAGGAGATTCTGGCCTGCGTCGCGGCCGCGGCGCGAAACCACCGCTTCCTCGCCAACAATCCGCCCGAGGTCGAATGGTCCGGCTTCCTGTCGGAAGGCTATGAGCTGACCAACGCGGCCGCGCCCGAAGCCGCCTTCGGCAAGGCCTTCAACGCCGTCTATGGCGGCGCGGTCGAAGACCTCGTCTTCACCGCGCTCACCGACACCCGCTTCTACGGCCTCAACCACGGCATCCCCAGCCTCTGCTTCGGCCCGAGCGGCGGCGAGATCCACGGCTTCAATGAATATGTCGATCTGGAGTCGCTGAAGAAGTCGACCAAGGCGATGGCGCTGTTCATCGCGGAATGGTGCGGGGTGGAGAAGGGGTAGGTCCTATCTCCATGAGAAGCCTGTTGCGGCGCTACTGGTTTCGTTTCGACGGGATTGGACCGTACGACCCGCTCCAAAGAGGATGTGGCGTCACGGCCTACAGTTATGAGGATGCATTGGCCATTCTCGGCCAAACGGTCTTCAAAGAGCAAGGCGTGCTGGCCGTGGCTGAGGTGATCGAAGACGTAGACATCCGTACGCTCGACCAGGGTCACGCGATTCCCAACATGGAAGCCCCAGTCTGGCGAGGCGTTTGGTATCCAAAAGGCCATCGGCGGACTTGGTAGCTTGCAGCGCTTCGGGAGGGGAGGGCACTGGCGCGTCAAGATGCTTTAAGCTTAAAATAAAGACTAGGATGGCGGCGCGGCCGGTGGCAGACTGGCGACCTGTCGCCTGCGAGTCTGGGAGTAACGATGCGCGATTGGGATGATGCGTATGCCAACTCGGCTCATGTGCCGGGATCGGACACACTGCCCGCGCTCTGGGCCGAGCGCGCCGCGTCCTATCGCGCGGGGCTCAGGGCATTTCGTCCGGACATCGCCTATGGCTCAGGCGAGCGCCAGTGTCTCGACCTGATCCTGCCCAATGGCGACACAAAGGGCCTCGTCGTCTTCGTCCATGGCGGCTACTGGATGCGGTTCGACAAATCGTCGTGGACCGACCTTGCTGAAGGCGCGCGCCACCATGGCTTTGCCGTCGCGCTGCCGAGCTACACGCTGACGCCGGCCGCGCGCATCTCCGACATCACGGCCGAGATGGCGGCTGCCATCGCCACCGCGGCCGCGCTCGTCGCCGGACCGATCCGGCTTGCCGGCCACTCCGCCGGCGGCCATCTCGTCACCCGTATGCTCTGCAAAGACAGCCGGCTTGAGCCTGCAGTCTACAACCGCATCGCCGGGACGCTGTCGATCAGCGGTCTGCACGATCTGCGCCCGCTGCTGAAGACCAAGATGAACGCCACGCTTGGCATGACTCTGGAGGAGGCGACGCTCGAAAGCGCCGCGCTGCATCTGCCGCGCGGACACGTGCCGCTCACGGCCTGGGTCGGCGGCGCCGAGCGGCCCGAATTCGTCCGCCAGGCCGAGCTGATGGCAAACGTCTGGACCGGTTTTGACGTGCCGACGCGTCTGGTGGTCGAGCCTGGCTACAACCATTTCACGGTCGTCGACGGGCTCAAGGATCCCTCGTCGAAAATCACCGCGAACCTGGTTGGCCTGGACTGACGCAGATCTGAGAGGGGATGTCATGACCAGCAACGACTACGATCCCACCGCCGAGGGCGCCGAGACCGATTTCGCTCGGCGGATGTCCTACGGCGACTATCTCCAGCTGGATGCGATCCTTGGCGCGCAGCATCCGCTGTCGGATGCGCATGACGAGATGCTGTTCATCATCCAGCACCAGACCTCGGAGCTCTGGATGCGCCTTGCCATTCACGAGCTCAGCGCCGCCCGTCGCGCCATCGCGCGTGACGAGGTATCGCCGGCGATGAAGATGCTGGCGCGCGTCTCCCGCATCTTCGAGCAGCTGAACAGCGCCTGGGACGTGCTGCGCACGATGACCCCAAGCGAGTACACGCATTTCCGCTCCAAGCTCGGGCAATCCTCGGGCTTCCAGTCGAGCCAGTATCGCCTGATCGAATATCTCCTCGGCAACCGCAATCACGCGATGCTGAAGCCGCATGCGCATGACGCCGAGGTCACGCATCTTCTCGAGGCGGAGCTGGCGACGCCGAGCCTATATGACGAGGTGCTGCGCCTCGCCGACCGCAAGGGGCTCGCGATGCCGCCTTCTGTCCTGGCGCGTGACGTCCGCGAGACACACAGCCTGAACGAAGGCGTGCTGGAGGCGTGGCGGGAGGTCTATGAGGCGCCGGAGACGCATTGGATGCTCTACGAGCTCGCCGAAAAACTCGTCGACTTCGAGGATTATTTCCGCCGCTGGCGCTTCAATCACGTCACCACCGTTGAGCGGGTCATCGGCTTCAAGCGCGGCACCGGCGGCACCGGCGGGGTCAGCTATCTCAAGCGCATGCTGGAGGTCGAGCTGTTTCCCGAACTTTGGCGCGTCCGCACCATTCTTTGAGCCAGCCATGACCAAGACCCGACTTCGCGTCTACGACGACACCAGAGCGCTCTTCCATCTGCCCGAGGGCGTGATCTATCTCGACGGCAATTCGCTCGGCGCGCTGCCGCTGGGCGTTGCCGAAAAGGTTGACCGCGTGATCCGGCAGGAATGGGGCGATGAGCTCATTCGCGCGTGGAACACGGCGGGCTGGTACGTGCAGCCGCGCAACGTGGGCAATCGCATCGGCCGGCTGATCGGCGCGGAGGCGGGCTCGGTGATGATGGGCGACACGCTCTCGCTCAAGGCCTACCAGGCGCTCGCCGCCGCGCTCGATATGAAGCCTGAGCGCAAAATCGTGCTCTCTGACACCGGCAATTTTCCGACTGATCTCTACATGGCCGAAGGCCTGATCGCGACGCTCGGGCGAGGGCACCAGCTGCGCCTCGTGGCGCCGGAGGCGGTCCAGGCCGCGCTGTCGGAGGAGATTGCGGTGCTCTACCTCACGGAGGTCGACTACCGCACCGGTCGCCGCCATGACATGGCGCAGCTCACTGCAAAGGCGCATGCGCTGGGCATCGTGACCGTCTGGGACCTCGCGCATTCGGCCGGCGCACTGCCGGTCGATCTCGCCGGCGTCGACGCCGACTTCGCTGCGGGGTGCACCTACAAATATCTCAACGGCGGTCCCGGTGCGCCGGCCTTCCTTTACGTCGCGCCGCGCCACGCCGATCGGGCGCGCGCCGCGCTCTCGGGCTGGATGGGCCACGCAAAGCCGTTCGCCTTCGATCTCGGCTATGCGCCCGCGGGCGGCGTGGAACGCATGCGCGTCGGCACGCCGTCGGTGCTCGCGATGGCTGCGCTGGAGGCTTCACTCGACATCTGGGACCGCGTCGATCTTGGCGAAGTGCGGGCCCGCTCGCTGGCGCTCGGCGATCTCCTGATCGCGGAGGTGGAGCGCCGCTGCCCGGAGCTTAAGCTCGTGACGCCACGCGCGCACGAGATGCGTGGCTCGCAGGTTTCCTTCGCCTTTGACGGCGGCTACGCCGCCATGCAGGCCCTGATCGCCCGCGGCGTGATTGGCGACTTCCGCGCCCCCGACATCATGCGCTTCGGCCTGACGCCGCTGTATATCGGGGAGGACGAGGTGATGAAGGCCGCCGAGATCATCGAGGAGGTGATCGTTGGCGAAGTATGGAGGCGACCGGAATTCCAGGTCGTGAATGCGGTGACGTAGCCCGCGCTGTCTCCACAACGTCATTGCGAGCGCAGCGAAGCAATCCAGACTATCGCCGCGGTGGGATTCTGGATTGCTTCGTCGCTTCGCTCCTCGCAATGACGAGCTTGTGGCAAGCGCTATCCACACTGTCGTATCCCAATTGTTCAAGCCAGGGCATGACTGAGATTGTGTATCAACCCGCCTTGCGCGCTTTCGTGCGCGCTGCCGGCGCTTTCTTCTTCGCCTTGCCCTGATTGTATTCGATCGCTGCACGCACGAGCTGTTTCAGCGCCCGCGCGTTGATCTTGTCACCTTCGAGGAAATCGATTGCGCGGCGTTCGTTGCCATCGAGGCCGGCGTTGAAGAGTTTTTCGGGATCGGCGAGACGCGCTCCGTACATGAAGGTCAGCTTCACCTTGCCCTTGTGGGCATTGGCGACCGCGATGATGCCGTCGCGCTCCCACACCGGACTGCCCATCCACTTCCATTCCTCGACGATCTCGCTGTCGGCCTCGAGGATGGCGTTGCGCAGGTTCGCAAACATCTTGCCGCGCCAGTCGGTGATCCCGGCGATCAGTTGGTCGATTTTTTCCGATGGAGTCATTTGAGGTTCTGTGCTCCCAATTCTGGTCCTGTTCTACGTCGGGCGAGCGATCGCCGTCAGCCACTTCGCCATTTGGTGGCATAGGGCAGGGCGAACAGATAGAGGCCGGAGAGCAGAAGCAGCATGAGCGGGAACAGCGCCAGGAGGCCGATCCAGACCGCCTGCATCTCCAGCCCCATGGCGAGGACATTGACGATGACGGCCACCGTGAAGCCAATCGACAGCCAGCGGTGAACCTGCCGAATCCACATGTTCCAGTTCAATGAGACCTCCTGTCCTAGAGTGCAACGGCGGCGTCAGTCTGCCTGCGGCAGGACCTCTTCCAGCTTCGCCAAGAACTGCTTCCATCCGGCATGCGCGCCGCCATAGGCCTGCTTCTGGTCCGGGCGGAATCCCACCTGCTCGACGCGGAGCAGAGTTCCGCCGCGCGTCGGGGTGAGGGTAAAGGTCACCACGCTCTCCAGATTGTAGGCCGCATCCTGATGCGCAAAGTTCCAGGTGTAGGCGAGCGCCTTGTTCGGCTCGATCGTGAGGACCTCGCAGTCGAGCACGCCGCCCCACTCGCCGGTGAGCTTGAAACGATGGCCCGGCACCGGCACAAAATCGTTCTTCATCAGCCACTCCGAGATCAAATGCGGCTGCGTCAGGGCCCGCCAAAGCTTCTCGGGCGGATGTGCGAACTCGCGCTCGACGACGACGGAACGGGTCTCGGTCTTGTTCATTGGTCCATCCTCTTGAGAAGATCCTCGAGGTCATCGAACCGGCTTTGCCAGAAGCCGGTCATCTTGCTGGTCCAGTCGATCAGCGGGGCGAGCGCGCGAAGCTGCGCGCTGTAATGCGTCTGGCGGCCCTCGTGGCGGTCGCGCACGAGGCCCGCTTGTTTCAACGCCATCAGATGCTTCGAAACGGCTGGTTGCGACACGCCGGCCCGCGCTGTCAACGCGCCAACGGTCTGCTCGCCGTGGCGGCACAGCCGTTCGAAGATAGCCCGCCGAGTCGGATCGGCAAGGGTCCGGAACAGCACATCGTGGGTGTTGGCCATGTGAGATTGATAACTCATTGGTTATGAATTGTCGTATAACCCGATAGTTATGAATTCGTCAAGCGGGGATGCGCCTGACGTCGCTCGCGCCTGGACGGAACGCCTCTAGCTTGAATCAATTCAAGCCAGGCGCGACAGCTCCAATCGCACCTCCGCTCGTGCCGGATGGCTGGGCTGCATGTTTCCGTATGGGTTGTAAGTTGACTTGCTCCACACGCCGGCGCTGAGTCAGTCCCAAGGCATCGCTGCCGGGGAACGAGCAGACGTGCCGGCAGGAGGGCGGAAATGTTCGAAGTGCGCAAGCCTGGTTGCATCTTCATCGTCTTTGTGTTGCTCGTCGCAATTGGCGTGAGCCTTGTTGCTTCGCGGCCTGCGCAGGCGCAACAGAACTCCGCGGTCCTTTTCCAGAACGTCCGCATCTTCGATGGCCGGAACAGTACGCTCTCGGCGCCATTCAATGTGCTTATCCGCAATGGCAAGATCGAGAAGATCTCGGCCGCGCCGCTGACCGCGGATGCGCAGGCGATCGATGGCGGCAATCGCGTGCTGATGCCCGGGCTGATCGACGCGCATTGGCACGCGATGCTGGTGCGCCCGACGCCGGCGGCTGCGATTGCGGGCGACGTCGGCTACCTGAATCTGCAAGCGGCCGCGGAAGCCACCGCCACACTGATGCGAGGTTTTACGACGGTGCGCGACATGGGCGGCCCGAGCTTCGGGCTCAAGCGCGCCATCGACGAGGATCTCGTGGCAGGTCCCCGCATCTATCCCTCCGGCGCGATGATCACCATCAGCGGCGGCCATGGGGACTTCCGGCAATTGTCCGACCTGCCGCGGACGATCGGCGGCATGCTGAGCCGCATGGAGCTGATTGGCGGCAGCATGGTCGCCGACAGTCCGGACGAGGTCCGCGTGCGCGCCCGCGAGCAGCTCATGCAGGGCGCGACGCAGGTCAAGCTCACGGCGGGCGGCGGTGTGGCCTCGCCGTTCAGCCCGCTCGACGTCTCCACCTTCACCGAGCCCGAGCTGCGCGCGGCGGTCGAGGCGGCCGAGAACTGGGGCACTTATGTGGCCGTGCACGCCTACACGCCGGTGGCGATCCAGCGCTCGATCGCGGCGGGCGCGAAATGCGTCGAGCACGGCCATCTCATGGACGAGGCCTCGGCGCGTCTGATGGCCGAGAAGGGCATCTGGCTGAGCACGCAGCCGTTCCTCGATCTCGCCGGTGCCGCCGCGCTGGGGCCCTCGGAGCAGGACAAGATGCAGCAGGTGGTCACCGGCACCGACAGGGTCTATGCACTTGCCAAGAAGTACAAGATCAAGACCGCCTTCGGCACCGACGTCCTGTTCTCCAAGGCGCTCGCCGAGCGGCAGGGCGCGATGCTCGCCGACCTCACCCGCTGGTACACGCCGGCCGAGGCGCTGGCGATGGCGACATCGGCGAACGGCGAGCTCCTGAGCCTGTCCGGTCCGCGCAATCCCTATCCCGGCAAGCTCGGCGTGGTCGAGGAAGGCGCCTTGGCGGACCTGCTGCTGGTCGATGGCAACCCGATCGAGAACATCAAGCTGGTCGCAGACCCCGCGAAGAATTTCGTCGTCATCATGAAAGGCGGAAAGATCTACAAGAATACGCTGGCCGGCGACAGCAGGAGATAGCGACGTCGATAGTGTGGTGCGCCTGCGCCCACACCCCGTCATTGCGAGCGCAGCGAAGCAATCCAGGCTGTCTCCGCCGAGGCAGTCTGGATTGCTTCGTCGCAAGAGCTCCTCGCAATGACAGCGTTGATAGAGCTGCGCGCCTAACCTCGACGCTCGTAGGGTGGGGTAGCGAAGCGTAACCCACCATGTTGGCCGTAACCACCCCTAGCCCCCATGTCGCAGCACCTCGATGGGATCGAGCCGCGCGGCGCGCCAGGATGGGTAGAGCGTTGCGAGAAACGAAAGCGTCAGCGCCATGATCACGACTGCCGAGGTTTCTCCGACCTCGATGTCCGCCGGTAGCTTCGAAAGAAAGTAGAGCTTTGGCGGAAACAATTCGGTCCTGGTCAGCCAGGACATGAATTGCCGGATCGACTCGATATTGAGGCAGGCCAGAAGCCCGACTACGAAGCCGATCAGCGTACCTGCGACGCCGATCGAGGCGCCGGTGATCAGGAAGATCCTCATGATCGAGCCCTGCGAAGCACCCATGGTTCGCAGGATCGCAATGTCGCTGCTCTTGTCCTTCACCAGCATGACGAGGCCCGACACGATGTTCAGGGCAGCCACGAGGACGATCAGGGCCAGGATCAGGAACATCACGTTGCGCTGGACCTGAAGCGCGCTGAAGAAGGTCGAGTTGCGCTGTCGCCAATCGACCAGGAAGATCGGCCGGCCGGCCGCCTCCATCACGTTCCTGCGAAACATGTCGATGCGATCAGGGTCGGTCGTGAACACCTCGATTGCCGTGACATCGCCGCTGCGGTTGAAGTAGGACTGCGCCTCCGCGATCGGCATGAAAACCATGCTCGCGTCGTACTCCGACATGCCGATCTCGAACACGGCCGTGACCTTGTATTTCTTGATACGCGGCATGACGCCCATTGGCGTCACCGCGCCGTGCTGCGCGACGAGAGTGATGGCGTCACCGTCATGCAGCGAAAGCTGATCGGCGAGGCCCTGGCCGATCGCAACGCCCTGATCGTCGTCAAAATGCTCGATCGACCCCTGCTTGATGTTGCCGGCGACCGAAGCGAGCTTGTTGAGATCGACCCCTCGGATCCCGCGCACCAGAACGCCGGAGGCGTTTGCGGATGATGCCAATGCCGTCCCGTCGACGACGGGCGCCGCCAGTCGAACCCCCTTCAACTGGTTGATCCGTTCGGTCACGTCCTTCCAGTCGGTCAGAGGCGATTCCAGCGGCTGAACCAGAACATGCCCGTTGAGCCCAAGGATCTTGTCCAGAAGCTCTTTGCGGAAGCCGTTCATGACCGCCATCACGATGATGAGGGTCGCGACGCCCAGCATGATGCCGAGAAACGAAAACCCAGCGATGACCGAGACGAAGCCTTCCTTGCGCCGCGCGCGCAGGTAGCGCGCAGACAGCATCCATTCGAACGGCGCAAAGGGAGCGGTCTTCCGCGGCGCTGTCATGATCCTCAGGGCTCGTCAGGCCTGTCATTGTGTCCGGTTGCAGCCGGTTTGGCGACCCTGGAGTCCTCAGGCAAACGTGGCGCGTGGAGGCAGCATCGATATCATCGCGGCTATGACCTCGGACGTCATTGCTTTGCGCCGCGGGACAATTCACGTTGAGAATTCAAGACACTGGGAGGAGATCCGATGACGCCGCTCGAAAGACTTCATGCGATGAAGATGCCGTTCGCCGAGCTCAAGGGTGTGGAGTTCGTCGCGGCTGAGCCGGATCGCGTGGTGGCGAGAATGACGGTCAGGCCCGACCTTTGCACGCTCGGCCACATCGCGCATGGCGGCGCCATCATGGCCTTGGCCGATTCGGTCGGGGCGGCCGCGACCGTGATCAATCTGCCGGCGGACGCCAAGGGCACGACGACGCTGGAGAGCAAGACCAATTTCATTGGCGGGGCGATGGAGGGGGCGACGGTGGTCGCCACGGCGACTCCGATCCATCGGGGGCGGCGGACGCAGGTCTGGCAGACCCGTCTCGAGACCGAGGACGGCAAGCTGGTGGCGCTGGTGACCCAGACCCAGATGGTCCTCGTATGATTACGGGGCTTTGATTTTGTTAACGAATTGGTCGTTTGCCATGCCTCTAACTTGGGCAGGTTCCCGTCTTGCAAACCATGCTGCGACGCACAATATAGGAGGCCTAGGGATTCGAACGCCTCCTCGAGGGACACCAAGAGGAGTTTTGACGTGGCACTTGAAGAGACCATCCGCACAGAGTCGGTTCGGGGCTATGTGCGGACCCTGATCCAGCAAGAGGAATTGCCGCTCCTGCGCGATCATCTGCTGAGGCTCGATCCCGAGAGCCGGCACGACCGCTTCAACGGTTTTCTCGACGACAGCTTCATCGAGCGTTACGCCGCGCGCTGCGCGGACGACGGTACCGTGATCGTCGCCTACATCGTCGAAGGCGTGGTCCGCGGCGCGGCCGAGCTGCATCCGCCGGAAGGCGATTCGCTGCCCGAAGTGGCGTTCAGCGTGGAAGCCTCCGCGCGCCGCCAGGGCGTCGGGACCGTGCTGTTCCGGCGGCTGATCGCGGAAGCGCGCTGGAAGGGTTTTGGTCGCCTGCGGATCACGACGGGCGCGGAGAATCACGCGATGCGGGCGCTGGCGAAGAAATTCGGCGCGCATCTGGCATTCCGGCACGGCGAGTCGACCGGCACGATCGATCTCACCAAGACGCCGGAGGCGGAGCTTGCGGATCTCGCTGCTGCGCCATTCAAGGCCGGCCGCGCGCTGCTGAGCTTCAACAGCACGTGGTGGAAGCTGTTTTCCAGCATGTACGGCAATCGCGCTGCCTGAGCACGATTCGCAAAAGTGCGCGGCGGTTTTGCCTCGCGACAAACGCGAAGTGTTTGCACCGAGATCGTGCGCAGACAAAGAGAATCAAAAAGCGGACCGGCGAGGCCGGTCCGCTTTCGTATCTTCAAAGACTAGAGCGCTTCAGGTGCCAGTACGCTTGTCGTTGCCGAAGCGGCGCACGACGCGGCGCTCGACCACCACCGAGCGCTGCGCGCCCTGTTCGCCGGCGATGACGCGCGTGGCGGTGATACGGCTGTTGGTACGGGCCTGCTTCTTCACCTCGGCCTGTACGACGTCGAGCGGCATGCCCATCAGGGACGCGGCGATCTCGGCCTGCTGCTCCTGATCGTCGGTGATGCCGATCGCGGCGAAAATCGCCTCGTCCAGGGTCGGCGGATCGTGGCGGACGCGCCGCGTGCCATATTTGGTATTCCAGTCTGCGCTCATGGTAGCCTCATTTCGATCCGGGATACCTAGTGCCGCCTATGTTGCATTGCAATATGAATTTGGTGTGGCATCTCAGTTATTCGCCTCTTGCATTGATCCCATGTCAGGGCGGTGACGGCTGACCGGCGTCGAGCGCGATCTTCGGCTGCGGCCAGCGTTTAAGTGCTGCATGTCCGGCGTCGGTCAATCCGTAGATTCCCCGCTCGGCCCGTGCGAACCAGCCATAGACGTTGTGCAGCAGGATCTTGCCGGCATCAGGACACCGCGCGCGCAGATCGCGCACCGCCCGTGGGCCGTCGGCGAGTGCCGAGGCACAGGCCAGCGCCTGCTGGCGATAGGCGGTCATGATCGGCGCGCGCGTGCTGCCGCCGAGGACTGGATCGCCGTGGCGGCGCTGATGTTCGGCGACGAGTCGCGAGCGCTTCTTCGGCTCGCGGCGCGGCGCCGCGGTCGGCGGCTTCACCAGCACCTCGACCTGGCCGCGCTCGGTGACTCCAAGCATGCCGAAGCCGAGGCGGCGGCAGAGATTGCGATAGCGCGCATCGCTCTCGCGCCCCTTGCCGCGCGCGGACATTTTTGCGGCGATCCAGATCTCATCGCCGGCCGGGGCGCGATCGACCGCCTGCAAGATCAGCTCGAGATTGAAGGCGAGCTTGAGCTCGCCGATCACCACGACCGGCGGATCGCCGGGGCTGAGACCAACGAGATCGCAGCCGCCGATCTCGCCCTTCACGGTGAAGCCGAGCTCTTCGAGAAAGCGTTTGACAGGCAGATAAAGCGCGGTTTCCAAAGGCCGTTCCGTCGGAGAATCAGTTGCGGCCAGTCTAGCCCGGATCTGAGACGCTTCTCGCGCCATTTGATCGGGGGTGGATGGGCCGGCTATCTTGCCAGCGGGACAGTCGGGCGCTTTGCAGAAGATGACAATCAGGAACGGGCTCTATCACATCCGGATCGAGATGCTGGATGGCGTGCAGGGCGGCAATCAAGGCGTCATGCTGCGCGACGGCGCCATGCGGGGCGGCGATTCTTTTTTCTTCGCCTACGGCAGCTACACCTCGGCCGACGGCAAATGGAAGGGCGAGTTGACTAACGAAGAGCATTCGCACTCGTTCGACGAGCGGCCGGTGTGGGGCCGCAAGGTCGTGACCATGGGCTTCAGCGGCACCTACGCCGACGAGACCGCCTGTGGCGAAGGCATCGCGCTCGCCGGCAAGCAGAGCATCCGCTTCAAGGGCAATCTGCGGCTACTGGTGCCGGATTAAACCCGTCCGCTCACCGAGATCAGTGCGCCCGTCACGGCGCTTGCGGCGTCGCTTGCGAGGAACAGGATCACCTCGGCGAGTTCCTCAGGTCGCACCCATTTGGAAAAATCAGCATCCGGCATGCTGGCGCGGTTGGCCTTCGTATCGATGATCGAGGGCAGCACCGCGTTCACTGTGACCTTGCCTTTCCACTCGTTGGCGAGTGCCTCTGTGAGGCGGTGCACGCCGGCCTTCGAGGCTGCGTAGGGACCCATGCCGGAGCCGGCCTGGAGCGCGCCCATGGCGCCGACATTGACGATGCGCCCGGCCTTCGAGGCCGCAAGATAGGAGAGCGCTGCGCGCGAGGTGTTGAGCGCAGTCAGCACGTTCAGCGCATACATGCGCTGCCAGGTCTTGATGTCGCCGTCGGCGACGGTCTCGAAGGCAAAGCCGCCGGCGATGTTGATCAATGCATCGAGGCGGCCGAAATGTTTTGCCGCCGCCGAGACCGCCGTCTTCGCCTGCGCCTCGTCCGAGAGATCGACGCCGCCGAGCTCGATATGCTGCGCTGTCGCGGGCGCCCGCGAAGGTGCGTAATCGATGCCGGCGACGCGCGCTCCGCGCGCCAGCGCCGTCCCCGCCACCACCTGGCCCAGCGCCCCGAGCGCACCGGTCACGACAATGACTTTTCCCTGCACGATGCTCTCCGTCGGTTTAGTTCCCGCCGACTATTGCGCCGAGCGAATTGGACTTGCAATGGCGGCGGCTTCAAGACTGGCTTAGATGCAACGTTAGATCGTGGAGGAGGTTGTTTCATGTCTGACAATTTGCCGGCCATCGAGTTTCCCGCAGCGATCGTCGACCTAAAATACCCGCTGATGCGGCTTCGGCAGGCGTTGGACGGGAAGGGCCAGGTGCGCATCGTGGCCATGGGATCATCCTCGACTGCCGGACGAGGCGATGTCGTCCCGTATCCTTATCGGCTCGAGATGTATCTGCGACAATACTTCAAGGATGTTGTCCACCGGCCGGACATCCGGATTGACGTGCTCAACCGGGGCAGGGGCGGAGAAGAGGCAAACGAAGAACTCGGACGCTTCGACACCGATATTTTCCATGATGATCCGGCACTGGTCATCTGGCAGGTTGGAACGAACGCGGTCTTTCACAACGACATATACGACGTGGACGTCGTTGCCGGGAACATCAGGAAGGGCCTGGCGCAATTGCGCGCTCGCGGCTTCGAGGTTCTGGTGATTGATCCGCAGTATACGACGAAGATGCTCTGGGATGATCGAGCCGAGCTCTCGGACAAGATGGTCCGGCTGATCCGCGATGCGGCCAATGAGGCCGAGGTCAGTCTGTTTCAGCGCTGGGCGCTCATGCGGCATTGGCACGTGCAGGACAACGTGTCGTTCGAGCAATTGATAGACACGAGCGATCCTGACAAGCTGCATCAGGGCGACTGGAGCACTCAGCAGATCTCTTTCGCCCTCAAGAACGCCATCATCAAGGCGACCGGGCTGATGGCTTGAGAGGGCCGCTGTGGCTCACGCTTGCAGATAGCGCTCCTTCAGTGCGATGCGCTCGGCGGTGCCGAGCCTAAGGCCGTCGCGCAAATAGGTTTCGAGATCGCCATAGTCAGCGCGCACGGCTTCGAAGCCGGCCTCGAGATAGGAGGCCTCCACTGAACCGATCGCGTCGCGGACGTCCTGCGGCAATTCGGATGCCGCCGACGCATCGCGGCGGTAGAACCGATTCGTCAGCAGATAGTCTTCCGCGATGGTCTCCTCGGGCACGCCGAGCGCATGAAGGATCAGCGCGCAGGCAAAGCCGGTGCGGTCCTTGCCGGCGGTACAGTGGATGACGAGTGGCGCGCGGTCCTCCAGGAGATGACCGAACAGCGCGCGAAAACTGTGCGTGTTTTGGCGAACATAGTTGCGGTAGGACTCGCGCATGATCTCGAGCGCAACGGGCGCGGTCAACGTGCCCTCGGCCATCTGCGCCCTGAGCGCTGCTACAACTGTCGGCTCGATCGGCAGCGAATGCGTGGTGATCTCGCGCACACCGCATAGCGCGTCGGCGCGCTCCTCGACGCCGCGGAAATCAAACGCGCTTCTCACACCCAGGCCGCGGACGATCTCGACATCGGCCTCGGTCAGCAGGCCAAGATGATTGGAGCGGAAGAGGCGCCGCCAACGCGTCTGCCGGCCGTCGGCGGTGGGATAACCGCCGAGGTCTCGAAAATTGCTGGCGCCTTGCAAGGCGAGGTGGCGGGCAGGGGAGTCTGACATAAGATCAGCCTGGGCTATGTTGCCGGCAGAATCGGTCGCGCGGCTCGTGCGCGATATACTTGAGCTCTACTACAGGGGACGAACATGGACGGGCACAAGGCCATTATTTTGGCTGTCGCCGTCTCGGCAGGCGGAACCTTCCTTGCGACCGGTGCGAACGCGCAGACGTTTCAGGGCTACCGTTGCGCTGACGGTACGCAGTTCATCGTGGCATTCTACGCGGACGACAAGCGCGCCTTCATGCAGATCGATGGTGGTGCCATTCCGCTCGCCAAGCGACCGACGCTGTCGGGGGCGCGTTACTCGGGCGCCGGGATCACACTCAAGATCGGCAAGACCGGTACCACGGTCAAGCATCTGAAGCGGCCGGTCACAGCCTGCGAACTGAGCTGAGCGCAAGAATCGAACACGAATCAAAAAGGGCCGAAACGATTTCGTTTCGACCCTTTTTCAAACTTCCGCCGGACGCTTGCGAGCGCGGGGCGGTACCGAAGGCAGCGCAGGCATCAGCGATCCCATTTCGGCTTGGCTTCCTCGATCGCCTCCTGGTGATACCAGCTGCCGCTGCAGATCGTCTCGACGACGGGAGAAGAGACGTGATCGGCCGGCAGACTGGCCTCGCCGTAGCGGCGACCGCCGAGAGCCGCACGGCCCCCGACGGGGAATTGGTAGATCGTGGCCGACCCTTGGCCCAAGTTACTGTTCATCATTGCGGTATCTCCTTCAGCCGGAGCGCTTGACCTCCATGGTGCGCCCGACTCGTTCGCTTATGGTTACTGGGTCACCCCATATTGGCCCTGCTTGTCGAAATGCAAAGTGCCGAAAACGACATCATTGTTGGCCTAATTTGTAGGCAGTGGCGCCTCTGCACCCTGCAAGGCAGGTTCCGTGTGATGAACGCGTGGGCCATTGCGAAGGTTGCGAGGAGATGGCCAAGGGCTTCGCGAAAATTGCGAGCAATTGGCGCTGCTTTAGCCGGTGGCCGGGTGCAGCGCGGCACATGCTGTCAAATCGGGCGTTTTCTGCGGTTTTTTGCGGTGCGCGGTAACGTAAAGGTGCGCTGCTTTGACGCACGCATCCGTGAATCGCCGCCGAGGTTCGCAGCCTGACGGCTGGTGGTGGAAAACCTCCCGCAGTGCGGCGTTTTGGCACGCGAAATGCTTGTTAAGCGCCGGCCGATGGTGGCCGGGTACAACGTGCGGGGGCCACTGGTCCCCACCTTTCGCATCATCTACAGAGAGGCTCAATGACCAAGTACAAGCTCGAGTACATCTGGCTCGACGGATATACGCCGACTCCGAATTTGCGCGGCAAAACTCAGATCAAGGAATTCGCGTCGTTCCCGACGCTCGAGCAGCTTCCGCTCTGGGGCTTCGATGGCTCCTCCACCCAGCAGGCCGAAGGCCACAGCTCCGATTGCGTGCTGAAGCCGGTCGCGGTGTTCCCGGATGGCGCCCGCACCAACGGCGTGCTCGTGATGTGCGAAGTCATGATGCCCGACGGCAAGACCCCGCATGCGTCCAACAAGCGCGCCACCATCCTCGACGACGCCGGCGCCTGGTTCGGCTTCGAGCAGGAGTATTTCTTCTACAAGGACGGCCGTCCGCTCGGCTTCCCGTCGTCCGGCTATCCGGCGCCGCAGGGCCCGTACTACACCGGCGTCGGCTTCTCGAACGTCGGCGACGTCGCGCGCAAGATCGTGGAAGAGCATCTCGACCTCTGCCTCGCGGCCGGCATCAACCATGAAGGCATCAACGCGGAAGTCGCGAAGGGCCAGTGGGAATTCCAGATTTTCGGCAAAGGCTCCAAGAAGGCCGCTGACGAAATGTGGATGGCCCGCTACCTGATGCTGCGCCTGACCGAGAAGTACGGCATCGACATCGAGTTCCACTGCAAGCCGCTCGGCGATACCGACTGGAACGGCTCCGGCATGCACGCCAACTTCTCGACCGAGTACATGCGTACGGTCGGCGGTAAGGAGTATTTCGAGGCGCTGATGGCGGCCTTCGATAAGAACCTCATGGACCACATCGCCGTCTACGGTCCGGACAACGACAAGCGTCTGACCGGCAAGCACGAGACCGCGCCCTGGAACAAGTTCAGCTATGGCGTGGCCGACCGCGGTGCTTCGATCCGCGTTCCGCACTCTTTCGTCAACAACGGCTACAAGGGCTATCTGGAAGACCGTCGTCCGAACTCGCAGGGCGACCCATACCAGATCGCTTCGCAGATCCTGAAGACGATCTCGTCCGTGCCGACCGACAAGAAGGCGGCCGCCTAAAATCCTTCTGGCCCGGACCTTGGGGGCTTGGTCCGGGTTGGCTCTCAAATCCGCCGAGGCCGAGGGGCTTCGGCGGATTTATGCATTTCGATGACAGTTGGCGATATCGAGCGTTGGGTCCGGGTGCACGAAACTTGTCTGTCACGGCCGAAAGCGGGATAGACTGGCGCCTCGGATGCGCGCAGGCCGGGGACACGGCTGGTGTTGGAAGGTTTCTACAAGGTACGGTTTCAGCTCGGCGAAGCTGTTGGCCGCAGCGTCATGCATGTCGGCGGCGGCAAGATGCTGGGCGGCAACTCGGCCTTTGCCCATATCGGCACTTATGAGAAGACGGGCGAGGAGGTCGCGATCGTCATCAAGACCGTGCGCCATAATCCCGATCCGAATTATCGCGCGATGGCCGGCACTGATGATGCGACCCTGATAGCGAAGGGCTGGCCGGACGGCGATCTCTTCCGTTTCAAGGGCGAGCTGAAGGAATTGCCAGGCGTGCCCTTCCAGTCGGTGATGATGCCGATCAGGGAGGACGAGGTGCCGATCGCCGGCGGCGTCGGGGAGGGCGGCATCGCCAATGGCCTCTATTCGATCCATCTGCGGATGCTGGACGGCATCGAAGGGGGCCTCACCGGCGTCATGCTGCTCAACCAGGGGCGCATCCTCGGCGGCGATGCCTCGTTCTACTATCTCGGCAGCTACACGGCTGCGAACGGCCGCTGGAAGGGCCAGATCCTGAACCAGGAGCACACGCCGGCCCGCGATGAAAACCCGGTGTTCGGCGGCCATGAGGTCGGCATCGGCTTCTCCGGCACCTATGACGACGAGCAGGCGGTGCTCGAAGCGACGGCGCTCGCCGGTAAACGCAGCCTGCGGCTGACCGCGACGCTGAAGCTGATGCATCGCGCCTGATTGATCGACGGGGACCATGGAAAACACCGTTCGCATGCTCTCGACGCTCGGCCTGATGGGGGCGATGCGCAGCCTGTCCGCCGCTTACGAAGCCGCGACCGGTGTCCACATCGACGCCGACTTCGCGCCGACCCAGGCGCTGCTCAAGCGTTTGCGGGATGGGGAGGCCGCCGATCTCGTGATCCTGACGCGTGAAGGCCTCGACGAGGTCATCGCCGAGGGCCGCGTGGTGGCGGACAGCGCGGCTGACCTCGCGCGCTCCTATGTCGGCATCGCCGTGCGGGCAGGCGAGGCGCATCCTGACATTTTCAGTGAAAGCGCCTTGCGCAAGACGCTGCTTGCGGCGCGATCCGTCGCCTATTCGCGGCTGGGCGCGAGCGGGATCTACTTTGCCGAGCTGATCGGACGAATGGGCATTGCGGCTGAGATCACCGCCAGGGCGACCATCGTGCAGCAGGGCTTTACCGCGCAACGGCTGGTCAGCGGCGAGGCCGATCTCGCCGTGCAGCAGATCAGCGAGTTGAAGCAGGTCGAAGGCATCGAAGTGGTCGGGCCGATCCCGCTCGACCTGCAGACGCCGGCGCTGTTCTCGGCCGGCCGCATGGCGAGCGCGAAAAATGCTGAGGCCGCCGATCGGCTGTTGCGCTATCTGGCCTCGCCCGAGGTTGCGCCCGTGCTGCGGCAGTCGGGCCTCGAGCCTTGAATTCGCCAACGCCCGGACGCAACCTTCTGGCCATGCGGAAAGCTCTCTGCGCCTTTTTCCTGACGTTCGCGGCACCGCTCGCCGCACATGCGCAATCGGCCGATCTCGTGCTGTGTGATCGGCTGGCGGCCGATCCCAGCGATCCGGATAAGCCGGCCGACGTGAAGGGGGTGGCCGAGGTCGCGAGCGCCGACATCGCGACTGCGATCAAGTTCTGCAAGACGGCCGCAGGCGGCTCGCGCCGCGCGATGTACGAGCTCGGGCGCGCCTACGCCGCCAATCGTCAGGCGGGGGAGGCGATGGCAGCGTGGCGCAAGGCGGCCGACAAGGGCTCGAGCGCGGCAATGGTCGAGCTTGGCGTGCTCTACGGCACCGGCGCAGGCGTCGCCAGGGACGAGGCGCAGGCGCGAAAGCTGTTCGAGAAGGCGGCGCAGGCCGGCAATCCCCGCGGCGTCAGCAATCTTGCCGCGCTTGGCGGTTCGCCCGGGGCAGCTCCGGCCGATCCGGCGCGGGCGCGCGAACTGCTCGGCAAGGCCGCCGAGACCAACGCGGAGGCGCAATATCAGCTTGGCCTGATGCTCGCGAGCGGCGATGGCGGTCAAAAGGACGATGTTGCGGCGCGCGCTCTGTTCGAGAAGGCGGCCGCGCAAAACCATCCGGGCGCGCTGGAGCGGATGGGCGCGTTCGCACAGGAAGGTCGCGGCGGTCCGAAGGATGCGACCGCCGCGAAGGCCTATTATGAGCGCGCCGCCGCGCTCGGCGATGAAGACGCCAAGAAGGCGCTGGAGCGGATCCGCTGTCCCTATGCGATCAAGAACAAGCAGGGCCAGCTCGTCACCACTCTGTGCTTCTGATCGCGGCACGCGTGTGACGCGTGCAATCCCGCAAGGTTGATCGAGCGCAACGAAATGCGACGACACGCCACGATAGGCTGTGCCGCAAGGCGGCCGGTCGCGCCGACCGCTGCCGCAAGAAGAACAATGGAGTTAGCAAATGCGACGGCGAAGCTGGGCGCTGGCCTTGGCGTTGATGGGCACTTCGGTGGTGCCGGCAATGGCGCAGGACCTGAAGTCTCCAACCGCTGGCGACTATGTGCCGCGGCTCGGCGACATCATGGGCGCGGCACAGACGCGGCATCAAAAGCTCTGGTTGGCCGGCAAAGCGCAGAACTGGGAGCTCGCCGCCTATGAGCTGCGCCAGCTGAAGGCCAGCCTGGTCGAGGCCGCGTTGCTCTACTCCGGCATTCCCGTCAGCAACGTCACGACGCTGGAAGCGCCGTTGCAATCAGCGTCGGATGCGATCTCCGCGAAGGACGGCCGCAAATTCGCGAAGGCCGTCAGTGATCTGACCGAGGGCTGCAATTCCTGTCATCGGTCCATGAACCGCAGTTTTGTGGTGATGAGAGTTCCGACCGATCAGCGACCCTACGGAAATCAGCAGTTCTCGCCGCAGGGCAGGCCGTGACGGAACCTCGTTCGCGCCCCCGTCGTTGAGACCTGAACGAACAGGAGTCGCGACGTGATCCGCAAATTGGCGTCCGGCGAATACCGGCTCTACTCACGCAAGGTGAACCCGAAGACCGGCAAGCGCCGCAACCTCGGAACGTTCAAGAGCCGCGCGGCGGCCGAGAAGCACGAGCGCGAGGTGCAGTATTTCAAGCGGCACTAGAATGCCGTCCCGGACCGGGCAACAAAAAGATCGAAAACAACCCCATGCAAAGTAGCCGGCACAGCGCTGGCGGAATGCGGATTTAGCGAAATCTGTTGACGCGTCGGGCAAGTCAGAGGCATGATGGCATCATCGGAGCGGAAAGCGCCTCTCCAACGGAGCGGCCTGCGCGGAAAAGCCGGATGGTCTCGGCGAGGCGGCGGTGCTAGATAACCCGCGAGTAGAAATCGCTTTCCGGGATTTCCTTCGTTGCTGAACGGGCTCTACAAGGTCGAATACGGCGTCAACGACGCGTTCGGCCGCAGCATCATGTGCATGCACAACGGCAAGCTGCTGGGCGGTAATTCCGCCTTCGCGCATCTCGGCACCTATGAGGAGCGTGGCGGCGAGATCATCGGAGAGGTGATCACCGAGCGTCACAACAACGATCCCTACTACAAGCCGCTGATGGGCATCGATGTCGCCGCCATCAGCGTGCGCGGCCGGACCACCGGCAATGGCATCCGTTTCGAGGGCGAAGCCGCTCCGGTGCCGGGCGCGATGTTCTGGGCCGAGCTTACGCGGCTCGATGACGATGCGTTGCCGCCGCGGGGCATCGTCGGAGCAGGCGGCATCGCAAACGGGCTCTATGCGATCCATTTGCGCGCTCGACGGGGTCGATGCCGGGCTCTCGGGCGTGATGCTGCTGATGGACGGCCGCATCCTCGGTGGCGACGCGTTCTTCTATTATCTCGGGTCCTACTCTTCAGCGGATGGCCGGTGGAAGGGCGAAATCGTCAACCAGGAGCATACGCCGGCGAAGGGCGAGAATCCCGTCTTCGGCGGTTACGAGGTCGGCATCGGTTTTTCAGGGAGCTGCACCGCGGACAGCGGTGAGCTCGAAGGCATCGCGCTCGCGGGCAAGCGCAGCCTGCGCCTTGCGGCTTCGCTCAAGCTGATGCGGCGGGCCTAAGGCATGATCCGGAAAAGTGTGAAACGGTTTTCCCTCGCGACAAACGCGGAACGCGTTTGCGCGGAGATCATGCTCAAACAACAACCTAAAGCGCGATGACGATTCAGACTAATCTCATCGCGCTTAAGGGCGTGCGGTCTAGCGATGACTTCCTGAGGCAGCGCAAGGCACATCGCGATTTCAATGATGCCACGGAGGACGTCTGCGTCTTGGGATGATGCAAAAAGAAGCTTGGCCATGACTGGGTTGGGTGCGGGGACCGGCATGCCCTCTTCCAGTGCGCTCATTTCAGCGATCCGCGCGCGGTCCGCGGCGATCTGATTTCGATAGAACGGTCCGACTTGCCTTTCGGTCTCAGCGTCGTATTCCCGGGAGAACGCTCCGGGGTCGTCGATGTGTCGGCGGGCAACATTACGGAGCACCTGTGCATGCAGAAGGCCGACGCTCAAGCCCCTTCCTGCGGATGGGTTGGTACATGCCCATGCATCACCTACAGCGGCGAATCCGGTGATGACGGGCTGACCATCGACGACAAACCGTCGGTACCGGTCGACAACCCCCGCCATCAGAAGGACGGGTGTTATTGGCTCGCCATCGAGCCAATGGGCTTGCCGCGGGCACGCGGAGACGACGCGATGGAATGTCGCCGTATCACGCAAGGCTCGCATCGCCTTGTTCTTCGCCGAGGTATACAAGGTAATTGACCAAGTATCATTGTCCCCGTCCAAGGTAAGGATCGAGAACAAGCCCATCGGCGTGAGCGCGCGACCCATCCTACGGGGCCGCTGCTGCCCGGAGAAATATCGCGTAAAATAAGCGAAGTTGCTGTCTTCGGCTTCCTCGATCGGGCTGCGGGCTCCCGCGCTGACGATCCAATCGCAAGCCGGGCTTCGCCGTCCCATGGCGTCGATTACCAGATCGGCGCGAATTTCTTCGCCAGACGTCGTACGTACCCCTGCAACGTGCGGCACACCAGGGATCGCCGAAGCGCCCGTAATCAATTCGCGAACCTTGGTCCCCCGACGGATCCTCACGTTAGGCGCGGCTTGCGCCATTGCAGCCACGGCCCACTCTACGATGGGTCTCCGACCAGTGACGAAGCGTATGGTCTCGTCGCCCGGACGCGGTGTCCGGTCCGTTATGGATCTGGGAAGAGATTGGCTGTCGAGATAGTCCACCCAAACGCAACCGGCTCGAAGCAGATCATCCGTCAAGCCCGGCAATTCTTGATCGCTGATCATCCGAAATCGCGAACTGAGGTTATGAGGTTGCCTGAATTGGGCAACTCCGGGGCGTTCCCACGAATCCCATCCCTCGGCAGATGCGATAGGTTGACCTGTCGGGTCGGCCTCCAGGACTGTGACGTGGTGGCCGTCGCGACCAAGCATCATCGCTGCGCATAATCCAATCACGCCTCCACCGCAAAACAGGATTTTGCTCATCCCTCTCTCCCTAGAGGTCGGCCGACCGTGGAAGCGGACGGAATCCTCATCGTTTCCCGCGGCGAAATGACAACGACCGCCAATCACGCGGGCAGGACCGACTCAAGACATAGGTCTATATGGAGAACCGGAGGTTCAAAGCCCTCGTCAGCTCACCTTCGTGGAAACCGCCTTTCTTGGGCGGACTTGAATGCCAAACCGCAGGTACGATTGTATCTTGAGCGGATCGTCTGCGAATGGCACAGGTCTTCGCCAACAACGGAGCTCTCGCATGACCATGAACAGTATCGGTATTCCCGAAGGTTTCGAGCCTCACTTCCGCAAGAGCCCTTTCACCGATCCTTGGGAACCGCTCTATTCAAAGCGGACGGACAAAGCCGTGATCATCGGATTGCGGCTAGCCAAGCCGCACACCAACGCGCGTGGCAACGTTCATGGCGGGCTGATCTCAGCGCTTGCTGACAACGCGATGGGCTATAGTTGCGCACAGGCGATTGGCTGGGCATCGTCGCTAGCGACGATCACTCTCGCGGTCGACTTCACTGGCATCGCGCAGATCGGGCAATGGCTCGCTGTGGACAGCGAGGTGATCAAAACCGGCAGAACGGTCTGCTTCGCGCAAAGCCTAATCAAGGCCGACGACAGTATAATCGCTCGGGCAAACGCCACGTTTCGCGTGGTGCCGAAGCATGAGGGTGACACTCATCCCCGTTAGCCGTTGACGCCCGCGCCAAACAATCGGTCTGAGAGAGCTTTTAGATCGATCCAGATCTGCTCCGGTCAACATGCGAAGAACTCAATATGAGCAGCTCGGGTCCGCTATACACCGCCGTCCGGACTTCAACGAGGCGCGCAACCACGTCGCTGATCGGCCATCACCGGACTCATGTGCCGCAGCAGTCCGACACGCATTGTGGTCCAGCGGCGCCTGCGATGAAGCAACCAAACGAAGGCACTTCAGACTGCGAACAAAAGCGTCATATCCCGATTTAGAAAGCCTTAAGGTCTCTCCTTCATATCGCGGGTTCGATGGTGCCACCGGCACGGCGGATGCCCGGTACCGTCTGGATGCCTATCCAACGCTCTCGAATAGAGCACTCTAACAAAGCCAGCGCGACTAACCGAAGACCTTCGGGGGACCTGCCTCATGGGGCGAAGACGCGCGTCGACTTACCATATCCAACGCAAACTGCTGATTACTCGCGAATGGCGGCGTTGGCTTCAGACTCATTCGATCGATCGCGGGGCAGCCACCGCCCGCGATACGTTGAGGTTCTTTTGCGAACTAGAGGACAAGCGCTCCCCGCTCCTGAAATTCCAAGCGAGGGGGCGAGACAAGTGGAAAATTATCAGCGGCTGGTTGCTCGCTTGCGGCCAGCATGGGGACGGACAATGCCCGCAGTCTTAGACCCCGAAGAGATTGTTGTCTTGGCCAACCACGGAGTGATGAGACTGCGCTCTGCAGTCGCGAGAGCGATGGCGTTGCTGCCCGAAGATCGCGATGTGGCGACAATAGTCCGAAAAGGCCAGCTGTCGCAGTCGATCCTTGGTTTCGAGCAGATCAAGCAGCTTGCGGCGCAGTGGGAGCCGGCGGAGCAGCCTGTACCTCCGGAGACTGCCTCACCGGGTCCGTAGCCATCTGGCGGCCTCGCTGCTGAAGAGGAAGCTTCCGGGGCCCACCAGGGATGATGCGTTCTCGTAAGTCGAGACTGCCGTGCGTCCTGCTCAATGTCCGCTAGGCCCTCGATAGCGAACCAGCTTCCGCATCGCCGCGAAATGACGCGATGGGCCATCAGTCGACATTTCGGCAGGGCTGCTCAACGTCCGCTGTCGCCAACAGCGGACATTAAGCAAACGTATCATTACCCTCGCCATGGCCGGATGCTTCCGGTTTTTTACCGTCACCCGGTGCTTCGACCGTTCGCCCTAATAGGAGGGCGGTCGCGGTGCTTCGACACTAAACTCTCAAGGCCGAAACCTGCACGCGTTGCAAGATGCTTCCGGGAGAATGGTTGTTAAATCTTAGTGCTTGTTCGAATGAATTTTCGTGGGAATCACTCGCGCAAAATCAATGCATCATTGGCGCGATTCTATAGATAACTTGTAAACGTTCGGATCGAATTTGTCGCCGCGCTCTCTACCAACGACTGGACGGCGGAGCTGGATGAATGCCATTTTTTCCTAAGCCGTGGGATCCGCGCACCTTCATCCCAAGACCAGTGTCGAGCGGAACCAAGGCAGAGGCGTTCGAAGTTGCTGCGTTAGTGTCACGGGGGATCGCGATGATGAGACGAGCAATCCCGGCTTTTGTAGCATTGATTGCGCTCAGCCAAACGGCCACAGCCGGTGTCTCTTGCGCCGTTGTCCGTTTCTATGTCGCCAAATACTCGGAAGCGGCCGCTGAGACCTGGGCACGAAGTCACGGCGCCAGCGATGCCGAAATCGAAACGGCGCGTCGTTGTCTGCATCATAGCGCTAACGTGCAGACTGCAACCTCGGCTGCGAGGTCACAGGTGCTCGCTCCTGTAACCGAGCAGGAGCGGGCCCGGCGCGAACCAAACGAACGCGATCCAGATCAGGAAGCGTCGCTCGTCGTATCTGTACAGGATCAGCGCGCCGACCCCGAGAAGGATAGTCATGACGACAAACCACGCGTTCAAGGCATCATCAGTCCGAAGGATATCGAGGATCCTTCCGCCGGGCATGTGAGCCACGAGGTCAAGGATCTCGTTCCCTCCGATAGAAAGACTATCACGTTGCGTCCACGCGTGGGCTCTATGCATCGCGCCGACGGTAGGGGAGTGTCGGGCCATGTGGCATGGTTCAAGCGACTCTGGGGTCACCTAGTTGGGCAGCGCCGATCCAGCATCGCTTTTTTTGCGTTTCCTCGATGGGGATCGAATAAGGTACGGCGTCATCTCAGCGGGACCGTACCAGGCCGTCGCGCTTGATCGATGCCAGACGATGATGCGTCGGTCGAACTCCAGGATTTGGGCCTTCAGCGCCCGCAATTGACTGCCGACAGCTGCAAGACATGCGCGGGCCACCTCTGGGAGCCGGCGGTCGGCTGTATCGGCGACGACTTCCAGCAATTGCTCGACACCCCGGCGCCCGACGAGAGCGACAATCCCGAATTCGGCAAGATAGGCGCGGATTGAATTGATGACCGCAGTCTGCTGGCGGATGAAGAGATGGCGCGCTCGATGCAGCATCAGGCCGCTCTGTTGCTCGACCGTCTTGGTCGGCACGAACCGCATGTTGGGTCTCGTGACCGCCTCGCAAATCGCCTCCGCATCGGTGGTGTCGTTCTTCTGCCGCTTGACGTAAGGCTTCACATAGGCCGGAGGCATCAACCGCACCGTATGCCCAACGCCTGCAGTTCGCGGGACCAATAATGGAATGACGCGCAAGCCTCGATCCCTACCAGGGACGGCGACAACTTCTCAAAGAAGGACAGCACGAAACGGCGCTTGAGCTGGCGGCGGATCACCACCTGACCGGTTCCATCGACGCCATGCACTTGAAAGACCGACTTCGCGATATCCAGACCAATCGTCGAAATTGACTGCATAGGCTGCTCCTCCGAATCGTGGGAGCCTCAAACGGCGCCCACTCCTTGGCACTCTCGTGCCCGTGGAGGAGCCGTCCACAGCATCAAAACCGGAACTCAGCCAGGCAGTCACGGGGCGAGGCCGCTAGGCGGGCTTGCTACGCTTCGCCGTCTCGCACTGCTTGTTGCAGCCGGCATCGAGCCGCTTGCAGCGATTCCTTTATGCGGCTCGCCATGGCGTCAACCGCGGAATCCAGCGCGGCACATTAGTCCGAAAGCTCTCGTACTCCGTGCCGAATGTTTGCTTGAGCGTCGGTTCTTCGTACATCACCACAAAGAGATGAAAAAACAGCCAGAGTAGCGCGCCGTACCAGAGGAGACGCCAGTCACCAAACAAAAGGGCCTGACCAAAAATGACTGCGACGACCGCGATGTAGATTGGATTTCGCACGTAGCGATAAAGGCCAGTCACTACGAGCTTTTGTGTCGGCGCGATCGGGGCGGGCGTCCCCAGCCCCTCCAGCGCAAAACGGGCAAATGAATCCACAAGTCCGGGCACTCCGACGATGATCAATATACCGCCGAGGATGCGGGTTAGATCGACGCCGAAAAAAGCTGGCCGAAATTCCCACTGCGTGACCCACCAGGGGACGAAGCCTGCCAGCACCAACGGCGCAATGACGAAGAACAGAGCGGAGCCCAAGATAGCAATCGCTTTCGACATTGCGTACTCCTACGACCCGACAAGAATAGCTCAGCAAATCACTTTCTGCTTCGAGCGTTGAACGTGGCTCCACAATTAGTTGTGCCGGCCGTCGAGTTCTACAGCAGCCGCTCCCAGAGCCTTCAGGAGTCCGTCGGGAGCCTTTCCCTCCACCAGTTAGGGGGGCCTCGATCCACACAAACGCACCCATGGACTCCGCTGGGTCACCGAGAGGCATCGTAGTCGGAAACTACCTAGCATCCCGCACTTAGACCCGGCTCGCGATCTGGAGGCGAGGGGGTTAGGTCATGATGGCCTATCCGAGCGGCAGCGGATTACGACGCCTGGCGTGAGAAGCGCGACGGGACCGCCTGGAAGGATCGGATGCACGAACTTGCGATGCCGCTGCCGACGCAGAGGCTCGACGGAACGGCGCGCTGCTTCTGTGGCGATGCGATCACAAACGCCACGGTCGGCGCTCATGTCCGCGCCGCGCACTCCGCAATCGGCGCGCGGTAATATGTTACTGGATCGAGGATGAAGAACGCACGATGAGGTGTGATGGTTCGGTCAAATGAAGAGTAGCGCGAGCGCCATCAGTGCCGCCGTTAGCACGGACAGCGAGGTGACAGACACGATGAACGACAAGTCATTGTCCATGCCCGCACGCTACTCGTTTCCGTGAGGCGCTGGATTCACATGCGATAATGCGCAGGGGCCGCGAGTAGGCAATGGTTTGCGTGACCAGTGCCACTAGCGGCCTCGGCCTAACCAAGCCTCCAGCCGGTTGCCGGGGCTGCTAGCCCTTTGGGGCGGATTCGTGTTTTCCGCCGGAGTGCCTATCTTCCGCTCATGCGTAGCGCCTTTCAGCTTTGCCTGGCGACCGCCGGGAAGCAGGTCCCCTCGGGGCCGGAGTGGTTTCACGAAGTCAAACACGACGGCTACCGGATGCTGGTGATCCGGGAGAACGCACGCGTGCGCCTGCTGTCCCGCAACGGCAGCGACTGGACGAAACGTTATCCGTGGATCGCCGAAGCCGCGCTGAAGAACCGGCAGAGGCACTTCGTCATCGACGGCGAGGTCGTGATTTTCGGCGTTGACCGCATTTCCGACTTCAATGCGCTGCACTCCCGCAAGCACGATCACGAGGTCCAACTCTACGCCTTCGATGTTCTGGCCATCGGCGGCGACGATCTGCGCGATTTGCCGCTGCATCTGCGCAAGACCAAACTGGAGACACTGTTGGCACACAGGCCGGACGGGATCACCGTTGCCCCGTTCGAGCGCGGCGAGATGACCGGCCTTACCGGGGCGGGCGACAGAAGCACTGGATCAAGATGCTATGGGGCGGGGCGGACGGCGAGGGTTTGTGGCACGCTCGGCGCTCTGTCCAAAGACACCAAAGGAGCGCCACATGTCGCAACCTTTTGAGGCGAGCAGATCCCTCACCGCCCTCGAGCAGGATAGCACGATCATCGCCGTAATCGAGATGGCTCAATCGAAGTGGTTGGCAGCCGCGGTTGTTCCTGGCATCAAACGCCAGCCGCTCAAAAGGCTCGATGCGGATGCGGAGTCGCTGTTGAAGCTCTTGCATCGTTGGCGCAAGG
>NZ_AXAS01000157.1 GCF_000472925.1 Bradyrhizobium sp. Ec3.3
CCGCGGCAGGCATATCGCTGTGTATTCCCGCCCTTTCCAGTGTACTGGATGTGCAGGCGTCGGCCACAGCGCGCGCAACGGAATAATCCCGGCAGCAAAGCCTCGCCGCGCCTTATCGAACCGCGACCCATATAGCTCTTTCCATTGGCGTTGTCGGCAATCAGGTGCTGATTCCTCTCGAACTCCGCCCAGGCGAGATAGCCCTCGTGATGGTCGTGGATCAAAACCTGCCAGTCCCTCCAATTGCGCCGGAGTGTGTCGCGCATGATCCGCTTGCGCCCGTCCTTGATTGTCACCCGTGTCCCCCGCCGACCATAGGCGTAAGAGCCAGCGTATACCGGATTCGTCAGCATGTGGTGCAGCGTGTGATAGACGGGTGCCTTCCATTCGACTGGGCGTTTACCGCGACCTTGCGCAATCGCTGGAACGAGAACGTTCTCCTGCCTGAACCAAAGCAGCACCTGCCGGATTGATTGGAGCTCGGCGAATTTGCGGAAGACGAGCAAGATGCCGTCCTGGACGCGCCGATCAGGATCCTTCTCGATACGGCTGTCATCCGTCTTCACGTAGCCGACGGCGACCGTCAAATGAAGTTCACCCCGCCGTGCCTTTTGGCGCATGGCCTCGACGGACCGCTGCCGGAAGATCGACAACTCCATCTCACTCATGGTGCCCTTCATGCCAAGCAACAGCCGGTCATTGGGTGAGCGTGGATCATAGATGGCTTCCTCATCGACAATCAGCGTGCCGACTAGGCCGCAGAACTCCAGCAAAGTGTGCCAATCTCTGCCGTTCCGGGCAAGGCGTGATGCCTCGAGCGATACCACGGCGCCAACCCGTTCTTCGCAAATCGCGGACAGCAGCTTCTCGAAGCCCGGTCGGACCGTTCCGCCACCGGATCGGCCGAGATCATCATCGACAAGCTGGACGTCTTCCCAGCCAAGCTGCCGCGCGCGTTCGACCAAGCCATACTGGCGTCGTTGGCTCTCGAGATTGTTGACGACCTGATACGCTGTGGATTGGCGGATGTACACGAAAGCGGCACGGGCCAGGTGCGCGGGCGTGATCTTACTCATTGCCTGCTCCCTTTTTGCCGCTGGCCTGAGGCTCGTTGGCCGGCTTCGCCGCCGCTTCCGTTAGCAATACTCGCAGAAGCGCCACCGCCTTCTGGCGTTCGGCGCCACTCATATCGCCGGGCCGGGTTAGGGGAAGGAACAGATCCATTTGCGCACGACACTGCTTTCTCATTGTCGAATCCTCCGGGGCTTTCTTCCTCCGGACGACAGGCTACGAGATGATCAACCAGACTACGCAGTTGAACGAGTTGGCTGACGGGAAGGCGCGGAACCGTTACAATCTCCATCGAACATGCCGCCGGATCGAACATCCAGCCCGGCACCTGGAAGGAGCCGCCCTGCGGTTGCCGAATCAGGAAATAATGAACACCGTCGTGCTCATGGTCGCCGGTCACCAGGACCGTCCGGCCGACCAGCGGGTGGTACGGATAGGCGATCACGGCTTCGAATGTCAGAAACCCGGCACTATGGCCCCGGCTCGGA
>NZ_AXAS01000158.1 GCF_000472925.1 Bradyrhizobium sp. Ec3.3
CCTACGAGGCTGTGACTCTTTTCGTATCGAGCGTCAGGTGGATATGATTCTCTAAGCAGATTGATTTGCTGGAGAGAATGATGGCTGACGATAGACTTTTTGGCGAGTTGCCGGAACAGTCGGCGCCACGAACCGAAGCAGTGCCGCGGGGAGCACCTCGGCTGCGTGAGCCCTTGCGCGACCAGGTCGAATTGCGGGCGGTCGATATCGACAGCCTGATCGGGCAGGATCATCCTGTGCGGGTAATCTGGGCCTATGTTGAAGGGCTCGACCTGAGCGAGTTGGAGGATCGGGTCAAGGCGCGCGAGAATCGGCCGGGTCATCCGGCGCCATCGCCACGGTTGCTGCTGGCGCTTTGGCTGTACGCGACGAGCGATGGTGTTGGCAGCGCGCGGGCGCTGGACCGGCTCTGCGAGAGCCACGACGTATACCGCTGGCTCTGCGGCGGCGTGTCTTTGAACTATCACACGCTGTCGGACTTCCGGGTCGGCTGTGCCGACCTGCTCGACCGTTTGCTGGTCGAACATCTGGTGGCCCTGAACGAGGCAGGGTTGGTCGATCTGGAGAAGCTGACCCAGGACGGGGTGCGGGTACGGGCGAGTGCGGGGACCGGATCGTTCCGCCGGGAGGCGACGCTGGATCGGCAGATGGCACAGGCCGAGGCCGTGGTGGAGGAGCTAAAGCGCGAGGTCGATGCGGATCCGGAAGCCAGCAATCGGCGTATCCGGGCCGCCAAAGAGCGCGCGGCGCGGGAACGCGGCGAGCGGGTGCAGGCCGCGCAAGCGGCGCTGGCCGAGATCAAGCGCAAGCGAAAGCAACTCGACGACAAGGGCGGCAATGGCAAAAAGCCAAAAGAGCCTCGGGCCTCTACCACCGACCCACAGGCACGGGTGATGAAGATGGCGGATACCGGCTTCCGCCCGGCCTACAATGTGCAGGTGGCTAGTGCAGCCGGCAAACCGATCGTGGTCGCGATCGATGTCGACAACAGCGGCTCAGATCGTGGCCTGATGCGACCAATGCTGGAGCGAACGCGCGCTCGGCTGAAGCGCTTGCCGCGCCGCTACCTCGTCGATGGCGGGTTCTGCAGCGGCGAGGACATCGAGTGGGCGCATGGCGAAGGCATCGAGGTTTACTGTCCTCCGCCCAAATCCAGGAGCGGCGTCGATCCCTTTTTACCCCGGAGTAGCGACGGTCCTGGAGTAGCAGCCTGGCGTGCTCGCATGGCCAGCGAAGCCGGCAAGGCACAGTACCAGGCCCGCACGATCTGCGAATGCATCCATGCCCGATGGCGGAACTGGGACCTCAGGCAATTGACCGTGCGCGGTATCGAGAAGGTCCGTGCCGTCGTGCTCTGGTACGCCCTCATCAACAACATCTTGCAGGGACACTATCTCGCTAAAGCATAGACCGTAGAAGCACACCGGACGGCCTGACGCCGCCGGCTCCTTGCCATCAAGGGGCGCTACCGCTCCTTGATGTCGAATGCAGAAAAGCGAATTGGCTCACACGCTCTACG
>NZ_AXAS01000159.1 GCF_000472925.1 Bradyrhizobium sp. Ec3.3
AGATGACCCATCAGCAGGGCTCAAGCGGATACGTGCAGCAGTTCGCCGATCGTATTTTCGCCGAGCGTGGCGTCCGCTTAGGGCGCGCGGCAATGCCCCAATCTCGGCCAGATGAAGCCATGAATGCCGGCGAGCTTGAGCGGGCGAACCAATCGGACCATCATGTCCTATAGCGCCAACACCAATATCGCTAGGAAAGCCCGCACGAAGGCCGAGGCGGATTTTGCCACTTGGCTCATGATGGCCAAGCTCGGTGGTTTCGATGACCTTCCGTCAAACGCACAGAGCTTTCTGACTAACTATCGAACCCGACTCGAGACGATCAGCGAGGTCGAGTCCACGGCCCTGGCCATTCGCGAGGTCTACAGCGCTTATTACAGGGAGATGGGAGGCGTAGGCGTGGCGCCGGAACCAAAGGCTCGCACGCAAACAACAAAGGGCAAAGTCGTGCGGTCTCAGCGACGGCCTAAACCTCAACCTGATCTACCGGCCGCGCGCCATTCGACGAGGCCAATGATCCGAAAATCCCTCCGAGCACTGCTGATTTTCGCGAGCATGGTGGCACTGATTGTCGCATATAGATTTCTGGGGCCGTAATGCCCGCAGATTATGTGCGACGTCCGCTTTTCCCCCGATAGCTACCAAGTAGCGGACATCGCGCACTTCGCCGATGCGCCGATTCCGTTGAAAAAGGCGGCAGTTGCGACGCGGAAGGATCAAATACGAGCACAGAAGCCGAAAGATTAGCCATTTGGAAAAGGGGAGACAAGGCGCCGCATATAGGTTGGATGATACAATACGCACAAATTCAAGAAGCAAAGCCAAGCGAGCAGTTACTTGTACTGGGTTGTTGCATGTGACCGTTGAGGATGTAGCAGCGCAAAAAGAGGTGGACTTTAAGGTAGAACAAGCTGCGGACGGCAAGATTTCTATTTCGGTCAGTCCGTTTCAATTTTGACCGATGCCACTCCACGGGCGACTTCCGACGAGGTCGGCGAATGACGTCGTTCATTGGCTATTCTGAGGTGTCCGCACGCGCCGTCGAGGTCCGCTTAGCGAGGCACAGCGGACTCGGTTGCTCATGTTGAGTTCTTCGCATTTTGACCCAGAAGAGAGTGCGCCAGGAAAGCTGGCAAAGAATAGGAGGTGAAAGTCCCCCATGGGGTAAGGACTAGCCATCCACCCCGACCCCGAGTGATGCGCGGCG
>NZ_AXAS01000160.1 GCF_000472925.1 Bradyrhizobium sp. Ec3.3
ATTTCTATCGAACGGGAGATCGACATCGTCGAGGCCGTCATCCAGCGCACCAACAGCGCTGTCCACCTCGTTGGGCATTCGTGGGGTGCCACGGTGTGCTTGGCGACCGTCCTCCGTGACCGGACCAAGGTCGCAAGCCTGACCTTGATCGAGGCGACCCCCGTTCAATCTGCTTCGCCACTCCGGCGATCTCGCGCTGTACGAGCAAGTGCGCGCGATGGCCGACGCTTATGTCCGCGCCTGTGACGACGGAAAGCTGCTGGCTGCGCAGAGCATCATCGACTTCTACGGCGGTTACGGCAGCTTTGACGCCCTCCCAGCCCGGACCCGGGACTACATTGTTGCCACCACGCCGACGAACGTTCTCGACTGGTCGTCGGCATGGAGTTTTCGATGTGCCGCTTGCCGCCTATGCAGGCATCGCTGCGCCAAGCCTCTTCGTGCGAGGCGAGTGTGGTCATCCAGCCGTTCAGCGTGTCGCCGAGGTGCTGACTGACGCAGTCTCCAGATCGTCGCTGGTGACCGTTCCCGGCGCCAGTCATTTCATGATCGCGACCCATACGCTGGATGTCGCGAGGCTCATCCGTGAGCACGTCGCGACGGTCGAGACGATGCGCTAGTTTAGCGACCGATCCGCACGGCAGCGCCGGAGGTTTCCACGGCGGTGCCGTGCGAGCAGGAGGCTACCGCGGGGGCGCGGTCGCGGCTCCCGGATACCGGGGCGGCGCTGTCGCCGTGCGCGGCGGGCCCTAGGCTATCGGGCTGCGTATGCAGGGGCGTGTCGCGGCTACCGCTACGGGGTCGGTGCGGCGGCAGTGGGTGCGGCTGCGGTCGGCGGGGCTGCGGGCCTACTACCGCGGCGGCTGCGGCTACGACGCGTACGGCAACTATGTTTGCCCCGGCGGGTACTATCCGTACTTAGCGGCGCGACGCAGTTTAATTGCTATGGGGGCATGGCGGACACGCCCCCATCTCGATTTATGAGAACGCGTCCTCGGCAGACATGTTGCCTAACCCGCAACTGCAACCACGAATTTTCTCGCGGCAGATATTCTCAATAGGAGCGGTCGCGCGTACCCCGCTCGCGGCGGCACCCCAAAGAACCCGCAGCCTGCCTTGGCAATGCCCCCTAAGATCTTGCAAGGGTTCCTTCACCTTGAGCCAGGGATACATCCGAATGGGCTATAGCCGGAGATCG